>CAVKHS010000019.1:0-65019 GCA_963656095.1 Paratractidigestivibacter sp.
ATTATATTATATGGGGAGAAGATAGCAAGGAGTAACAAGGACGCGCGTCGCTGCATAGCAGCAACCTACAGAACACAGCACAACGAAACAGAAGCCCAGCGCGACGAGACCGGAGTCCTGCACAACAAGAGTAGTGCAAGGCTGCATCGGCATTCACGGCATACAAGGGAACTAACCGTGTACACTGATGCAATCGTACTTATCTGACGATGTCGTGCTTTTGCAGGAAGACGACTCTACCATAGCGCTTCAACTGATCGATGTTGAGTTTGCGCTTGTCGCCCACGATGATATAGCTGGTGGGCGCCGTTTGTACATGCGACCGGTAGAAGCGAGTGACATCTCCTATGCCCAAAGTAGGTAATAGACGGAGTGTCGCTAAGTCGGGATCCTGGGTATAGCCTTTCAACCGGCAAGCGGCGACGAAGTTGCCCAACGAGCGGAAGACGGGATAGCTGTTGTTGATGATATTGGCCAAGCCTTGGCGCGCTGCCTGAATATTCCCTTCGCGCACAGGCATATCGCGGAGAACGGAGTCGAGAACGCCAAGCGCCGCCATCGTCTTATCGGACTGACAGCCTAAGCGGGTGACATAAGCGCAGGGCGACAGAGGATGCACGAGCAGGTCGGGCTGGAGCCAGCGGCCATAAGCATAGTAAGCATAAGAGCGGAACTCACGAATATCCTGGAACAGCACCGACGACATGCCACCGCCGAAATAGGTTCCCCATAAACGGAACGGAGCCCGCTGTGCCTCCGTGGACAAAACTCCCACCTGCTGATAAGATCCGACGATAGTCTGCCGGGCCCGCGGATTATCATAGACAAAGACCGTGGGCATGGCAACCGGCTGCAAAGGATGGAGCACCGGACGCCAAGGACGGCTCACTCGGTTAAGCGGCAGAGTGGCCTCCGCAAGGCGGACCACACTGTCCATGGGCAGCGTACCCGTGTAGATAATGTCGAGCTGACTGCGCTGCAGCTCGCGGAAGAGGTTCACAAGTTCAGAGGCCTTAAGCCGCCGTGCCTCCTTGGCAGTCAGGTGGGTAAGGAAAGAAGAACTGTCGCCAAAGGCAACCTTTTGATAGATGGCATCCGCAATGTTGGCATTCTCTTTCAAGAACGACTGATGGTCGAGTTTGAGTTCTTTGCAGCAGACACGGAGCTTGGCATTGTCGGCCGCCGTGCTGTCAAGGAACGAGCGCAACAGGCGAAGGGCGGGAACAAGCTGAGAATCAAAGCCCATCAACTTCACCTCGACATTACCTGCGTCAGTTGCCACGTCGAGCGTAGCTCCCAACTGCTGAAGAGCACGGCCCAGTTGCTGGCGCGTCATTGATGTTGTACCTACGCGATTGAGGTAGTCTCCCAATATTTCTATACGGTGGTCGGAGGCAGAGCCACGGCGATAGCAGAGTTGAAGCGAGAAAATATCGTTATCGGGATTCCTCACTCCATAGAGTCGGACCAAAGGACGTAAGGAGCGTTCTGCAACATCGTGCTTGAAATCAACGAGTTTCGGCGCCACCGAATCCACGGGCTGCGCTTCGAGTTGCTTGGCATAGTCACTCTGCTCACCGGCATGACGGGCCCGCACAGGCTGATAGCCGGGCTGTGCCACCCGCTCCTTGGGATAATGCCCAAAGGTCTTCTTCACCACGAGCGAGTCATCATTGAAATAGGTACACGCCACCCTGACGACATCATCGTGGCTGACGCTGTCGATACGTCCTGCCTGGGCAAGCACCGACTTCCAGCTCATTCCATGCGAGAAAGCGTTGATCATGGCTGAGCTCCGCCCGCTGATGGCCTCCAGTGCCAACAGTCTCTGCCGACGGAGCGAGCGTTTCACCGCTTGCAGCTGAGCTTCGGAAAACTGTCCGGTGCGCAAGCGGTTGATGGCTTGCCAGCAGCGGCGGCTTGCTTTCTTCTTAGAGCCTAAGGGCAGATTGGGCACGAAGCCAAAGCCAAAAGCGCCGAAGTCCTTGAAGTAATAGCTTCCGGCCATGGCCGCCATCACCTTTCCGGCATTGTCAAGTGAGTCGAGCAGTCCGGTGTGGGACGGATTGGACAGCATCGTCATCATCACCTGGAAGGGAGCCTCATCGCGACTGCCCTCCTGTGGAGCAAGGAAAGCATAGCCTTCAGCCTTGACAATAGGTATCGGAAGTTTCAATTTCAGCGGTTTCGAACCACGGAAGTCACGCAGCACCGCTTTGAGCGTCTGCGGGGCCTCGCCCATGGGCAACCGTCCAAAGGTACGCTCGAGCAGCGACACGATGGAGTCGGTGCGCAGGTCACCGCAGAGGATGAGTCCCATATTGCCTGCCACATAATAGCGGTGAAAGAAGCGCATCATCTCGCTGAGTCTCGGGTTTTTCAAACTGTCAGTGGCCCCAATGATGGGGTAAGCGTAGGGTGTACCGGCCAGCGCGTAGCGTTGGGCAGCCTCTGCAGCCTGCGCGAGCATGTTGTCGGAGTACATATTCTTCTCCTCATACACCGTTTCCAACTCGCCCTGGAACAGACGGAAGACCGGTGATAGAAAGCGCTCAGCATAGAGCTCGCACCACTGCGGCAGATACTGCGATGAAAACGTGTTGTGAAAAACCGTCTCGTCGAACGAAGTATAAGCGTTGAGCCCTGTACCGCCGAAGCGAGTGATGAGATTTTGAAACTCGTTGGGAATGGCATAGTCAGCCGCACGAACCGACAGCGCGTTGATGTGTTTTTGGATAGCCAGTCTGCGCGAGGCATCGCTCGTGGCGGCCAGCAAGTCGTATTGATGCGAGATGCTGTCAAGCCACGGCTTCTCTTTTTCATAGTTCACGGTGCCAATCTTGTCGGTACCCTTGAACATCAGGTGCTCAAAATAGTGGGCAATACCTGTGTTGGGACAGTCTTTGGCGCCGGCCTTCACCACCACCGCACCATAGATCTTGGGCTGACTGTGGTCGACATTAAGCCACACGGTGAACCCATTGTGTAACTGTATTGTCTGTACTTCCCATGCCCCTTGCGCACAAACCACAGTCCAACCGAAGACTGCCAACAGGGCACACAGCCATCCTTTTGTCATGTTATGATATAGTGTCATCTTGTCTTGGTTATGATGAATAGTACGCAAAATTACTGAAAAGGTATCAAAAGACAACAAGCAGCAATACAAAAAACATTAAATCGCACACAGTTATTGGCATATTTCTTGCTTTTCAGAAGGTAAAGCAATATATTTGCAGATAAAAGTAAACGATAAACATAACTAAAGAAGAACAACAATGGAAGTACAAGATTTGGAACAGATCGTTCGCCAGCGCGAAGGCGCGCTCTCTGCCGCTTTTCCTGCGCTGATGCGAAAGGTATATGTGTGGATGGCATTGGCACTGGTCATCACCGGCGTATGTGCCTTTGGCGTGGCCAGCAGTCCTCACTTGATAACGGCTCTCTACAGCAGCCGGGCAGCCATCTGGATACTGTTGATTGCTGAGTTAGGATTGGTATTCTACACCACGGCCCGGATCGATAAGCTGTCGCTGTCCACCGCCACCACGCTCTTCATCATCTATTCGGCGCTAAACGGCGTGACACTGTCGAGCATCTTCCTCGTCTACACGATGACGAGCATCACTGAGGTATTTTTCATCTCTGCCGGTACGTTCGGTGCCATGGCCCTTTACGGCTATGTGACGAAGACCAATCTGGCCAAGATCGGCAACATTCTGTTCATGGCACTCATCGGTATCATCATCGCCTCGGTGGTAAACATGTTCCTGCGCAGTTCCGGTTTTGACCTCATTCTCAGCTACATTGGCGTACTGCTCTTCGTGGGTCTCACCGCATGGGACAGCCAGCGCATCAAGCAGGCTTTGGCCATGCAGCCCGACATGAGCGAGAGTTCACAGAAGATCGCACTGCTCGGTGCACTGGAGCTTTACCTCGACTTCATCAACCTCTTCCTCTATCTGCTCCGCATCTTCGGAAAGAGCAACAATTAAGAAGAGGTTTGCTCTGATAAGTAACAGACTTCATCCTAACTACAAAGGCCTCCGCGGAATTCCGCGGAGGCCTTTGTTTGTTGATAACTATTAGCTGAACAGAGAACAGATTAAGACACTGCAACGAGGATAAGACTTCCCGTTGCTGCCAAGCAGCAACTAACAGAACCAAGCAACAGAAAGAGAGAATACACGTTTTCGACGATTCGGCGCAACATCGCGTCCTCTTTCCTTTGAAAAAGTGAGGAATAGTGCTTGATATTCGTCCGTTTTTGTGTGGAATTTACTCTGATATTCACTTGATTTTGCGTAGAGTTCACTTAATTATGCGTCAAGAAAATGCAGCTGTATGAATTTGGTTCATACAGCACACGCATGGAATAACCTCCATCACCTCAGTGGCTTAGATCCTAACTCTATGACGAGGTGTCCACCATCGGTCAGCATTTCATGGCTAAGGGTGTAGCGGGTGTAAGGTTGTCCGTTCCACGTCATGCGCAGGATATAGCAATTGCCGTTGCCACCACCGCGCGTCTCTATCGTCAGACGTCCGATGCGTGCACGACGGAACGACGGTGTACCGATGACATACTCCGCAGTGCCGGGACAGACAGGATAGAAGCCAAGCATGGAGAACACCTGCCAGGCACTCATCTGTCCGGCATCGTCGTTACCGGACAGTCCGCCAGGGATATCACGATACTCTGTCCGCAAGATATCACTCACCAACAGCTGAGTCTTCCACGGCTCACCAGCCAGGGCATAGAGGTAGGCGATATGATGACAAGGCTCATTGCCATGCCAATAATAATAGGTGCTGTCGCGACGTCCATCATATCGGAAGCCAAAGAGCGTGTCGAGTTTTTGGATAAACGATTGCCGTCCGCCCATCGCCTTGATCAGTCCGGGAATGTCGTGCGGTACATAGAAACTATAGTGCATGACGGTGCCCTCTGTAATAAACGGCAGGCGACTCGTCAGGTCACGGTTCATCAGCCAACGGCCATTAGCGTGGCGACCGTCGACCCAACCCGTACGGGGATTCAGTACGTTCACCCAGTTGTGTGAACGTCGCATCAGCATCTCATAGTCTTTTTTCTGGTTCAGCGCCTTGGCCACCTGCGCCACGCAGTAGTCGTCATAGGCATATTCCAGTGTTCGCGACACCTGTTCCTGAGTGTGAAAAGCCTCCTTCACACTGTCTTCCAACGGGATGGATCCATAGCGCAGCCAACTCTTCAGCGCGCGCCGTCCCATGCCGCTGGCGTAATCCTGATAGCTTTTCGGACTTTCAAAAGCATTCTTGCGCAGTCCCGAATAGACCGTTTTGAGGTCAAAGGGATGCGTACGATCAAGTCCCTTTGCCACCGCGTCAGCCACAAGCGCGGCGGCATGATCACCAATCATCGCACTGGTATAACTGTTCCAGCAGGGGAAGATCGGCATCCAACCGCCCTCACGGTACATACCTCCGAGGCTCTGTATCATGTCGGAAGCCATCTGCGGATGCGTCAAGAGCAGCAAGGGAGACTCAGCACGATAGATGTCCCACATCGAGAAGTCCATGTAGCGAGTGCGACTCGTGTCTGTGCTGTCGGGCATCATCGGCTTGCCCGAGGCAAAGGCCGGATAGCGCCCATCGACATCACTGATGGCGTGCGGTTCGAAAGCGGTGCGGTAGAGAGCACCATAAAACTGATTGACCTTTGCCTTGTCGTTGTCTTCCACTTCGATCGTACGCAGTTCATTCTGCCAAATGCTGTCAAGAGCGAGACGCGTACCAAGGAAGTCCCAGCCCGGAAGCTCAGCGCGGAGATTGCGCCAAGCACCGTCGATACCCGTGAAACTTGTGGCCGCCTTGACCAGCACCTGCTCACCCGCTTTCACGTCGAGGCTGACATAGGCTACAGAGTCTTTCACGCCACACTGACGGAAAGGACGCTGGAACTGCACCACAAACCAACCGCTAAAACCGGCCCGCTCGCCCCAGCCCTGATAGATGCGATGCACGGGGTTGTAGCCCCAGATGCACTGACGGGCAGAGTCCACTGCCACAAAGCCTTTGCGATAGTCGCTATTGGGATTCACGACGACATGCAGCTGTCCTACCTCGTCGGGCATAAAGCGGAAGATAGCGGCGCGGCTGGTCGCCGTCATCTCGGTCATCAGCTTCTCTTTAGTCAGATAGACACCATAATAATAAGGATGGCTCAACTCATCGTTGTGATTGAACGGTGTGGCGCGCTCTTCCAGCTTCAACCGCATACGCCCCATCATCGGCATGAGCGTAAAGGAGCCATAGTCCTGGGTACAACCGCCTACAAGCCAGTGACTGACACGGAAACCTTGAAACAGTGAGTCTCTATAATAATAAGGGGCGCGGCACTTCTGTTCTGTGTCTTGTGTCTGTGGTGTCCAGAAGTTCATGCCATGAGGCACGAGCACCGCGGGCAGCGTCTGTCCATGCTCCTCCGATCCTTTGCCATAGCATCCGGCAGATGCTGTCGTGGCGTAGTCGGTACCCACCATCGTGTTGATGGCGCTCGTGCGATCCGCCCATTTCTGACGGTCAAGGTAATGATGAAGATGACATTTCAATGCTGTCCACGAATAAAACGGAACATTCCAAGTATCAAGCGTAAAGGCCGGATGTATACCATGCAGCGACATCGGGCATTCATTGAGGTATAAAGCCACTACCACGCTGTCCTGCCGGTTGCGGTAGAACAGCATCTGCAAGTTGGCAGCCATCGGCACCAGATCTCCAAGGTTCAGACTGTCGTCCACCACGGGCGAGGCACCGAACAGACTCAGCAGGCGATAGAGGGCAGTATCGTGACCGAAACGCAGCGTCACTCCGGGCTTTCCTGAGGCCAAGACACTGTCAGCGCAAAGTACGATATTGCCCCACAGATTGGCAGCGCACTGTGCCGGGATACCGTGATTGGCCGGATCACAACCATTCTCGTAGCGCATCTCGCGGCACGAGCGCTGAAAGCAATAGCGCATCTCGTCGAAAGTGAACAGATCGTAGAGCGAGATGCCGGGCAAGTCAACATCCTGTAGGTCGGAAGCCACAGCATAGAGTTCAGAGAAGAGGCGCGCCGTGTCGGCGATGGTTTCGGGGTGACGGAAGAGCGAGGAAAGCAAGCGATGTGTAGGCAGCGTCCAATTCTTATCGGTCTGTAGTTTCAGCAGCGTCTCGTCGGGACTCTCACGGCTCATCCACTGCATGTCGGCCGAGTCGGTGCGCATGTCTATCCGAGCGCCAAGATCAAAGGTCGTCAACTCTTTCACAAAGGCTTCCATGCTCTTGCGGCAACGGCGCACTACACTCGACCTTGCGGTTACATGGCTCTCCGAACTGAACATCTGCGGGAAACGAGATACCATGCGGGCAGCAAGTCCCTGCTGTTGTCGCACTCCCACGGGCGACAGCTGTCCGCCATTGCCCCGTGCGTTGTCACAGATCTTTTTCAGCCGACTGCGTACGCTACGCCCCCGCCGTGTCAGCAGTTTCTCGTCTTCGAACTGTTGCCACAGCCATTCATAGCGTTTGTCACTCGTCATCCAGCGTGAGCCATGACGTCCGTAATGGCTGAGACAGACCAGGCGATAGCCCTCCGGCGCGGGGGCAAAGCAGTCGGCGGGCGGTACGGGATAGGCGTAATAGATGCCTCCCATCCACTGATAAGTCCTTTGGACAGGATTATTCAGCTCGCTACGTTTTTGGGCTGTAAGCGGCAAAGCGTGCAAGAAGATTGCGCATAGTAGTAAAGACGATATTGCTATCCAGCGCCAGGGTTGCGGCCAGCAAACAGCAGAGGTTTTTGCTTTCATGTTCAGTCAAATGTTAGAGTCCCTACAAAGTTACGATTATTTTCGCTATTTTAAGACGCAAAGCAAGACTATCTATTGCTACTTTCACGAAATATGCGTATCTTTGTACACGAAAGCATTCCTCATCAGATTTGACTAATATAAACCTAACAACATGACTACAACTATCAGAAAAGCAACCCTCAACGACATTCCTATCATCAGGGCGATGGCGGAGAAAGTATTCCCCGACACCTACCAGACCATCATCACACGGGAACAGTGCGAATACATGATGGACATGATGTACTCCGAAGCATCGCTCCGTCGGCAGATGACTGTCGAGCATCATACCTATCTGCTGCTCTTCGTTGACGACAAGCCGGCAGGATATGCATCGGTACAACCGACAGAAGCAGACCGATACGAACTGCAAAAGATATACATTCTCCCGGTCTATCAGAGCCAGCACTTAGGCAGACAACTCTTCAATGCCGCTGTCGCCTTTGTCAAGGAACAGCATCCTGAGCCTTGCACACTCTTCCTGCATGTCAACCGCCATAACCGTGCCAAGCACTTCTATACACACCAAGGCATGAAAGTGACCAGCCGCGGTGACTTTCCCATCGGGCATGGTTTCTTCATGAACGACTTCATCATGGAGAAGAATATATAATACAGAGAAACTTATGATTCAAGAATTTGAGAATCAGAGAGCGTTCTCTCAATTCTCAAATTCTTGAAAAGGAGTATCTACCTTCCAGTCTATTCCTAACTGATTGCCCTGCATCCTAATCACCCAAGGAAAAGGCAAACTTGTTGAAATCCACATTTCTGTACCGTCTTCATCGGCACGCACATGGATGCACTGTCCGTTCTCGTCCATGCGTCGCCACGTGATGCCATCGTAGACAAAACGACCAGTATGTTGAAGACTGTCGAGCGCATCGCGCGAGATGAAAAGAAACGTTCCCTCAGCATCGTATTTTGCGCCCGTTTTCTGCGGACTCTCCCAACAGAAGCCTTTGGCATGGTCAACGACACGGCGCGGCAAACGATACGAGCAGTCGTGGCAGGTCACCACCAGCGTGTCGCCCTGCCAGCGCCAACGTAGTGGCCAGTTACGATACTGTCGGTTGAGCACAAAGTGCACCGTGGTTTCGCCATCGCCCGTAGACACCGTTTTTGGGGGGAAGTGTACCGGTTCGATCGTGATATATTTCCCTTGTCCGGCTACGGGATAGCGACCGAGCATGGCCCAAAGCAGCCAAGCCGACATAGCGCCGCTGTCGTCGTTGCCCGGCAGGCCGTCGGCTTTGTCGGAAAAGCAACGGAGAACGATGTCCGCCACACGTCGGCTGCTGAGATCGGCGCGGCCGATGTAGCTATATAAATAAGGTGTAAGGAACGACGGCTCGTTACCCACATTGTAGTGTCCCTCGTCGAAGAAGATGTCCAACCGACGGCGAAAGGCAGAATCACCGCCACAAAGTTGGATGAGTGTCAGCACATCGTGAGGTACACTCAAGGAGTATTCCGCCGACAGCCCCTCGTAGAAGAAGGTGTTCCACCAAGGGATATACCACGGTGCCACCTTGGTGTCGGGCCGATAAGCGATCTTTGGTCGGAAGCTCTCGGAGCGTCCCCACTCCACCGAGTCAAGCCACCGGCCTCTGGCATCACGCGGCAGGATAAATCCCGTCATGCCGTGCCATTCATAGTCCTTGCGCCAGAGGTTCTGCCACGAACGGGAGCGGCGCATATACCTATTATAGATCGCACGCTTGCCAAGTCCTTTGGCTACCTGCGCAATGCACCAGTCGTCGTAGCTGTACTCCACGGTGCGGGTACCTGCGCGTGGAATGCCATAAGGCACGTAGCCCAACCGGATATACTCATGCAGCCCGCCACGTCCTTCCTTCTCGTCGTCTTCGGGTGGCACGTCCCCGTCCTTAAGCACCGCCTGCAACGCCTCACGATAGTCGATACCCTTCAGTCCACGGGCATAAGCCTCAGCGATGACCACGTCGGCATGGGAGCCTCCCTGCGTGCGTCCGTTGCTGTCTCCACTGCGTGCGTCGGGCATGTAACCCTCATGGCGATAGATTGCCAAGAGTGCCCGTACGATGTCTGTGGCCCGTTCGGGGTAGTACTCCATGAGCAGGGGCATCGATGTGCGGTAGGTATCCCATAGGGCATAGAAATCATCGTAGTAGGGCGTGCCCGACCATTGCGGACACTCGCCGGTCTTGTCCACCGGCATGAGCAGGGCGTGATAAAGTGCTGTATAGAATATGCGTCGTTCACGGCTGTTGCCCTCATAAGGCACGCGCGCCAAGGTCTCGTTCCACTCCTGGCGCAGCAAACGCAACTGCGTGTTGAAGTCATGACCGACGATATTGTGGCGGGCCTGTTCCACAGACACGTAAGAGATGCCGACCTTCACCTCCACGACGCTGTCGCCCCACCAGACCGAGGCAGCGCGACCACCGAACAGCCGGGATTTCGCAAACGGCGCACTGCTCTGCATACAGAAGTAAACCGTATAGGGACTGCCATTGTTCCATCCGCCGCGCACCGTCGTGAAGCCGCTTACCTCATTCTGCCCGCTGACGCTGATGCTGGAAGCCACATATTGCTGAGCCTCGCGCTTATTGGGAATGGTGTCCATGCCTAAGAACGACGCGGCATCAACGAGCAGTCCGTCGGCATGGCGGAAACGATAGAGGGCACAGCGGGCCGCCGTGGTGATGTCCACGCCGATTCCATCCTCAAAATGGCAACTGTACTTTCCGAGTGTGATATTCTCGTTGTCGCGATGACGTGGGTAGGATGGCACTGCAACCACCTTGCCGTCGGGCAGAAACAAACGTTGCGGTGTCATCGACTCATGCCGGCGGAAAGGCTGTATCAGCACATTGCCATATTTCTGTCCGCCACCCGTACCGCTGACATGGGTCTGAGAAAAGCCCTTCACCATTTCGGGTTGTGGTGCCCATCCGGCATTGGGCATGGACAGGCAGTCGGGACCTGGCTTCACCATACCGAAAGGAACTGTGGGACCCACAAACACACGTCCCTCCCCCTTACTGCCGATGAGTGGGTTGACACAACGCCACAGCTGGGCATGGACTACTGTCGTCAGAGACAGGAAAACGATCAGAAGAATATTGCGAGACATAGAATGAAGGGTATTACGGACAAGACCTCATAAGAGTAGGACGTTACTGTCTTGCTCCATTTAACAAAAAACTACGACAACAAAGATACGCACAATTAATTGATTATCCAAGAGTTTTAAAATATATTTGGCAATTTGACGCAATTTTACTTGGCTGTCTGACGTAAATTCATTTGGCTGTTTGACGCAAATCTACTTGACTGTTTGACGCAAATTCGCTTGGCTGTTTGACGTAAATCTACTTGGCTGTTTGACGTAAGCCTTTATCTTGACTTACGACTAAGTGAGAAGGTTCAGAAGCAACAGGTAAAAGAAACCTATTAAAAGCAGGCGACCTCGGAGAGTCACCCATAGAACGCAAGAAGCAAGCGGCGATATTAGAATTTCCAAAAATGTTGTTGAAACTGACAGTTTTCCGCCCCTGAGAATCGGATTTTTTGAAGCATGACTATCATTGGCGCGATTTTCGCGATTTTCAGCGCATTTTTGAGCCTTTTAGGCAGTAAGTTTATAAATCATTGATTTATAATAGGTTACACACATATCTGTTTACTTTGTACTTCAAAAAGGAAGAATGGGCATAAGAAAGTGCTGAGATGAACTTGTTAAAGTACCTTTTTCATCGAAAATTCTCTAGAGAATTTTCGATGAAAAAGGTACTTTGATGTGGTCATCTCACCTTTTTGATCGTGAAAAAACGGTTTTTTGGAAAAGTAAAAAGCCAAAAATGGCAGTTTCAAAACGCTTTCGGCAGTGAAAAAGCATGGAAAAACTAAGAAATCATCGAAAAAGGATGATACCGACACAAAAATGCTCTCTAGAATGAAAGTTCAGAGAGAGGTGTTTTTGTCAAGTTGTTTACAATTATCAGATCCCTATATTTCCAACTTTGGCAAAAGAAAACTCCACATGATACAGGCATTCACACAACAGAGAATCCAGCCTGTGGACAGAGTCCATGAAAAAGAGGGCTACATCCAAATGGATATAGCCCGCTGAAAGATGCTTGCTAAGAATTACTTCTAATAGCCGGGATTCTGCTTCCAAGTAGGATTCACGTTGAGGATATCCTTATGGACAGGGAAAATACGGTGCGTCTTGTCGAAATTAGCCGTTGGGAATTCCGTGTAGTGTGGGAAGAACTGCCCCTCGAAGGTACCGAAACGAATCATATCGTTGCGACGCCAGTTCTCACCGAGGAACTCACGTCCACGCTCATCAAGAATCTCCTTGAGCGAAGGATTGTGGTCGATGGTGGGCGCCTTGACATAGCTGCGGATCTGGTTGAAGAGGCTCTGCGGTGTGTCGCCGTTGGTAGCTTTACCACCGCGTGTGATGGCCTCAGCCTTCTCCAGCAGGATGTCGGCATAGCGGAAGATCGGCAGGTCGTTGCTCTGGTTACGTCCGTTCTTGAAGTCATCGTCGGTCACGAAGAACTTGACATTGCGGTTGCCCTGGTTGTAGCCATTGACATTATCACCCACGTCGAGATGCTCATCTTTGGTCTTCAACGTGATGGAAGAAGTGAGCACGATAGGATTGCCCGCCTTATCCAAAGCCACTTCCTTGGTAGGCAGCTGTGTCGTAGGATCATAGACATGAACCGTGTCACGGAGGATCAGTTGGTTGCGCTCGTCGCCGGGAAGGTTGAAGAGCGCGGCGCACTCAGGCGTCATGGTCACGTATCCGCCGGCCGAATTGTGGAGCTTCATACCATAGTAGCTCTTGGCCGCGTCCTTAGCCTGCTTCCAAGTGATGGCACGACCGTACTGCATACCCGTTGCCGTGTAGGTGTCGTAGGGCAGTGCATAGATGAAGTCCTCGATCTTATAGCCATTGTCGTAGGAGAACTTCTTGCGATAAGGCACGGAGCCGAGGTTGAACTTCTTGCTGTTGATGATGTCGTCGCAATACTTGATACACTCGTCGAGTTTCTCGTTCTTGGCCGTAGCAGCGTCGTACTGATCCACAGATGCGGCAGTATAGACCGGCCAGTTGATGTAGAGCTTCACGAGCAGTGCCTCAGCCATCCACTTCGTCGGCTTGCCATAGGTGTTGGCACTCACCTCGTCGGTCAGCAGCGGAATGATGTCCTTCAGCTCCGACTCGATGAACTCAGCCACCTTGGCGCGTGGGGAGCGCTCAAGAATCTCATCTTTTGCGACGATGTGGTCCATGATCGGTGCGTCGCCCCAACAGTCCATCATGACAAACTCAAAGAAGGCACGCATGGCGCGGGCACGGGCGATGTACTTCTCGTCAGCCCCGTCATTGGTGAGATCACGGATGACTGTGTTGGCCTTGGTGCAGCCACTCATCAGCTCGCCCATCCAGTCGATGGTGGCATCGTCCTTGGTGTAAGCGTGGAGACTTGGGTGGGCATAAGCACCATTGTCGTACCATCCACCACCATAGCTGACAGCCGTGTACTCGTCAGACGACAGTTCCTGTGCCTCCATATAGCGACGGCCGAAACAGCCGCGCAGCTGATAATAGACATCAGCCATCTTGGCTTCCACGGCAATATCGTTGTTGGGATATTTAGTGTAGAGCGAATCTACGTCCACATTCAGGTCTGTGCAGCCCGTCAGCAGGAGCAGTCCTCCCGCTAAAGACATAAAAAACTTATTTTTCATTGTGTAGCGTCGTTAATGTTAGAAATTTACTTTCAGGCCCAGCATAACCGTGCGTGTATGGGGATAGTTGCTCCAGCGATAGTCCACGCCCGGTGAGATACCGCCCAAGTCCACCTCAGGATCCAGTCCTTTGTAGCTGGTGATGGCGAAGACGTTGTTCATCGTAGCGTAGAGCTGAGCGTTTTGCAACCAGCCATTGAACTTGGTGAAGGTGTAGCCCAGGGTCAGAGACTGAAGGCGCAGATAGCTTCCGTTCTCGATGAAGCGGTCAGAAGGAATGTTGCCAGAGATGTCGGTAGCCGGACGGTCGGTGATAAACTCTTTGAGCACGTTCTTGCCGTTGGTGAACATCTCGGGGCTGGTGTACTGTGCACGTGAGCCATTGTAGATCTTGTTGCCGAAGACTCCTGTGAAGAAACAAGAGGCACTCCAGTTCTTGTAGGTCAGCGTGTTGTTCCATCCCAAGTTCAGCTTAGGCTGTGCGCAACCCGTGATCGAGCGGTCGCGCTCGTTGTCGGGTGCCGTAGTGGTCTCACCTGTGCGTTTGCCGTTTTCGTCGAGGACATAGTAGGTGGCAATACCCTTGTCGTTGTATCCGGCGAAAGTAAAGGTGTAGAACGTTCCGAGCGGCTCACCCTCGATGATACGCTGAGTATAGCCGTTAGCAGACACACCGGCAATCATCGGGTCGCCCTGATTGAACTCCTTGGTGAAATACTTGTCATTGGTCAGCTTGTCCACCCGGTTCTTGTTGTGTGCCAGGTTGAGCGTGGTCTGCCAGGTGAAGTCTTTCGTCTTCACGGGCGTTGCATTCACGGTCAATTCAATACCCTTGTTGGTGATCTCACCGACATTGGCATCGATGTAGCCAAAAGGATATTCGGTCAGAGACACCGGATAAGACCAGATAAGGTCCTTGGTCTTCTTGCTGTAGAGTTCGAGTGTACCGTTGATACGACCGCCAAGAATAGCGTAGTCAATACCAATATTGAACATGCCTGTGCTCTCCCACTTCAGATCGGGATTGGCATTTTTCGTGGCTGCCAGCGTGCGCCAGTCCTTACCTTCATAATCGAAGAAACCGGAAGCACCATACGTGGCAATGGCGGTGTAAGCACCAAAGCCGAGGGCGTTACCACTCACGCCATAGCCCATACGCAGTTTCAGGTTGGAGAACACGTTCTGATTCTTCATGAATGGCTCCTCCGTGATATTCCACGCAACACTTACCGATGGGAAAGTACCCCAACGATGGTCCTTACCGAAGACAGAGCTACCGTCGCGGCGGATGGTAGCCTGGAGCATGTAGCGGCTGTTGTAGCTGTAGGCTGCACGGCCATAGAATGAGATATTGCGCACGGTAGCCTTCGTACCGCTCTCCACGGCAGGGATGCCGTCGATGCTGCTGGCGTAAGACAGCTGGTTCCACTTCAAGTAGTCGTCATAGAAATCGTGTACCCACAGTCCGAAGCCGTCGCCGCTCTCCTTCTCTTCCCAAGAGTATCCGGCCATCACAGACAGTTTGTGGATCTTGCTGATCGTGACATCGTAGTTGCCATAAGTCTCGAACGTATGGGCATGACCCATATAAGTGTTACGGGTAGCCTTGCCGTTATAGGCACTCACACCTTCGATTTGTGTGTTGTGGGTGTCGTAGGCGCTGTAGGTATGCTGGTTGTTGGTGAAAGAGTAGTTGGCATTCCATGTCAAGCCGTCAATGATCTTCAGAGAGGCCTTGGCGATATACTGCATACGCTTCCAATTGGTCTCAAAAGTGTCTTCATGGAGCAGTGACATCGGATTGTAGTTCTTTGATCCAGTAGCCTTCGACCAGTTGCCGTCTTCACCTCTGACAGGCATACAAGGAGAATAGTAGTTCATGGCATCAAGCACGGAAGCGCCTTCGTTCCACATCGGCACACCATGAGCCGTGCCGTACATGCCGTTCACGCCGAGAGAGATATCGAGATGATCCTTGAGCACCTTGGTCGTCATCAAGGAGCGCACGTTGAGTCGGTTCATACCCGACTCCTTGACGACACCCTGGCGATTCTGATAGTTCAGGCTCACCATATAGGTAGACTTCTGTCCGCCTCCGCTGATGGAAAGGTTATGGTTGTGGCTCACACCTGTGCGCAGCACTTCCTTCTGCCAGTCGACATTTGCGCCCTCGTCATTGCCGAGTGTCAGCCCATTGGCCTTGGCATAACCACGCAGATCATCGGCACTTGCCATATCCATAGTCTTGGCCACATGGTCAAAAGCAGCATATCCATTATAGGAGACGCTGGTTCGCTCCTCGCCTTTGCGGCCCTTCTTTGTGTTGATGATGATGACGCCGTTGGCAGCTTTCGAACCGTAGATGGCTGTAGCTGTAGCGTCGCGAAGCACGTCGATGCTCTCGATGTCGTCGGGAGACACCATCGAGATGTCCACGCCGGGAATGCCGTCGATGACATAGTAAGGCTGCATGGCTTCGCCCGTACGCAAAGAGGAGGCACCACGAAGCGTGATGCTCGGCGTGCCATTCGGGTCACCGGAGGTGGTCACCACCAACCCGGCCACCTTTCCTTGAAGCAGCGAGGCGGCATCGGAATAGACGCCCTTGTTCAAGTCTTCGGCTTTCACAGTGGTGATCGACGAGGTGACATCCTTGCGGCGCATGGTACCGTAGCCCACCACAACGACCTCGTTGAGCATCTTGTTGTCGTCCTTGAGAACAGCGTTCTGCCCCGGAGTGATCACACGATCCAAATAGCCGACATAGGAAACCTTGAGTTTTGCACCGGGCTTAGTAGTCGTGATGGTGTAACGGCCGTTGGCGTCGGTCACCGTACCATTGGTGGTGCCCTGCTCCATGACGGTCACGCCAACGAGCGGCTCACCATTGCTGTCGGTGATGACACCAGACTTCTGGCTCTGAGCCATGGCTGCAGTGCCACAAAGCAGGAGAGATGCGGAAAGCACTGCTTTCTGCATGTCCCTCTTCAATTGGGTTTGTCTTTTTCGCATAATAGATATAGTGTTTAATAATTTAAGTGCAAAGATAATGTCTGTATGTGTCGGTTGTGTTACAAAAGATTGACGATTGGTCAAAGTCCAAACGTCGGACCGCCATAGTCCACACCATTGGCAGTGACGGAGAAGCTGACAGTATGGACATCCTGAGCCTGGTCGACATAGACGCCATACACCTTGTTATATACATAACCCTCGCCACGGCAGGGGCGTTTGTCGTAGATGCCGCCCTTGTAGCCGGTCACGCGACAGAGGCGCAAACTGACGTTGTCGAGATGAATGTCCTTGACTTTACCCTCTTCTCCACCGATGAAGCAGCCATTCTCCGACGTGGCGATGATACCACGGAAGTAGATGCGGCTCACCTCACCGCAGCGTCCATGGGTCTCACCCTTGGGGAAACGCCAGTTGGCATCCTTGTTGTTGCCATCGGCACGCGGGTAACTGGTGACATAGATCGGTTCGGCTTTGCCCCACCACACGTCGCTCCACAGGCGCAGATCCATGATGATGTTGGAGAAGACGACATCGGTTACCGTGCCCTCATCGCGGTTTTGAATGCCCAAGCCACGGTTGGAACGTGTGATGATGCAGTTGTCGATAGTGACATTATAGATGGAGTCCATATTCTCCGATCCGATCTTGATGGCGCAAGAGCGTGAGCTCATCGTGCAGTTGGTCACCACGATGTCGTGGCAGGAACCGTACTCGGCAAACTCGCGGCGGTTTTTCAGGCAGATGCAGTCGTCGCCGGAAGTGATATGACAATTGCTGATGCGCACATGACGGCTATGATCAATGTCGATGCCATCACCGTTGCGGATCTTCAAGTTGTTAAGGAGATTGACGCCATCGACCACCGCGTCCTCACAGCCTACGAGATGGAGTGTCCAGTAAGCACCTTCGCGGATGGTGATGTCGCGCACCTGTACGTTCTTCACGCCAATGAGCGTGAGGACATGCGGACGGGGATCAAAGGTGGTCACTGGCTTCAGCTCGTAGGAGTCCGACAGCTCGCGGCCCATGAAGCGCACGCCGTTGCCGTCGATGATGCCGCGCCCACAGACTCGGATGTCGTGAGCATCCTTGGCCCAAAGCCATAGCATGCCTTCGCCCTGATTGCTGCCAAAGGCACTCTTGCGATAGACTTTTTCATCCGGATTAGCCAACAAGGTGGTACCGGCATCGAGATATAGCTCCACGCCGGACTTCAACTGCAAGGGCCCGGAAAGAAAAATCTTGCCACGCGACAAGAGCACACGTCCGCCACCGTCAGCACTGCACGCGTCAATAGCACGCTGGAGAGCCGGTGCATCGTCGGTCATTCCGTCGCCTTTTGCTCCATAGTCCGTGACTTGATAGGTGGTTTGTGCCCATGCAGGCAATGCCAGAATAAGAATGTCAATAAGCAGTAATATCAGTTTTCTCATTGAGTAATGGTCAAAGGTCTTATGTATTGTAATACGGTAATTATGTCGCAAATATAATTAAAAATAGGCAAACCAACAATAATTAGTCATACTTTTTTCAATACGACACCGCATTTTTCATGCTTTCCAGACGTGGAGAGCCTACAACCGCCCTTCTTCGCGATAGCTGTAATAGCTGCCATCAGTGATGATGACATGGTCAAGAAAATAGATACGCATCAGCTCGCAGGCCTTGCGGATGCGGTCGGTGAGTTGGTCGTCCTGCCGGCTGGGACGCTTGCTGCCACTGGGATGGTTGTGACAGACAGCAAGGATCGTGGTATTGCAGAGCAGTGCGTCCTTGATGATGATACGCACGTCGACGGCCGTCTCCGTGATGCCACCGTGACTGACGCACTCTTCCTTAATGAGTTTAAACGACTGGTTAAGCATCAGGATGTGAAACTCCTCCACGTCGAGATCTTGCAACTTGGGATGCATCAGGTTGTAGATGGCTGTAGCAGATCCGAGATCGGGGCGCTCCTCAGCAACGGCGTCTTTGCGACGCTTGCCGAGTTCGCAAGCAGCAAGGATGGTAATGGCCTTGGCCGGCCCCATGCCATGGTAGCGGCACAGGTCGTTTACAGTCTTCTTGCCCAAGGTATTAAGGTTGTAGTTGCAGTCGCTGAGCACCGTGCGCATCAAGTCCACGGCGCTCTGTCTGTCTGATCCGGAACCAATGAGAATGGCAAGCAACTCGGCATCACTGAGCGCTGCCGCACCGAGTCGCATCATCTTCTCGCGCGGGCGGTCTTGTTCATCCCAATGATTAATGCTGATTTTTTCCATCCTTCAACACCTTTATGACTATCCGTTGATAATCTTTCATGCCATCATTGGGTGCCGGTCTGATGCCAAGCAGACGGCATGCCAAAGCATAAACGGCGGTATTGGAGAACGCCCCGATGTCCTCGCCACCTCGGACATCGGGTCCCATGGCACGGAAGAGGGCGTGCATGTCGCTGTAGGCTGGATCGAAGCCATGCACACCACCATCGTGGCAGGTCTTGTCGGTAAAGAGAAAGCCCGTATCGGGCAGCACCAACACATCACCAATATTAGGATCGGACTGATAATGAAGCCACTGGGGAATGTCTGCCTTGCGCCACACATGCAGGTGGGCAACATGACTCAAAGCAGCCACGATACTGTCCTGCTGCCAGCGCTGCGCCGCATAGATATTGGCCGGAAGGTTACCCTCGATCGATTGATACCAGTCTTTATGAAGATAACGGCTGACGGTGATCTGGCGCGAGGGCGTAAACCACGTCATGCCATGGTCGGAGACGACGACAAGGTTAACACTATTCTGCAGTCCCGCCTTACCGACACGTGTCCACAGACTGCCCAACAGCGAGTCGACGCGCTCCACGGCAGCTCGTGTCTGCTTGGCTTGCGGACCATAGTTATGCCCGCTGGCGTCAGGCTCTTCGAAATATGCCATGATGAGGTCGGGGCAATTCGTTGCCGTCAGTTGCTGCATGATTCCGTCAACACGTTGGCTGAATGTGAGATGGGGCTTCTCGTCGTAGCGGTGCCAGATGTCGGGATAGAGACCGTCGACAGCCACGTCTGATCCAGGCCAATAAAAGACAGCCGTATGCAGTCCTTGCCGCTGGGCTGTGAGCCAAAGCGGTTCGCCATGATAGAAGCGGGCGTCGAACTTGGTCTTGGGATTGGACAAAGAGAAGCGCGCTCCCGTAGCACGGTCGAGAAATGAGTTGGCGATGATGCCATGATGCTCGGGCCGCAGTCCGGTGGCGAGAGTATAGTGGTTGGGGAAAGTCTTTGAGGGGAAGGAGGGAACGAGCTCACCCTTGACACCCTGACGGGCCATCAGGTCGAGAAAGGGCGTGTCGTACATCTCGGCATAGTCCCAGCGAAAACCATCACAAGAGATGACTATGGTGGTCTTCTTGGCCAAGGCGCTCACCATGCCGGACATCCATAAGATGACAAGGAGCACTGCTGTCTTTACCATGTGGTAAATATTTCGGTTCATAGGCTGTCTTTTATAGGGTTGAAAATAGATGTAAACAACAAGACTACTTGTAGAAGTTTTTCTCGTAAGCTGCAAATTCGTCTTGGCCACGCACACACCGTCGCCACCATGCCTGAAGGAAGCCACAACCGTAGCCCATGAGCTGAGTGAAAGCAGCGCGCACGCTGAGCAGTCCGATCTTTACGCTGTGGTTCTGACACGCAGAGTCTGCAAAGATCAGCAGACTGTAGAGTATCAGCGGTGCTAAAGCCAGTTCCATCGCACCGAGTCCCCTACTGTTCGCATCAGGTGTCTCTGAGAAGAGGTAGGTCAGGAGGCCATCAACAAACAACAATGCCAGAAAGGCCACGCCAAGTGTGAAGACCATTGGCAAAAGATGGACGGGTTTGAGGCTATCGGGATATTTCTTGTAGAGGTTGATGCGGGCGATGCCACTGTTAAACACCTGTCGCCAGAACTTGCGGAAGTCTGTTCTCCGCTTGTGATAGACCCATGCGCCGGGGAAGAGACGACAGTGACAGCCAGCCTTGAAGATACGGATGGAGAAGTCGATATCCTCACCGAAGCGCATCTTAGAGAAGCCACCGAGTCGCTGGTATACGTCGCGACGGATACCCATGTTGAAGGAGCGGGGATAGAACTTGTCGAGTTTCTTCTTTCCGCCACGGATGCCGCCGGTGGTGAAGAAGCTCGTCATGGAATAGGAGATGGCCTTTTGAGTCGGAGTAAACGAGTCGGCCGCACGGTCGGGACCGCCAAAAGCCTCGCAGGGCTCACGCCGCAACTCGTCGTCAACGGCTTGGAGATAACCGGGAGGAGCCACCACATCGGAATCGAGAATGATGACATACTCACCACGCGCGCGCTCTACGCCATAGTTGCGGCTCTGTCCGGGTCCGCTGTTAGGCTTACTGAAATAGTGAAGGTCGAGTTTTCCCACATAGCGCGCGCAGACATCGTGACAAGGCACTTGCGAGCCGTCCTCAACAACGACGACTTCAAAAGTGCTTAACGACTGGTGTGTCAGACTGTCCAACAGCTCGCCGACCTCGTCGGGGCGGTTGAAGACAGGGATGACAAAAGAGTATTTCAAAGGCTGCTCCATAGTAATAGAATTCTCCAAGACGCTGACCGGCCTCCGGAGAGAGCGGTCGTTAACAAAAAAGCCACCCTTCGCAAAAGGAAGGATGGCGTAAGGCTTAGTGCCCAATTATTTCTCGCTCACGCGGCCCACATAGCTGCCGTCGCGTGTGTCGACCGTGATGGTCTCGCCCTCATTGATGAACAAGGGCACACGGATCTCAGCGCCAGTCTCGAGAGTAGCGGGCTTGGTAGCATTGGTAGCTGTGTTGCCCTTCACACCCGGCTCGCTGTGAGTGATCTTCAGATTGGTCTTCACCGGCATTTCGGCAGAGAGGATGGTGCCGTCAGAAGTGTCAGTCTGCACGTCAACGACGTCGCCTTCCTTCATAAACTCCCAGCCAGTGATCATGTCCTTGGCGATAGGGATCTGCTCGAAAGTCTCCTGGTTCATGAAGATGTAGCCAGTAGGATCCTCATAGAGATACTGATAAGGACGATGCTCCACGCGCACGTCATCAAGCTTGAAGCCAATCTGGAATGTACGCTCCAGCACGCGGCCGTCAGCCACGTTCTTCAGCTTGGTGTTCATGACAGTATTGCCTTTTCCTGGCTTACGATGCTGGAAGTCAACGCACTTCCAAATGCCGCCGTCCATGCGGATGCATGTACCGATCTTAATTTCCTGTGAATTAATCATTGTATGTATATTATAAGTATATTATCATGCTTTTGCAGGTGCAAAGTTACTATAATTTTAGATAAAAACATCTTTTTAGCACTGAAAAATCACTTAATTCTTTGTCATCTCGAAAATTATGCGTAATTTTGCAAGCCATAAGAAGGGCAAAGGCTCGAAAAGAGAAGAAACAAATAATAAATTAACAATAAATAAAGATGAAAAGAACATTTCAGCCTCACAACCGCCGTCGCGTCAACAAGCACGGCTTCCGCGAGAGAATGGCCACAAAGAATGGCCGTCGCGTGCTGGCTTCCCGTCGTGCTCATGGCCGCAAGAAACTGACCGTCTCTGACGAGAACCACGGCAAGTAACTCCTTAGCGTCTATGCGCAAGGCAGCAAAAAGCAGCAAGGATAACACATCCTTGCTGCTTTTGCCGTATCTAAGGTAGCTATTACAACGCATCTAACGTGGCTGCCAAACGTACCGAAGGCAGCTCTAAACATATCTAAGGCGGTTACTCCAAAAAGAGTCGCCGTCGCATACAAGGAAAAAGAAAATATTCGCTGCTTTTATTTTGTATTTCGCGCGGTTTACATTACCTTTGTATTAAATAAAGTATCGATGACAGCATCAGAATTCTTAGGCAAGTTCAAAAGTACCTATCTTTGGGGAAACCTCGCAGCGATGGCCGTCGTGGTCATCGCGATGGCTTTGGGCTTCCGCTTTGGCATTGACTTGTATACCCACCACGGCGAGTCGATTCCTATCCCCAATATTCTGCACAAGCGATACGCAGATGCTGAGCAGATCGTCAACAACCTGGGGCTGGAGATAGAGGTGACAGACACGGGCTATGTGCGTTCTCTCCCACCCGGAGCTATCCTCGAACAGACACCGGGACCCGGCGAGCGCGTCAAGTCGGGACACATTATCTATGTCACCATCAACGCCGCTCACTCTCCCACGATCACCCTGCCCGACGTCATCGACAACAGTTCGCTGCGTGAGGCAATGGCAAAACTCACAGCCATGGGATTCAAACTGGGCAAACCGCAATCGGTACCTGGAGAAAAAGATTGGGTCTACGGCATCACCGTCAACGGACGGCACGTGGTGGCCGGAGACAAAATTCCGGTCGACGCCACGCTGATCATACAAGTCGGTGACGGGCAGCTCGACCAGAGTGACGACATCAACTATGTCGACCCGGACATGGAAAACGACAACGCTAACGACGAGAACGGAGATGTGGACAACTTCCAGGAGATCCCCACGCCTCCCGACCAGCCCGAAAACAACAATACAGAGGAAAACACCAATACGGGCGAATAAGTCCATTTGGCACCTTCCTCTTCAACAAAACTTCAACAGACATGGCAGAAGACAACATATTCTCAGACTTGATGGATGATGAGCTGGAGCAGACCGAAGACAACGAACGCGACGACCAGAGTCCTTCCGACGGCAACCGATATGAGCATTGGCGCATCGTCGTCGACACAGGACAGGCGCCCGTGCGCATCGACAAGTTTCTGGCCGAACATATGCAGCACTCCAGCCGCAACCGTATCCAAACAGCTGCAGACGCCGGATGTATATGCGTAGCTGGCAAGGCTGTCAAGAGCAACTACAAAGTGCGGCCGGGAGATGTCATCACGCTCATACTTGACCATCCCAAGCACGACACCAGCATCGTGGCGGAGGACATTCCACTCAACATCGTCTATGAGGACGACGACCTGATGGTGGTCAACAAACCGGCAGGCATGGTGGTGCACCCGGGAGCAGGAAACTTCACTGGCACACTGATCAATGCCGTGGCTTGGCATATGCGCGACGTACCTGCCTTTGACGCTAACAACCCGGAAGTGGGACTGGTTCACCGCATCGACAAAGACACGAGCGGACTGCTCGTCGTGGCGAAGACACCGGAGGCAAAAACGGCCCTGGGCAAACAATTCTTCCACAAGACGACACACCGCTCCTACAACGCGCTCGTTTGGGGACACATCGTGGAAGACGAGGGACGCATAGAAGGTAACATCGGACGCGACCCGAAAGACCGACTGCGCATGAAGGTCTTCGACCCGGAATCGGGCATCGGCAAGCCAGCCGTCACCCATTATAGAGTATTGGAGCGCTTCGGCTACACTACCCTCGTGGAGTGTATACTCGAGACGGGACGCACACATCAGATTCGCGCCCATATGAGGCACATCGGACACCCGCTCTTCGGTGATGAGAGATACGGTGGAACTGAGATCCTGCGCGGACAGCGCAGCGCTTCTTACAAGGCTTTCATCAACAACTGTTTCAAGATCTGTCCACGTCAGGCGCTGCACGCCAAGACTCTTGGCTTTGTGCATCCCCGCACCCATCAGCAGATGAACTTCGACTCACCATGGCCCGAGGACTTCGCCACACTCATTGACAAATGGCGCACATTCATCAAGGGAACGAATAGAATGTTGAATGATCAATGATGAATGATGAGTTCAGCAATGTTAAATGTTCAATGTTGAATGATGAATTGCTCAGTGTTGAGAAAGACAGAACTAAATAAAGAATTAACGAAAAACAAATGATATGAAAGATTTAAAGAGAAACATTGCCATCGTCTGCGGTGGCGACTCATCCGAGCACGACGTATCATTGCGCTCAGCACAAGGTCTGTATTCCTTCTTTGACAAGGAACGTTACAACGTCTATATCGTTGACGTGAAAGGACAGGACTGGCATGTCAACTACGAGGACGGTGACATTGCCAAGATCGACCGCAACGACTTTTCTTTCGTCAACAAGGAAGGAAAGGCTGTCGTCTTCGATTATGCTTACATCACTATCCACGGCACTCCGGGTGAGAACGGCATTATGCAGGGCTACTTCGACCTGATCCATCTGCCCTACTCTACAAGTGGTGTACTCGTGGAGGCTATGACTTTCAACAAATATGTGCTAAACAATTATCTTCGCGGCTTCGGCGTCAATGTTGCCGACAGCATTCTGTTGCGCCTTAGCGAGAGCTACGATGCCGCAGCCATCGAGAAGCGCTTGGGTATGCCGGTCTTTGTCAAGCCTGCTGCCGATGGCTCGAGCTTCGGTGTTTCTAAGGTGAAGAATGCTGATCAGCTGGCTCCCGCTCTGCGTGTCGCCTTCATGGAGAGCAGCGAGGTGATGATTGAAGGATTCATGAAGGGTACAGAGATTTCGATCGGTTGCTACAAGACGAAGGATAAGGCTGTCGTCTTCCCGGCCACAGAAGTCGTGACGAAGAACGAGTTCTTTGACTACGACGCTAAATACAACGGCCAAGTCCAGGAGATAACTCCTGCCCGTCTCAGCCCTGAGACGGCGAAGAAAGTTGCCGAAGAAACTAGCCATATCTACGACATTCTTCACTGCAACGGCATCATCCGCATCGACTATATCATCAGCAAGGATGCTGAAGGCAATGATAAAGTCAACATGCTGGAGATCAACACCACGCCGGGCATGACACCTACAAGTTTCATTCCACAGCAGGTGAAAGCTGCCGGACTGAGCATGAAAGACGTACTCACGGACATCATTGAGAACCAGTTCTAAGCAAAAACAACACATACACCTTATATATTATGTGTAAGACACATATATTAATAAGGTGTATGCATTATCTCTAAGCTATGTGATAACTGATATTAAAGCCATGCTATGACTCAATCATAGCAATATGCCAACTGATATCAAAACAAAGCGATACCAACCAAAAAGAGGAATGCTCCGAAAAGCATTCCTCTTTTTGGTTGGTCGGGATGACCGGACTCGAACTGGCGACCCCTACGTCCCGAACGTAGTGCGCTACCAACTGCGCTACATCCCGATGCGGTCACATGAAGAGGCAACAAAGTACCTCTTTTTGTTTTGCGGTTGCAAAGGTAGTACTTTTTTTTGAATTAGACACAATTTTATTGAGAAAAATTTGCGAGGTTGATAAAAAAGTACTACCTTTGCACTCGCATTTCAGAAATATCACTCCATAACAATGAGATGCAGTAAGTAGTGGGTGCCTTAGCTCAGGTGGTAGAGCAATGGACTGAAAATCCATGTGTCCTTGGTTCAACTCCAAGAGGCACCACTTCCTCCTTTCATTCAATCCGGTTCTTGTCGTTTGACGGGGCCGGATTTTTTTTGTATCTACTAATGCAAAAATACCGATGGACGTAGTTGTTACTTCACGTACGGAAGACCGTCTTACAGTTTCCTTATGGGATCACGAGCAAGAGAAGCATAGCCACGAACCATACAGCAGCCACGCCCCACGGCATACGATCGTAGCGTTGCAATACGTGAGCAGGACATAAAGAGATAACAATGTGGGCTACTAAAAATCCGACAACTGCTCCGCAGAGGACATCACCAAGGTAATGTACACCGAGATAGATGCGGGAATAGCAGATGGTGATCGCAAAAAGAGCGAGCACCAAACGCATGAGCCTGTCGCGATAGATATAACTCAAAAAAGCGACAAGACAGCAGATGTTGGTCGCATGGCCGGACACAAAACCGTAGTGACCACCATGATAATCATTGACATAGTGAAGCATTGGGGCCAATACGAGATTGTGGGACGGACGGGGGCGCGCTACCAACGGCTTGATGATACTTGAGGAAAGCTGATCGGTAAACGTGATCATTGCCGCAATGACAAGCAACAGCAGGAGACGGTCACGCCACGAGCCTTGATGCCACACAAGCGTATAGCCCACCAAAACTGCCGCCAACGGCAACCAGGTCTGCAAACGACTGTAACCATAGAAAAATCTGTCGGCCACTGCTCCTCCATCAAAGTTGAGCAGTATCATAGCATGCGCATCTACTGCCTGAAGCGTAGCAAGCACAACAGGAAATTCTCCAAAGAGCGTATAGAGTAAAGCCCCGGACAGAAAGGCGATTGCTACGATGACCATCAACAAGTATGGCCATCTCAAAACAAGACTTTGTATATTGGGAGCAAAATAGGAATATCTCATGTTTAGATTGTTTGGTGCAAAGATACTATATAATCCTGTGGAAATGTTGTATTTACCTATAAAAATGTTCTAAATAGGATTATTATTACAGACTTTCGCATTTCTTAAACCTTGCATACATGAAAAAAGCCTGGGAAAAGCAACGTAGCGCTTTTCCAGGCTTGATAAATTGAACCGCACTTAGCAATAGACTGAGGCCGTACTTAGTACTTACGAGTTTACAGCAGTTCAGACAGTTGGAAGAGTTTTATGCCGTTGCTGCCCTTGACAAGGATGTAGTAGCCCTTCGGCTGCTCCTTGGCAATAGCGGCCTTGACCTCTTCGACATCCTTGAACTTGCGGAAGTCGCAGTCGGTCTTACCAAACTCCTCACCGACGAGCCACACCTTGCTGAAATTGTCTTTCCCAAGCGTGTCCACCACCTTTTGGTGCTCTTCCTGACTCACGCTGCCAAGCTCTCGCATGTCCCCAAGGATCACCATCTTTGGCTGCTTGACGGTGATGCGCCGGAAGTTGTCGAGGGCAGCGGCCATACTTGTCGGATTGGCATTATAGGCGTCGACGATGAGCCAATTGCACTCTGTCTGCTCCAATTGTGAGCGATTGTTACTTGGCTGATAGCTCTCCAGGGCGTGGCAGATTTGTTGCGGAGCCACGTCGAAGTGCAATCCTACGGCGATGGCGGCCAGCATGTTGTCCATGTTATAAGTACCTACAAGATGTGTGTGTACCTCATAGACATTGGGCTGACCGTCGACATGCCAGCTAAAGGTAAGGAAGGGCTCGCACACACCGACCTCGCCCTGCACCTGCGCGTCGCCGTCGGTACCGTAGCTGACGATGCGCTCCAGCTCACGTTGCTGCGCCATATCAACGAGATGCTCATTACTGGTATTAAGGAAGACAAGTCCGCCATGGACTCTGAGGAAGTCATAGAGCTCGCCCTTGGTCTTCATCACGCCCTCAAATGATCCGAAACCCTGCAAGTGAGCGCGGCCAACGTTGGTGATCAGTCCGCATGTCGGCTCTACATAGTCGACCAGTTTCTTGATGTCGCCGGGATGCGAAGCGCCCATCTCCACCACAGCGATCTCATCGTCGGCGGTGAGCCGCAACAGCGTCTTGGGCACGCCCACGTCGTTGTTGTAGTTTGCCTCGGTATGCATCACGCGATATTTCTCAGCGAGTACAGCCGAAACGAGTTCTTTGGTCGTGGTCTTGCCATTGGTGCCGGTAATGCCGACAACGGGGATGGAGAACTGGCGGCGGTGCTCGCGGGCCAGTTCCTTATAGGCGGTGAGACAATCGTCGACGAGTATAAAGCGGTCGTCGCCCTCCTCGGTGTATTCCTTCTCATCAACAATTGCATAACTGCATCCTTTCTCGAGTGCGCTCTTGGCGAATTTGTTTCCGTCGAACGACGCACCTTTCAGCGCGATGAAGATGCTGTCCTTGGGGCAGTCGCGGCTGTCGGTGGTCACCTGCGGATGCTGCAGGTAGAGCTGATATAATTCTTTTGCGTTCATAGTCGTAGAAATCTTTGCATACTTTACTGAGGTCTGCAAATATACGAAAACAATTTTAAATCTCATGGGATAAGACCGAAAAAACAACGTAATTATTTGCATGATAGCGGAGAAATAGGTATATTTGCAAATAGTGTACACGATTTAGAAGTAATTACATTCATGAACCATACTATTAACGTGCGGGGGCGGTTGCTCTCGCTGGCTCGTCCTCAGGTGATGGGCATCCTCAATGTCACACCCGACTCCTTCTATAGCGGAAGCCGCAAGCAGACTGAGCGCGAGATTGCTGAGCGCGCCAACGAGATCATCGCACAAGGAGGAGCCATCATCGACGTAGGAGCCTTCTCTACGCGCCCCGGTGCGCAAGAGGTAAGCGAGGAAGAGGAAGCCCAAAGACTGAAATGGGCGCTTGGCATTGTACGCCGTGAGCAGCCCGACGCTCCCGTGTCGGTGGACACCTACCGCCCGCTTGTAGCCCGCCAATGCATTGAGGAGTGGGGAGCCGACATCATCAACGACGTGTCGGAAGGAGGCCTTACCGGTATCGTCAACACGCCAATCCACGAAACTGGCAGCATGTTTGAAGTGGTAGGGCAGCTACGCGTACCGTACATTCTCATGTCGGTAAAGCCCGACATCACGAGCATGATGCAGGCCTTCAGCCGTGAGGTGCAGCAACTGCGCGACTTAGGTGCACGTGACATCATCCTCGACCCAGGCTACGGATTCGGCAAGACATTGGAACAAAATTATGCAGTCTTGCGCAACGCTGACAAGCTCCTAACGCTCGATCTGCCTGTACTTACGGGGGTGTCGCGCAAGTCTATGATATTTAAGCTCGTCGGCGGCAACCCGACAACATCTCTCAACGGCACAACGGCCATCCACGCCATTGCGCTGATGAAGGGCTCCTCCTTCCTGCGCGTCCATGATGTGAAGGAAGCCGTGGAGTGCGTAAAGATATACGATGAAATGTTGAGTGTTAAATGATGAATGATGAATGACTTCAATGATGAGTGTTGAATGATGAATGTTGAATGTTCCCCACCCTGAGCACTGATTTATACATTATTGTTTCTACACTATACATTATACATTAATCATTTCTACACTATACATTAAACACTACTTATGTTTTTTGAGTTTGGAATCAAGGATGTCATAGACATCTTCCTGGTCGCCCTGATGCTTTACTACATCTATCGGCTGATGAAGGAGAGCCGTTCGCTGAACGTGTTCTACGGCATCATCGTGTTTGTCCTCATCTGGCTCTTTGTCTCCCAAGTGCTGGAGATGAAGCTCTTGGGCAGCATCCTCAGCCAATTGGCCAGCGTGGGTGTCATCGGCCTGATCGTACTGTTCAAGGAAGAAATCCGCAAGTTTCTCTATCAGTTAGGTGCCCACCAACGCGTGAAAAGCATCATGCGCTTTTTCTCCCAACACAAGGACAACGGACGGGACGAAGACAAAGAGACCATCATGCCGATCGTGTGGGCATGTATGGATATGGCAAAGCAAAAGGTGGGTGCCCTCATCGTCATCGAGCGAGCCACGCCACTCGACGATATTGTACAGACCGGCGAACAGATCGACGCGCGCGTCAACAAGCTATTGATAGAGAACATCTTCTTCAAAAACTCTCCGCTTCACGACGGTGCCATGATCGTGTCGAAAAAACGCATCAAAGCCGCCGGATGTATCCTGCCTGTGAGCCACAATATGGACATCCCTAAGGAGTTGGGCCTTCGCCACCGTGCCGCCATGGGCATCTCGCAGGACTCCGACGCCATCGCCGTGGTAGTCTCAGAAGAGACCGGCCGCATCAGTGTGGCCATCAAAGGGCAGTTCCACCTGCGTCTCTCTGCTGAGGAACTCGAGAGCATACTCGCCAAGGAGATGATTGGTTAACAAAGGCTTTTTTATTCATTGATTTGTTGCTGTCCGTTTGGTCACCTCGCAAAGATTACGTAACTTTGTAACATCGACATTTCAAAACTAATATATTACCGAACACTATGAGTTTATTAGAGCAAATTGTTGCGCGTGCTAAGTCTAACAAGCAGCGCATCGTGCTCCCCGAAGCTGAAGAGGAGCGCACTCTGAAGGCTGCCGACCGTGTACTGGCCGACGACCTGGCCGACCTGATCTTGATCGGCAATCCCGAGAACATTCGTAAGGAAGCCAAAGAGTGGGGCCTCACCAACATCGACAAGGCTACCATCGTCGACCCGCTGCACTGCGAGAAGACCGAGGAGTATGCTACCTTGTTAGCTGAGCTTCGCAAGAAAAAGGGCATGACCGTTGAGCAGGCCCGTGAGCTGGTAACGAAGAACAACCTCTATCTTGGCTGCATGATCATCAAGACCGGTGACGCTGACGGACAGATTTCCGGCGCACTGAGCACTACGGGCGACACACTGCGTCCGGCTCTGCAGATCATTAAGTGCGCTCCGGGCGTGACCTGCGTCAGCGGTGCTATGCTGCTCATCACCGATCAGAAACAGTATGGCGAGGACGGTATCGTGGTCATGGGCGACGTTGCTGTCACTCCTAATCCTACAGCCGACCAACTGGCTCAGATTGCATACTGCACAGCCGAGACCGCGAAGAGCGTGGCAGGCATCAAGGATCCCCGTGTAGCTATGCTGAGTTTCTCCACCAAAGGCTCTGCCAAGGATGCTAAGGACAAGGAGACAGGCAAGAGCGTCTATATCATCGACAAGGTCATCGACGCAACAAAGATTGCTCATGAGAAGTATCCCGAGCTGAAAGTCGACGGCGAGTTGCAGGCCGACGCTGCCCTCGTGCCTTCTGTAGGTGAGTTCAAGGCTCCGGGCTCACCGATTGCCGGACACGCCAATGTGCTCGTAGTACCTAATCTCGAAGTGGGCAACATCGGTTACAAGCTCGTTCAGCGTCTTGGCGGTGCCATTGCTATCGGTCCTATCATCCAGGGTATCGCTCGTCCGGTCAACGACCTCAGCCGCGGTTGCTCTGTCGATGACATCTACTACATGGTCGCCATCACTTCCTGCCAGGCAATGGATGCTAAAAAGTGATGAGTGATGAATGTTGAATGATGAATGATTTCATCATTCAACACTCAACATTGTCAATAACTCAACATTCCACACTCAACATTCAACATTAAAAGATGAAGATTTTGGTTCTGAACTGCGGTAGCAGTTCCATTAAGTACAAGTTATACGACATGGCCGACGAGAGCGTGCTGGCCCAGGGTGGCGCAGAGCGCATTGGTCTCGACGAAGCCTTTGTCAAAGTGACAATGAAAGACGGCTCCAAAGAAAAGCTTATGCACGACATGCCTTCGCACAAAGAGGGCGTGAAGTTCGTGCTCGACCTCCTCGTAGATCCGAAGTACGGCTGTCTGAAGAGCCTCGACGAGATTGATGCCGTCGGACATCGTATCGTGCAGGGCGGCGACCTCTTTGAGAAGAGCTGCATCGTCACTCCCGAGGTGGAGAAAGGCATTGAGAGCCTCATCGACCTCGCGCCGGTGCACAACAAGGGCCATTTGGCCGGCCTCCGCGCTGTCGATGCCCTCATGCCCGGCACACCGCAGGTGACCGTGTTCGACAATGCATTCCACAGCACCATGCCGCCGTATGCTTATCTCTACGCTGTGCCTTACGAGTTCTATACCAAGTGGCACGTACGCCGCTATGGTTTCCACGGCACTTCTCACCGCTATGTCTCTCAGCGCGTGTGCGAGTTCCTCGGCGTGGACATCAAGACACAGAAGATCATCACCTGCCACATCGGCAACGGCGCCAGCGTGGCTGCCGTGAAGTATGGCAAGGTCATCGACACCTCCATGGGTCTGACTCCGCTGGCCGGACTGATGATGGGCAGCCGCTCGGGCGACATCGACCCGTCTGCTGTCACCTATCTGATGCAGAAGACCGGCATGGGACCACAGGAGATGGCCGACTTCCTCAACAAGCAGAGCGGCGTGCTCGGCATCACTGGCATCTCCAGCGATATGCGTGAGATCGAGAACGCCGACAACGAAGGCAACGAGCGCGCTCACCTCGCACTGCAGATGTACAACTATCGCATCAAGAAATACATCGGTGCATACGCTGCTGCTATGAACGGTGTTGACATCATCGTGTGGACTGCCGGCGTGGGCGAGAACCAGGAAGGCGTGCGCTGGGATGCTTGCTCAGGATTGGAGTACCTCGGCGTGAAGATGGACAAGGAGCGCAACCACGTGCGTTCAAAGGAGCAGATCCTCTCTGCCGACGACTCCAAGGTGAAGGTGGTGATGATTCCTACCGATGAGGAGATTGTCATTGCCCGCGACACTCGCGACCTCGTGGAGGCACAGAAGAAGTAATATCGCAACCAGAAAATAGGCGGACACCCACGATGGGCAGTCCGCCTTTTTTCGTTTTCTACGACTATTAAGTAAGCTTTCTACCATAAGTAATAATAAGGAGTAAGGGAAATGAAGATTGTTACATTCGGGGAAATCATGCTGCGCCTGTCCAAGCACGGTGCCATGCGACTGACACAGGGCAACTCTTTCGATGCCAACTACGGAGGCTCCGAGGCCAATGTGGCCGTGAGTCTGTCGATGCTCGGCGACGACGTGGAGTATGTCACGCGCGTGCCCGACAATGCCATTGGCGAGGCGGCATTCATGCACCTGCGGGAATATGGTGTCGACGTGCGCCATGCGGTGAAGGGTGGCAAGCGATTGGGCACCTACTATTTCGAACCTTCAGCCGCCATGCGCTCGTCGAGAGTGGTCTATGACCGCGATGACTCAGCATTCAACACCTTGTCGTTCGGCGACATCGACTGGGCACCAATACTAAAGGAAGCGGGATTGTTTCATTGTTCGGGAATCACCTGCGCCACCAGCCAGGCTGCCCTCGACACCACGATGGATGCCGTGCGCCGGGCGTTTGAGAGCGGTGTGGAACTTACCTGTGACATCAACTATCGTGGTAACCTGTGGAAATATCCGGGTGCCAACGCCCGCAAGGCCCTCGACGAACTCATGCAGTACAGCTCGTTTATCTTTGGCGACCAAAACGAGTGGTATGTGGCCAGCGGACTCGATCCTATATCTTTCACCGCTTTGGATGAGAGCTATCAGTTTGACTTGGACGCTTACCGCCACTATTTCGACAAGCTCCACAAGATGTTCCCGCGGGCTGAGCGCATGCTCATGGCGCATCGCAACCAGCTCTCATTCCAGCATCATGTCAATGCCGGGGTGCTATGGGCCAACGGAGAACTCTACACCTCACGCATCTACGACATCCAGCCTATTGTTGACCAGATGGGCGTGGGCGATGCCTGGGTGGCCGCATTTATCCATGCGCGCCACCGCTGGCCCGATGATGACCGCCTTTGTCTGGAGTTCTCCACGGCCGCCGCGTCGCTGAAGAATACCGTTCCCGGTGATCAGAACTTAGTGAGTGAGCAGGAGATCCTTGCTGCCATGCAAGGAGGCAACGGCCGTATCGACCGATAAAAGAATTATCAGATAGTTGGTCAAACGCTCGTTGTACATTTGGTCAAACAATTGTTTGACTATATATACAACGAATGTTTGACTATTGGTCAAACATTCGTTTAACCATCAATAAACTGCCTTTTTGACAATAACAAAGCACGATTTTAATGAAGCCATAACCATACGATGAGTAGAACTCATGAGTATAGTCCAACAAAAAGCGTGGCGACCACTCTGTTTTTATTGTGGTCGCCACGCTTTGCTTTGTCTGTAGCTTCTGTTTATCTTTTCCGGCGATTATGGTTTGCTTTCGCCCTCGACATATTCCTCAAGCAGCAGATGCTCACCGTCGAAGACTGCATAGGTGAACTGCGTGATCCAGTCTCCGAGAATCATCATCCGTGCCTTGCGGTTGAGTGTCAGCTCCAGTTCTATATGGCGATGACCATAGATGAAGTAGTCGATGTTGGGGTGCGTCTTCATATATTCCTTTGTCCACAACACCAGGTACTCTTTATCTTCGCCCATATAGGGAGGCTCCTTTCCGTCGGCGCGTTTCAGGCGGCTATGCTTGGCCCAGTTGAGCCCCAGCTGCATGCCCCACCAGGGATGAAAGAAGTTGAGCAGGCGCTGACAGCCACGGTTGTGGAAGATCTTGCGCAGGAGTTTGAACTTGTTGTCAGGGTCGCCCAGCCCGTCGCCGTGCGCCAGATAGAACTCCTTGCCGTAGATTTCCGTCGTCAGCGGATTGCGGTGAAGGATCACGCCACACTCCTCTTCAAGATAGCCATACGTCCATATATCGTGATTGCCGGTGAAGAAATGCACTTCCACGCCCATGTCGGTCAACTCCGAGATCTTGCCTAAGAAACGCGTAAAGCCCTTCGGCACCACATATTTATACTCGTTCCAAAAGTCAAACATATCGCCGAGCAGATACACGGCGGCCGCCTTGTCCTTGATGCTGTCAAGGAAACGCACCAAGCGTCGCTCTTGGGTACGGCGATGAGGAATGGCCAACGACCCTAAGTGCGCGTCGGATAAAAAGTATATGTTCTTTCTCATAGCTACCAAAGTTTTGTTAGACATCCAACTTTCATCATTCATCACTCAACATTCAACACTGAACATTGTATTCATTCAACACTCAACATTGAACATTCGACATAGCCTTAGTCCAGTCCCAACTCCACTCTTGCTTCTTCACTCATCATGCTTTGATCCCATACAGGCTCAAAGACCAGATTGACGTTGGCGGCTTTCACGCCCTCCACGCTCTCTACTTTCGTACGGACATCTTCCAGTATGAAGTCAGCGGCAGGGCAGGATGGCGCAGTAAAAGTCATGTCCATGTCGACTGTGCCATCATCTTTCACGTCGATCTTGTAGATCATTCCGAGGTTCCAGATGTCCACCGGAATCTCTGGATCGTATACTGTTTTCAGCACATCCACGATGCGCTCTTCTATCTTTGTCTTTTCTTCTTGTGTCATCTTCTCTATACTTATATTATATAATGTGTATACTTGACGTTGCGAATTTAATAAAAAGTTTCCAATCTGCCAAAGATAAAGCAAGCTTTAGCGCTAAAATCTTAATGGATATCTTGACTTAATACTATCAGCAAACTTGGATACTGCCATGGTCAAAGACGCTTGGCCAGATGATAATAATGGATAAATATAAGCTCCCGTATACATCTTGTGACATCAAATTATATCGTTTTTCATAGAAAAATGATGTTTCATTTGGTTTATATGATTATTTTGCGTATTTTTGCAATCAGTTAAAGAATAAATATCCAACATATGAAGATCAAAGACCGACGGCTCGAAGCTATCAAGTTGATCATTTCGAGTAAGGAAATAGGCAGTCAGGAAGAATTGCTGGATGACCTTAAGAAAGAAGGCTTCCTGCTCACACAAGCCACGCTCAGTCGTGACCTCAAACAGTTGAAGGTTGCCAAGGCTGCCAGCATGAACGGCCACTACGTCTATGTGCTGCCCAACGAAACGATGTACAAGCGCGTGCACAAGCCGCTGCCCGCTAATGAGATGATGGGTACACCAGGCTTCCAGTCAATACGCTTCTCACGCAATATCGGTGTCATCCGCACACGACCGGGATATGCCAGTTCCATTGCCTATAACATCGACAACAGCGACATCCCCGAGATCCTTGGCACCATTGCCGGCGACGACACTATCATCATCGTACTCAAGGAGGGCACAGACAGAAAAGCCATTTCAGATTGTCTCAGCGACATCATGCTGGAATAAACATTTGGATAAGAAAAGATTATAGATAACAACACCATGGAAGAAATCAAAGTGATGGTGGCCGACGAAAGTCATATCAAATATGTCGACACCATACTGAAAACCATCGCCGACGCAGCAAAGGTTCGCGGCACCGGCATTGCCAAGCGTTCGCCGGAGTACGTGGCCACGAAGATGAAAGAGGCCAAGGCGGTCATTGCCCTGCAAGGCGAGAAGTTCGCCGGATTCAGCTACATCGAGACCTGGGGCAACAAGCACTATGTCACCACCTCGGGACTGATTGTTCACCCTGACTTCCGAGGAAAAGGAGTCGCCAAGCGCATCAAGAACCTCACCTTCACGCTCGCACGCGTCCGATGGCCCCATGCCAAGATCTTCTCGCTGACCAGCGGGTCGGCAGTGATGAAGATGAACACTCAGCTGGGATATCTTCCTGTGACCTTCAACGATCTCACCGATGACGAGAGCTTCTGGAGAGGATGCGAGGGGTGCATCAACAGCGACATCCTCCACCGCACCAACCGCCGCTATTGCATCTGCACCGCCATGCTCTTTGACCCGGAAGAGCAACTGCCGGCACGTATACCAGAATCCGTGCGCGAGCGCATCCGCCAAATAGACGGGAATAACAATGTTTGATAATTAAATAAGGAGAAAAAGATATGGAACAGAAGAAGGGCTCCAAGTCGGTCGTCGTCGCATTTTCCGGCGGACTTGACACATCATACACGGTCATGAAACTCACCCAAGAGGGATGGGACGTATACGCTGCCTGCGCCAACACAGGTGGATTCAGTGCTGAACAGCTGAAGAAAAACGAAGAGAACGCTTACAAACTCGGTGCCAAGAAATACGTCACACTCGACGTGACGCATGAGTACTACGAGAAGAGCTTGAAATATATGATCTTCGGCAACGTGCTGCGCAACAACTGCTATCCTATCTCGGTCAGCTCTGAGCGTATCTTCCAGGCCATCGCCATCGCACGCTATGCCAAGGAGATTGGTGCTGACGCCATTGCACACGGTTCTACTGGTGCCGGCAACGACCAGATACGTTTCGACATGACTTTCCTCGTCATGGCACCCGGTGTGAAGATCATCACGCTCACCCGTGACCACGCCCTCTCGCGTAAAGAGGAAGTAGACTACCTCAACGAGCACGGCTTCTTCGCTGACTTCACCAAGCTGAAGTATTCCTACAACGTTGGCATCTGGGGCACGAGTATCTGCGGTGGCGAGCTCCTCGACCCGACACAGGGACTGCCCGAGGAGGCTTATCTCAAGCATGTCACCGCCAAAGAGCCGGAAGCCGAACTGCGCATCACGTTCAAAGAGGGTGAGATTGCCGCTGTCAATGACAAGGAGTATGCCGACAAGGTAGAGGCTATCCAGGCTATCGAAGCCATCGGCGCCAGCTATGCCATCGGCCGCGACTGCAATGTCGGCGATACGATCATTGGCATCAAAGGACGTGTGGGCTTTGAGGCCGCCGCTCCGAAGCTGATCATCGAGGCTCACCGCCTGCTCGAGAAGTCGACACTCTCGAAATGGCAACAGTACTGGAAAGATCAGATTGGCAACTGGTACGGCATGTTTCTCCACGAGAGTCAGTATCTCGAACCCGTCATGCCCGACATGGAGGCCTTCCTCACGAGCAGTCAGCGCCACGTCAACGGCACGGCCATCCTGAAACTGCGTCCTTACAGCTTCGAGACGGTCGGTGTAGACTCGCCTGACGACCTTACGAAGTCGAAACTCGGTGAGTATGGTGAGATGCAGCATGGCTGGACCGCCGACGATGCCAAGGGCTTCATTAAAGTGCTCTCTACACCGCTGCGCGCCTACTACGGCATGCATCCGGGAGAGAGAGAATAAAAGGAGGAAAAGATCATGATAAGAATAGGAATACTTGGCGGAGCCGGCTATACGGCAGGAGAACTCATCCGTCTGCTCATCAACCATCCCGAGGCTGAGCTCGTCTTCGTCAACAGTGAGAGCAACGCCGGAAATCTCATCACCGATGTGCATGAGGGACTCTACGGCGACACCGGCCTGCGCTTCACAAGCGAGATGCCCTTCGACGATGTCGACGTGCTCTTCTTCTGCTTCGGCCACGGCAAGAGTGAGCGTTTCCTGGCAGAGCACAATGTGCCCGCAAAGGTGAAGATCATCGACCTGGCGCAGGACTTCCGCCTTGCGCCAATCGCCGGATTGCCCGCTGACGAGGTCGCTGCCACAAAGCCCACACCGGCTGTGCACGATTTCGTCTATGGTCTGCCCGAGATCAACCGCGAGCGCATCCGTGCTGCACGCCATGTAGCCAATCCTGGTTGCTTCGCCACGTGCATACAACTCGGACTGCTGCCTGCCGCAAAGATGGGGCTCATCACTTCCGCTGTCAGCGTCAACTCCATCACGGGAAGTACGGGAGCCGGTGTGAAGCCCGGTGCCACCACGCACTTCTCATGGCGCAACAACAACCTGAGCATCTACAAGGCTTTCACCCATCAGCATATCCCCGAGATACGACAAAGCGTCAGCCAGGTGCAGGGACATCTCGAAGCCGACATCGATTTCATCCCTTATCGTGGTGACTTCGCACGCGGCATCTTTGCCACAGAGGTCATCCGAACTGATAAGGACGCCGAGACGATCATCCAGGGATATAAGGATTTCTACGAGGGTGAGCCCTTTACGCACTATGTCGACAAGCCGCTCGACTTGAAGCAGGTGGTCAACACCAACAAGGCACTCGTCCACTGCGATGTCATCGACGGCAAACTTCTCGTCACCTCTTGCATCGACAACCTGCTCAAGGGTGCTGTCGGTCAGGCTGTGGAAAACATGAACCTGATGTTTGGACTCGACGAGACCACAGGGCTGAAACTCAAGCCCTCGGCATTCTAACTAAATAAAAACAAAAGTATGAAACTATTCGACGTTTATCCGCTATACGATATCAACATTGTCAAGGGCAAAGGAGTCCATGTGTGGGACGACAAAGGGCAGGAGTATCTCGACCTCTACGGCGGACATGCTGTCATCAGCATCGGCCACTGCCACCCCCACTATGTCGGCATGCTCACCAAGCAACTCAATCAGCTTGGTTTCTACTCCAACAGCGTCATCAACATGCTCCAGCGCCAACTTGCCGAGCGGCTGGGCAAGGTCTGCGGCTACGACGACTATCAGCTCTTCCTGATCAACAGTGGTGCTGAGGCCAACGAGAATGCGCTGAAGCTTGCCAGCTTCCACAATGGGCGCACACGTGTGCTCTCTGCCGAGAAAGCCTTCCATGGCCGCACCTCACTGGCCGTGGAGGTGACGGGTAATCCAAAGATAGTTGCACCCATCAACGACAATGGTCATGTGACCTTCCTGCCCTACAACGATCTGGAGGCATGGGAGCGCGAGCTTGCCAAGGGCGATGTCTGTGCCTGTATCCTGGAGTGCATCCAAGGTGTGGGTGGTTGCAACGTTGCCACCAAGGAGTTTGCCCAAGGGCTCGCCAAAGCCTGCAAGAAGTACGGTGCTGTGCTCATCTGCGACGAGATACAGTGTGGCTATGGCCGTTCGGGCAAGTTCTTCGCTCATCAGTGGCTCGACATACGTCCTGACCTCATCACGGTCGCCAAGGGCATCGGCAACGGCTTCCCCATGGCCGCGGTGCTCATCTCGCCGGAGTTCCAGCCCGTCTACGGACAGCTGGGCACTACATTTGGCGGCAACCACCTGGCCTGTACAGCAGCATTGGCCGTGCTCGACGTCTTCGAGCAGGAACATCTTGTGGACAATGCCCATGAGGTGGGCGAATATTTCATCGACGAGCTAAAGCAACTGCAAAAGACCGAGACGCATATCAAGGAAGTGCGTGGACGCGGACTGATGATTGGACTCGTGCTCGACGTGCCGCAGAAAGAGGTCCGCAGCAAGCTCATCTATGAGCAGCATGTCTTCACGGGAGCTGCCGGTACCGACGTGCTGCGCATCCTGCCGCCGTTGTGCCTGACCAAGGCCGATGCCGACGACTTCATCTATCGTCTCAAACGCGTCTTCGCCAGCATGTAGGGAATCCTTTAGTTAGCACTATATATAATAAGGTATACCATTCATATCATGAAAATCGCAGTAATTGGAGCCGGTGAGATGGGCGGAGCCTTTGCCACCGGCTTGTTGAAGACCGACTTGTTCAAGCCTGAGGATATCACAGTGGCCAATCCTCATGAGGGCAAGCTCAAACCGTTTGCTGAGCAGGGCACCAGTGTGACCACCGACAACAAAGTGGCTGCCGCAGTGGCTGACATCGTCGTGCTCACCGTGAAACCTAAGGTGGTGAAAGGCGTCATCGACGAGATCAAAGAGGAACTCGACTACAGCAAGCAGACCATCGTGAACATGGCTGCCAGCATCAAGCTCGATCAGCTTGAGGCATGGCTCATCAGTGGCGGCGAGGTGCCGGCTATCTGTCAGGCCATCCCCAACATCGGCATCGCTCATCGGCAGTCGATGACTTTCCTCTCACCCAACGACAAGGCTGCCGCAAACCCGAAGTCGGTTCTCGACATCTTCAACGCCTTGGGCAAGACCATGGTCGTCGAAGAGGATCTCTTGGGGGCAGGCACAGCAATGGCCGGCTGCGGTATTGCCTATGTACTGCGTTTCATCCGTGCCGCTTCCGAGGCAGGCGTGGAGCTGGGCTTCAAGGCTGATGATGCCAAGGACATCGTGGTTCAAACCATCATAGGAGCTGGCTCGCTGCTCGCCGACGGCAGTCATCCCGAGGCTGAGATCGACAAGGTGACTACACCCGGCGGTATGACCATCAAAGGACTGAACACGCTGGAGGCCAACGGATTCACCAACGCTGTGATAGAAGGCTTCAAAGGCAGTTTGAAATAACGACCAATGAAAAGAATAGTTGTGAAAGTGGGCAGCAACGTGCTCACACGCGATGACGGCAAACTCGACGTGACGAGGATGTCGGCCATCGTTGACCAGATCGTATGGCTGCGGCGCCACGACTACGAGATCATCCTCGTGTCGTCGGGTGCCATGGCGTGCGGTCGCAACGAGATCGATGTGGAGCACCGGCTCGACAGCGTGGAGCAACGACAGCTCTTCTCTGCGCTCGGACAAGTGAAGCTCGTGGGACTCTACTACGATCTTTTCCGCGAGTATGGCTGCCATGTGGGACAGGTGCTTACGATGAAGGAGAGCTTCTCCACACGCGGACAGTATCTCAACCAACGGGCTTGTATGCAGGTGATGCTTGAAAACGGTGTCATCCCCATTGTCAACGAGAACGACACGGTGAGCGTCACCGAGCTGATGTTCACCGACAACGACGAGCTATCGGGACTTATCGCTTCCATGATGGACTGCGACACGCTCGTCATCCTCAGTAATGTCGACGGCATCTACAACGGCGACCCGAAGGAACCCGGCACGCGCGTCATCCCGATGGTCAACTACGACCGTGATTTAGGGGAGTATATCATCAACCAGAAGAGTGGCTTCGGTCGTGGAGGTATGGTTACGAAAGCGCATATCGCCGGCAAGGTGGCCGACGAGGGCATCAAGGTGATCATCGCCAATGGAAAGACCGACAACATCCTCGTTGAGCTGGCACTGCATCCGCAGCAGACCATGCACACGGAGTTCCGGCCCAATCCCAATCCCACGTCGACGGTGAAAAAGTGGATAGCCCACAGCGAAAGCTTTGCCAAAGGTGTCGTCTACGTCAATGCCAAGGCTGCTGAAGCGCTGCGCGGCAAGCAGGCCGTGAGCTTGTTGCTCGTCGGCGTGACGAAGATTGAGGGTGACTTTGAGGAAGGAGACATCGTGAGCATCGTCGATGAACAGAAGAATCTTGTTGCCGTCGGACGCAGTGCTTACAATGCGAATGAAGCACGCGACAACATTGGAAAGCACGAAGTACGCCCACTTGTGCACTACGATTATATGTATATGGAGTGAAGCAACATATATGTGGAGATTGAAAGCACCTATATATAATAAGGAGTAAAACACTATGTTAGAAGATATATTCCGCCGGGTCAAGCGGGCCAGTAAGTTTCTTGCCAACATGGACGATGCCTTGCGCAACCGTCTGCTGTGTCTCGTAGCCGATGCCATCGAGAAGGAAACAGAGACTTTGCTGGCGGCCAACCGTGAGGATCTGGCGCTGATGGACAAGAGCAATCCTATGTATGACCGGTTGCAGCTGACGCCCGCTCGTTTGAAGGAGATTGCCGACAACATGCGCCATGTGGCCACGCTGACTTCACCTTTGGGCAAAGTACTCAAGCACAAGACGCTGCCCAATGGCCTGGATCTCCGCCGTGTGAGTGTACCCTTTGGTGTCATCGGCGTGGTCTATGAGGCGAGGCCCAATGTCACCTTCGACGTCTTTGCGCTCTGTCTGAAGAGTGGCAATGCCAGCATCCTGAAGTGTGGTAAGGACGCCATCCATTCATGTCAAGCTGGTGTGGACCTCATCCACCGTGTGCTGAAATCAGTGCACGTCAATCCCGACATCGTAGCGCTGCTGCCCGCCACCCATGAGGCGACGGCCGCGTTGCTCCAGGCTGTCGGATTTGTCGACCTCTGCATTCCGCGTGGTGGCAAGCGCCTCATCAGCTTTGTGCGAGACACGGCAAAGGTACCGGTCATCGAAACGGGAGCCGGTGTCGTACACTGCTATTTCGACAAGCGGGGCGACGTGGCTATGGGCCAACGCATCATCGACAACGCCAAGACACGCCGCTGCTCGGTGTGCAATGCCCTCGACTGTCTGATCATTCATGCTTCACGGCTGAGCGATCTGCTACAGTTGGTCAAGCCTTTAGCCGACAAGCAGGTGAACCTCCATGCCGATCCGCGTGCCTACGCTGCCCTGCAAGGACGCTATCCCGCCGACCTGCTTGTTCCGGTTGCCAATGATGATGACGAGTGGAACACTGAGTGGCTGAGCATGCAGATGGGCATCAAAACCGTCGACTCCATTGATGAGGCTCTTGAGCATATCGACACCTATGGCAGTGGGCACAGCGAGAGCATCGTCACTGACGACCAGGCTGCCGCCCTGCATTTCCAGCAAGCCGTTGACGCCGCCTGTGTCTATGTCAATGCGCCCACAAGTTTCACCGACGGTGCGCAGTTTGGCCTTGGTGCCGAGATAGGCATCAGCACGCAGAAGCTGGGTGCCCGCGGGCCTATGGCTCTGGAGGAAATGACCACCTACAAGTGGCTCATCAACGGCAACGGACAAGTGCGTCCTTAGTGCCTGCCCCTTGTCCCGGGCATCTCGCCACTCGCTCTTCCCGCCTTATATAATACATCACGCATGTCGTTCGGTGTGCAGCGGCTGTGCCGCTGCGATAGATATCACGTGTGCAGCGGCTGTGCCGCTGCCTCTAATTCCTAATTTATGAAAACATTCTTCAACGTACAAGACCTTGGCCCCTTGCAGGTCGCTCTGAAAGAGGCCGAAGAGGTAAAAGCCAACCGCTTCGCCTATCAGCAGTTGGGCAAGAACAAAACCCTGCTGATGATTTTCTTCAATAACTCATTGCGCACACGCCTCTCCACACAGAAGGCTGCCATGAACCTCGGCATGAATGTCATCGTACTCGATGTCAATGCCGGTGCGTGGAAACTTGAGACGGAACGCGGTGTCATCATGGACGGTGACAAGAGCGAGCACCTCTTGGAGGCCATCCCCGTGATGAGCTGCTACTGCGACATCATCGCCGTGCGCTCCTTCGCCGGACTCAGTGACCGCGACTACGACTACGCCGAGACCATTGTCGGCCAGTTTGTGAAGTACTCCGGTCGCCCCATAGTTGCCATGGAAACCGCCACTGTGCATCCGCTGCAGGCCTTTGCCGACTTGATCACCATCCACGGGAAGTGGACAGAGCTCAACGCCAACCCTGCCACAAAGCCCGCGCACAAGCGTCCGAAAGTCGTGCTCACATGGGCACCGCACTGCCGTGCACTGCCCCAGGCTGTTCCTAACTCGTTTGCCCAATGGATGAATGCTGCTGACGTAGACTTTGTTGTCACCCAGCCCGAAGGCTATGAGCTCGATCCAAAGTTTGTCGGCGATGCCCAAGTAGAGTACGATCAGCGCAAAGCCTTGGACGGTGCGGACTTTGTATATGCCAAGAACTGGAGCTGCCCGGGCGTAAAGAACAAAGACGATTACGGCAAGATACTGTCAAAAGACGCCAGTTGGACCATCGACACCGAGCACATGAGCTGGACCAACGACGGTTACTTCATGCACTGTCTGCCCGTACGCCGTGGGCTCATCGTCACCGACGACGTCATCGAGAGTCCTCACAGTCTCGTCATCCCAGAGGCTGCCAACCGTGAGATCTCCGCAGAGGTGGTGCTCAAACGTGTATTGGAAACACTCTAATAATACTATTATATATAAGGAGAGTACACATCGTTGTACTCTCCTTTTTTGCTATCTGTCTACAGAACGCTATGAAACAAGGATTCTATCTTGCTGAACTGTACAACATAGTATCAATGTTGGACAATAAAATACAATAGGTCTATCTTGACTTTTACAACTTATTCACTTTGATAAAAAAGTATCAATAATAGCAAAGATAATATTACGTATTTACATGAGAAAGCCGTATCTTTGCGATTGAAAACCGACGAGAGAACCTAAGGAACACTATAAAACCGACCTGATTGTGTTACCTTTGGTGTCAACTATAACAACAATCGAAGTCAAAATAATTAAGAACCAATTATCCATTATGCAAGAATCACCCTGAAAAAGAACCATCCTATTGCCGGACAATAGGACAAGCAAGCGATCGTAGTCAATACTATCGCGCTCAAGAACCCAATCATCATCAAAGAAAAAACCTAGAACGAAGTAGTATGAATTTTAATCTTAACAAAACCATGCTGTTGATGGGTGCCTGCACTGCTTTGGGACTTGCCTATAGTCCCTGTGTACATGCAGCCTCACCAAGCCTAATGGCGCAAGCTGTGCAGCAGGCAAAGAAAGTCACCGGACATGTCGTTGACGTAGATGGCCCTGTCATCGGTGCCAGTGTTGTGGAGAAGGGTAATCCTAAGAACGGCGCAGTCACAGACCTTGATGGTAACTTCACGCTGAACGTCAAGCCTGGAGCTACCCTCGTGGTGTCTTATGTAGGCTATAAGACACAGGAAATCCCCGTCGGAAATCAGTCCGACTTTGCAATCACGCTGAAGGTCGACGACAAGACTCTTGAGGATGTTGTCGTCGTCGGTTATGGTGTGCAGAAGAAGAAACTCGTCACCGGTGCCACTGTAGAGGTCAAGGGTGACGATATCGAAAAGATGAATACCACTCAGGTGCTCGGTGCTTTGCAGAGCAAAACTCCGGGTGTGAACATTACGGCCGTTTCCGGTCAGCCTGGTGATGGTTTCAAAGTAGCAGTGCGTGGTGCTGGTACCAACAGTGATACCAAGCCTATCTATGTTATTGATGGAGTAGCTGGCGGCGACATCAATAACCTCAATCCTGCCGACATCGAACGCATTGATGTGTTGAAGGACGCAGCATCTGCAGCCATCTATGGTGCCAACGGTGCTAATGGCGTGATCCTTATCACTACCAAGCAAGGTAAAGTTGGCAAGATTTCCGTCAGCTATGATGGCAACATCGGCTGGCAGAACATGTATCGCATCCCTAAACTCTTGAACGCTAAGCAGTACATGCAGGTGCAGGACATGGTATCAATGAACAATGGCGGATCAGCTTATGACTGGTCAAAGTATATCGATGCAGACCTGCTGAAAGCTTATCAGGATGGTTCAAATTCTGGTACTGACTGGTTAGACATTCTGCGTAACAAGAATGCTATCACTACCAATCATGACATCAACATCACCGGTGGTTCCGACCGTAGCAGATTCTCTACAGGTGTTGGTTATCAGTATCAGGACGGTATCCTCGGCGGCGACTATGCAAAGTCCGATTTCCGTCGTTTCACCATCCGCTTGAATTCAGAGCATGTCCTCTACCGCAACGACAAAGGACTGGACGTGGTGAAGTTCGGCGAAAACCTCTACTTCCAGCATCGTGAGAAGCAAGGTATCCAGATTGGCAACCAGTACAGCAATGTGCTTTCTACCGCTTTGCGTGCCAATCCTTGCGTACCTGTTTATGACAAGGATGGCAACTATTTTGACTCTGACGACTTGAAGAAATCCGGTACCGAGGGCTGGATGAACTATAACTCCTATACCCTCAACCCAATCTATCAGTTGGTCAACAGTCAGAGCGCCAACAATAAGAGCCGCAACTTCACGCTCAATGCTATCGGCTATATTGAAGTTCAGCCTATCAAGGGACTCACTTATCGTGGGCAGGTCAACTACAGTCAGAACTCTTACTCCTATCGTTACTTCCTACCTATCTACAGTGCTAACACTACCAACAAGGATGGCTTCCGCACAACGGATGAGACCAACCAACAGATGGGTCTTGGCTGGACATGGAGTATGACCCACACGCTGAACTATAAGTTTGCTTTGAACAATCATCATTTCGATACTCTTGTCGGTACCGAGTACTATCAGACACGTCCGGGTATGGGTGAGAGTCTGACAGGTATGGCTACCAGCAGCATCTATGGTGACTTCAAGCATGGCTATCTCTCGCTGACCAAAGACCGTAACGGTGGTGCCACTGTCACTGGTACTCCTTATACTGACGAGACAGCAAACTCTTACTTCGGCCGTATCAACTACGACTACAACGAGACTTATATGTTCAGTGCCATTCTCCGTGCTGATGGTTCATCCCGTTTCGCCGACGGACACCGATGGGGCTACTTCCCCTCTTTCTCAGCCGGTTGGGTGATCAGCAACGAGAAATTCATGCAACCCACAGCTTCTTGGCTTGACTTCTTGAAGTTCCGTGCCGGCTGGGGTCAGAATGGTAATAAGAATATTGGCGATGCCTTTGGCTATCTGGCTACATTCTCTTATGGAGATTACGGCAACTACTCCTTCGGAAACACCAAGGAGAATTCTACTCAGGGTGCTTATTTGAGCCGTCTTTCCAATGATGATCTTAAATGGGAAACTTCTGAGCAGACCGACCTCGGTTTCGATGCCCGCTTCCTGAATGGTCGCTTGGGCGCTACGATGGACTGGTACTACAAGAAGACGAAGGATCTGCTCGTACAGGTTCAGGTTCCTGGAACCTCTGGCTTCTCTACGCAGTGGCAGAACGCCGGTACCGTACGTAATACCGGTTTTGAAATCGCACTTAACTGGAACGACAAGATTGGCCGCGACTTCAACTATGGCGTGAACTGGAACATGGCCTACAACAGCAACAAGGTTACCAAGATCAACAATGCCAACCATTACAATGAAGGCGGTAATGACTTGCTTGCTCAGAACACAGGTATCATGGCACGTATGGAGGAAGGACACCCAATTGGCTACTTCTATGGCTACAAGACCGAGGGCGTGATGCAGAATGCAGTCGACATTCAGGCTTATCTCGACAAGAACTGTGGCGGCAGCGCTGCCAACTCATTGCAGGGAACAGACATCAAGCCGGGTGATCTGAAATTTGTGGATGTCAACCACGATGATAAGATCGATGGCAACGACAAGACTGAGCTTGGCGATCCTAACCCCGATGTGACCATGGGCTTTGGCTTCAACATTGGCTACAAGGGCTTCGACTTGAGTGCTACAGCATATGGTGCTTTCGGACAGCAAGTGATGCGCTCTTGGCGTAAGTTCACCGATGGTCAGTATGAGAACTATACCACAGAGGTATACAAGTACTGGCATGGTGAGGGCACTTCCAACAAATATCCTCGTCTGGCTCCGGGCAACACAGGTCCAAACTGGCAACAAATCTCTGACATCTATTGCGAGAACGCCAGCTACCTGCGTTTGCAGAATCTCACCGTTGGCTATGACTTCAAGAGCATTTGGAAGAACTGTCCGTTTGAGCAGTTGCGCCTCTACTTCACTGCTCAGAATCTGTTCACCATTACCGGTTACGACGGTATGGATCCTGAGAACGGTATGGCTCTCAACAGCAGCGAGCCTTGGGTGACCGGTGTGGATGTCGGCAATTATCCTTCACCGCGAACATACCTGATTGGTGTCAATATTAAATTCTAAAACCAGAAACAATGAACAAGCTATTATATTTATTGTCAGCAGCCACGGTAAGTCTCACGCTGGCATCCTGCTCTTTGGATGCTGACGACATTACCGAAGCTACCACCGACAAGTTCCCTACAACGGAAGAGGACGCAACAGCCTCGCTTGCCGGCGTATATAATAATCTAAACCAGGTGGCCGCCACGCCACAGGAGTCATTCCTCTATGTTTCCATGCTGGCCAGTGACGACAACCTCGGTGGTGGTGGTACCAACGATAAGCTCATGCAGGCTGAGGACTTGCTCTGCAATTATAACCAGAACATGACCGAGCAGTTCTACAAGGATCGCTATCAGGGCATTTCCCGTGCCAACATCTTGATAGAGGCTCTGCCGAAGATCACTTCTCTGTCTGATGATGTGCGCAACACCGATTTGGGCGAAGCTCTCTTCCTTCGTGCTTTCTACCACTACGAGCTTGCCTCCATGTATGGCAACGTGCCCTTGATGACATCGGCAACAGGTAAAGTAGTGAAGCAGGGTGACGTGAAGACCCTCTGGGGACAGATCCTTCAGGACTTTTACCAGGCCACACAGTTGCTGCCCGCAAAGCGCCGCTACGACGGACATGTGGACAAGTACACTGCAGAAGGTATGCTGGCACGCGCTTGGTTGTTCTACACTGGTATGTACTGCAACGGCACAGAATTGAAGGATTTGGTCAGCACCACGTACAACCCTCTTACAGAAGTTGATCTTCCCGATGGCACCAAGCTGACGAAGAAGATGGTTTCAGACCTCGTCGATGACTGTGTCAACAAATCTGGCTACTCTCTTGTTTCTGACTATCGTAACCTCTGGGCTTATACCAACCGCTGTACAGTGGAAGACTATGACTACACCAAAGGTAAGGGCTTGAAATGGGTAGAGAACGACCAGACTCAGGCAAACGACAGCAATCCGGAGTCTATGTTCGCCATCAAGTTCAACAAACTTGCTTCTTGGAGCACGACCATCGGCTATGCCAATGGTTACGCACTTCACTTCGGTATGCGTGGCGGCCAGGACTACGCTAATACGTTCCCCTTCGGCCAAGGCTGGGGTGCAGGTCCTGTAGCTCCCAATCTTGTAAAGGAGTGGAAAGCTGACGAGCCCAACGATATGCGTCTAGAAGCTTCTATCCAGGATGTCAACAAACTGCCGGCTTACAAGAGAGGCGGTTGGGCTGACTTCGTTCAGGAGACCGACTATTACGAGAAGAAAATTTCTCCTATTTCTGCCAAGGACGGCAACAAGTATGTATGCTGCTTCGAGGATTTGATGTATGGTGACAAGGGCGGACTCAGTGGCGGCTATGGCGGCAACATGCAACTCGATAACATCCACGACCTTGTACTTCTGCGCTTCGCTGACGTGCTGCTCATGCAGAGCGAGTTGGAAGAGAACGTAAGTGGTATCAACCAAGTGCGTGCTCGTGCCGGACTGGCTCCTATTGCATCATACTCTCTCAAAGCTCTTCAAAACGAACGTCGTCATGAGCTCGCTTTCGAAGGTGTACGTTGGAATGACATCCGTCGCTGGCATATCGCCGCTCAGGCTTTGGAGGCACAGAACAACCAGCCTGTCTACTATTGTGGCAAGGAGGCCAAGAACACAGCTCACAATGGTGGCTATGCAGCCCGCTACAATGCTACAGCAGGATTCTTCAAGATGCCTGAGAACCAGATCTCCTTGGGTAGCGTAGAACAAAACCCAGGCTGGGACAACAGTTCCGAATACCAGGGCTGGTAAACGCTTTGTTTCACTTTAAAAGAACATTGACATGAAAAAGATATTTTTTGCAATGCCTCTGCTGGCCTTGGCATTAGCTTCCTGTGATCCTTCTGATATTGAAGGTGGATCTGAGTGGGGAGATGTCGCCGCTGACCAGCTTAAGGTAAGTGTCACACCCGTTCAAGTGGACGGAAAGAACTCCAACCAAATACATGTGGTCTGCAATTCCCCGACCAATGTGGCTTGGCAGGCAGACCAGTTGATAGAGAAAACTACTAACACTGTTTCTGCTGATGCTACCATCTATTTCACCAAGTTGGGACAAAACACAGTAAAGTGCCTGACAACCAATGATGGCGGTACTCCCGAGGAGAAAGACCTTACGGTACAAGTAGATACCATCACTTACCTCACCGATGATCTGAAGAATCGCCTTTGCGTCGGTCAGACGGGTGGTGCCGATCACTTTGGCGTAGGCTTTAACAAAGCCCTTATCAAAGTAGAGCAAGACAAGGATGCTCAAGGCCTACCGGGCAACAAGCTGAATATTGTCAGCAATGTCAACCCTGTGCTCTGCACGTTTAAGTGGGGAACCACAACGCTTGACAAGAACATCGGTTCGCTGACTGTCTATGACATGGGCAAGCCTTTGAAGCTTTCTGTGGATATCATGGATGCAGCAGGCAACACGAAAACTATCGATCTCGGTGAATACACAGCTCAGGCTTACACCGAAGCACCTGCTGAGATTAAGCTGATCACCGGTTGCGATCCTAAGGATCCAACGACAGCCAATGCTACCAAGACATGGGTGCTCGCAGCTGGCAACAACTGGGGTAATGGCGCAAGCACTGATGCTGCCGGGAGCTGGTGGACTACTGATGTCACTGGTCAGGGTGGTTCTTACGGCGAGATGACCTTCTCTTGGAAGGACGGTACGCTGACAACAACCATCTATGATGAGTCCAACCAACGCGGTGACAAGAGTGGAACTGGTACATTTAAGCTTGACTTCTCTGCACGCAACACCAGTACGAATGTTATCTGTAACCTCATCACAAGTGGTTCTGGCAACATTGTCTTTCCATACATTATCAATGAGAATTACAAGGAGAGCCATAACTTCGAGATTACCAAGGTCACAGATGAAGATCTATACATCCGTGCCCAGCATACGACACCAAGTGGAGAGGGTACATTCTGGCACTTCGTTGTTAAGAAATAGGTTTCTTTAAATTGTCTATTCAAGCATGCGCCATGAGTCTGTCCAAACAGGCTCTTGGCGCTGCTTTCTTCATTTATCATTTGTATCAACTACCTTTTTTATGTGGTCGTTCATTCATAAGCATCTGCAAGGCTTCCTTTCCCTGCTCTTCGCCGTCGCCGTAGCCCTCTTTTGGGCTTTTCCTTACCGATGCGCACTCAGCTACCAAGAGCAGTATCAGCTGTTTCTCTTCACCCCATCCTATTTCACCGAGCGCATCAGCGTTCCGGGTGGACTAGCCGACTATGTGGCCGAGTTCATCACCCAGTTCTACTATGTCTATGCCTTAGGAGCCATTCTCCTTGCCCTTGTCTTCTTTAGTCTGCAACGACTCACATGGGTGTTGATGCGACGCAACGGCGTGTCGCCGTCGTGGTATCTGCTGAGCTTCATCCCCGCCATTTCCCTTTGGGCGCTCATGGGCAACGAAAACGTGCTGCTCTCCTTTGCCATTGCCTTGCTCGGCATGGAAGAGCTCATGCTCCACTATATCATCGTGCGTGACCATAGCCGTGGCTGGGTGGCACCTGCAGTTTATCTGCTTATCGCCATTCCCGTGGGATACTGGCTGGTGGGACCGGTGGTAATTGCTTTAGCAATGGGACCCTCCCTGACCCTCCCTAAGAGGGAGGGAATGGGCAATACCCAAGCACACCCGAAGGATTCTGAGACAAGCAACGGCTCAGAGCAAACACTATCGCATGCAGAAAACAAGGCGGCGCACAAGCCGTTGGTGACACCACTGGGCTGGACACTGTTGAGTGTGCTCTACTTCGTGGCTGTTGTCTGGCTGTGCGGACGCTTCTTGCAATATCCCTATTACAAGCTGTTCGGTGGCATCAACTACTTCCGCTATCCCGCTGTCATCCCCGTCATGCAGTGGGTCGTAGTCGCGTTGTTTGCCTTACTGCCCCTTGCGGCTTCCAATCTGCCACATTTGGAGGGCAAGAAAGCCATACGCGGCGAGGTTGTTCAGCTTGTCGTCATCGTGCTTGCTACCGTGCCCCTGCTGCACTCCAGCTTCGACGGTGCCACCTATGAGCTCATCGACTACGACTATCTCGTACGCACCCATCAGTGGCAGCGCATCATAGAGAAAGCCGAAAAGCATCAGGCTTCCTCACCGATGAGCGTGAGCTGTGTCAACCTCTCCCTTGCTATGCAGGGCCAGCTCTGTGACCGTCTCTTCGAATTCTATCAGAATGGTGCTGAAGGTCTCTTCCCCACATTCACCCGCGATATGACCTCTCCACTGCCCACAGCAGAGGTGTTTTATCAGTTGGGCATGGTCAACGATGCCGAGCGCTACACCTTTGAGGCACAGGAAGCCATCCCCAACTATCGCAAGAGCGGACGCTTGACACGCCGCATCGCCCAGTGCGAGATCGTCAACGGCAACTATGGCGTGGCAGCCAAATACCTGCGCATGCTTGAGAACAGCCTGTTCTATCGCCAGTGGGCCAAGAGTCAGGAGCGCTTCCTCTACAACAGTGCAGCTGTCAAAGCCGATTCGGAATACGGTCGTCTGCGCGACATCCGCATCAAACGTCACGACTATCTCTTCAGCGATCAGGAGATGGATCAGATGCTTGGCCTGTTGCTCGTCGACAACAAGAAGTACGACAACCGTATGGCTTACGAATATCTCATCGCCTACGAACTGCTCCAGCGAGATGTCAATCGCTTCATGCAGTACTATCCCCTTGGTCGCTTCGTACAGTTCGACCATATTCCCTACGCCATCCAGCAGGTGCTTATCGGCTCATGGCTGCAACGCCACAATACGCTGCAAGGCATGCCCTACAGTGTAGACCGGCAGAATGTCGACGCAACAGTGGCTTTCATCCGTGCTTATATGACCAACCGCAACAATCCTGCCCTCAACCAGCCGCCACTCGCCTACAACGCCTGGCACTATCTGCTCATGGGTGGCAACACCAAGAGGAAGGGCAAGGAGAAGATGCAGAACATCTATTGATAACCTTTTTCAGAACTACAAAGAAATGAAGAAAATAAGTTTCATAATCGCCTCTTCGCTTGTTGCGGTCCTTAGTCTTAGCCTTGGACTGCTGACCTCTTGCAGCAACAAACCGTCCAACGCTACGCCTGTCAACGCTCTGCCAAGGATTTTTCCTGACTATGCCGGTACAACCATCCCCGTGGACATCGCACCCCTCGACTTCAGCGCGGTGGGCAGGGATGCCGAGTCCATGTACGTCGTGGTGAAAGGTTCGAAGCGTGGCAAGATGGATGCCGGTGGCGACTATGCCGACTTCGACGTTGACGAGTGGCACAAACTCACGGAAGCCAACAAAGGCGGCAAGCTCGTGTTCTCGGTGTACATCAAGCGCGGCGGAGAGTGGAAGCAATATCGTGACTTCACGATTAACGTTTCCTCCGACCCGCTCGGTGAGTGGGGACTCACCTACCGCCTCATTCCTCCCGGCTACGAGGTCTACGGCAAGATGGGACTCTACCAGCGCAACCTGAGCAACTTCGATGAGCAGGCGATACTCGTCAACACGGCGGTGCCCGGTGCTTGCCTCAATTGTCATACAAGCAACCAAACATCGCCCGAACAGTTCACCTTCCACATCCGTGGTGCCAACGGCGGCACGCTCATCTCGCAGCACGGACGCGTGGAAATCCTTAAAGCCAAAAATGACTCGCTCAAAGGCTCGATGGTCTATCCCTATTGGCACCCGTCGGGACAGTGGGTTGCTTACAGCACCAACCAAACTCATCAGAGCTTCCATGCCATCCGCAGCGAGCGCATCGAAGTCTTTGACCAGGCTTCCGACGTGCTTATCTATCATCCCGCCACACACCAGATTGTACTCAACCCGGCGGTGATGACGAAGGACCACTACGAGAACTACCCGGTGTTCTCGCCCGACGGACGCACGCTCTACTTTGTCTCCTCTACGGCATGGGACATCCCCGCGCACTATAAAAACATCAAGTATAACATCTGTCGCGTGGGCTTTGACCCGAAGACCGGGCGCACGGTAGGCAAGGTCGATACCATCTTCAATGCCCGTCAGATGGGTAAGAGTGCCAACCATCCGCGCCCGTCCTACGACGGCCGGTTCCTGCTCTTCACCCTAAGCGACTATGGCTGCTTCCCCATCTGGCACAAAGAGGCCGACCAGTGGCTGCTCGACTTACGCACGATGAAAGCCCGTCCGCTCACAGAAATCAACAGCAGCAATACCGATTCGTGGCACAACTGGAGCCGCAACAGCCATTGGATCGTCTTCACCTCGCGCCGCATCAACGGCTACTATACCCAGCTCTATCTGGCTCATGTCGACGGCCGTGGACGCATGGGCAAGCCTTTCCTGCTGCCTCAGCGCAATCCTTGGCTCTACTACGACCGCCAGCTCAACAGCTACAACACGCCCGACTTCACCCTTCAGCCCGTCCGTCTCAACGCCCGTAAGGCTGCCGGGGACATACTTAGCAGCGAACGCGTAGCGACGGAAATCAAGTAAGACACGACAGGGAGCCTGCCAATAGAAACATAAATAAAAGTCTGTTCGCATCAACTACAATAGAGAAGATGCGAACAGACTTTTACTTTTTTATTAGAAGTGTACTTACTTATTTCAGATTGTATATTTTGGCCTTACCTCCCTTTACCATCAGTTTGCTGTACGGTTCAGTTGGGAACACGATATTACTCATAGCCATCTTGCCGTCAGCATCGAAGGCTTCAATGCTGCTCTTGTCGATGAAGATTTGGAGCGTTTTTATCTTGCCATAAGTGGGAGCCGTCGTCACTGCTGCGAAGTCAGCGCTGAAACTCGTGTCACCGCTCTTTGTGCGGTCCATAGAGAACTTTTCCTCCTTGGCGTTGTAGGTCATGGTGACGCTCTCGCCCTTGCCGTTGGAAAGCGTGATTACGCTGTTGCCACGAAGCTGCACGTCGACACGGCAGGCCGGAGACAGCGAGGACTGTGGTTTCTTGGAGAAGGCGTTGAGGATTTCCTGTGACGGCTTCACGCTGCAATAGCCGGTGCCTTTATACTCGAAGTAGCCTAAGTCACGGGCGATGCCGTTGGCGGAGCGATACTGCTTGGTGGGTACCTGCGCGGCATATTGCCAATTGCTCATCCACGGCAGCGCGACATGGCGGCCATTGGGAGCATTGTTGAACGTCACAGTAGCATAGTGATCCTTGCCCCAGTCCATCCATTTCGTGACTGACGGGTCGCTGTCGCAGATGAACTTGTGGCCGTCAAAGAAGCCTGTGAAATACTGGGTCGCCGAACCACCGAAGGGACCGCCGGGATTGATATTACAGACGAGTATCCAGTGGCCACCACCCATGTCGAGGAGGTCGGGACACTCCCACACACCGGCGTGGGAGCCGTAACCCTCACCGAAGTCGCTCTCAAAGGTCCAGTCTTTGAGGTTCTTCGAAGAGAAGAGTTTCATGTGCTGTTTCTCCGAGACGATGAGGATCCATTTTTGTCCTTGTGGATACCAGATGACATGCGGGTCACGGAAGTCGGGGATATCAGATACTAAGATGGGGTTGTCCGCATACTTGGTGAAGGTCATGCCGTTGTCAGTGCTGTAGGCCATGCTCTGCGTTTGTGCCTTACCAGCAGAAGTGTAAAAGGCGATGACGGCACCGGCACCAAAGCCGGCGGTGTTGGCGGAGTCAACAACAGAGCATCCGCTGAAGATCGTACCCAAAGCATCGGGCTCGATAGCCTCGCCCTCAAACTTCCAGTGGCAGAGGTCTGTGGAGGTGGCGTGTCCCCATGTCATATTTTCCCACGTCGAGCCGTAGGGGTTGTGCTGGTAGTAGAGATTCCAAACACCGTCCTTATAGAACAATCCGTTGGGGTCGTTCATCCAGCCGTAAGCTGGCGTATGATGATAGACTGGGCGAAACTTCTCCCGGTTCTTCATGTCTACGGTTTGAGCGGTCTTGAGCAACTTCCAAGCGGCAAGATCGGAAGTGGCAGCCTTGCTGGCAGAGTTGGCGACATCGCCGCGGTTGACGATGATATCCAGAAGCACCGACTTTCCGTCCTTGGTGAAGCGGCTGATGTCGAGGGGAACATAATAGTCTGCCTTGTTAGCAGCCAGCCGTACATTGAACTCCTGCACTACGGCATTGTCCTTGATGACGCGGATGTGGTCATAGCTTTGGGTCTCTTCTACGGGCAGCAGGACATAGCGGTCGTGGCAGGGAATTTTGACCATGACGTGATCGTCTGCGAGAACTTGCGCATGAAGCTTTGTCTCAGGTTGTGCCGTCAAAGGACCAGCAAGCATCAGAAAAGTTAAGAATAGGAAAAGAGAGATTTTCATAAGTCTGAAGGGTTTTAATATTGGTGTACCTCCACATTGCTTACGTTTATTGCTCCATCATAGCTGTTGATACTCCAGCAATTTTTCTGGATGCCATAGATGCGGTTGGTGTAGCAAGCCACATCATTGATGTACATCACGCAGACGCTGTTGTCGGTGTAGATAGTGATGTGGTAGGTGTTGTCAGCCGGACGGTTGAAGACGTATCCGTCGATGCCGGCAATGAATCCGGCACCTTCGGCGCCTTCCTCTTCAAAGTTGACCTTGCGCGTGTTGTCGCTCTCGGGATTGACGACAAGCGAGTAATACTTCTTAGAGTCACTGCCTCTGACAAGTGAGATGCCAAATTTATCCGTGTTGCCGCTGGTCTTTACCGTGAAGGAAATGCGGTTGCAGGTTCCTAAGCGGTTGAAGAGCACGTTGGCATTGCCCGTAAGCTGGAAGCTATTACCGCTTTGCGCTGAGGCCCCCTCACTGAGCGATTCAGCCTTGAGGGTCTGCACCTTGTTATATTTATTGTTGATTCCTTGCACCTCACCCAAGGTCAGCGTTCCATCGCTATGCTGAATGAGGCGGTGCATGACGAGGTTGCCCGCCCACTCTGGCTCAGCGGGATAAGCACCTACTGCCGTGTTGTTCTTTCCCGAGCGTGTGGGGCACCAGCCCCAGATATATCTGTTGGTACCGTCGGAAGCCGTCTTGCCGGCATAGAAGCCACGGCTGTCGAGGATTCCCTCATGGCTGTCAGGCCATCGACCGGCATCATTGGCCGTGCACGCCTTGAGCTCTTCGAGCGTCTTGCCTTTGAAATACTGCACACGGCGCACGGCAGCATGCTTCTCACTGTAGATGAGATACCACCAGTCGCCCATCTTGAAGATGTCGGGACACTCGTAGAAGCGGTCCCACATCATGTTCATAAACTGTCCGTTGCTCGTCCAACTCTTCAAGTCGTCGGAGACGAAATCTGCCAAGGTTCCTTTGTTGTTGGCTGTTGTCGACACGATCATGTGCCACTTGCCGTCGTCGCCTTTGAAGACAAAGGGGTCGCGGAAGTCATTACGGCTGTAGCCATAGTCGCTGCCACGGAGGAGGAACGTGCGGCTCTTGGTCCAGGTCTTGAAATCGGGCGAGGTAGCCATCATCACGGCTTCACCGCAGTCGTCAGCTGTCGGCTGGTATTTGTTGCCAGTATAGAAGGTATAATACATTCCGTCGGCATCGTTGTAAACTGTAGAGCCCGTTCCTAACGCAGCATCCTGTTCCTGAAGTCCGCCGCAGGGGATGAGTTCGCCAAGCGGTGTATAGCTGGCACCGTCGGTTGTGGACAGTCCCCAGATGGGATGGTAGGTTCCCGCCTGGTTGGGTCGGAACTCCTGAAGATAGAGGATCTTGAAGTCACCGGCCTTAGGGTCATAGAACGGCATGGGGTCACCCACATAGCCCACGGAAGGCTTATAATACGTCTCCTGCTCCTGGGCGTCAGTAGAAGCAAAGTAGGTCGTTGTCGACCAATCCTTTGTCTCCACGGTCTCGTTGTCGCTGCTGCAGGCAGTCATCGCCATGGCAGTCGCCATCAAGGTAGCAAATATCATTGGTTTCATGTTGTGCTGAGTTATTTGTTCATAAGATAGTTGAAAGCATTCTTCGTCATGCGTGCCACGTTGGCGTGATAGCCCTCCTCGGACAGTGGGGCCACGCTGTACCAGTCGTAGCATCCCGAACCGATGCAGAGGATGTCGCCGTGCCCATTGGCAGCCGGGAACTCCCATGCCACGATGGCACCGTCGCCTCCATAGGCAAGGTCTGTGGCACCTGTCTTGCTTCGCCAGGTAGCATAGTCGGCATATCCGCCCCAGTCGCTTCCGATGTGCCATTGTGCCGTAGAGTTGGTGATGCGGTAGCCAGCGTCGCAAGTAAAGACAGCATTCGCGTCACCGTCCTTCATGACGAGGTTCTGGAAGAGCGGATGGCTGGTATGTCCCTGGATAGAGAAGCTCCACGGCCCATTGACCGTCTCGGCATCGGCCTCGTTCTGTCCCCAACAGTTGTTAGGACAAGCGTTGTTGGCAACAGCTCCTATCTCTGCCGGCATGTTGGTGGCATAGCGTGTGAAGAGGAACGACCCGCCATTGTTGTAATAGTCGCGGAGCGCCACCGCAGCGTTGATAGCCTCCGGTGCCGCTTTCTCAAAAGCCTCCTTTCCGTCGACACCGCCGTCTTTATGGAAGTGCCACCAGATAACCTTGCAGTTGGAGAGGTCGACAGTTCCGTTCTTGATGTCGTCGAAAGAGGCATAGAGTGAGTTCGGAATATTGGCCAGCATCCAGTTGCACGCTGTCTGCTCCTCGATGTTGAGCTGATCCACAGACGGTGCCAGTCCGACATAGACAGCCGATGGTTTGCCGATAGCGGTCACGGTGACAGTATAGGTGGCCTTTGCCGTATTGTTGGTGACAGTATATTTCACTGGGTGAGTGAAGTCTGTAGCTACACCATTCTCCGGTGAGATAGTGGCGTTGGCACTATAAGAGATGGTCGGCGTGAGGCTGGCCAGGTTGAGCGTGTTGGGCACGAAGACCGAGATAGTCTTCTGTTCCTCGTTGATGATGCCCACATAGGTTCCGTTGATCTTGAACGACGTTATCTTTGCCTCGTCATGCAGGGCTGTGATCGTCCAGTCGAGATACACATCACCATTGGTCACGTGCAAGACATGCGGAGTCTGGAGGTTGAGAGCGTCGCCCTCTTTGATGTTGCTCTCAGCACCCTCGCTCAGCGAGAGGGCAGAGACCTTCATGTTGCTGACATCGTAGCCCTCCGGCACACGCACGGTGATGGTGCGTGCAGTCTTGTTGATGATGCCATCGTAGTTGTCAGCTTTCAGTGCCGTGACGTCACAGTTGCCGTTGAGCAGCAGGTCAGAGGTGTTGGAGTCGGAGCAAGCCGTCAGAGCCAGCACCATGACGATCGCGTATATGATAGAGAAAATCTTTGTCTTCATGGTTACCATTGTCCTATGTTTTGTGTGTAATGTCCATTGGAAGCAGCTATCTGAGCATACGGAATGGGCAGGTACTCGTTTTTGTTCTTAGTGAAATGAGCTGCTGTGTATATGGAGCAGTCATTGGCCTCCTCAGCATAGTACTTGTTGAGGACTTTGTCGGCTTCTCCCCAGCGTACGAGGTCGAAGAATCGCTCACATTCCATGCCCATCTCCAAGCGACGCTCCATCTTGACAATCTTCAGAGCCTGTGCCTGATCGTAAGAGCCTTTGTAGGTAGCGATGTTCATCTTCACCCCATAGTCGTGCTGATAGTTGGCGATGACGCTGGTGCTCTGCTTGGCACGCTGGCGCAGTTGGTTGACGAGCCGGATGGCCTCGGGGATGCGTCCGTCGTTGAGTTGCACCAAAGCTTCGGCACGCTCCAAGAGTACGTCGGCATAGCGGAAGACTATACGGTTCTCAGAGGTTCCCCACCACGAGCCCTTGATGAGATAGGAGCCTACGAGGTCGGGGTCTACGTTCTGCTTGAGGGTGACATAGTGGCCATAAAGACCATTGGAGCGGCTCCATGTCGCACTGCCGTCCATGATGTATTTTGGATTGAACTCATAGGGCAGTCCGGGCATGCCGACGGTGAGGAAGAGACGCGGATCGGCGTAGTCTGTGGCCTTGTCATAGTCCTTCTGATTGTAGGTGTCGAGCAAGGGCAGTCCGTCGGCACTGGTACGGTAGGCGTTGACAAGATTCTGGCTCGGCTTGTAGAAGTCGCATCCACCATCGGTGACGCCGGGGATATTGGGTACGATCAGACCGTAGCTCCAATTGAGGTTGCCATATTTCGTACCGTCGTTCTTTGAGTATTGCATGGCCCAGATGCTCTCCTTTCCGTTCTCATACTGCTCTTCAGGGCGGAAGTTGTTGTGGAAATCACTCTCCAGTCCATAGCCACCGGCGGTGTAGATAGCCGGATCGCTGTATTCCACCACCTTGGCGAGGTCATCTTTGTTGACGCTCGTCACCTCATTGGTGTTGGGGTCATCCTGATGGTATGCCTTATAGAGATAGACCTTTGTGAGGAAAGCGGCGGCAGCAGACTTTGTAGGCCGGCCCTTGTCAGCCTGCGTGACAGGCAGTGTCTTGTAGGCTTCCTCTAAGTCATCGATGATGAGCTGCCAGCCCTCGTCATTGCTGTACTGTCTGTTGGAGAGCTCGTTGTATTGCGCTGTGGTGAGATGCTCGTCCATAATGAACGGGATGTTCTTATACAGTCGCTTGAGAAGGAAATGACCGTAAGCGCGCAGGAACTTCATCTCTGCGATGCGCTCGTTCTTCAGTGGATAGGTAGCCTCATCGGTCTGATCGAGCAGAGCGATGGCGGTGTTGACACGGGAGATGCCGTTGTAGAGGCGCTGCCACATGTCACTGATGTTCCAGTTCGTTGTCAGAATGCCTTGAGAGATTTCAAGCTGATGGAACACGTCACCGTCACTGGTGCCATTACCGCCCTTGTAGGCATCGTCGCTGCGTACATCATAGTTCCACATAGAGAAAGAGGAGTTGATGTCCTCAGCGGAAATCCAAACGGCATAGGCTGATATGACGAGGTTATCAACATATTGGGACGACTTCACCTGTTTATCCGTCAGAACACCCTGTGGGGTCTGTTTGTCAAGGAAGTCGGAGCAGCTGGCCGTCAGCAAGCTGAGAGCCAAGGCTCCTATATATATAGACTTTTTCATGGTAGTGATAATAGTGTTAGAATGTAACGTTGACTCCGAACGTGATGTTCAGAGGAATAGGATAGCCATAGTTGGGGTTCTCCGGGTCCACGCCTGTAAAGTTTGATGCGTGTATCGTGAGCAGGTTCTGTGCGCTGACATAGAATCTCAGCCGCTGCATGTACAGTTTCTTTGCCAGACTCTCGGGCACGTTATATCCCAGCTGTATGGTGCGCAGCTTCAGATACGAGCCGTTCTCGACCCAGTAGGACGAGACCCGCTTCTCGTTGTTGTTGTCACTCAGTGAGAGCGCCGGGATGTTACTGTCCGGATTGGTCGGGCTCCAGGCATTGAGCAGACGGGTGCCTTTGTTGAGGAAGCCGATGTTCAGTCCGGCCCAGATGTCGGTCTCTTTCTTCAAGTCTGAGATGACATCTACGCCCTGTACACCCTGCCAGAACATCGTGAAGTCGAACTGCTTGTATTGCAAATAGACGTTCAGACCATAAGTGAAGTCGGGTACGGGATTGTATATCCAGTCCTGGTCGGCTTCCGTGATGACGTTGTCGCCATTGAGGTCCTTCCATCTGATGCGTCCCAAGGCAGCCCCCTCCTGTTTGGCGTGGTTGTCGATATCTTCCTGGCTCTTGAAGATACCGTCAGCGACATATCCCACCTGCGCGCCCATAGGATGTCCGATGACACTCTTCACGCCATTACCTCCGAAGGTACCGTTGGCAGCGACAGTGGCGGGCAGCTTGGTAATCTTATTACGATAGGTGCCGATGTTGCCGGTGATGTCATATTTCAGTCCCCACCGGGTGTTCTTACGGTAACCGAAGTTGAACTCCACACCCTTGTTCTCCATCTCGCCAGCATTGATCCACTGTGAGCTACCCTCTCCCATGGCAGCGATGCCAGCCATCTGCACGAGGATATTGGTAGTCTTCTTATAGTACCAGTCAAGGCTGCCGTAGAGCGAGTTGTCGAAGAGCGTGTAGTCGAGACCTAAATTAGTCTGTGTCGTTGTCTCCCATTTGATGTCGTCGTTGCCAATCTGGTTGCGCTTAAAGCCTGACGAGAGAATTTGTCCGCCATTAGTGCCGGCGATGTCGTAGGATGTGCCATAACTCTGTCCGCCGCTCTCGTTGACACCATAGTTGCTCTCATAGATGGTGTAGCGGGCTATATTGGAGATTTCCTGGTTACCGGTCTGTCCCCATGAGGCACGTAGCTTGAGGTCATCAATCCATTTGGCTTTCATAAACTTCTCCTGGCTGATGCGCCATCCAAGAGAGAAGCTGGGGAACATTGCATAGCGGTTGTTCTTGCCGAAACGGCTTGAACCGTCATAGCGCACTGTGGCGGAGGCCAGGTATTTGTCAGCATAGGTATAGTTGGCCTTACCAAAATACGATACCAGGGAATAGCCTTCGCCACCACCGTAAGCTTGGGCAGAGCCCATGCCGGCATTGGGCCACATGTAGTCAGGATTGAGAATGATGTAGCTTTCTTTATAGCCTGAGAAATTGATATCATCCTCTCGGTTGAGCTCCACACCGGCCATGGCATCAAACCGGTGCTGATCCTTGGCAAAGTTATAGGTCGCCACCGCATTCCACATCCATTTAGTCCAATGTTCCTGTTTTGCTTCCACGGCATTGGTGGAAGTTGCCACATTGCCTTCAGTGATGGGATAGGTGAAGAAGCGCTGCTGCTTCTGCGCGTAGTCGAGGCCGAAGGTAGAGCGGAGGTTGAAACCCTTGAAGAGATGAAAATTGACATAGGCGTCGCCAAAAGCACGCCAGTAGGTATACCGGTTGTCGGCGTTGCGATGCAGACGTGCCACTGGGTTCTCACGGTCCGGGTAGCCGCCCACGGGACCGGCATAACTGCCATCGGTGGTGTAGACGGGGAGAGAGGGGTTGAACTGCAGGACATTCTCTAAAAAGCCACCGGGAGCCTGTACCTCTGAGGTGCGGTTCAGCGTGAAATGCTCACCCAAGGTCAGCACGTTCTTGATGACATCGTATTCCGTATTCATACGTGCAGAGAAGCGTTCGAAGTCAGATGTCTTGATGATACCCAGATTCTTATAGTAGCCTAACGAGAAATAGGAAGAGCCGCGCTCAGAACCGTTGCTCACCGCCACATTATAGTTCTGAATGACACCCGTGCGCGTTGTCTCGTCAAACCAGTCGGTGTCTGCGGCGGGTGTCGTCCCGGCAGCGTCGAGATATTTCGACATGCTGATGCTGTTGAGCACAGGATAACCGGCTGTGTTGTAGCCCCAGTTGTAGTGATATCCCAAGCCATTGGTGTTTGGATCCAGACCGTCGTTGACATAGGCTTGCCACATCACCTGACCATATTGCTTGGCGTTGAGCACATCCATCTTATGGGCATACATGGAGGCTGCCACAGAAGCGTCGACATCGACCTTCACCTTGCCATTCTTACCTTTCTTTGTAGTGATGATGATGACGCCGTTGGCAGCGCGGCTGCCATAGATAGATGCAGAAGCCGCATCTTTGAGCACTTGGATGCTTTCGATATCAGCAGCATTGAGCTCGTGCATGCCGGCTTTTGTAGGCACGCCGTCGATGATATAGAGCGGGTCATTGTTGTTGAGCGTTCCCACACCGCGGATTCTCACGGTAGCAGCTCCTGAGGGTGAGCCGTCGGCACTGATGTTCATGCCTGGCACTCTTCCCTGCAAAGCTTTCATGGGGTTGTTCTCGTTTTGCTTGGCCAAATCATCGACGCTAACTACAGAGATGGCGCCTGTCAGGTCGGCTTTACGCTGTACGGTATAGCCGGTGACTACAACTTCATTGAGTTGCTTGCTGTCATCGTGCAACACCACTTTCATATTGTCGGAAGCCGACGTGGAAGTCGTCTTGAAACCGATATAAGAAATGGTGAGCTTGCTACCTGCAGGTACATTGATTACAAACTTTCCATCGATGTCGGTCACCACACCATTGCTTGTGCCTTCCTGCATGACAGTAGCACCGATAACCGGCTCTCCGGTGCCGTCTACCACCATTCCGGTGATGCGGCTTCCCTGCTGGGCTTGTGCTGTCAGACCATACCAACATGCCATCGCCCCAAATACAAACTTAAAAGTCTGGTTCATGTTACTTTGGTTTAAGTTTCTAATTACTTTTGGTTTCTGCCGCAAAGTTATGGGAATTATTATAATATGGTGTTACAAAATTCTATCAGCGGTTTTTAAAATCCATGCATGTTAGAAATTTAAATGGAAATGATAGAATATTTGAACTCGGCTTCGCTTTTTTCAGCCAAGGCCTTTCAAATATGAAAGAAAAACAATATCTTTGCAACTGACAATCAGAAAGAAACCATGAAACCGCTATTGCTGAACCTATTTTTTTGCAGAGACTCTTTTCTGAAGAAAGCAACGTCATGCAAGATGGTGTTACGCTTCGTAATGCTGTCGTGCCTTTGTCTCTTGATGTCATGCCAACAGCACCGCTATCGCATCGGTGTCTCGCAATGCAGCAATGATGGGTGGAGACAGAAAGCTAATAGTGAAATCAAAATCGGACAATACCAATAT
>CAVKHS010000020.1:0-58829 GCA_963656095.1 Paratractidigestivibacter sp.
CCCTAACGAGGAACCGCCGTATGCGGAACCGCACGTACGGTGGTGTGAGAGGACGGTGAACACGAAAATAGGAGGTAAGCACCTATGATTAGTGTTTACCTCCTACTCGATTGTGTGTATGAGGGTGTTTCTCGTATCTTCTTATTGTAGTCTTGATGAGATTTTCTCGTTTAATGTATAAAGAAAATCTTCTTGGTTTCCTCGATCAGCGATTTAGGATTTCTACAGATCATGGGACTGTTTAGTCCATGTGGAAGAGCTCTTCTATGGGGATGGTGACGGGAGAGTTGTCGGGGTTGACCTCCATGATGTCGGCCATCATGTCCCACCATTTCTGTGTGATGGGGTCTACATCGGAGGTATCCTGGCTGTTGGTGTCCCTGCTGCACTCTTGGTAAGCGAAGAGGATGTTGGTCTCCTTGTCCCAAAAGATGCTGTAGTTGCTCACGCCGGCCTCCTTGATCATCTGTTTCAGTTCCGGCCAGATGGCGGCATGGCGCTTGGCATACTCTTTCTCACAACCTGGTTTCAGGTACATCTTAAAAGCGAATCTTTTCATAACAGTTTTGTTTTCGTATTCTCTCCATCGGCACTTCTTGGGAGAAGCGTCCGGTGGAGAGGGCTTGGTTTCAATCTAAACAACGATTATTAATATCCTGGGTTCTGCATGGCAGCTTTTTCCTCCTTGGTGAGAGCCTGACCGTTGGCATTGGTAAGGTCATCGAGGAACGACTGCGGGATGGGACGGAAATAGTGTTTCTTCGGGTCAAAGGTACCTTGACCAAGCGTTGAAGCGCAGTTGAAAGCTTTCCAACGGGCTTCGAGTGTCTTGGTACGTGCGAGGTCTTCCCAGCGCTGACTCTCGCCGATGAGCTCGCGTGTGCGCTCGTCGAGGATGAAGCACATCACCTTGTCGTACTCGCTCTGGAGGTTGAGAGCCTGATAGATGGGGCCGTCAACAACAGAGTTGAGAATGTCATCCACCGAGTTGAGATGCATGCTGCTCTTTGTAGAAGCGGTGGACACAGGGATGTTGTTTGACTCATAGTAGGTATTCGTCTCGCAATAGATTGGGCATTCCGTACCGGGGCGACCGGCGGTGCCACCAGTACACACCGAGTTGTTCTTGTAGGCTTGTCCGCCGTCGACATGCTTGGCGCGGTCCTCACCATTGGCATATCCTGCGCGGTCGCGCACCATATTGAGATAGGTGATGGCCGAGTTGTAGTCTTTCTTGCGGACGTAAGCCTCGGCAACCATCAGCACGTCATCGGCCGAGCGGGCAATGATGGCGTCGCGGGTACCGAACTGCGAGTTGTAGCTGTCGCGGTAGCCGTCGCGGTATTTGCTCAGCGCTACGGAGCGGTTGATAGCCGGCATGAGTTGATAGTAGTTGCCGGTGGTATTGTCTTTCGAGATGTTCCAGCTGAACTTCTCCCCGGCGTAGTAGCGCACAAAGGTATGCCGAGGCTCCAGTTTGCCGTTCTTGAGCACGCCGAGGTCGCTCTTCTTTCCGTCCTCATCGGTGAAGCGGGTATCACCGGGATTGTTGACGATATACTTCACACCGATCTCCTTGCCCACAAAGCGCTTGTCGCCCACCTGCTTGCCATCAGGAAGATAGGCGGCGTCGTCAGCCGAATAGGTCGGTGCGCCCTTCGTGGAGTTGCAGTTATACGTGGTGATGAAGCTCTTCCAGAAGCGGGAATCGTTGACACGGTCGAAGACCTGCATGGAATACTCTGTAGCACTGACATAGCAGAACTCGCGGTCGCCGGAGATGTCGCGGATACAGCCCGAGAGGTTTTGATAGACCGAGGGGAAGTAGAGGTGCATCTGATTGCCATAGCGTCCCCAAGTAGCTTTGTCGTTGGAGAACTGTGCGGCGAGCACCACTTCATTGACTTTCTCGTTGTCGCCGTTGGCCTTTTGGTAGTCCCACAGCTGCTTAAAGTCCTGGCACAGCGGATGTGCGGCGATGACCTCCTTGCCATATTTGATCACGGCGTCGAGATCCGCGCTCTTGTAACTGCTATTCCAGTCGTCGTAGAGTTCGCTGGCACGGAACAGATGTGCCTTGGCCAGGAAATGCGCTGCGGCGCTCTTGGTGATGCGTCCCGTCTGTGCCGCTTTCTCCGGCAGCAGAGAGTAGGCTTTGTCAAAGTCGTCGATGATCTGCTTATAGCATTCCTCCAAGCTGTTGCGCGTGAACACCGTCTCCACGCCCGTGGAGGGATTGAGCTTCAAGGGCACGCCGCCAAACTGCTTGACGAGCTCGAAGTAGGCGTAGGCACGAAGGAAATAGGCCTCGCCGAGGCGTATGTTGTAGTTGACACTGCTCTGGGAGTAGTATTGCGGGATGTTGTTGATAAGGATGTTGGCAGGTTCCACCAAGCCATACATGTTGTCCCACATTGGCTGGTTGGCCCCCGTCTCGGTGGAGTTGAGGGATGTGCTGTAGGCATTCCAGCCTGTCATGTTGTTGGCACCGGAGGTGAACTCGTCGATGCCCATGTTGTAGCATTCGATGGCCCAGATATAGTTGAACTTGAATTTAAGTTTCTGGTAAGCGCCGGTGACAAGCTCGTCAAGGCCCTGTTGGGTCTTGTAGTTGTCAGTGCTCTTCTGTGTGATCAGATCCTCTTCGAGAAACTTGTCACCGCAAGAGGTAAGCCCCATCATAGCCCCGGCAAGCAGGGCGAGGGCGAAGATATGCTGATTGATTTTCATGTCGATTTCGTTGATTAAAGGTTAAAGACCGATTTTGATACCCACCACCCAACTGCGGATCGTTGTGAAGGATCCATAGGAAGTGGTGTTGTTGTCATAGCTGAGCAGGTCGGTGTCGAGCCACTTACACTTTTTGTAGATGGTGAAAGGATTCTGAGCCTGCACATAGAGTTTGAGACTGTTGATGCCCAGTCCCCAGTGCTCCAGCTGGCGCGGCGAGAAGTTATAGCCAAGCGAGATGTTGCGCATTTTGATATATGAGCCGTCCTGATAGTTCATGGAAGAAGAATAAGGATCTGCGGCACCGATGCCGTTGATACCCGGCGCATAGTACTTGGCATTCTCGTTGCTGCCTGCCACCCAGTAGTCGACATTGCGCATGGCATACATGCCACCGAGTGTTTCAGCACCCTTGGCCACGGTGAACTTCCAGCGTGCATACATGAAGAACGAGAGCTCCCAGTTCTTATAGGAGAAGGTATTGGTCCAACCACCCGACCAGCGAGGACGGATCTTGCCGACGATCTCACGGTCGTTGCCGTCGATCTTGTCATTCTTGTCGAGGTCTTTCACACGGATGTTGCCGGGCTTGGCACCGTACTTCTTGGCCTGCTCAGCTTCGGAAGTCTTCCAGATGCCGTCATAGACATAGTCGTAGTAGACACCGATCTCCTTGCCCACGAACCAGCGGTTGTTGACGTTCTCCGTAGCTCCGTTGGCCAGTTTCTTGATCTTGTTGCGGTCGAGTGACCAGGTGAGTGAGGAAGTCCAGGTGAAGTCACGTGTCTTCACGGGGATAGCGTTGACCTGAAGGTCGATACCCCATCCGTCGGTTTCGCCGACATTGGCATAAGTCGAGGTGTATCCGGTGAGCGAAGGCACGGTCATAGGCAACAGCAAGTCCTTGGTGTCGTTGGTGTAGACATCCAGACTGCCGTTGATACGCCCGTTAAGGAAACCGTAGTCCAGACCGAAGTTCCATTGGTAGGTCTTCTCCCATCCCAGTTTGAGGTTGGCCATTTTCGCAGGGTTCTTGGCCGAGGGATCAGAAGGTACATTACCAGCCTCGGAGTCGGTAGTGCCCCAGTTGTAGTAGAGGGTTTCCACGGCCCCCTTGGTACCATAGGGCGATATGGCGTAGTTGCCCGTGACGCCATAGCCCACACGCAGTTTCAGTTGGCTGAGCCAAGAGGCTGTCTGCTTCATAAACTGTTCCTGGTCGATGCGCCAACCCAGCGAAAAGCTCGGGAAGCTGGCCCACTTGTGGCCTTGTGACAGTCGTGAGCTGCCATCCCAACGGATGCTGGCGGTGAGCAGGTACTTGTCCTGATAGTTGTAGTTGCCGCGAACCATATAAGAGGTGAGCTGGTCCTCGGTGAGTCCGGTGGAATAGTCGAGCGGATCGCCCTGGGAATGGGTGTTGTACCACAGCTCGCGCGACGTATCTACGTTGGCCTTGATGTTTCCATACTCGTAGTGAGACTTCTCCGCACTTTGCAGCAGCGTCAGTCCGATGTGATGGTCTTTGGCGATGGTACGATTATAGTAGATCAGGTTGTCGAGCGTCCAAGCTACGCTTTGGTTGGGACTGTACTGTGCCACGTTGTTGCCCGAACCGTTGATACCGTCGGCGGCATAGGCGATGCCCAGGCGATGATACTTCAGCTCAGGACCGAACTGAATGCGGTAGGAGAGACCGTCGAGCGGTTCCCAAACCTTACCGAAGTCGAGTTGTGCATAGGCACTGCCGTTGACACGGAAGGTGCGGCGCTTGTTGGTGGTGTATTTCAGTTCGTCGATAGGATTCTCAAGTGTGTTGTTGTAAGGGAACGGCGTGCGGACGGTGTTTCCCTCTTCATCATACGGCACCGTCCACGGGATCATCGTGCGCATGGCGCTGTAGTAGCTGCCGGCACCGGTGACGCTCTTGGCAAAGTTGTAGCCATAGTTCTGATTGCCATAGCTGGCGTTGATGGTCATGCCCATGGTGAAGTATTTCAGCGGCTTGACCTCTACGCTGGTGTTGAAGGTGAAGCGGTTGAAGCTTTGTCCTTTCTCCACACCCTTTTGGTTCATATAGCCAAAAGAAGCGTAGGCCTTGATCTTGTCGGTGCCACCGCTGACACTGAGCGTATGCTCACTGGTGATACCTGTCTGCTTGGCCTTGTCGGCCCAGTCGTAGCTGCCTACAAGCTCAGGGTGCCAAGTGCCGTCGACCCAAGCCTGCTCGATGTTCTTCCATCCGGCCGAGCTGCCGAAGAACTTATAGTCGAGGTCTTTGCTTGGTGCGAAGTCGCCTGTGCCGTAGCTGCCGGCGTTGTAGTAGGCCTGGCGTGCATAGTCGATCCACTCGCTGGCGTTCATCCAGTCGGCGACATCAGAGAGATGTGAGAAGGTGAAAGTGCCTGCATAGTTGACCTGCGTGACGCCGGCACGTCCTCTCTTAGTGGTCACCAGCACCACACCGTTGGCTCCACGGGCACCGTAGACAGCAGTTGCCGAAGCATCCTTGAGCACTTCTATCGACTCAATGTCGTTGGGGTTGATGCCGTCGATGCCATTGTTTTGCATGATCATGCCGTCCACGACATACAGCGGGGCTGAGGAGGCACCGATGGAGCGCTGTCCACGCACGGTGATGCTGCCCACCGATCCCGGTCGCTGTGAGTTGGTGATGTCTACGCCGGCGGTCTTTCCCTGCATACCTTCAAGGGCGTTGGCAACAGGCATGCCCGTGAGTTGCTTGCTGTCGACATGTGCCAGGGCTCCTGTGACGTCGCTCTTACGCTGTACGCCATAGCCGACGACCACCACCTCGTCGAGTTGCTCATGATCTTCTTTCAGGGTGATGGTGTAGGAGCTCTGTCCCAAGGCTACCTTCTGGGTCTTGAAGCCGACATACGAGATGACCAGTGTGCCTTTGTTGGGTGCTGAGGACAACGTGAAATGGCCATCGAGATCAGTGACCGAGCCTACGCTGCTGCCTTGTACTTGAATACTGGCGCCGATGATGGGCTCACCGGATTCGTCAACGACGGTTCCCGACAACTTGCTTTGGGCAAAGAGGGCTGACGACGTCAGCAACATGGCCGAGACAGCCAGTAGTCGAGACGCAGAGCCACAATGTTTCTTCTTGCTTTGGTACATAGTTTTGGTTTTAATGTGTTAGGTGTTCTAAGGAATAAGCTTGTACTTTCGTCCCATTATATAATAATGGAGGCCGCAATGGCATTGCTTTGTTAGTTTGTTGCAAAAATAGCGTTTATTTGTTAACATGACACTGAAAAATCGTACGTTTTTTCGGTAATTGCGTACGAAACTGCCTTCCGTGCCGTGTTCTTTTTGTTTCTTGCTTTTTTCCCTTAATCTTGTTTTTCCTTTTCTTCAACGGTCCATTACTGTCCTTCAAGTGAGATTTTCTTGTAAAGCGGCTTATTTGTTGATGATCAAACGTTCGTTGTACTTTTGGTTAAACGAACGTTAGATATATAATCAAACGTTCGTTTGGCTTTTGGCTGACGTTCGTTTGACCATCGGATAAAAATGATTTTTTCAAGGAAAGCACACTTTAAGCCTTTGTTTTTTTCAAGATTTTGCATGGATTTGCACGAAAGTGGTCGGTAGCTATTCGTGCCGAGAGGTATTGTTCTTCCACGAATCTCTACGAATCAACACGAATGCGTGTCGATTGTGATTCGTGCAGATTTGTGTAGATTCGTGGATAGGAATTTCTATTGAAAGTCAAGATTTAGTGCCGTGTTTCTGCCCCTTATTCCTTTTTTCCTAACCTTATTTGGCTTTCCATCTATGGTTCTTTAGTGTACCTTTTTTCTATTTGGCATAATCTTTGTAACTTTGTAAGCGATAACACATATACACAAACAAACCCTGAAATTTAGAAGATTATGGATAGAATACACGATTTGAGTTTCGGTGGTGAGCGTCCGTTGTTCGGTGCCCACGACACTGTACTGGAGAATATAACCATCACCGACGGTGAGTCGGGCATCAAGTGCTGTCATGATCTGGAGTGTCACGACAGCAAGTTCTATGGCAAGTATCCTTGGTGGCACGTTGACCGCAGCCTCATCACGAGCTGCTATTTCGCCCCCGAGAGCCGTTCTGCCATTTGGTACAGCAACGACATGAAGATGAAGGACTGTGTCATCGACGGCCCAAAGTTCTTCCGCGAGATGCATAACCTGGAACTGGAGAACGTCACCATCAACGATGCCGACGAGACATTCTGGCGCGTGGACGGACTGAAAGTCAAGAACGTCACCCTGCATCAGGGCACCTATCCTTTCATGTTCTGCAAGAATGTATATGTCGACGGGCTGACCTCCGACGCTAAGTATGTCTTCCAGTATTGCGAGAATGTGGAGGTGCACAACGCCAAAATCACCACGAAGGACAGCTTCTGGGAGTGCAACAATGTCACCGTCTACGACTCGGAGCTCGACGGAGAGTACCTGGCTTGGCACAGCAAAAACATCAAGTTGGTGCGTTGCCATATCAGCGGCGAGCAACCGCTGTGCTATATGGATCATGTCACCCTGGTGGACTGCACCTTCGACAAGGCATGCGACCGTTCCTTTGAGGACTGCTCCAATATCGACGCCGACATCAAGGGCGCGATCACCAATGTGAAGAATCCTATCTCAGGACGTATCGTCGCTGACGAGATCGGCAGCGTGACCTACAATGAGTTTGCGAAAGGACACGAGTGTGAAATCAGAAAAAGAGGTGACAGGTAAAGCAGTATGAAATACGATTTCGACAAGGTGGTGCCGCGCCGTGGCACCAACAGCTATAAGTGGGACTTGGTGAAGCAGGACGATGTCATACCCTTGTGGGTGGCCGACATGGACTTTGCCGTGGCGCCGCCGATACAAGAGGCACTGCGCAAGCGCATGGAGCATCCTGTGTTTGGCTATACGCTTGTACCTGACAGCTATTACGAGGCTGTCATCAACTGGTTCTGCCGTCGCCACAACTGGCATATCGAGAAAGACTGGATCCTCTACACCTCGGGTGTGGTGCCGGCCGTGAGCTGCGCCATCAAGGCGTTTACGCTGCCCGGTGAGAAGGTGCTGTTGCAGACTCCCGCCTACAACTGTTTCTTCTCTTCCATCCGTAACCAAGGCTGCGAGGTGCTTGAGAACGAGCTTGTGCGCGAGGGAGATACCTACCGCATCGACTTCGACGACTTCGAGCGTAAGTGCGCCGACGAGAAGACGACGGTCTTCCTGCTCTGCAATCCTCATAACCCCTGCGGCCGTGTGTGGACCAAAGAGGAGCTGCAACGCATGGCAGACATCTGCCGCAAGCATCATGTCAAGGTCATCAGCGACGAGATCCATTGCGAGATCATCATGCCGGGCTGTCACTTCACGCCTTTCGCCCTCGTTGACGAGGACAACGGCGTGACGCTCAACTCGCCTTCGAAGAACTTCAACATAGCTGGCTTGCAGATCGCCAATATCATCTGCAAGAACGAGGAGTGGCGACGGCGCATCGACCGCGTCATCAATATCTATGAGGTGTGTGACGTCAATCCCTTCGGTGTCATTGCCTTGCAGGCTGCGTATAACGAGTGCGGTGACTGGATCGACGAGATGAACCAGTATGTGTGGGACAACTATCAGTATCTGAAGCGCTTCGTACTGGATGAACTGCCGCAGATACAGGTCATCCGTATGGAAGGCACTTATCTGGCCTGGCTCGACATCATGTGCTATGAGCTCTCCTCCGATGAGGCTACGCAACAACTGCTTCACGAAGGCCGTGTCTTTGTCAGCAGCGGCACGCTCTATGGCAAGAAAGCCGGTGAGGGCTATCTGCGGCTTAATTTAGCTTGTCCGCGCGAGGCACTCAAGCAGGGACTCGTACGTCTGGGCCGCGTGTTAGGGCAGTATGCCGGCGATGACCATGAGTATGGATGTCCAATGTAAACGCATAGATATGAACGAAGTATTGCAAGCCACGCAAGGAAGGATATAGCAGGGTAATCAAGTAGTGGCTTCACGAAGAATGCCTCCTTTGATACAAAAAAAACGCCGTCTGAAACAGACGGCGTTTTTTTGTATGCGGTCAGAATCTGATGCCTATGGTACCGGTCAGTCCGCTGAAGTCTTTGATTCCGGTTGTATGGGAAGCAGAATAGCGGTATCCTAAACCTATATAAGGAGCCACACGATGACCGGAGTAGTTATGGTAAAAGAGGACAGATGCACCATAGGAGGTGTTCTTCCAGTCGGCATCGCCGACACTGTTCGTTACCGACAGCTGTAAGTCAAGAGCCTCGGGCGACTTGATTGGATTGGTAAGGCTGAAGGACAGTCCACCGCCTAAGTTCAGGCTGCGGTCAAACGTGCGTGTGTCGTTTTTGTCGAAGAGGTGCAGGTTGCTTTCACAGCGTGCGAAGAGTGTCAGACGTGGCAGTACATGGTAGCCGGCGTCGACGGAGAGGCTGGTGTTCTGCCATCCCTTGTATTTGGTGGTAGCCGTAGCGTTGATGTCCAGCACATAGTTATCCTTGAATTTGCTGCTTGTCAAATCCGTGTTTTGCGCAACTGCCGTCAGTGGCAGTAATGCGAGGAGAATAAGAGTTGCTTTGTTCATAGTGATTTCTTGTTTTTACTATTTTATCAAAACTGTAATTCTTTTCTTTCTTGCAAAGTTATGAAGAAAAGAAATTATTGGTTTTTAAAGTTACTTCACAAATACTTCACAATTTGTATTAGGCTGATAGATAAGTAGATATGGAAAGGCTTGTGAACTTATATTTCATTGATAAACTTGTCGAGATCTTCGGCTTTTCCCTTCTTTTTGAAGATTTTCATATACAGTCTCTTTCTCGACATCGTGATTGACGATTCGGCTCTACATACTAAATTGGCGATTTCAGCAGGCGTATAGCCTAACTTTATCAATGTACATATTTTGTACTCTATGGTGCTGAGCCTTGTCAGGCTTGTCAGTTTCGTTTTGAATGAAGGCAGGTTCTCATCCATCCATTTATCAATTTCGTACCAGTTATCTTCAGATGCAGGCTTGCCTTGTGCAAGGTTGTCGTTGATGCTACTGCATATTTTTGATTCATGGAATCTTTCGATCATTGCAGGAAGACTTGCAATATGTATTTTGCTATCCTCTATGATTTCTTTTAATTTCTGCATCTGTTGCTTTAGCTGTACAGTCTTGTATTTCTGACGTATGTAGATGGAATAGCTCGATACAGCAATGCCAACCAATGCCATAAAGAGGATTATCAATTCGTATTTCTTTTGCTTGTTCTGTGCGCGTAACTGGGCATTCTCTTTCTCCCTTAAGCCATAGTCATAGTCATAGTAAGATTGAATACAGGTTACAGCTTTCAAGGCTGTTCTTTCTGAGATGGTATCTCCACATCCCACATATTTCTTAAATAAGAAAGCAGATTCAGAATCTCCCAAATTATTTAACCTGTCGAGCAGTTTTACTTTATAGATTTGTTGCTGGTCATAGAGATTCCCTCCTTTTAGGACTAAGTTCTGGAAATAAAGCATAGAGTCCCTCCTGCCTATTCGACGATAATATTCAGCAGCTATCGTATGGTATCCACTCATATCTTCTTGATTGAGATAGTGAGGATAAAAATGATAGTATTTTCTTGCAGAGTCTATGTTTAGACTTTCGTCGAACGTATAGAACAGCACCAAATTGAGGTTGAGCCGTGATATCATGGCTGAATCATGGCTTTGCATAGAAAGGGAGAGGGCCCTTTTGAACAGTCTGACGGATTTCTCCTTATGATTATCTATAATGCTATGACTCATGTCGCGTAAGTCGTAAGCCATTCCTGTCGTGTCTTTGCGTAGAGAGTCGCAGATAAAAGATTGACGGAAGAAAGTGTAAGCTTTGTCGAAATCACCTTGGTAATACATAATGTAGCCCATCTGTGCATTCGTAATGCCTCGAAGGCGCACATCGTCTCTTTTGCGTAGTTCATCCAATACTTTGTGAAAATAGGAAAGAGCTCGTGGGCTGTCATGCAGTTCATAATAAGTTCTCCCGGCGAAGTAATATGCTTGTGGTAGTAATATAGGGTCATAGTTGCTTTCGTAGAAATTGACGATAGCCGCTGTATTTGTTGTGTTAGGGTGGATGCATGAGCACTTGTCTTGCGCCTTTAGCATGATGATCTGGTAGTACATCATGTCTTGCATATTAGTAGTGTCAATAGATGCCTTTAGGCGCAAAGAGTCGTTCAGTACCTTCTCTGGATTCGAATAGCATAATTGGTCGGCATCAACGAGTACGCTGGGATGCTGATTCCTATTACAAGAAAACAAAAGCAGAGATGCTACAAGTATCAAGAGAAAGTCTTTCATAATATACTAAGCTAATAAAAAAAGCCCACTAAATTAGTGGGCCTTTTTCATGTATTCCAGTATCTTGTCTGTTGCTCCGCACAAGTTGAAGACATAGTTAGCCGAACTGTTGCCGGCGCGGGCGATGTCCTCGGGATGCTCGGTAAACACCTGCATGATGCGGTTGAAGTCTCCGTCGTTGTGGATCTCCAGTCCGCCACCGCATTGCAGCAGGCCTTGGGCCTCGGCGAAATGCTTGTTGTTGGGACCGAAGATGACGGGAACTCCCCACACGCCGGCTTCCAGCGTGTTGTGGATGCCGACGCCGAAGCCGCCACCCACATAGGCGACAGAACCATAGTGGTAGATGCTGCTGAGCAGACCGAAACAGTCGATGATGAGCACGTTGGCGTCGGCTACGTTTTCCGGGTTCGCCTTGGTGTAGCGCACGACCTTGCCTTCGATCTTGGAGATGATCTGCTTGAGGTGGTCCTCGCCGATGACGTGCGGCGCGATGATCATCTTCCAGTCCTTGTGCTGATTGAAATATGGGATGAAGATATCCTCGTCGGGTGGCCATGACGAACCGGCGACGAAGACCATCGGCAGCTGCTTGGGCTCGTCGCCATCCTTCTGCCACTCCAGCGAAGGCACACCGTGGACAAACGACTCCACGATCGGCAGTTGCTTGGCAGCCTCCTTGATCTCCACTACACGGTCGAAGCGCGTGTCGCCCACCACCTCCACGTCGGTGATGCCGATGTTGGCAAGCAGACGCTTACTCTCCTCGTTCTGTACGAAGAAGCGGGTGAAGCACTTCAGCACGTTGGCATAGCTGCGGCCATACCAGCGGAAGAAGATCTGGTCGGGACGGAAGATGCTTGACACGCTGTAGGTCGGCACGCCACGATGACGGAGTATGTGGAGATAGTTATACCAGAACTCATACTTGATGAAGAACGCCATCACCGGTCGCACCGTGCGCAGGAAGCGCCGTGCGTTGCGGATCGTGTCGAGCGGGAGATAGCAGATGATGTCGGCTCCCTGATAGTTTTTGCGCACCTCGTAGCCCGAAGGTGAGAAGAAGGTGAGCAGGATCTTGTATTCGGGATGCTCCTTGCGGATACGCTCCATCAGCGGGCGTCCCTGTTCGAACTCACCAAGAGAGGCGGCATGAACCCAAATGTATTTGGCATTGGGATCTACCTGCTTGCGGAGAATGTCGAGGGCATGGTTCTCCCCCCGCCACATCTTCCTCACCTTTTTGTTGAAGAGACTGGCGATGACCACTCCTAAGAGGTAGACATAAATTGCAAACTGATACATAAACGGTGGTTTGACACGTTCGCTTGGGACGCTAACTTATTTCTGGTATTCGGGTGAAAGCGTGGCAATGGCTTTGCGCAACCGCTTGATGGTCTCCTCCTTGCCGAGGAAGGCCGAGATGTCGAACATGCCCGGGCCTTTGCCGATGCCGACGAGAGCGAGGCGGAAGGCGTTCATCACGTCGCCCATCTTGTAGCCCTTGGCCGCAATCCATTTCTCCACGACGGGCTCCTGGCCTTCTACTGAGAAGTCGTCGATGCCCCCAAGAACGTCGATGAGCTCGCTCATCTGCTGGGCAGAGAACTCTTTCCAGCGCTTGTGCACCGTTTTCTCGTCGTATTCTGTCGGAGCGATGAAGAAGAATGAGCACAGGGGCCACAGCTCCTTGACAAAGCTTACGCGATCCTTCATCATGTGCACGACGAGCTTCACGCGATCGAAACTCTCGTCCACGCCGTTGTTGGCCACGATAGGCGCGAAGAGACGGGCTATCTCGTCGTCGCTCTTGCGCAGAATATACTCATGGTTGAACCAGATACCTTTCTGATAGTCGAACTTGGCGCCGCTCTTCGAGCATTTCGTGATGTCGAAAGCCTTGACGAGCTCGTCGAGCGAGAAAATCTCCTGGTCGGTGCCTGGATTCCATCCTAACAGAGCCAGGAAGTTGACCACAGCCTCGGGGAAGTAGCCGCTCTCGCGATAGCCAGAGCTGACCTCTCCGGTCTTGGGATCATGCCACTCCAGTGGGAAGACAGGGAAGCCGAGACGGTCACCGTCGCGCTTGCTGAGTTTGCCTTTGCCTTCCGGTTTCAGCAACAGCGGCAGATGAGCGAAGCGAGGCATGGATTCCTCCCAGCCAAAAGCCTTGTAGAGCAGCACATGGAGCGGAGCACTCGGCAGCCACTCTTCGCCGCGGATGACGTGGGTGATCTCCATCAGGTGGTCGTCGACGATGTTGGCCAGATGATAGGTAGGCAACTCGTCGGCACTCTTGTAGAGCACCTTATCGTCGAGGATGTCGCTCTTGACGCACACGTCGCCACGGATCATGTCGTTGACATGGATCTCTTGGCCGGGCTCTACCTTGAAGCGTACGGTGTACTGTGCGCCGTCGTCGATGAGTTTCTTCCATTGCTCCTCGGACATGGTCAGCGAGTTGCGCATCTGCATGCGAGTGGTTGCGTCGTATTGGAAGTTCTTCACCTCGGCACGTCTGGCCTCCAGCTCTTCGGGTGTGTCGAAGGCATAGTAAGCCTTGCCGGCTTCCAGCAGTTGGCCGACATACTTCTTGTAGATATCGCGTCGCTCGCTCTGTCGGTAAGGTCCGTGGCTTCCTCCAAAGCTGACGCCTTCGTCGAACTGGATGCCTAACCATTTGAACGCTTTCAGGATGTATTCCTCGGCACCGGGAACAAAACGGTGTGAGTCCGTGTCCTCTATACGAAACACCAGTTCACCGCCATGCTGGCGGGCAAAAAGATAGTTATAAAGAGCGGTGCGCACGCCGCCAATGTGTAAAGGTCCGGTTGGACTGGGCGCAAAACGCACCCTTACTTTTCTTTCAGACATGCCTATGAAATATTATTTTTTGCAAAAGTAATACTTTTTTTCGGTTTTAACGTATTTTTTTAGTATTTTCGCAGTGTGAATAGAAATATCACGTTTGCACACCAGATTATTGTGAGTTTATGAGCATCATAGAACAGTTTCACCGCAGTGAAGAACATCGTTGGCGCAACGTAGGCCTGAGGTTGTTGCTGGTACTGGCAACAACCGTGTTGATTGTGTGGTTCATGCCGCGCAATGATGCCCAACAGTTCCAGTATGAGATCGGCGAGCCATGGCATTATGGTACGATCATCGCGAAATACGATTTCCCTATCTACAAGACCGATGAGGCCTTGCAGCAGGAGCGTGACTCCTTGCTGAGCATGTTCCAGCCCTATTTCGACTACGATGATAAGGTTGAGAGTCAGGCTATCGGCAAGTTTCGTTCCGACTTTGCCAAGGGTATGCCGGATCTGCCCGCCAACTTCGAACGTATCATTGTCGATCGTCTTCACCGTCTCTACCAAGCCGGCATCATGAGTACACCCGACTACAATGCCTTGCATGGCGACACGACGCGGCTCATCCGTGTCATCTTCGGCAAGAATGCCGAGAGCGTACAGACGGGGTGCATCTATTCGACCAAGTCGGCCTACGAGCAGTTGCTCAGTGATGAGGAGCTGAGCAAGGAACGCCAGGCTTTGCAACGGTTGAATCTCAACAACTATATCGTACCCAACCTTATCTATGACCGTGCCCATTCCCAGACTGCGCGCAACGATCTGCTGAGCAGCATATCGCCTGCCAGTGGCATGATGATGGCCGGACAGAAAGTCATCGGTGTGGGTGATATGGTTAACGAATACAACTATCGGGTGCTCAACTCCTTCCAGCGTGAGTTGCAGCGCCGCAATGCCTCGAAGAGCCAGCTGACGCAGCACCTGGCCGGCGGCACGATCTATGTGTTTACGCTCGTGCTACTCTTCACCATCTACCTGGCTATGTTCCGCAAGGACTATTTCGAGAAGCCGCGCAGCATTGCCATGCTCTATCTGTTGATCACCATCTTCCCCATCTTTGTGTCGTTGATGATGGTCCATAGCTATTTCAGTTTCAGCGTCTATGTGCTTCCGTTTGCCTTTGTGCCGATCTTCGCGCGCGTGTTTATGGACTCCCGTACGGCGTTTATCACCCATGTGACGATGGTGCTCATCTGTGCTGCCGTGCTGAGAATGCAATATGAGTTCATCGTCATCCAGACGGTGGCAGGCTTGGTGGCCATCTATTCCCTGCGCGAGATGACCTCACGCGCTCAGGTGTTCAAGACGGCCGTGCTGGTCTTCGGCTCCACCTGCCTCATCCATTTTGCCTTGCAGCTGATGCAGAGCGGTGCCGTCTTTGAGCCCGACACGCGCATGTACTACCACTTCTTCATCAATGGCGTACTGCTCTTGTTGGCATACCCGCTGATGTATCTCGTGGAGAAACTCTTCGGCTTTACCTCTACTATCACGCTCATCGAGCTCAGCAACACCAACCGCGGACTGCTGCGTATGCTCAGTGAGGTGGCGCCCGGCACGTTCCAGCATTCCATCATCGTCGGTAATCTCGCCTCAGAGATAGCCAACAAGATCGGAGCCAACAGCACACTCGTGCGTACCGGTGCCCTCTATCACGACATTGGTAAGATGGCCAATCCCGCTTTTTTCACCGAGAACCAGCAAGGTGGCGTCAATCCACATGACAACCTCACTGAGAAAGAGAGTGCCAAGATCATCATCGGACATGTCACAAACGGCGTGAAACTTGCCGAGGAAGCCAACCTGCCGGTGTTTATCCGTGACTTCATCCTGACTCACCACGGCCGTGGCCTGACGAAGTATTTCTATATCAAGTACCAAAACGAGCATCCCGACGAGATTGTCGACAAGGAAGCTTTTACCTACCCCGGCCCCAATCCCTATACCCGTGAGCAAGCTATTTTGATGATGGCAGACGCTTGCGAGGCTGCCTCGCACTCGCTTAAGGAGTATACGGAAGAGAACATCAGTGAGTTGGTCAACAAAATGGTGGACGGACAGGTGGCTGCCGGCTTCTTCAAGGAGTGCCGTATCACGTTCTACGATATCGCCATTGCCAAGCAAGTGCTCATCGACCGTCTGAAGGCTATCTATCACACGCGCATCCAATATCCCAAACTCAAGGAAGAGAAGTAAGTGCCTGACTACGCGATGGGGCTTACTCCTTTCTGTCTTGCCGTTTGCGGTATTCCGACGGCGTGATGCCACACACACTTTTGAAAGTACGCACAAAGTTGGGGTAGACGTCGAAGCCGCATAGTGCCGCCACCTCGATGAGCTTCATGTTGGGGTTCTTGTCCAAGAGTTTCTTTGCTTTCTTGATTCTGATGTGCTGGATATATGCCGCTGGCGTGTGCCCTGTGATGGCTACCATTTTGCGGTAGAACTGGCTGTTGCTCATGCACATCATCGAGGCGATAGCTGTCACGCTGGCGTCTTTGCTGCGGCTGAGGAGTGTATGGATGGCATCCGCCACCTTGGTGAGGAAGGTCAGGTCGGCATCGTCTGGTGCTGTGTGGTCCTGCGAGTCTTCCTGAACTTTGTTGTTTTCAATGGTCGCCGTGAACTTTTCTCTCATCAGTTTTCTGTTTTCGAGCAGTTTGGCGACGCGCGTCTGCAGTTCGTCGGTGTTGAACGGTTTGGTCATGTAGGCATCCGCGCCTGCCTGCAATCCTTTGATGCGCTCTTCCTCAGAAGCCTTGGCCGTGATGATGATGATAGGCACGTGGTTGATGATATCGTTGTCGCGTACTTGCCGGCACAGCTCCAGCCCGTTCATCTCCGGCATCATCAGGTCGGTGATGATCAGGTCGGGCACGATCTCCAACGCTTTCTCCATCCCTGTCTGTCCGTTGGCAGCATAGTAGACATGATAGAAGTCTTTGAGTTGGGAGCCGATATAGTCCGCTACGTCGTGGTTGTCTTCGACGACGAGGATGCGGCAATCGTCGTTGCTTTCGTTGCTGTTGTCGTCTCCGAGAGGTAAGACCTCTTCTGTGTTCTCTTCTATAAGTGGGCCTATCGAAGTCTTTTCCTTTTCTACCTTTTTGCTGACGCGGTTGCGTATGGGCAGGCTGATGTGGAAAGCCGTGCCGGCGCCGGGTGCGCTTTCCACGGCAATCGTGCCGTTGATCGCGTCGACAATCTGCTTCACAAGTGCCAGTCCGATGCCTGTGCCAATATGTTGGGTGTCGCCTTCAGCCTGATAAAACAATTCGAAGACGTGATCCAGCGATTCCTTGTCCATGCCTTTTCCGGTGTCAATAATATCCAGTAGCAGCGTGTTGCCCCTACGCCACATGGTGATGCTCCCCCGTCCGTACTCGGGCGTGAACTTGATGGCGTTGGCAAGAAGGTTGCTGATCAGTTTAGTGATATAGTCGGGCACGAAGTCCATGACCACAGTCTCCTTGGGTATGAAGGTCAAGTTGATTTTGCGGATTTTGGCATATTCGCGGAAACTTTCAGCGATCATCGTGATGTAGGCCGTGATGTTGCCGTTGCGCCAGTTGGCATTTCCCATTGATGATTTCACTTTGGCAATGTCGAGCAGTTGGTTGATGAGGTTGAGCAGACGGTGACCTTGCCGCTCTATGGTAGTGGCTTTGTCGCGGATGTCATCCTTGCAGTCTTCATCCCCGCCGATGTCGTTGCTCAATCCCATGATGATGGTCAGTGGCGTCCGGAACTCATGTGTGATGTTGGTGAAGAAGTGCGATCTTATCGCGTTCATCTTTTTCAGCCACAGATGATGGCGGCGGTGTATCCGGCCCATATAGACAAGCCATGCGATGATCAGTAGTAATATCGACACCAGCATGATGCCTACGAGAAAGTTGATGCGTTTGAAGAGGTTGTCACTTTTCTTCTCCTGCGTGAGTTTCTCGGTTTCGTATTTGGCATTGTAGTTGCTGACTGCCAGTTCCATGTCTGTTTTGTATATAGAGTCTTTCAACTCGGTGTAGCGCAAAAGATGATTGGCGGCAGCCTTGGGGTCTGTGTCTTTCAGTGCCTCGAAGAGTCCGCGTTGTGCCCTGCTCTCGTTATACATGGCTTTTTGGGGAGCAAAGATGTTGACTGCTTCTTTGAAGTGGGTTGCTGCCGCGGTGTGGGCACCGCGCAGGTTGAGCAGTTCGCCCATTTGGTTATGGCAGATGCCGAGCGAGGTCATGTTGCCGGATTTCTGCAATATCGGTATGGCGCGGCTGACAGACTGCTCGGCAGCCTCATACATCTTTAGGGAGATCTGCGCGGCGGCCAACTGTGAGAGGCGTATGCCCATCTTGGGAATATTGTTTCTGGTGGAGTCGATGACATAGGCTTTGCGTGCGTAGTCCAATGCTTTGTGATCTTTTCCCATCGTGTGATAGATTTCCGATGCCATTCCATATTGTATTGCCATGCGTGTGGAGTCGTCTTCTGCGGTGCTGTATTGTAGTGCCTCTGTGATGTACTCTTCCGCCTCGTCGAGTTGTTTGGCCACCAGACAGATGGCGGCCAATGTGTTGAGCGAGCTGCTGATGCGGCCTTTGTCATCGGTGCGGCGGTCATATTCGAGCGATTTGCGGGTATGTCTTAAGGCTTGGGTATAGTCCGACATTCTGAAATAAAACAGTCCTGTCAGGTTTTCGCAATCGCTTTTGAGTGTGAAGTCATGGTTTTGCTCTGCCAATGGCAGCGCTTTTTGGGCATAGCTCAGTCCCTTGGCATATTTCTGTTGGGCAAAGTAGTATTCCCCGGCCCAGTACCACACGAGCAGGTCTATCGTGTCGGGATGAGTCCGCAGAGAAACTTGCAGGAGACTGTCGGTGAGCTTATCTCTGTCAAGGATGCCAAAGATTTTGTTGGCAGTGACGATGCGTTGTTCTCTCCGGTTGTGGCCATAGTCCTCCAGGAGCATGTCCATGGTCTTGCCGTGTGTGGCAGTGTCGGTTATCACCTTGCTCTTTTGTGCCTTGCCGCTTTGTGGTCGCTTTTGCCAGTTTCCGCCACAAGAGCCCAGAATAATGCTCAAGACGATGAGAACCCAAAGAATACGATGAGCGTACAGTCTGTGGAGTCGTCTCCAAGAGACAATACCTTTATGGTGTGGGAGCGAATGGTTGCCGTTGATACCTTGCTTCATATCAATGTCGGTATTAGTTAAAGATGATGATGACGGGGCGAGTCTTGTCAAGACTGTTAATTGCTTACAAAGTTAATTGCTTACAAAGATAAGTAAAAAACTAATAAGTTCAAAATGTTTCGACTCTCTTTTGTTGGATTTGTTAAGTGTGGAGTTCGCTTGAAGAAAGTTAAAAATGTCAAATTTATCATTGGTATGACATTGGTTAACAATGTCTTGTATGTTCACGCTGACTGATATTGATAACTGCTGTCAGCGGTATTTTTCACGATAATGATACCCGTTTGAAAGATGATGATAAGTCATTTTGTTGCTTTCCTTTTAACTTTGCAACCACCGAATCATTCATAATAAACGATATATAGTATGAAACACTTTCGAACAAAAACAAGACGCAGGCTTGCGTCGCTTCCGGTCTTTGTTGTGTTGCTCGGAGTTGTCCTGGCTTCACTGAATGGCTTAAAGGCCTACGGGCAAAACGTCACCATCTCGCCCTCATCGGGGCACCTTATCGCAGCTTTAACCTACGAAAACGAGGTGGGATTCCAAAATGGCTGGTCGGCATTGTGGCGCCACAACCAGCTGCCGCTCTCGCTGCATGTATCCGACAAGCCGGACCTCACGGCCAGCGGCGTGCTGAAAGATCCGGCAGGAAACATCCGGCTCGACACCGACCGCAACCTCTATGTCTTGATGGGGGGCAGCAGTGTTACCACCCACATGAGCTTCTCTCTGCCCAAAGGCTTCCGCTTCACGGGCTACCGCATGGTATTGCTCAACGACATGAACGGCAAAAGCTATGGCGGATTCAACCTGAAGGCCATCAATAAGCGAATGTATGAGACCAACAGCTCGTTCAACCTCAATTCTCCACTTGCCTCTACTGCCGTAATGAGTGGCAACAACGACAGCAAAGAGTATGTCATTGAGCGTACCAGCAAGACGGAGACAGATATGGGCAACAACCTGTACTTCTATTTCTGGCGCGCAAGCAATAACTTCTACGCCTGCACCATCAAGTCGATCGAGCTCTACTTCACCGCCGAAAACGAGTTCCGGGCCGAGGGCGTGCCGGGAGCTCCCGACGAGATTATCAGTGAAGGCGTGAACATGGTGGGCTCTGAGTTTGCCACGGGCAAGCTCGACCTTGGTTTGGTGAAACCCAATACGAAGAACGGCGTAACCTATTATAGTTACGACTACCAGAACGTCATCGACCTCACCGCCAAGAACTGGCTCTATCAGGAAAATGCCGTGACCGCCGACAAGAAGTTGCCCGAGACCGCCAGCAGCGGAAATATCCAGGTGCTCCGCAACGACGGTCAGCTCTACTATGCCCTCGGCAACGGCACCTATTATATAGAGACACCCACCGAGACCAAGAACCAGAACGGCAAGTCCATCCCCTTGGGTTTCCGCATCACGGGCGCGCAAATCAATGCCCACTACGGCACGCAGGCCAACGCATCTACCATCACTTACGATGGAAAGACGGGTACCATATCAGCGAGATGGAGTCGGACAACTTATTACCTTCAGACGGACGGCACTTGGGACACGGGCGCGGGCGCGCAGTGGACGCTGACCAAGACAGGTAAGCTGCAGAGCGGCAACTATTATCTCTCGGTGCAGAAGTACACGAACGCTGGCACTGCTTATATCGCCAATAGCACCACTGACATCAATGAGGCAAGCGCGTTCTCGATCACCAACAACCGTGTGATGTATGGCGATCTTACGCTGTCCATTACTAGCAATGACCGTGCACGCTTTATGAAGGAGGATGGCATAGGCAATAATTTCGCTTCATGGAACGTCATCGACAGCAATGCCACTAACCCGGCCTTCACGCCTTCTGCTTTCCAAGTGAGCCTTTATGGTACCAACAGTAGCAACGTGGAGTCGAACGTCAACTTGAGTAGCAGCAACAGGAATGCTACCGCCGAGGTGGACGGACTGAACAACGACGCTGTGAAGTTCACCATCTCAGGATTGGCCGAGGGCACCAAGGCTCTCATCACCTACAACCTCACGATGGAGCAGCTCAACCCCTTCATCAACACGCTCGACATCGTGTGCCACTCGCCCAAGTCTGAAGGCTTGAAGATTACCCAGCAGTTCACCAGCAACGACTTCCAAGTGGCCGGTGGTGAGTTCCTCTTCTATATTCCCTCTGACTTTGTGGGTGAGAGCAACAAGTGCAAGTTCTCTTTCGAGAACCTCACGAGTAAGTATATGGACGCTACCTACGGCAAAGGCACCACGGGTAACTCGCGCAACTACTTGGTGAAGTCTCCTTATTATAATGAGTATGGCGACGGCAAGCAGTATACAGCCCCAAGCGATGCTCCTGCTGCCGACAAGGTCCACACGAGCATGTGCGGAAACGTACCCTATAAATACAACAATGCTGCTGAGTTGGAGGCTGCGGGAGCAACGGCTTCGGCATCCACCTTGGAGGAGTATCCTTATTCCGAGGCACGCTACCTTGAGCAGGGCGGCTCGTTTACCGATGACATTGAGATCCGTGTCAACGATCCTGCCAAGGAATGCTACCTGATGATGGGCGACGAGACCCGCTACAACATCGCACCGACAACCGCCATGGAGCATCGTTACTATGCTTACTATCTCATGGACATTCAGTTGCTCGTCAAGGACTACGATGCCAAGTGCCAGCTTAACGAGCTCTACACTACCACCTTCTACGGTGATGAAGAGGAGAAGCCTATGTACGGTGGTACTTTCGAGGCTTATGAGACTGGCCACAGCGGTGACCCTAATTATCGCATCCCGAGCGACAAGGCTTACCTGACCGTAAACATGATGGTCAAGGCACTGCTCGACGCTTTGAAGGAAAAGAAGGCAGAAACCAATCAGGTGCTCTATCTCGACTACACTAATCTTTACTCTGTACTCGTGGAGAGTAAGGAGAGAATGGCTGAGATGAAGAATCAGCTCAATCCCAACTGCCTCATCTTCTTCCCCGTGCGGACGGTATACAACGAGGACAACTATGTGCAGAAGACCATGAGCGGTGGTTTCCGCGCCTGCAAGAACATCGTGCTCACTGACAAGCAGCCGTTCTATTCGCCTTACAACATTTCTGTGCCGACCGAGAACTATGCGGCCTACACACGGGAGATCACGCATGAGATGAATGGCAAGGCAACTCTGGCCACTCTGGTATTGCCATTCTCGATTGCTCTCAGCGATGGTGTACATGCCAACGATTTCTGCTCATTGCGACTCTATCAGATGCAGAGAGACAAAGGTATGGTTGCCGACAAGGAAGAGGGCGGAAGTGGAAAGAACTTCTGGACACTGGCTAAGTTCAATCCTGTCGTTGATGAGTTGACACAGCCTAACACGCCTTACCTGGTAGAAGTGCAGAATGCTTCGGATGACGAGAATGTGACGTTCGATATCCGGCAGTATGGTTCCGACGTGAGTGCTACGGTAGCCGACGAGACGGTGGCGGGCAACTACATGAACGAAGATTATACCTTTACCGGCGAGACAGCCAAATGTATGATCAACGAAGCTACTCACACCTTCACACACTATGGCAGCTACTCGGGTAAGAAACTGCCGAAGGACGGAGGATGGTTCTACTTCGCGCAAGGCAAGTTCTTCAATTCCAAGAATCTGTCATCTAAATATGATCATGTCTATGTCTATCCGTTCCGTGCTTACTTTGCTCATCAGGCAAGCAACGGTGCTAAACTGATGGCTGGCTTTAACGTCACCTTCGACGATCTTTTGGTCACCGGCATTGGCAGTGTGACGAAGAATGCAGACCGCTCCGGCCTGCAACTCGCGGCCGGACATGGCTCCCTGAGCATCAAGGCTTATGAGACTGTCAGTGTCGTGGTCTACAGCGCGACGGGTGCTACGATGTTCCGCTCCAATCTGACCGCCAGAGAGTCCAAGACGATAGCGCTGAGCCCGGGCATCTACGTAGTGAATGGAAAGAAAGTAATTATCCCTTAAAAAAACTGATTATGAACAAGAAAATATATATGTCACCGGAGACGGTCCGTATCCATTTGGGAGTCTCTTCCTTGATACTGGCAGCAAGTCCTCAGAGTCCCTGGGCTGATGCCAAACAGCATGGTCCCCAAGTAGAACAGGAGTTCGACAACAACGAAGACGATAATCCTTGGGAGCGAGTCGCTCATCCTCAAGATTTGTGGGAATAAACAGAGGATCATCTCTCTACATACTCTTCATACTCTTTTTCCTGGGGAGGAGAAGAAACGGGAAACTGAAATGACGCGTCGGTATCTTGTTACTTTTCCTTCCTTGGAAGAAGCTTAGAAGGCAAAGTCCTTATTACCCTTCACGGCATGAAACGGCAGGCTGACGATAAGACGAAAGACAGACAAAGGCGTAACATGCAGTTCCTGGATGAGCGCTTGGAGTTACTCGATACCATCCATAAGATGATTGATACTGAGTTTGAGAAGCGTGGCCGTGGAGCGGATGATAATGAAGCAGCGTCGGTCCCTCACCCTTCACACAAGGAAATGTGCGAGGAACTGCCTACTCAACGGATGAGACAGAATGATGATACTGTACACATGACTTTCTGTCAGTGTCTCTCGGCCTGCCTTTCCCGTTGGTTGAGACGGTTGCGTGATGATGAAGATAGATAGTAATGTTTCATGTTATAGGCAAGACACAGTTATCCATTCTCTCTTTTATGGACACTCTTTTTTGAATGAAGCGATGTGGATATCGTGAGTAATAATAATTTCGTTTTATGTTCTTTATAGGTTGCTGCGTGATGTAGCGGCCTTTTTCTTTTTGCAGTCTTGTCATGAGTTCCCTTTATCGTGCTTTCGATTTCAGGCCAAATATGTTTTGTAGATGCTTCCTTTATATTAGCAAAAAGTTAAAGAAACGTAACGGAGAACTGAATTATCTACAACTTTTGTAGAGTTATTGAACAATGTTACTACCTTTGCAGCCATAATTCAAAACAACTTTTAGGATAATGAAGTCTAAAATGATTCTTGCGGCCGCTTTTGTCGCAATCTCCCAGTTGGCTTTCGCCGGTGGCATCTTGACCAACACCAATCAGAACATTGCTTATAACCGAATGATGAGCCGTGAGGCCGCCATAGGCATTGATGGTGCGTATTACAACCCAGCCGGTGTGGCTTTCCTTTCACCGGGACATCATTTCTCGTTCAACTGGCAGACGGCCGTACAGCGTCGTACCATAGAGAACGATTATCCATTGTTTGGCAACAATACTGCTGACAACAGCACGCACCGCAAGTTCCGGGGCAAGGCCTTTGCGCCCGTTCTTCCTTCCGTGCAGTATGCCTACAACTGGCGTAACTTCTCATTTCAGACCAATGCGGGACTGATCGGCGGTGGTGGCAAGTGCACTTTCGACGATGGTCTGGGCTCGTTTGAGAAGATTGTTGGTGAGACAGCCTTGGGAGCTGTCGGTCTGGCAGGTGCCGTGGATCAGGCTTTGGGTCAGCAGATGTTCTCTTCGCCTCAGATGTTCGGTACTGACGGCAAGTACAGTTTCAACAGCTACATGCGTGGCAACTCCTATTACTATGGTTTCTCCGTGGGTGCCGCTTACCGCCTGCATCCCAATATGAGTATTTTCGCCGGTGTGCGTGCCGTGTATGCCACGGGCAGCTACTACGGCTATGTGCGTGACATCAAGGTGGGCAACATGCCGCTCTATAAAGTTCTCGACCCGTCAAGGACCAATTCCGGTGACATCGAGTTGAACTGCGACCAGAAAGGACTTGGCTTCACACCGATTATCAGCATCGACTATCGTCTCGGCCGCTGGAACTTTGCTGCCAAGTATGAGTTCAAGACACGTATGCGACTGAAGAACGAGAGCGTCAACCAGGCACCGTCAATCGGTAACCTTCAGGACAACCTTGGAACAGCCGTGGCACAGACGGTTGCTGCGCAGGCTATAAAGCAGGGCATGACGCAGACCGAGGCGATGGCCTATGGACTGGAGTATGCCAAGACCAAACTCAGCGATCCGCGCGTCATTGGTGCTATGGGTATGATCAAACAGCAGTTCGACAGCAAGATGGCGGAGGCTACTGGCGAGTATGCCGATGGCAAGAAGGTACCGGCAGATATTCCTGCTCTGCTCTCAGTGGGTGTGAGCTACAATCCTGTGGATCCCTTACGTGTGAATGTCGGCTTCCACTATTTCTATGACAAGCAGGCCTCTGCCTACAAACATCGTGAGGAGAAACTCAAGCGTGGAACCATGGAGTGGACGGCCGGTGCTGAGTTCGACGCCAGCAAGTGCATCACCGTGTCGGCCGGTTGGCAGAACACCAACTACGGTCTGAGTGAGGCTTATATGAACGACAAGAGTTTCGTGGTCAGCTCCAACAGCGTAGGCTGTGGTGCCCGCTTCCATATTACCAAGCGTATGGACATGAACGTGGCTTATTTCCACTCGTTCTATCAGCATAAGAAGACTACCGAGGACGTGGCGCTGTCGTCAACGCAGACGGTCACCTACAAGAGCGACTACACCCGCGACAACAACGTGTTCGGCGTTGGCGTAGACTTCAACTTCTAAAAAGGAATACTACTTCTTTTTCGAGTGGACGCTACATTGGGTCTACATCGAAATAGATTTGCAGGGCCTTGTAGCCTTTCTGGTTCAGCAACTGCTGTCGGAGGGCTATAAGGCTTTGCTGCGTTTGTGCCCTGGCAATACCGTTCTCCAGTTTCAGCACGATCTTACGGATGCAGAGGCTTTGGATACGTGCCACGCCCGGCTTGTCGGGACCAAGCACACGGTCGCCGAAGCGTTGGCGCAACTGTGCACCTAATTGCTGAGAAGCAGCCTCAACAATGCCCTCCTGCTTGTGCTTGAAGTATATATATATAAGGTGGTAGAACGGCGGGTAGTGGAACAAATGGCGCTCGGCGAGCAGGTCGTGGTAGAAGGTCTGGTAGTCGTTGCTCACCACCTGCTGCACCACGGGCAGCTGTGGGTTGCGGGTCTGCAGGACGACGAGTCCTCGTTTGCCCTTGCGTCCGGCCCGCCCGCTGACCTGACTCATCATCATGAACGCATACTCGTAGGCACGGAAGTCGGGATAGTTGAGCATGGAGTCGGCGTCGAGGATACCCACCACGGACACTCGGTCGAAGTCGAGTCCTTTGCTAATCATCTGTGTGCCGATGAGCAGATTGGTCTTACCTGCGCCGAAGTAGTGGATGATACGCTCGTAGGCTCCCTTCGTGCGGGTGGTGTCGAGATCCATGCGTGCCACGCGTGCTTCGGGAAACACCTCTTTTATTTGGTCCTCGATCTTCTCCGTGCCATAGCCGCGGCCGCTGAGGTGAGGATTGCCGCAACTGGGGCAGACCATCGGCACAGGCTGGGTGTAGCCGCAATAGTGGCAGGTAAGCATGTTGAGGCGCTTGTGATAGGTGAGGCTCACGTCGCAGTTCTTGCAGTGGGGCACCCAGCCGCAGACCTTGCACTCGATCATCGGCGCAAAGCCACGGCGGTTTTGGAAGAGGATAGCCTGCTTGCCCTGGCTCAGCTCCTCGCGTATGGCACTGAGCAACTGAGGCGAGAACGGACCACTCATCATTTTGCGGTGACGCAGGTCCTTGATGTCGACGACATGGATGTCGGGCAACTGTATACCCTGATAGCGCTGCATGAGCTGCACATATCCGTATTTTCCCGTCTTGGCGTTGTAGTAGCTTTCCATGCATGGCGTGGCACTGCCTAAGAGTGTCTTGGCGCCGAGCATCTGTGCCATGACGATGGCCGCGCTGCGTGCGTGGTAGCGTGGTGCGGGGTCTTGCTGTTTGTAGCTGGTCTCGTGCTCCTCGTCGATGATCACCAGTCCCAGTCGTTGAAACGGCAGAAACACCGCGCTGCGTGCACCAAGGATGATGTTATAAGGCTTGTCGGAGAGTTGCTTCTGCCAGATCTCCACGCGCTCGGCATCACTGTATTTACTGTGATAGATGCCCAACTCGCTGCCGAAGACACGTTGCAGCCGTTCGGTCATCTGCACGGTGAGCGCAATTTCGGGCAAGAGATAGAGCACTTGCTTGCCCGCGGCGATGGCCTTTTCAATGAGGTGAATATAGATCTCAGTCTTGCCGCTGGAGGTTACGCCATGGAGCAGCACCACGTTTTTCTCCTTCCACTGTGCCTCTATGTCACTCATGGCCTTGGCCTGAGCGTCGTTGAGTGTCTTCATGTTGTCGGGATGAGGCTGTCCGTCATGATTGAGACGTCCCACTTCACGGTCATAGGTTTCGAGGAAACCATGTACGACGAGCTGGCGCACGATGGCCGTGGAGCAGCTTGTGGCGTTCATGAGTTCCTCGCGCGTCAGTTCCTTGATCTCGCAGGGATCCTTGAAGTAGACATCCCAGTGGGAGAGTTGCAGAAAGGAGAGAAATGCCTTTTGCTGTTTAGGCATTCGTCGCAAAAGGTCAATGGCGATGTGCAGTGCTTGTTCGTTGCGGTACTTGGCGGCCAATCTTACGCAGGTCTCCGTCTTCGGGCGGTAGCCTGTCTCTGCTTTCAGTCCTGCGGGCAGGGCGGCGTTCATCACTTCGCCCATGGTGCACATATAGTACGAGGCGATCCACTGCCACAGCCGGTATTGGTGGGGCAGGATGACGGGTGCGGGATCGAGCACGTCGAGCACTTCTTTGATCTTGCTGTCGTCGAGGTCGGGCTTGTCGTCGTGGACGCATACGCAGAGAGCCGCCACTGTCTTGCTCTTGCCCCAGGGCACGAGCAGGCGCATACCGGCTACGATGCCGTTGGCTTTCTTGTCGTCAATGGCATAACTAAAGGTGCCCTCTAAAGGCAGTGGCAATATCACGTCTACGTATCTCATGAGAATATATACGCGGGCAAAGGTAGTAAATTAATTAATAGATACCAAATTTGCCATACGTTAATTGCCATGTTCTCTATCGGCTACTCTTTTCTTTCTTCTATCTTCACATCTAACGTCTGCTCAATGACGGTGATGATGCTGTTGAGATTGGCAGTGTCAAAGTCAGCGGTGAGGCGCTTGGACATGTTGTCAGCAGTGAGGTGCACATGATAGTAGGTGCTGAGCGTGTGAAGCACATCGGCGAGGGGCGCGTCTATGAAATGGAACTCATGAGTAGCCCAGGCTGCCGAGTTGAGGTCGGCTTTTCTGTCCAGTCGTGGCGTGCTTTCTCCATCAGTGAGCATGGCCGACATGCCCGCCCTTAAGGCGACAGCCGTGCTGCCGGAACGTGTAGAACCGAAACTGGCAACACCTTCAAGGACTGTCAGGCGTGTACCCGCTGCCGACTCCTCCACTTGCAGATGCGTGCCGATGTCGCGGACGATGTAGTCGTTGTCAGCAATAGTGAAAGGATGACTGGCATCGTGATGGATGGCGAAGTAGGCCTTGCCCGTCATCTCCACTTTGCGGCAGTCGTCCTTATAGGACAGCGTGGCGTGGGGAGCCAGCGTCACTATCGTGCCGTCGGGCAGACGGTAGACCTGCTGCGAAGCGTCGGCGGTGAGAGTTGTGGCTGTGGGGCGCAGATACAGATAGGTGCCAATACCTAAAAGAATGAATACCGAGGCGGCGATGGGTGCCCAGCGCAGGTACAGATGCTTGGCTGTTCTCGGACGGATGCCCACGCGTGCTTGAATCTTGTTCAGGGCTTTCTGTGTGTCGATTCTGCCCTCTTTATAATAATGAAGAACGTAGCGCATATCTATTGAATGTTGAATGATGAATGATGTGTGTTGAGTGGGGGGTTACCTTCCTTTACTCCCAATCTCTTCATATCTTGCCCATTTGGTCTTTGCCTTTTGGTATCCCGCTGCCATGCCGATGCCGCCCTTGACATTGCCGTAGGAAGGAGCGATGTTAGACAGTCCGGCTTTGGCAAGCTCGTTGTTGTCGAGGCTGCCGATGGAGTGGATGAAATGATAGAATTCCGGCGTGATGTGGTAGAGAATGACACGATAGTAAGAACTGACCATTTGCGAGTACAAATTTCCATTTGGCAGATGGATTAATTCGTGGCCATACTCATACGCTACATTCAAGTGCAGCGTGTAGGTCTTGCCGTTGATGTCGTCGTCGGTGAAGAGGTAGAAATGCTCATAGTCGTTGTTGTCGTAGCCGAAGTCGTAGTCAATCTGTTTTATTCCATTGAGCAGTGGCTCACTGTCGAGATAAATTTGCTGCACCGATTCTACAGTGTCCGTCTCGTCGATGTTGTCCAATGGAGCATCACCTTCCCAGTTATCTTGGGTATAGATGATACCGCCTTTGGGTATGATGGTTCCGCTCACCACCCTCACGGCATAGTAGTCCTTGGTGCTGGCATTGTCTGTGAAGGTGGCGGAGATCTGATAGAAGTCCTCAGCCTGCTCGTTATAGTTGGAGTAGAGATGCACCTTCTTGACACTTGGATTGTCGATGCTAATGGCTTCGAGAATGGTTGTCGATGCCGAGACGGCGGACAAACCGTCGGCTTGTGCGGTGAGCTCTATGCGGTCTCCGACCTGTTGGTGTGCCACGGCCTTATACGATCCGTCGCCCATGTTGATGACTTCTGCCGTCTTTCCGTTGACCGAATAATTGATATGAGCATCGACGACGGGCGTGATACTGCCTTTTGTATTGACCGGCAGGCTGCGCGTGATCTCAATGACGGTGGTGTCGCCCACGGTGGGCATGCAGTAAAGAATGAGCTTAGGAGTGCTCTTCACCTTGTCGATGTCGAAGTCATCCTTGCAGGCCGTCAGGGAGAACACGGCGAGGAGGGTATATATAAATAATGTGTAACTGTGTCGCATGGCATTAAAACTTATAAGTGTAACTGAATGATGGGATGATGGGGATATAGCCTTTCGCTTTTGCTTTGAAGGTGCCGGCGTAGTCGTTGTACTTCACATTCACCCACATCGTGTTGAGATGGCAGTAAGTGTTATAGATGCTCCAGTTCCAGATGCGCTCATGTCCATGCTTGGTGCGGTGGTGAATGTCCACGCCGATGTCGAGCCGGTGATAGGCGGGTGCAATCACGTTGTTGGGCCGTTCGAAAAGAAAGTCCTTCTCCCCGCCCTTGCCGAGGTCGGGATAGTTGACATATTGCGTAGGCAGAGTGAGCCGGTTGCCACTGTGATAGAGCCACTCGGCGTAGAGATTGGTACCCTTCCCGAATCGGTAACGCACCGAGGCGTTGATTTTATGACGGTTGTCGAATTTGTCGTAGTACCAGTAAGGATAAAAGTCATCGTATTTTCGCTTGTTCCATGACAGCGTGTAGGAACCGTCAAGTTGCAGCCGATGGGTGGCATAGTGTGCGTCGAACTCCAGTCCATAGAAGCGTCCGCGGCCTTCCATCACCTTCGTGTCCCAGTTGTTGGCGGGTGGCTCCAGTCCTTGCCAGTTGGTATATTGCAGCAGATGCGACGACCACTTATAGTAGCCTTCCATTGAAAGCATCCAATGGCGGTTGGGTTGCAGATATACGCCGGCGGCCCATTGGTGGCTGTGCATAGGGTGGAGACGGCTTGTGGTGGGCACCCAGTAGTCACTGGGTAGGTCGATATACGCGTTGGAGATCTTATGGACGAACTGCGTCATCGTGGTGTAGCTGGCCTTCAGCGACAGATACGGGTTAAGCTGGTATTTTACTGCGGCGCGCGGGTCGAGGTTGGCGAAGGACTTGCCTTGTACGTGAAAGAGCGCCATGTTCATGCCGGCGTTGAAGCTCCAATGGTTGTCAATCGTTATCTCGTCCTCGGCATAGACGTTCCATTCCGTAGCGGCGAGATGGCTTCTTGAACTGATTTTCGTGGTGTCTCCCTCGCCATCGTTACTGACGATGTTGATCTGGTCGTTGCTCTGCGGACGGAAGTGGTGCAGGGTGAAGTCATGGCCAAAGCGGATGTGATGGTGTGGTGTGGGGCGGTAGTCGAAGGCCATGCGGTAGCCTACGTCGTTGATGGTGGAGTGGTATCCATGCTCGGTATACTCGCGCTGGGTGATTTGCCCATCGCTCTCCCTCACTACCTGGTCGTCTTCCCATGACTTCAGCTTCGAGAGGCTGTAGGTATACACCCCTGTGATGTTGGCGAAGAATTTCGGCGAGAGGATGTACGTCCAGTCGAGGGCTACATTGAGGTTGCCCCAGTTGAAGCGATTCCTGCTCACGTCCTTGTCAGTGGCTTCGTACCTTGAAGTGAAGTCGAAAGTATATTCGTCGCGCGTAGAGAGCTTGTCTTGTCCCCAGTAGGCACTCAGCGACAGCCGTGAGCGGTCGTTGAAAAGATGTGTCACCTTGGTATTGAAGTCGTGAAAGAAATATTCGAGGTTGATCTTGTCGTCGTCCTCGCTGGCGTGGTGGTTGACATAGGAGAACACGGGTCGCGTGAGGAGGTCGAGCCATGAGCGTCGCAGAGCAATGTTGAAGCTGGTCTTGCCCTTCTGTATCGGTCCCTCGAACTGCAGACCACCGTCGAGCAGGCCGAGGCGCACAGAACCATGATAGTGCTGCATGTCACCGTCGGTGGTGCGCACATCGATGACACTGGATAGTCGGCCGCCGTAGCGGGCGGGGAAGCCACTCTTGTAGAAGTCGACATTCTTCACGATGTCGGCATTGAACGAGGAAAAGAGTCCGAGGGTGTGGTTGATTTGGTAGAGTGGTGTGCCGTCGAGCAGGAATAGGTTCTCGTCGTTGTTGCCGCCATGGACATAGAGTCCGCTGACGAGTTCCACGCCCTCAGCCACGCCACTGGTGCGCTGGAGTGTCTTCACCACGTCGGGCGAGGACAGCAGGGCGTAGCCCGTCTTGATGTCAGCCTGCGAAAGTGAGTGCTTGCCGGTCTGTGTGTTGAGCAGCGGTGAGTTGAGATCTCCCTCCACGACGACCTCCGGCAGTCGGTTGTCTTCTTTGAGAGCGATGTCTTGCCGGAGGTTGCTTTCGAGCTTGGCCTTGATCTTTTGGTCAGCAAAGCCGAGGTAGCTGAACTTGATATGGTGCTCGCCCTCAGGTAGGGTGAGCGAGTAGAAGCCATAGGCGTTGGTGGTGGTTCCCGTGCCGGTGGTCTCGTCCCATACAGTGGCGTTGATGAGTGTCTCGCCACTGGTGTCGCGCACATAGCCGCTGAGCGTGTGCCGCCGTGGTGGCGCCGGTGAGGCTTTGTGCGGTTGTGGTTGGCTGTGTGGTGCGGCCTTTTCCTGTTTGGCTGCTTTCAGTATGATATACTTTCCATTGACCGAGTAGCTGATGCCACTGTCCTTGAAGAGTGCGCTCAGGGCTTTGGCCAGTGTCATGCCCTTGAGCGACGGTCCCTGATAGGTGTTGCCTACGGGCAGCGATGCGTCGTAGGTGAAGTTGACTTTCTGAGTACGGTGCAACCATTCCATCTGTTGCCGGATGGTCGTCGTGTGGTCTTTGCCCCAGACAGCCAGCGGCAACAAGATGAAGAGAATGGTCGTCGCAATGATCATTCTTGCGGTTTTCACGTTACAATATATATATGTGGTTTACTGTTTTCTTAGTGGGGTCTTGTCTCCCACCCTCTTAGGGGGCGGGAGGGGCTTCTCCTTATTAGAATGCTTTGCCGAAGCTCACGTATGGTGTGAGGAACACATCACCCTTGCTGTAGATGTCGCCGGACGCTGTCCAGCCGTTGGTGATGTTGACCATTGGTGTGACGCCACAGCGGAATTGGAAACCATGCGTACTGGTGTAGCGGTAGCCGACATTCATATAGAGAAAGTCTCGCACCTGCGTCTTGTTTTCGCTTTTGATGCTGATATCGCTCTCCTTGTCCATATAAGTGGCGACAAGCTTGCTGCTGATGAGGCGCAGTTGGTTGCCGAGTCCTAATTCCAGTCTCGACTTGCGCTTGCCTATCAGGTAGTTCACACCGGTGGTCAGCCCGTAGTACATCGTGTGGGTATGGATGCCCATCGTGTTGTCCCATCGCCCTGCCCATCCGAAACCAGCCTGATAACCCCAGTGGGAGTCCTTCTTCAATCGTGCGTCCCAGTTGGCGCTGACACCCCAGCACGGGCCACCCACCTCGCCATAGATACTGTGCTGTGGCATGACAAAAGTGGAGTCGGCTGTTCTTGCCGTCATCGTCAGGCTGCCCCCCATCAATAGCAGTGCAAGGATCAAGCCCTTGCTTTTCTTTGCATTCATATTCTCTCAGTTGTTGTTGTTTGTCGCTATGACGCAGAAAGTCGGGAATCCCCCCATAGGAAAGAAGAAAAAATAGCGTATCTTTGCGGCGTGCACGTAAATGAACAGCTCAGGTACAATTCCGCCACCAGCACGGAGGGTCCTTATTATAGAATCAAGGTGTCCTACCGCGACGTGCGCGGGAATGTACGCTCACTAATTCTCCTTACTTACTATTTCATCTGTTCCGGCAGTCGGGCGAGGACTTCGAGGTCGTGTGGGCTGGCATTGACGTCGAGTACCTTTCCGTTGCGGTCAATGAGTTTGTAGGTGGGGAAGCTGTGTACTTGGAGGAAATATAGAGCTGGCGTGCCAGATGGATGTCACGGGCAGTGGTTCGAACGTTATTGTCAGATTCAGCGTGTCTTCCGTCATCGTGTAAGGCTCGCCCAACTTGATGATGGTAGCATCCTTCACCTTGTATTCCTTGCCGTCGGCTTTCAACGCTGTTTCTATTCACACTTTTCTTAGCGAATATACCTCGAAGTGCTACACTTTTCTTAAGGAAAGGAGATGGTTGCTTGCCAGCCGCGCTTAAGTGGCGCTGCTTGTATAATTGTGAAATGATGGTAGAAACGTATTGACAAAAGTGTGTTCACTTGTACTTTTATTTTAGAGTGGACGGCGAAGGTCTTTTTTAAGAAAAGGAGGCTGTAAACATGAAAATTCCACTTTTTCACTCACAAAACAGTGGTTTCTTATGATGAAAAAGGTGGTTTTACACGGTCAGAAAGGTAGTTTGACCGTGTAAAAGTACCTTTTTGATGGAAAATTCTCTAGAGAATTTTTGGTCAGAAAGGCTTTCTGACAATAGCGTAAAAATGCTGATTTTAGTAAGTGTCTGTTTATTAGTGTTTTATAAAAGTGTGCAAAAATCGCTTCTTTTCGGGAAAAGAGCCGTTCGTTGGCAAAGAAATGCAAAATAAGGGTCGTTTTTTGTCAGTATACTTAACAAAAGCGGATATAAACGTAATAGTTCTACATATTGCTTTCCATAACTAATTCAAACAAACTAATTCCACCGACAAGTAATAATTCTCTAATTCTCAAATTCTTGATCATTTCCTCACCTTGTTTTCGATAAGCAGCGATATGACAGCTGGATAGTTACAGATCAACAAACGATGAGTACGATGCGGTAGATGTCGACGCGGTGCCCTCTGAGTGCTTTCATGGCGTTGGAGAGAAGATGCTCCACCGTTTTCTCGCTGTTTGGTATCTTAAAAGTTCACCACCATAACGGATCGTTAGCTGATGACAGCATCACAAACAACATTCATGTATTGCGTTAGCTTGTTACATTTTTATCGATTATAGTCTTTTGCAATATCTATAAATTGTTGCTATATATGTAGTTACTTGCAATTTCAAAATTGTAACAGGCTCGTTGAACCATGATATATCGTACTCCTATATTCACTACCTTTGCAGTCACCAAAAAGGAAAAATTCCATAACGATTATCTTTTCAAAACTCATACAACAATTAAATTATGAAAACTAAGCAACGATACGTTAAACCAACTTTAGAAGTGGTTTCCTGTGCTCATGCTCTTCTTGATTCGCTGTCAATGGCGATCAGCGATACTCCGGCTCCGGGCGGAGGCGATGCCAAGAAGGCCGTTATGGATGATGATGACCAGTGGGGGAAGGTAAACTATCATCTTTGGGAAGACTAAGAATGTTAGAAAAAATTATGAAAGCACATACTGCGATTATCTTTGCGAAGCCTCAACACCTGATCGCTTTGCTGTTTTTCATCTTTTCGTGGCCTGTCTTGGCGCATGGCGCCGATACTGATTGGGGGACTGGCCTTTATTGGGAAGGTATCATTGCCACTTCGGGCTCTACCAGTTACACAGGACGCCTGTACTACACACGGCTCGATGGTGGCGGTGTCACCATCACTGGCATCAGCTTCGACAGTACACCTGCCGACGGCTGTACAATCTACATTCCCGAGACCGTGGGCAGCAATGCCGCTATGGACTCCGTGTTTGTCGTCAACCGACCGGGGCGCTATTCCAGTGTGTCAGTAAACAAACAAAACTGGCGCAATACTCCTTTGCGATGGAAGAATGCGCCTAACTCGTTCGCACTGTCGCTACCAGGTACGCTGAGGGAGCTCTGTCCGCTTATCCAGGCGGCCAACTACAGTACCAATGATACCTGGGTCAACAGCATGACCATACCGAACACGGCTCTGACAAAATTGATTATCCGCGACAACACCAACGCACACCCTTCCGCAAGGCTCCGCATTGGTGACCATGCTTTCTACGACGGCTCTACAATTCAGTTGTTCACGGCCCTCAAATCAGTATCTTTCGGCTACAAAAGCGTGTTGTACATTGGAGAACACGCTTTTCGGGGATGTCCCATAACATCCATCTCACAGTTCAAAGAAGGACTGAAGACCATAGGCAGCTATGCTTCTTGAATCTTCACGTCGAACAAGATCTGATACTTCCTAACACGCTTCAGCACATCGGCGACTATGCCTTAGGAGAAGTAGGGAGTCAGATCAAGACGGAGTACGGATGGTTCTTTCATAACCAGCTGACGATACCTGCCGGAATGAAATATATTGGTGTGGGAGCATTCTGCGGCAGTCGTAAGGTCAGGATGACAGTTACCATTCCCGAAGGCGTGGAGTACATCGGTGGGTTGGCCTTTTCCAACACTTTTATCACCTCGCTGGTCATCCCCTCTACTGTAAAGACGATCCGGGGTGGGGCTTTTCGCGAGATGCGAATGTTGGAAACAGTGACTTTCAAGCCCAATACAGTGCTGACCTCAATAGGTGACAACCTCTTTGCCAACGACATTGGCTTACGGTATATTGACATGAGTGCGATTAACAATTTGTCGCTGAACAATTTGAAGGTGTCTCGCAAAGACAAGTCACCATTCTTCTCCCTCGCACCCTACACCATGATCTATCTGCCGCAGTCAGCCACATCGGCGGTCATACCCTCAACAGAGGTGAATTTCGTACATTATAGTGCAGACGGGCAGTGGGTATGCCCAAACTTCGTCGTATACGATTATGCCTACTGGTATGATTGTGACCACTTTGATTACTCGAACTTTATCTCCGACACTGGTTCACACTACGCACTTAACTCCATGACCACAGAGGAGAAACAAGCCGTGAGCGACTGGAAAGCCAGCTTGCCTGCCAATAGAGGATGTGAGTATGAGTTACCCCATGCCTTCACGGCAACAACGGCAAAATATCTGCGCAGAAAAGGTGCTCTTCAGCCCGGAAGTATCATCACTGTGTCGTTGCCCTATAACACGACGGCGAAGGATAAGAATGTGAAAGCCTATAAATTGGTGTCTGAGATTGGTCTTGCCGGCTCCAAGAACAACAAGGGATTATGGTTCCTTTCTCTTGACGACAGCCGCATCTCCCCTTCGGCACTTACCAAAGAGGAGCGGGATGAATGTCTCACTGCCTGCCATCCCTATGTGCTGAAGATCCTTTCCGTGCCTGCTGACACAACATTCAAAGATGGATATTACGACGAACATTACCAAAAATTCTTTGACTCGCAACATGTCTTCGTGCCCGCTACAACAAATGGATATACAGAAGTCGACCCGGCGGACGGCTCGTCGGAATGGTCTGCTGTCGGCAGTTACATGAATATTGACAACGCCACAGCTGCAGCAGATCATCTCTATGTACTCAGTGGGGGTGTATGGAATGCGGTGAGAACCAGGCAAACGTCGGGTTACGTCCATTCCATGCGATCTGCCATACGCTATAAAGGAACGGACGCTAACTATGCCAAGTCCTTTCCCAAAATACTCGATACCAACGAACCGCTGTCCACTGACGCCACGAATATCAATGCAGCGAACGCCGACTTAGCCCCTACCGCCACTCGCATCTATTCTCTTAATGGCAGATGTGTAGGCTCCTCGCTGTCTTCATTGCCTCGCGGCATCTATATCGTCAATGGTAGAAAAATATGGAAGTGATCGGAGAAAGACAGAGATATAATCCATGAACATTAAGCCTTGCTTTTTGGAACATTATCATCAATAATGTAGGTTAGTCTCAAAGAACGTTGCCGAAGGGATGAGAGTCATCGGAGATAGTGACGTATAATCAGAAAGGGATACACTAAAGCGAAGGAAAAACGAAATAGATTACCGTTTCTAATAATAAATATCGTAATTTTGCAAGGCATTTCATGCTTAGCATATTTATCTGTCAAAACCGGACTTCTTTGATGAGGTCCAGTATGAGTTGTCGAAAACAATGCGGAAACCCAGACGGAAGCCGTAGGTCGGTTGATCGCTCCCTAAAAAGGCAAAATGACAGTGACCACTGTCATCCTCTAAAGAAAAGGATGATGACATGAACTTCGAAGTACTATCATTATGATTTTTAGTAATAATATTCTTTGTAGTCTGTCAGTTGTTCTCTTACTTCTATGCGCAGTAGGCTGTGAGAATCATCGAGAACAGCTGGCAACTGTCGGTGCTCTTATTGAAAGCGGTGAGTGCGATTCTACTCTTCATCTGCTTTCTGCTATGGAACACAAGAGAGGGCTGTCAAATGACGATCGGGCTGAATGCTACCTTCTGCAGGTTAAGGCCTTATATAGACTATACCGTGTATTGGCCAACGACTCGCTCATCAATTATTCCATCGCGACATTTCGGTATAACGGCAACGACTCGCTACTTGCCGATGCTTATTATTACAAGGGGGCTATGGCGTCCGATCGCGATAAAGATAAAGGTTATGTCAAGGTGATGAGGTGCTTGAAAGCCGCAGAGAGCATTGCTAACAAACATCATTATGTAGAACTTCTGAAGAAGATCTACGACCGGGCTTCGAACTATAACATTGTGGCGGGAGAAAATAAGAGGGCATTGCTTTATGCTAAGAAGCAGCAAATGCTTGTCAGCGAGAGTAAGGACAACTATTTTCATGCTTATGCTATTGGTCAGTTGCTCAAAGCTTACTTTATGCTCGGTGAGAAAGATAGTGTACGAAAATATCAAAGGCTGTGCTGGGAGGTGAAGCGGTATATTCCTTCGAACGAATTGCCCGACTATCTCAACGACCTATATGTTACGTTGGGCTTGATAGCCCCAGACAGCGCAATCACGTGCTTTGGTAAACTGATACGCAACCATCCTTCCGCGCTCTATAAAGGCAATTTGGCTTTTCTGATCGATAAAACTGGGCAGCATGCTAAAGCAGACAGCATATGGACAGAAGCGCTGAATACGGCGAACCTCTTTGACAAGTTTGAAATTTTGTTAGATATGATTCAACGCAAGCAAGAAGATGGGCGCTATCAGGACGCTGTGAGGGCGCAGGATCTGCTAAATGCTGTTAGCGATAGCATGGAACACCAGTACAGGGCTGATGCTATGGGGAGTGTTGTTGACGATAGTACCTCCAAACTCTATCATGGTGCGTGGGCACGCAATACAATGCTGTTCTTTTTGGTGCTGGTGATTCTTCTGCTATTTTTCTCTCTTGCTATCTATTTCTATCATAGAAAATTGCGCAAGCGCATGCTGATGTTTTATGAATTGTCTGATGAGCTTACACACACACGTGGTGATATGGAAAAGAGCTTACAAAAGGAACAGGAAAAAGTCTCCATGCTGGAAGATGCTCTGGAGAAACTCAGGCAGAAGCATGTGCTGACCTTTTCACACGGTCGCCAGCTCTATGAGGAAATCAAAGCGGGGCAGTCTGTTTCATTTTGGAAAAAACAGGATTTCATTGACTTTATCGACTACTATATGAGTGTCGATTTCAAATTCCTTCAATTTTTGCATGATAGCTACAAGGAACTCACGCCTTCTGAGATTTTCTTTCTCATTCTGTTACACGAGGGCTATGATGAAATCAGGATAAAGAAAGTCCTTGCTATCAGCGATACGGCCCTTAGAGTGAGGAAGAGCAGGGTGAACAAGAAGAGGAGAGACAGAAATCCCTGAACAACATGTAGTAGACTTGCAGCACGCCTTCACTTCTCTCTGCGTGCTGTCTTCGACCATCAACAGTTCTAAGTCTTGAAAACTTTGTGACAGCACGTTGTTGATGGCTTCTTTGATGTGTTTTTCTCCATTTCTTACGGCTAATACTTTTCAGTGCCTCTGTTTGGGAAATGTGCACTAGGCTATTACGAAAAATCGGGTATTCGCATATGCGGAAGGTGTTGCAATATGGATAGTTCTTTGTCAGTAACTCACCCAAAGCGTAGATCAACAAACGATGAGTACGATGCGGTAGATGTCGGCGCGGTGGCCTCTGAGTGCTTTCATGGCGTTGGAGAGAAGATGCTCCACCGTTTTCTCGCTGATGCCCATCCTCTCAGCAGCCTCGTGGTAGGATTGTCCGTCGCGCTTGCAGAGCAGCAGGGCCTCGCGCTGGCGGTGGGGTAGGGAATCAATCGCTTTCCATAGACGGGCTTCGAGAAAAGAGCGATCCTGCGCCTCTTCGTCGGTGATGGTACCTTCCAAGTCCTGAGGCTCGATCTCGTAGCAGAGCGGATCGTTGCGGCGCAGCCGGTCGATGCAAGCATTGCGCACGGCGGTATAGAGAAACGCCTTGTCATTGTTGGCCTCGTGTTGCCACAGCCGCACGAAGCAGTCCTGCACCACGTCCTCGGCGGTGTCAACATCACCACAGAGATAGTGCATGGCATAGAGGCAGAGCGGACGGTAGTATTCTTGAAAAGCGGTTTCGATGGAAAGCATATAATATGTGAAAAAAGAAAGAAAGCCCTCCTCTAACTCCCCCCGAGGGGGAAGGATCGCAAAACCCTTGCATGGGAATTGTGTTCTCCTTATCTCGGAAAGGGGTTGGAGAAGGGCTTGCCATTCCCCTCCCCAGGGAGGGGGTGGGAGTGGGCCGCCGGAGGGTGGGCTCTACTTCAGGTTCGGGTTCATCTTGCTCCACTCAGCGATAGGAGGAATGATGCCGAGGTCGATGACCTCCTGGCGCATGTTGCAGAGGTGCTCGTAGCTCTTCTGCAGGTCAGCCATCTCTTCCTTCGTACCTGTAGGAACAGTGTAGTGCACACCGCTCTTGTCGATGGTAGTAGGCAGCGCCATCATCACGTCCTTGAAGCCCAGCTCAGGGATGTCGGCATAGCAGCCGGCAGGTAGAGTGAACTTCTCGCCGCCCATAGCAGCCTCGATCATCTTCACGGCGTTGTAGGCAGGGCTCTGGAAAGAGCTGCGGCCACGCAGCTTGATGATGTTGGAACCACCCTGTACGGTGATGTGCTTGATCTCCTGCCAACGCTCGTCGCTGAGACCCATCTCTGCCAGCGGCTTACCGTTGACTTTCACCTGAGAAGCGAAGACTGCCATCTGCTCGCCGTGGCCACCATAAGTGTGAGCACCTGTCACCTTGTCCTGCTGAACACCGAACTCCAGTGCCAGCGCCTGCTGCAGACGAGTAGAGTCGAGAGCAGCTAAAGAGGTCAGCTGATTGGGTTTCAGACCAGAGTGGATCAGAGTGGTCAGTGCGGTCACGTCAGCGGGGTTGAAGATGACAACCACATGCTCAACGTCTGGACAGTACTTCTTGATATTGTCACCGAAGTCCGCAGCGATCTTGCAGTTGCCCTTCAACAGATCCTCGCGTGTCATGCCTGCCTTACGGGGAGCACCACCAGAGGAGATGATGTATTTAGCGCCGGTGAAAGCCTTCTTGGCAGCCTCGGCAACCTTCTCGGGATTGCCCATATCCTCAACGGCAGGAGCACAGTAGGTGACGTTGGCACCAGGGAATGCGCACTGCTGAATCTCATCGAAGACACCATGAACACCCGGCTCATAGATATCATAGAGACATACGTTAGGAGTAAGGCCGAGCATCAGAACGCTCTGTACCATGTTGGAACCGATCATACCGCCTGCACCGACGATGACCAGCTTGTCATTTGTTAAATAGTTCATAACACTAATTATTTAGTTCAGAAATACTTTTCTGTGTTTTCCGACTGCAAGAAGTGGGCACGGGGGCTTTTTTCTTGCAGCCATGCAAAGTTACTAAAAAATCTATTCATTGAGTGATTTCTTTGCGCTTTTATTTGTTGTTTATTCTTAAAAGTATTATCTTTGTTACGTCTTTTGTTATGTCTGTTTGGCATTTCAGGGATTAGATCAAACCTTTAATCGTTATATGCTATGAAAGAAGTGATCAATCAACGGCTGCGCGACCTGCGCGAGGTGATGCGCCGTGAGCATCTCGATGCGTTTATCTTTCCCAGTACCGACCCCCACAACAGTGAGTATGTGCCCGACCGGTGGAAGGACCGCGAGTGGGTGAGTGGCTTCAACGGCTCGGCGGGTACGGCTGTGGTCACGATGCATAGTGCCGCGCTGTGGACTGACAGCCGCTATTTTCTTGCGGCCGCTGACCAGCTGAGCGGTACCGAGTATCAGCTGATGAAACTCAAGGTGAAGGGTACGCCGACCATTGCGCAATGGCTTGGTCAGGAACTCCACGATGTCGACGGCGCTGTTGTCGGCATGAACGGTATGGTGGACAGGTGCAGCAGTGTCGAAGCGATGATTGCAGACCTGCGCCAGGAAGGTGGTATCACCGTGCGCCACAACTTCGACCCGCTGTCCGTCGTCTGGCGTGACCGCCCAGCGATCCCCGACCATCGCGTGGAGATACAGCCACTGGAATATGCCGGAGAGCGCGCTGCCGATAAGCTCACACGCATCCGCAAGGCCTTGCGCACGCTTCATGCCGACGGCATGCTCGTCTCTGCGCTCGACGATGTGGCGTGGACGCTCAACCTCCGTGGCATTGACGTGCACTGCAATCCCGTCTTCGTGGCTTACCTGCTCATCGACACCACCCATGCCACCTTATATATAAATAAGGAGAAGGTCTCTGACGAGGTGCGTGACTATCTTGCTGGGGAGGGCGTCAGTGTGGCTCCTTATGCCGATGTGGCAAAGGGCTTGAAGCGGTATCCTGAGTACAACATCCTTCTCGACCCTAACGAGACCTGCTACTCGCTTTATCGTGTGGCCAGCTGTCGTCCAGTGGTCAGCCATGTCTCGCCGGTACCTGCCATGAAAGCGGTCAAGAACGAAACCGAGATCGCTGGCTATCACCGTGCTATGCTGCGTGACGGCATCGCCTTGGTGAAGTTTCTCAGATGGTTGAAACCTGCTGTGGAAGCCGGTGGCCAGACCGAGATGAGCATCGACCGCAAGCTCACCTCCCTGCGTGCCGAGCAGCCGCTCTTCCGCGACATCAGTTTTGATACCATAGCCGGATACGGTACCCATGGTGCTATCGTCCACTACGAAGCCACGCCGGAGACCGACATCCCACTTGAGCCGCATGGCTTCCTGCTCCTCGACAGCGGCGCGCAGTATCAGGACGGAACTACCGACATCACGCGCACCATTCCGCTCGGACCGCTCACCGATGAGGAGCGTCATATCTATACACTTGTGCTCAAAGGACATATCCAGCTCGAACTCTGTAAGTTCCCCGAGGGTGCCAGCGGTACGCAACTCGACATCCTGGCGCGCGAGGCCATGTGGCGCGAGGGACTGAACTATCTCCACGGTACCGGTCACGGCGTGGGTTCCTATCTTAACGTGCATGAGGGGCCTCACCAGATACGCATGGAGTATATGCCTTCTCCGCTTGTCGACGGTATGACTGTCACCGACGAGCCCGGCCTCTACCTTGCCGGTAAGTTCGGCGTGCGCATCGAGAACACGCTGCTCATCCGTCCTTACAAGACCACGGACTTCGGTACCTTCCTCCAGTTTGAGCCGCTCACCCTCTGTCCCATCGACACGGAGCCCATCATCCCTGACGAACTCACGCTCGAAGAGATTGTCTGGCTCAACAGCTACCACCATTATGTCTACGAGAAACTCGCTCCGCATCTCAACGAGGATGAGAAAGAGTGGCTGAAGGGGAAGACGAAAGAAATATAGAAAACTCCCTTCGACCCATAGTCCCTCCAGTCTTCCGGCCCTTCCCTAACCCTCCCCAAGGGGAGGAAATGAGCTCACCCTATGCACAGGATCATGTGATCATAAAACAATGTGCTTAGAGTGAGCTTGTTGTTTTCAAGAATTTGAGTATTGAAGAAGTGTAGTGCTTGAAAGAAAAGAAACTTGATTCGCTATGATCAGAAGGAATACACCTATTATATATGGTACTGTTATATATAGTACTGTTGTCGGTATATAGGCGCTGTTGTAGGAACGCGAATATGTCTTTAAGCCAATATGTCTTTTCTGTCTTTCTATCTTAATAAAAAGGTCTTTTGTCTTGTCTGTCCCTTCTGTCAAACAACACAACTTGCAGAAAATTAGTTAATTATTTGTGTATTTGGAAAAATAGATGTAATTTTGCAACCGCAAATTGTGGTACCATGTATTGATGGCGCCCGCTTGCGTATGTTTCACATTTAAAAATATAAACCAAAACAAAATGATTATTGTACCAGTAAAGGATGGCGAGAACATCGAAAGAGCTCTCAAGAAGTTCAAGAGAAAGTTTGAAAAGACAGGTGTGGTGAAGGAGCTTCGTGCTCGTCAGCAATTTGACAAGCCCTCTGTTAAGAAACGTCTCAAGATGGAGCACGCTATCTACGTACAGAAGCTTCGTCAGGAAGAGGAGTAAAAAACTACTCCAAGAGTAAAAAATACTCAAAAAGTTTGGTAGTTTGAATTTTTCTTCGTACATTCGTTGCTGAAAACGCAAGTGTAGCGTTTGGAGGCTATCATGATGGAGATAAAAGACCAATTCCTGGACTATCTCAGGTACGAGCTCAACCGTTCGCCATTGACGGTAGTCAGTTATTCCGAGGACTTCAAGAAGTTCGAGGAGTATTTTCAGGCATTGGAAGGCCAGCCGACATGGGAAACCATAGACGGTGACATCATTCGTAACTGGATGGAGCAGATGGTCGATGAAGGCAATACCACCACAACGGTTGCCCGGCGGCTGTCCGCACTTAAGTCATTGTATAGGTTTGCCTTGTCGCATCATCTGATCGGGAAAGACCCGACAGTCGGCATTCGTGCACCGAAGCTGAAAAAGCCTCTGCCCTGCTTCCTACAGGAAGAGCAGATGGACAGACTCTTGGATAGCGATCTTTGGGGAGACGATTATAAGAGTACGTGCGCGCGTACTGTTATTATGACTTTCTATGAGACAGGAATACGACGTGCAGAGCTGATTGGACTGCGTGATGCGGATGTGGACTTTGTCAACCGGCAACTCAAAGTGACGGGTAAAGGTAACAAGCAGCGTATCATACCTTTCGGTGAGGAACTAACTGACGCTCTGCGGCATTATCTGTCAGCAAGAGATGAGGCTGTTTCCAAGCAGGAGGATGCTTTCTTCCTGTCAGAGAAAGGTTGCAGGTTGAGCGGCGGTCAGGTGGAAGAGATGGTGAAGAGCCATCTGCGATTGGTCAGCTCCATGAAAAAGCTTTCGCCGCACGTCTTGCGCCACACCTTTGCCACAGCCATGCTCAACCATGGTGCGGGCATAGAAAGTGTGAGACGGTTGTTGGGACATGCGTCAGCCTCCACCACGGAGATCTATACGCATACGACGTTCGAGCAACTCAAGCGAGTGTATCAAGATGCCCATCCAAGGGCATGAGTTTAACCTTTAACAAAAACGGAGGTAACTATGGAAGTAAAGATTCAGTCGATTCACTTCGACGCTACCGAGAAGCTGCAGGCGTTCATCGAGAAGAAGACCGCCAAGTTGGAAAAATCATTCGAAGACATTCAGAAAGTAGAGGTGCAATTAAAAGTTGTCAAGCCCGCTACCGCTCTCAATAAAGAAACCAGTATCACGGTGACCGTGCCTGGTGGAAGTCCACTTTACGTGGCCAAGACCTGCGACACATTTGAGGAGGGAGTCGACCAGTGCGTAGACTCTTTGCGGGTGCAACTGGAGAAATTCAAAGAAAAAATACGCAAACATTGAAAAATTTCCCCGAAAAGTTTTGGAGATTGAAAAATAAGTAGTATCTTTGCAGCCGTTTTACAACGAGTCCTTTGAAAGTCGTGCAAGGCGGCTGCAGGATATGCCTCTTTAGCTCAGTTGGCCAGAGCACGTGATTTGTAATCTCGGGGTCGTTGGTTCGAATCCGACAAGAGGCTCCTCTTAATGAGGATAGAGATCTTTTTAACATTGATTGGGTGGTTACCAGAGTGGCCAAATGGGGCAGACTGTAAATCTGCTGGCTCTTGCCTTCGGTGGTTCGAATCCATCACCACCCACAATGCGTAAGCATGAGACGCCTCCCCTTTGGAGCGTAATGCGGAAATAGCTCAGTTGATAGAGCACTAGCCTTCCAAGCTGGGGGTCGCGGGTTTGAGCCCCGTTTTCCGCTCTCTTTTTGCTGTAATAGCTCAGTGGTAGAGCACTTCCTTGGTAAGGAAGAGGTCCTGAGTTCAACTCTCAGTTACAGCTCCACTTTGATGCCTAAACGAAGTCTAACTAAATATCAGTGTGACAAGTCAAGGTTGTCAAGAGAATCATCTATTTGATTATTTAATTAATACAATAAAAAAGTAAAGCTATGGCTAAAGAGGTTTATGTGCGTACCAAACCGCATGTTAACATTGGTACAATTGGTCACGTTGACCACGGTAAGACTACTCTGACCGCAGCTATCTCTAAGGTGCTGCATGAGCGTCTGGGTACAGGTGAGGATGTGAAGTCCTTCGATCAGATCGACAACGCTCCTGAGGAGAAAGAGCGTGGTATCACCATTAACACTGCCCACATTGAGTATGAGACTGAGAAGCGTCACTATGCTCACGTGGACTGCCCGGGACACGCCGACTATGTGAAGAACATGGTAACTGGTGCTGCTCAGATGGATGGTGCTATCCTCGTGGTTGCTGCTACCGATGGTCCTATGCCTCAGACACGTGAGCACGTGCTGCTTGCTCGTCAGGTAAACGTGCCTCGTTTGGTTGTCTTCCTCAACAAGTGCGACGATCCTGAAGTAGACGAGGAGATGATCGACCTCGTGAAGATGGATGTCCAGGATCTTCTGACTTCTTATGGTTATGAAGAGGATACTCCTATCGTTTGTGGTTCTGCTCTGGGTGCACTGAATGGTGTTGCTAAGTGGGAAGACAAGATCATGGAGTTGATGGACACTGTTGACAATTGGATTCAGGAGCCTGTCCGTGAGGTTGATAAGCCTTTCTTGATGCCTGTTGAGGATGTCTTCTCTATCACTGGTCGTGGTACTGTTGCTACTGGTCGTATTGAGACTGGTAAGTGCAAGGTCGGTGATGAGGTTCAGCTGCTCGGTCTTGGTGAGGACAAGAAGTCTGTCATCACTGGTGTCGAGATGTTCCGTAAGACCCTGGATGAGGGTGAGGCTGGTGACAACGTCGGTCTGCTCCTCCGTGGTATCGACAAGGAAGAGGTGAAGCGTGGTATGGTTGTCGTGCACCCGGGTGCTATCACTCCGCATGATCACTTCAAGGCTTCTATCTACGTGCTGAAGAAGGAAGAGGGTGGCCGTCACACTCCGTTCGGCAACCGCTATCGTCCTCAGTTCTACCTCCGCACAATGGACTGCACCGGTGAGATCACTCTCCCTGAAGGTGTAGACATGGTGATGCCTGGTGACAATGTTGAGATCGAGGTTCGCCTGATCTACAAGGTTGCTCTGAATGAGGGTCTCCGTTTCGCTATCCGCGAGGGTGGTCGTACGGTAGGTTCTGGCCAGATCACACAGATTCTGCCTGACGTAGCAGAGGAGGGATAATCACGATTATCTGATTCCAAGATACGTAAGTCTCCGCGTCTGCGGACGCGGAGACTTTCTTACGGGTTTAGCTCAGTTGGTAGAGCACTGGTCTCCAAAACCAGGTGTCGAGAGTTCGAGTCTTTCAACCCGTGCTAAATAGAAGATAATATGTTTAAAAAGATAGTGAATTATTGCAAGGCTTGTTATGACGAGCTTGCACATAAGACCACTTGGCCAACACATAAAGAGTTGACTCACAGTGCAGTGATTGTATTATCTGCTTCCCTTATCGTTGCACTGATCGTCTTCGCTATGGACTTGGTGTTCAAGAACCTGATGGGTATTGTATATCCAGGCTAATCATTAAGGCAATGGCAAATACTAAGAATTGGTATGTTTTGCGTGCTTCCAGTGGTAAAGAGGCAAAACTGAAAGAGTACATCGAAGCCGAGCTGCGTCATAACCAGCGTTTGGCTGATCATGTCTATCAGGTGCTTATTCCTATGGAGAAACATGCGAGCATTAAAGATGGTAAGCGTGTGGAGAAAGAGAAGATCGCTCTCCCCGGTTACGTGTTTGTACAGGCTGATATGATTGGTGATGTTCCAGTTGACTTAAGAAACATGCCTAATTGTTTGGGTATTCTCGGCGGTTTGGATCATCCAGCTCCGGTTCCAGAGTCTCAGATTAATCGTATGATTGGACAAGCTGAGGAAACACAGATCGACAACGATGTGGATGTTCCTTATCTGCTTGATGAGACGGTGAAAGTCACCGATGGTCCTTTTGCTGGTTTTGAAGGTGTGATCGAAGAGATCAACACTGAGAAGCGCAAGCTGAAGGTGATGGTCAAGATCTTTGGGCGTAAGACACCCTTGGAGCTTGGTTTTATGCAAGTTGAAAAGGTTGCTGAGTAGTTGTTACGGGCTATGCGCGCCTTATACGTTACATTTATTTTAATTTCAATTAGAAATGGCTAAAGAAGTTGCTGGATTAATCAAGTTACAGATTAAAGGTGGCGCTGCAAACCCCTCCCCTCCAGTAGGACCGGCTTTGGGTTCCAAGGGTATTAACATTATGGGCTTCTGCAAGGAGTTCAATGCACGTACCCAGGATAAGGCTGGTAAGGTTCTGCCTGTCGTCATCACTTACTACACAGATAAGTCGTTCAGCTTCGTCATCAAGACTCCTCCTGCTGCTGTCCAGCTCAAGGAAGCTGCAAAGGTGAAGTCTGGTTCCGGCCAGCCTAACCGTAAAAAAGTGGCTAGCGTGACTTGGGATCAGGTAAAAGCGATCGCTGAGGACAAGATGGCTGACTTGAACTGCTTTACTGTTGAGAGTGCCATGAGACTGATTGCAGGTACTGCACGCAGCATGGGCATCACTGTTAAAGGTGACTTCCCTGGTAAATAATTAAACTTCAATTAAGCAAGTAAAATGAGTAAACTGACAAAAAATCAGAAATCAGTAGCTGAGAAGGTTGAAGCAGGGAAGGCATACACATTGAAAGAGGCTGCAGAGCTCGTAAAGGAGATCACGACAACAAAGTTTGATGCTTCTGTAGATGTGGATGTTCGCTTGGGCGTTGATCCCCGCAAGGCTAACCAGATGGTTCGCGGCGTGGTGTCTCTGCCTAACGGAACTGGTAAGACAGTTCGCGTGCTTGCTCTGTGTACACCAGATCAGGAAGAGGCTGCTAAGGCAGCTGGTGCTGACTATGCTGGTCTCGATGAGTATATTGAGAAGATCAAAGGTGGCTGGACCGATGTCGATGTCATCATCACTATGCCTTCTTGCATGGGTAAGGTTGGTCCTCTGGGCCGTTTCCTCGGTCCCCGTGGCTTGATGCCTAACCCGAAGAGTGGTACTGTGACAATGGATGTCGCTAAGGCTGTTAAGGAAGTTAAGCAAGGTAAGATTGACTTCAAGGTTGATAAAGCTGGTATCATTCATACTTCTATCGGCAAGATCTCTATGTCTTCTGATCAGATCTATGGTAATGCCAAAGAATTCATCAACACTGTTGTACGTTTGAAGCCTGCTGCCGCTAAAGGTACATACCTCAAGAGTATCTTTATTTCAAGCACAATGAGTAAGGGTATCAAGATTGATCCTAAATCAGTTGAATCACTCTAAAAGTTTGGTAAAATGAAGAAAGAAGTAAAAGATACTATCATTGTTGACCTTGGCGAGAAGCTGAAGGAATATCCTCATTTCTATCTGGTGGATGTCACCGGTATGAATGCTGAGACTACATCTTCTCTTCGCCGCAAGTGTTTCAAGCAGGAGATCAAGATGGTCGTGGTGAAGAATAAGCTTCTTCACAAGGCTTTCGAGGCTGCTGACATCGACTATTCTGAGCTTTATGGTACTTTGAAGGGTAACACTGCTGTGCTGTTTACACACACCGCTAATGTTCCTGCAAAGTTGCTTAAGGATAAAGACATTGCCAAGGCTGGCGTTCCTTCTTTGAAGGCTGCCTATGCTGAGGAAGGTTTCTATGTTGGTGCAGACAAGCTCGACGAGCTGGCTTCCATCAAGAGCAAGAACGAGGTTATTGCAGACATCGTTGCTCTGTTGCAGAGCCCCGCAAAGAACGTGGTTTCTGCTCTTCAGTCAGGCGCAAGCACTATCCATGGTGTGCTGAAGACTTTAGGCGAGCGTCCTGAGTAATCAATTAAGTCACTACATTTTTAAGAATAAAATTTAAATAAATACTAAAATGGCAGACGTTAAAGCTATTGCAGAAGAATTAGTAAATCTTACTGTTAAAGAGGTAAATGAATTGGCAACAGTCCTGAAGGACGAGTATGGTATCGAGCCCGCTGCTGCAGCTGTTGCAGTTGCTGGTCCTGCTGCTGGCGCAGCTCCTGCAGCTGAGGAGAAGAGCTCTTTCGATGTTGTGCTGACTGATGTCGGCGCTACTAAGCTCCAGGTTGTTAAGGCCGTTAAGGAGGCTTGTGGCCTCGGTCTGAAGGACGCTAAGACTCTCGTTGAGTCTGTTCCTGCTACTCTGAAGGAAGGCCTGTCTAAGGACGAGGCTGAGAACCTGAAGAAGGCTATCGAGGAAGCTGGCGCTAAGGTTGAGCTGAAGTAATTTAGTCTCTTTTAGCCGTTAGGTCGCTTCAATAATAAGCGACATGATGACAGTAACATACTTAAGGGTTAGGATTTGCCCAGTCGGTGAGTCCTAGCCTTTTTGTGTCTTTATCCCCGTTGGTCATTGCTTCCGATTATTGCTTTCGATCATCTCTTTTTTCTCTTCTTTCAGCTTCGGCTAAGACGGTATTAGACTACAATTGATTTCTTATGTCAAACGTTATTGATAACAGAGTAAATTTTGCCAGCGTCCAGAATCCTTATCCTTTTCCGGATTTCCTCGACGTGCAATTGAAATCCTTCCGTGATTTCCTCCAACTTGACACTCCACCAGAGGAGCGCAAGAACGATGGCCTGTATAAGGTGTTCGCAGAGAACTTCCCGATCACCGATACTCGCAACAATTTCGTGCTTGAGTTCCTCGATTATTATATCGATCCGCCCCGCTATACCATTGATGAATGTTTGGAGCGCGGTCTGACCTATAGTGTGCCTTTGAAGGCTAAGATGAAACTGTATTGTACCGATCCCGACCATGAGGACTTCGGTACGTTCATCCAGGATGTCTTCTTGGGTACCATTCCTTATATGACAGACAATGGTACCTTTGTGATCAATGGTGCAGAGCGTGTCGTCGTGGCACAGCTTCACCGTTCACCAGGCGTATTCTTCGGTCAGGGCGTGCATGCTAACGGTACCGTGCTCTATAGCGCACGTGTCATTCCTTTCAAGGGCTCTTGGATAGAGTTCGCTACTGACATCAACAATGTCATGTACGCCTATATCGACCGTAAGAAGAAGTTGCCGGTGACAACCCTCTTGCGTGCCATTGGTTACGAAGGCGATAAAGACATTCTTCAGATCTTTGACCTTGCTGAGGAGGTGAAGGTTTCACCGAAAAACAAGTCTGTGCTGATCGGACGTAAGCTTGCTGCCCGTGTACTGAGAACATGGACAGAGGACTTTGTAGATGAGGATACCGGTGAGGTCGTTACCGCTGAGCGCAACGAGATGGTGCTTGAGCGTGAGACAGAGATCACAGAAGATAATTTCGATACGATCGTAGATAGTGGCGTCTCTACTGTTCTTGTACATAAGAACAATGAGGCTGCTTCAAAGTACGATATCATCTTCAAGACTTTGGAGAAAGACCAGAGCAACTCTGAGATTGAGGCTGTCCGCTACATCTACAAGCAGCTCCGTAATGCTGACCCTGCTGATGATGCAAGTGCACGTGAGGTCTTCCAGAACCTGTTCTTCTCTGACAAGCGTTACGACCTGGGTGATGTCGGCCGCTATCGTATCAATAAAAAGCTGAATCTTGATATTGATCCTGATGTGCGTGTGCTCACCAAGGAAGACATCATCGAGATTATCAAATATCTGATCAAACTGGTCAACTCCAATGCTACAGTTGACGATATTGACCACTTGAGCAATCGTCGTGTCCGCACGGTAGGTGAGCAGCTGGCCAACCAGTTCTCTATCGGCTTGGCCCGTATGAGCCGTACCATCCGTGAGCGCATGAACGTACGTGACAACGAGGTGTTTACGCCGACTGACTTGATCAATGCCAAGACTATTTCCAGTGTTATCAACTCGTTCTTCGGTACTAACCCGTTGAGCCAGTTTATGGACCAAACCAACCCGTTGGCCGAGGTCACTCATAAGCGCCGTCTCTCTGCTTTAGGTCCTGGCGGTCTGTCTCGTGAGCGTGCTGGTTTCGAGGTTCGTGACGTACACTATACTCACTATGGTCGTCTTTGCCCTATTGAGTCACCTGAGGGTCCTAACATCGGTCTGATCTCCTCTCTTTGCGTCTATGCTACGATCAATGAGCTTGGTTTCATCGAAACTCCTTATCGTGTAGTGAAAAGCGGCAAGGTAGACTTGGAGAACAAGGATGTAGAGTATCTTACTGCTGAGGAAGAGGACGGACAGCTCATCGCCCAAGGTAATGCTCCTTTGAAAGAGGATGGCTCTTTCAAGCGTGACTTCGTTCACTGTCGCCTTGCTGCCGACTTCCCTGTTGTGGAGCCTGGTGAGGTAAGCCTGATGGATGTGTCACCGCAACAGATCGCTTCCGTGAGTGCTTGCTTGATTCCGTTCTTGGAGCATGATGACGGTCACCGTGCTCTGATGGGATGTAATATGATGCGTCAGGCAGTGCCTTTACTCCACAATGATGCGCCTATCGTAGGTACCGGTTTGGAGAAGCAGGTCTGCGAGGACAGCCGTACGATGATCACAGCCGAAGGGGAAGGCGTCGTTGAGTATGTTGACGCTACTACCATTCGTATTCTTTATGACCGTACGGAAGATGAAGAGTTTGTCAGCTTTGAGCCGGCACTCAAGGAATATCGTATTCCTAAGTTCCGTCGTACCAACCAGAATATGACCATCGACCTGCGTCCTATCTGCAACAAGGGCCAGCGTGTGAAGAAGGGCGACATCCTGACAGAGGGCTATGCCACGGAAAATGGCGAGTTGGCTCTGGGGCGTAACCTTTTGGTTGCCTATATGCCTTGGAAGGGTTACAACTATGAGGATGCTGTCGTCATCTCTGAGCGTATGGTTCGCGATGACGTGCTGACATCCGTCCATGTCGATGAGTATTCTCTTGACGTGCGCGAAACCAAGCGCGGTATGGAGGTGTTCACCAGCGATATTCCAAACGTCAGTGAGGAAGCTACCAAGGACCTCGATGACAATGGTATCATCCGCGTCGGTGCACGCGTAGAGCCAGGTGACATCATGATCGGTAAGATCTCGCCAAAGGGTGAGAGCGATCCTTCACCTGAGGAGAAGTTGCTCCGTGCTATCTTCGGTGACAAGGCCGGCGACGTGAAAGATTCTTCGCTCAAGGCTAATCCTTCTTTGAGTGGTGTCGTGATCGACAAAAAACTCTTCCAACGAGCAGAGAAGACTCGAGAATCGAAGAAACAAGATAAGGTCAAACTTCAGAAAATCGATGAGGAGTATGAGGCAAAGAGCGATGAGCTGAAGAACATGCTCGTTGACAAGCTGATGACCCTCACTGACGGCAAGGTTTGCCAGGGTGTCAAAGACTATACTGAGGCTGAGGTGCTCACCAAGGGCTGCAAGTTCAGCGTGCCTGCACTGAAGAACCTCGAGTATGACGGCATCCAAAGCAATGGTTGGACGGACGATGAGCACATCAACGGACTCATCCAGAAGCTGATCATGAACTTCATCCGCAAGGACAAGCAACTCGCCGCTGAGCAGAACCGCCGCAAGTTTGCCATCACGATTGGTGATGAGCTGCCCTCCGGCATATTGAAGATGGCTAAGGTCTATATCGCAAAGAAGCGTAAGATCCAGGTCGGTGATAAGCTTGCTGGTCGTCATGGTAACAAGGGTATTGTTTCTAAGATCGTACGTCAGGAGGATATGCCGTTCTTGGCTGATGGTCGTCCGGTCGACTTGGTGCTGAACCCGATGGGTGTGCCTTCGCGTATGAACTTGGGACAGATCTTCGAGGCCATCCTCGGTGCTGCCGGTAAGAAACTCGGTGTGAAGTTTGCGACTCCAATCTTCGACGGAGCAAAGCTTGACGACCTGCGTGAGTGGACCGAAAAGGCTGGTTTGCCTAACCTCTGCTCTACTACGGTTTACGATGGTGAGACAGGTGAGCCCTTCGACCAGAAGGCTACCGTGGGTATCACTTACTTCTTGAAGCTCGGTCACATGGTTGAAGATAAGATGCACGCCCGTTCTATCGGTCCGTACTCTCTCATCACTCAGCAGCCACTTGGTGGTAAGGCACAGTTCGGTGGACAGCGTTTCGGAGAGATGGAGGTCTGGGCTCTTGAGGGCTTCGGTGCCAGCCATGTCCTGCAAGAGATGCTGACCATCAAGAGTGATGATGTCACCGGTCGTTCCAAGGCTTACGAGGCTATTGTCAAGGGCGACCCAATGCCGACACCGGGGATCCCCGAGTCGCTCAATGTGTTGCTGCATGAGCTTCGCGGTCTGGGACTGAACATTAAGTTGGATTAAGTTTGGAATATTGAAAAGTTAGAAGTATGGCTTTCAGAAAAGATACAAAGGTAAAGAATAATTTTACCAAGATTACCATTAGCCTGGCCTCTCCTGAGACGATCAAGGAGAACTCCTATGGTGAGGTGACCAAGCCCGAGACCATCAACTACCGTACCTACAAGCCTGAGCGCGATGGCTTGTTCTGCGAGAGAATCTTCGGTCCGACAAAAGACTATGAGTGCGCCTGCGGTAAGTATAAGCGCATCCGCTATAAAGGCATCGTCTGTGACCGTTGTGGTGTTGAAGTCACTGAGAAGAAGGTACGTCGTGAGCGTGCCGGACATATTGAGCTCGTCGTTCCTGTAGCTCATATTTGGTACTTCCGCTCTCTGCCAAACAAGATCGGCTACCTGCTCGGACTGCCTACCAAGAAGCTCGACCAGGTGATCTACTACGAGAAGTATATCGTCATTCAGCCCGGTATCCTCGAAGGACAGAAGGATGCTGAGGGCGTGGATGATCTCAATGGTTCTCATAAGCTCGACTTGCTGTCAGAGGAGGAGTATCTCGACATCATCGACAACAAGATCCCTGAGAACAACGATATGCTTGACGATGCTGATCCTACGAAGTTCATCGCTAAGATGGGTGCCGAGGCTATCCTCGACTTGCTCAAGCAGATCGATCTCGACAAGCTCAGCTATGAGTTGCGTGACCGCGCCAACAGCGACTCCAGCCAGATGCGCAAGACTGAGGCCTTGAAGCGTCTGCAGGTCGTAGAGTCTTTCCGTAGCTCCAAGGATGTCAACAAACCTGAGTGGATGATCATGAAGATCATTCCGGTCATCCCGCCAGAGTTGCGTCCGTTGGTACCGTTGGATGGTGGCCGTTTTGCCACTTCCGACCTCAACGACCTCTATCGCCGTGTCATCATTCGTAACAATCGTCTGAAACGACTCATCGAGATCAAGGCTCCTGAGGTGATTCTCCGCAACGAGAAACGTATGCTTCAGGAGGCTGTCGATTCTCTCTTCGACAACAGTCGTAAGGCCAGTGCCGTGAAGAGCGAGAGCAACCGTCCGTTGAAGTCTCTCTCGGATTCTCTGAAAGGTAAGCAGGGCCGCTTCCGTCAGAACCTACTCGGTAAGCGTGTCGACTACTCTGCCCGTTCTGTGATCGTCGTCGGTCCTGAGTTGAAGATGGGCGAGTGCGGCCTGCCTAAGTTGATGGCTGCCGAGCTCTACAAGCCGTTTATCATCCGCAAGCTCATTGAGCGCGGCATCGTGAAGACGGTCAAGAGTGCCAAGAAGATCGTTGACCGCCGCGAGCCGGTGATCTGGGATATTCTTGAGAACGTGATGAAGGGTCACCCTGTGCTCCTCAACCGTGCTCCTACACTTCACCGTCTGTCTGTGATGGCGTTCCAGCCAAAGATGATCGAGGGAAAGGCTATCCAGCTCCACCCGTTGGCTTGTACACCGTTCAACGCCGACTTCGATGGTGACCAGATGGCTGTACACTTGCCGTTAAGCAATGAGGCTGTGCTGGAAGCTCAGATTCTGATGCTTCAAAGCCACAACATCCTCAACCCGGCCAATGGTGCTCCTGTCACCGTGCCGTCGCAGGATATGGTGCTTGGTCTTTACTATATCACCAAAATCCGTCCGGGTGCTAAGGGTGAGGGCCAGACCTTCTATGGTCCTGAAGAGGCTATCATCGCACTCAACGAAAAGCGTGTTGATGAGCACGCTCAAGTGAAATGTGTGGTTGACGACATTGACGAGAAGGGTAATCCTATCCGCCATATCGTAGAGACCACTGTGGGACGAATCATCGTCAACGAGATCATCCCGAAGGAGATTGGCTTCTTTAATGGTGTCATTTCCAAGAAGACATTGCGTAAGCTCATCGCCGACGTGATCAAGCACGTAGGTATGGACCGTGCCTGCTCGTTCCTCGACGGAGTGAAGAACCTCGGTTACCGCATGTCGTATCTCGCCGGTCTTTCCTTCAACCTCGACGATATCATCGTGCCGGAGGAGAAAGCAGAGATCGTCAAGAGTGGTCAGGACGAGGTCGATGAGGTCAAGGCCAACTTCGATATGGGTCTTATCACCGATAAGGAGCGCTACAACGAGGTCATCAACGCCTGGACACACGTCAACAATGACCTGAAGAAGGCTGTAATGAAGCACATGACCGAGGCCGATCAAGGCTTCAACGCTGTGTTCATGATGCTTGACTCCGGTGCCCGTGGTTCTGCTGACCAGATTGCCCAGCTCGCTGGTATGCGTGGTCTGATGGCCAAGCCGCAGAAGGCTGGTGCTGAGGGTAACTCCATTATTGAGAATCCTATTCTGAACAACCTGAAGGAGGGAATGTCCGTGCAGGAGTACTTCATTGCTTCACACGGTGCCCGTAAGGGTCTTGCCGACACGGCTATGAAGACGGCCGATGCCGGATATCTGACTCGTCGACTCGTTGACGTGTCTCATGATGTCATCATCACTGAGGACGATTGCGGTACACTGCGTGGTCTGGAGTGCCGTGCTCTGAAAGAGGGCGATGAGGTTGTCTCCACACTTGCAGAGCGTATCTTGGGTCGTGTCTCCGTTCACGATGTCATCAATCCTCATACCAGTGAGATCATTGTCAAGGCAGGTGAGGAGATCACCGAGGCTAAGGCACAGGCTGTCGAGGATGCCGGTATCGAGATGGTAGAGATCCGTTCGGTGCTGACCTGTGAGAGCAAGAAGGGTGTCTGCCGCAAGTGCTATGGCCGTAACTTGGCTACTTCCAAGATGGTTCAGCTTGGTGAGGCCGTCGGTGTCATTGCCGCACAGGCTATCGGTGAGCCGGGTACACAGCTGACGCTTCGTACCTTCCACTCCGGTGGCATTGCAGAGAACGCTGCCGCCAACGCTTCCATCACCTCTAAGTATGATGCTAAGCTGAAGTTCGAGGGCTTGCGTACTGTACCATTCGTTGACAAGAGTGACGAAAGTAATCCTGTCGAATGTCAGATGGTCGTGAGCCGTTTGGCTGAGGTACAGTTCGTTGACCCTCATACTGGTATCAACATGGCTACGCTGACCGTTCCTTACGGTAGCTCACTGTTCTTCAAGGACGGTGACCTGGTGAAGAAGGGCGATGTGGTCTGCAAGTGGGATCCGTTCAATGCCGTGATCGTCAGTGAGTATGCAGGTAAGCTGCAGTTCGACAATGTCATTGAGGGTGCTACCTTCAAGACAGAGACTGACGAGACCTCCGGTATGACAGAGCGTATCATCACTGAGTCCAAGGACCACAATGTCATCCCGACGGTTCACGTCGTTGACGAGAACGGTCAGGTGCTCGGTACCTACAACTTCCCTGTGGGTGGTCATATCGCCAACATCGAGGACGGCCAAGTTATTGAGACTGGTACCACACTGGTTCGCATCCCTCGTGCCGTGTTTAACGCCGGTGGTATCACCGGTGGTCTGCCACGTGTCACCGAGCTCTTCGAGGCTCGTAACCCGACGAACCCCGCTGTGGTCTCTGAGATCGACGGTGAGGTGACCATGGGTAAGCTGAAGCGTGGTAACCAAGAAATCATCATCACCTCTAAGACAGGCGACCAGCGTAAGTACCTTGTACCTCTGTCACGTCAGATTCTGGTACAGGAGCACGATGCTGTGCGTGCCGGTACGGCTCTCTCCGACGGTGAGATCACTCCGGGCGATATCCTTGCCATCAAGGGTCCTACCGCTGTACAGGAGTACATCGTCAACGAAGTGCAGAACGTCTACCGCCTACAGGGTGTGAAGATCAATGACAAGCACTTCGAGATCATCGTCCGTCAGATGATGCGTAAGGTACGTATCGACGACCCGGGCGACACCACATTTCTCGAGCAGGATCTTGTCGACAAGCTCGACTTCGCCGACGAAAACGACCGCATCTGGGGTAAGAAGGTGGTCATCGATGAGGGCGACTCTGAGAACCTTCATAAGGGTCAGATCGTCACTGTGCGCAAGCTGCGTGACGAGAATTCCAGCCTGAAGCGTCGTGACCTGAAGACCGTCACCGTTCGTGATGCTGTGCCTGCTACGTCTACTCAGGTGCTGCAGGGTATCACTCGTGCTGCCTTGGGTACGAAGAGCTTCATGAGTGCCGCCTCTTTCCAGGAGACCACCAAGGTGCTCAACGAGGCTGCTATCCGTGGCAAGGTCGATTACCTCGAGGGCATGAAGGAAAACGTGATCTGTGGTCACCTGATCCCTGCCGGTACTGGTATGCGTCAGTGGGATAAGATCATCGTTGGTTCTAAGGAAGAGTATGAGCGCATGGAAGCGAACCGCAAAAATGTGCTCGACTATGCCGACAAGGTGACTCCTGAGAATTAATCATTCACACAGTCTATCAATAATAAAGGCCGTGAACCCGTTGTGGGTTCACGGCCTTTTTATTGTTTTTTTCTTGCTTGCTACTATTGTATCAGAGGCGTAACCATTCAATTTAGGCCGTCCTGTAATCAAACAAAAAATCCCGAGGTT
>CAVKHS010000021.1:0-57602 GCA_963656095.1 Paratractidigestivibacter sp.
ACTGTCTGAAGAGCTGAAATCACAAATCGTATGCTGTTGCCGCACAAAATCGCTCTTTAGTTATCTGCCAATCCTTTGAGTGTAACAAATCGGGAAAGAGTGTTTCTATCTACCTTGCAAATTTCTGCAATCTTGCGAAGTGAAGTTCCATTTTTTAGTAGTTCCTTAATTAAAATTTCCTTACCTGATAGTTTATATTTATCAGGTCCACTTTTTCTTCCCTTGGGACGCCCCAGCACGACTCCCTCCGCTTTCTTCCTTGCCAGTGCTTCCTTGGTGCGTTGAGAAATCAGGTTGCGCTCTATCTCAGCGGAGAGGCCGAAAGCGAATGCAAGCACTTTGCTTTGGATATCATCACCGAGACGGTAACCGTCTTTGATGGTCCAGACACGGCACTCCTTATTCATGCAGATATTGAGAATCTCCATGATCATGAATAGGTTACGGCCGAGACGCGAGAGCTCGCTACATATAATGATGTCATCCTTGCTCACCTTCTTAAGCAATCTACCTAATTGACGCTTGTCATAGTTCTTGGTACCGCTGATGGTTTCCTCTATCCAGTCATCAACGTGCAACTTCTCACGCTCGCAAAAGTTGTTAATCTCAAACCGCTGGTTCTCTACTGTCTGCTTGTCGCTGCTCACCCTGATATATCCGTAAATCATTTTTTCAGTAAAAGTAATGATTTCTATTTGATTTTTGCTATTTTTGCATCATAAATAGTAATAGATGCCATGAGCAACCTCCAAGACCTATACAACGCAATAGAGACATTGCGAAAGAACAATATCCCCATCGACGACAATCTTTCCAAACGATTGGATGAAGCTGAGGAGCAAATCATTCGTGACGAGATTCTGCCCATCATAGGCAAGAACATAGAACCTACTCTGCGACAGATCCAACGCAAATTAGTATTGGTCGTTGATTATGACCCATCCGCTCCCATCAGCGTGCGCATGACGCGTAAACGTGTCATTACAGACGAGACTGAAACAAAGAAATATCCATTGCTGCCTATCGAGAAGCCTGCTCCCACCAAAAAGCAGAAGCCTCATGTAATTGTCAATCCTCAAACACGTTTGAAAGTTACATTCCCGGATGGCGTTGTCTTTCAAGACAAAAATGCTACGACAACATTGTTAATGGCTATTGAGAAAATTGGCCCGGAAAAGGTTGCAGAGCTCGGTATCAGTGTTGACAAAGCAAACTTGGTGTCCAAAACTCCGTCAACAGCTTTAGGTCATGGTGCATGGCACCAAGTTAAAGATTGGTATGTAAATACTCACAGCAACACCAGCGGGAAAGCTGTGCAGCTCACCAAGATTTCCAAACATCTTCATTTAAATCTGAAGATTGAGATCGTGAATAAGCATGTATAACTTTTCAAAGATACAAAAAAATCCCACGTAACCATTGTGGTTGCGTGGGATTTCCATTAATATTTATTGATTATATTACTTCACCTCCTCAAAGTCAGCGTCCTGGATATTGTCGTCACTCTTCGAGTCGCTCTGCTGACCGGCACCGGCGCCTGCGTCAGCACCGGCACCACCCTGGAAGCCCTGGCCGGCACCCGGCTGAGCACCACCCTGACCGTACATCTGAGCCGAAGCATCCTGAACGGCAGTGTTCAGAGCAGCCATGGCCGTATCGATGGCAGCCACGTCGGCAGCCTTGTGGGCATCCTTCAACTTGTTGAGGGCATCCTCGATGGCCGGCTTCTTGTCAACCGGGATCTTGTCGGCATTGTCCTTGAGGAAGTTCTCGGTGGTGAAGATCATGGAATCTGCCTGGTTGAGCTTATCCACTTTCTCACGCTCCTGCTTATCAGCATTCTCGTTGGCCTTAGCCTCAGCTCTCATGCGCTCGATCTCGTCCTGGCTCAAGCCACTGGAAGCCTCAATGCGAATCTTCTGTTCCTTGCCGGTAGCCTTATCCTTAGCGCTGACGTTCAGAATACCGTTGGCATCGATATCGAAGGTCACCTCGATCTGTGGAACACCACGGCGAGCAGGTGCAATGCCCTCGAGGTTGAACTGTCCGATGCTCTTGTTCTGAGCAGCCATCGGGCGCTCACCCTGCAGCACGTGGATGGTCACGGCAGTCTGGTTATCAACAGCGGTAGAGAATACTTGGCTCTTCTTGCAAGGAATAGTCGTGTTGGCGTCGATCAACTTGGTCATCACGCCCCCCATGGTCTCGATACCGAGGGTCAACGGAGTGACGTCGAGCAGCACGATGTCGCCGGCACCCTTCTCATTGTTGAGGATAGCGCCCTGGATGGCAGCACCCACAGCGACGACTTCATCGGGGTTGACACCCTTCGAAGGCTCCTTACCGAAGTAGTTCTTCACCAGTGTCTGCACAGCGGGGATACGGCTGGAGCCACCCACGAGGATCACCTCGTCGATGTCGCTGGTAGAGAGCTTAGCGTCGCGGATCGCGTTCTGGCAAGGTACCAGACACTTCTGGATCAGGTCGTGAGCGAGTTGCTCGAACTGAGCACGTGTCAGTGTCTTCACCAAGTGCTTAGGCACACCACCCTCAGCAGAGATATAAGGCAGGTTGATCTCAGTGGAAGTTGTAGAGCTCAACTCAATCTTTGCCTTCTCAGCAGCCTCTTTCAAGCGTTGCATAGCCATAGGATCCCTGGTCAGATCGATGCCCTCGTCGGCCTTGAAGCCGTTGGCCAGCCAGTCGATGATCACCTGATCGAAGTCATCACCGCCTAAGTGGGTATCACCATTGGTAGCGAGCACCTCAAACACACCGCCTCCAAACTCAAGGATAGAGATATCGAACGTACCACCACCAAGGTCGAAGACAGCGATCTTCATATCCTTGTTAGCCTTGTCGACACCGTAAGCCAGTGCGGCAGCCGTAGGCTCGTTGACGATACGGCGCACCTTCAGACCGGCGATCTCACCAGCCTCCTTGGTAGCCTGACGCTGTGAGTCGGAGAAGTAAGCAGGCACGGTGATGACAGCCTCATTGACCTCCTGACCGAGATAGTCCTCAGCGGTCTTCTTCATCTTCTGCAGGATCATAGCGGAGATCTCCTGCGGTGTGTAAGGATGTGCTGCACCCTCGATCTGCACCTTAGGATAGCCGTTGTCGTTGATCACGTTGTAAGGCACACGCTCAGCCTCCTTGCGGCTCTGCTCATAGGTCTCACCCATAAAACGCTTGATGGAGTACACAGTGTTCTTCGGGTTGGTGATAGCCTGACGCTTTGCCGGATCACCAATCTTGCGCTCACCGTCTTTGACGAAGCCCACAACAGACGGCGTTGTACGCTTGCCTTCAGAGTTAGCGATTACTACAGGCTCATTGCCTTCGAAAACAGCCACACAGCTGTTGGTAGTACCTAAGTCGATTCCAATAATCTTTCCCATAATAGTATGTATTTTATTTATTATTCGATGTTAACTATTGGACTTAATTGCCCGCCCCTTAAATAACAAAGCATGTGCCAACGGTAGGAGGAATGGTGGAAGGTATGACATAATGTCACACGCTATCAAGAAAGCACGTCAGGCATTGAGCCGTTTTTGTCAAAGTCTCGCGCAGATCGTCGTCAGTATTCAGCCCGAGTTTGCGTCGGATATTGCTCCAGCCTTTGTCCATCTTCACGACAATTGGCAAGGCGACAACCCATGGGAGACTGTGGCAAAGCCTAAGGATCTCTGGGAATAGACGAAAAGCATCTTGACAAAAACCCCTCAGCCTGAGCTCTCATTCTAGAGATGAGAGCATTAGCAAAAGAGAGTGGTCAAGAGCAAAACCAAGCGTTTTTTCATGCTTTCTGCATGATCAGACATAGAAAAGGGTGATTTGACAATGTCAAATCACCCTTTTTTCGTTATGAAATAGCCTTGATGACCAGGTCATCAAGGTCGTTTCATCAAAAATTCTCTAGAGAATTTTCGGTCAAAGTACCTTTTTGACCGAAGCATTTCAACGATTTCTTCGGCAGAAAATTGACAAACATTTACAACCTACTGACTATCAATAACTTACAAAAAAAACCTCTCAAAATTCGCAAAATTGCGCCCAAGAAGACACTTCGTCGCAAAGAATCGATTCTCAGAGGCTGTTTTTTGTCAGTTTATCCAACAAAAGTGGATTTCAGCAATTGCTTACCAGATGTGTGCACGCTTGTTCTTGGGCAAGAACAACTTGTCGCCCTTCTTCACGCCGAAGGCCTTGTACCAAGCGTCGATCTGTGGCAGAGCGGCGTTGACACGGGCCATGTTGGGAGAGTGAACATCGACAGTGATGAGATAACGGATCACCTCCGGTGTCATATTCGACGCCCATACGCGGCCCCAGGCCAGGAAGAAGCGCTGTTCAGGCGTGAAGCCATCGATGGTGATCAGCGGATGCTGCTTCATGCTGTTTTGCAGCGCAGTGAAGGCAATGTTGAGTCCGCCGTTGTCGCCAATGTTCTCGCCGAGGGTTTGCTCACCGTTGATCTTCACGCCTGGAAGCACCTCGAAGTGAGAGAAGTTGTCGGCCAGCACCTTTGTGCGTGCGTTGAAGTTCTTCTTGTCCTGTGCTGTCCACCAGTCGTGCTGGTTGCCGTTCTTGTCAAACTGCGATCCCTGGTCGTCAAAGCCATGGCTCATCTCGTGTCCGATGACGCCGCCGATGGCACCATAGTTCACGGCATCGTCAGCATTCGGATCGAAGAATGGCGGCTGCAGGATGGCCGCGGGGAAGCAGATCTCGTTGGTCGTCGGGTTGTAGTAGGCATTGATGGTCTGCGGCGTCATGCCCCACTCCATCTTGTCGACTTTCTTGTTGACCTTCTCGGCGATATATTTGTCGGTAGCCCAACGGGAGATTTGCTGCAGATTCTCATAGAGGCTCAGCGAGTCCACCACCTGCAGTCCACTATAGTCTTTCCACTTGTCGGGATAACCGATCTTGATGATAAAGTTCTGAAGCTTGTCCTTGGCCTGAGCCTTGGTGGCCGGCCCCATCCAAGTGGCGGCGTCGATGCGCTGCGCGAGCGCCGTCTGCAGGTTGTGAACCAGGTCGAGCATCTTCTTCTTAGAGCTCTCGGGGAAGTACTTCTCGACATAGAGCTTGCCGATAGCCTCACCGAGTGTACCGCTGACCAGACTTACGGCACGCTTCCAGCGCGGACGGTCCTGCTTGACCCCACTCAGCGCGGCACCGAGTTGGAAAGCCTCCTTGCGGAAAGCATCACTGAGCTGACTGGAGGCGCCACTGATGACCTTAGCCTCAGCATAAGTCTTCAGATCCTCAAGCGGCGTGTCGGCCAAGATATTCTCCACTTCGTGGATCGGTTCCGGCTGTGCCACGTCGATGCTGTCGATGGCAGGCATGCCACTGGCCAGCATCACATTGCCCCAGTCGATACCGGGGAACTGGTCGACGAGCTCGGTATAGCTCATCTTATGATAGTTGCCGTCGACATCGCGGAGCTTCACCTCGTCATAGCTGGCCTTGGCGATCTCTGTTTCAATGTTGAGCACTTTTTGCATCTTGCTCTTGGCCTTAGCCTCATCGTTGCCCACGAGTTGGAAGAGATGAGTCAGATAGGTTTTGTAGGCCTCGAGCACCTTCTTCTTGTCGGGATCATCTGAGACATAATAGTCGCGCGTGCCCAGTCCGAGTCCGCCCTGTCCGATGTTTACGAGATTCCATGCGGCGTTACGTTGGTCAGCGTCCACGCCGATGTCAAACATCATCGTGCCCTCGCCATTGCGGTCGAGTGCTGCAGTGACGATCTGATACTCGCGTGTGTTCTTGATGGCAGCGATACGGGCGAGTGTCGGCTTCAGCGGAGCCCATCCCTCGCGGTTGAGGCGCACGCTGTCCATCATCAGATTGTAAAGCGATCCGATCTTCTGTCCGAGTGTACCCTGCTTCTGTTTCTGGTTGGCATACTGGAGGATGAGCTCCTGGATACGTTTCTGGTTGAGTTCCTCAAGGTCGATGAATGCTCCGTTCTCGGGATGCTCAGCGTCCAAGGGATGGCTCTTGAGCCAACCACCGGCGGCGTAGTGATAGAAGTCGTCACCGGGACGCACCGAGGTATCGAGGTTTCTGCGGTCGATACCCGACGTGGGAGTCTGGGCGAAAGCACCTGTGCAGGCGAGTGCCAGACTCAACAATACGATTTGTCTTTTCATGTGTGTTTATTTAAAACGAAAAATATACTCTTATGATTCTGTCTTTGCGAGCTGCGGTTTCAAGTACCACCGCCCGCGTGCAATGCGGACGAGGAAGATGCATCCACGGAAGGTGAGCTCCAACGCCATAGCCACCCACACGCCTACGAGCCCATAGTGCTGACTCAGGATATAGGCGAGCGTCAGGCGCACGCACCACATCGAGGCGAGGTTCATCACGGCTGGTTTGAGTGTGTCGCCGGCGCCGAGGCAGACACGGAAGGCCACAATGCTGGCCGCAAAGAAAGGCTCGGCAAAAGCCTCGATGCGCAGCACGCGCGTTCCCAGCTCGCGGATGGCCACCACGGGGGTGAGGAAACCGATCATCTCGGGGGCGAAGACATACATCACCACGCCCATCAGTGCCATCACACCCATGCCCAAGCCGATGGTCAGCCAAGCAAAGCTGCGGCAGAGATCACGTCGGCCGGCACCAAAGGTCTGGCCGACAAGCGTGGAGGCAGCGTCGCCGATACCATAGCCCGGCATGTAGCACAGACTCTCGGCAGTCACGGCAAACGAGTTGGCGGCAATGGCGACATTGCCCAACGGGGCGACGATCATTGTGGAAACAATCTGCGCGCCGTTCATCAGCACATATTGCAGGGCCATCGGCGCACTGATCTTCAAAGCTTTCATCACATACTCCGGCTGCCAGACGAAACGCTCGCGGTCGAGATGCCAGGCCAGGATGGGACTGCGGCGCACGTTGAACCACACGAGGATCAGCGAGGTGACAGCGTAGGCCAACGATGTACCCAGGGCCGCTCCCTCCACGCGCAGACCGGCACCCCAGAGTGGGATGTCCATGCCCAACACGTTCATGGTGCGCGAGGGGAAGATGAGTAGGAAGTTGAAAAACACGTCGAGGACACAGGCCAGCACGGCGATGGAACTCGGCCGCCGCATGTCGCCACTCGACTTGAGCATAGCTGAAGAGAGGTTCTCCATCATGAAGAACGGAGCGGCCAACGAGAAGATGAGGAAATAGACCGAGGCTTCGTGCTGGATGTCACTGCCACCACCTAACCAATGGGGCAACGGACCAGACACGCCACAGGCCACAGCCATGAGCACCAACGAGAAGACAAAGCAAAACAGATAGCCGTGCTTCATCACGCGGCGGGCCTGATGGAAGTCGTTGGCACCAATGAAATGGGCCACCTGCACGGCAAAACCCATCGACGCAGCGGCCGTCAGCGAACCGAAAAGCCACGAGGCCGGCTCCACCAAGCCGATAGCCGCGCTGGCTTCAGTACCCAACGAGCCCACCATGGAGGCGTCAATATAAAACATCAGCACGCTGGTGATCTGGGCCAGGATGGAAGGAATACTCAACTCCACGATGAGCCGCAGCTTCTCGCTGCCCATCAACGGGGCTCCCTCACGGATCTTGGCCAACAAGGCCTCGCTCTTTTTATTGCTGAACATACTGCTTTTTGATTATACTGCAAAGGTACACAGAATCCGCCAAATAACCAAAAAGCGGTGTCCCATATACTGGAACACCGCTCTCGTTATATCTGTTAATATCAATTTTCTATGCTATTCTCCTTCCAATCGTGTGGGGGAACTAAAGGCGCATGCCATTGTTCTCTGCCCACATCCATGCGGCAGCACTTGCTGCACACATGAGACTCATCATCATTTCATACATCTTTTTACCTCGCTTTCTTATTAAACTATAAAACAATCTTTCATTACTCAATCTTTTACCTTTACCTTTTCTTCATCGTCATCCTGAATCGTGTTATCCTGTCTGTCATCCTTACTTCTTCAATCTTTCTTCTCTACCTGAGGAACATCTACCTTTCCTTCTTCTGTCTTACTAACACCTATTCTTCTTTCACTAATACCCTATTCTACTAATACCTTTCTGCATTTACTAATACCTTTCTTCTATCACTAACACCTATCACGTTTCCTGAATCAATCTTTCTTCTTACCTTTCCCAGAACTAATCTTCTACCTATCCTATATCCTGAACTATCTTCTACCTGTCGTCCTGAATCATCTTCTACCTGCGTTCTCTCTATTTTTCTGCTAACGTCGCATCCTGACGAACTTATTACCTTGTATCTTCCTCTCAACTTTTCAAATATCTCTTGATGTCCTTACGGTCATCCTTTTTCCTTTTGACGCTGCAAAGATAGGATGATTTCCGCAATGCCGCAACGATTCTACCATCGTTTTTATGCAAAAAGAGAGGATTTTTGACCTATATCAATAAAGTGTGTGCGCACACAATGACTTTTCAGTACTAAAACGCTGAGCAACCGTTTGCACAGCACAACCGACGACCACGATGCGAAAACAACCATAGAAAGGCAGCAGAAAGGGCTTACAACAACAAAAAAAAGACCATGCCCCGAAGCTTTTCTCTATGCCCTACACCTTATTTATATATAGGACGTCGAGAAATGCTTCGGGGCATGGCCTTAAAGATATGCTGTCGGCTTACTTCCAATCCGGGACTTTCTGTCCCTTGGGATAGATGGCTGCCAATTTAATGTCGAAGATTAGCGTGGAATAGGCAGGGATCGCACTCTGTGCCGTCTCGCCATAGCCAAGGGTATAAGGGATGTATACCTCCCAGCGGTCACCGACATGCATGTTTTGCAAAGCCGTGGAAAATCCGTCAACAACCTTGCTGACAGCCAACTTCGCCGGTGTGGCCTCATCCATGGAAATTGCGTGGCCCAAGGAAGAGTCGAACTGATAACCGTCGGGATAGTTTGCGGAGGGGATCAACCGGCCGGTATAGTGCGTCCGAACTGTGTCGGTATAGATGGGATAAACTGTACCAGTACCCTTCTCTTTGACGTGGACGATGATGAAATCGGTGCTCTTAGACTGCAAAGCGTCTTCCAGACTCCATTTCTTGATGATCTTCCAACTGGTATTGCCAGCCTTGACGCTGTCCTGCGCCTTGGCGTAGAGCGCATTCCAGTAAGTTGTGTTCTTGCTCTGCCAATCGTCAAACTCCGAACTATTGTCGTCATTCTCCGAACAGGCCGATAGAAGTAAAAAGGCAAAAAGGTAAAAAGGTAAACATCTTACCATACTTTTTACTACACTTATCATTTTGCGTTTCGTATTCATCTATAATAAAAACTGTCTATCTTCTACTATTCCCTTTTACATGTCCGACTTGACCTGATTACAGGTTTTCAATCTCCTTGCTGAGTTTCTTCAGCACGCTGGTGATGCTCACGCGGTCCTCGATGATCTCGCGCAGCTTCTCCACGGGCACACGCTCCTGCTTCATCGAGTCGCGATAGCGCAGCGTGACGGTGTTGTCTTCCAGGGTCTGTCCGTCAACGGTGACGCAGAACGGTGTACCGATGGCGTCCTGACGGCGATAGCGCTTGCCGATGGAGTCCTTGGCCTCGATATGTGTGGTGAAGTGGAACTTCAGGTCATTAACAATCTCCTGTGCCTTTTCGGGCAGTCCGTCCTTATTGACAAGCGGCAACACGGCGCACTTGATAGGTGCCAGAGCCTCCGGCAGGTGCAGGACGATGCGGCTGGAACCATTCTCGAGCATCTCCTCCTCATAAGAGTGGCACATGACGCTGAGGAACATACGGTCGACGCCGATAGAGGTCTCCACGTCGTAGGGCACGTAGCTCTCATTGGTGTCAGGATCGAAGTAGCGCATCTTCGTGCCGCTGAACTTCTCGTGCTGGCTCAGGTCGTAGTTGGTACGGCTGTGGATACCCTCGACCTCCTTGAAGCCGAACGGCATCTTGAACTCAATATCGGTGGCTGCGTTGGCATAGAAGGCGAGCTTCTCGTGGTCGTGGTAACGGTAGTTATCGTTGCCCATGCCCAGTGCCTCATGCCAAGCCAGACGGGCTTTCTTCCAATATTCAAACCACTTCATCTCGGTGCCGGGCTGGCAGAAGAACTGCATCTCCATCTGCTCGAACTCGCGCATACGGAAGACAAACTGACGGGCAACGATCTCGTTGCGGAAGGCCTTACCGATCTGTGCGATACCAAACGGCAACTTCTGACGGGTGGTCTTCTGCACGTTGAGGAAGTTGACAAAGATACCCTGGGCGGTCTCCGGACGGAGATAGACCTTGCTCGTGGCACCGGCTGTGGAACCGAACTCAGTGGAGAACATCAGGTTGAACTGACGCACGTCGGTCCAGTTCTTCGTACCGCTGATAGGATCTACGATACCCTCGTCAAGGATGATCTGCTTGAGCTCCTCAAGGTTGGGGCCCTGCATAGCCTCGGTGTAGCGGGCATGAAGGTCGTCGCGCTTCTTCTGATGCTCAAGGACACGGGGATTGGTCTCACGGAACTTTTTCTCGTCGAAGACATCACCGAACTTCTTGGCGGCTTTCTTCACCTCCTTGTCGATCTTCTCTTCGTACTTGGCGATCTGATCCTCGATGAGCACATCGGCACGATAGCGCTTCTTCGAGTCGCGGTTGTCGATGAGAGGGTCGTTGAAAGCGTCAACGTGGCCACTGGCCTTCCATACGGTCGGGTTCATGAAGATGGCAGCGTCAATGCCCACGATATTATTGTGAAGAAGCACCATGCTGTCCCACCAGTACTTCTTGATATTGTTTTTCAGTTCTACACCGTTTGGTCCGTAATCATAGACGGCTGCGAGTCCGTCAGGATAGATGTCTGAACTGGGGAATACGAAACCATATTCCTTGCAATGACTCACAATCTTCTTGAAAACATCTTCTTGTGCCATGATTCTTTAACGTTCTAATAAATAATACTTTCCTGCAAAGTTACTGCTTTTTCTTTAAAATACTCTTTCCGAGAGCGTTAAATATCAGAAAAAGGAAAAAATCCTAACCGGCGGACGACGGTTAGGATTTCTTCATTTGGTGCACCTGACAGGACTCGAACCTGCACTGCGTGAGCAACTAGATCCTAAGTCTAGCGCGTCTACCAATTCCGCCACAGGCGCATGAAAATAATCGTAGTGGATGCAAAGATACACAATTTTTTTTATATAACAAGAAGAAGCCACAGAAAAGTGATAAGCGTTAACACTCACTGAGAGCTTTGGCCATCTCGTTCAGACTTAGGCACTGGTCACGCCGGATCGTCGTACGGGCGTTGTGATGCTCCCATGGGGCCAGCAACAGCAGGCGGCCTTCGGCACAAGCTTGCATCGAGCGGCCTGTGGGCTTGGAATAGTCAGTGAAGCCGTTCTCACGTAGATGAATGAGCGAACAGCCTTGGAGAAACAGGCTACGCATGATGGTCTTCTCGCCCGGCGAGATGCTCGGAGAGATGAAGACTACGCCACGCGCTGCATCCTTCAGGCACTGCTGACGCTGCGCTTCGATCTGCTCAGCCGTGAGACGGCGCGAGCACTGCACTACTTTCTTCTCGGGATAGTCGAGGAGAAAGCGGTTGCCGATGGCAGAAAAGCTGTAGCCGGCATATTCGAAGTTGTGCTGCACACGGAAGAGGTCACGGTGCTCACGCTTCATCATCAGGCGGTAAGGGTTGTCGTGAAGATAGCGGCGCCACCGCTCCATCTGCCCTTCATCATTCAGCAGACGGTCGTTGTAGCCAAGTTGCCAGAGCATATTACCGTCTTTGTGGCGCTGTTCCTTGGGATTCTCCTCTTCGTGGAGAATGATACGGCGAAAGGCTGCGTTGCACGATTTCTTAAAGCCGCCGACAACATTGCCAAGATGCCGTGCCATCCTCTCATGGACAAAGAGAATGCCATGCAGGTGGTCGGGCATGAGCTGGAAGTCGACAATGGAGATCTCAGGCACGAAGTCGGGGATATGCCTCCAAGCATCCAAGACAGCAAGGCCTAAAGGACTGGGAACAATATGAGGATAGTCGAGGGTATAGCGCGGAGCCGTCGTGCGCCCCACTACCTTGCCAAGTCATGGGTAGCGGTTGACGGTGGTCACCGTCAGCAAGTAGATGCGGCGCGCGTGATAGTCGTTGAAGATGGCGCGGCGCTGCATGGAAGGCTTCAGAGGACCGGCAAAAGGCTTGTGCCGTAGATATTGTTCCTCATTCATAGGCTTGGGAGATTATTGAATAACAAAGGGAGGACTTGAATCACAAAGGGAGGACTTCGCCACAGGCGAAGCAAACACAACGGCTCACGCGAAGAGACAGCAACTCAAGAGCAGAGGCAGAGCAGCTAAGGAGCCAAAGGGCAGAACCGGAAGGCAGGAAGCCGCCGGGGAACCAAGGGCAGAACCGAAAGGCAGGGGGCTGCTCTTTTTGCGTTAGCGGTTCGGTTTGCCTTGGCTGTGCCAAGGCCCGGCAGCTTGCCCAGTCGCTGTCACCGCTCCCGAGCTCTGGCTCGCCCCCTGCTTCCCGTCTCTGCTTCTTACTTCACGTTGCCCTCTTTGATAAGGTACTCGGCGATCTGCACGGCATTGAGGGCTGCGCCCTTACGGATCTGGTCGCCGGTGAGCCAGAGCGTGTTGCCGTTATCGTCGGCGAGGTCCTTGCGGATGCGGCCCACGTAGACATCGTCTTTGCCAGCACTCTCCAGCGGCATGGGGTAGACATAGTTCTGGGGATCGTCGACAACGGTGACGCCGGAGGCGACCTTCAGCGCTTCGCGGATCTCCTCCACACTCAGCGGCTTCTCCGTCTCGAACCATACGCTCTCGGAGTGGGAGCGCAGCGAGCTCACACGCACACAGGTGGCAGAGGTGCGCACATCAGAGTGCATAATCTTGCGCGTCTCGTTGTACATCTTCATCTCCTCTTTGGTATAGTCGTTGGGTGTCATCTTGTCGATCTGTGGGATAACATTGTAGGCCAACTGGTGAGGAAACTTGTTAATGGTAGTCACATATCCCTGCTCTACCATCTCCTTGTATTGTTGCTCGAGCTCCTTCATAGCGGCGGCACCGGCACCGGAGGCACTTTGGTAGCTGGAGATATGGATCTTCTTGATATGAGACAGCTTCTCAATAGGCTCCAGCACGACGACCATCATGATCGTGGTGCAGTTAGGGTTGGCGATGATGCCGCGCGGACGTTTCAGCGCATCAGCGGCGTTGACCTCAGGCACCACCAATGGCACATCGTCATCCATACGGAAGGCGCTGGAGTTGTCGATCATCACAGCGCCATACTTCGTGATTGTGTCCGCAAACTCTTTACTCGTACCAGCACCGGCAGAGGTGAAGGCGATGTCCACACCCTTGAAGTCGTCGTTGTGCTGCAAAAGCTTTACCTCATAGTCCTTACCCTTGAAATTGTAAAGGCGGCCGGCACTACGTGTAGAACCGAACAATACAAGGTCATCAACGGGGAAATCACGCTCAGCGAGGATACGCAGAAGCTCCTGACCCACAGCGCCACTGGCACCAACAATAGCTACTCTCATAATCTATTCCTTTCTCTTAATATAAATATGTTGCAGATAATGTGTTGCAAAAGTACAACTTTTCAATCAATTAGACGAACAATATGTAATATTTTTCAGTGTTTGAAAAATAATTGCTACCTTTGCGTAAGAATTTCGTAGGAACATAGAAGATATATGCTCAACATCGCGTCATACTTCCCCATCACCAATCCCACGCTAATTTTCTTCGTGGTATTGCTCATCATCCTGCTGGCTCCTATCATCATGGGCAAGCTGCGCATCCCGCATATCATTGGCATGGTGCTGGCCGGTGTGCTCGTTGGTCAGTACGGGCTGGACATTCTCTCGCGCGACGCCTCCTTTGAACTCTTCGGCCGGGTAGGCCTCTACTACATCATGTTCCTAGCTTCTTTGGAGATGGATCTCGACGGCCTGCAGCGCAACAAATACCGTGCGCTGGTCTTTGGTCTGCTGACCTTTGCCATACCCTTTGCGATGAACTACGTCACAGGTATCAGCCTGTTGGGCTATACGACGGGAGCCGCCCTGCTGCTGGCCTGTATCATGTCGTCGCACACGCTGATCTCTTACCCCATCGTCAGCCGCTATGGCCTACAGCGCAAGCCGAGTGTGGTCATCAGCGTGGGCGCCACGATGGTGAGCCTGCTCCTGGCCCTCATCGTACTGGCCGTCATCGTTGCCTCTCATCAAGGTGGTGGCGGCTTTGCCTTCTGGAGTTTCTTCATCTTGAAGATGGCACTCTACTGCACCGTCCTGCTATATGCTGTCCCCCGGCTGACACGTTGGTTTCTGCGCCGCTACAGCGATGCCGTCATGCAGTTCATCTTTGTCATGGCCATGCTCTTCCTGATGGCAGCGCTCGCCGAGCTCATCGGACTGGAAGGTATCTTCGGTGCCTTCTTTGCCGGACTCATCCTCAACCGCTATATCCCCCAGCTCTCGCCGCTGATGAACCGCATCGAGTTCATCGGCAACGCACTGTTCATCCCCTACTTCCTTATTGGCGTAGGCATGCTTATCAACGTACGCCTGCTCTTTGCCGGTGGAAATATCATCTGGGTGGTTGCCTGTTTCGTCATCATCGGTACGCTGAGCAAGGCCATCGCCGCCTATTTCTCCGGTTTCCTCTTCCGTCTGCCGTTGTCGTCAGCGCACATGATGTTTGGTCTGTCGTCAGCTCATGCTGCCGGAGCCATTGCCATGGTAATGGTGGGCATGGGGCTAAAAACTGCCGACGGGAAACCTCTCGTCGATGAGCAGATGCTCAACGGCGTGGTCATCATGATTCTCTTCACCTGCATCATCTCGTCGATCGTCACCGACCGCTCCGCACAGCACATCATTGTCCGCGACAAGGAAGTGGCACACGACGAAGAAGAGCCCACGACGGTGGAAAACATCCTCGTGCCGGTGAAATACCCCGAATATGCCAACCGACTCATCGACTTGGCGCTGATGATGCGGTCGGTCAAGCGCCCACAGGGCATTGTGGCACTGAACGTCGTGTATGACGACCAGAACATCCGCAAGAACCAAGCAGCCGGGCAACGCCTGCTGGATCAGGTCAGCCACTACGCCGCAGGCTCCGATGTCCACTTGCAGACCCAGGTGCGCATTGCCGCCAATATCGCCAATGGCATCAAGCATGCCTTCAAGGAGTTCCAGGCCACAGAGGTGCTCATCGGCATGCACACTCACTCCAATGTCAGTCCGAAGTTCTGGGGTGAGTTCCACCAGAGTTTGTTCAACGGCCTGAGCCGTCAGATCATCATGGCGCGCCTCAACCATCCCATCGCCACGCTGCGCCGCATACAGGTTGCCGTGCCTTCCCGCGCGCAGTACGAGCCAGGCTTCTACCGATGGGTGGAACGGCTCTCACGACTATCCGAAAACCTGGAGTGCCGTATTGTCTTCTACGGCCGCAAGGACACGCTGCAGATGATCAACGAATATGTCAAGAACCGCCACGCCTCAGTGCGCGCCACCTATATAGAGATGGAGCATTGGAACGAGATGCCCAAACTTGCCGCCACCATCGCCGACGACCATCTCTTCGTCGTTGTCACTGCCCGTAAAGGTACCGTGTCGTTCAAGGCTGCCCAAGAGCGTCTGCCCGAAGAACTCACAAAATACTTCAAAGGCAAGAATCTGATGATCATCTTCCCCGACCAGTATGGCGATGACAAGATGCGCATGACTTTCGCTCAGCCTCAGCATACCGAGGAAACCTCAGCTTACGCCGCCCTGCGCGACTGGATGAAAAACAAAAGCATCTCTTTGAGTATGCCGAAAGGGAAAAGAGGTGGTAAAGGGGAACAGAACGCATAAATTAACGTTCAACTTTTGCAAGTACAAAAACAAATGACTAATTTTGCAATAAGCTAAAGAAATTGATTACAAATTATCACCCATGATAGACGTTAAAGGCATTACCAAGTCATTTGGCAAGTTACAGGTGCTGAAAGGCATTGACCTGCATATCAACAAAGGAGAAGTGGTCAGCATCGTCGGCCCGTCAGGAGCCGGCAAGACTACTCTGCTGCAAATCATCGGCACACTTGACAAGCCCGACAGTGGCTCAGTCGTCATCGACGGTGTGGACGTGGGCAAGCTATCCACCAACAAGCTTGCCGACTTCCGCAATGAGCACATCGGTTTCGTGTTTCAGTTTCACCAGCTCTTGCCGGAGTTCACGGCATTGGAGAACGTGATGATCCCAGCCTTCATCAATGGCAAAGGACGTAGTGAGGCTAAGCAGCGTGCCATGGAGTTGCTTGAGTTCATGGGACTCGCCGACCGCGCAGGGCACAAGTCCAACGAGCTCTCCGGCGGCGAAAAGCAGCGCGTCGCCGTGGCACGTGCCTTGGTCAACCATCCCGCTGTCATCTTCGCTGACGAGCCTTCGGGCAGTCTCGACTCCAAGAACAAGGACGAGCTCCATCAACTTTTCTTCGACCTGCGCGACAAGTTCGGTCAGACCTTTGTCATTGTCACCCACGACGAGCACCTTGCCTCCATCACCGACCGCACCATCCACATGGTCGACGGCCGACTCACTGACGAGACCACAGCGGAATAACTTGTCACCTAACATCCAAGATATCACGCACCGCCAAACAAAAATAATAACAACACATCACCCCACACCCAAATGACCGTTTATCATGGGTGAAGGGGGATCATATGTAATAAGTACTACCTTTTCTTAGTGAGCTCAAGCCCACTGTCGCTGATAGTGACCAGCTGCTTCTTGTAGAGATCACCAACAGCCTTCTTAAACACTTTCTTGCTCACTTGAAACTCACGTTTGATGTCGTCGGGATCACTTTTGTCGTTGAACGGGCAGTGACCGTCGTGCGCTTTGATCCATTCGAGCAGCATCTCAGCGAAGTCAAGCGTCTGCCGACGCCCTATCGGCTGCAGCGAGACATCAATTTTTCCATCTTCACGCACATTGAGAATGTAGCCCTTCACGCAGTCGCCCGTATGGATATACTGGAAGATCTGATCCTTATAGACCAGTCCTGCATAGCGGTTGTTGATGATCACCTTAAAACCCAGCTCCGTCTTCTGCCACACGAGCAGGTCTACTTCCACGCCTCGGTGCAATCCACCGCCATTGTCCTCACGCACGTCGTGAAGCCAGCGGTCCACCTTAGCCGTAGCAGCCACGCGGTAACTGTCTTGGTCAACATAGACATAGACGATATAGCTCTCACCGATCTCCATGCGCCGTTTCTGCTCACGGAAGGGACAAAAAAGATCCTTCATCAGTCCCCAGTCGAGGAAGGCACCGTACTCGTTGACCCACGAACATTTCAGAAAGGCGAAGTCGCCGACCTTAGCCAGTGGCTTCTCGGTAGTGGCGATGAGCCGCTCGTCCTGGTCGAGATAGACAAAACAATGAACGTCGCTGCCCACCTTTACGTGTTCCGGCACGTATTTCTGCGGCATGAGTATCTCGCCTTCCTTGCCACCGTCGAGGAAGATGCCGAAAGTCTCCTTACCTCCAAAGGCATGAGGATTAGGGCGCTCAGCCACCCGTGTCATCTTCAGCGTATTATAGTTTCCAATCTTGATTTCTGTATCCATCGTCTTATGTGCTTGTTATGCTTACTTGCAAAGGTAATGCAAAGTTTTGAGAATCGCAACTTTTCCAACCTGCAAAAAACGTTAGAAAATAACAACTCCCATAATTACAAACGATATTTATGTTGTTAACTAAAAAATCCTGGGTGCAAAAGCATAAACAAAACTATTCCTCACAAAGGCTCTTTCTGTCGTTTAAACTAATTTAAACAAGTCTGCCACAAACCTAAAAAAGAGGCTTCGAAAACATTCCGAAGCCTCTTATTATTGGATTTTCTCTCAAATTGTCTACACCTTATTATATATAAGGCACGGCACAGAGAGACAGGAAATGCGATTACTCAGCGATCATGATGCTGACACGGTTCTTGTCGTTCTCAGCAAAAGGCTGTACGCGTGCACCCTTACTGTCAGTAGTGATGCGGTCAGCAGCGACACCCTTATCCATCAGCATCTTGGTCACGGCATCAGCACGGCGTTTAGCGATACGGTCGTTGATAAGATTGTTACCAGTACCGGCATCAGCATAGCCTGTAACGGTCACCTTAGCATCAGGATGCTCGTTGAGGTAGTTGACGATATCCTCAACCTTTGACTGCTCCTGAGTAGTCACCAAATAACGGTTGATGCGGAAGAACACGTCACGACGGATCGGCTCAACCTTCTGAACAGGAACTGGAGCTGGAGCTGGTGCCGGAGCGATAACCTCTTCCTTCACTGGTTCTGGAGCTGGTTCCGGCTCTGGTTCCGGAGCCTTCTTGGTATAGCCTTTACCCAGGTTGATGCGCAAACCGGCGAGCGCATTGAAGTACCAGTCTGCGTTGCCGGCCTTCTTGCTGTTGTAGCGGTCGTTGAGGATGTTCGCATTACCCTCGAGCATGATGCTTACAGCATCGCTTACGCGGAAGTTCAGATCCACACCGCCACGGCCGAAAGCCTTAACCTTTGTGCCGTCCCAGAGATAGCGCATCACTACACCGTTGCCGGCATGCATAGCCACAGCGTCATCGTTGGCCCAAGCAATGTTGGCTCCGCCGCCGAGGAAAGCTGTCACGTTGAACACACGATTAGGATTCCAACCACAGAACAGGTTGCTCAGGTTGAACATGAAGTCCAAGCCCGGAGCGACATACTTGAACTTGTAGGTAGAAGTCACAGGAACGGGCTTACCATTCTCGTCAATACCATTGTAGCCACCCTTACTCTGCCAAGCGTTGGCCTGCAGACGCGCGCCGAACCAAGGATTGAACTGGTAGCCCAGACCGAGCTGTACGTTCGGAGAGATGAGCTTGTCAAACTTTGCCTCACCCAGTGTGTACTGTGCACCCCCCTGGAGATCGAGGAACAAATGCTTTTTGAATGTGTACTCTGTGCCGTCCTTGGCTGTGTAAGTAGCCTGGGCCATACCAGAGACTGTCCCCAGAGCGAGGGCAGCAATCGTAAAGAGTGATTTTAACTTCATAGCGCTTATTTTTATAATTGTTCTTGTAATTCGTCTATGCTTGCATGCCGTATCACATACAACACACAAAAGGAAAACATCCATCCTGTCACAATCTATCTTCCCCCACGAAAATGACTTGTGTTTGGCGTCCCCCTCCTTTTTTTATCTAAATTTTCGACAAAGATACGAAAAATAATTGAATCCGCAACGAAAAAGGCCTGAATCTGACATTAATTTTTTATAAATCTCACAATAAAGGCGATTTACAGACTTATCAGCAAGCGAATGCTCGTGACTGAGACACGAAGAAAACATGTTTATCGCCAAGGCGCAAAGGACACAAAGAACGGCATCAATTTTCATCACACAGAGCCACAGAGAAGAAAAGATATAGTAACATAAGAACAGATATGATGCCTACTTCTCCCTTACTGCGCCCTCTATACGCAGCGAGGTGACACCCGTGCTGTCAGCACCATTGCTGTAAACGGAAACGTAGTGCAGGAAATGTCCCGTACCATTGTTTGCCTGATAAGTGACATGGATCACGCCCTCCTCACCGGGCTGAATAGGATCCTTATCAAAGGTAGCCTGCGTACAAAAGCAACTGCCTTCGGCCTTATAGATGACAAGAGGTGTCGCACCGACATTATGAAATACGAAGTCGTAGGTTTGTGGTTCATGGTGGATCACGCTGTCGCCAAAGTTATGCTCATCGGTCTCAAACGTGATGCGAGCCTTAGAACAAGACACCGGTACATTCTGACTACGATGGCAGGCTGTCAGCAATGACATAAATAATAGTAAATAGAATATTCGTTTCATGGTATATGAAAATATGGAGCCCCTCTCTAAATCTCAAACCTCTCCTTAGCCCTCCCCAAGGGGAAGGGAAAGCAATACTCATCCGTGTGCAAAGGTGACAGTGTAGTGACGGGCATTATTCCCGCACCAACCTTCTTGAAAGTAAGCCGCTCCCCCTCTCCTCCGGAGAGGGCAAAGGGGGTGAGACTGTAAGGAGTGATATCTTCCTCTACTACTGCTTGTCAATCTGAGAACTATATGTAGCCTGGTTTTCACCGGCAAGTGTCAGATACCAGCGACCTTCCAAACGAACGGGGCGGATCATGAAGCCCATACAATTGGGATTGCTTGGCGTAGAAGGTTTATCAGAGAAGTAGATATTGTACTTTACCTCAGAGTCATTCTCGCGGAAAAACTTGATATACTCGATCTCTGCTCTGTAACCGGCAAAGCGAGTGAGCACTGCTCTCTGCTCAGCATTCTCCTTATCCGTGAGTCGGCGCACCTTGTTCGTCTTCAGATCATAATAGAAGAGCATTGACAAAGCCTTGTCGACCTGCTTATGGTTCAGCGCCGTCAGATAGTAGTTCACTGCGTCACGTACCTCGTTGCTATCGTTACTCGACAAGATCATCTGTGGTTGCTGGACATAGTCTTGCTCGAGCGTCTTCACGTTCTTCTGCTTGTCCTTGCAGGAAGTAAGACCTAAGGAAGCCGCAAGCATCAGATACAGATATAAATAACGGTATTTCATTTGTCAAATGTATTTAAGTGAAAAAGAGGGGTGCCAACAAGTTGACACCCCTCTACATGTTATTTGAGTAATGGAACGTCAGTTCCGATTACGATATTCTTCTTAGTACTTCTTAGCAGTCTTCTGACCTTCAGACTTGGTCACAGTGACAACACTGTAGAGAGTCTGAGGAGTCTGACCGAAGACGTAAGTCATCTTCACAGGGACATACAGATGGAAGGTACCGGTAACAGCACTGCTGTTCTTGTACTGGAGCTGGCTCTTGGAGCTACCCTGCTTCAGAAGCAGACCACTGATAGAGCTTGTCTTGACAAGTTTCTCAATAGATGCAGCATCCTTCAGGACTGTACGCTGGTCAGAGCCCAGGTTAGCATCGGTGTAGATAGCCTCTGCGTCGGTAGCGAGCTCAATGCCATAGTAAGTGAAGTCGAACTTGTTGTTCTCATCCTTACCCTTGTTGGTGTTCTTAGGATCACCTACATAGTTACGCCAGTCGTAAACCTTTACGAGGTCAGCGACATCGATGTCCTGCCACTCATTAGGAGCATCCTTGACAGAGTAAGCCTCAGGCTGAGTCAGGTCAACAGGACGTACGAAGCGAACGTTGAACCAAGTCTTGCCATTCAATGGAACATCCGTGCAAGCGCCTTCAATTGCCATACCGATGTAAGCAGTGAAGGTCTCACGCTCACCCAGTGCATTATGACCCTTGTAGTTCAAGATATCGTCAGCCATCTTGCTCTCATTGAAGGTGATGTTACCCTTATCGTCAAGAGAGACAATTTGTGTCTTAACATCCTGATCGCCCATCTTCACGATGTCGATCTCGCGGTCATTGGCAACCTTCAGAGTATAAGTGGTACCAGAGACACCCTTAACGGTCCAGGCACCCTCCTCATCAGCATTGAATGTAGCATTGCCGACCTTTGTGGAAGGAGTGATGAACTTGAACACGAGCTTGCCATTCTTGAGAGCAGAGAAGTGAGTCTCATCGTTGAGCTTGTAGCTCAATGTGTTGTTCAAGAAGTAGTTGTGCAGGTCACGGGTGAACTCAGTAGCCTCCAGCTTGTTGTCAGCTGTTGTAGGAACAGGCACGTTGATACGAACCTCATCATCACCGGATGTAGAAGTAGCATTGGTGGTAGAGTTCAGCTTATACCACTGAGCAAGAACCTTGCTACCATCGATAGAAGCGACAGCATAGTGGAGCTGACCGGCCTTGATCGTCAGAGGAACATAAACGCCCTCGCTGGCCTCTGTACTGCCCTTCAACTTGAAGTGGACATAGACCGTCACACTCTTGGTGCTGACACCATTGCTGTTGACAGCAACCTTAGACTTCAGAGCCTTCAGTGTTTCAGCGCTCAGCTTCCAGCTCAGGATGTTGGTAGTAGGATCATTTGCGTCCTGCTTCTCACTTACGACACCAATCTTGGCAGCCTCAGCATATGCGCCGTCCTTCACCTCAAACTGCTTAGCGTCAGATGTGTTGTCATCCAGCTCGTAAGTAGCCTCGAAGTTCTCCTTAGAGATGTTGAGCTTAGAATAAACCAGAGCCTCGATCTGAGACCAGGTAGTCGTCAACTCTGCATCCTTGCAGTTGTCATAGATATCACCTGTGAAGGTCATAGGATCAGTAGTGATCTGAGAGATAGCCTGCTTAGGAGCGGTGATCTTGATCTTGATATAGCCCCAAGCATAGACCTTCTTGCCGGTAGCCTCATCAACGACCTTTGCAACAACGATAGGCTCACGGCCTACAGAAGCGTTGTTGGCAACTTTATCCTCAATGGTCTTGCCGTCAGCGGTGACGTTGCGAGGATAAGCCACTGTCTGGCCATTCTCTGTCTCGAGCTCGATATGTGCGGTCTCGCTTGTCTTGTTACCACCCTGTGTATAGTCAACAGGAACGAAAACCACCTTCAGACCCAGAGCCTTCAGCTCTGCAGCAGAAAGCGTACGCTCTGTTTGGTCAGCAGTTACGTGCACCTCAGCGATAGAGTCGAGGTTCAGATGGCTGTTATAGGCAACTTGGTGAGTGATGTTGGCATTAGCAGCAGTCATGGTACTCCATGTTGTGAACAAGTGGTACAGGCCGTCAACGCCCTGTGGGCAGTTATCAGCTTTCACAACAGCATTGTGAGCACCATTATCAGCAACAACCATACCGGAGAAAGTCTTGGCTACAACTGTCGCGTAGTCAGAAGTAACAGTGGTGTCACCACGAGAGATCTGCAATGCAGCAACAGGAAGTTTACTCTTATCCAACTTGCTGATAGTAGCAAAGTCAGCCTTGAAAGGAACGGTCAGGATACCATCCTTGTAGTTTTCCTTCAGAACATTGGCTGTCAACTCTGTGTTAACCGGGCTAATCAAGTTTGCGCCAGCACGGCTCAGGACAGTAGAAGCCAAAGAATAGAAGTCAGCCTTAGAGCCAACAAGGTCAACTGTCGTCGGGCTCACCTGGTAGCGGGCGATGCCATAGCCAGACAGCAGGTCAGTGGCAGCACCCTTAGTAGTGAATGCCTTGTTGTCGCTTGTCTCGCTGTAAGCGCCCTCATATGCGGGAACCAAAGCAGCCTCGATACCCTCAGTGAAGTAGTCGGGGATGAAGGTCAGAGAAGCAAGAGCGTGCTTGACGAAGACAGTCAGCACATTGATCTGTGTGCCGAGCTCATCCACCTTCTTGTTCAGGTCCTCCATCTGCTTCTTCAGATCAGAGAGAGAAGAGCTTGAGCCGGAGAGTGACTTGATGTCATCCTTCAGTGCCTCGATCTGATTCTGCAGTGCTGTAACGTCGCTCTGGTTAGCCTTAGCTGCGAGACCCTCTTCAAGAGCCTTCTGCAGATTCTCCAAAGCAGTCTGCTGCAGTTTGATGTTAGCGTCAGCAGCCTTCTGAGCAGTCTCCAAGTTGTTCAGGCTTGTGCCCAGTGTGTTGAGTTTGCTATCGATACCGTCGATCTCAGTCTCAATCTCCTTGACCTTAGCATCGTAGTCACTCTGGCTCACCTTACCGTTGATCAGTGCTGTCAGGTCATCTTTAACCTTCTGCAGAGCGTCAGCAGTAGCCAGTTTGGCCATCTCTGTCTTCAGATCACTCAGATCACCCTTTGTTGCGAAGTTGGCATGGGCAGTAGTAGCTTCTGACTTTGCCTGATCCAATGCCGACTGCAACGTAGCCAACTGCGTCTTGAGATTGTTAATCTCAGTCGTGTTGGCGTTGATGTCATCATCGTAATCCTTACAAGATGTCAATGATGTCGTAGCGACCGTCAGGGCGCTGAGCATCATCACACTTAATAATGTCTTTCTCATACGACAAATTTAAATTAAACAATATAATTAATAAATTAACTCTCAATTCACGCGACTTTACCGCATGCCTATTGACAGCAGACGACTGCAATCTCCGCCGGGGAGACGCAATCTGGTGGCAAATATAGGGATAATTCTTAAGACACGCAAATAAAATCTTGTCTTTTTCAAGAAAGGTGCTTAATTTTGTTGAAATTTAGCGGCTCCATCCTTTTATTTAAGGCAGATTTCCATGCTTGTCCTACTGAATCACTCCATAACATACCTCTTTTCACTCTGCAAAATTAAGGTTTATTCTTCATAAAACAAAACTTTTGGGCGACTTTTTATCAACAAACCGAAAAATAGGTTACAATAATATCTTTTTATCACTATGAAAGGGAATATTTTAACATTTGAAGTACCTCGTTCGTACTTTTCTCACTCTGATTCACTGGTTCTGCAACTTCACTTGACCGACATCAAGTCGGCGGCCATCGCCACGGGCGGTGCTCATGGCGACACACCATGGACAGTAGGTCGCATGATGGCGTGGATGGAGCATGTCGCAGACGAAAAGGAGAGGCAGGGGCATGTGCGCACGGCAGAGACTTACCGAAGTACGGCGCGGCGGATGAAGAAGGTCAGACACGGGGATGCCGGCGCACTCTTTGATGACTCGTGGATAGCGGACTTCGATTCGCAACTCCACAGGGATGGTCTGTCGCTGAACACGATTGGTTTTTACATGAAGCGTTTGCGAGCTGCCTGCAACCAGGCGCACGAGGCGGGACTATACCTGCCCAATGTCCTCTTCGACGCTGTCTACACGGGCAACGCGCAGACGGCGAAGCGGGCGCTCGACGCTGTGACGATCAGCAGACTGGCGAGGATGGAACTGAAGAAGCCGATGCAACGTCTTGCTCGTGACCTCTTTCTTTTCAGCTTCTACACACGCGGGATGTCGTTCGTCGACATGGCGTACCTACGGCGAAGCGACATCCAGCAGGGCATCCTTGTCTACCGGCGGCATAAGACGGGGCAGCGGCTCAGCATGGCATGGTTGCCGGAGATGGAGAAGATCGTCGTGCGGTACCATGAAGACGGCCAGCCGTATCTGCTCCCTATTATTAAAAGAGGTGTAGAAGACGAGCGGCGGGCCTTCAAGACGATGCAGTATCGTGTGAACTATGCGCTGAAGTCATTAGGCAGGATCTTGGGGTTGCCTCGTCCACTGACGATGTATGTGGCACGCCATTCGTGGGCGAGCATCGCACAAGCTAGCCATGTGCCCCTGCCGGTGATCAGCGCGGCCTTAGGACATACCTCGGAGCGTACCACCCGTATCTATCTTGAAGCCATCGCTGCCCATCGTGTGGACGAAGCAAATGAAAAGGTGATAGAGCAAATAAAAGAAGAGCTCCTATAGAGTTTTGTCCCAGTAATAGACGGCCTATATATAATAAGGTGTATAATGCGCTTGCCTCAGGTCTCCAAGCTACATCAACATATCAACCAAAAATAAAAGTAATGTTTAACCGGGTCAACCAACTTTAAAAATAAGGCCCGTCGTAGTCAACCTAATGCGTTAAACAATTGTGATGTTACCACAGTTTGGTAATGTCTTTACCATAGTTTGGTAATGTCTTTACCACAGTTTTGTAATCACATTACCACGCTTTGGTAATATCTCGATTCAAGGTACCGTTGTGTCTCCCCGGCGGAGATTGCAAAAGTATGTAGACTTATAATATCTATTTTAAATAGTTGTTCAATTAAAGTTTATCGTATGAAAAAAACAGTTTTAAGTGTGATGATGCTCAGCGCCCTCACGGTCGTTGCCACATCATTGACATCTTGTAAGGACTACGATGACGACATCAACAACCTGCAGGAGCAAATCACTGCAAATGCCAACAAGATCGCTGAGATTGAGAAGCTGATCAAAGGAGGCTCGGTTATTACGAATGTCGCACAGTCTGACAATGGTGTCACGGTGACTCTGAGTGACGGTAAGTCATTCAACCTTACCAACGGCAAAGACGGTAAGGACGGTGCTGACGGCAAGCCAGGTACTGCATGGACCATCGGCGACGATGGCTACTGGTACAAGGATGGTGCCAAGACCACCTACTATGCTCTTGGAACTAAGGGTGACAAAGGCGACAAGGGTGACAAGGGTGACAAAGGCGATGCTGGCTCAAGCACATCTGCTTCATCCTATGAGTACTATGTTCCTAACGCTCAGACACACAAGTTCGAGATCTGGAAGGACGGCAAGAAGGTTAAGGACACCGACATCTCCTTCGCTGACACAAGCAACGGTACGATCACCGGTACTCTGGACACCAACGCCAAGAACCTGATCCTCTCAGGTCTGTCTGGCTACAGCGATGACGTTGTCATCTCTCTGACCGGCGACCTGACAAGCTTGGTATTCATGCCGAAACTCTACCTTGATGGTATCGAGACTGTCAACTATCCGTACCTCACTGGTGTTACACTGGTTAAGAAGACTCCTACCGGCCTCAAGAATCACCAGGGCAAGGCTGTCGGTGGCGACATCACGGACTATCAGTCCAACCGTCTGCCTAACGATCCTATCTCTGTTTCTGGCGAGAAGGATTTCATCTATGGTCCTACATGGACAGTTCAGTACCACATGAACCCAGCCAACGCCAACACTGAGTATGCTGATGTTGTTGGTTACAATGTGCTGGAGCCTGAGGTACAGTATGTCAAGAGCCGTGCAGCTGCTGAAAAGCTCGGCGTCACTTCTCCTGAGAAGAAAGACAACGGCACTTATGCTTTCATGAACGACAACGGTATCCTGACCGCTGGTCTCAAGATTGAACATCCTGAGTTGCTCAACCCCACACCAACTTCATCAACCTATCAGAAGGACAACACGATCGCTCTGCAGGTGAAGTCTAAGGACAACAAGCTCGCTACCAAGGACGCCATCATCACGTCTGACTATGCTCTGCTTAATCCGCTGCAGGCTAAGCTCGAAGCTATCATCTGGTCTCAGAAGCCTATGTACGGTGAGATGGACGCTACAAAGCGTACACAGACCGGTGATGAGAAGGGACTCGTAGACAAGAACGCTCAGATTCACGTTTGGGATTCTCCGGCTGAGGCTCTTAAGGATTCACGTGGTGCAGCTCTTGAGCTCTACTACAACGGCGAGATCGATCTCTCTTCTTACTTGGCTTTGCATATGCAAGAGCAGGACTACACAACTCTGAACAAAGAATTCAAGCTCAAGACCCTCAATTATGGCGAAGAGCACGAATGGGGGCTGCATTATGAGTTCAACCTCGTAGACTACAGTGTTGACGGCAACAAGACCGGCGACAGCAAGTATGCTACATGGAAAGATCAGGCCAATGGCGTCTTGAAGGCTAACAACGTTGACGAGAACGGCAATCCTGCAAAGGACAACCGCGCTGCCATTGGTCGTGAGCCTTTGGTACAGGTTCTCGTTAAGAATGCCAACGGTGACGTTGTGCTCGATGGTTACATCCTGCTGCACATCACAGAGAAGGCTCCTGAGGACAAGGTTGCTGAGCTGACTGCTTATCCTGACGGCAAGGGCGTATTCGACCTCTGCAACGCTGTCGATGGTCTGAGCACCAACTGGTCGCAGTTCAACAAGTACATGCTGACTGACCTCCTCAATGGTACTACCAAGGATGAGTTCGACGCGATGTATGAGCCTGAAGTACTGCAGAAGAATGTTAGCAACGACGCTCAGGGCAATCCTATTGATCAGCTGAAGCTTTACAAGAAGAATGCTGACGGTACATATACTGAGGATGAGTTGGGTGACCTCTTCTACTCTGCTAACACTCAGGGTACCACCAACCACACTTGGACATGGACTCTGTCTCCTGAGGAAGTTGAGAATCTGACACACCACGCAAAGACTACTCCGGTTGAAGCTACACGCTACTTCCGCTATGTTTTGAAGCAGGCTGTTGTCGGCAAGAAGATTGCTGAGTACAAGTACATCTACGTGAAGGTTACAACCGACCTGACTCGTAAGGCTAACACAGCTATCGCTCTGAAAGAGAAGATCAACAACTACTGGTACAACGAGACCACTGGTGCTGACGACGGCTGGAGCGCAATTGTCAACGATGTTCATGAGCCTATCGACGGTGGCAACATCAACCTCTTCAACAACTCTATCGCAGCCACATTCAAGGGCAATGCTCCTCAGATCAAGAATACCTATAAGTATTACTTCGTTCCTGAGGACATCGAGATCACTGCTCAGAACGGCAAGAAGTACACCATCACTGCCGGTGACCAAGCTCGTCACGCCAACGGTGCTTACAACCACTTGTATGACAAGTATGTTAAGGACCACACTGATAAGTACAACAAGGCTACTCTGACTGAGGATCTGAACGCTTGCGCCATCGACTACGGCAAGGGTGCTTTCTACAACGACAAGCTCTATGCAGAGTACAACGGCATCTACACTCAGATTGCAAGCCTCGACCAAAAGACTGGTGAGCTGAAGCTGATCAATAACCAGCCCGCTAAGGACGTTCTGAACGCCATCGGCTATGAGAAGGATCACGCTAACATCGCCAAGGAGCTCCGCACTTATGTCGGTGTCATCGCTTCTAACGACTGCGGCGTAGCTGTTCCTGTAAGCGACGGTACATTCCTCGCAAGCTGGCAGCGTCCTATCAACCTCAACCCATTGGAGCAGAAAGAGGCTGTCGACGCTAAGACCAACGGCAACGTCATCTACCTGAGCGATATCGTGAAGCTCTTCGACTGGCGCGGACAGAGCATGGAAGGCGCTAACAAGTGGTTCTGGGCTTACTATGGTGTAAACGCTATCACCGTGAACGTCAACCCAGCTGAGGTGTTGACCGACATGCATCACGCTGGCAAGTTCGAGGCTCTGAAGAACGTTACCGAATTGGCTGAGCTCTACACCTACGATGGTCAGAATACTATCAACAAGGGTAGCCACAAGTTCGCGTTCGACCTCTCTCAGTACGATGCAGCAAGCAAGAACGCAGACCTGCTGAAGTACATCGAGGCCAACAAGGGCGTGTTCGGTGCTATCTACTACAAGAACAACGGTGAGAACGTCACTGACTTCACTCTGAAGATTCCTGTAATCATCAGCTACACTTGGGGTGACTTCTATGATACGCTCGTCGTAAAGGTCGTACGTACACAAGGCAACTAATTCATTGAAAACATTCGAAGCTGAATAAGCTCTTATCAGGAGGGTGTGTCTACTAAAGAGCAGGCACACCCTCTTTTCTTATTTAAATATATTCCATCATGAAGAAATACATTCTTTTTGCTTGTACACTGCTGACGTTTGGCTTCTTCGCCTCTTGCTCCTCTTGCTCCAACAAAAAACAGCCACGCGAGGAGCGCGTCGCCGAGTTCCGCAGCACACTCAACCATGAGGATACCACGACAATGCTCAAGCTTTGTGACGATGCCATGGCTCAGCTCAAAGCCGGACAGATAGACCGCGTGCTCTCCAGCCTCTATGAATACAATGATTCCACGAAAGAGGTGAAGCCGCTGAGCAAGCAGACCGCAGACCGTTTCCGCCGTCGCTTCCGCATGTTCCCCGTACTGGACTACAGCCGTCAGTTCTTCTCCTTCCAGTTGGAGGGCTGCAACGACGTACGATACAACGTAACATGGGCCAAAGCTGAGCAGACCGGCACCGGTGAGCCAGCCAAAACAGCTTATATGTTCAATCCCGTCAAAGTCGACGGCACGTGGAAGCTCTGTGTCAAGACACAGAAAGACGAAATCGACCCGGACATGAGATAATCCCTAACAACCATGAAACACGTTTTACTGTTCTTCGCCCTATTCCTTTCCATAGGAGCATGGGCTCTTCCCGTCAAGAAGGCAACGTTCAGCTTCTCTGCTCCTTGGTCGCTGTCTCCTTCCTACCCTGCCTCTGCGTTCGAGACGTCTGATGGCTCATCTCTCAAAGTGTCCGACGTAAGCTTCACCTCGGGTGATATCACCTTGAAATTCAATGATGAATCCAACGCCTCAGGAGACTGGCTGGCCAAGCATACCAGCAGCAACAACACCACATACTACACACTTGACATGAGCGACAACAGCCGTATGGTCGTGACCGGGTCAGGCGTGAAGATTCTCTCCGTCACTGTCGGCAAAGGCAGCATGCAGGGCGGCTTTGGAATAGAAAAAGGCCAAGGCGGAACCTTCAATACTGCCAGCAGTGATTTCTGTTGCCAGTGGAAGGCCGACGGCGCAACCTATCACAGCGTCTCGTTCTTTGTGAGCGGATCCGGCACTGGAGCCCATTTCAACACTGTGACGGTTGAGTACTCTCCAAAGGCAGACGTGCTGACACCGTCCAGTACGACCATTGCTGACGGTGCCACTGTGGGCAGCTTCTCTTCCTTCGGTCTGGACTTTGGCAGAAACATATCTCTCTTAGGTGGTACCGCCACGCTGACAACCCCCGATGGCAAGACACAAAGCCTCAATGCTTCGGCCAGTGGCTCTACACTGACACTCGGTGTTAGCAATGAACTCACTGATGAAGGCAGCTACACCATCAGCGTTCCTAACAACATGATTGAGGACGCTGAAGGATACACCAACACGGCACTGAGCTATACCTTCACGGTGAAAAAGGATCGCGCACAGTTCAATCCTGTCTCTGTAGACCCGGCAGAAGGCTACGTTGGTAAGTCGCTCACGAACACTATCACCATCACCTTCCCGGATGCTGTCGGCACCATGAAGACAAAAGCACTGGCATTGAAGCTCAACGGAACGGCGAAGATTGGTATCGAGTTTAAGCCGTCAGAGACCGACGCCAAGCAGATCATCGGCACGATCAACGGTGGCAAGGACGTTACCGACGAGGGTACATGGACGCTGACACTCCCCGAAGGTTTTGTCCACAATGCACTCTTCAACGTAGCAGAATACGACAACTGGAACAAAGAGGTGACCTACACATGGAATGTCACCAGCAAGGAGCCCGACACAGAAACGATGAAGGCCGCCAAGTCGTTGCTGGCCATCACCGGAGTGGGCTATCCTGCTGCAGACAGTGAGGCACGCAAGGCTCTCTCCGACCTCGTCAATGCCGAGACAACGCCTTCTGACGACAATCTGAAGACGGCTATGGCCAACTTCTACAAGGAGACTAACGTGACCCTGCCCGAGGATGGCAAGTATTATAAGATCTATGGTGTCAACAGCGAGGGCAAGAAGCTGTATCTCGCTTACGACGGCTCAGCTGTCAAACTCTCCACATCAGCTACAGACGCCTATGCCTTCAAGGCAGAAGCCAAGGGTAGCAACAAAGTGGCATTCTCCACACTCGACGGTAAGTATCTGCACGTGCTGATGAACAGCGCCGCTTACGACCTAACGAACAGCAAGAACGTCACAGAAAGCTATTTGGCTTCCGTCAACGACTTGACACTGACACGACTGGCTTCTGGCAAACTCGACTCCAAGCTCACCTTCGGCAAGTTCCTCGTTAATGGCTATCTGGGCAAGAACAAAGTCAATAAAAAAGAGGCCAACGTCAACGCTTTGGTGGACTACTCTGACAAAGTGAACATGCCCGTATCAGCCCCCGACTCCACTGATATTTATTTCCAAAAGGACTTCTCCAACGCCTTCGTCTTCGAAGAGGGTTCCAAGCCTGCCGAGGAGACTGTGGATGTAGATGTCACCTTCACTCCCAGCACCATCAAGAGTCTTTCAGAGGAGATGAGACTCAGCTTCACCCACAACAGTGGTGTGAAACTCAAAGACGGTATAGTACCGACTGTCACCGACGAGAATGGCAATGCCGTCAGCGGTGCCTCTGCTACGATCACACCTTTGGAGAACTCTGACATGGACTTCGTAGCCAAAGTCAGCGGCATCACCAAGGAAGGCACCTACAAGCTGGTCTTCCCGAAAGGAACCTTCAGCTTTGTTGACAACAACAAGCAAATCGCTTCCAACGAGTTGACAGAGACCTTCACACTGAGCACTTCCTCTACTCCTGATCCGACGCCAACCCCAACGCCTTCAGACTTCAAGCACTATCTGCAGTGGGAGAAGCTGCCGGCAGAAAGTGGCTCACAGGCTGAATATCCTAAGGATTATATCAGCCAGTACATCGTACTCATCGACCGCAAGCAGACCACTGGCCTTGTCGGTAATCCGAAAGCAAGAGTTGAGCTTGTTGAGTTCAACAACAACAGTCTCGTTGGCTATGGCCATTTCGAAGCAGATCCTGAGCATACCGACGACACCAATTATGCGCTCAAACTTGTGTGGGATCAGCCTATCGACATGGTACATGTCAGAACAACCGACTATACCTTTAAGATTCCAGAGGGTGCTTTCGGTGACTCCAACTATGGCAAGTATCTGAACAACCCGAGCAGCATCAAGTCTTCTGAATGCACCGTCAATGACTCGTTTCAAAGAACATATAGCATCAACACTACACTCACAGGTATCCGTGAGATTAACACTGACACCAATGCTCAGAAGGTCATATACGACCTGCAAGGTCGTCGCGTAGAGCACGTCACAAAGGCTGGTGTGTATATTATCAATGGTAAGAAACTGTTCATCAAGAAATAAGATGAGCAAGACAAACAAAAGAAATAGCAGAGACCTCTCTTGATCTTTCTATTCAATATCTATCGCGCCGGGGGCCCCACACCCCGGCGCGTTTTTCGTTGTGGCCGTTGGATAAAAAGCCCAGCATAAAAGCGGGATATGGTCAAAAAACACCGTTACTTAGGCTCTTACACGTAAAAATAGGGGGAAAAATGCAAAAAAAAGGAGAAAAAACGCCATCATAAGAAAAAAATTATTAACTTTGCACGCATAGCATGTATAAGCTTAATGAAGAAGCATCAATAGATCATTCATTTAATCAATTATTAATAGTTAAAGTTATGAGAAAGTTATTCATTGCATTGGCTTTTGCCGGTTTCGCCTTGGGCACTCAGGCTCAGGAGACAACACCCGTACAGAAGTACAGCGTGGCCACCAACTCTTTCTGGAGCAACTGGTTTATCCAGGGTGGTGTTGACTGGAGTGCTTGGTACAGCAACGAGGAGCACGGACTGGGTCTGTCTAAGAGCCCGTTCAAGAAGTTCCGCAGTAACCCGGGCGCCTCTGTCGCTATCGGTAAGTGGTTTACTCCGGGCATCGGACTCCGCACTAAACTGCAGGGTATCTGGGGCAAGGCTGTCACTGACGGCAACAACGCTGGCAACGGCATGAAATTCTGGACACTGAACGAGCATGTAATGTTCAACATGAGCAATCTGCTCTTCGGCTACAACCCCAACCGTGTGTGGAACGTGATTCCCTTTGCCGGTGGTGGTTTCTCCCGCAACTGCAAGACCAACCTCTACGCTATGCAGTTGAGCGTCGGTTTGCAGTCCTCTTGGCGCCTGTGCGACAAGATGAACGTCTATGTTGAAGGTGGCTGGAACCGTATGGAGGAAGACTTCGACGGTTACAGCGCAAGCAGTAACTTCAAAGGTAACACGCACAATCTGCGTGGATGGGAAGACAAGGACAATCACCTCTATGCTGAGGTGGGTCTGACCTTCAACCTGGGCAAGAGCACATGGAACAAAGTGCCTGACGTAGACGCTCTGAAGGCTATGTATCAGAACCAGCTCGACGCTCTCCAGGGTCAGCTCGACGATGCCAACACCGAGAACGCACGTCTGAAGAAGCTCCTCAGCGAGCAGCCCAAAGAGACCCCGAAGGCTGTCAAGAACTTCGTCACCACTCCAGTGTCTGTCTTCTTCAACATCAACCACACCGACATCGCTTCTCAGAAGGATCTTGTCAACGTGAAGGCTGTCGCCCAGTATGCTAAGGAGAACGGCAGCAAGCTGAACGTTACTGGTTATGCAGACAGCGCTACCGGTACTCCAGAAATCAACCAGAAGCTCTCTGAGGGTCGTGCAGCTACTGTTGCTGACGAGCTCGTGAAGATGGGTGTAGACCGCTCTAACATCAACACTGTCGGCAAGGGTGGTGTTGACGAGCTGTCTCCTGTTTCCTTCAACCGTCGCGCTACAGTGCAGGTGGCTGAGTAAGACTGAAAAAGCTCAAAAATAAAAAGGTTTTGGAACCAGATGGTTCCAAAACCTTTTTTTATTCATCGTCTATTAAACATAATAGGCTTTAGATTTAGCAGGCTATTCCCCCAGCATCTGCTCTATCTCCTGCTGCTTGAGGATGCAGAGAATCTTATGGCCATCGGGCGTGTAGTTGACATTACTGCAGAGGAAGAGACTGTTGACGATATTTTCCATCTCATCGTTCTGAAGCACCTGACCATAAGGAATCGCGGCGGCACGCGACATCGTCAATGCCAATTGTTCATTGACCTTCTGTAAAGCCTCATCACCCGTAGCATGAACACCGTCAAGCATGTCGTGGAGCAGATCCATCACGTTGATGCCGTCAAGACCTTCCGGCATAGCATTGACCGACCACGTATTTCCACCTAAACTTGTCAGCTCAAAACCCATCGCCTGCAATTCTGGCATGATCTGTCCTAAGGTCACTTGCTGCTGAGCCGTAAGTTCCAGCGACTCGGGGAAGAGCACCTTCTGCGCCCGCATCTTCTTTGCCTCCAGTTGCTTCTGATACAGCTCAAAGAGGATGCGGATATGCGCCCTGTGCTGATCCACGATCATCAGTCCCGATTTGACGGCAGTCATGATATACTTCCCCTTATACTGATAGTGTGAGGGAGCCTTTTCCTCGAGCACCTGCTTGGTACCTGCCGTCGTACAGTTCTCTTGAGGGAAGAAATCCTCAGGCTCAGAAGACGGCACATCGTTGAAAGACGATGACGAGGCACCACCCGCCAATGCGTCGAGGTCAGCAAACGCCGATGCCGTGCCGCCCATGCGGGAGGCGTGGAAGCCCTCAGACCCCAACTGAGAGGCATGGAAGTCGGCAGAGCCCATACGGGAAGGACGCAAGGCGCTGGAGCCACCAGAGGACGGCACCGACGCTGTGAACGGGTTATATTGCGGATCGAAGTCTACCTTCGGCATGGAAGCCCTGTTGTCGGAATCGAAGACCGGAATGTCGGGCTTACCCTCCGTGTCAAAGTCCAGTGTGGTAGCATTGCTGAAAATACCCACAGCATCTTTCACGGCCGCATTGAGAATCTGCCACACCGCCTGCTCGTTCTCGAACTTGATCTCGGTCTTCGTCGGATGGATGTTGACGTCGATATCTTTCGACGAGACATCGAAATAGAGAAAAAACGGCACCTGCTCGCCTTGGGGTATCAAACGCTCAAAAGCCGACATCACTGCCTTGGCAAAATAAGGATGACGCATATAGCGGCCGTTGACAAAGAAATACTGATGGGCATTCTTTTTCTTTGCCGACTCAGGCTTGCCCACGAAGCCATGGATACCACAAAGCGAGGTTTCCACCTTCACGGGTAGGAGGTCCTGGTTGAGACGGTTGCCAAAGATGTCGACGATGCGTTGACGCAAGCCACAGGCCCGCAGGTTGAGCAGTTCCGTATCATTGCTGTGAAGGCGGAAGACGATATCGGGATAGACCAGTACGATGCGCTGGAATGCCGTAAGAATGTTATTGAGCTCGGTATTGTTGGACTTGAGGAACTTTCGGCGGGCAGGCACATTGAAGAAGAGGTTCTCCACCATGAAGTTGGAACCTTCGGGGCAAGCACACGGCTCCTGTCCCATCACCTTACCGCCGGCAATGGACAGATGCGTGCCGATGTCCTCGCCTCGTTGCCGTGTCTTCAGTTCCACCTGCGCTACGGCAGCAATAGACGGCAGAGCCTCGCCACGGAATCCCATGGTATGGAGGTCGAAGAGGTCGTCGGCCTTACGGATCTTGGACGTGGCATGGCGTTCAAAGGCCAGGCGCGCGTCGGTCTCGGACATGCCCTTGCCGTCGTCAATGACCTGGATGGACGTGCGTCCGGCATCGACTACGGCGACGTCGATGTGCTTGGCACCGGCATCGACAGCATTCTCAACAAGCTCCTTGATGACAGAGGCGGGGCGCTGGATGACCTCACCGGCTGCAATCTGATTGGCAACTGAGTCTGGAAGAAGTTGGATAATATCACTCATAACATCATAACATCAAAACAAACAAAACGACACATAGGAGGATGAGCACGATCAGCAACAGATGGCCCGAGAACAAGCCCGGTCGGCGACGGCGCACACGGCTGTCGGCAGGAAGAAAGGTACCCCGCAGAACCTCGGGACGGAAACGGCGCAGTGCCTCTGCGCCTTCCTCCTTTAAGTGCTCTGCTGCCCTACCTTCCTTGGGCACTTGACCTTCAGCGGCCAGTTCTTCACGGGCGTGCTTCTCCAACTGTCGCAGACGCTCCCTCCGCTCATCGTAGTAGATGAACGTATGATGGAAGGGACGGGGGCGGCGGGAAGAGAAAAACATAAACAGTGAAGATTATTTACCTGCAGTCCGCTTGCGCGGGGAACGGGATGTCTTCGGTGACGGAGTTTGATGACTCTTCGCCCCGGCAGCAGTCGGTGCAGGCGTTTCCGCCTTTTCCGAAACGGCTTTATTGCCAATCTGCTGAATAGGTGCGGCATGGCGCCTGATGTGTTTCAGTTCCGAGCCCGAAGCTTTCGCCTTCCAGTTGAACACATCATCCTTGTCCTTTGGTCGGATATAATCAAACCACGCAAAGACATCGAGCTTGTCCTTGCCCGCCGGAATCTGTGTCATCGGATAGAGCGTACCCTGGGCTTTCGGCATCCAAATACGTTCCAGCTTACGCTGATCGTTGACAAAAGAGCGCATGGTGTCGGTCTCGATATAGTTGAGTCCGATCAGTGTGCTGTCCTTATCGTCAACAGGGAAGAAAATCGCACGCACATTGCCCACGGCATCGCTGCGTCGGATCTTGCCTGCCTGGAAATAAGCAAACATATTGGTGGAGGACACCTGATTGTAGTGTGTGGAGTCCTGCATGAGCTCGATGGAAAGTGCTTGTCCGAGGACGTGGGCCTCACGGATCGTGGTGTCATTCATAAATGCCAGGATCCTCTCGCCCAAGAGCTGCCGCTGTCCGTTCCAAAGAATCGGATCGTGATACATCGTCATGCACGAGTCCTTGGAGTTGAAGACCAAAGAGTCGCAGACCGCCTGCGCATCGTTGCGAAAGATGCGCACACGGGGATAACAATGAACCTTGCGGTAGACCGAGTCGGTGTTGATATGGAAAGTCTCCACACGCATCGTGTCTCCATGCATCCACAGCGTATCGGGGCGTGAGTAGTCCATGACAAGTGCACGCCCCGTGGCAAAGCCGCGCCCGGTCTTCTCGTTGTAGACGACGAGATGAGCGGTAAGCTTGTTCTTGTTGCGCTTGTCGACATACACCACGTCGCCCTGACCATAGTTGCGTCCGGTCTTGCTATTATAAAACAAGGTGTCGGCAGTGATCGTTTTCTCCTTGTTGACAACTGTCGAGCGCCCATAAAGATCCGCCTTGTCAGTCTTGGTATTAAAGTAGGCGTCGGTGGTGGTGATGACGTTCTGCCCATTGATGATACGTGAGGCGCGTGGAGTGCCCTGCCCTTTATCGGGTGTGTACTGTCCGACGACATGCGCCTGCGAGGTGCGCGTATCGTAATAAAGTGTATCAGTGGACACGCGGGTCTTTGGCGTATGGAGCTGCACATCGTAGTAGAAGACAGCCTGCTTTGTCTCGGTGTTGTACTCGCCCCAGTCAGAACTGAGTTTGCTCGTTCCGTCGATGAGCCGTCCGCCACGGAAGAAATAAGCGTTGTTGTAGAGCCGGTCATAGTTGAGTGAGTCGGTGTAGAGCGTCTGTCTGGCATGATGGAGCACGACATCGTTGCGGGCCTCCAGAAGCTGCTCCTCACCATCGTACCACGCGCGCTGACAGGTGAGCGTGATATTGTCCTGTGGCTGACGAAAATGCACGTGTCCCATGGCACGCACAGAGTTTGTGGCCTGGTAGAAGTAAGCCGAGTCGCAGGTCAGCGTGGCCCCCCGGTGAAGGAAGTGGACGTGTCCCTTGACGATCTGAGCGTCGGGGTTAGGCCCATACATGTCGAACTTCAACTCATCGGCATGTACGAGATAAACCCTATTGTCCACTGCCTTGCGCTTGCGGGGAGCAGCGAAAGCAGTCAGCATACAAAGTGCAAAGAGGCATAGAGCCGTAAGAGAAACGGCTCCATGCCTATATGATAAGTGTTGGAAAAATCTGCGGAACGTCATCTGATCCATCCCTGATACTGAAATTTACAATCTTTATAGCGGTCGTTGACCCTGACATAGGTATGCTTGATCTTGTCGACGACCCAGTCATTGAGCACCTTCTCTCGCTCCTTGGCCAGGACGACATCCTTCATCACCTGGAAATCCTCCGTAATGGTAGCACGGTGTCCTTCCACCCGACTCTTGAGTTTGATAATGCAAGCGACCGTCTTGTTCTTATTATTGATACGTGTGAAGGGCGCGGAGATCTCTCCCACCTTCATCGTGTCGACGACTCTTGCGATCTCCGTGGGCAGCTCCTTCATTTGGAAACGCGAGGTCATGCCGTCGGCGGTGCTATTAGACATAAGGCCCTGATTGTTCTTGGTGTCTTTATCATCAGAGATATAAGAGGCACCGGACTCGAAGGTGAACTTGTTGGCAAGGATGTCGTTGCGGATAGAGTCAAGACGCTGCTCAGCTGCTTCGATCTCGTCTTGCGACACTTTAGGTCTGAGCAGAATGTGGCGTACATTGATCTTATCACCGCGTTTGTCGATGAGCTGAATGATATGATAGCCGAATTCCGACTCCACGATCTTAGACACCTTTTTAGGATCGGTCAGGTTGAAAGCCACCTGAGCGAAGGCGGGATCCAGCATACCACGACCCATGAAGCCCAGCTCACCACCCTGACGGGCTGACCCCGGATCCTCGGAATAGAGGCGGGCCAGCGTGGAAAAACTCGTTTCACCATTGTTGACACGCTCGGTATATCCGCGAAGCTCGTCCTTAACTCGGTTGATCTCACTCTGCTTGATCTTCGGAGAAACCTGTATCACCTCTACCTCTACCTCAGTAGGCACGTAAGGCAAGCTGTCCTTTGGGACATTGCGGAAATAGCTACGCACGTCGGCCGGTGAGACCTTCACGTCCTCGACAAGTTTCTGTTTCATCTTCTGGATGAGCTGCTGGTTCTTGAACTCATCGTGCATGTCGCTGCGGATCTCGTTGATGGACTCCTTGCGATACTCTTCGAGTTTCTCCTGACTGCCCGCGATCTCTATCCAGCGATTGAGCTGCTGCTGCACACCGGCGGCGATCTCTGACTCACTGACATCAATGGAGTCTATCTCAGCCTGATGGAGGAAGAGCTTCTGCACGGCGAGCTGTTCGGGAATGGCGCAGTCGGGATTGCCGCCCCACGTCATCCCTTCCTGCTGCCCCTGCATACGCATCATCTCGACATCGGACTTGAGGATAGGCTCGTCGCCCACCACCCACACGACTTCGTCGATGACACTGCTCTCGGGAATCGGAGTTTCTTCTTTGGCCGTACTGTCATGTGACATAGAATCTGAAGCCACACGACCCAGAGAACCCGGCAAGCCGGGAACGGTGGTCATGGCCGAAAGAGAAGCCACAGCCAACAAGAGTGCTGCGACAAAGGGGATATGACGCTTATTGCTTATTTTCATGTTGCTATTTCTGATCTGTTTCTTACTTGACCGTGTCGACGACAGCCTCATTGACTGTGACGGGATACTTGCGGCGCAGCTGCTCTACCCATTCCTTTTCCAAGGCATCTTGATAATCAGCCACGACGAGTTCACGCACATCGTCCATCTCTTTGGGTGCTTTGAGCTTCTTGCCGTAGACGGCCATATAGGGATAATCCTTGACAGGCTTGGCAATCGTGTCTTTACCAAAGACCTCTTTGTCCACCAAAGCGTTGTCACCCATGCGGAAGATACCTTTCTCCACACGGATGCGAAGCACGGAGTCGGCATTGAAAGTGGCGCGAAGCTTCTCTGCCCACTGGCTGAACGGCAAACGCTTCACGGTTTTCTTCACCTTATCTATATCTTTCTGCGCACGCGTGCAGTAGGCAATACCCTTGAAGCGAGGCGCATCCCAACGGTAGCGTTTACGATTTTTGCGAAAATACTCCACCAAACCGGCTTCGTCGTTCTTGGCTTTCTGCCATACCGTACTGTCGGCGATAGCAAAGAGCAACAGCCCGTCGTGGTATTCTTGGATGAGATACTTCAGGTTGGGATCTTGCTTCTCCATCTCTTCCCGTTTGGCCGCCAACACAGCGCCGGGAGTGGTATGGCGTTGCTTGGCCAGTGTGTCGAGCTTCTGATCTATGATCTGCTCACGCAGGTTACGCTGGTCGATGAATCGCAGAATGTCCGACCGCTGACTGTCGTAAGAATAAAAGTTCTGATGGCCTTGCCTTAAGACTATATGCCAACCGGCTGGCGAAAGGAAAGGCTTGCTCAGCTGACCATCTTTAAGACTCCACACCTGATCTTCAAATTCCTGAAAGGTCTGACCCTTGACTATCCAGGGCAGCTGCCCTCCCTCACTGGCGGAACCCGGATCTTGAGACACTTCACGGGCCAACGCAGCGAAGCCCGCTCCATGCTGCAAAGCGGTATAAACTGAGTCGATACGTTGTTTAGCAGCCTTCTCCTCATCGGGTGTAGCCTTTTGCTTCATGGCGATAAGGATATGCGAGACGCGCACCATGCCGCCATTATCGTCTATGCGCTGACGAGTCTCCTCATAGATCTTTCTGGCCTCTGCTTCAATGTCCGCACTGTCGATCATTGCCGGACGGATCTGCTGGTCGCGATAACCTGCAAACTCCTTCTTGTAGGACGACAGCGTGTCGAGATGCGCATCCTTGGCGGCCTCCACCTTCAACTTATAGTTGATAAACAGCGGCACGTAGTCGCGTACGCTCTTACGGTCGAGGACGCCATTGGTATTGTTTTTTTTATAAGAATACGCAAACTCAGAGCGAAGAACCGGATGACCATTGATGGTCATGATGACAGGATCGTCGCTCTGAGCAAAAGAGAGGGTGCCACACAAAAGCATGGCGCCCACTATCACATGTTTCCTATAGAATAATTTGTTCATGCAAAGAAATGATTACTCGGGACGCGAGTAGTTCGGAGCTTCACTTGTGATCGTAATATCGTGTGGATGGCTCTCGAGTACGCCAGCATTGGTGATACGGGTGAACTTAGCGTCGTGCAGACGTTCAATGTCGACAGCACCGCAATAGCCCATGCCAGAGCGCAGACCACCGACGAGCTGGTAGATAACCTCCTGAACGGTACCCTTATAAGGTACACGGCCGGCGATACCCTCCGGTACAAGCTTCTTGGCATCACGGACATCGTTTTGGAAATAACGGTCACGTGAACCGTTCTTCTGCTCCATAGCTTCCAAAGAACCCATACCACGGTAGCTCTTGAACTTACGTCCGTTGAAGATGATGGTCTCACCCGGACTCTCCTCGGTACCTGCAACGAGTGAACCAATCATGACGCAACTGCCACCGGCAGCCAATGCCTTGACGATGTCACCGGAATAGCGCAGACCACCGTCAGCGATCAATGGCACATCGGTACCTTTCAATGCAGAGTAGACATCATAGACGGCACTCAACTGAGGTACACCGACACCGGCAACGACACGCGTAGTGCAGATAGAGCCAGGGCCGATACCCACCTTGACAGCGTCGGCGCCGTTGTCGACAAGATACTTGGCAGCCTCGCCGGTAGCGATATTGCCGACGATAACATCCAAGTTGGGGAAGGCAGCCTTCACGTCATGGAGCTTGCCAACCACACCCCTTGAGTGGCCATGAGCGGTATCGATGACAATGGCATCGACGCCGGCCTCTACCAAGGCCTGTGCACGGTCGAGCGTATCAACAGTGACACCGACACCGGCAGCAACGCGCAGACGACCCTTGTCATCCTTGCAGGCCATCGGCTTATCCTTGGCTTTCGTAATATCTTTATAAGTAATCAAGCCCACGAGATGGTTGGCATTGTCAACCACGGGGAGTTTCTCAATTTTATTTTCCTGAAGAATCTGAGCGGCAGCAGACAGGTCTGTGCGCTGATGTGTAGTAACCAAATTCTCTGATGTCATCACATCGTCGACGAGCTTATCCATATGACGCTCGAAACGAAGGTCACGATTAGTGACGATACCCACAAGATGGTTTTCCTCATCAACCACAGGAATGCCACCGATATGATAGTCATGCATCATATCCAAAGCATCCTTGACAGTACGCCCGCGACGAATGGTAATCGGATCATAGATCATACCATTCTCAGCACGTTTGACGATAGCTACCTGACGAGCCTGCTCCTCAATAGACATATTCTTATGGATAACACCGATACCGCCCTCACGCGCGATGGCAATGGCCATCGACGACTCGGTCACCGTGTCCATAGCGGCCGTGACAAACGGAACGTTGAGTTCTATGTGACGTGAAAACTTGGTTCTCAACGACACTTCCTTAGGAAGCACTTCTGAATAAGCAGGAATCAGCAGGACATCATCAAATGTGAGTCCGTCCATCACAATCTTATCTGCAACAAATGATGACATAAAACGAATTTTAGAAATTTATTGCGTGCAAATATACTCATTTTTTTCCGATTGGAGAGGATGAGCGCCTCCATTTCTTTAGCCTTTAATGCTATTTAACAGCGACAAGGAGATCAGTTGGCCTGCTCGGAAAGGAATTTGATCAATACTAAGCGCACTTTCTCCTCTGCGGTAAGGCCTCCGTCATCGTCATAAATTTCACATTCATCAATAGCTGGGTTGACATCACCGCTGTCACTATTGCGGAAATAGTCATAGATGTCATCCACCTCATCAGGGTCAATGACATCCTCGTCATCGAGGTAATAGCTGATGTCTACCTTCATGCCGCTATTGACAATGGACTCGATATCGTCGATCAGATCATCGAAACCGCCCCCCTGCATTGAGGCGATCTCATCCAACGGCACACGACGGTCGATGAGTTCGATGATCTTTAACTTCTTCATCGACTTTTTGGGCAGGCTGATGACACGCATCATATCCACCCGCTGGATGTCGTTGTCCTCACAATATTTCTTGATAAGATCCACGAAGGGCTTACCATATTTATGTGCCTTACCCTGCCCTACGCCTTGTATCTGTTGCAGTTCTTCCAAGCAGACGGGATAGCTCGTCGCCATCTGAGAAAGTGAGATATCCTGGAAGATTACATAAGGCGGGAGATTATGCCTGCGGGCCACATCCTTGCGCAGCCCCTTCAGCAAGCCGAGCAACTCCTGGTCGAGTGCGCTCACACCTCCTTCGGCATTCTCCTCCACGTCGTCGTACTCCCGGTCATGAACAGCAAAGAACGGTTTCGGACTCTTGATAAATATCCTGCCCTCAGGAGTCAGTTTCAACAGCCCAAAGTTCTCCACATCCTTACGAATATAATGTGAAATCATTGCCTGACGGATGACAGGATTCCAAATGGTAGAATCCTCCTCATTGAGTTTGGCTCCAGTACCGAACTCCGGCAGTTTGTTGTGGCCATGGCGCACGATATTGTCCGTAGCACGACCTTTGACGAAGTCAGTGATATAAGCCTGATCGAAGTTTTCCTTCACTGCCTTGATGGCATTGAGGACGATGAGCAATGCATCAGTAGCCTCGAACTGTTTCTGCGGATGCAGGCAGTTGTCGCAATTGCCACAGTTGTCCTGCTGATATTCCTCACCGAAATAGTGAAGCAACATCTTGCGGCGGCATACCGAAGACTCGGCGTAGGCCTTGGTCTCCTGGAGGAGCTGATAGCCTATCTCCTTTTCATTGATATCTTTGTTCTCCATGAACTTCTCGAGTTTCTTCAAGTCCTTAGGAGAATAGAAAGCGATACAGATGCCCTCACCGCCGTCACGTCCGGCTCTGCCCGTTTCTTGATAATAGCCTTCAAGACTCTTGGGAATGTCATAATGGATGACAAAGCGCACATCGGGCTTGTCAATACCCATGCCAAAGGCTATGGTCGCCACGATGACATCGATCTCTTCCTTCAAGAAATCGTCCTGCGTCTTTGTGCGCAACTCTGAGTCCAGGCCTGCATGGTAAGGCGCTGCCTTGAAGCCATTGATCTGAAGTTTCTTGGCCAACTCTTCCACCTTCTTACGCGAGAGACAATAGATGATGCCGCTCTTGCCGGGATGCTGCTTGATAAACCGGATGATCTGGCTGTCGGTATCTTCCTCGCTGATCTTCTGCCGCACCTCATAGTAGAGGTTAGAACGGTTGAAGGAACTGCGGAACTCCTCCGCATCGAGGATGCCGAGACTCTTCTTGATGTCCGACCGCACCTTGTCCGTAGCTGTTGCCGTCAATGCGATGACAGGTACCGAGTCAACGTGCTGTATCTCGGCAATGCGATTGATGGTAGGCCGTATATTGCGGTACTCGGGACGGAAGTCATGTCCCCACTCCGAGATACAGTGAGCCTCATCGATAGCATAGAAAGAAATATGGAAAGAAGAGAAGAACTCAAGGTTCTCCTCTTTATTAAGAGATTCAGGAGCCACATACAACAACTTCGTGAGCCCGCTGTGCACGTCATCCATCACACGGTTTATGGCTGCACGGTTGAGCGAAGAGTTAAGGAAGTGGGCCAGACCGTCTTCCTCAGTCAGGCCATTGATGACATCGACCTGATTTTTCATCAATGCAATCAGAGGCGACACGACAATAGCCGTTCCATCCATGATTAGCGACGGCAGCTGATAGCACAGACTCTTGCCCCCACCGGTAGGCATCAACACAAAGGTGTTGTTTCCCGCCATGAGATTACGGATGATCGCTTCTTGGTCTCCCTTGAAATGATCAAAGCCGAAGTACTTCTTCAATGCTTGAGTCAAGTCCACTTCTTTAGTCATTGCATGCTCCTTAGATGATTCTTTTTCATAATGGGATATGCAGAGAGCCGCATCCACGGCCTCTACCATTATTTTCTACGCCTCTGCAAGCCGGTTAAGCCGATTCGAGCCGCTGCAGATGAGCCTTATCCAATTGTTGTTTGGCATAGTCAAGCGTCACCTCAAACTTCTTGATGCGTCTTGACGGTACGTCAAACATTGCATCCATCATCACCTCTTCAACGATAGAGCGCAAGCCACGCGCACCAAGCTTATACTCTACGGCCTTGTCCACGATGAAGTCAAGAGCTTCCTCAGTGAAGGTCAGCGTGATGTGATCCATCTCAAACAGTTTGATATACTGCTTGACAATAGAATTCTTCGGTTCTACCAAGATACGACGCAGAGCATCACGGTCCAAAGGATTGAGATAGGTCAGCACCGGCAGACGACCGATCAGCTCTGGTATCAAGCCAAACGACTTCAAGTCCTGCGGAAGGATATACTTCATCAGATCGTCGCGGTCGATATGGCGGGCGTTCTGTACAGAATTGTATCCTACCGTATGCGTGTTGAGTCGCTGAGCGACCTTGCGCTCAATGCCATCGAAGGCACCACCACAAACAAATAGAATATTCTTGGTGTTGACATGCACATAGTCCTGATCAGGATGCTTACGTCCACCCTTTGGAGGTACGTTGACCATAGTTCCTTCCAAGAGCTTCAGCAAGCCCTGCTGCACACCCTCGCCACTGACATCACGTGTGATGCTGGGGTTGTCGCCTTTGCGAGCAATCTTGTCAATCTCGTCAATGAAGACGATACCCCGCTCAGCAGCAGCCACATCATAGTTGGCCACCTGAAGCAGACGGCTCAGAATGCTCTCCACATCCTCACCGACGTAGCCAGCCTCGGTAAACACCGTAGCGTCGACAATGGTGAAAGGCACATCGAGCAGTTTGGCAATGGTGCGGGCCAACAAAGTCTTACCCGTACCCGTAGAGCCTACCATGATAATATTGCTCTTCTCAATCTCCACGCCATCATCATCCGACGGCTGGAGCAGACGCTTGTAGTGATTATACACAGCCACAGACAGATAGCGTTTGGCTTCGTCTTGTCCAATGACATACTCGTCGAGATATTTCTTGATCTCTTTTGGCTTAGGGATACGAGCTTTCTTGCGGAAAATCTCATTAGACTTTGCGCTAGCCTCCTCGTCCACATTGCCGAGTACGCCGGTATCCTTAACTATCTTGTAAGCCTGCACAGCACAATCCTCACAGATATAACCGTTGAGTCCTGTGATGAGCAATTTCACCTGTGATTCGTCACGACCACAGAAGCTACATACTTTTTTCGGCATGTTTTCTTATTCCTCCTAACTACTAAGATTATTGCTTTCTTGTTAACACCGTATCGATCATACCATACTCCTTAGCCTCCTCGGCGGTCATCCAATAATTACGGTCACTGTCTTTCCACACCTTCTCGTAAGGCTGGTGAGAGTGATTGGAGATGATGGTATAGAGCTCTTTCTTGAACTTTTGAATCTCACGGGCCTCTATCTCGATATCCGAAGCCTGTCCTTGTACACCACCCAGAGGCTGATGGATCATCACACGGCTATGAGGCAGTGCAGAGCGCTTGCCCTCTGTACCAGAAACAAGCAACACAGCAGCCATAGAGGCAGCCATACCCGTACAGATCGTTGCCACATCGCTGGAGATGAACTGCATGGTGTCGTAGATACCCAGTCCTGCTGTCACGCTACCACCAGGAGAGTTGACATAGATGGAGATATCCTTGCCATTGTCAACAGAGTCGAGGTAGAGCAACTGAGCCTGAAGCGTATTGGCCGTATAGTCGTCGATCTCTGTTCCCAAGAAGATGATGCGGTCCATCATCAGTCGCGAAAAGACATCCATCTGCGTGACATTGAGTTGACGCTCTTCGAGGATATACGGATTGAGATATTGTTGTTGCGCCTTGATCACATCATCCAAGGCCAGCCCGTTCATGCCTAAATGCCCCATGGCAAATTTTCTAAAGTCGTTGTTCATTCGATTTCCTTAATATATTCAATGTTAATAGTCAAATACGAGAAAAGAGGTTATCAGCTCTTTTTACCGGTTTCAAACCTATTCTTCGTGTTGATTACACAAAGATAATAAAAAAAGCTGGTAACCTCTTCAATCAAGAGATTATTTTTTATTAAAATCTTATTTTACTCGCCCATCATCTTGTTGAAATCATCAAGGCTGATCTCTTTCTTGTTCAGTTTGACGACTTTCTTCAGAGCGTCAGAGAGCTTCACGTCAATGGCACGATCCACAAAGCCCTGTGCATTCTCACGCTTCTTGAGGAGCTCATCCGCGTAGTTGTTGATATACTCTTCTGGAACGTTACTCATGCCATACTGAGCGAACTGGATGCGAGCGGTCTCACGGGCAGCTTCCTTGACATCGTCATCATCTACCTTGATGCCAGCCTGCTCAGAGAGTTTGTTGCGAATCAGACTCCAGTTGAGCTCCTTAAGACTTGCCTCATAGTTCTTGTCGATCATCTCGTTGAGCTTCTTCTCGTCCTTCTCCTTGCTGCCCTGCTTCATGACACGCTTCAGAAGAGCATCGGGATAGGTCAGCTGACCGATCTTGTCCTCAGCATACTTGCGGACATCGAGCAGGAACTTATAATCGCTGTCGCGAACGAGTTGCTCCTTGAGTCCCTCGCTGATCTTGTCACGGAACTCCTTCTCGTCCTTAACAGCATCCTTGCCGAAGGTCTGGTCGAAGAGTTCCTGATCCACAGCGTGCTTCTGGAAGCGCTGAATGCCAGTCACCTGGAAACTGAAATCACCCTTATAGTTGGCAACCTGATCCTTCTCGATCTTCAGCAGAGAAGAGATCTGTACCTCATTGCTGTCGTATGCCTTAGAAGGATTGAAGGTGATGATGTCACCTTTCTTAGCACCCTCAAAGAGTTTCTTCTGATCGTCGTTCTTCAGATAGTTAGGCATCAGCACAGCAGCCTCGATGGTCAGACCACCTTCCTTGGTGTTGTCCTTCTCGTCCAGCTCGCGGATGTCGCCCTTGAGCATATCGTTTTCCTGATAGTCCTCGACATCAACGTATCCACCAAGACGGTTGGCAAACATATCCACCTGCTTGTCAACAAGAGCGTCGTCAACAGTGATCTCGTAATAGTCGACAGTATCCTTGTCGCTCAGCTCGATATTGAACTCAGGAGCGACGGCGATGTCGAACATGAAAGTATAAGGAGCCGGTTTCTCCAGATCCTGAGGCTCCTGCTTGTCAGAGGCCAGAGGCTCACCGAGCATCTGAATTTTATTGTCAGCAATATACTTCTGAAGTTCATCGTTGAGCACCTTGTTGATAGCATCCATCTTGGCGCTGGGCTCAAACTGACGCTTGATCATGCCCATAGGAGCCTTTCCAGGGCGGAAGCCGGGGATATTAGCTCTTTTGCGGTACTCCTTGAGCTCCTTCTCGACATCGTTTTTGTAGTCATCTTCTTCGACAGTGATGGTCAACAGTCCGTTGACCTTGTCGGGATTTTCAAATGAAACTTTCATCTTTGGTTTATATTGTTTATGATTTATCTCCGTAAGGAAACGGCAGACTCTTATCGCCCGTCAAGCGACAAAAGCCATATTGATCGGCAAAATTACGCATATTTTACCAATCTACCTAATATTAAGGTGGAAAAATTTGTTTTTTTAACCATCATCTATCCGCCATAAACTTCTGCAAGCAAAGACTTTCGGGATTGGGCGGCAAAGGCTCTATCCTCCTCATTGGACAGGAACTTGCGGTAGACAAAGTTGTCGCTCAGATAGTTCTTTCTCACGACTTTGTTAGCTGCCAATTCCTCGGGCAATCCTTGGAAGAGGATGCGTCCCTCAAAGAGCAAATAGGCACGGTCGGTGATGGACAAAGTCTCCTGCACGTTGTGGTCAGTAATGAGGATGCCGATATTGCGGTATTTCAGTCGCCACACGATATGCTGGATGTCTTCCACGGCAATGGGGTCGACACCGGCAAAAGGCTCATCGAGCATAATGAACTTCGGGTCGATAGCCAGACAGCGGGCGATCTCCGTACGTCGACGCTCACCACCGGAGAGACGGTCACCCTTGTTCTTCCTCACCTTGTTGAGTCGGAACTCGCTGATCAGACTTTCCAATTTGTCGAGTTGTTCCTGGTGTGACAGTTTTGTCATCTCCAGTACCGCCATGATATTGTCTTCCACGCTGAGCTTGCGGAACACGCTGGCCTCCTGCGGCAAGTATCCGATACCGGCACGGGCACGCTTATAGACAGGAAACTTCGTGATTTCCTTATCATCGATGAAGACATGCCCTTCGTTGGGCACGACCAATCCCGTCGTCATATAGAAAGAGGTCGTCTTACCCGCACCGTTAGGCCCGAGCAACCCGACGATCTCACCCTGTTTGACGTTAAACGTGACATGATCTGCCACAGTACGTTTGCCATAGCGCTTGACCAGACCCTCAGCATGCAGCTCCTTATGTTTCAACTTGCTCATGAGCAACTTATCCACTTCCTCGGGAGTCATGTGCTCCACATCGGGTCGTGTCTCAGGCTGAGCAACCTCTTCGGCCGCTGTTCCCTCAACAGTCTTCAATGGTTGCTGATCTTCCATATCCTGCTGTACAGGTGCTTGTAACGTTTCGTCCATGATAATAGTTTTGAATGCAAAAATACTAAAAAAACACCTAATAACATTGATAAAAGCAAAAACTCTTCTGTTTATTGCAGTTTTTTATGGGATTTTGGTTACTTTTGCATCATCAAATAGGTTATAGCCCATGCTTTTATTGAAGTTGCTTCATCGTTATCTCACCACTTTCGGACGTTACCTCATCCTGATGGGGCGCACCTTTGCGCGTCCGGAACGCATGCGCATGTTTATGAAGCGCTATGTAAAAGAGATGTCCCAGTTGGGTGTCGACTCCATCGTCATCGTGTTGTTGATCAGTTTCTTCATCGGTGCAGTCATCTGTATCCAGATGAAGGTAAACATCTCCAGCCCGTGGATGCCGCATTGGACAACCGGCTACACCACGCGTGAGATCATGCTTCTGGAGTTCTCCTCTTCCATCATGTGTCTGATACTCTCCGGTAAGGTAGGATCCAATATCGCCTCAGAATTGGGCACCATGCGCGTCACACAACAAATCGACGCGCTGGATATCATGGGCGTGAACTCGGCCAACTATCTGATCTTGCCGAAGATCCTCGGCTTGGTGACCATCATGCCTTTCCTGGTGATCTTCTCTTCAGCCATGGGCATCATCGGTGCTTACGCCACAGCATTCATCGGACACATGATGTCGCCCGACGATCTCACCGCCGGCATGCACCACGCTTTCAATCCCTGGTTTATGTGGATGAGTATCATCAAGAGTCTGTTCTTCGCCTTTATCATCTCCAGCGTGTCGTCCTATTTCGGCTACACGGTGGAGGGTGGCTCCGTCGAGGTGGGCAAGGCTTCCACCGATGCCGTCGTATGCAGCAGCGTGCTCATCCTCTTCTCCGACGTTTTCCTTACGCAATTACTGAGTTAAGCTATGATAGAAGTCAAAAATCTAACGAAACGCTTTGAGGACAAGACCGTTCTCGACAACATCAGCGCTGTCTTTGAGACGGGCAAGACCAATCTCATCATCGGACAGAGTGGTTCCGGAAAGACAGTGCTGATGAAAAATATCGTAGGACTGCTTGAGCCGACACAAGGCCAAATCCTCTACGACGGACGCGACTTCACGGCGATGACGAAGAAAGAAAAAGTGCTGATGCGGCGCGAGATGGGAATGATTTTCCAAGGAGCTGCCCTCTTCGACTCTTTGACTGTACAAGAAAACGTGCAGTTTCCTTTGGACATGTTCTCCAATATGACCTTCCGTGAGCGTGCCAAAAGAGCACAGGAGTGTCTGGAGCGTGTCAACCTTCTGGACGCCCGCAACAAATACCCCGACGAGATTTCCGGTGGTATGCAGAAGCGCGTGGCCATTGCGCGTGCCATCGTGCTCAATCCGAAGTATCTCTTCTGCGACGAACCCAACTCAGGCTTGGATCCGAAGACCTCACTGGTCATCGACAAACTACTGTCTGAAATCACCAAAGACTATCAGATGACGACGATTATCAACACGCATGACATGAACTCGGTCATGGGTATCGGCGAGAACATCGTCTTCATCTACAAAGGACATAAGGAGTGGCAAGGCAACAAAGACCAAGTCATCAGTTCCACCAACAAGAAACTCAATGACCTGGTCTTTGCCAGCGATCTGTTCCGTAAGGTGAAGAAGGTAGAGATGCAGGAAGAAGAGAACGCTTAGATCACTCAACAGCATAAAAAAACGCTTCTTCTCCATTGTGAGAGGAAGCGTTTCCTATTCTATATTATCTACATGATGAGAAGCGTCAGCGTGTGTACCACACGCCTTTCTTCTCTACCATCGGCACACATACTTCTTCGTGCGTGCTGTCTCCGTATTCAAATATCAAATACACATTTGCCACATGCTTGAGCGTATCTGCCTTGGCATCGAGAATCTTTACCTTCTTGATGCCACGATGCTCTTGTTCCTGCTGAGCCACAAACATCCGGGCATTGTCTACCAATTGTCTGCGATAGCTGTCCGGAATCTTATAGGGCATGTATGTGCCAGCCACAAAATCCTCATACTTCCCAGCCAACAGCTGGTCGTAATAGCCCTTGGCAGCATGTGCGGCTATCTCGGAGGGCGTCGGGGCTTTCTTGCATGCCATAGGCAAGGACAAGATAGCGGCCAACGCCACATATCGCCATATTCTCTGCATCTTACTTCTGACGGATAAACACATTGATCGGACAACCATGCATCGACCAGTTCTCACGGATTTTATTCTCCAGGAAACGACGATAGGGCTCCTTGATATATTGCGGGAGGTTGGCATAGAACACGAAAGAGGGTATCTGCGTGTTGGGCAACTGCGAGCAATACTTGATCTTGATATACTTTCCTTTTGTAGAAGGTGGCGGTGTCTGCTCGATGATCGGCAGCATCACCTCATTGAGTTTCGTCGTACCGATACGTGTCTCACGGTTGAGATAGACCTGCTTAGCGGTTTCCAACACCTTGAAAATACGCTGTTTAGTCAGTGCAGAAGCAAAGATGATGGGGAAATCAACGAAGGGAGCCATACGGTTGTGAATGGCATTCTTGAAGGTATCGATGGCCTTCTGACTCTTGTCCTCCACCAAGTCCCACTTGTTGACCACTACAACCAGACTCTTGTTGTTCTTTTGTATCAACTGGAAGATGTTCATATCCTGTGCCTCAATGCCTCGTGTGGCATCAATCATCAGGATGCAGACATCACTGTTCTCAATAGCACGGATGCTGCGCATGACGCTATAGAACTCCAAGTCTTCGCTTACCTTATTCTTACGGCGTATGCCGGCGGTGTCGACGAGATAGAAGTCGAAGCCAAATTTGGTATAGCGTGTATAGATGCTGTCACGCGTGGTACCGGCGATATCTGTGACGATATTGCGTTCCTCACCGATAAAGGCATTGATCAAGCTCGACTTACCGGCATTAGGGCGACCGACGACAGCGAAGCGCGGGATATTCTCCTCGGGTGCTTCATCGACATTGTTTGGCAGTTTGGTCAGTATCAAGTCGAGCAGATCACCCGTACCGCCACCCGTGGCCGCACTGACGCAGACGGGATCTCCCAGTCCGAGTCGATAGAACTCAGCGGCCTCGTAAGCGTTGCCGCTATTGTCAACCTTATTTGCCACAAGGATAACCGGCAGCTTGGCACGGCGCAGGATCATGGCTACATCCTCATCCCAGTCTGTTACGCCTGTCTCCACATCCACCAGGAAGAGTACCAAGTCAGCCTCCTCTGTAGCGACCTTCACCTGCTGGCGGATGGCATCCTCAAAGATATCATCTGATTTCACGACCCAGCCGCCCGTATCTACGACGGAAAACTCTTTGCCGTTCCAACTGCACTTGCCATACTGACGGTCACGCGTGGTACCGGCCACATCACTTACAATAGCCCTGCGGCTTTGGGTCATACGATTAAAAAGTGTGGACTTTCCCACATTCGGGCGTCCTACAATAGCTACTAAATTTGCCATTTCGTTGTTTGATTTCTGAAGTTTAACATTCTTCGGCCCTCCCAAAGGAGAGTGCACCCTGCCATACAGTCAGGGGATTTTTTGCAGTGTTGAGTGTTGAATGATAAATGTTGAATGGATCCACACCCTCATTGCTCATCGCTCAAGTCAACATTCAAAACACTCAACACCCAACATTCAACGCCCAACATTCAACATTCTTATTGCGGGTTGTACCCGAAGTGGTCAAGTTCTCGTTGAGAGTTGCGCCAGTCCTTGTCGACTTTGACGAAGGTCTCCAAGTAGATCGCCTTTCCAAAGAACTTCTCAAGGCTCTTGCGAGCTTCCGACGACACCTTCTTCAAGGCTGCGCCCTGATGTCCGATGATGATGCCTTTCTGCGAGTCACGCTCCACATAGATGACCGCATTGATATGGATGTGATGCTCGTCTTCCTTGAAGCGCTCCACGACAACCTCCACGGAATAAGGTATCTCCTTGTCGTAATAGCGCAGGATCTTCTCGCGGATGATCTCTGAGACAAAGAACTTTGCCGGCTTGTCGGTCAGCTGGTCCTTGTCAAAATAAGCAGGGCTCTCGGGCAACAGCTCTTCGATACGTTTCATGAGCATGTCTATGCCAAACTTATTCTGAGCCGAGATCGGCAGAATTTCAGCATTGGGCAACAGACCATGCCATTTCTCCACAATGTCTCCGAGATGCTGTTGGTCGGTCTCGTCAATCTTGTTGATCAGCAACAGCACAGGGATCTTCATCTCCCTGACTTTTTCCAGAAAGTCGAGATTCTTTTCCGGGCTCTCCACCACATCTGTGACATAGAGCAGGATGTCGGCATCTGCCAAGGCAGACTCAGAGAATGCCAGCATCATCTCCTGCATTTTATAATTAGGTTTCAACACACCGGGAGTGTCAGAGAAGACAATCTGCATGTTGGGCTTATTGACGATACCCATGATGCGATGACGGGTCGTCTGCGCTTTAAACGTGGCGATACTGATCTTCTCACCGACAAGTTGGTTCATCAGGGTGGACTTACCAACATTGGGGTTTCCTACGATATTTACAAAACCGGCCTTATGCATAAGTACTTTTAATTAAACATACAATATCAACAAACAAAAAAACGCATTCTTACTATAACAAGAAGGATGCGTTTTTCTGTTGTTATGAATGAAAGATCTCACGATTTACTTTTTGTCCGCTGTTGCGGCAGCACCATCGTAAGCCCATTTCAGATACATAGCTCCATGAACAAATCCGGCTCCGAAAGCTGTGAGGATGACGTTATCTCCCTTCTTCAGTTTAGCCTCATTGTCCCACATAGCCAAAGGAATGGTAGCGGAACTGGTATTGCCGTAGTGGTCGATGTTGATCATCACTTTTTCAATCGGCAGATCAGCGCGCTTGGCCACTGCATCGATGATACGCAGATTTGCCTCGTGCGGGATCACCCAGTCCACGTCATCAGCCGTCAGACCATTGTGTTTCATGATGTAGTCCACATCATCGCTCATATCCGTCACGGCATAGCGGAACACGTTACGTCCCTCCTGATAGATATAATGCAGACGATGGTCCACTGTGAAATGCGAGGGAGGGCATACGCTGCCGCCGGCCTTCATGTGAAGGAAGGGCAGGCCTGCACCGTCGGTACGCAAGAACGATTCTTGGAAGCCGACGCCCTCTTCCTCAGTTGCCTCCACGAGCACTGCACCGGCACCGTCACCAAAGAGCACACAGGTCTGTCGGTCGGTATAGTCGACTATCGACGACATCTTCTCGGCAGATACCACAATGATCTTTTTGTAACGGCCGCTCTGAATCATCGAGCAAGCCTGCTCAAGGGCATAGATAAAGCCACAGCAGGCACAGGACATATCAAAGGCGAAAGCGTTTTTCAGTCCCAGCTTACCCAAGATGATGCTTGCCGTAGAGGGGAAAGGATAGTCAGGAGTCGTTGTCGAGACGATGAGTGCATCAATGGTATCTGGATCTACGCCTGTTTTACGGAGCAGCTGCTTGGCAGCTTTACGCCCCATATAGCTTGATCCAAGGCCTTCCTCAGTGAGGATACGGCGCTCTTTGATGCCGACACGCGTAGTAATCCACTCATCGCTGGTATCTACCATGCGCGACAGTTCCTCGTTGGTGAGGACATAGTCGGGCACGTAGCCGCCAACACCTGTGATTATCGCGTTAATCTTTCCCATTACTCAGCTGCTTCCTTAACGATAGCGACCTTGCCACGATAGTAACCGCATGTCGGGCAAACGGTGTGATAGACATAGTAAGCGCCGCAGTTAGGGCATACTGCCAATGTGGGGGCTACTGCCTTATCGTGAGTTCTACGCTTGAGTGTACGAGTCTTAGACTGTCTTCTTTTAGGATGTGCCATAATTGTTTAATCTTTAATTTTTATCTTTTATCTTTTTCAATGCTGCCCATCGGGAATCCATAGGCTCCGTATCCTCATCACCGCTTCGGGCGGCCGAATGTTTTTTCAGAATCTTCATCATGGCAGGGTCGCATTTTCCAGGTGCATGCACATGCCTGAGTGGAATACTGAGCTCGATAAATTCATAGATGAACCACGACACGTCGAGAATAGCGTTGTCTTCTCTGACCGTGACGAGGTCGTCATCCTCCGAATAGTCTTCTCCAAACTTTGCCACCAGATGGTCATCGCTCTCTATGGGCTGCTCCATATCTTCCAAGCAGAGATCGCAAGGGACAATGACAAAGCCGTCTGTGTGAAAATCCAAATAGAACACGTCCCCCGTACGACGTATTGTCAACGAGGAATGCACACGACCATGCTTTACTGCCGGGGCCTGAATAGCCTCAAAGTAGGGGTCGCTCAAATCGAAGTCAAAGACATTGTCACCTTCCGACAAGCCTTCCAGGTCTATCTTAAACTGCTCTAAATTAGACATATCACAAACAGACATATCACATTTGGTGTGCAAAGTTACTACTTTTTTTTGATAGCGTCAAATTAATCTGCAAAAACTTTCTTAAAAGAGGGATGATAACAACGGCTATGCATGGCACTTACGCAATTCTATCCGAAAAGTCGTTCCCTTACCTACCTCCGACTCCTTGACATAGATGCGCCCATGATGATATTCCTCCACGATTCGCTTGGCAAGGCTGAGTCCCAATCCCCACCCTCGCTTCTTTGTGGTGAAGCCAGGACGGAACACATTATTTATATTACGTTTGCGAATACCTTTACCCGTGTCACTCACATCTAAGTATACCCACGTGTCGGACTCCTCTACCTTCAGCGTGATAATTCCTTGCTCGCCGCTCATGGCATCCACAGCATTCTTGCATAGATTCTCTATCACCCACTCAAAGAGAGAACCGTTGAGATCCACGATCACCTGATGCTCTGGGAAATCGGTAAGTATCTTCACTTTCTTACTGGTACGGTGATCCATATAGTCAACAACATGTCCCAACGACTCTAAGAGGTTGGTAGGAACTGGTGCCGGAACAGAACCGATCTTAGAAAAGCGGTCTGCGATGAGTTGCAAACGCTTTACGTCTTTGTTCATCTCCGGTATTAAAGTATCGTCGGGATAGGTCTCCTTCAAAATCTCCACCCAAGCAATCAGACTGGAGATCGGCGTACCCAACTGATGAGCAGTCTCCTTCGACAATCCTACCCAAACCTTATTCTGTTCTGCACGCTTAGAGGTGAGTAAAGCAAAGATGGCAACCACCACAAAGAGAAGAACCACTCCCAACTGTACATAGGGATACCAAGAAAGGCGCTTCAGCATCAACGACTCATCATAGCAGACATCGATATAATCGCGATGCCGTTCGTCGAGGAAGATACGTATATTGCGGTTCATTGCCAAAAGCTCAAGCCCCTTCTCGGTGACCTTCCTTAAACTGTCAGCACGGGAAGAGGCATTGATAGAAAGATTGCGGAAGTCCGTCACCTGCCCCTTACGATCGAGCACAATGACGGGTATCGTATTATTGTCGTTAATCACTTTCAGCACAAGATTCAAATCTGTATTCTCGTCAGCCTGATTGAGCGAGCGCATGGCCTCCGCCCACACTTCCATGCGGCTGCGTTCCTGCGCCTCCAAGTCACGCGTCATGCTATGGGACACGACAAGGGAGGCCACGGCAATCGTAATTGCCATCACCACAAGAATGATCTTTACCTGTCTGATTCTATCCGTCCATTGCATAGCAATAAGGATAACGAAAAGGAATGGAAAATATTATAAGAAGCCCTTCCCTTGCCCTCCACAAGCCCTACCCTTGCCCTCCCCGAGGGGGGAGGGGACCGCAATACCCAGAAAGCATGCATTGTGTGCGGATGGCATGGTTTAGCAATTCTCTCCTCTCGGGGAGAGTTAGAGAAGGGCCGGAGCCAGGGAAGGGCTTAAGGATTCTGGAA
>CAVKHS010000022.1:0-56677 GCA_963656095.1 Paratractidigestivibacter sp.
GTCGTCATCAATGGGGTCGTCGCTGAATTGCGTACTGTTCCATTTCATCAGACTCTCATCGTATCTTGCCTCGATTACCTCTGTCAAAGGCCGAATATATGTTTTCTTTGTCATAATCTTCCCTTTCCTTATTTGATGATAATTTTCTTGCCATTGTGGATATATACACCCTTAGACGGCTTGCTCACCTGTACTCCGTTGAGATTGAAGTAAGGTGCATCGTCGCTGTCCTTACCGTTCTCCGTGATGCCGTCTATGCCTGTGGTCTCGCTGTCAAAGTCACCGAATACGAACTGAATGCTCTTGGCACCCATCGGGATGTCAGCGTTCGGGATAGAAAGATAGGCCTTGAAATGAGGGATGGTGTTGCCGTTGTCGCTCACTTTCTTGAACACACCCGACTTGGACAGGCCGAACAGCGTGTTGGTGGATGTATTGGCAATCTGCGTGTCCTCCGCTACGCCCACCATATAATAGGAGGCGGCATTGTAGTCGGGATCGCTGATGGCCGTATGAGCCTGATTCTCGTCCATCTGGCAATAAGAAGAAGCCGAGGCCGAGTTCTCGCTGGCCAGCATCACACCAAAGAAGGCCGGCACATAGCCGTCGTCGATACTCTTGGCGCGCACGTATGCCTTGTCCTGACTCAGCTGTGTCATCCGCTTGTATTTCAACGGCAGATAAGGCATCACGTCGCCGCTTGTGTTATAGACAACATCGAACGGATAGCAGGCGGTAGCGCGATAGGCAAGCGTCGTGGCAGGTATCTTGTAGGTGATGTTCAGCGTGTGCCCTTGTGTCCAAGTATCCTGATAGGCACTCACCTTGCTCTCCTTTACATAAATGGCCTGACCGTCGTTGAAAGGATAATCGTTTAGCAATTCATAATCTACACTGTTGAGCAAGGCGGGTGTATTTCCCACGAAATAAATGCCTTTAAGCTGGCTGCCAGCCTTGAAAGCATCAAGTCCGATAATACCCACATCGGCAAGCACTACGATATCTTTCACCGTCGTTTCATTCTGATAGGCATAGTCAAGGATGCTGCTCACATCATATGTCTTGGTTGGCCAAGTCTTTCCGTAAACATCTGTATAGGTGGTCTCTGTTGCCTTAGGATTGATGATGACGGAGGTACGCGGCGTGTAGAAACTGATGACACCAACGTTGGTCGTTGATGTGGGGAAGAACTCCGTGCCACGGTCATAGCCGGAAGTTGATACGAATGAAGGATGCACTTCCTTGAAAACTCCATTATATGTAGTCACATCCGCTGCATGGTTCTCGTACCACTTCTTGCGGACATACACTGTTACCTGGTTTGCATTCCCCGACTTGTACATAATGTTGGCGTTCAGTACGGGAACATTGTCTTCGCCCATAAAACTCAACGACTTGAGGTTGTTGCATAAGGCGATGGAGTAATTCTCTATTGTCGATACGGTCGCAGGGAAGGTGATATTGGTTACTTTCTGGCTGCCATAAAAGGCATATGCCTTGACCGTAGAGAAATTTGGGATGAGCGTGTATCTCGTATCAGCCTTGCCAGCAGGGAAAACGACGAGTTCCGTTTTGCTCTTGTCACAGAGCATACCGTCAAGGGAGGAGTATTTTGTATTGCTTGCGTCCACATTGATAGCCGTCAGATTCTCACACATGTTGAACGTTCCTGTTTCTATAGAAGTGACGGATGCGGGAATGTCAATAGTGGTGAGATTGGTGCAGTTGTCGAAAGCCTGCTGCTTGATGGTCGTTACTGTTTCAGGAAGAGAAATACTTGTAATACCGCTTGATGCAAAGGCGTTTGCCCCGATAGTGGTTATTGAAGCTGGTGCCTTGAATGTCACGGAGGTCAGTTTCGGTGTGTTCTGAAAAGTGTTTCTGCCAATCTCCGTAACGCCTGACGGTATCTCAAAACTTTCCAGAACGGGATCATTGCTGAATGTAGTACCATTGAACTTTGTAAGAGCGGAACTTCCCAAGAACTTGAAAGTGGTTAGTTTGGGGTTGCTGGCAAAGGCTGTGCCCGGCATTACGCTTATTTGTGAGCCATCCTCCACATATACGGTTTCAAGGTTTGCACACGAGGCAAATGCGCTTACACCGATATTGCTCACGGAGGCAGGAATAGTCGTCGTAATCATTCTTGTATTAAAGAAAGCACTCGCACCAATCTTTTGTAGGGATGAAGGGGCAGAGAATGTCAGCCCTGTGATTGTTGCATGCGAACAGGCCCTGTCATTTATCGTAGTAAGAGTTGTAGGGATGGTGAGGTTTCCAATACCTTGTGCGTTATAGAATGCTTGGCTGGCTATGCTGACTGTTCCTTCTGGAATGGCGTAGTCGCCTTGTTTTCCTGCTGGGTATAAGACCAGCGTCTTTTCATCTTCCGTAAAGATAACTCCATCCTTTGACATATAATGGGTATTGTCCTCTGCCACATTGAAAGCAGTAATGGCAAAACATCCGGTGAATGTGCCCTCGCCAAGATCTTCCACGCCTTTGCCAATGACTACATCTGTCAGGCTCTGGCAAAGTTGGAAGGCGTTATTGCCGATAGTTTTGGTATTCGCCAAATCAACGGAAGTAATGGTTGAGCTGTAGAAAGCCATCGGAGCGATACTGGTTACCGTAGATGGAACTGTGTAACTGGTAGGAGTCCTGTTATACGGATAGGCAAGAAGAGAAGTTTGTGCCTTGTTGCACAGAACACCGTCATTATCACTGTAAACCATATTGGCATCATCTACATCTATGTAAGTGCCGGACCCGGATATGGAAGGCGATGTACCGCTGAAATCCATTGTTGTTACACTGGCAGGTATGGTCAGTTTGCCCAAATTACGGCAGCCGGTAAAAGCCGTTGGACTGACGGTTGTTATACCATTGGGTATTGCGTAGTCACCAGCCTTTCCGCTCGGATAATAGACCAGCGTTGTACCTGCTTTATCAAGCAATACGCCATCGCTGTTTGACTGATAGTTGCTATTACCATCAGCCACAGTGAAAGTCGTGAAGTTGTCACAGGCTGTGAAACATCCAGAGCCTATCGTGGTACAACTGGCTGGAATGGTTATTTTCTGCAATGTAGGACAACTGGCAAATCCCCCGTTGCCAATTGTTGTCAGTCCTTCGGGCAGCACCACCTCTGTCACCCCAGACTGTGCAATCATTCCACCAGCTGCTGTAGCCGTAACCTTGTAGTTGAACAAGTCCTGGGAGTTTGTTACGGAGGCAGGAACAGTAACACTGCCATTGCCTTTAATACTTGTTATTTCCACCGTGTTGTTTGCTGGTGTGGTCAAGTCCTTGACCGTAATCCTATAGGTGATGCCGTTGATGGTAAACGACGTTCCCACCGTTTGGGCAAATGCCCCTGTCGCCGACATGACTAATGCCAGCAACAGCAATAATAAAAGTTTTGTTTGTCTCATAATAATTAAAATAAAATTCTGATTCCTTTATTTATAACTCTGTTTTATTCCTAAAAAGACCTCGTAAAAGGGGATTTATATCCGTTGGCAGACACTTGGCCAACGGACACGACAAAACAGGCAACGGAATCTCTTGCGAGTCCTTTGCCCAAAGGCTTTGCGCCGTTTTTCACGCGCGCGTATAATAAGATGTTTAGTAAGGAGTTACGCCAGTAGCGCCTGAGAGAGAGAGAGAGAGAGTAACAAATTATTTGGAACTGCCAAATAATCCGACGACAAAATCACAGGAAAATCTTGTTTTTCCTGCGCCACGCATACACCTTTATTATATAAGAAAAGATGCCGCTGACAGCCGTTGCCCTCTAATCCGTTCACTTAGTGATAGTTATAATTGGGTGCAAATATAGTTAAAGTTTCCGAAACTTGCAAGGAAAAACGGAAAAAAATGTGGAAATGGCGTGCAAACGAATGCACTTGGACACATCGAAATCGTTTTTTTTCCTTGACATAGTAATAGTATGTAGTCATTCCGTAGTAATGAGGATTGCTATTTCCCAACTACACGCCAATCCTTTTTCTTTCACCGCTTTAACTCTTATTGTAGTAATGTAGTAAGATATAATCGGTGAAAGAAAAAGGAAACATATCCATCAGTTCTTGGTATTGCCCAACAGGAAGATTGGCATTACAATGGCAGCCTCTGTCTGCAATCTTTGACAGACATACTCTCTAAACAGATGGGCTTCCATACTATCCAGCTGAAAGGATAGGGCGATGATGATTGGAAGCGGAAAGAGCGGAGCATAGCCTTGCAACTGTCCATTGGCAAGAACTTCTTCCTCATCTGCACCCTTCTCATTGAGATGCAGGTCGGAAGATTTCATAATCGTCTGAAGCCTATAATTGAGCTTCTTCCATACCATATTTTTGCCAAAGATACAGATGAATTGTTGTTGTGTACTGATTTTGGTTGACAGACGCAGGCCTCATCTATAGGGTGCAGCGAGTCAGAGAAGTAGGCATGCCGCTGAAATTCTATGAAGATCTCAACGCCTTCAAGATCTTTATGCTCGACGTAGGATTGTTGGGAGCTATGAGCGAGATGGACCCGGCTCAGATGTTGATGTCAAACAATGCAATGACAGAGAGCAAAGGCGCATTCACCGAGAACTACGTACTGTGTCAACTGAAAACAAGGGAAGACATGGCCATTTACTACTACAGCCGGGGCGACTCCAGACTGGAGGTGAACTTCATTGCACAGTACCACGGCAAGATTATCCCCATAGAAGTCAAGGCAGAAGAAAACCTGAAAGCAAAATCGCTGAAGGCCTTTATGGATAAGCACGCCGACCTGCATGCCATCCGCTTCAGCATGTCGCCCTATAGAGAGCAGGAGTGGCTGACCAACATTCCGCTCTACGGCGTGAGAGAAATGAAGGCATGATACGTTAAAATCCCCAGCTACATATAGTCCTTTAGAAAATTATTCCTAACTTTGTCAGTCATAAGTAATCACTTAGATATATGAGCGACCTTCATTCTCTAAAACAACAACTCCGACAAGCCATCCGGCAACGGAAGCAACAATACTCCACTGAGCAACGTGAGGCTTGGTCGAAAGAGATCGAGCAGGAGCTGCTCAGCCACCCACGCCTGCAGGCTGCCCGCGTGGTGATGCTCTACTACGCACTGCCCGACGAGGTGGACACACGGCATCTCGTCGACACTCTGCTCAAGGAGGGCAAGACCGTCATCCTGCCGAAATGTGTCGACAAAGAACATATCGAACCGCGGCAATATACGGGACCTGACGACCTCGCCAAAGGCATCTACAACCTGTTCGAACCCGTCGGAAAGCCTTACCGCGACCTCGACAGCATCGAGTTGATCATCGTTCCGGGCATGAGCTTCGACGACAAGGGGCACCGCCTCGGACGCGGACGCGGATACTACGACCGCTTCCTGGCACAAATGCCACGGACCTACAAGATCGGCGTATGCTTTGACTTCCAGCGCGTGGAGCAGGTACCCGTCGACGACAACGACCGGGTGATGGACGAAATAATCAGCAACAAAACACTCTGACTTTATGAAAGGAGAGCAAGGATGATGACCACCAGGCCACAACATATCGACCGCCTACACCACCGGGGGCTTCCGCCCATATGCCTGTCAGGGCGATCAGCACTATGGATCTTGGCCCTGATCGTCGTCCTCAGCGCTGTGATTCTCACCAGCTGCACCAAAGAGAAAGAAAAATGGGGCTGGGACGAGACAGAGACCTACTTCGACGAGCCGCTTGCCTCACTCTCCGCCGAGGGCGACAGCGTGCACTGGATCGGCGGCGAATACGGTGACCTCTGGCGCATGACGGCACAAGGTCGGAAGCACTACAAGCTTGGTTCCGACCGCATCTATTGTGTCGTCAGGCACGACAGCACGTATTGGATCGGACACCGCAACGGAGGACTGGCACAATACCGGTTCGACGGCAACGCGTTCAGCCCCGTCGCCCACTACCCCATCGCCATCAAAGGGCTCCACTACTCGGTCTACGACATCCAATGGAAAGACGGCCGACTCTATGCAGCCACCAGTCAGGGACTCTTTGTCCTGAATGACGGACATCATCAACTGGGAAAAGTCTACCCTCGTGACCACAGCAACGGCATGTCTTTTGCCACGCCACTCATCGCCAACCTTGACGCCCGACGACTGGCGCTCGCCACCGACAGCGGATTGGCACTCGTAGACACGCACACCGGCAAGGCACAGGTGATCCATGCCGGCAGCAAGGTGACATGGGTGGAGCGTCAGGGCGACCGTCTCTGCTACCTCGCAGGTGACCAATACTACGAGCGTGAGACTAACGGCAATGAAAAGACCTACAGTCTGCCCGACATAGCCACCAGCTTCTTCCGCACGGGCAAGACCTACTGCTTCATCAGCCGTACCCATGCGATACTCACCGACGACTTCCGTCACTTCTCCCACTTGCAGTTGCGGCGGCCGGTACCCACAAAGTCCTCGCACGTGGTTGCACAGCCCGGCAACGACGACTTCGTATGGCTTGTCACCGACCACGCCGTGTGGCAGTTGCCCCGCCATCTCTCCAGTTCTGCTCCCTACCCCATCGTCGCTGCCTGCCAGGACGAGGGACGGCTCTGCTTTGTCGATGACCACGGCAATGTCTTCGCCCTGCCCGACGGCAGCAAGCAGGCCGGAAAAATCTTCGACTTCATCCATACCAACGCCATCATCGACTGCCTCGCCGACAACGGCACACTCTATTACATCAACAACAAGCAGCAGGTCTTCCGCCTCAGCCTCGGCAACCACCTTTGGGGCAACTATCTCTCTCACGTGCCCCATGAGATCTTCTCCACAAAGAAAAAGGTGACGGCCATGGGACTGCTGCCCGCAAAGACTCCTATATTATATATAGGCGTGCAGGACGGCTTAGTCAAACTGCCACTCGACGGCAGTCAGGCCCATAGCGTGGCGTCGTTTCGCGACAAATATATCACCTCGTTCTACACTGCTCCCGATAACCAGCGGATGATGATCACCACGCTCAACAATGGACTGTGGACCGACCGGGGCGACGGGCCTCAACCTATCTTCGCCGACCAGAATTCCAACCCGCGACTGACAGCTATCATCAACTCCTACCCTCCCGCCACACTGCTGGCCACCAACGACGACATCTATCTGCAAGGCGGAGCCGACACCATCAGGGTGGAAGGTACAGCCGCCCTGTTGCCTGTCAACGACAGCGTCGTTTACGCACTCTTGGAGCGTGGCATCATGAAACTCACGGTAAAAGGGCAGAGGCTGCACGATGAGGGCACCTATTTCCGCGACATCAAGTTTCACCCACAAGCGGCTTTGGTCAGCAACGAGCGGCTCTACTTAGGCAGCGACCTCGGCATGCTCCGTTTCAAGGCTGGAAACGAACGGCAGGCTGAATGGATCGCCATGGAGACGAGTATGATCACACGGCGCAGCCTCCTCGAGGGTACAGCGATCGTGCTGGGAACCTTGCTGCTCATCTATCTCTTCTTGCTACGCCTGCGTCGATCCTACCGCCAAGAGCTGAGAGCGCGTCAGCGTGATCTGATACGACGGTTGGAAGCGGTGAAGAAATATCGCGATATTCTCAGCAATGAAGAAGCCCATGAACTGAAAGACATAGAAGCAGAGATCAACCAGTTCGGCACCCGCAATAGACACTCTTGGAGAGTCTCGAACCAACGCTTCGCGGCAGTCTCGGAGCGAATTATGCGGCTTAACAGCCAAGCGGCGCTCTACTTTGTGCGCCTTGTATTGCAGCAGATCGACGACATTAAGCAGACGGAACTCTTCGATGCCCACAAGCTCATCGGCGACAGCCAGCAGGCACTGACCGAGGGACAGCCCGAACAGTTGGGCGAGCAGGCATCAAGAAACGCCTCGTGGCTCCGGCAGATTAATGCCATCCACCAAGAATTAAGCAAAGATCAGGATCTGCTCACCGGCACGCTGCCCGTCGAAGGCATCAGCGACGACCTTCCCTCTCTCATCGACAGCTACCGCAAGGGATTGGCCATCAAGGCGACACACGACATGGCGCCGACGCTCAACACCATCCGCAGACGCATGGAGGCGCTGATGTCCAAGGATGTACAGAATCGACTTCAGCGCTTTGTGGAGCAACGACTCAAAGACATCGTCGCACTCGAGCAACAGGACAAAGTGACCGATACGCTCACCCATCAGTGGGAGGATATGCTGCCTACGATGGAAAACACTGAGCAAATCGCTGTACTGCGACGGCTTCAACATCTCGACGACCGCTATCACGAACTCAAAGCCTTGCAACAACTGCGCCATCTCATCGCACGCTATGCCGGCGAGGAGCGCCGTGGCGATGACACACACGACACCATTCACGCCATCAAGTCGCAGACCGGCCGGTTCTATGACGCGATCTTCCGCACTGATCCGCGACTGATGAGCGAGATCCTCCAGTGGAGCAACGGTGAGAACCAGCCCGCCCGTGTGCTTGCCCTCCTCTTAGCCAACCCGAAAGTCAAGCGTCTGCTCCTGCCGGGTATGCTCAACGTGGCCAGCAACCTCAACCCTGTCATCAGCCGTCTTGTCAAGGGCAAGCTCGTACCGGCCGAGGAAGAGATCCGCCAGTATGCCGAGCGGCATCCGTCAAGCATCGCAGACTATATCCTCAGGCTAATGGAATAAGACAAAGTAACAGAGTAAACAAAATAAAAGACATAGTAACAGAGTGAACATAAAAAACGCTTTGTTACTATGTTTAATCTGCTACTATGTCTTTTTATCTTTCACATGCATGCCCATCCGAATTTACGAACCAAGTCCTGAAAGAGACTTTTGTCCTTCGTAGGAATTGTAACAGAGAAAGTCTCATGGCTATGGTCGCGCTCGGAAATTCTTGCTTTGTCAAGTTCGTATTGATTCTGTAGATTCATCCAAATCTCAGCAGGTATTCCAAGTGTTTTTTCCAATGCGATGGCAACATTCTTTGACACGGGTCGCTTGCCGTTAATGGTTTCGCTCAGCACAGACGGTTTGACGCCCATCTTTTCTGCAAGTCGTTTTTGCGTCATGCCACGCTCCTTAAGTTCATCCCTGATCATTTCTCCGGGATGGGTGGCTACGAACGGAGTTAAATCTTTATTATTCATAGTGCTTGGATATAAGCGTTCATGAACGATGCAGGTTAACGAAGGACCATTCCGTAGCTTACTTCCTTGCTATTACTGCCTTTGTTTGTGCATCCAAGAGCATTGAACGCTGATGGTAGAAAAACTATTTTGCTTTCCACCGTTTTGCCATAACACGCTTAGCAACAGCGCTTTGTAAAAAGTTGCATTTGATGATATTGTACAATACATCAAATGCAACTTTTTTTATTCCTTCTTTCACCATAACTTTGCAGCGCAATCGCAAAAACCGGAATCAACATTTTTTAAACTTAAACATATTACAGATCATGAACAACGTCAAATCACTTGTTGTCAGCTTCATGCTGACGCTCATCGCCGTTTCCTCTTTCGGTCAGTCCAAGATCAAGGATGTCCGCACCAATCCCGACCTCTATTTCCTGCGTGCCGACGAAGTTGCCAACAGCCTTTCGCTGTTGCCTCCTCCTCCCCAACAAGGTTCCATCCTGTGGCTCAACGATGAAGCACAGTATCAGTGGGGCAAGCTCCAGCGCGACACGCCACGCGGTGATCAGGCTGCTGCCGACGCACGCGTCAACGGCGACGGCGTGCCCAACGCCTTCTCCGGTGCTTTCGGTGTGCGCATCAGCAAGGAAGAGACTCCCGAAATCTATAAGCTCGTCATTAACATGCGCGAGGATGCCGGCGATCTGGCCACACGCGCTGCCAAGAACCACTATATGCGTGTGCGTCCTTTCGCCTATTATCACGAGATGACCTGCAACCCCGAACAGCAGCAAGAGCTCTCCACCAACGGCAGCTACCCCTCCGGTCACACCTCCATTGGCTGGGCCACAGCCCTCGTTCTCGCTGAGGTGAACCCCGACCGCCAGGATTCTATTCTCAAGCGTGGCTATGAGATGGGACAGAGCCGCGTGATTTGTGGCTATCACTTCCAAAGCGACGTGGACGCAGCCCGCCTCGTGGCCAGCGCCGTCGTGGCCCGTCTGCATGCCAACGACAACTTCATGAAGCAGCTCGGCAAGGCTAAGAAAGAGTTCGCCAAGCTCGTAAAAGAGGGTAAAGTCGCCAAAGTAGAGTGCAAGGCAGAAGAGACTGCAAAGTAAACAACATTTCGGACAACCGCAAATCATCGTACATACAGTAAACACCATGAAAAAGACAATACTCTTCGGACTTGCACTGCTCGCCGCCTCGGCGCTGCAAGCCCAGGAAAAGACAGAAAGCAAACTCGTCGTCAAGCCTTCGGGCCGTATCCTCCTGGATGCCGGAGTCTTTGACGCCAGCGACGAAGTCAACAACCAACTCAACGACGGTATGGCCATCCCCGACATGCGTGTGGGATTCAAGGCTACCTATGAGGACTGGACCGCTAAAGTCGATATCGGCTACGCCTACGGCAAGGTGGGCATGAAGGATGTCTTCATCGAGCACTCCTTAGGCAAGAAAAGCCTCATCCGCGCCGGTTACTTCGTTCATCAGTACGGTTTGCAGAGCGCAACAAGCTCTTCTTTCAAGATTTCCATGGAGGAACCTCGCAGCAACCAGGCACTCAACAACGCACGTCTGCTCGGCGTGATGTTTGAGCACTCCGATCTCCGCTATCTCGTCACCACCAGTTTCTTCTCCGAGACAGACGCCATGAAGATGACGAGCGACAAGACCGGCAACCAGGGCATCGGTGTCATGGCACGCGCCCTCTACCGTCCGCTCACCGAGCCGGGCCGTATCTTCCACGTGGGTGTTTCGGGTGCCTACGAGAGTCCGCGCTACAACAGCAACAGCGAACTCAACCACAAGTCGTTTGTCCTCTCCACCACCTGGCCCACGCGTATCGCCCAAGTCACCTCGATGAAGGCCACTGTCGACCACGCCAAAGCCATGTACAAGTTCACGCCCGAAGTCTGCGCTGCCTATGACCGGCTGGGCTTGGAGGCACAGTACTTCTACAACTCGGTCACCCGCGACAACGGCTATCACAGCTTCCAGGCTACCGGCGGCTACGCTGCCCTGCGCGGGCTTATCCTCGGCCGCCAATACAAATACAACTATTGGGACGGTGGCATCGACACGCCGGCGCGCGGCAACCTTGAGCTGGTGCTGGCCTACGACTATCTCGACATGTCAGATCCCGACGCAGGCATCCGCGGTGGACGCAGCAACGACTTCTCCGCTACGATGAACTACTATATCAACAAGTACATGATCTGGCGTGTCAGAGGCTCCTATACCAAGGTCAGCAACCGTGCCGGATACGACGATGATCACTTCACGGCACTGGAGACCCGTCTGCAGATCAAGTTCTAATCAACCCTAAAGATCCATTTGGCTATGAGAAAAATATTTTCTGCATTTCTGCTGCTCCTGATGCTCTGCCCGTCATGGGCATGGGCACAGCTGCAGCGCAGCGAGGCTTTCAAACAGCAATACCGGCTCACCGAGGTCGTCGTGCTGAGCCGCCACAACATCCGTTCACCGCTCTCGACCAACGGCAGCGCACTGGGCCGCCTCACTCCTCATCAGTGGACACAGTGGTCCTCGGCCGCCAGTGAGCTGACACTGCGCGGCGGTGTGTTAGAGACAATGATGGGACAGTATTTCCGCAAGTGGCTCGTCGACGAGGGGCTCTTCAAGGAGAATGCCACGCCCTCGGCTGACGATGTGAACTTCTATGCCAACAGCATGCAGCGCACCATCGCCACGGCACAGTATTTCTCTTCCGGTTTCATGCCTTTGGCCAACATCCATGTGAATCACCGCTTCTCAGCGAGCACCATGGATCCGGTCTTCTGTCCCAAGCTCACCAAGGTCAGCGACGCTTTCCAGGCAGAGGCCATGAAGGAGATTGCGGCCATGGGCGGCAAGAAAGGATTGAAAGGTATCGGTGAGAAGCTGAAGGCCAACTACGCCGTCACCGCCAAGGTCCTCGACCTCAAGGACTCTCCTGCCTGCAAGAGCGGCGAGACCTGCGACTTTAAAGATGACGACACGCAGATCATCTTCCGGCTGAACGACGAACCGCAGATGAAGGGATCGCTCAAACTCGCCAACTCTGCCTCCGACGCGTTCATCCTGCAATACTACGAAGAACCTGACGCACGTAAGGCTGCTTTCGGGCACGACATCACGGCCGATGACTGGGAGAAGATCGCCCAGATCAAGGATGTCTATGGCGACGTGCTCTTCACGGCTCCTATCGTAGCGGCTAACGTGGCCCATCCGCTGCTGATGTATATCAGCGACGAGCTTCACGCCAAAAACCGCAAGTTCACTTTCCTCTGTGGTCACGACAGCAACATTGCCAGCGTCGACGCAGCGTTAGGTGTGGAAGACTACTCCCTCCCCAACTCCATCGAGAAGAAGACACCGATCGGCTCGAAAGTGGTCTTTGAGAAATGGACCGACAAGAGCGGCAAGCAGTATGTTGCCGTCAACCTCGTCTACCAGTCAACAAGCCAACTGCGCGGACTGACGATGCTCGACCTGGGCAATCCGCCGATGATCTATCCGCTCAAGCTACGCGGCCTCACAGCCAACGCCGACGGTCTCTATTCGTTTGACGATGTGGCCCAGCGATTCACTGAGGCCATCAACGCTTACGACAATATCAAGTAAGAAATAGCAATTTAATACAAGGCAAGGCTGACAATGTTAGTCTTGTCTTCTTTCTTTGTGCTCAGCATGAAGGCATAGCGGTTGCTCTTAGCTTCCCCTCCCTGATAAGTCATCCAACTGTCATCGTCGGCATTGTGGTCGAGCCATCCATAGTCGCGGCGCAGCTGCTGTTGCAAGCCGGCGCTGAGGTCAAAAGCCTCCTGCGCGTTGCGGCAAGACTCACTCAGCGCAACGCCCTTCATCATCTTCAGTTTACCAGCCTGCTCGTACTTGACAACGACGCAATCCCATCGGGTACCACGAAACATAAGGTCATGATACACCACCTCGTCGCCGTCGGCATTTACCTCGTCGGGTGTTCCTAACATCTTCACGACCGTCTGCTCCTCGCATCCCATAGTGGGCATCACCACGTTCTTTTCCGCACTTATCGTCAGGCAGACTACAGTTGCCACAACCGTCATCATCATTCTTTTCATACGCTTTTCTCCTTATTATATATATACTTTGTTCACTTGCAAAGATAAGGAAAAAAGTGACACCAAGAACACGTCCTTTCCCTCCCGCTCTGCTTCTTCACGCCATCTTCACGGGTTTGTAGCACGTTTGACAAAAGCCCGGCGTTTCATACCACAGATGAAGCCTACACATGGACCAGCACACTGAACATCAAACGTCAGTTCGGGACTGACTGCACGCAGAATGTTCTTGTCGGCTCGCAATACTGCCGCAGCACGCATGAGCATCTCACCATTGCGGTCGGCAACTTCATACAAAGACACCGAGAAGAAGAAAAAATGATCCGATTAATTGAGTACACAGAGCGGCAAGAATTAAGAGAGAGAGTATAGGCAAGACACAGTGCCCCGCAGGGGGCACACAGTTGCTGACCATTCTGCACCACTATTTCACTCTGATGCTGAGCCCATTGCTCTTGTTGAGGATTTCAACGATCTGGTGGAGGGAGAGCCTGCGGCTGGCACGCAGGCTGACATGAATGTCGCGAGATGCATCACAGAGAAAATCGGCAGGCTGACAGTCGTAGTAGCGGCACAAATCCTCAATGACAAAAGAGAGCGGAGCGTCGTGGTAATAGAACTCACCCTCCATCCAGCGAGTATAGGTCAGCGTATCGGCCTTGACGACATCCATGGCCTGATAGTCAAAGAAACGGGCCTGCTCACCGGGTTGTAGGACGACACAGTGATAGGCATCACAGACCTGCACGCTGCCGCTGATGAGCGTCACACACTTGGGAGTCCCTTCATAGGTGCTGACATTGAACACCGTGCCGAGCACCTTGGTCTCCACACCTGCCGCATCCACGAAGAAGGGATGACGAGCGTCGTGACGCACGCAGAACGTGGCCTTGCCGCTGAAGCTCACGCGACGCTCTTCGCCCTCAAAGCGCGAGGGAAAACTCAAACTGCTTTGTGGATAGAGATACACGCGACTGCCGTCGGGCAACGTCACAACGCGGTCCTCACCCGCCCCGGCCTTGGCGGTGATCGTTTTCGCGGGTGCTTCCCCGGCGGTCCTCGGCGGTGCGGCGAGGACGACCGGCTTGAATGCCGACTCCATGCCTACGGGCATCTCCCGCCCGCCGTCGGCCAAAAGTACAGGCTGGCGATAGAGCTGGGTAGCGGACTGCTCTGCAAGCGGCGACTGCCGCGACAACTGTGGGAGAAGCAATGCCGACACGCCTACAAGCATCAGCACAGCAGCGGCAGCAGCCCACCAACGGCGATGCGACGCCCGAGGCATCAAAGCCACACGATGCCCCCCGTGCTGTTGATGAAAACGACGGAGTGCCTTTTCCACGTCGGGTTTCTCCTCTCTGCGGCGGCAGCCCGAGGTGAGCTCCAGCACGTCCATGCACGCTTGGCGCAATTGCTCGTCATCGCGCAGTGCGTCGAGTGCTGCCTTGTCGGGCAATGACCCATGCTCCATGAGTTCGAGCACACGGTCCTCTTCTGATAATATATGTTTCTGATTAGCTTCCATGATTGTTGTTCCGTCATTTAATAAACGATTGAAAAAAGAAAACGGTTATGGTTTCGTCTGCCTTTTAACACTTTTCAATGCTTTGACGATATGCTTTTTCACGGTGCTCACACTGATGCCCATTTCCGCAGCCACCTCTTTATATTTCTTTCCCTCGACATAGCAGGCGTCAAAGATGCGGCGTGTCGTGACCGGCAAGGCATCGAGGCGACGGGCCACGATGCGCTCACGCTCCTGCTGCTCCAGCGGGTCGGTGTTCTCGGTCCACTCCTTGTTGAGCAGCATCGCTGTCACTTCGTATTGTCGTGCCCGGTTTTGTCGCCGCAAATAGTCGATGCACTTATTGCGCAAGTCGACAAAGAGCCAGCTTTTCGCCGTCACGGCCTTCACGCCGTCGCGGTGCCGCCAGAGATCCTCAAAGACATCCATGACAAGGTCACGACACGTCTCCTCTTCGTCCACAAAATGGCGGGCGAAGAAATACATGGGCTCATAATACAACCTGAAGACTTTATCAAAATCACCTTGCCGGTTCATCTCTTTTTATGATGATGATACAAAACGACTACAAAGTTAGTGCTTTTTTCTGAAAGCCATACATTTCATCGCATTCTATCTTGAGCCGAATGATTACAAATCCGACAGCTCTAAGAAAGAAAAACGACGGAATTTTATAAAAAGAATGATTTGCCGTACCCAAAAATCCATCTGAAACGTTTTTTAATTAAAAGAAAGCTAAACGTAAGAGAGTAAAACATGAACCAGGCAAAACCTACGCTTATGAAAGAAAACATTCTGATCGCAGTGATGTGCCTGCTGTATCCCGTGATCCCCATACAAGGACAGCAGCGTGACAGCACCTTACAGACAAGGCCGTTCAAAACACACTTCAGCCGAGAGATCACCGGCATCGTTGTCGACGACACCGGGGAGCCGCTCGCCGGAGCCACCATCACCTCGGTGGGCGAAGACGGCAACCGGGCTACGACAATGATGGTCACCGATGTCAACGGCCACTTCATGATGTCGCTGGGCGAAGACACCCATGCCCTGGAGGTGTCGTATATCGGTTTTAAGGCCCACCGAGTGACCTTGACACGCGAGAGCAGCTACAAGATTGTATTGCAGCCCGACAGCAAGTCTGTCGGCGAGGTGGTCGTCAACGGTGCCTTCACCCGCAAGGCCAATACCTTCACCGGTGCCGTCACCACGGTGAGCGGCGATGACCTGAGCCGCGTAGGCAACCAAAACGTACTGCAAAGCTTGAAAAACATCGACCCGTCGTTTATGCAGATCGAGAACCTCGGCACCGGCAGCAACCCCAACGCCCTGCCCGACTTCCAGATGCGCGGCGCGTCGACAATCAGCAGCGTGCAAGGAGAATACGCCTCCAGCGCCAACCAACCGCTGTTTATCCTCGACGGCTTTGAGACGGAACTCACCAAGATTCTCGACTTAGACATGGACCAGGTACAGAGTGTCACCACGCTAAAAGATGCTACCGCCAAAGCTATCTATGGCTCGAAAGCCGCCAATGGCGTCATCGTCATCGAGACGAAGAAACCCGACATAGGGCGTCTGCGCGTGACCTACACCGGCAGCGTGAGCATGGAAGTGCCAGACCTAAGCAGCTATGACCTCGCCGACGCACAGGAGAAACTGGAGATCGAGCGGCGCGCCGGACTGTTCTCCTCCGACAATCCCTTGACACAGATCGGCCTCGACGAGGTCTACACACGCAAGCTCCGGGAGATTGAGGCCGGCGTCAACACCGACTGGCTCGCCCAACCCGTACGCACCGGATGGGGACACAAGCATAGCCTCTACCTCGAAGGAGGCGACAAAGCGTGGCAGTATGGCGTCAACCTGATGTACAACAGCATCGGCGGTGCCATGAAGGGCAGTAACCGCAATACCTTCTCCGGTGGCATCACGCTGGCATACAGACTGGGGCACCTGCAGTTCCGCAACAAACTCACCATCGACTACAACCGCAGCAACAACTCGCCCTACGGATCGTTTGAGCAATACGCTCAGATGAATCCCTACAGCCGACTGTACGACGCACAGGGCAATCTCATCCAGAGCTACAGCTATACCGACAACAGCGGACAGAGCAACCAGTACTACAACCCGCTCTACAACACTACGCTCAACACCATCGACCGCACCGGCTACACCACCATCACCAACAACTTCTACCTCGAATGGATGATCACCGAGGGACTGAAGATGACCGGCCGCTTCGGCATCGTGGCAAAGAACAACACGGCAGACCAGTTCAAACCCGCCAACCACACCGACTTCCTCAACACCGCCGATGCCCTGCGCAGGGGCTCTTACTATCAGCTCAACGGCAAGAACACCGACATCAGTGCCGACCTGGGACTGCAATGGTCCAAGGAGATCGGCAAGCACCTGGTCTTCGTCAACGGGCAGCTCAACATGCAGGACAACAGTTACAACCAGACCGGCGTGACGGCAGAGGGCTTCCCCAATGACTTCATGGACGACATCAAGTTTGCCGTGCAATATGCCAAGGACAGCAAGCCCACCGGTACGGAAGGCGTGTCGCGCAACTGTGGCGGACTGCTGTCCCTCAACTACAGCTATGACGAGCGTTACCTCTTCGATGCCAACTACCGCCTCATGGGATCGTCAGAGGCAGGAAACGACAACCGCTGGGGATCGTTCTGGTCGGTAGGCGGCGGATGGAACATCCACAACGAGCAATTTGTGAAGCGCCTCGGTTGGATCAACCGGTTGAAATTGCGCGCCTCCTACGGCTTCACGGGCAACCAGGGCTTCAGCTCCTACGACGCCATGCCCACCTTCATGTATTACAGCAGCCGTACCTACAACGGCGGCATCGGATCCTATGTCAAGGGACTCGCCAACGAGCGGCTCCACTGGCAGGAGAAATACGACACCAACATCGGTCTCGACCTCAGCCTCTTCCACAACAGGCTCTCCGGACGATTTGACTATTACATCTCGCAGACCAAAGGCATGGTGACCAACATCTCCGTTCCCTACTCCACCGGCTTCTCCACGTTTGTCGACAACTTGGGCGAGACCGAGAACCGGGGCGTCGAGCTCTATCTCAATTATAAGGTCTATGACCACGGCCGCGACTATGTCAACGTCTTCGCCAGCGCCGCTCACAACAAAAACAGACTCAAGAAGATCTCTGACTCGCTCAGTGCATGGAACGAGGAGCAGGATAAAACCAAGATGGACAAAAAGGTGACCACTCCCAGCGTGAAATACTACGAGGGATGCTCCATGACGGCCATCTGGGCTGTGCCCTCGCTCGGCATCGACCCGCAAACGGGTAAGGAGATCTACAGAAAGAAGGATGGCACCGTCACTTACACCTACGACGTCAACGACCAAGTAGTATGCGGTGATACACAACCCAAATGGAACGGAAACTTCGGTCTCAACGGCGAGATACACGGATGGGGCTGGAACATCACCATGAACTATCGGTGGGGCGGACAGATCTACAACCAGACACTCGTCGATAAGGTAGAGAACGCCGAACTGCAATACAACGTTGACCGACGCGTGCTCAGCGACCGCTGGCAGAAACCCGGCAACGCTGCACTCTACAAAGCCATCACGGACCAGAGCATCACCTACCCCACGTCGCGCTTTGTGAGCGACTATTCTCTCTTCACGCTGTCGTCGCTCACGCTGAGCTACGACTTCCGCAACTGTCGCTTTGTGCGCAACTCGTTTCTGGAGCGCCTCAAGATAAGCGCATACACCAACGATCTCTTCGTCATCTCGTCGGTGAAAACAGAGCGCGGTACCGACTATCCTTTCGCACGGACCTTCTCGCTCTCCGCACAAGTCACCTTCTAATCAATCCAACATTATCACTTATGATCATGAACACCAAGCATATTTTTCTCACTCTTTGGGCAATCATCGGCACCATGGCTCTCGCCTCTTGCAACGACTGGCTCGACGTGGAACCCAAGTCCCAGATCAAAGAAGAAAAGCAGTTCTCGCGAGAAGGAGGATACAAAGACCAGCTTACCGGCGTGTACACCGCCATGGCCACGCCGCAAATGTACGGACTGAACATGGGCATCGGATTCGTGGAGGTCCTCTCCCACTCCTACAATGTCAGTGCCAACGGAAAATGGCGCTACGCCAACGACTTCAACTACACACAGTCAACGAGCAAGAGCACTATCGCCACGATCTGGCGCAACACCTACAACTGCATCGCCAACCTCAATATCCTCATCCGCAACATCGACAAGGCCGACTCCACGAGTTTCACGGCCAACCACTATCATCTCTATCGCGGCGAGGCCTACGGACTCCGTGCCTTCCTCCACCTCGACCTGATGCGGCTCTTCGCCGCCGCTCCTGGCACAGACGCCCAAGCCATGGGCGTGCCCTACGTCACGGAATACGCTACCAGCGTCGTGCCGCAGAAGAGCGTCAAAGAGACCATGCAACTCATCATCAACGACCTGCTCACCGCCCATCAGGAACTCAGCCACGACTCGCTGCTGCTGTCCAAGGACCGGTACCAGTTCCGTGCCGACCGCGTCTGCTACTTCAACTACTACGCCTGCGCACTGACACTGGCACGCGCCTATCTCTGGGCAGGCGACAAGACCAACGCACTGAAATATGCCAACGAGGTCATACATGCCCTCGACGACAACTCAAGCACACCCTTTACATGGATCGACTATACCAACATGCAGCAAACGGGACTCAACGAACTCGACATGGCCTTCTCCTGCGAGCACATCTTCCATCTGACCGTCAACAACTGGGAGGACATTGCCAACTATTATTTTGCCAAGAAAGGCGGTGACGATGTGCTCAACCCCTCCGACGCCACACAGCAGGACATCTATGAGGTGAGCCGGGGATTCGGCAACGACTATCGCTATCTCAAAGGCTACACCATGGACGGCGACACGAAGTATCTGTGCAAGTTCTGGCATGTAGAAGGTGGAAAATACAACGATCTCTATCCCCTACTGCGCATGAGCGAAGCATGGTATATCGTCGCCGAGTGCCTCGAGGACAGCGAGCCGGAAAAAGCCGTGGAACTGCTCAACGAGGTGCGCGAGAACCGCAATCTCAAGCTCTTTCCTCTCGACAGCAGTCTCACCCCGCAACAAATCCAGCAGGAGATCTACAAGGAATATCGCAAGGAGTTTGTCGGCGAGGGCGGACAACTCTTCTTCTACTACAAACGACTCAACGCCCAGCAGATCGCCGGCACGGCCGTCAAACCGGGAAAGAGCGTGTATGTGCTGCCCATACCCGAGAACGACGTGGAGTTCGGAGGATATGACAATTAAGCTAAACATCTAATCAACAAAGTATCATGAAAGTAATTGCAAGATATCTGCTGGGGGCCGTGCTGGCCATGACCATGGTCGCCTGCTCCAACGACCAGGACTTTTATTATCGCGACACGCCACGCGTGAGACTTGTCGGACCGGAGGCATGGACGGTGGGCAGCGACTCGCTGACCTTCTCCTTTGTCACCTATCCCACCGACACCACCGAAAAGGTGATGATGGTCAACGCCGTCATCATGGGCACGCCACAGGACCACGACCGCACCGCCAACATCGTGGTGGACAACGACCTTACGACAGCATCGCCACAACAATACAGCCTGCCCGCCACAGTGACCATACCGGCGGGGCAGACCTCGGCTGCCTTCCCCGTGACGCTCCGTCGCGATGCCTCGCTGCAACAGCAACCCGTCAGGCTCTACATCAAGGTGGCACCCTCTGACGACTTCCAGCCCGGCGTCAACGAAGAAAACCACCTGTTGCTCGTCTGGAACGACATTCTCTCTAAGCCCACCAACTGGGACGAGCTCAAAGAGTTCTTCGGAGAGTACAGCAACACGAAGTACCGCTTCATGATCGCCAATGCCGGTGGCATCACCGAGTTCGACACCGACAAGCTCTCCTGGGGCGAGCTGATGAACCTGCGCATCCTCTTCCAAAATGCACTGCAAGACTACAACAACGCGCACCCGGGCAACCCTCTCAAAGACGAAAATGGCGTGCTCGTGGAGTTCTAACCTTATATAAGAAGCAACAAATATGAGAAAAACCATATTCTTCCTTTTCGCCGCACTGACCCTGCTCTGCTTGGGAGCCTGCTACAGCGACGACGGCAACTACAACTATCTGCCCGACGATCAAATCAGCAAAATCGTCTTCGACACCACAGGCATGACCGTCAACGAGCGCTTGGTCTTGGAACAAAACATGAAACCTGGCGAGCGCATACAGTTCGCTCCCAAGATCAAATACGACCATCCCGAGCGACTCCGCTACAGCTGGTTCTATCTCACATTGACCAACTATTCCTACCAGCCCGTACAGGTCGGCAACAAACAGGTGTATCCGCCCGCCGACACCATCAGCCATGAGCTGGCTCTCGACTGGACGTGCAACTTGAAACCGGGACAATACAAATTCTACTGCCTCGCTGAGGATACCGTCAGCGGCGAGCGTGCTTACTACACCACTGTCAACAGATTTACCGTCGTGGAATCTACCAGTTCACTCGGCGGACTCTATCTGCTCACCGAGCGCAACGGCGGCACCGACATCGAGGTCTACCAGTCGCCGCTGATGCTGATCTATGGCGACACTTGTATCTACCGCTACTACAGCACGCTCCACGGCACCACCCTCAAAGGCACACCACGCTTTATCCGAGGCACCACCACGGGCAAGACTCCCAAGGACGGATATCTCGTAGCCACTTCGGAGAACCTCTACCGACTGAGCAAAGAAGGACTGATGACGGTCAACGACTGGAACTCGATGTTCTACGCCACACCTGAGAAGTTTGACCCGCAAAACAGTTTCTTCACCAACAACTGTGACTTCCTCGTCAACGACGGCAAGCTGCACGTGCTCTATGCCAACAAAGCCAACGACCGCAAGTACTCCGCGCCCATCGCCGGCGACTATGAAGCTGCCCCATTTTTGATGAAGAACACACTCACCACATGGCGTCCCGTCGAAAATGCCATCAATGCCTGGCAGGTGCTCTACGACAGCAAGCACCATCGCTTCTGCCCCTACTACGCCAAAGGAACCCAGCTGAAGGCCTTCAAGGCTACGGTCACCGACGCTACCGTCGACGCCAACAACGTGCCCGGCGAGGTGAAGGCCGTCTTCCAGGGCGGAAGCAACCAGACCTATGTCATCACATATGTCGACGGCACGCCGATGCTCTATCGCTACCAGTTCTACAATGTTGTGGACAACGGCAACCTCAGTGCCGACGGCGCAAGGTCGGTGCTCAACCTCTCGGGATGCACCGACATCGACAAGGCGACGCGCTTCACGGCCAACACCGACGGGCAGGCTTTCTACTATGCTACCAAGAATGCCGTCTACTCCTTCTCCACGTCGAGCGGCGAGACGACGTCCCACACAGTCTATACCTGTCAGCCCGGCGAGGAGGTCACCGCCTTCTATATCTGGGGCAGCGCAGGCGGCGGTTGGCCCACAAGCAACTGCATCCTCTGGATTGGCGTATGGGACAGCAACAAACAGGAAGGCAAGCTCGTACAGTATGAGATGGACGTCAACTATGGCATCCCCACTTCATCCTTCGGACCTATGTTCGGCTCGCCCGACAACCCGGTCGTCACCACAGGATGGGGCAAAATCGTAGACATGACTAACCTCGACGCAGAATAAACAGCCATCATCAACAAATAAAATATATATAAGTAAAATGAGAAGACAACTATTAACGGCAATGATGGCGTTGTTTGCCATCATCGCCAACGCACAAAGCTACACCGTAAAGGCTACCCTCCACGGACTGGCCGACGGCACTGTCATCGAGTTCGTGCCCATGAGCCACGACAACGAGAAGCCCGTTGCCACAGCCACGCTCAAGGGCGGGCAATGCACCGTCACCGGACAACAGAACGATCCGCGCCTCATCTGCATGAAGGTCAAGGACAGCTATGGCATGGGAAAATTTATGCTCGACAACTCCGACATCACCATCTCGGCCGATGTCAAGCGGGTGGGTACCAGCCAGGGACAGCCCGTCTATGACTTCGCCAACATGAAAGTCACCGGCTCGCCCTTGACCGACGAGTATAGCAAGATGTACAGCGTACGCGACCAGCTCAACGAGATCTATGAGAGCAATGCCAAGAAGTTTGAAGCCGTACATCAGCAATTAAACAATGCCAAGACCGCCGAAGCGCGCAAGGCCGTCAAGGAGAGCAGCGAGTACAAAGCGATGTTGCAGGCCGACAGCATCTTCTTCAGCACAGTGGAATTCCGTCTCGACAGCACCATCAACGCCCATAAAGACTCGTTCTGGGGGCCGTTGCTGATGATGGACTTCATGAATTACTTCCGTCCGGCGGACAAGGCTGTCTTCGAGGCCATGTCGCCCGCTGCCAAGAACAGCTGGTATGGCAAGAAAGTCTACGCCGAGTTGTACCCCGGCGGCGGCGCCGGCTCAATGATTACGCCGTTCACCGTGAAGGACGAGGCCGGCAAGAGCCACACGCTGGCAAGCCTTGTCAAGGGCAAGAAGGTCGCGCTCATCGACTTCTGGGCGAGCTGGTGCCATCCATGCCGCATGGAGATTCCTAATGTCAAGGCACAGTATGCCAAGTATAAGGACAAGGGCTTCCAGGTCATCAGCATCTCCACAGACCGTGACCGAAAAGCATGGAAGAAGGCTTGCGCCGACGAGAAACTCCAGTGGCCGAGCTTCCTCGATGCCGACAGCAAACTCGCTGATCTCTATCACGTGCGCGCCATCCCGGCAATGTATCTCTTCGATGTAGCCACCGGCAAGATCATCGCCACGGACATGGACGCCCGCGGTGAGAAACTCGCCGGCAAGCTCGCCGAGTTGCTGAAATGATTTTTTCAACCTCAGCTCTGCACGCTTTCCTACAGCTCCCGCTCCTCATCCATAACAGCAATCAAAAGAGGACACAAGACAAAAGAGGCCTTCAGGTCGTTCGTTAGTACAATGGATCATACTAAGAACCAACCTGAAGGCCTCTTTGCGCGTTATCCGCTGCAAGTTCTTAAGCACATAAGAGATGAGGGGCAATTGAGCCATAGGAGATGAGAGCCACTTGGCGCATAAGAGAATCAATTCATTATACCGGTACTCAACAATAAATATTCCGATACTTTTCAAAGTACAAAAAGGCTATAACCAATGATGACGTGAAATAGAACACGGCAACGATGCTCAAATATATAGAAGAATTGGTGGCAATGCCGTGAATACATTTTATCAGTCCCGTCTGCTCATCGTCAGCTACAATACACCATCAACGCGCAATTGGTTGTTCGGACTCAATCTCACTTTCTAACTTCGACAAACATGAAAAAGGCATATATTAATAAAATAGTTCTTGGAGGAATCGCTGCAGCGCTGACACTCAGCAGTTGCAACAATGTTCTTAACGAGGTCAACCGCGAGACCTACACACCAGAATAACGGCACTGCTCCGGGAAACTTCGCACGATGGATGTGCAGATGGGATTACACTTTCCTCGAGTCTTCGTCATCTTCTACCACTTGGATGAAGTTTCGCTTCGTACAGCGTGAGGCTGTTCAAGGCAAGAACCATCCTTGGGAAGAAATGGCAACACCACAGGAAAGGATGATTATCTGCGACCGATACCACAGTCGCAGCTTGATGCCATGAGCATGCCGGAAGACCGGAAGATGGCTTTCCAGAATCCTGCTTACAGAAGTAAATAATTTATATTCTCATATTTAGACTTGGGCTGCGCTAACGTTGATCCCGTTTAAAATGCTACAACAACTTAGGGCTATGTAGGGTACTATTCAGCGATATGCGCTATGATGATAACGAGAAGTTCTATGAACTTTTTAACATACGGTGTACGCGAGGCTACCTTCTCAGCCTCTCTCTCAGCGCATTGCTCCTTCTGAGATAGGCCATCAAGAGGAAGACACTCAGGAAGGCGATGACCAAAGAGATGAGATAGATGCCGCCGGCAAACAGATCGTAGAGGCCATGGAGCGTGGCGGGGATGGCCAGCGCCAGCACATAGAGCGACTTGCGATACTGGGGATAGAGACCGGCCATGCCCACGAAGTAACCGCAGATGCCAGCCCATACAGCATGAAGAAACGGCAGGGAAGTCAGTCGCGCGATGTTCAGTACAAAAGCCGTGGTGTAGTCGGCCCGGATGTTGATCGACGTCTGATACTGCACACCCTCGAAGACGCCGAAGGCAATACCCGCCATGAGACCATAGAACACCATTGTCTGTGGCAGCTGCGGCTCGCGCGCCCGACGCTCCAGGACGAGCAGCGGGATCATCTTGGCAAACTCCTCGGTCAGTCCAATGCCGAGGATATAGCCGAGAATGCTCAGCGGGAAAGGAGCCGAGGTGAAGTTATAGAAAAAGTTCAACTCGTTGAGTCCCGAGAAGATGATGAACACGCCGAGCTGTGTGAGGAAAAACGTGGAGACAGCCTTGCCCTTGCTGATCTGCCGCGTACGGAAGAAATAGGCGAAAAACAGTCCCCAAATAGTAGCGAAATAGAGACTCACGGCATAGAAGACGAGATAGCCGCCGATGGGCAGCAGCATGATGATGGACAGCGACAGGCCTACGATGGCGAGGATGAGCAGTCGCTTGTCCTCCATGAGATGGTGCCGCTCCATATCGTCCTTGGGGAAGATAAACGCATGACCGATATATCGGAGCTGCTGCATGAGCGAGCCACGGTTGCGCACCCGCGGACGGATGCCATGCGTGGCGAGCAGTTCCTCTACCGTTCCTCCCACTCCTGACTCGACGTCGCGGGCCCTGTCGTTGAGCAACAGCCGGCCCTCTTCTACGTATCTTGCAATATCAGACTCCTCGTAGGGTCCGTATTCGTGGTTGTTTCTGATGATGATTAACATAGCAAAATATTTTTATTGTCTTCCCGGCCCTACCCTCTGCAAAAGTTCGGGCCGATGATTATTTACTTGAACTTAAGGTTCTCAGTTTCTTTCCGTTGAAGGTCATGGTGAGGTGCTCGACTTGCTCATAGAGCCGCGGCACCTCGTAAGCCTCCAGGTGCGCAGCCAATGAGCGGGCGAGCAACGGCTTTGGAAGCGGCTGCCCCGACGTGGAGACATACTGCAACTTCAGACAGCGGCCGAAGAGCGGGCTGTCGGCCACGACACAGACACAGTCGTCGACGCCGCTGATCTGTCGTGCCGCCTCCTCGACCTTCAGTGGGTCGATCTTGAAACCGCCTATATTCATCATGTCTCCCTCGCGCGCCTTGAAGTGCAGCCGTCCCTCGTCATCAAGCGTTCCGAGATCTGCCGTCACGACCCATCCGTCTTGCATCGTCCGTGCCGTAGCCGCCTCATCATTGCGATAGCCGCTCATCGCCATCGGCCCGCGGCAGGCGATATGCCCGTCGTCGGTGATCTTCACCTGAGCATGAAGTGTCGGACGACCCACACAACCGGCCAGGCACAGCCCGTCGTTGTAGTTATAGGTACAGACGACGCCGGTCTCTGTGGAGGCATAGGTGTTGAAGAGCCGCGAATGGGGCAGCAGTTGGCAGAGCCGCAGCATGTCGTCATGCGGCATCGGCGCGGCTCCAGTCTCTATGAAGTCGATGGCCAACGAGAGCGCAGCCAGCTTATCACAGCCCCACTGCATGAGCTGATGGATGGCTGTGGGCACAAGGAAGGTCGCCATCCCGTGCGGCGCGGTGTGCATGGCACGGAAGAAAGCATTCATGTCTTTCAGTCCGTCGAGCAGCACAACGGTACCGCCCGCCAGCATCACGGGCCACACCTTCGACAGACTGCCCAGATGGTTGAGCGGTCCACAGATGACAAAGGTGGTGTCGGCCGTGTAGCCATGTGCGTCGACGAGGTTCTCGGCATTGGCCAAGACCATCTGCGGCGTATAGGCCACCTGCTTTGGCTTGCCGGTAGTGCCGGTAGTGGAAAGGGTTATATCTCCCAACAACCGGGCGGCAGAAAGCGTACCAGACACACCCTGCTGCGCGCCTTCCTGCTCATCGCTCCGGTCCGCAGAGAGTGCTTGCGCAAGCTGCTTGTAGCTTACCCGCTGTTCCCCCACGACAAAAGCGATCTTGCCGGGGGTCCTCAATGCGTGCTGACGGATATAGTCTTGCAATGTCTTCATCGTCAATTCCTACTGTATACCTTATGATCCTGTGCTCCGTTTCTTATTATTATCAAGAATTTGAGAATTATAGACACTTGTCACGTGTGCGCTACTTCCCTTGATTCTTTTGCGCCACCTTTCTCTCCACCATCGCCACGATGCTGTTGAGATTCTTCAAGTTCTTGGGCGTGGCATCTTCCACCTCCAACACAATATTGTATTTCTGCGACAGCGTCATGAGGATGGCGGTGATGCCGAGCGAGTCGAGTTCCGAGATCAGGAAGTCGGAATCGAAGTTCACCAGCGGCAGGATGTCCTCCAACAGCGCTCTTATTTCTTCTTTCATCACTTATTCTTATTATTTTAGTCCCCCGGCCATCAACGATCATGGCCGGGAGCAAGCGTTATTTCCTGACATCGACCTGATCCAGAGCCTGCTTGATGTCGTCGAGGATGTCGTCCACATCCTCTATTCCCACAGACAGACGGATGAGATCCGGTGCGATGCCGGCGGCCTTGAGCTGCTCATCGGTCAGCTGGCGATGGGTGTGACTGGCCGGGTGGAGCACACAGCTGCGGGCATCGGCCACGTGGGTGACGATGTTGATCATCTGCAGCGAGTCCATGAACTTCACGGCCGTGTCGCGGTCACCCTTCAAGCCGAAGGCGATCACCCCGCAGCTGCCGTTGGGCATGTATTTCATGGCACGCTCGTGATAGCGGTCGTCTTTCAGTCCGGAATAGTGCACCCAGGCCACGCGCGGGTCGTCATGGAGGAACTCCGCCACGGCCTGCGCGTTTTTGCAGTGCTGTGCCATGCGCAGGTGCAGCGTTTGCAGGCCAAGGTTAAGGATGAAGGAGTTCATCGGTGCCGGTATGCTGCCCAGGTCGCGCATGAGCTGGGCCACGAGTTTGGTGGTATAGCCCATCTTGCCGAAGGCCTTGACATAGGTGAGTCCGTGGTAGCTCTCGTCGGGCGTGCAGAGTCCCGGGAACTTCTCGGCATGCGCCATCCAGTCGAAGTTGCCGCTGTCCACCACAGCGCCACCCACCTGCGAGGCTGTCCCGTCCATATATTTCGTTGTGGAGTGCGTCACGATGTCAGCGCCCCACTCAAAGGGACGGCAGTTGACGGGCGTGGCAAAGGTGTTGTCGACAATCAGTGGCACGCCATTGCGGTGGGCCACGCGGGCGAACTTCTCTATGTCGAGCACGGCACAACCTGGGTTGGAAATCGTCTCGCCGAAGAGCAACTTGGTGTTGGGACGGAAGGCAGCCTGCAGCTCTTCCTCCGAAGCATCGGGATTGACAAAGGTACACTCGATGCCGAGTTTTTTCATCGTCACACCAAAGAGGTTGTACGTACCACCATAGATCTCGTTGGAAGCCACGACATGATCGCCGGCCTCACAGATGTTGAACACGGCATAGAAGTTGGCAGCCTGACCGCTTGAGGTGAGCAGGCAGCCCACGCCACCTTCGAGTTGTGCGATCTTCTGCGCCACCGCATCGTTGGTCGGGTTTTGCAGTCGTGTATAGAAATAGCCCTCTTTCTTCAAGTCAAACAACTGTGCCATCTCATTGGAGTCGTCGTACTTGAAGGTAGTGCTTTGGATGATAGGCACTTCAATAGGTTCACCGTTTTTCGGCTGATAGCCACCTTGCACGCAGAGGGTTGCCGTCTTTAAGTCCTTTTTCATTGCGTCGTTTCTTTATGTCGATTAGATGATAATCTGTCTTGTTTCTATTAGTTTCAGCTACAAAAGTACAAAAAAAGTAAGGATTACGGGAAGTTTTGCAGAGAAAAATACAACCGTCTCACCCCCCTACCCCCCTCTCCGGCCTCACCCCCTAACCCCTCTCCAAGGGGAGAGGGGAGTAATATGAGTGATAAACAATACCATTGTGATGAAAAGGAAAAGGTGAGAATGTTCAACCCTTGACGGCAATTACTCCCCTCTCCCCTTGGAGAGGGGGTGAGGCCGGAGGGGTTATGGGACGAGGCTACTTTGTTTATAATTCTGACATTTTTCCGCCCTTTTCCTTGCGATTTTCTGAGCCGACACCCATGTTGCTCTCAAATACGCGAATTTTGAGAGCGTTTTTATAATTGTCTGATACATAAATTGTTATAGACGTAAAGCATTTTTGCCTCCAAGAAAACCGCAATTTTTACAATGAAATATTAGTGAAGTTGCTTATCAGAAAGCCTTTTTGATGCTGTCATCTTGGTAAGATGACATGGTCAGAAAGGCACTTTGACCAGGTCAGAAAGCCTTTCTGACAGTATCAGAAAGGTACTTTGACAACGACAGACCACAAAATTGAATGTCCCATCGCGGTTTTCTCTCGTTTTCAGGTTTCCTCGCTCTCTATATCGCAACCCCGCGGTGATGTCTTTTTGTAAAGATTCATCCCATCTAAAGAGATGAGTTTTACATCACAGCTTAGGCAAGAAGCGTTACTTACCTATGCCATTAGCATTAAAGCGCATCAATGAACCACCACTTCAACCACAGTTTTTCTTCCTGACCTGTTATTTCAATCTGATGTTGACCCCACCATTGCTCTTGTTGAGGAGGGCAAGGACCTGACGGATGCCAAGCCCACGACTGGCCTGCAGGCTGACGATATGATCACGCGGCGTGTCACAGAGAATATCGGTAGGATTATAATCGTAGTAGCGGCAGAGATCCTCGATGACATGAGAGAGACGCGCGTCGTGGTAGTAGAACTCGCCTTGCAGCCATCGGGTATAGGTCAGCGTGTCAGCCTTGATGACATCCGTGGCCTGATAATCGAAGAAGGCAAGTGTTTTACTTGTTTTTTGTAAAAACAGAATGCGCTATCCTGCCTTCGTTACTTACTTGTGAATGTCAATCGCATCATCGATGCTTTATAATTATTGGGTGACGCATTGACGAAGTCAGAAATTCATGATAAGAACAATTTTAGCGTACTCTAAAATCATGCAGAAAAAACAGCTCCTATACTCATCTTATCACCATTGTGAATAGAATAAGTATAGGAGCTATTGATTAAATAGCCAATAATTATATGGTTATTACAACTTGAGCGTCGACTTCTTCAACGCTTTGTCGCTGCCGTTCGGTCCCACCATGATGTCGTAGGCACCTGCGTCGAGGACATCATGGCCGTTGCCGTCCTTGTACTTCAGCATGTCGGGCGTGACCGTGAAGTCGACACGCTGGCTCTCACCGGCCTTGAGATGCACGCGGCGGAAGCCTTTGAGCTCCTTCACCGGACGGGCGATCTGCGCGGCAGGATGGTGGATATAGAGCTGTACGACCTCATCGCCGTCACGCTTGCCAGTGTTGGTCACCGTCACGGAAGCCGTCACACTGCCGTCGCGGGCGATGTGGTCGGCACTCAGCTCGATATCGCCGTAGCTGAAGGTGGTGTAGCTTAGACCATAGCCAAAGGGATAGAGCGGATCGTTGCGCACGTCGATGTAGTTGCTCTGATACTTATAGTATTTCGTCGCGCCCTCTGCCACGGGACGGCCCGTGCGGAGATGGTTATAATAAATAGGAATCTGACCCATGCACTGCGGCAATGTCGTCACGAGGCGGCCCGTGGGCACCTTGTCACCGAAGAGCACGTCGCAGATGGCATCAGCGGCCTCGGATCCACCAAACCATACGTTGAGGATGGCCTGGCAATGCTCGCTCTCCCATTTCAGAATCGTCGGACGACCCGAGAAGTTCAGCAGCACGACGGGCTTGCCCATGGCGCAGAGCTGACGCAAAAGGCGCATCTGAGCCTCGGGCAGGCTGAGATCGGCACGCGAGGAGCTCTCGCCGCTCATCTCGGTCATCTCTCCCATGGCGCAGACGATGACATCGGCCTGGCGGGCAGCCGCCAAGGCCTCCTGCTCAGCCTGCTTGCTGTCCACACGCGGAATGGGACGGCCAAAGGAGCAGTTGGCCTGCGTAGCCGAGTCGTCGTAGATGTTGCAACCTTGGGCATAGACCACACGGGCCTTACCGTCCACGGCGCGCTGCAGAGCATCTTTGAGCGTGGAGTAGAGCTCGGGCTTGTCGGCTGTCGACCAACTGCCGACCATGTTCGAGCGGTCATTGGCGAGCGGGCCGATGAGGGCGATGGTACCCTCACGCTTGAGCGGAAGGATGTCGCCCTCGTTTTTCAACAGCACGAAGGTCTCGGCCGCCATCTCGCGGGCGAGCGAACGGTGCTCGGGGGTGTAGAGTGCCGTCTTAGCCCGTTTGCTGTTGAGGAAGCGATAGGGATTTTGGAAGAGCCCTAACTTGTATTTCGCCTCCAACACGCGGCGGCAAGCCTGGTCGATGTCGGCCTCGCTGACTTTTCCTTCCTTCATGAGTTGCAGCAGATGAGCACTGTAAGCATTGGAGCACATGTCCATGTCGGTGCCCGCCCTCAGCGCCTCGGCCGAGCAGGCGGCGAGATCGCCCATGCCGTGGATGACCATCTCGCCAATCGAACCGTAGTCGGTCACCAGGAAGCCGTTGAATCCCCACTCTTGGCGCAGCACGTCGTTGAGAAGCCAGGGATTGGCCGTGGCGGGAACGCCGTCGACAAGATTGAAGGAAGACATCACCGAACCGACGCCCGCACGCACAGCAGCCTCGTAGGGCGGGAAGTACTGGTTGTACATACGCACGTGGCTCATGTCCACGGTATTGTAGTCGCGGCCGGCTTCCGCTGCGCCGTAGAGCGCGTAGTGCTTCAGACAGGCCATCGCGTTCTCAGGTCCATAGTTGCCCTGGAGTCCCTCGACCATCACCTTGGCAATGCAACTGCCCAGGAACGGATCCTCGCCATTGCCCTCGGCGATGCGGCCCCAACGCGGGTCGAGGGCGATGTCGACCATAGGACTGTAGACCCAGTCGATGCCCTGTGAGGTGCACTCGCGGGCCGACATCTCGGCACCTCGACGGATGGCGGTGGTGTCCCAGCTGCACGCCTGTGCCAAGGGAATGGGCAGCACGGTCTGAAAACCATGGATGACATCAAAACCGAAAAGCAAGGGGATGCCCAGGCGGCTCTTCTTCACGGCGATCTGCTGCAGGGTTTTGATCTTCACCGGATCACGCAGACTCAGCACGGCACCGAGCTTACCCTCGGCAGCCAAGCGCGCCAGCGGGCTGTCCATCTCCTTGCCGGTGACGATGTCTCCGCCCGGCAGGAGGTTGAGCTGTCCGATCTTCTCTTCCAGCGTCATGCGGCTCATGAGCTGGGAAACATAGGTGTCCATGGCATTGTCGGCCCGGCAGGCCAGTGCCACGACACTCAGTACGAAAGCGACGAATAGTTTTCTCATTATATAATAAATAGGTATGTTACTTCAAAGTAAACGACTTTTTCAACGTGATATTGTCTGAGGCATTGCCCACGAGTGCCGTGAACGTGCCGGGCTCAGCCGTCCAAGTCCCCTGCTTCTCGTCGTAGAAGCTCAGTGCCTGCCGATCGATGACGATCTTCACGTCCTTGCTCTCACCAGGCTGCAAGGCAACCTTGGCAAAGCCTTTCAGCTCCTTGACGGGCCGGTCTACGCTGCACCGGTCGTCGTGGATGTAGAGCTGTACGGTCTCGGAGCCCGCGCAGCGACCGGTGTTGCGGACGTTGACGGTGACTGTCAAAGAGTCTGCTGACGTCAGCGACGGTGAGGACAGACGCAGATCGGAGAGTTTGAACGTGGTGTAGCTCAGGCCGTGACCGAAGGCGAACAGCGGACGGATGTGCTTGGCCTCGGCCCAACGATAGCCCACATAGATGCCCTCGCTGTAAGTCTCGTCGATGGTCTTATGGTCTGCGCGCCACATTCCGGGATAGGTTTTCAGGGCGTGTGCCCCGACATCCTGCAGCTTTACGGGCCAGGTAAACGGCAGTTTGCCCGACGGACAGATGTCGCCGGTGAGCACGTCGGCCAGCGCCTCACCGCTCTCGCTGCCTCCGTACCATGCCTGTACGATAGCGGCTACACGGTTGCGCCACGGCATGGCGACGGGATCGCCCGAGATGTTGACAAAGACCACACGGTGGTTGACCTTGGCCAAGGCCTCCACGAGTTCGTCCTGATGATAAGGCAAGCCATAGTCCTTGCGGTCGTGGCCCTCACAGTCCTGGTAGTCGCTCTTGTTGAGACCGCCGACGATGATCACGTAGTCGGCCTTGCGTGCCTTGTTCACCGCGTCATTGATGAGCTGCTCGCGCGAGCGGCTGTCCTTGAGATCCTGTCCTGTGGTCACGCCGTTATAGGCTCCGGAGGTGTCGCCGACATAGCCACGCTCATACTCTACGGTGGCCACGTCCTTCAACCGCGCCTTCAAGCCGGCGAGCGGCGAGATCTCGCGTTGCACCTTCAGGGAAGAGGAACCGCCACCGACAGTCATCATCTTGATGGCATTCTCGCCTACGACGAGTACCGTAGGACGGCGGCTGAGGTCAAGGGGCAGCACGCCACCCGTGTTCTGCAGGAGCACGATGCCCTCGTCGGCAATGCTGCGTGCCGTACGGTAATGGGCTTCGGAGCACAGCGAGCCGTGGCCACGCTGTGCCATCGTCGTGCGGAAGAACAGACGCAGCACGCGGCGCACCTTGTCGTCGAGCGTCTTCATGCTGTACCGACCGGAGAGGATGCCGTCGCGATAGGCGTTGGCGAGATAGTAATTGTCGTAGGCGTTGCTGGCGCCCTTATGGAGGCCGTCGGTCCAAGTGCCGAACTCCATGTCGAGTCCGTTGTTCACAGCCTGGTCGGTATCATGGCAACCGCCCCAGTCCGAAACCACGACGCCATCGAAACCCCACTGACCTTTGAGCAAGTCCTTAAGCAGGTACTCGTTGTGACAGTTGTGTTCGTCACGATAGAGATTATAGGCACCCATCAGTCCCCACGCGCCTCCCTTGGTGACAGCAGCGTGGAAAGCAGGGAGGTAGATCTCGTGAAGCGTGCGGTCGCTGACGTTGACGTTGACCTGATGGCGGTACTCCTCGTCGTTGTTGAGGGCGAAGTGCTTGACACAGGCCGCCACGCCGTTGCTCTGCAAGCCACGGACATAAGGGACGACCATCGTGGCGACCAGGTAAGGATCTTCGCCCATGTATTCAAAGTTACGGCCTCCGAGCGGTGTGCGCAGGATGTTCACGCCGGGTCCGAGAATCATGTCCTTGCCACGATAGAGGGCTTCCTCACCGAGGCTGCGGCCGTAGTGCCAGGCCAGCGAAGGGTTCCAGGTGGCAGCGAGGCAGGTCAGGGCCGGGAAGGCTACGCACGAGTCATTGGTCTGTCCGGCCTGTTCCCATTCGTCCCAGAGCACGTCGGGGCGGACACCGTGCGGGCCGTCGTCGGTCCAAAAGTCGGGGAAGCCCAGACGCGGAACGCCACGGGAGGAGAACTTGCTTTGTGCGTGGATGACGCTGATCTTCTCTTGCAGGGTCATCCGGCTCATGGCGTCATCGATGCGGCGCTCGATGGGCTGGCTGTCATCGAGGTAAACGGGTTGCTGCGCAACGGCAAGAAGCGACAGCGCAAGCAGAAAAAAGGAAAAAAGGAATTTGCTCATAGATGATTAGAGAATTAAGAGGGGAAGAAAGAGAGAAACAAGGGGAGACGCAAGACGGGGCAAGGGGAGGGCCTCGGCACAGCCGAGGCAAACCGAACCCGATACCGGACGAAAAGCGGAAGAAGACAAGGCCGGAGTTGCTCATCCCCTGGCGGTAATCACTCCCCTCCCTCTTGGGGAGGGGCAAGGGGGAGAGGCTAAAGGGTTAGGGGGTGGGCTTTTGGAACACCCTGACGTAGTCCACACTCATAGTAGCGGGCAGCGCGGAGGCGTCGACGCCTTTGTATCCACCCCAGCTGCCACCCCAGGCGAGGTTGAGAATCGGATAGAAGGGAACATTGAACGGCCAGAAGTCCTTCGTCTTGTCGGCGGGCTCGTATTTAAGAATGCTCTTGCCATCGACAAAAAACTCGAGTTTAGAGGCTGTCCACTCGCATGCATAGACATGATAGTCCGATTCTGCCGTGGGCACCTTCAGCATGCCGTGCTCCGTAGGCGTGTTGCCGTTGTTGTATTTGTTGCAGTGGATCGTTGCGGAAACGATGTTCGGGTCGGCGCCGACTTCCTCCATGATGTCGATCTCGCCACAGCCCGGCCAGGGGTTTGTGGTGAAATTGTTGTTAGCCGGCATCATCCAGAAGGCAGGCCACGTGCCCTTTCCTGAGGGCAACTTGATGCGCGCTTCGAAGTAGCCGTAGGTCCAACCTTCTTTTACCTTAGCGTAGACACGGCCGGAATAGATGGTTCCGCCATCCTGATAGCAGTGGATGAGCAGGTGCCCGTCCTTGACCTCGTTGACCGTGTTGCCTTTGATGTAGGTCTGCAACTCGCTGTTGACCCATCCGGCAGGTTTCTCTTCCTCTGTCCAGTCGCTGCCAAGGCTGTTGCCATCGAACTCATCATGCCACACGAGGTCGTAGCCTGCTGGCGCGTCATATTTGGCCGTCGTGGCTGCCTCCTGCGTCACGACGACGGTCTTCCGCTCCGTTCCGGCAGCAAAGACGAGGGAGGCAGAGCGCGACGAAGTGTTGGGATTGGCCGCGGCGGTCACCGTGATCTGTGTGGCACCGCCGGAGGACAGTCCAGAGGTCGGCGAGACCTTTAGCCAAGAATCCGGTGTGGAGACCAGTCCCCACTCATGGTTGGCCGACAGCGTGAAGCTTTGGCTGCCACCGGCGGCGGGAAGGGTGAGCGCGCCATTGCTCACCGTGATCGTGACTGCAGGCACGGGATCATCGCCAGAGGAAGAGCCGCAGCCCGTCAGCGGAAACGACAGCGCGAGGAAGAGAGCGCTGAGATATGTTTTCAATTTCATGATGATTTCATTTCAATGTGAAAAGGAGAAGCCCAAGGCAGCGGGCCGAGAGCTACTCTTTATTATATATATAAGAACGAAAAGTTACTTCTTCAACACGTGTTTCTGAATGATGATGTCGCTGATGGACAGCGTCGGGTCAGCGCCAATACCGCCGAAGTCAAGGATGAACTTGGTGGAGGACGATGATGTCGTGGCCTTGACGTTAGGCACACGCACCAGCGTGGTACCCATCTCGGCCTTCATGCTGTTGTTGTAGTACAGTGCGTTGTTGTCATCCTTCTGGTCTGCAATCTTCAGCGTATAGCGCGCGATGTCGACATTGGACTTGAGTTTGAAGCTGATATCATAGGTCTGTCCACTCTCGTAAGCGACAGGCACGCCCTCGTCGGCGGTGTGGATCATGCACTGAGCCTGCCACTCTGCGCCGCCGGGCTGCCCGCTGAAGGAGATCGTGTAGACGCCGTCCTTGAAGTTCAACTGCGGATCGGCAAGCTGAGCCCATTTGTCGTCTGCCCACCAGAACGTCATCTGACCGAAGCTGTTGAAGGCTTTTCCGAGGTTGAGGTCACTGTTGACGTCGCACCAGCTGATCTTTTCGGGATCGTCGTCGGGGTTGACGGGCACAACCTCCGTGGAAGGTTCTTTGCTCGTCAGGATGAAGTGCCAGGCGATAGAGCCGTTGTCATAGACGAGGTTCATCGTGGTGGAGGTCAGTCCCTCAATGCGGAAGCGCGGATGCTGGTACTGTCCGTCACTGGAGATATAAGGGAAGGCTGTGTTGTCAGCCAAGACAAGGAAGATGGCATTCTGGATGTTTTTATCGGCATCAGTCCATGTTCCGGACTCCAGCGTGTAAGTCGATGTCTGTTCGCCCGTGATGGTAGCATCCCAGTCGGGATCGTTGCTGCCCCAGAGCGTCGTGCCTGTGTTGACAAACGTCTTACCGTCCTCACCAGAGCTGTAGACATAGGTGCCCCGCGTGGGGTCGCCTTCTACCAGTGTGAAAGTCAGACGGTCGTCATAGACGCCAAAGTCTTTCTTGTCGTCTTTAGCCGCTGACCACCACTCCGTGCCGGAAGTACCGGAGGGTCCGCACGCCATGTGTCCGGGCGCATTGTTGTCGATACGCCATTTCTTACCCTTGAGCTTTTCGGCATAGGGCGAGAAGTCGACCTTGGTCTCGTTGAAGGTAAACTCCTTCTTCAGGCCGGCCTGACTGAATCCGTTGCGGTTGGCCATGCGCAGCTCGATGGTGTATGTACCCTTTACCTTATTGGAATAGGTGGCCGTGGGCAGCGTGGAGTACTGCTTGCCATTGATGAGCCAGACCGGATACTCGCCATTGACAGCGGGAGCCGTAGCCGTCATGGTGTTGGTGGACTGGTCGACACTGACGTTGAAGTCTATGCCGGCCATGGTGGGGAGTCCGTTTTGGTCAGCGCCGCTGAAGTCTTCCGGCGAGCAGGCAGGAAGCGTCAGCCCCACAAAGAGCGCGCAGGCCAAGAGCTTAAATATCTTTTTCATAATCGTTTCGGTTTTTATTTGGTATAGTCGTTCTGATGGAGTTTAGGATCGTTGTCGAGTTCGGACTGAGCCAATGGCACGTGCTTCTTGTTAGGCGTCCAGCTGTTGGTACGGTCGGTGCCTGGTATGGCAACAAGCGTAGTGGCCGCCTTGCCAGTGCGCACAAGGTCGAAATAGCGCTTGCCCTCGCCGACGAACTCGAGATGACGCTCGTTGAGGATGTCGCCCTCTGTGATGCTCTGCATGGCAGAAAGACCGGCACGACGGTGCACCTGGTTGAAGTATCCCGTAGCCTCAGCGTTGCTGCCACCCGTTGCCAGCGTCAGCTCGGCAGCATTGAGCAGCGTCTCGGCATAGCGGTAGATGCGCAGGTTGTTGTTGTAGTTGAGGTTTTTCGACGTCGGACAATCCTTGTTGTTGTCGTCCATCGGGCGGTATTTGGCCAGCCAGATGTGCGTGTCCTGATAGCGGGCATTGTAGTCCTTGTCGGTGCCAAGGAGGCTGCGGAGATCCCAGCAGGTAGCCTCGCGGCGCTGATCGCCGTCCTCGTACATGTTGTAAGCCTCGACCCGCATGGGCAGGAAGCCCCAGCCATCCTGACCGGCCGACCATCCGTCGCCGCCTTTCCAGCCATTTGGCGAGATCAGCGTGGGCATCACGGTGCCACCGGCACTCTTGGAGGTACCCCAGTCACGGCCAGCCTGGTCGTCCTGATAGTTGATTTCGAAGATCGACTCCGAGCCCCACTCGCCGCTCTCCTTCCAGATGTCGGCGAAGTTGGTCATAAGCTGATAGTCACCGCTGCTGATGATCTCCTTCATGTAGGCCAGGGCCTGAGGGTAGCGTGCGGTGTCGTCCTGATACATGACCAGTTCGGCATAGAGCATATAGGCGAAGGCTTTGCTCACGCGTCCGGCGTTGGCGTCGTCCCAGCGCATGGGGAGGACATTGCCTTTGAGGATGTCCTCCATCTCGGCGATGAGCTTCTCGTAGACCTTGTCGGCCGAAATCTGGTCGGCCTGATAGGGACTGGAGAGGTTGGTGAGATAGAAGGGAATGTCGCCGTAGTAGTGCCAGAGGATATCGTAATAGTAGACTCTCAGCAAGCGGGCCTGCTCGATATAGGTTGGCAGATGGGTGTTGTCCTTATTGGCATCGTAGGCGCAATAGGTCAGCACGTCATTGCAGCGCTTGATGCCGGAGTAGAAGTCGCCCCAAAGCGTGGAGAGCGTGTTGTTGCCGTCGCCCTCGAAGTTGAAGAGCTTATGCCAATGCTGGTTATCGGAGATGTTGCTGCCACCGGGGAAGAAGTCGTCGCCCATGATCTCGGCGTCGATATTCAGCGCATTGTAAGCCGTGCCGTCCCAGTCGGGCCAGTGCAGCGGATCGTAGGCGGCGGTCACCGATTCCTGCAGATGGGCGTCGGTGGTATAGTATTCTTCCAATGGCTCACCACTGGGATTCTCGACTTTGAGGAAGTCGTCGCTGCAGGAGCCTAAGAGAAAGGCTGCGGCCAAAGCTCCTACATAGATATATTTCTTGGTTTTCATAATGGTTTCTGCGTTTTTCAGTTAAAGAGTGATATTAAAACCAACCGACCAGGTGCGTGCCTGGGGATATACACCATAGTCAACACCCAACGATGTGCTGCTGGTGCCAATCTCAGGATCGAAGCCCCAGTACTTGGTCCAGGTGATGAGATTCTCGGCCATGACGAAGAGGCGGAAACGGTCGACGCCGAGCCGCTGCGTCAGGTAGCGGGGAAGCGTATAGCCAAGTTGGAAGTTCTTCAGGCGCAGATAGGAGCCGTCGCGGACGTAGAGGTCACTGACCACCCAGTTCTTGGTGTCGCCAAGAGCCAGTCGTGGCACACGGTTGGAAGTGCCGGGGCCCGTCCAGCGGCTGAGCATCCAGGAAGGATAGTTGCCCGATGCGATGTCCTGACGATAGGTGGCGTCGAAAACGTCCACGCCGCTCACGCCCTGGAAGAAGAGGTTGATATCAAAGCCCTTGTACTGACCGTTGAGGTTCAAGCCGAAGGTCCACTTAGGCGTACCGTTGCCGATGTTGGTACGGTCATCGGAAGTGATCTTTCCATCGCCGTTGACATCGACGAAGCGCAAGTCGCCGGGAACGGCATTGGGCTGAATGAGCTTGCCGTCAGCATTCTTGTAGGCGTTGACCTCGTCGACGGTCTGGAAGACGCCGGCGGTCTTGTAGCCATAGAAGAAGGGGAAGGGCTGTCCGTTCTCAGCGCGCGTGCCACCGTCGGAGAACTGCGAGATGCCCCAGTCGAGGAAGCCCGTAGCATTGCCGAGGTTGGTGAGCTCGTTGTGGAGATAGGATGCGTTGGCCTTGAGACCATAGCGGAAATCACCTGCGTGGCCTTTGTATCCGAGCTCAAACTCCCAGCCGGAGTTCTTCATATCACCGACGTTGGCCAGTGGAGAAGTCTCGCCGACATAGCTTGGAATCGGCATGGCGATGATCATGCCATTGGTCTTCTTGACGAAGTAGTCGACGGTGAAGGTCAGCGCACTGTTGAAGAATCCAAGGTCGAGACCAATATCGGTCTGCTCGCTCTCCTCCCATTTCAGATTGGGATTGGGCAGACGGTTGGCTTTGGAACCATGGTTCTTGACGCTGTTGGTACCGAAATAATAGTCGTTGCCCATAGAGGTCAGCGTGGTGTAAGCGAAGTCGCCGATGTTCTCGTTACCGTTCTTACCCCAGCTGAAACGCAGCTTGGCGTTGCTCAGCCAGTTGTGGGTGGGGAGCATAAACTTCTCGTTCATGATGTTCCAGCCCAAAGAGAAGGAGGGGAAGGTGCCGTAGAGGTTGTCAGAACCAAAGCGGCTGGAACCGTCACGGCGCACGGTGAACTGTGCCATGTAGCGCTCGTCGTAGTTATAGCTCAGACGGGCAAAGAGTGAGGAAAGCCGGTGCTCGGTGTAGGGTCCGCCCCATGTGTTGAAATGAGCCGTGGCTCCTGTGATCTTGCCGTCGGCGTCTGTGCTGTAGACGACTTGGCCGTTGCCATTAGTATAGTTGATGGACGGCTTGTAGATATTGATGAGATCCCAGGCACCGCCACCGAGCTCACTGCCCTTGAACTTGCTGGCCGACTGTCCGAGGACGATGCCGAAGGAGTGCTTGCCAAGGGTTTTGTCGTAGGACAGCGTGTTGTCGACCTGCCAGGAGTTGTTGTCGCCCTTGTAAGAGGTGGCAGAGGTGTGGTCGGCATTGTTGTTGCCTGAGAGATAGAATTTCTGTGTCGTGGCAGCGTCGTAGCCCCAGAAGGAGAGCTCGGCACTGTAGGCGAAGTGATACTTCAGGTTGTCGAAGAGCTGCAGATCGAGGGAGAACTTCGGCATGATCTTATGCGACCAGTTGCGGGTGGGCCGTCCCTGCATCATGGCGATGGGGTTGTTTTGCTCGTTATACGAACCGAAATAGCCGGGCACGGTGTAAGGATTGCCGTTGGCATCCTTATAGAGATCGTAGGTACCGTACTGCTTTTCCATGGCTGCGGCCACGTCGGGATTGGTAATGGTGACGGGCAGGATCGGTGAGAGATACAAAGCCGAACCGAGTGGCGATCCCCAGGTGGAGTTGGCTTCTACGCCTGTGTTGTGGACGCGCATGTAGCCGACATTGACGCCAAGATCGAGTTTGTTGAGATAGTTGCGCTCTTTGGAGAAGTCGAAAAGCGTATAGTTGGTGTTGGAGCGCAGGGTCAGACGGTCGTAGTTCGACTGTCCGTAGTTGCCGCCGATGATACCTTCCTGGGTCATATAGCCCATGGAGAGATAGTAGTTGACCTTATCGCTGGCTCCGCTGATGGAGAGGTCGTGCTGCACGATCGGTGCGTTGTCGTTGAAGAGTTCCTTCTGCCAGTTGGTGCCAAAGCCCTTCACGGCATTACCGTTGACATCAGTGAGGTTGTAAGGATCGGCATAGAGAGGCGCCTGGCCGCCGTTGACATACTTCTCGTTTTGCAGGATGGCGTAGTCGGTAGCACCGGTGACGTCGCGCTTGCGCCATGCGCTCTGCCAACCATAAGAGAAGTTGTAGTTGATCTTGGCATTGCCCTTGGCGCCTTTCTTGGTCGTGACAAGGATGACACCGTTGGCGGCACGCGAACCGTAGATGGCTCCGGAAGCAGCGTCTTTGAGCACTTCGATGCTCTCAATATCCTCGGGGTTGACGAGCTCCATGCCGTTTTGGTCGGTGGCCATGCCGTCGATGATATAAAGAGGATCGGAATTGTTAATCGTGCCTATGCCGCGCACGCGGATCATCGACTTGGCGCCAGGCTGTCCGGAAGCGCTCGTGACGTTGACACCGGCGGCCAGTCCCTTCAAGGCATCCTCAGCGCGCAGCTGTGTCTTGCCTTCGAGGTCCTCGGCATCTACCTTTGCGATAGAAGCGGTCACGACGCTCTTCTTCTGCACGCCATAGCCGATGACGACCACATCGCCGAGCGTCTTGGCATCGTCCTTTAAAGTCACACGCATGTTGTCAGCCACAGAGAGCGTCTGTGTCTGCATACCTACATACGACACCTCTATCTTGGTGCCGGGATTGGCCGTAATGGTGAAGTGACCGTCAAGGTCGGTAATCACTCCCGTCGAGGAGCCCGGTACTTTGACAGTAGCGCCGATGATCGGTTCTCCATGATCGTCGAGCACAGTGCCGGAATAGTTTTTCTGCTGTGCCCATAACGATGAGGTGACAAGCAAAGCCGTCGCCGTAAGCATGGTTCTGATTCTTTTCATGATCGTTGGGTTTAGATGGTTATAGATATAGTATATGGTTGATAATGTTCCGACGTTTAGGTTTCATCGACTGTCAATCGATGCTGCAAAGTTAATAGTCTTTTTTCATACTTGTAGTGCTGTGGACTGAAAAAGTGGATATTTACAGAGGATAAAAAAGACGAAACTACTATTTATCAGACTGTTACATGATTTTAGATATATTAAAAGAGTGGATGGAAAGGGGAAGAGAACGATAGACTTTCAACCAAAATTTGGCCGTTTAAAGTCATTTTTGTACCTTTGTAACCAACAAAAACCAAGAACAACATATAGCCTGTATACCTAAATGACACGGATTCTGACGATCATCATCGCAATGATGGCTGTGCTCTCAGCCTCAGCCACCAATATCGACATGGAGAAAGAATACGCACGACTCGACGACGCCATCGCCCGGTCGGCACAATATATCGTGCAACGACAGCAGAAAATCAAAAGCCTTGAGCGACAACTCAAGGCCACGAAGGATGCCCGCCGGCAATATCAACTGTGCTACGACCTATACCTATTATATTATCCTTACATCCATAGCCAGGCATGTGTCTATCTCAACCGCTGCATCTCACTTGCGGAGAAAGAGGGCCGACGGCAAGAGGCTAACCATTGCCGCGCTATGCTGGCTAAGTACTTTATTAGTTCAGGATTCTACGACGAAGCGCGCATCTGCCTGCAAGACATTGACACGACCACACTCGACCGCCACGGATGGGCTCTTTACGACGTGGCACGCTATACGATCAACACCGAACTCGCCTTCTACACGAATTTGCCGGAGATGAAGCAACACTATGAAGGGCTAAAGAATCATTACGAGAAAGCCATGATGCCGCTACTCAGTAAAGACGATGACATCTATCGCGAAACCTACCAAAACCAGCTCATCGCGCAAGGCAAAACCCAAGAGGCTCTACGATACAACGACCAATGGATGAAGCAAACATCACCAGACTCACACAGCTACGCCCTGGTTGCTCTCTACCGCTACCTGGCCTATAAGGCACTCGGCGACACGACAAAGATGATGTACTGGGTGACACAATCGGTCATCAATGACATCCAGCTCGGTGTCACGGACCAGGGATCGATATGGGAACTGTCCAATCAGCTCATGCTCAAAGGCGACCTCAAACGCGCCTACCGCTATATCAGCTATGCCAGTGAGTGCGCCAACACCTTCGGCGCACGACAGAGAAAGTGGCAAGTAGCCCCGCTCATGGACAGTCTCGCAGGACAGTACAAGAACGCCAGCGAGCAGAGTCAACGCCGCCTCATGGCTTCGCTGTGTGCCCTAAGCATTCTCTGCATCTTTGTCATCGTCTTGCTGCTGATGACCATGAAGCAGCGCAACCATATCCGACGCACGCGTAACCTGCTCTACCTCAGCAATGCCAACCTGCAAAAGAGCAATGCCAGACTTGCCGACAGCAACATACGACTCGCAGACAGCAACCGCGTCAAAGAGGAATACATCGGACAATTCCTCGAGCTATGTAGCCTTTATGTCAACCGTATCGACAAAATCAAAAAGCGCACGGCACGCTATCTCAAGAGCAAACAATATGCTGAACTCGAGCGCATCATCCACAGCAAGGACAATAACGACGAAGATGCCAGCGAACTGTACAAGAGTTTCGACTCTGCTTTCATCCATCTCTTCCCACATTTCGTCGATGACATCAACGCGCTGCTGCGCCCCGATGCGCAACTGAGCGTGGAGAAGGACGGACAACTCAGCACTTCGATCCGTATCTTCGCCCTGATCCGACTCGGCATTACTGACAGTTCCAAGATCGCAGAGTTCCTGCATTACAGCGTCAACACCATATATAATTATCGCGCGCGCGTGAAGAAGGGCGCTTTCTGCGACAAGGATGACTTTGAGGAGAAGGTGAAGATGATCGGTATTAATGTTAAAAATGCAACGAATTGATATTTTTCTACTTGAAATGTTTGCAGTCTAATGGAAAACGTGTATCTTTGCACCCGAAATATAAAATCAACAAAAAAGATGATAAATCACGTATCTGCATATTGGTGGTGGCGTAGCTCAAGATTGAAAAAGTCGTGAGTCGAGAAGCCATGTGGGTACTATATCCAACAACATACAAAGGCCTGTCGTTCTTGCGACAGGCCTTTTTTTAATGTTTAATGTTGAATGATGTTCAATGTTGAATGTTCAGTGTTGAATGTTTAGTGTTGAATGATGAATGTTGAATAGAGAAAAGAAACAAATATAAACAAGACATATAACAATTAAAAAATATACGCTTATGGATATCAAGGCTATTTTCAACCGTCTCCTCAACCACGAGGAGCTGAAACGTGAAGAGACAAAAGAACTGCTCATCGCCATCACACGCGGTAAACTCAACGACGCAGAGATCGCAGCATTGCTGACCGCCATACAGATGCGCGGCATCAGCGTAGAGGAACTGCTCGGTTTCCGCGATGGCATCCTCGCCACGGGCGTACCCGTACCCTTGGACTGCGACCGCTACATCGACGTGGTGGGTACCGGTGGTGACCGCAAGAACACGTTCAACATCTCCACGACAGCTTGCTTCGTCATCGCCGGAGCCGGTTACAAAGTGGCCAAACACGGCAACTATGCCGCCACAAGCGTCAGCGGCGCATCGAACGTTATTAAGAACCACGGTGTGAACTTCACTGCTGATCTCGACAAGCTCAACCGCTCTATCAACGAATGCGGCATCGTCTATCTCCATGCCCAGCTCTTCGCCAAAGCCATGAAGTTCGTCGGCGCCATCCGCAAGGCACTGCCCTTCCCGACATTCTTCAACCTCCTCGGCCCGATCATCAACCCGTCAAAACCGCAGTGCCAGCTGCTCGGCGTGGCCAACCTCGACCAGATGCGCCTTTATCAGCAGGTTTACCAGAAGATCGGTATCGACTACGGCATCGTCAACAGCATCGACGGATATGACGAGATCTCACTCACAGGTCCGTTTAAGGTGACCACGGCAGCCTATGAGCGCGTGTTCAAACCGGCTGAGCTGGGCTTTGACATCGCCAAGCCGGAGGAGATACAAGCCGGCGCCACTGAGGAAGAAGCCAAGGAGATCTTTGACAACGTACTGGCCAACAAAGCGCTGCCCGCACAGAAAAACATCGTCCTCGCCAACGCTGCCTTCGGCATACAAGTCTATGAGAAAGGCAAGAAAACGATTGAGGAGTGCACAGAGATCGCACGCGAGAGCATCGACAGCGGCAAGGCACTCAACACCTTCAAGAAGTTTGTGGAACTTAACTCGTAAAGGGGGAGCCCCCTCTAACTCCCCCAAGGGGGGAGGACCGCAATACCGACAAGGACGAATGGGGAGAAACTTGTAGAAAAACAGAATAACATGGACATATTAGAAGAAATCGTAGCACACAAAGTAGAGGAACTGCAGGAGCGGATGGACTTCATCCCGCCCCGCCGCCTCTATTCGCTCGTGAAGGAACAGATCAAGAAGGAGACCAGCGCACCGGCTTCGATGCGCCAGGCTCTCATGGACTCACCAACGGGCATCATCGCTGAGTTTAAACGCAAGTCGCCCAGCAAAGGATGGATCAAGCAGGAAGGCAAGGCTTCGGTCATCCCCCTGAGCTATCAGCAACACGGAGCTGCCGCACTGAGCATTCTCACCGATACGAAATACTTCGGTGGCTACGACGAGTATATCCAGCAGGCCAGAGCCGTCGGCGTGACGATACCTATATTATATAAGAACTTTGTCATCAACGAATATCAGCTCTTCCAAGCCCGCTACTGCGGCGCATCGGCCGTACTGCTCATCGCGGCCTGCCTGGAAAAGGACAAGTGCCGCGGCCTGCTGCACACGGCACATGAGCTCGGACTGGAAGTACTGTTGGAGATGCACGGCGATGAGGACTTCGAATACGCTGACCTTGAGCCGGACATGTACGGCATCAACAACCGCAATCTCGGTACTTTCGTCACCGACGTGAACAATAGTTTCCGTCTCGCCGAACGTCTGCCGAAAGGTGTGTGCACGGTGAGCGAGAGTGGTATCGGGGATCCTGACACCATCCGACAGCTGCACGAGGTGGGCTTCCACGGCTTCCTTATGGGCGAACACTTCATGAAAGCAGACGATCCCGGCGAGGAGCTGGCAAGACTGATACGAATGTTGAGTGTTGAATGATGAATGTTGAATGAAGACAATAGCGTTATGAACTATCAATTGATCAAGGTTTGTGGCATGCGCGATGCGCAGAACATCCGCGAGGTGGCGGCCTTAGGCGTGAACCTCATCGGACTGATCTTCTACCCCAAGAGTCCACGATACGTAGAGAGCATTTCGTCGGATGCGGGGATCATTCCGGATTATAGCAGCCTCAAAAGCCTCACCCCCCAACCCCTCTCCAAAGGAGAGGGGAGTGATATGCTGGATAAACAATTGAAAGCGGAAGAAACGAAAGGAGAGACACGCAATAAACAGCCAGTATCGGCACAGTTAAAGTCAACGCAATCCAAGGCCCCGTTTAACAAAGTAACTACTCCCCTCTCCCTCGGAGAGGGGCAAGGGGGTGAGGCTGTACATGGGGGTGAGGCTATAGAGGGGCATGGGGGTGAGGCTGCAATTCCAAAATTCGTCGGCGTCTTCGTCGACGACATGCCTCAGAACATTGTCACCGCCGTGTACAACTATCATCTGAGCTACGTGCAACTTCACGGCGACGAGAGTCCCGTGATGATCGACAACCTGCGGCGGACACTCGTTCCCGACATCGTACCACAGATAAAGATCATCAAAGCCATCAGCGTATCCAGTACTGAGGACTTGAAACGTTGCGAACAATATGAGGGGCATGTCGACCTCTTTCTCTTCGACACGAAATGCAAAGGCTACGGTGGTAGCGGACAGAAATACGACTGGTCGGTGCTTAAGGCTTACACGGGACAGACGCCTTTCTTGCTTAGCGGTGGTATTGGACCGGACGACGCTGACCGACTGCGTGACTTCCACCATCCACAATGCGTCGGCATTGACCTCAACAGCAAGTTCGAGACGACTCCGGGAATGAAAGATATAAACCTGCTGCAAAACTTCCTTCATCAATTGAACAAACAATAAAATAGGAATATGAATAAGATCAACCAACTCTTTTCTACCCGTGGCGACCGCAAGTTGCTGTCGCTCTATTTCTGCGCCGGCTGCCCTACGTTGGAGGGAACGGCCGACGTGATTCTCGCCATGCAGCGTCATGGCATCGACATGATCGAGGTAGGCATTCCCTTCAGCGACCCGCTGGCCGACGGCCCGGTGATTCAGAGTGCGGGTACAGTAGCCTTGAAGAATGGCACTACGCTCAAGAAGATCTTCGCGCAGCTGAAAGCTATCAAAGACCAGGTCACCATCCCACTCGTGATAATGGGCTATCTCAATGTCATCATGCACTATGGCTTGAAGAACTTCTTCCGCAGCTGTGTGGAAAGTGGCGCCAGCGGTTGCATCATCCCCGACCTGCCTTTCAAGGATTATATGGATGTGGTGAAGCCCATCGCTGACAAATACGACATCCGGGTGATCATGATGATCACACCCGAAACCAGTGAGGAGCGCATCCGCTTCATCGATGAGCACACCAATGGCTTTATATATATGGTGTCGTCGGCCAGCGTCACGGGCGCACAGAAAAGCTTCAGCGAGGCCAAACAGGTTTATTTCCGGCATATCAACTCCATGAACCTCCACAATCCGCGCATGATCGGCTTCGGCATCAGCAACAAGCAGACCTTAGAGAGCGCACAGCAGAATGCTGCCGGCGCCATCATCGGTTCGAAGTTCGTCACGCTGCTCAACGAGACAAAAGATCCGGACCGTGCCCTTGACCTATTGTTTGACGCTTTAAAGCAGCCTCACCCCCTTACCCCTCTCCAAGGGAGAGGGGAGTGATATGTTAGATAAACAATAGCAGCCTCACCCCCTTACCCCTCTCCAAGGGAGAGGGGAGTGATATGTTAGATAAACAATAGTAGCCTCACCCCCTGCCCCTCTCCAAGGGAGAGGGGAGTGATATGTTAGATAAACAATTATTTGAGCATGAAGAAGAATTCCCAAAAGGACACACTTTCGCCGTTCCCTTCGCCCGCAGAGCATTCTACTCCCCTCGCCTTTGGAGAGGGGCATGGGGGTGAGGCTGTAGAGGATGAGATTGGTAAGGCACCTCCCTCTCCTTCTACCTCTTACGCTTACATGACTGCTTCTCCTGATAGATATGGCTTACTGAAACAGTTTGCTAAAGAGAATCGACAAAACATGACCGTGGCAGAAAGATACCTGTGGGATCATCTTCGAGACTATCAGCATACCTATCATTTCAGACGACAGCATATCATTGGGGATTATATCGTCGACTTTGTCAGTTTAGAATACAAACTTGTCATTGAAGTAGATGGGTGCTACCACGCTGAACGGCAACAGATGGAGGATGATGCTCGTAGAACAGAAAATCTCAACCACTTGGGATTTGACGTGGTTCGGTTTACCAATGAAGAAGTTCTTTTTGACACAAAAAAGACATTGGAGAGGTTAAGAAGAATTTTAGGGGTTGAATAATAATAGCCTCACCCCCTTGCAGCCTCACCCCCCTACCCCTCTCCGAGGGAGAGGGGAGTGATATGTTAGATAAACAATAAAAAAGTACTGAAAGCAATATCAGAATACGAGAAGACTACAATAATAAAAGCAAAATAATAAAGATTAAAGATATGGAAGACAAAGAAAGAAAACTAAGAGAGAAACACATAACGTCCGCAGAGCATTCTACTCCCCTCTCCTTTGGAGAGGGGCATGGGGGTGAGGCTGTAAGTGATGAGGCTTCTCCAACAAAGTCCGGTTTTTACGGCCAGTTTGGCGGAGCCTACGTCCCAGAGATATTATATAAATGTGTACACGACCTGCAAGACGCTTACTTGCCGATCATCGAGAGCGAGGTGTTTAAGCAGGAGTTCCGCACGCTGCTGCGCGACTATGCCGGCCGCCCCTCACCACTCTACTACGCCAAGCGCATGAGTGAACGCTATGGCTGCCAGCTCTATCTCAAGCGTGAGGACCTCAACCACACGGGAGCACACAAGATCAACAATGCCATCGGACAGATTCTCCTCGCACGTAAGATGGGCAAGACACGCATCATCGCAGAGACCGGAGCCGGTCAGCACGGCGTGGCAACAGCCACGGTCTGCGCACTCTTCGGCATGGACTGTGAGATCTTCATGGGTAAGACCGACGTGGAGCGACAGCATCCCAACGTGGAGCGCATGAAGATGCTCGGCGCAAAAGTGTATCCGGTGACCACCGGAAACATGACGCTCTCCGATGCCTGCTCGGAAGCGATCCGCGACTGGTGCTGCCATCCCGAGGATACCTTCTACCTCGTTGGTTCCACGATGGGCCCGCACCCCTACCCCGATATCGTGGCGAAGATGCAGAGCGTGATCAGCGAAGAGATCAAGTGGCAACTCAAAGAGAAGATCGGACGTGACTATCCCGACTATCTCATCGCCTGCGTGGGTGGTGGCAGCAACGCCGCCGGTACCATCTATCACTATGTCGACGACGACCGCGTGAAGATTGTGCTCGCCGAAGCAGGCGGTCATGGCATCGACACCGACTACACCGCTGCCACCATGCACTGTGGCACGGAGGGCATCATCCACGGTGCCCGCACGCTGGTGATGCAGACCGATGACGGACAGATCAAGGAGGCGTTTACCATCTCTGCCGGTCTCGACTACCCGGGCATCGGTCCCATGCACGCCTATCTCGCCCAGCAGGGACGCGAAAAGGTGCTCGCCATCAACGACGACGAGGCGATCTATGCCGGCTATGAGCTCACGCGCACCGAGGGCATCATCCCCGCCATCGAGAGCGCACACGCGGTCGCCGCACTCCGCAAGTTGTCCTTCAAACCCTCCGACGTGGTGGTGCTCACCGTCAGCGGACGTGGCGACAAAGACATGAACACTTATCTCACTCACAAAGACATGGCGAAAGAATATGGAAAGTTTTAATTTTGAGACGAGAACAAGTAAGATTCTCGCCGACCTCTATACACCCGTAGCCGTATACATGCGGCTGCGCGACATCTATCCGCAAAGTGCGCTGATGGAGAGCTCGGACTATCACGGCTCGGAAAACGCACGCTCGTTTATCGGCATCAACCCGATCGCATCCATCGCTGTCAGCCACGGCAAGACGATCATTACGCTGCCCGACGGCACAACTGAGGAGCATGAGTTGCCCGCCACGGGTCCCGGCAGGGGAGAAGCCTGCAAGCTGGCTATCGTCAAAGACTTCGACGACTTCATCCATCGCTTCCATATCGAGGGCGAAGGCGCAAACTTCTGCGGCCTCTACGGCTACACGGCCTTCAACGCCGTGCGCTACTTCGAGAACATCGAGGTCAAGGACACCACGATGGCGAAGAACGACGCACCCGACATCTACTATATCCTCTACCGCGATCTCATCGTCTTCGACCATTTCAACAACACGATGACGTTTATCACCCTGGCCAAGAACAGTGACGACGGCGACCGCCAGATCGCCGGCCTGCAGCGTGCCGTGAACAAGGCGAGCGTGAAGCCTTATAGCTTCCACCCCGTCGGCGAGGCTACCTCTACGCTCACTGACGAGGAGCACAAGACCAACATCCGCCGCTGCGTCAAGCACTGTCTGCGTGGCGACGTCTTCCAGATCGTTATCTCGCGCCGCTTTGTACAGCGCTACGAGGGTGACGACTTCAAGCTCTACCGTGCTCTGCGCTCCATCAACCCATCGCCCTACCTCTTCTATTTCGACTTCGGCGGCTTCCGCATCTTCGGCTCCAGCCCCGAGACCCACAACCGCATTGAGGGCGACACGGCGTATATCGACCCTATTGCAGGTACTACCAAGCGCACGGGCAATGCCGAACAGGACCGCAAGGCCGCTGATTTCCTGCGCAACGATCCGAAAGAGAATGCTGAGCACGTGATGCTCGTGGACCTGGCCCGCAACGACCTGAGCCGCAACTGCCACGAAGTGAAGGTGGACTTCTACAAAGACATGCAGTTCTACAGCCACGTCATCCACCTCGTCAGCCGCGTCAGCGGTAAGCTCAACAAGGGCGCAGACCACATCAAAGCGTTCTTCGACACCTTCCCCGCCGGCACGCTCTCGGGTGCGCCTAAGGTGCGCGCTATGCAGCTCATCAGCGAGATGGAGCCCCACAACCGTGGTGCCTACGGCGGATGCATCGGTTTCATCGGACTCAACGGCAACCTCAACCAAGCCATCGTCATCCGCACGTTCATCAGTCGTGGCGGCGAGCTGTGGTTCCAAGCCGGCAGCGGCGTGGTGGCCAAGAGCAACGACGCCTATGAGCTCAACGAGAGCAACAACAAACTCGGTGCCCTCGTCAAGGCCATCAAGATTGCTGAGAAGCTATAAGACAAAAGAAAATCATAGATTCAAAGAAGGAATAAGCATCAGAAGAAACTTATTCTATCAAGAATTTAAGAATTTGAGAACATAAGAATGATATGAAAATCGTTATCATAGACAATTACGACAGTTTCACGTACAACCTCGCTCATCTGGTGAAGCAATTAGGTGCCGAGGTGGAGGTCTACCGCAACGACCAGTTCACGCTCGGTCAGTTAGAGCCCTTCGACAAGATCATACTCAGTCCCGGTCCGGGCATACCCAGTGAGGCAGGCCTGCTCCTTGACGTCATCAAGACCTATGCCGGCCGCAAGCCCATGCTCGGCGTGTGTCTCGGTCATCAGGCCATCGGCGAGGTCTTCGGCGCCAAGCTTGAGAACCTCAGTGAAGTATATCATGGTGTAGCCACCGAGGGTACGCAGTTCGCCAACGATCCGATCTTCGACGGACTGCCCAAACGTCTGCTCATGGGCCGCTACCATAGTTGGGTGGTCAGCCGCACGGAGTTCCCCGCCTCTCTTGAGGTCACTGCCGTCAGCGACGACGGACAGATCATGGGACTGCGCCACCGCCACTACAACATCCACGGCATCCAGTTCCACCCCGAGAGCGTACTCACCCCGATGGGCAGTAAGATCGTAGAGAACTGGCTCAACGGATAGAAGCCTCTCCAGCCTCACCCCCAACCCCTCTCCAAAGGGGAGGGGGAGTAGTATGCTCTGCGGGTGAGACTGTCGCATAAGGATTAGGGAAGGGCCGGAGGCTCTTTCTTATTCGAAATACATTGACAAAACTACATCACCGCAGACTATCAATCTGGAGAGACATCTTTGGGATAAATGAGAAAAAGATGGAGCAAGAGCGACAAAAAATAGCGGTGACGCTGTCAAAGTACCTTTCTGATGCTATCAGAAAGGCTTTCTGACTTGGTCAAAGTGCCTTTCTGACCACATCAGAAAGGCGTGATGAGAGTATCAGAAAGGCTTTCTGAGGAGTGGCCCTACATGGTTTTTCACACAAAAGTACCTATATAGTGATGTCGAAAAACGTTCTATATTCATAACTACTTATCTTCCAGAGCTTTACGAAAAACCATCTAAAATTCGCAAAATTGAGAGCAACATACACTTCCGTTCAGAAAATCGCCAGGAAAATGCCCGTTTTTTGTCAGTTTTATAAACAAAATTACAGCTTCTCCCCCATAGGGGGTAAGGCTTTATGATCCTAAAAGAGACACACCATGATTATACCCGGGGCATCGAGCTTTTGTGAGGTGAAGCCTCACAAAAGCGAGCGACCCAGAGTAAATCGGGGGCAGGGCGATGTCCTCGAGGAGGACTCACGTGGAAGTATGGTGTAACAAAAGAATGCTGTTACCCTGTCATATTAAAAATATGTCTTTTATGTCTTTCTGTCTAAAAAGACATCCGGCTACCCTGTCTTACTACAGATCTGCCCCTTCTGCTAATTAAAATCTTCAAAGCTTTTCTTTGTCATTCCTTTCGTTTGTACTATCTTTGCACCTATTATTCAAAAAGAGATGATGAAAAGGATCAAAACATTGATTTGCATGGTGACGATGGCATGGGTACTGTGTCCCCAACTCATCCTCGCCACCAACAACGACAATAACCATAAAGGTGTCATCGGACTCACCGACACCACCGCGCTCACTCTCAACCCGGCCCTCCAGCGCCTGGCCGGTCAGCTGCTGCAAGGCAAGCAGGGAAGCATCGTGGCCATAGAACCGGCAACAGGTCGCATCCTCTGTCTCTATAGCCACGACAAAGTCGACGACGGTGTGAACCGCGCCATCTCCAAGATATACTCTCCCGGCTCTACCTTCAAGACTGCACAGGCACTGGAGATGCTCACCGAAGGGACGCTGATCCCCGAGAAGACCTACCCCTGCCACCGCGGATTCTACTACAACCGTTTCCACATAGGCTGCCATCCCCATCGTGCGCCTCTCGCTCTGGTACAAGCCATCGGACAGAGCTGCAACTCCTATTTCTGTAAAGCTTTTCAGGAGATGATCGACAACCGCGCGGCTTATCTCACCAAATACCGCGCCATCAACCGCTGGGCTCGCTACATGCACAGCTTTGGTCTTGGCCATCCCCTCGGCGTAGACATCCCCGACGAGGCTGGTGGCTGCATCCCCGACTCGGCATACCTGCGTCGTCGCCACGGCAACTGGGACGGCACGACAATCATGTGGGTAGGCATGGGACAAGGTGAGGTCACCACCACCCCACTCCAGCTATGCAACCTCGCCGCATTGATCGCCAACAGAGGATGGTACGTCACGCCGCATATCCACGCCACGGCAGAAGAAAACAAGCAATACACTGAGCACCACCAAGGGCTGGCCTCACGTGAAGCCCTCCACACGGTGATTCTCGGCATGCGCGCTGCCGTGGCCAGTGGCACTGCGGCAAGCATCAACACACCACTCTATAAAATATGTGGTAAGACGGGGACAGCAGAGAACGAGGGTAAGGACCACTCTATCTTCATGGGCTTCGCGCCGATGGAGAACCCGAAAGTGGCCATCAGCGTGTATGTTGAGAACGGTGGCTTTGGTGCTGACCTTGCCGCCCCTCTCGCCGCGCTGATGATCGAGCAGGCCGTAAAAGGCCACCTATCCCCCGCTTCGCAACAAAAGGCTAAGCAGTGGAAAGCCAAAACCGTGAAGATCACTCCCGTGAAGGTGGAGGTGAACTTCGATGATCTGTAGAAGCCTCACCCCCCGAACCCCTAATTATTCAGTATTCTTCTTGCTCCCTGATATCTATTGTCGTAGTAGTTCTCGTTGATATCAGAGATCGTGATGCCGTTGGAACAAGAGGCGTGGATGAACTTGAAATCTCCATTGCCCTCAACCTCAGCTACAATACCGACATGGCTGATGCGGGCGGAAGAGCCAAAGAACACCAGGTCGCCTACATGCACGTCGTCGCGGTCGTTGATGGCCAGTCCCTCACGCCATTGGTCGCGGCTGCTACGGCCGAGACGGATGTTGAGTGACTGATAGACAAAACTGGTGAAACCGGAACAATCGAAAGCGTATGGTCCCATGCAGCCACGACGATAAGGCCGACCGATATAGTCCTTGGCCTTCTTGATGATCTGAGAACCCGTAACGTTGAACAAAGCTTCCAGCTCAGAGTGATCCATTTCGTCCGGCAGGATATAAGGAATCATTTCCTCATTGTTGGCGGAACTGTTTTCTGGTGTGCCGGAGCCGGCAAAGACTGGAGTGACTGCAAAAGCCACAAACATGGAAGCGATGGTTACGAGTTTCTTTATCTGCATGTATGTTTCTCCTTATTTATATATAGTGTTGAAGAATTGTCGTTTTGTATCTCCGGCTCTTCTAAACCATGCAAGTTGCATCAAAAGAGCCACTGGGTTTTTAATTCTGATACAAAAATAAGAAAAATAATCGAGAATTGAAAATAGCCGTTCACACTCTTTTGCACGAAAACGCTTAAATGTGCAGATTAAGCAAGCTTCTCTTATTTGACCTATATCAATCGTTTAGGCCCACTACTCTCCTGTTTTGCTACTATATTGTTCTTGTTTTCCTTAAGGTCTTTTTGGGGATTTTAAGAAACAACCTCACCCTCACCAGCAGCCTCACCCCCCTCTCCAATGGGAGAGGGGGGAGGCTGGTGGGGAGAGGCTGGTGAGGCTGCTCATGCATATTTGAAACATTTGATACGTAATTAAGTAACATATGGTAAAGCATATCTGCGGCAAAAAGTGTATCTTTGCACCAAAGAAACATAAAACATAAAACAAATAACTAAGCAAACCTAAGTAATGGAAAAACAATCGCAACAAGGGGGTAGCCGCACCTACCTCATCAGCATCGTCATGGTGGCGGTGCTCGGCGGACTGCTCTTCGGCTATGACACCGCCGTGATCAGTGGGGCCGAGAAAGGTCTCCAAGCTTTCTTCAAGGGTGCCAGGGACTTTGAGTACAACGACTTTCTTCACGGCTTCACATCCTCCAGCGCGCTCATCGGCTGCATCATCGGTTCCGGACTGTCCGGACTCTTCGCCTCCCGCTTCGGCCGCAAGCGCTCGCTGATCTTCGCCGGCATCTGCTTCTTCCTCTCGGCATGGGGCTCGATGACACCGGAGACATTCGGACTCCTACCCTACGGCAAACCGACATGGACACTACTCGTGGTCTTTAACCTTTACCGCGTGCTCGGCGGCATCGGCGTGGGCATGGCTTCAGCTATTTGCCCGATGTATATCGGTGAGGTGGCACCCTCGCGCATCCGTGGCATGCTGGTCAGCTGGAACCAGTTTGCCATCATCTTCGGTCAGCTCGTGGTATACTTTGTCAACTTCCTCATCCTCGGCTCTCATGCCAACCCTGTCTACGACGCTGCCGGAGCCATTGCCAACATGGCCGATGCGCAGTGGACGATCACCACAGGATGGAGATATATGTTCGGTAGCGAGATGGTGCCCGCCGGCCTCTTCGCCCTGCTGATCTGCTTCGTACCCGAGACGCCACGCTATCTCGTCATGGTCGGACAGGATCAGAAGGCGCTGTCCATTCTTAGCCACATCAACGGTAGCGCCGAGGCACGGACGATTCTGACAGATATCAAAGCCACCATCACCACAAAGACAGAGCGCCTGCTGACCTACGGCTGGATGTGTATCTTCGTAGGCATCATGCTCAGCGTGTTCCAGCAGATCGTCGGCATCAACGCCGTGCTCTACTATGCGCCGCGCATCTTCCAGGATATGGGTATGCAGAGCCCGATGGTACAGACTGTGATCATGGGCATTGTCAACATCTCATTCACCCTCGTCGCCGTGTTCACCGTAGAGAAGGTGGGGCGCAAACCACTGCTCATCTGGGGGTCTATCGGCATGGCCATCGGTGCCTTTGGTGTGGCAATCACCTTCGGCAACGCCTCGCTGAGCATCGTCACGATGTTGAGCATCATGGTCTACTCCGCCAGCTTCATGTTTTCGTGGGGCCCGATCTGCTGGGTACTCATCGCCGAG
>CAVKHS010000023.1:0-49184 GCA_963656095.1 Paratractidigestivibacter sp.
TTACACAAACACATCTGACCGATGAGAATAAAGTGTGAGTGCATCAAAACATTTCTAACAATGAGATATAAAGACTTGTTCATAGACTTCGACGACACGCTCTACGACACGCACGGGAACAGTATGATTGCGCTGAAGAAACTCTTTGACGAGCGACATTGGGAAAAAATCATGCCGTCCTATGAGACGTTCCGCGATGCGTACTTTGCCACTAATGTTGACGTGTGGGCGAAATATGCACACGGCGAGATTGACCGTGACACGCTGATTGTGGAACGGTATCGCAGACCGGTAACAGAGATGGTGAAGGCATGTGGCGGTAATACGTCATGGATAACGCCAGAGTGGTGCGTTGCGGCCAGTGACCGCTATGGAGACATCATCTCCCGTGAGCCGGGTATCGTGCCTGGGGCTAAGCAACTTTTGGACTATCTCAAGGGCAAGGGATATCGGCTGCATATCTGTAGCAACGGCTTCCATGAGGTACAGTACCGAAAATTGAAGTCGGCAGGTTTGGAGGGATATTTTTCAACTGTCATTCTCAGTGAGGATGCCGGTGTAAACAAACCCCACAAGGAGTTCTTTGACTACGCCTTCGCCAAGACCGGTGCTCAGCGCGAGACGACCATCATGATTGGCGATCACTACGACACGGATATTGCCGGGGCCATCAACGCAGGGATGGACACCATCTACTTCAACCGCTGGAATGTTGACCCACAAATTTTGGAACGACAACCGAACTACATCGTTGACAAGTTGGTGGAGATAGAAAAGATATTATAAGGTTGTCTCATAAACATTACCCGTCTTACTATGATACTGAATACAGGTGGAAGAACCGATACGGTGAACTATTTCTCGGAGTGGCTACTCAACCGCTTCCAGGAAGGCTATGTTTTAAGCCGTAATCCGTTCTACCATGATGTAGTGAACAGAATTGAGCTCACGCCGGAAACCATCGATGTGGTGGAGTTCTGTAGCAAGAACTACCGTCCGATTCTGCCACGACTGCATGAGATCACCGACCGCTTCAACTGCCACTTCCACTACACCATAACGGCCTATGGAAAGGACATAGAGCCCAACGTGCCCAGCATTGACGAGAGCATTGAGACGCTAAAAGAACTGTCGGTACTGGTCGGTAAGGAGAAAATCATCTGGCGGTACGACCCTGTGCTGCTGACCGACAAATACACCATAGAACAGCATTTCGAAACTTTTGACGATATGGCCAGGCAGCTTGCGCCATACGTTGACTGTTGTCTTTTCAGTTTTGTAGTGTGGTATAAGAAGCTGCACATGCCCGAGTTGCTGCCGATTACAGAACAGCAGAAAGAACGGATTGCTAAGGGATTGGGAGAGATTGCCGCCAGGCATCATCTGTATATTCAGACATGTGGGACGAAAGAGAGCTATGAGCGATACGGCATCCATAACAGTGGCTGTATGACCCGAGCTATCTACGAGCATTCACTCGGTCTGCATTTCAAAAAGGTGGCCGAAAAAGGCAACCGGCTCGGGTGCAGGTGCATGGAGAGTCGTGGACTCGGCGACTACAACACTTGCATCAATGGTTGCCGGTACTGCTATGCCAACTACGACCATGATAAGGCGAAGGAGAATTATGCTCTTCACGACCCACATTCTCCCTTGATGATAGGTCATCTTTTGCCCACTGACAAGATTGTCCCTCTGCATCAGGAAAGTTTCCTCGATAAAGAACCCCGGTTGTTCTAATCTTTATCTGCGCCATTTTGCCTGATGACTCTGTTCGTCATCCACATCATTCACGTTCATGCCACAACCGACCTCGTTTTCACGGTTGGCATCTTTGGAACCAGCCTGACTGTCCATCACATTGCTGATTGCAGAATTTGAACCAACGGAAGATGATTGCCGTGGTTGCTCTGTTCTTGGGCGATGAGTGTTGATCCGCTGGACGATTCCTCTTGACTCTAAGTAGTTATCATGGAGCTGACGGACGACAGTCTCTCGCAGGTTGATGGTCTCACCATTCCATGATACCGTTCCTCTATGGATTCGTGTGCCAAATTGACGATAAAGGATGCGGTTGATGTCTGCTGTTGTGAGTTTCGGATTATCGGCAAGCAGCTCGTCGATGGCCTTTTCAATCTTGGTAAACCGGGTAGTGGCATCCTCAAATTGAAGCAACTCTTTGATGCTAAGGAATTCACCGCTTTTGAAGACCGTCTTATTCTTATGGTCAACTACGATACAACCATACGGCGTATCGGCCTTGCCGACGAAATCAAGGCTAATGCCAAATTTCTTCTTCATGTGGGCGACCAGCTCTTCCTTGTTGGCAGAAAGATTACGGTACTTTTGCAGGATGGCGCACAACTGTTGACGTCGCCTGTTATCAGGTCGGTTGTCTTTCAGAGCATGATGCATGATAAGCTGAACCTGTATCGTTCCGAGCTCTTCACCGCCACGATAAAGATGTACCATCGGATTTTCATCATCATCTTTGCACTCGTACCCCAGACTTTCCATGATGGCACAGAACTGTGCTCTGAAAGTAAAGTGGTAAGAGAGTGCATCCCTGGCGATGTCGTTGACCTCCGGTTCCAGCTTTTGACCAGCGTATTCCTTCATAATCTCCAAAGTCACGGCTCGCGAGCGACGTTTTTCATGATTGTGGTCTATCTTATGACCATCGGGCGCCACACGGGAAGTGATGATATGGATGTGGTTGTTGCCTGTGTCGTGGTGGGCATATATCAGCAGCGGCTGACCATCCTCGGCATAGCCCATTTCTTTGAGGTAGTGATGTGCGATGTCAAGCAGCTGCTCATGGGTGTACTCATTTCCCTTACAGCTGACAGCAACGTGAAACTGAGTATTCCTGATATACGTGTTTCGTGCTGAGTATATACGGAAGTACCATTGTAGATTTTCTGCGGTATAGGCTTCAGAACGCAGTCCGTCGATATTACGTGCCTCAAATAGTGTGGCCATACCCTTCTCGACTTTCATCTCGTTATAGACGATGGCGTGAAAGTAGGCAGACGATGGAAGAATGGTGATAATCATAGTATATGGATCTTGGTTTGGTGAATTGGATTACATTTGTTCTATGTCATCGTGGATGGCATCCAACTCCGCCTTGATACCTCTGATGGCTTTCAGGGTAACTTGAGCCTCAGACATGATGACCTTATGGAAGTAATTTTCACTAAGCTTGTCATCAATGGCCAGCTCATTGGTACGGTGCATGACTTGGTTGAAGTTGCCGCCGAGCCATGAGAGTTGTTGCTGATACTTGGTGTAGAAGGAAAGGAGCGTCGCCATTGCTTCTATCCTCCCTCTTGTTCGCTTGTCGTCGAAGCGAGCAACTGCATCACGGATCAGGGCACTCGTGTTGCCACCGTAGCTCTGAGCTTTCTTCTGGAAGAGACGCAGCTCTTCGTCGTTCAGTCTGACTTTGCAGACGTTGTTTCTGTTGGTGTCTTTCATGGATTTATGATGGTAAAGTTGAAAGTTGTTGTAAGTTGAAATTCAAGTTGGGCTGTCTTCGGGTTCATGGACTCATCATCCTTCAAGAGATAATCCGGGAGTTGCGACCGAGATTTCATCCCCAGCTCCGCTGGCAAGTGACTTTTGAGGTCATACGACGGCGACAGCCTCGTGTGGCCACAAAAGTACAACTTGCTATTCCCAATTGACTGCCGTAGCGGTAGGTTTTGCGATATATATGGCATCATGTCTGTTTTAGGTGCTAAATGAGGTATTTCCCGTAGTTGTTGAACGATCGTGATTAGTCGCAGACTCAGTATTTTACTGGCTCAAACTATGCGATTGATTACTTTTATCACGTGATAACCGTGATAAGTATGATTACTTTTATCACGTGATAACCGTGATAAGTATGATTACCTTTATCACGTGATAACCGTGATAAGCATGATAACCTTTATCACGTGATAACCGTGATAAGTATGATTACTTTTATCACGTGATAACTGTGATAAGTATGATAACCTTTATCATGTGATAACCGTGATAAGTATGATAACCTTTATCAATTGACCCAGACAAACTCTAACTCAAAGATGGGGAAAGATAGATTAGATAGATCGGATAGAATCTATCCGCGGATTGTTCTGATAGATCAGATAGAATCTATCCGCGGATTGCTCTGATAGATCAGATAGAATCAATCTAAAGATTGCTCAGATAGAATAGATAGATTCTATCTGCGGATTGCTCTGATAGATCAGATTGATTTAAGCATTCCCCAAACTTTTGCGGATTCTTGAACATAAAGCAATATGTTTGCCCAAGCGAGCTACTTGCCCAAGTAGGATATTTGCGTGAGTAATATACTTGCTCGGGCAACATACCGACATTACGCCATTCATCGCCAATTCGTCAGGATATCAAGGGCTTCGGTTTTCGCTTGACTTCCGCTTGCAGGGTTTTGAGATGCCTTTCGGCCTTGCGTTCGTCAATGTTAGCCGTGGCTTCGTCCGGATAGTGGGTGTCGCTGTATCCTCCGTCGGTAATCCACTTCATCAGTTCGTCCTGGAAGAAATAGAGTTTGTTGCCACGCTTGTGGAACGGTATCTTCCGCTTGGAGGTCATGTCGTAGATGGTCGACGGACTCTTGCCGAGCAGCTTGCAGGCCTCCGTCATGCCGATAGGTGTGTACTTAGCAGCATCGCACGTGCCGCTGGCGATGGACGACAACAGGGTGATGATGGTGTCGCACTTCTCATGGAGGGATGCCAGAGATTCCGGCATCCCGTCAAAGGAAAATGTTCTCATGTTAGTAGTTGATTGTGAGGTTGACGTACGGTTTTCCATAGTATCAAAATGTTAGTCTGTTAGAATGATAGTTTTCTATTCTGTGAGTATGTGAGAATGAGATAATGTGAGTCTCATTTCAATGAGATCTTGTTTGTCGCGTCCCGTTTGAGCGAACTGACCACATCTGTATAGACCTGCGTGGTTGACACGTCACTGTGGGTGAGCAGCTTTGAGATGGTGTAGATGTCGGTGCCTGCTGCCAATTGCAACGTGGCAAAGGTGTGGCGGAAGCAGTGGAAGGTGATATGTTTCGTGATGCCTGCCGTCTTGAGCCATTTCTTTAGATGATAGGCTACGATGCCCGTGGTGAAGTCCTTGAACACCTGACCGTCCTTCCTTTCTCCGCACAGCTCTACGGCCTCGTCGCTGATGGGAAGGAAGCTCTCCTTCCGGGTCTTCTTCGTTCGGAAGTGGAGCATCCAACCGCCATCGGGCGACGGCTCGATGTTGTCCCATTTCAGTCGGATGATGTCGCTGACACGTAGTCCCGTGAGCACTGAGAACAAAGCTGCGCGTCTGAGCACCTCGCTCTTACAGGGAGTAGCCGAGAGATGTTTCACCTCGTCGAGGGTCAGAAACTCCCTTGGCGTACTGTCGTTCTCAGCCTTCTCCAACTTCGTGGCGACATTTTCCTTGAGCTTACCGTCATCGAAGGCGATGCGGAGCACTGCCTTGAGCTTGCACAGACAGTTGTTGGCCGATGAAGCCATCATCAGTTTGCCGTTACGGGCGCACTTCTCCGACATAAGGTAGCCGAGAAACTTCTGGCAGTATTCCACGGTGATGTCGTCGAAGCAGCAGCTGCCGCCACAATAGTCCTTGAAGTGACCGAAAGCCGTCTGCCAGTTGTGGCCGTACTCATTCTCCTGCATCTGCTTCTCGAAATAGTCGAGGAAGCTCTCACGGCCTTTTGCCCGGTCGAGGAAACCAAACTGCTCATTGATTACCGACTCCGTGCGACGGCACTTGATGAGTTCCGCCTTCTTCATCATCGAGCGGTTGTACTCCTGCTGGAACCGCTCCGTGGGGTTGGCATAGATGTATATGCCCAGATACTCGCGCCGTGTCATCCGTCTCGTCCGGGGATGGCGGATAGCAGGGTAATAGTCAAGGTAGAGTGAGGCCTTACCCTTTGCCAGCTTCCGCTGGCGCACTGTTACTTTTGTACAAAGGTTTGTCATAGTTATTTTTCTTTTTTTATGTTTCAATTTAATGGTCCAAATGATACTTGTATCTTGCCGCCGTCTCCATGCGGTTAGGCAAATAGATTGCTAAATCTTATGCAAAGATTTTGCAAACGAGCGCAATGAAAGCGTGCTTTCACATTGCCGAGTGCAGCTAAATCTTATGCAAAGTTACGACAGGTTGCGTCTGGCTACAACTCCTTACGTGTATTTGACCTCAGAAAAGGCCGATTTTGCTTGTTTTACCCGCTTATTTGCCGTTTTTTCGAAACAATCGGACTCGGATTTGGCCAATAGCAACGCTCCGCTTCTATGGTTCATGACGCGCCCTTGCGCTTCTCTTTGGTTGACGAGCTCTTGTCCTCAGCCTTTCTGCGCTCCGCCTCCCAGTCCTCCTTCAAGTAATAGAGCCGGTTGCCGTTGGCCTTCTTCGTCCGAACGTTGTGGGTGTTGGCGAACCGCCTGACCTGCGTCTTGCCGAGTCCGTAGATGCGCATGAGCTCTCCGCAGGTGTACCAATGCTCGCCGAGCGTCCTGCCCAAACGCTCACGCTCCTCAGCGATGGCCTTGTCGACAGCCTCTTTCGGATAGCACGTGGTGCCGAAAGCGTGGAGGGACGGAATCTGATACCGCATTCTAAGTGTATAGAGACGGCCATAGCTGTAGTCGAACTTCGCGCATACCTCCGCCATGGTATAATGTGTGTCGTGGGTGACGCCAACGGGGGCGCGGTCCTTGGCAGCTCCTTTCGACATTCTGCGAGTCTTAGCACCCTCATTCGCCTTTCCCTTGCAGCTCTTCCCCTTACAATCATTCCGTTTGTCTTTTGAGAATATCGACTGCGAAAGCGTCTTCCCCAGTGCCATCTCTATCATGCTAAGAATCTCCTTCCTTGCGACGACCGTTACACGCTCCGAGAGTTTGACCGGGTGCAGCTTTCCCCGACTGACCATCGTATAATAAGTCCTCAAACTGATGCCGAGCAGTTCAGCCACCTGCCGCGGACGATAGAACTCCTGCCGAGAACTTACGTTGACAACGCTGCCGCCCGAACTGTTAAGTTGTGTTTCGTTTTTCTTTCCCATAGTGCTTGTTCTTGTGAATTTATCCGTTTTCAGCATTGTCTGACAATTTTGGTGCAGCGGCGTTGCATTATCTGCTTTAGGGTGCAACACCTTATGCCGCGGCACTTCATTGTCAAGTTCCAAATGCGGTACAAAATTAATCAAAACAGATGGAACTCACAATAGCCATTAGGAAAGACTGCAAACGCTTGTTAACTGATAATCAACCGTTTACTTGCGACCGTTTGCAGCCGTTTGCCAACATTAATGTTCATGTGGAAGGACTTGCCGCTGCCGCTGGGTCCGATGCAGAAGAAGTTGGCGTTGTCGGTCATCTTCACGCTGCCTTCCTTGCCGGTGATGTCGATGCACACGGGCAGGCCCTGACGGTCGGTGTACCAGGTCTTGAGGGGCGTGTTCTCGGAGTGCTTGAGGTGCTCCTTGAAGAAGAGGCAAAGGGCTGCGTCGTTGAGCGTCAGGAAAAGGTCGTAGTCGGGGTTGAACGAGTAGGCGTTGCCGGGGAAAGAGTCCAGGAAGAGCTCCAGTTGGTTGTAGGCACTCTTGCTGGCGAAGATGCCGCATTCGTAGAGCTTGGTCTCGATGAAGCTCGTCACGGGGGTCAGCTTCTCGGTCTTGCAGCTGACAAGCAGGTTGAAGTTGGTGTAGACGAGCAGCTTGCTGTCCTGGGCAAGGAGGTTCAGCACGGCTTCGATGTCGGCCTTGGCAATCTTGTTGCTGGGGTCGGGCATGGAGCCGTGGCGCTTGGCCTTGCCCTGGAGTTTTCTCAACAGTTTGCGCTGCTGGGGAATTTGAATTACCTGGTTATAGATGACGCAGTCGGTGTCGGGTATCTCGCTGAGGAAGGCCAGCAGGTCGGTGGCGATGACGTAGCCGTTGACGGCGACGGACTGGTAGGGCCTGATAAGCGATGGAAGGTCTATCTCGTCCACGTCGACGATGTCGAAGGATTTTACTACCTTGTCGCCCATCCTCAGGCAGTCGTCACCGGCCTTGAAGCTCTGCATGGAGAACGGACCGTCCTTGAAATGGAACGCCATGAAGCGGTGGAGGTACTCGTTGACCTCGTCCTTTGTGAGCTTGCGGTGCCAGACGCCGCGTTCCTTGAGGATGTCCATAACCTTGCTCACCTTCGTGTGGAAGTCGAGCCAGGACTTGGGGTCGTACTTCACGAAGGCGGACTTCACTGCCTCCTGGGTGATGATGAGGTAGGTGCGGATCTCGGTATAGGGGCGGCCGTTGAAGTAGCGGAAGTAGCTGCGCGTGAGGAACTCCATGTCTTCGGTGATGGCATGGTGGTAGCTCTGACGGCAGAGGATGTCCTGTTTCTGCAAGGTGTAGCCTTCACCGAGGGTCTGGACGATGTTGTTCAGCACGTCGGTGTAGGCGACGTACTGCACGGCATCGGTGGCATACTGTTGCACGGGGTTCTCAATCTCGATGATGACGGACGGATTGCCGTTCTTCGAGAAGAGGACTGTGTTCATCAGTTTGCCATCGGCATCCTTGATGTCCTGGAGCTGGGCGAAAAGACCGTCAAGCGGCTTGTTCTTGGTACTCATGGGGATATTTCTTTACTTTGTTCTATTTTGTATTGGTAATCAGTGACTGACTATAAGGTGACATCTGTGGCTAATGCTCATACATCTTACAGTAGTAGAAGTTTCCGCGATGGCGTTTCTTGCTGTGCAGTCCGCTACGCTGCTTCACGTAGATGGAGATGATTCCCACAGCTATGAGAACGACCATGATGATGAAGCCCACAAGCTTGCCGAAGAGGATGGACGAGAGCAGAAAGCCGAGGAAGCTGATGCTGATGGTTGCGGCGGCATAGGTCAGGAACCTGCCACGGATACCCATGAACTCCAATGGTTTCTGGAGTCCCTTAAAGACCGGGATGCCGTTGAAATTGATGTCCATTTAGCTGATATTTTGTTTAGAATTATGTTTACGTTATATATAGTTATTAAGGCGGATTTTCAGAGTTGGAAGGTGTCCGAGCCGACTCTTGACTTCGGTCGGACACCTTGTAAGTAGAAGCGTGTAATCACTTGAAGAACAAAGGCAAAGCCTCGCTCATTGCAAGGAAAGCTACACAGCCACCAATCGTGAGCATGATAGCCTTCTTCACGTCCTGATCTCCGTTCTGCATCTTGAAATAAATGGAGAACGCGCCGACAATTGCGATAACTGCACCGATGGCCTTCATCAAGTTACTGACTTGGGTCTCGTAGCCTGATATCTCTCTAATGGCTGATTGGAATCCGCCGACTCCCTTGCTCTGGGCGAAAGTCATGACGGTACAGAAAAGGAACATTCCGAGGAAGGCGGCTACACGCTTCACGGGGATTTTCTTGCATGCGCTCATGCAAAAGTTCATGATGGTTTTGGTTGAAATGGTTTGTAACATAAGTTTGTTAAGGTTTTTCTTTGTTACAATTTAAAGACCACATGAAAATGGAAGATGGGTGAGTGCCACTCACGTGGCCGTCTGATCCCCTTGCCTCACGGCGCAGCCCTCTTCCGGAAGCTGTCTTATAAATTTTACAATGAAAAACAATCTATCAATGTGAGTGAAAGCTAAATATTGAATTGTGGCGGAGCCTCACGACTCTCCTTTGCCGCTTTATCAATAGCAAGTTGATCATCCTCGTCGATGCCCCGACTGTATTCGATTTTTTCCCAATCGGAGTCGATTTGCTTGATCACCATGAATGCCTCGTCAATGAAAGCACACTTCGCTTGCTCACTGATTTGCTCTGCTGTCTGGCCTCCTTGCAGCTTTGTATGCTGTTTGACACGGTCTATTGCCACTTTCATGTCAAAATAAGGGTTGCTGAGGAACTCCTGTTGCTTGGGAGGTTTGGGAGGACCTGACTTCTTAGACAGAGATGGAGTGCGCGGAACTGTTTCTTTGTGATTTGACACTGATGGAACTTTGTTTCTTGAGGGGTCTTTGCCTACGGCATCCGGCACATCAGGGGAAACAGTATGCTCAGGACCAATGATGCGGACATCTGGGTCGGAGTTTTTGGCTTCTTCCTCTTTTGTGTTTTCTAATGCGGATAGACTGTCTTCCTTTGAAGCGGTCATCTCATCGGTCAACATCTCACCACGTCTGAGCTTGACAAGCTCGTTTATGCGTTTCTGTGTTTCTGCGTCGGTTGGACGTGGACAAAAGTCTTCTGAGGTCTTGCCTTCGGACTTAACATTATCAGACCCGAATTGAGTCGCTGAGGGAGGAGGGGGGGCAGATTGCGCTTCCTCATCGTTTTCTTTAGACTTCCCATCTGCAATGGGACGTGCTGTGACTATCTCTTCATCAGATTTAGGAGCAGAATGGCTCTGAGCGGCTGCGGTCTGCTGCCTGGGTTCGGACTTCTCGACAGTAATAGGCTTGAACTGCCCCGCCTCGTCGGAGATGTCGATGTCTACGTCTTTGGGCTTGGGCATGAACTCCATGGGGTCTTTCTTGATGAAGAGGTCGTGGATGATCATGCCTGTGTAACCCAATACATAGAGCACCACCACAATAATTACTATACTGGTGAATGCCATAAGCTACTCTGCAAAAGGTTGGGACTCGTCGCGCTCGATGCCGGTGACGCTGTTCTTGCCGAACACCTTGTCTCCGACTTCCTGGACTTTGGGGACGTAGCTCACCGTCAGCTGCTCACCCTCGGTGATGGCATACCCGTCGATCTCCTTTTGGCCGAAGATTTCAAGGAGTATGTCCCCGTCGTCGGTCTTGAGTACAAACTGCTGGGCGGCCCATGTGCTGCCCTTCTTGGACGTGCCTGTCCTAACGGGCAGGACTTTCTTGATCGTTCCTGTGATTTTCATGGTTGGTAGTCTGATTATATGTATGGATTAGTTAATGGTCTGTCCATTTACCGACACGGTCGGAGATGCTGAATCATGAATCGTTTCCTCCGTGCACGCTGTCGGCAATGGCAAAAAGGTGAATCCGAGTGCTCTGCCGTTGGACTCCTTGATGGGGTGGCGGCGGAGACCGGGATAATAGTAGAAGGTGTGGCCGTCGGTTCCGAGGATGTAACCGAGATGCTTCAGCGAACCACGAAGGCGGATCTTCTGATGGTTGCTCACTACCTTTATGTTCGTTTTCTGGTCGAGACCGAAGATGATGCGGCGGCGCTCACTTCGGATAAGTTCCTTGCGACGGCGGCTTTTAATGGCACTCATCTGCTCACGGGTGCGGGACAGTCCTAATTCACGGGCTATAAGATAGATTGTGTTCTTGCAAAGGTCTGTGCGAACTGCCATTTCCCCATAGGACAGATTGGGGTATTCCATCTCTACAAAGGCCCTGGCATCGTGATTTCGACCCGAGGGGTTTTCCTTTCTCAGCCCGAGAAGGCGGGCATGGCGGCTGACAGTGCTTGTCGTACAACTAAGATGGGAGGCTATCTCATGGATGTAGTCCGTATGAAAGCGTTCCTGGAGCACTTTGTCGTGCTCTATTCCCCATACGGTTCGCTTAGCTTTAGGTTGGGTAGTCGTGTTCATTTTTTATAGTCCAGTTTTTTTAGTTGATTTTTTATTGTAACAGGTTAATTCGCGTGGCTACAAGCTGGCGCAGTTCCTCTTTGTTGCGCTCTATGTAGGTCCTTGCAAGGGCGGTGAGAATGGCGGAAATACGGTTGCTGCCATAGACTGTCTCCAGTGTGGCATAGACGTCATCAGGAAGGAACACCATGTGCCGGTGACCATGCTCATTGCCATAGCTGAAGGCCTCAATCATGGACTGAAGGTCTCTCTTTGATGGTGGGACGATTCCTTTACCTGACGGTTTATTTTCTCCAGTCTTTTCTCCGGCCCTTCTATCTGTTTCTCCTTCAGCCTTACGCTTGGGAGCCTTGGTCAATTTCTTGCCGCTATCCTTGCTTGGCTGTTCAGGAACTTTCGAGGGGGCTTCTTTCTTTATCTCTTCCTTCGGCTTGTCACTCTGCCACATGTAGGCTGGCTCGCTCTCACCGTTGACCTTCCGGAGAAGTTCGTGAATATCCCCGAAAACCATTGGCTGAGAAGAGTTGTCAGTCATGCTGCCTTGTTTTTATTATAGATGCAGTCATGGAGCATTCCGTATGGCCTGCCGATGATCTCATGTTGCTTATCAGTTAGATAGAGTGTGCTGTAGCGCTGGATCTCGGCACTGTTGGGTACCTTCGGCAGGACGGTGCCAAGTCTGGCAAAGTTATCGAGAAAGCTTTGCTGCTCGGTAATCTCATCCCTACGCCCCCATTTCTTATTAAATTGATTTGGCAGAAAATAGAATTCTGGCAGCTTGTTACCTCCGTTCTCCTTGGCGACCATGGCGCACATTTCAATAAAGGAGGTGGTGGAATTGATGCTGGTCTTTTCCAACTGAATGGGGACGATGACGGCATCAGCCTCGAAGACAAGTGGAAGCAGGCCTTGAAGGGTAAGGCTGCCCGGTGTGTCGATGACAAAGTCAAAGTCCTCGTTGCGCATGGCGCGGATAAGGTTTTGTGTATCACTTTCGCTATTGAGCTGGGTACAGGGGACAACTTGGTACAGGGGCTGGAGCTGCGGCCATCGTTCAAGGTCCTGTTCATGCTTTTTGACGATGTTGCGCTGCGGATCGGCATCGAGCATGACAAGGCGGTGATGGAACTTCTGGACAAGCAGGTCGGCGAACATCACGCAGTTGGTGGTCTTGCCGCAGCCGCCTTTCTGGTTGGCGAATACGATGATCTTGTTTTTCTTGGGGCTCTTCCCAATGTTGAAGAATGGAATGCTCATAAAGCTGATTGTTAGTAACTCTTGTCATGGAGTTTTGGTCACCGCTGTTATGTCCGCAACGTGGCGACATAAGATAGTTCCGTGTGACGGTAAAAGACGCGCTCCTTTTCTTTAGGCCGGTATTCCAGGGGAGCTTGGCCCTGCAATGGTTAGTAAACCTTGCGATGTGATTTTCTGGTGCAAAGATAGTGACTATACTTCAAAACCGCAACGGTAGGCAAGGATAAACTACTGTTTTATCGATATTTCTAAGGGAAAAATGGTTTACTTAAAAAAAAGACCGCAACTTACGGAAACGGTTTAGATATTAGCAATGTCTCAGTGGGCATCAAGGGTGCGATGCTGTGTCTGTGAACATGAAAAGTGGTATAATGTACCCCATATGTTAAACAGGTGCTAAGTTTTAAAAAATATAAATTACCTTTGCACCATAACAAAAGGAGTAAAAGAATATGGGACGTAAATCCAAATTTGACTCATCATTTAAGAGCAAAGTAGCAATCGAAGCAGTCAAGGAGCAGAGAACTCTTCTTACGTTCGGCTTTGCCTCACTATAGAAGACACTTCAAATGGAGGCTGAGTGTTATTAAATCTTTTTAAAGAATTAAAGTTGATTAAAAAAGGGGTACACAATAGGGTGTGACGATTTGAATTTGTACTTTTGCAATTATCAATGATACTGCACAATGAACAAAGACAAATACGTTTTCGCCCAATTGTAGAATTTTTCGACAATAAGAAGTTTCGCCATTTGGTTGACAAGTATGATAGAAACGGCTATGTGAAGCATTTCACTTATTGGAATCAGTTGCTTGCTATGATGTTTGGTAATCTGAGTAATCGAGAGAGTTTGCGAAATCTGATTGTTGCTTTTGAAGCGCATAGAGCAAAACAATACCATCTTGAATTAGGGCGTAAGCCTATTGCGAAAACGACATTTGCTTCTGCCAATCAGAATCGTGACTACCGTATCTTTGAAGACTTTGCTTTCTGGAAGTATCCGGAGAAACTCAGACTCGTCAAATTCTATGATGAAGAACAAGGTAGGGAGTTTACTTTCCTAACAAATGCTTTTCATCTAACAGCTCCTGAAATCGCCAACCTTTACAAGAACAGATGGCAGATAGAGCTGTTTTTCAAATGGCTAAAGCAGCACCTCAAGATTAAGAAGTTTTGGGGTACTACAGAGAATGCTGTGAGAATCCAAATCTCATCGGCAATCATTGCCTATTGCCTTGTTGCTATCGTACAACATTCAGATTTATGCTCTTTTGAGTTTTACTGGACAGCAATAATTCAGATTATAAGCATTTTGCTCATGGATAAGACATAACTCGTATATCTCTTTGAAAGGACAGATTTCAATAATGTCAAAGAACTCTATTGTCCCCTCTTTCCGGGTGTATTTGATTAATATTTAACTGGTCCCGATTTAACAGGATACTAATGGATAAACATAGTTAAAAAACTTTTGCATACCCCAAAATAAGGTTACACAAAGATACATAGTATTGTTTATCAATCAGTTATAAAATACGTTTTTTGGGGGTGACGAAGTCAGGAAAAATAGCGCTTTGAGAAAATGCTCAAGTCTTTCCGTATTTGTCTATATATAATTCCATTTTCTTTCTGCAATGTATGCTTATTGTCGTGTTTATAAATAATGGATTATATAGAAGTGATCTTTTCAATGTTTTATTAAGCAATTGGAAATTCTTCATCTGTACTTTGTCAAAAGAATCAATATCTGCATCCACCTCTTGTTGAAGACGATCAAGGAAAATAAAGTACTTTCGTAATATACCAACAATGTAATCACTTAATTGTATCATCGCATTAATAGACGAATCGCAAAATGAATAGTGGCACAATACGTTTCCTTCGTACATTAGTTTTTCAGAGGATAAACTGGCTTGTACTTGTTTCTCTTCATCAAATACTAACGTTTTATGTCGAAATGTGATTATTTCTTGACGATAGAACTGGAGATAGTCTTTGACCCATTCATGTGGTATCTCATCTTGAATGAAAGTCAAATTTTTTTGATTGCGTGCATTTTTAAGACATTGTTTTAAGATTAATTTGTATGGACATACCGTAAAATTTTTAGCGTCAGCAATTATTGATTGATCAACGAAATATATAAGACCTTTTAAGAAATCCTTGATTTCCGTATCTTTTATATTAGGATATTTATATTTTTTAAAATGAGCGACAGTTGTGTCTGGTGTTGTTTTTAGTATATCATATAATACTGCTTTTAACTCGTATGGATCTGCATCAAGCCCATCTATAGAATCGATAATATCAACAAAACCATAATACAAAATTTGAATAGCATTAAAGTGTATATGCCAATCTTTTTTCTCAATCAGCTTCAATACATTTGTAACTTTTGTCTTTTTCAAGACATCAAAGAATGAGCCCTTTAAATCATTCTTTGCTTTCAATTCTTTTATTTTATCTATTCCAAGAGAATCCTTACATTCATCTATTGATAATGAATCTTCTGATTGGATACCACCTAATACGAACACGGCATCGTAATTAGTATTCAACTTCTCTCCCTTGATAATTAGATGTTTGTCATTACCTGATTCATCGTAATAGAGGGTTTCCGCACGTTCTAGAAACTTTTGATAGCCTTGAATCTCCAGAAATTTTGAGATTTGATTATATAAATCTTTTATATCTGCCATATCTTATGTCGCATTATTATTACATCTTTTCATATTGTTCCGATATTAGTACTCTTCCAAATCTTCAGGAGTTATGTATATTCGATACCCTTGAGATTCTTTCTGCTTTAGCTGTGTCCATAGCCAATCTAACTCTTTTTCACATTGTGTACAAGTGCCTTTGCAAGGCGGAGTCAATTAGCAAGTGCAAATTTACGAAATCTTTTTGTAAACGACTTCATCTGGAGTGAGGAAATTTGCACTTGCTAATTGACTCCGCCAAACCATATCGTGTTGCAATACTGTTAATTTCAGTGGGGCTGTGCCGTATGGTATAAAATTTTTCGTACCTTTGTCCAATAACACATAAGAACAGTCATAGGCAACAGAACCTCACAAAACAGAAAATGGCAATGAGACCTCCATGAAGAAAAGGAAATCAAAAGACAATCTTGCCTATGGCATCGCCATGGGAATGTTGGTCGGTACTGCCCTTGGCAGTGCTTTCGATGACCTTGCGCTGTGGATTCCTATAGGTGTCATGTTTGGAGTCGTCTTTGGATTCATCTTCAGTAGTGATGGGGAGAAAGGCAAAGAGTGAAGGGATGAGAGTAGAAGCTGTCGGATGGCAACAGGGACATACTCTGTTTTTTTATTATGAATGAAACAAATGAATATAGAAGAACTGCGTGAATACTGTATCTCTTTTGAGGCTATCGAGGAGAAGTTCCCTTTTGCTAAGATGAAAGGAGGCGAGAGTGTACTGGTGTTTTATGTCTGTAATCACATGTTTGCCTTGGTTGACCTTAATGAAGGAGACATCGTCAACGTGAAGTGCCAACCGGAACGAATACTTGATTTGCGGGATCATTATGAATGGTCAGACAAAGCGTAGCACATGAACAGCAAGTATTGACTCGGCATGCATATCACTGGTGCGCCGGATGATATGGCAAAGGAACTTATCCAGAATTCTTATAACATTGTCAAGGAGAAGTACACTAAGAAAAGAAGATAAGTACCTTTGCATGTTTTATGCTATAGCTGGCTGACGATCTCACGGACTCTTCTGACGTAGTCCTTTGAGGTCGAGTAGCCGATACGTCTCAAGAAGGCATAGTAATTCTCGTTGTCGCGGTGTTTGTACTGCACTTTGTTCTTATATGCGATGACGCTCTCTTCCCAGTGGTCAAAGACGTAGTAGCCGTTCGAGTGCCGAAGACCGAAGAGGTTGTTGTTCTCGTTGCAGACACGGGAGCGGAAACGGCCGGTTTCGAGGATGGCCTGGGCAAGGACAATTTTCGGATATTTGATGCCGTGCTTCTTCAGCGCGGCATAGAGGTTCTCTATCGTCAGCTCTGTAGGCTTGGTCTTCTCATTATTATATATAGGTGAGTCCATGCCGCTGATTTCCACCAGTCGGTCGTTGAAGGTCTTTACTTGTTGGTTGAGGGCTTGGATGAACGGCAGCGGATCGACGCTTGACCAACTGTTGTTTGCTGACAGTCGTTGAAGCTGTATGTGGAGATGCGGACCGGTGGAGCGGCCGGTGGAGCCGACAAGTCCGACGACAGCCCCTGCTGGCACTTCGCTGCCTTCCCTGGCATAGATCTCACTGAGGTGACCATAAAGACAACGGAGGTTGCCGTGGTCGAGGATAACGTAGTTGCCGTAGCCGGTGTCGCCGTGGTGCACGGCGGCCACTCTGCCCGGGAGCATGCTATAGACCAAACCGTTTCCGCATCGCAGATCGATGCCGTCATGGAAACGCTGGCACTTGGTAAAGGGGTCTTGGCGATAGCCGTAGTGTGAGGTAATCGTTATGTAATCCAATGGCATACAGATGTTTAGGCGCTTTTCAAGAAGGCTTAAAAGAAGGCTGTCTGAGGCACTGAGAAAAGGTAAAACGGTTGTCTTGCGGTTGTTCCTTGTTATTTTTCCCAAACTTTTTTCGCCTTTTTTCAGCACTTTTCCCTGAGCGTTGTTGGAGGTTGGCGGTTTGTTTCCTAACTTTGCGGTCAGAAACGAAGGCAATGGCAGACCGAAGACGGACTTTTTCTTGGTCTCAGTCTCGATCTTGGGATTTGACTTTGTTTCGTGGAGTACGTCACGGACGTAGGGGTCCGTGGAAATGGATAACGTGTCGGCAGCCGGACCGACTTTCTCAACAGTGTAAAACTGTGCCGGTGATTCCAATACATTCATCGAGAACATAAGGACCACAGTGCACGTCAGTGTGTGTTTCATGGTAGTAGTGTGTTAAGTTTGATATGTTTTCACCACAAAATTAGTATAAACCAACTGAATAACCAAACCATCAACTATGAAAACAGAACCAGTACCATTCGACAAATTTGCCAAAATCGGCATCTATCCCAAGGATCTCATGCGCATGCCGAAGGACTTGCGCGACTCTATCTTGAGCGGTGAGCTCTCGCCGCTCATGCGTCTCAACGTGCCCGTGGGCGACAACTCGGCGGTGTCCATTCCCATGAAAATCCAGCTCGTTCACGACAGAGACGGACAGCTGCAACTGCTTACATATCAGATACATCGTGAGCTTGACAACAATTTGAAGTTGAATGACACAGAGCTGGAGCGTGTGCGCAAAGGTGATATCATACAGAAGGAGTTCAAGGAGGGCGACAACCGCAAGATGCGGTACGTACAGTTGGACAAGGAGACCAACGCGCTGATGTACCGTGATGTGGCGACTGTTAATTTTGAGGAAAAACTTCGGGAAGTGGACAGAATCAAGGACATCGGACTCGGAATTGGGCAAAAGGAGGCTCTCGCTTCGGGAAAGCCGGTGGAACTTGAGGTCGGTGACCAGAAGGTAACCGTGGGCGTGGACCTCCGTGAGCCGGTGGGCTTCAAGGTCATGCAAGGCGATATGGAGGAGTGGAAAAAACAACAGGCTATCCGTTATGACGACGCGCACGAGGGCTATATGTGTTACGTGCAGACCGACGAGAATCGGTGGGAATACAAGCAGGTGGTGGACAGGCTGCGCCACGAGGAGAGTATCCGGCTGACTGAGAGGGAAAAAGCAGACAGGAAAGAGGACAAGAAGAGAGGGCTTTCACTTTAGTTCTTAGTTCATTTCCTTAGCTTACTTTCTTCATTTCATCCATCTACAAACCTATGAGACTTAATCTATTACCATGTCAAACAAACAAGAATGTACGTTCACCTCCTGTGCTCCATACCCCAAAGTCCGTCAGTTGGCGCACGGACTGAAGGACGGAGACTACGCGAGTATCTGCAAGGCTGCGGATATGATGGCGGACGGGATAAGGGAGATGGCGGCAGGACGCAACTGTGTGCTGGTGCCTGTCCCGAACCATCATGGGAGGGCGGTATACACCAAGACGCTCGCCAACGAGATTTCCCGGAGGACGGGCATCCCGACATGGGACATCCTTTCTTGCCGACCGCACATGCCACTGCACTATGCCAAGAAGAACGACCTCAAGCCGGAGGGCATATACCTAAAACTCAATCTGTACCGACAAGTGCCGGAGCAGTTCACGCCCATCGTCATAGACAATGTGCTGGACACCGGCTATACCGCAGGTGCCGCCATCAAGGTTGTAGGTCATCCCGATACGATGCTTGCCGTCCTCGGACATACGAAAAACCATCTGACAAACAAGAACTTTCAGTTTAACCTAATTCCTACTAACATGGAAAAGAAGATGCAAGAACAGCCTTCTGACAAGAAGCAATCTGCCGATTCCACGAAGAAGCAGGTAAAGAACAAAACCGACACACCGTTGGCAGTGTACCAACGGCTCAAGAGCAAGCACCCCGATGCGCTGATCCTCATGCGTAATGGTGACTTCTACCGCTCACTGAACGAGGACGCACAGAAGTTGTCGGACACGCTGCGGATTCCGGCACAGAAGCCGAAGTTCAAGAAGGACGGGGAGCTGATCGCGGAGTTTCCGCATCACACGCTTGATACCTACCTGCCTAAACTCATCCGGGCAGGTTATCGTGTGGCGATCGCTGACATGCAGGAGCCGAGCAAGAAGCAAACCACTAACAAAACCAAAAACCAAACTCAAACCGATACTATGGAAAAGAAAACAGAAAAGAAGAAAAACAAGACGAAGGAAGCCAAGGTAGACAAGACGGAGACTGCCAAAGTCGACAAGACGGAGGTGAAGGCAGAGAACAAGAAGAACGACAAAGCCGTTGAACAGTCCGCAGACACCAAGGTTCACAAGCCACGCGAGCCGCAGATGGTGACGGTCAACGGTGAGAAGGTGACCCACGGCCATGCCTTCCAAAGCAACCAGGACCCGAACAAGTGGTATTTTACCGCCCGTATCGACGGACAGCAGCTCCGTCCGCAGCTCATGAAGCCGGAGGATGCCGCTGCCTATCAGAAGAGGGAGACAACGGTTGAAGGACTCATGCAGACGTACTATCCCTCAAAGCTGGCCAAGAAGGTCACACCGGAGGAGTACAAGGCTGACAACAAGCTCTCAGACGGGCGCATCATCGATAAGATGGTGGTCTACAAGGAGCATGACGAGCAGCGGCAGGACGTGGGCAAGTACAAGCTCTACACGCAGGTGGGCGAGCAGAAGATGTCTCGCACGATGTCGAAGGAGGATCTGAACGCTTACTTCGACCGTGTGACAACGCCTTCCAAGCTCGTGGAGAAGAACTTCGGGGAGCAGCTGCACCTTGCTTCCTTCTACAACCAGTTCAAGTTGGAGGAGGGTGTCAAGGAGGTGCGCATCGCCAAGAGTCAGCAGGGCGACTGGACGGTGTCGGCGAAGCTCGATGACGACAGGATGACCGGCAAGGCGGTGCTCTCATGGCACGACAAGCAGGCGCTCTTCACGCACAAAACGGCTACCAAGGAGCAATTGGCTGCCCGTTATCTCAACACGGAAATCAAGGAGATGCAGTCGGAAAAGGTCAGCGCGAAGCAGGCGTTCAAACGATAGATCTACTTCAACTTATTGACTTTATACACTGTCTTTCAATGAATAATAGAAAAAGTCAGAAGGTTTAGTAAGAGCGGTAAGCCAACTTTATCATCAACCATTATCAATTATCAATCATCAACCATTATCAATCAATCATTAACACATCACAACTATGCAGAACAATACAATCGAAGAACTCATTCAACTCAAACAGGACGGCAAGATAGGATGGTGCGAGCTCGCACTGCGCAGTGACCACGGAAAAGCCTATCTCCAGTGGTGCGACGACCACGGCATCGAGCCTGACGACAACAACGCTGAGCTCTACCTCGAAGAGACAGAGAGCCGTATCTATGACGACGGCAACGAGTTTGCGGAGGAGTTTGCCGGAGCTGTCGTCTAAGATATTTTCACTAACTCAGTGATACTGTGAAAGACACATATTTTTATTTATCCCTCAGCCCGAAGGCTATGCCATCGGACTGAGGGGCTACTAACCTAACATAACCAATACTGACACTATGGAAAACAAGGATTCCAAGTCAAGGAAAGGACAGGACTACAAGAGCAGCGGCGACAAGGCCATAGACAGGTTCTGTTCGCTCATGATCGACCGCATGAAGGCGATGAAGGCATCGGACTGGCGGCAGGGATGGACGAACGGGAAGGGTACGATGCTCGGCATGCCGCAGAACCTCAGCGGACGCAACTACTCGGGCACAAACTCGTTCTTCCTACAGATGGACACAGCGATGAACGCTTACCGTACGCCGGTATACATGACTTTCATGCAGGCGCAGAAGGAGAATCTCCGCATCAAGAAGGGCGCGCAGTCGATGCCGGTCATCTACTGGGACCTCAATATAAAGGACGAGCGGGGCAAGCGGGTTGCCGAGTCGGACTACAGGCAGATGAGCCGCGGCGAGCAGGCGAAGTGCGAGGTCAGGCCGTTCCTCCGTGCTTTCTCTGTCTTCAACGTGGATCAGACTAACTTAGAAGACGTGAACAAGGAGAAGTACGATGCCATTGTTGACCGTTTCAAAGGTCCGCAGTTGCGTGACACCCAAGGCATGTACGAGAACCGGGCCCTCGACCGTATGTTCGAGCGGCAGGAGTGGATATGTCGTGTGCAGACGGACAGGATCGTGGACGGGGCGTTCTATTCTCCGGCACGTGATATTGTCATCGTTCCGAAGAAGGAACAGTTCAATATCGGAAAGAATGCGGAGGAGATTTTCAAGGACGGCATGGAGTACTATTCTTCGGCACTCCATGAGATGACGCACTCCACGGGCACCCCCAACCGGCTGAACCGTGACAAGGGGGCGAAGTTCGGCGACGAGAAGTATGCCAAGGAGGAGCTGGTGGCGGAGCTCACGGCTGCCATGGTGGGCAATGCCCTGGGCTTTGACAAGCGCATCCTCAACAACAACGCGGCCTATATGGACGGATGGATCAACGCGCTAAGAGAGGAGCCGAAGTTCATCGTATCGGTCATGGCGGACGTGAACAAGGCCTCGAAGATGATCCTTGAGAAGATTGACGAGCAGAAGATTGCCCTTGGTGAGACGCCCATCCTTACAGAGAACCAGCGTAAGGTGGGTCTTAACAAGGGTATTGAAGCTGCCAAGAAGGAGTGGTAGCAGCCGCACGACATCGCGCTATCGGCGAAGTTCGACAGTGCGTCCATCTTCAAGCGCATGGACGGTGGATATGCGGTGCGTGCGACCTTCGAGGGGCAGGACCTCGGCATGAAGCCCATCAGCAAGATTACGGGTATCAGATATGAGATGATGCCGGTGGGGGCGCTGAAGGATCAGATGCTGCACGACACGGTGGCGAGAAAGTTCGTCGGGGAAGTGCGTGAGATACGGGAGCAAAAGCAGGAGAATAAGGAAAATAAAGGCTTGAAATTATGAATGTTACAGTAACAGATTAAACAATGCTTGCAAGATGATTTGAACAATGTATTTTGCGAGATGTTGCAATCTGCAATAATCTGTGACTACTAATAAACCTATAACAAACACCAAACTACAAGCCTATGTCTTACGTATCTTTTCAGGAAATGAAGCCGAGGGTAGGCATCGACGATGTTGCCTTCTCGCTTGGCTACAAGCTCAACAGACAGGCGGGTGTGGGACGGTACATCGAGCTGATTCTGCCCGACGGAAGGGGTGAGAAGCTTGACACCATCATCATCTCGCATCCGCAGGAGAAGGACCGGCAGCGGTACTTCCACCGCAATTCGGGCAAGCGGGGCGACGTAGTGGATTTCATCGGTGAGAACCTCAGTCGCTTCAACAAGTTCGGACGCAACCAGTGGGAGGTCATCGGCAAGGTGCTGGCGGACTTTGCCAACATGCCGGTCGTGGACAATCACGACCGTGGGTATAGTGGTGGGTTGGGGAGTCTGAACCCGGTGTTCAACCCAAAACGTTACACGGCTCAGCCGCTGGCAAGGAACATGGACTATGCCATGGGAATCTTTGAGGACAGGGGAATCAGCCGTGAGACGGTATCGCTCTTTGAGCGGCATATCGCTATTGTTACGGACCAGAAGAACAGGAACGGTCTGCCGATGATAGGCTTCCCGTACCGTGAGCCGGACTTCTCTGCGGACTTGGCAGGCTATGAGCTGCGGGGCGACCGCGGGTTCAAGGGCAAGGCGGCAGGGACGAACTCGACGACGGCGATGTGGACGGCGGGCATACACTCGGCACTGAATAATCCGCAGATGGTCAGGCATGTCTATTTCTGTGAGTCGGCTTACGATGCCATGTCGTTCTATCAGGCGAACCGGGCGAAGATTGACCTTCCACACTCGGCTTTCGTATCTGTGGGCGGCGCGCTGTCCAACGGGCAGGTGTCGGGACTGATGAAGCACTACTGCATGGCCAAGGCGGTGGACTGTTTCGACAATGACCTGCCGGGGCGGATCTACGGTATGCGTATGGCGGCGCTGCTCGACGGGAAGCGGCTCAGCGTCTTTCAGATGGGGGACAACCTCAGGCTGGAGATGGACGGGAAGTCATTCGACATGCCGGTGGGGAAGGCTTCTGTGGAGGAACTGGGAAAGTTCATCAAGTTGCCTGACCGCATCGAGGTGATGAAGCCGCCGGTGAACTACAAGGACTGGAACGATGTTGTACGCGGCATGCCTTTGGAAGCCTTGCAACTCAAGACGAAGTTCCAACGGGATGAGAATCTCGCGAGGATAAGGACGGAGCTCAGGGAGCGGAACGAACACAAGAGTGGTTTTAAGATGTAAAGGCCTGTATCTCTGTATATGGGAAAGTATGAACGAGGTCACGGCGCATCACTTCCGGCACCGACTTTTCAAGTCCGTACCGTCAGTGATGTCCGTGGCCATAACAACCGGAGAACCATGAAAAGAAAATTCTTTTGTCTGTTGCTGGCCATGTCCTGTTCCGTCTGCGGCTTCGCACAGCAGACAGACCCGCTCCTGACGGGGGCGGTGACCACACAGACGGAAATGCTGAAGAAGCTCTTCAAAAAGCGTGAGAAGACGCAGGAGGCGATCATCGCAACGGAAGCCGGGGTCACGCTGGCCATGGAGCGGATGCACCATTTGGAGGATAAGATGTTGGGCTATCTGCAGAACGCGCAGGGTGCCATGCAGAACATCTATCAGATCAAGCGTGCCGCAGAACTCGTGAGTATGGAGATACCCCAAAACATGGCGTTGCTCCGCAAGTCGTTGCCGGGTAATCTCAAAGGGACTGCCATTGCCGTGATGGTCTCGGAAGAGCTTGTTGATGCCTCGGCGCAGATGCTATCGCTCTATCCGTTCATGAAACAGCTAGTGACAAGTGGGTCGTACAACGTTACCAATGCGGACGGCAAGACGGAGAAACATAAGGTCAACCTGCTGAACTCGGCGGAGCGGTACTATGTGGCCAATGAGATTGTCACGCGGCTGGAGAGCATCAACACGGACTTGTGGCTGCTGGCCTGGCAGATTCGTACGCTGTCGTGGAATGACCTGTGGTTCGGACTTGATCCGGACGGATGGGCGACGGTGATGTCGGGCAAGGCGGTCGTGGACGGACTTATAATGGACTGGAAGTATCTGTAGCCGCAAGATACTTTAAACGCTTTCGGCAACTAATTAACTTATTAACTATCAACTATAAACAAACTTTCATTAATCAATAACTACTAATCATTATTAACCATCAACCATTAACCATTAACTTTATCAACTATGGAAATCAAGAAATTTATCCGTGGCATACAGATCACGGACGCTGTCATCAAGGAACTGGAGGACACGGGCAGAAGCCGCGTGCTGACATTCAAGGACAAGAAGGGAAAACAGTACCTCGCTCATATTGAGGTGGAAAGTGACAAGCTTGTGGTAGCGCCGGAGGGCAAGTATCTGGAGCACCGCTGTCCGCACTGTGGAGGGCGTATCAAGATTACCTCGAAGGGGTACTTCTGTGAGCATTGTCTTGACAAGGGCGGCACGTGCAAGTGGCACTGCAACGGTATCCTCTCGCACCGCTTCATCCTCCCGCATGAGATTGAGGCGTTCCTCGACGGGCATCCGACGGTGCTCGACGGATGTTTCAACTCGCAGGGACGGATCTTCTCGGCGGTGCTGGTGGAGAGTGAGGTTTATGGCATGTCGCTGAGCTCGGTAGTGGGCAAGTGTCCTGTCTGTGGCGAGGACGTGCTGGTGAGTCCGGTTGCGTTCAACTGTTCCTGTCATGAGAAGCTCGGGGAACCGTACCACCTTACTTTATGGCGGCATATCCGTGGGCATGAGGTGACACTCGACGAACTTAAGGAGCTGCTGGAGTATGGCGTCACCAAGAATGAGGTGATGCTCACGGATGAGAAGGGGTCGCTCTCGAAGGCGTACCTGCGGCTGTCGGATGACCGGAAACGGATCGTGGCGGATTATAATAAGTGAGCATACTATAACAAGTTAAACTAAACGTTTTCTACTTTTGTACTATTCTATTGATTATCAACCATTCAAACCATTAACCATGAGTACTGTGAACAAGAAGAAACTGTTGAGAAAGGCGGCTTTTGAGTCGGGACTTTCTGTCAAGGACGTGGAGAAGGCGGTGGATGCCTTCCTCTGCGCGGTGTCGGATATCCTCCGTGAGGACGGGGAGGTCATCATCCCGGACTTCGGGAAGTTCTACATCTACCGGCGCGGTGAGCGTGTATGCCGCAATCCGCAGACGGGTGAGAAGTTCGTTGCGCCGCCGATGAAGAAGGTGAAGTTCAAGGCCTTCGGTAACGTGATTAACTACACATTGAAGTACGGACGATAAAGCCTTTAGGACATGAAGAAGTCATTATTACTAATGATGGGTGCCGCACTGATGGTCTCGTGCGGCAACTCGGGTGAGAAGATGAAGCGGCTGGCAAAGGAGAATCTGGAGCTCAGCGTGGACTATCCCAAGCAGCTGCGTGTGCTGGCGGTGTCGGGGCCGGACTCGGCATTCGGAACGGGTTACTTCACGAAGGATGAGGTGAAGGGGATGCTCAGGACGATGCAGGTGGTCACGGACACGATCATGAAGCGCACGGACAACATGAACCGGTTCAACCCGTCTGACCACTATGTCGTCAGTCTGGCCGAACGGCAGATGAGGAGCATGGCGGACATACGGTCGCTCATCATGAAAGGCGACAGGAAGGGGGAGTTCAGCGGATGGAAGGTGAAGATAGACTATGCCTGTGTCGATGCCGCCGGACTGCCGTACCGCTCCGAGCGGTGGTGCTTCATCGACAAGGAGGGTAAGCAGGTGTACAAAGCTTTTGAACTGCCGATACCATGAACAAGGAACAATTCAACTGTGATACAAACCATCTAACACTAAACACTACTATGGAAACATTGAACATGACTTGGGTGAATCTGCTCAGAAAGCAGTACCTCGACATTCTGGACTTCTATGCCGGAAACAAGCAGCTGCTCGATGATAAGGAGCTCATGAAGGCTTATCAGGCGCTGCTGTCGGTAACGAGCGTGGAGGAGTTCAAACAGTGGCGCAAGCTGCTGAAAGACTATGGACTGTCGTTCACGGATGTGGAGGGGATTACACAAAAAGGTAATCTATTGGGTGCTCTCGACGACTATGCCGAGGGTGCCAACGACAAGATCTTGTCTGTCTTCGTCAGATGGAAGCTGGGCTTCAACCCGGAAAAGTGGACGGAGACGGAGCAATGGAACCGTGAGCTGGTGGACATTCTGCTCAAGGCGACGCAGCGTGAGGAGGACGTGCATATCGTCATCTTCCCGTGTGGCAAGCCGAATGCCAAGCGCTGGGCGGCCATCGGGCAGGATGCCGACCGGCTTTTCGAGGTCTTCGGCTGGCAGACGGGACACGTGGAGGCTACGACAGGACCGGTGAGCTGGATGTTCATCAACGGCTATGGACTGGATGTGCTGCGTCAGAGTGGGTACAGCGTTCAGATCCGTGACTTCGGGGAGTTCGACATCCTCTCGACGGCGTTCGAGGAGGACAGTGTCGCATCGCTGCAGCAGTTCATCGACTACCTGAGGATGATAGGGGAGATGGCCGATGAGCAGGTGAGGTTTCTGAGAAAGATACGACCGGTCATCTATCCGCATCCGGGATATTTTGAGCTGACACAGGCGCGTCTTGACTTCGGCAGGAACGCTGTCGTTGCCAAGTTTGAAAATGGCAAGGAAGTCACGCTGGCAGAAGGAAAGAACTGGAACCTCAATGGCCTCACGCGTTCTTTGGCAGTGCAAATGGGAGCGGAGCTCGGTGAGGCGTAGCCTTATCGGGTGATTATCAGTATCGCAAGGCAAGTGGCTACAGTGGCATCAAGGCTGCACTTCGATGCTCTTCCGCCACACACCTTGCGCACAAGCCTTAGAATGCTTCACTTCGCTCTTTCGCCAGAGGACTGCAAGAGCGAAGTCAAGCTCTTGATGCGCTGCGCAATGATTGGGAATATCCGCTACGCAATGCATAGGAGTACCAACTGTATCGCAAGGCAAGTGGCTACAGTAGCATCAAGGCTGCGCTTCGATGCTCTTCCGCCACATGCTTTGCGCACAAGCTCTTGAATGCTTCACTTCACTCTTTCGTCCATGACTGCAAGGATGAAGTCAAGCTTTTGAAGTGCTTCGCAATGATGAGGAATATCCGCTACGCAATGCATGGAAGTACCAACAGTATCGCAAGGCAAGTGGCTACAGTGGCATCAAGGCTGCACTTTGATGCCCTTCCGCCACACACCTTGCGCACAAGCCTTAGAATGCTTCACTTCGCTCTTTCGTCCATGACTGCAAGGGCGAAGTCAAGCTCTTGAAGTGCATCGCAATGATTGGGAGTACTCGCTACGCAATGCATGGAAGTATAAGCTACGCAATGCATGGGAGTTCCAACGGTATCGCAAGGCAAGTGGCTACAGTGGCATCAAGGCTGCGCTTCGATGCTCTTCCGCCACACGCTTTGCGCACAAGCCTTTGAAGGCTTCACTTCGCTCTTTAGTCCGAGGACTGCAAGGACGAAGTCAAGCTCTTGATGCGCTGCGCATTGATTGGAAATATCAGATATATAATAATATGAGTATGAAATACAATAACTCCGAAATGTCGTGGAAATATCGTACCTTTGTGCCCGATATGGAGACGAAGATTGAGACTACGAATACTGGCGGCAAAGTGCTTGCCTATGACGGTGACGAACTTGTTGGCCGACTGGAATTTTCCTTCAAGGGAAATGTATTGAGCATTGACCACACGTATGCCTACAAGGAAGGGATGGGTGTGGGGAGTCTGCTTGTCAGTGCTGTCAACGACTATGCTGTCAGTAAAGGGTTGAAAGTCCTGCCCGTCTGCTCATTCGCCGCTGTCTGGTACCAGAGGCATCCGCAGTTTCAGGATATTCTTGCCTGTAAAGACTTATTAATTCAATCGTCGTCGTGTGGGTAGTCTAACTCCCTTGATACCTCATTAAGGGCATCATTCAAATCAAGGTCATTCATTATTCCTACCCAGTCCATGAAATTGTCGTCAAGAACATTGTCGATAAGCTCATCCGGCGGACAAATCCAATAGTCGTCAAGGTTGTAGGGGAGCTTCTGATACAACTGGTAAGTATAAATGCCCAAGTCTTCCATGGGGTGGGCGGCTGCGTAGTCCTGCATCTCCTTTGAAGTGCACATATACAGATAAAGGAGCAGTATATCACAGTCATCCTCGTAGGAGTCTTCATCGAAGCCCTCGAATTCCTCAAATTCGACATCACGGCCACGTTCCTTGTAGAAACGGCGTAACATCAGCATTTCTTCGGCTGTGAAGTGCAGGTTCATATCATCCGGAATGATGGCTTCCGGCACATTCTCGTCCTCAGGATCTAAGCGTTCCAATGTAAAATGATACGGCTTTTTATGGATTTCTTTGAAGTCTATCATATGTAATAAAGTCTTAGTGATTCAATTGTAATATCTGCAAATCAGATAGATAATACTATTTTGTCAAGACTATTTTACGATTCTATATATGGCCTTGTGATTGTTGTAGGGGTTGGTCGTCTTGCTCCTTGGATAAACGTCCACAGTCACGGTCGTATCAGAAGGAGCAATGGTTGAGTCAAGACCAAAATTAGGTGTAAATCCGATGATTTCGCCATAGATAAAGGTTGTACTCTCTCCTGTCTTTACGTTTGTAGCATCGAAGTGAGGAAAATCATTCGATTCGCTTGCTTCCTGCCAATGCAGACGATAAGTCTCACGGTGAACTCCCGTAGAGTTGATGCCTACGAATATCTTGCTGATTACTTGCGTCAGATTGAAATAATAAGCTGGTGCATCACCCCAAACGGCTTCTTTCTTGTTGGGTGTAGCGTGTATGCGAATGACGTATTTGTTGCCTTCCTCGTAGTCAAACCCATTAATTTCTTTAAGAGAGAACACGTTAACGGTATCGCCCCTATCATTGGTGGCGTAGATACACGGATGAACAAAATAGGAGCTGGCGGGTATACTCTCAATACCACATTCTGGTTGGATGGTCAGAATGTCATCGTATGGCTTGCCTATATATTCGTCATCATCGTTGTTACAAGAAGCAGTCAGGAAGCAGCACGCGACCAACAAGAAGTCCAAAAGATAAATGAATCTTATCATTATTACATTATTTTATTGTTAGTTGCAAACTTACATAAAATTATTCTGATTTTACACCAGTTGGATAAAAAAGTTGAGACCACTACGTAAATAATAGCCCGAAGGCGACAGAATGTCGCATTTTTTTAGTAACTTTATTGCGGAGTCTCTACTCCTATAGTGTTAATTAACGGGTTTTATGACCCAATGTTCAACTACCAAAACTTCAAGGCTATGAGAAACGTATGTGGTCTCGACGTGCACAAAGATAATGTTTTTGTGTGTATCGACAAAGAAAATGGAGACAAAATCCAGTTCAAATGTGGAATTTTAACACGTGACCTTGATGCCTTGCGTGACAAGCTTGTGGAAGAGCAAGTCGGCGAGATTGCCATGGAGAGCACTAGCGTGTACTGGTGTCCTATCTGGCGTGTGCTTGAGAGCGACTTTAAGCTCTATCTGGCAAACCCCTTGGCTATAAAGCAACTTCCCGGACGCAAGAGTGATGTCAAGGATGCGGAGTGGATAGCCACCTGTCTGCGCAAGGATCTGATTCGTGGGAGCTACGTTCCTGTCGATACCATACAGCAGCTCAGGCAATACAACCGTCGGGTATTCGATCTTAACCATCAGACGGTTTATATCCAGAACAAGATGGACGCATTGTTACAGAGGTGTAACATTCGTATTAGCAACTATGTGTCAAGCATAGATTCCAAGTCTTATCGTGATATTGTTAGCAAGATAGCCGGGGGTGAGACAAGGGGGACGGAATTGGTCAAGGAAGTTCACGGAAGAACAATCAATCGCTGTGGCAGGGACACCATTGTCGCAGCCCTGGACGGTGTAATCAGAGAGACTGACATTGAATTGCTCAAACAGTACAAGGAAGAACTCGACATGTTGCGCAGGCACAAGGCTGTATGCCTTCTAAAAATGAGGGAAATCTGTGAAGGGCATTACAAAGAAGAGCTCGAACGGTTACAGACCGTGCCAGGGATAGGAGGACAGTCAGCAATGCAGATAATTGCAGAACTTGGCGTGGACATGAGTACTTTCCAAACATCAGCCATGCTTGTCGGATGGGCCGGACTGAAGCCCAGAAATGATGAGAGCAATGGGAAATTCAAATCCCGGAGGATTACGCACGGCAACAAGTACCTGAGAAAAACACTCATTGAAGTTTCATGGGCGGCAAGCAAGAAGAAAGGATGCTTCTACAATAAGTTCTCATACCATCAGGTTGTCGTAAGGAGAAAGGGCAAACTTAAAGTCCAGGTGGCTATTGCGAGAAAAATCCTCGTGGCCATATGGAATATACTCTCTAAAGGAATGCCTTATATTGAGTACGAAAAACAGGATGGGAATAAATCTTGATTATAATCGTCTTTCTGACGTTTGTAATATACCACCTGTTGTAAGGTCAATAAATTTGTAGTGGTTCTGACCCTGTCTTGCAAACAGACTTACGCTTCAGGTGGCGTAGAACACCAGTTTGAGTTATAAAGCTCGAAGAGGAAATACAATACGAAAAAAAGTCTTCCAAGGCCTTAATAAGTCTTGGAAGGCTTCTTGTGCTCGAAAAGATAGTATAGAATTGAATTTCGTATAGGAGGCGGCAAGCCGCCTAATGCTTTTTTAGAGGAAATTACGCAATCTCCAATGCAACCAATTTACAAAGATGAAGCAGAGGCTTCATCCTTTAAAAAAAAGAATACTTCCGCAAATATCACCTTGACAACACCCCATGCAGGTTATTTTGAACATTTAGGGCAAATACCCTTTATCATATAATTGATGGCGTGCGGATAAAAACCTTCGGGTATATTTACCTGAGGGATACGATCCGATTCAAAACAATATGTTTGCTTGCACCGCTCGCAATAAAAGTGAACATGCTGGTCGGAAATGGTGTGATGTGTTTTGCTATAACACAACTCATATTTGAAAGAGCGGCTGCCATCCTCTATCACATGCACTATTTCCTTTTCAGAAAAAAGTTCAAGCACTCTGAAAATGCTCGCTTTCTCCATTGAACCCCCCAACAAGATATCCAAATCGGCAAGGCTGACCGGATGGGATGCCTTCATCAACTCTTTAGCGACAAGGATACGGTTGGAAGTGGGCTTAACCCCTTTCCTATTTAAGAAATTTTCTATGTCTATACTATTCATTTTTTACGATTTATCTCAATATATTTTTTTTGAGTACAAAGGTAAACGGTTCAGTTCACCGCTAAAGATAATTCTTAAAATGTATTTAATTGATAAAGAAGAAGTTACCTTGTGATACAAACATCGGTGTTCTTGTGCGTTACCGCCACCCATTGGTGGTTGCCAAGTCCCATTTGTTTGGCAAACAGATGGGCTATCCTCATAAGTTCAGAAACGGGTAGTTTTGTCAGTGAATAATATTTCATTCTTGATTTCTGCAAGCAGACGTTGTTTCAGCAGATGTACGGCCGTTTGCCCATATTGTGCCTGTACAGAAGCATTCAATGTGATGCGGCTGATGTTCAGCATGGCTGCATAGTCGGCCACTTGCTGGTATTGGCGAATATGTTTCTCTAAGAGTTGTTTGAACTCAAAGGCATGGTGGTTCTTGGGGGCATCAAAAGGCAGATGGTATTGAGCAGAATACCTACGATTAAGGGTCATGAGCAGATAATGAAGCAAGGATACGATGATGTGATAGCTGTCGGCAAGAGGATGGTTGAGTTCTTCTTTTATCCGCACAAGCAAACGCTCGTATTCTTGTTGTTCCATAGCTGTAACCGACAGATAGGGTGGGAAATCTGTTTGCTTTCCTGAAGAAAAACAACTCGAAGAAGTTGGTTTTGAAAGACGGATACTCCATCAATACGCCCCGCAAACACTCGTGCGTATCGGTATTGATGTTGAAATCTACACCACATTCCGTTTTGCTGAAAGGAACTTGTGTAAGTTCTTGGGGGGTGACTCTCTAATTTCATGCAACAAATGTACGAATAATTAATGGTTTATCAAAATGGTAGAATATATATTATTAATGGTAGAATGTGTCTTTGTTTTTTGCACTACCTTTGCAATCGTAATCAAAACAAATAGCATTATGAAAGAAATTAAAATTGTAGAAAAAGGTGAGAACTTCACCACGGTGAACGTAGGTAAGTTGAATGAAATTAAGGAATATGAGTTGGCTATGGGCAATTTCTCTATCCCAGGAAAGGTGTTTGCCGGACATGCACTACAAGCAACAGGCGCAGAATTGTCTTTCCAAAGTCTTGCAGCTGGGCAGGATTATGGCACACGCCATACCCATAAAACCCACGAAGAGCTTTATTTCATTCTTAAAGGTGACGGAATTTTCGATGTAGACGGTAAACGATTTCCCGTTTCAGAAGGAAGCATCGTGAGAATTGCGCCCAATGGCAAACGTGCTTTCAAGAACACAGGCAGCAGCGAAATGCTCGTGCTTTGCGTACAATATAAGGCAAATTCGTTCTCTGATGATGATGAACCTCTGAAGGATGGTATTATGTTGGAAGCCAATGTTAAACTTTAATTTTAATAAACAATGAATATCCAACAAGTAAGAAACGCAACGATAATCGTTGAATATGGGGGAAAGAAAATTCTGATCGATCCCATGTTGGGAAAGAAAGGCTGCATGCCTCCTTTCCCCTTTAGTAGAAATCAACACCTGCGCAACCCACTTCATGAACTACCTTTTCCTGTAGAAAAGATGCTAAAAGGTGTAGATGCGGTGTTGCTTACCCATCTACACGATGACCATATCGATGAGGCGGCTTATGAAATTATACCTAAAGATATGCGATTTTTTGTGCAAGACGAAAACGATCGGCAGGTGGTAATGTCGCATGGATTTAATCATGTGGAAGTTGTCGGTGACAATACAAGGGTTGGGGAAGTGAGCATACAAAAGGCTGAGAGCCAGCATGGTAATTTTATCATGAAGTATCCTGCCGGACATACAGCGGGTTATGTATTCACTCATCCACAAGAAAAGACGCTCTATCACGCCGGAGATACCATCTGGTATGCTGGTGTGAAGCGCAATTTGAAGCGTTTTCGCCCCGAGGTTATCACCCTTAATGCAGGTGGCAATGGTTTTCGCTTGGGTGGACGCGTTATTATGAACGATGAAGATGTGGTAAAAGTTGCTGCAGCTGCACCTGATGCAAAGTTATTTGTGACGCATCTTGAAGGCGTGAACCATAATAGCGTGACGCGTGAAATGGTGAGAAAGCGTGCGGAAGTGGCAGGAATTTTAGACCGCGTCTTTATTCCTGAAGACGGTGAAACGGTAGAGGATTTATAAAGAATAAAGGAAGATATATGGCAGAAACTCTCATTGAGACGAAAGAGGTGCGTGGCATCATGACCAAGTCCAACCTCCCTGTTGGTGGCTATTCGGTGAATCCATACGTGGGGTGTACCCATGCTTGCAAGTATTGTTACGCCTCATTCATGAAGCGCTTCACAGGACATAAAGAAGAATGGGGCACTTTCTTAGACGTGAAGCATTGGCCTGCAATCGAGAATCCGAAGAAATATGCCGGACAACGGGTGGTTATTGGATCAGTGACCGATGGGTATAATCCCGAAGAAGCAACGTTCCGCAGGACACGTAAACTGCTTGAAGAGCTCAAAGACAGCGATGCAGAAATACTCATTTGTACAAAGAGCGACCTCGTGTTGCGCGACCTTGACCTGCTCCGGCAAATGAAGAAAGTCACCGTATCGTGGTCAGTCAACACGCTTGATGAGACATTTCGTGCCGACATGGACAAGGCCGTGAGCATAGAGCGGCGCATCGCAGCCATGCGAAAGGTCTACGAGGCGGGCATCCGAACCATTTGTTTTGTGTCGCCCATCTTCCCTGGCATCACCAATTTCAAAGCTATTTTTCATGAAGTGAAAGATATTTGCGACCTCTTTTGGCTTGAGAACCTCAATCTGCGGGGTGGTTTTAAGGCCAACATTATGGGTTATATCAAATCACACTATCCCCATTTGTTCCCACTTTATGAAGATATCTATTTGCATAAAGACCGAACATATTGGAAGCAATTGGAGCAAGAGGCCGCGAAAATGGCACAGGAGGCTCAATGTAAGTATGTGGATAATGAATTGCCTTACGAACGAAGTCCCAAAGGACATCCCTCGATAGTGAATTATCTTTATCACGAAGAAATCAGAGGGTCAGGAAATACGGGTAAAAGGAATGTTATGCAATAAAACAGATGCGTATCTCTACTGTTGATAGACTAACTACTTATAAGGCTTTTGGTATACTTGAAGGCCTCAAAAACATAGTTGTGTGTAGTTAGACGGTAGTAATAACCATTCCTACTTTCTGACTACAATACCAACCCTTTCTCTTTCACTGTATTATCTTTCCTTGTAGTTATGTAGTAAGATAATATCGGTGAAAGAGAAAGCATATCAATTGATACTGCCACTTCCATATAGGAATATCTGCTCCCTCACAGGTATAGGGCGTTGCAGTTCTCGACAGATGTATTTCCTGAACAAGTGTACTTCCTTGATGTCTATACCGATATGGCTTTCTTTCTCCCTGAGGAGCATATCCAATCTTTCGATGAGCCTGCATCGTGCCTGCACACTGCCTTGAAACAGTTCCTTTACATCGGTTGCATCAAATGGCTGTCCTTTGGCAATCAACGACAGATAGGCAGATTGAATGGAAAGTAACAGGTTCTCCAACCTTCCGTTAATCTCCACCGCCTCACGGCTCTTGCCGTCCATCCTGCTCTCACGGGGATTCCACAAATCGGGATTGCAGGAAAGTTTACAACTGAACTGCGCAATACTCCTTCCAAGTGTTATCCGCCCCATAATCGGGGCTTTCCCCAACTTGTCCAAACCGATCTTTTTAAGGTAGAGCAATACCTTCATTTTCTCTGTTTTCATACGCTTTAATATTTGTGGGCAAAATTACGCAATCTCCAATGCAACCAATTTACAAAGATGAAGCAGAGACTTCTTCCTTTAAAAAAAAGAATACTTCCGCAAATATCGCCTTGACAACACCCCAAGTAGGTTATTTTATGCAATTCGGGCAAATACCCTTTATCATATAATTGATGGCGTGCGGATAAAAACCTTCGGGTATATTTACCTGAGGGATACGATCCGATTCAAAACAATATGTTTGCTTGCACCGCTCGCAATAAAAGTGAACATGCTGGTCGGAAATGGTGTGATGTGTGTCGCTATGACACAACTCATATTTGAAAGAGCGGCTGCCATCCTCTATCACATGGACTATTTCCTTTTCAGAAAAAAGTTCAAGCACTCTGAAAATACTCGCTTTCTCCATTGAAAAACCCAACAAGTTTTCCAAATCGGCAAGGCTGACCGGATGGGATACCTTCATCAACTTTTTAGCGACAAGGATACGGTTGGAAGTGGGCTTAACCCCTTTCCTGTTTAAGAAATTTTCTATGTCTATACTATTCATTTTTTACGATTTATCTCAATATTTTTTTGAGCACAAAGGTAAACGGTTCTGCTCACTTATTGACTACCAATATTCCATATAATACTACCATTTTGATTACCGGAATATTTATTTGGTATAAATAATGCGGAGATTTCGGCTATCATTCAGATAAATACGCTACTTTTGCAACCAGTAAAATTTCAATAATAACAAAACCGCAATGACATACAAGAATTCGATGGGGATTTTCCCTTACAAGACAGCAAGCCACATTTCGCTGCTTAAATATACCAAAAGTGCATGCGGTGTGGACTTCATGCTCAATACCGCCGACAGCAATGAAAGGCAAGGGTGGTTTAACCTGCATGAGAGGTATAAGACCGACTTCTTCGAGTTTTATTTTTTCCGCAAGGCATAAGGATTCATGTTCCTTGACGGAGACAAAATCGAACTGCACGACAACTGCGTCCTGATTATCCCTCCGTTCAAACGGCAGGAATGGCACGTGCAGCTGGAAGAGCTTGATTACACCTTTCTTATATTCCAAGAAGAGTTTGTCTATAACTTTATCTCCGACAAATATTTTATGTACAGGTTGCTGTATTGCTATCAAAGCGACAACCCGCCTTGCTTCGGTATGGATGCGGAGCAAATGGGGTTCTTCCTTACGCTGCTCAAAAAAATGAAGTCGGAACTATTGTCGCCTGTCGCTGACAGTTACCACATGATCGTGGCCTATTTGTATGAGTTCCTGTTGCTTCTGAACCGCTATTACGCAAAGATGTTCAACCTGCCCTTGCGCCTTCCGCTGAACAATTACGCTTTCAGGTACAAGGAACTGTTGGAGAAAAATATCCGTCAACACATTCGGGTAAACGATTATGCCTCGATGATGGGCATCAGCAGGATTGCCCTTAACAAAGCCGTGGAAAACGAATTCGGAGTGACTGCCGTGCATCTTTTGAAACAAAGGCTGTTGCAGGAGATAAAGAACGATTTGCTCTTTTCAGATTTATCCGTAAAGGAAATAGCCTATAAACTGCATTTCTCAGCCCCCAATCACCTGATGCGGTTCTTCAAGCAGATTGATGGAGTGGCAGAGGTCGGCTTTGCCAATGGTTTAACGGAGAACTCGACTTACAAAGAAGAGTGTACCGGGGGCACCGGATAATTTATGTGGACGAGTTGCCTCCATCAATGTTCATCAGGCCTCACCCAAACCCCTCTCCTAAGGGACGAGGGGCTATCATCTGCGCCTCAGAAAAATAATCATCCATGGGATGCCAATGCATCACATCAATTTACATCAATATAGGCAGTGGGGGGATCTCTATTAATGATCATTAATGAAACATTAATGGAGAAGAAATTTGTGGTGTCGTGGGGAATATTGACGTCCATTGACGCGATGGCTTGCCATCAATGGATGTTTATGATGTCGGCTACTCATAGCGCCAATGTATTGATGATATTATTGATGAACATTGATGGAGCCATTCCCACATAGAATATCCGGTGCGGATAAAAATACGCAATAAGTAGGTGGCCACCATGTTGTGGCCACTCACCCACATTAGGGCGGAACATTATAAATTATGTCCCTACATCGTCCCCATCTTCCTTGCGTGACCGCAACATGGCGGCCACCTACAAAAGGATCTATGAATTATACAGGCTAATGGCGATCCAATTCGGAGTAGTCAGACATTTATGCTACCATCAATGCCTCCAAGAAGAAGCGAACCCATTTTTCATAGGTTCCGGAGATTTCCACCGATGCCAGACCGGTGAAATATGGGAACTGGCGCAAGTGGAAGACTCGTGGAAGATTGACGGCAGCTCCCTTGAGAATACCGCGCTCATTGAGGAAGAGCAGTGTGAGCAATTGTCCCACGCGCCCGTTACCGTCAATGAACGGATGGATAACCTCAAACTGGTAATGGATGAGTGCCGCTTTAATAAGCGGATGCACATCGTCATCGGCATTGATGTATTGTTCAAGGTCATAGAAAGCCTTGAGCATGTCATCGGGTGCCGGTGGAATGAAAGGTGCCGACTCGAGGGTGTCGTGCTCATCTCCCATCCAGATAGGGGACGTACGAAACTCTCCCGGGTATTTCTTCTCGTTATGCTCACCCTGCATCGCTACCCAATGAAGGTCTTTGAGCAGTCGGCCTGAGAGGGGTAACCGCTCAAGACAGTCGATGCCGTAGCGGATAGCCCGTACCATGTTCTGCTGGTCAATGTCGCGCTTTTTTTTCTCGGTCTCGTCACCTAACGACAGCAGAACCATCGACGGAACGTTCCACTCGAGACGCACGGAAGACTCCGCAATCTCCTCCGTCATCTCCTTACCTTCCGCATCTTTTGCCTTGAGATGTTCCAAAGCTTTGTCAGCGAGGGCAAGAAGCGCAGGCTCCTGTCCGTTGTGCCCCTTATCTTCAACGTTGATGACGATATGCTGAAGAGGCTGTGGCACGAACGACTCGTAAGCCGTTCCTCCACGGCCATTCTTATGATAGTACCCGCTGCGCGGATCGGTAATCCTTTTCATGTTGATAGTTCCTTCAATGTTTTACTGATGTCACCTGCCAGTCCAATGCTCCGGTCGGCAATATGCTGAGGAATAAACAATTCCTGTGCCAGATTGAGCGTGACATATCTCCAACCAGCCTGCTGCGCTATAAGTTGCATGAGTGGCGCTTTGATCATCCTATTACGGCTGCCAATGCCCAATTCCAATACGACAAGATTGCTGTTGGCATATTGCCGGATGAAAGTCTGCAGCTTCTCTGTCTTGTCATCGATCTCTCCAGTCCTTTCAAACGTACCTTCTATCTCAAAGACCTTGTCAGCATCGAAACCGGAGAGTTCGAGATGAGTGTCGGCATTAGAAGTGATGATAAAATAAGGTTTGCCGTTAACGATGCGGCGCAGATCCGTCATCACTTCCGAAGGTTCGTAATTATCAATCCAGACTTGCCTTAGTCGCTTAAAGAATGTTTCTCTGTCGCTCTCTGACGGATAGGAATAAAAGCATCCTTCAAGGACATTGCGGATGCCGAACCTTTGCTGGAAGTCGGCAAACAGTTGCCGGAACCGCTCGTCATTGGCGAAGATGTCATAGCCTTCAGCAATAGACAAGCCATTGCTGGCCCCTATGAGGAGGGCGTCAGCCTGGCTGATCCAGTCCTTGGCTTCTGTGATCTTGTTTTCCATACGTAGTTTACTTTCCGAGATCCTGTCTTATTTCTTTCAACACTTTGGCGATATCGCCCACGATGACCTGGCCCTTGTCCTCTATCTGTTCCGGCAGGAAGTCATACTTATTGTTCACCGACAGATACTTAGCGTGCGGGAAAGCGAGGGTGAGGTTCCAGAACGGTTCCTGGATAAACATCGGCGTGATTCTTCCCACGCCAAGCTCCAGGAAGAGGATTTTCTTGTCGGCATGCTGCTCGATCCAGTCGGAGACTTTCTGATACTGCTCCTGATACTTCTTTCCTTCCAGAAAGTTGCCGTAGCCACGTACCCAGGGGAAAGCCTCGGCACCACAGTGGGGGCAACGGGGAATCAGCTCGTCGGGCACAGCCGTCTTGTCCTCGCCCAACGACTCAATCATTTTCTTGACGGGTTCCACGGCATCCCATACCTCATCAGTACACTGACGGGAACACTGGAAGAAACGATGGTCGCCTTGTATCTCGGCCACCTTATCCTCGGGATAGAGCTTCATGAACTGTGTGTCCTGATTTGTTGTTAAGACGAAATAGTCCTTGCCTTTGAGAATGGTGTCGAGATCCTTGTAAGGCTCACGTACGGGAGCTGTCTGAGTGGTATAGAGAAATGTAGCTAAGAACGCCCATTTCTCATTGGGTGTGTCCCAGTGGCGGAAGCTGCCCTCAAAAGCATTCTTGACACCATACTTCTTGGCAAAGCGCCCGAAAGCCTGATAGAAGGAGGGCGTATCACTGTAGTAGAAGTCACCGCCACCGGCTGCTGACAGTCCGGAAGCTCCGCCGACAAGGATGGCGTCTGCCTCACTGATGGCCTTTGCAGCTTGACGAATCTGTTCCTCCCACGCCGGCTTGGCCTTATGACTCATCTGATAAGGTGTACCGCCCTGCTGATAGAGTTGATAATACATAGAGTAGTTCTGCTGGGTCTGTGTGACCCAATTCTCATAGAATGTCATTGTCTTTTTCCTTTCGTTATGCGTTACCTCAACGGGAATTGGTTCCCCGTCTGATTTCGGGTGCAAAGGTATGGTGATTCTGTCAACTCATCGCTACAAAAAAAATCAGCAGAAATACCAAAATGAAAAGCCTGAGCTTGCATGTCTCATTTTGTTTCGTTATCTTTGTACTCAAATAAAGGTCAGGCCTATGATGAAAGTAAACAGTACGAAGGAACTCGGTACCTTCTCGGAGGAGAAAGCCAGTCAACTGGCACTGATGCACTACACGAAGACAGCGTGTGGTGTAGACTTCCTCCTCAATACCGCGGACAGTACGGAGAAGGCACCGTGGTTTTATTTAGAGAAGCGGTATATGACCGACTTCTTCGAGTTCTACTTCTTTAGAAAGGCGGAGGGATACATGCTTCTGAATGGTGAGCGGATTGATCTCCATGATGGCATGCTGCTCATCATCTCACCTTATCAGCAGCAAGAGTGGCATACGGGGAAGGGCACGCCGGAATATACCTTTTTGATCTTTCAGGAAGAGTTTATTGCCAACTTTCTCCGCGACCAGTACTTCATGTACCGGTTGCTCTATTGCTACCAAAATGACACGCCGACGTATTTCGATATGACAGAGGAAGAGTCTCAGCCATTTCTCAACTTATTGAAAGATATGAAAGTGGAACTGCGGAATCCTGTTGCTGACAGCTATCAGATGATCCTGGCTTTCCTTTATGAGTTTCTCTTGAAGTTGAACCGTCTCTATGCCCACCACTTCAACCTCCCATTCGCTCCGACGCAGAACAACTATGCCTATCAGTACAAGCAACTCTTGGAGCGGCATATCACCGAGTCGAACCGCGTCAATGACTATGCCGATATGATGCATCTGAGTCGTGTGACACTCAATCAGTGTGTTCAAAGGCAGTTTGGCGTCAGTGCCAGTCATCTGCTTAAACAGCGGTTGCTTCAGGAGGTGAAGCAACGCCTGCTGTTTACAGATGATTCCATCAAGGAAATAGCCTTCCAGCTTCATTTCTCGGAGCCTAATCATCTCGCCCGATTCTTCAAGGAACAGACCGGAAAGACGTTGACGGAGTTTCTCAAAGAGATGAAGCCACAGGGATAGAAAAAGGGATGATCATGGAATATCCGGTGCCCTTGTGGCCGTCCGCCGTTTTTCGACGGATGAGGGCGGAAATGCCATGTGGGCGGAACATAATAAATTATGTCCCTACATAACGGATCATGATCAATCATGTCCCTACGTGGGGGAGTATTGATGGAGCTAATTCCTCATAGAATATCCGGTGCGTCATTTATCTTGATGAACGTGACAATCGCACTCCTGACATGAGAGGTTCAGTAAGTGATGGTTTCGGTGAAGAGTCATGCCTTCTGGATTTTCCCACACGTGACAGGAAAACAGTCCTCCATGTACGCAGGCGTCGTTGGACAATGCCAGACGGTACAACCAAGTCTGTGGATCTCGACAGGAAGATACAGCTGAAGCATCCCGGCACGCGATACTCTAAAGACCTCGCGTTTTTTTAGAGAAAGCGGATGGACAATGAGACGGTAACCGCCCGTCAGATAGGCTATATATACATGATTAACAGTGCCACGTTCGCGAAGAGATACAAGGACACCCTGAGTGACTTCGAGACGTGGGAACAGAAGAAGCATGCCTCCGAATGGATTCTGCTTCCGCAAAACATTGGCACGGAGCATGGCATAGACGAGACCTCCCTCCAAGGTGAATTGTACACCATTGTCCACAACAAGTAAGCCCATGGTCGCAAGGGAGCAATCGTTGCGGTTGTCAAGGGAACAAACCCTGCAGATGTGCTGAGAGTGCTCATGCAACTTCCTGAGGACAAGCGGGAAATGGTTGAGAGCATCACGATGGATCTTTCTGATTGTATGCGTGCTATCGCAAGAGAAGCATTCCCTAAAGCCACAGTTGTCCGTGACTGCTTCCATGTCGTCAAACGAGGCGGCGAAGGATGCGAGGAGATACGTCTGCACCTGAAACGAGAGGCAGTAAAGGAACTGAACAGGCAGAAGGCTGAGTAGCGCAAATATCTCGAAGGACTGGCTGCGCAGAGAAAGTCCTATCGAAAAAGAATGAAAGAGAAACACGGAAAGAAGTGGAAGAAAAGCAGGCGTGGCAGGAAGCCCAAGAGGCTGAACACCCGCTTTGAGACTCCAAGGCTTGCAAACGCAGAGACACTCGTAGAGGCATTGACGAGGTGTCGTAAGCAACTGTCCATGAGCCGTGAGAAATGGAGTGTAACACAAGAAAAGCGAGCCAAGATACTCTTTGAGCTATACCCAAAGCTGGAACAGGCATACAACCTGACGGGTTCCCTCAGAGCCATATTCCGCAACAAGAAACTCACTAAGGAAACCGCAAAGGAGAGGTTTGAAGAATGGTATGAGAAAGTTGCTCGATGCACCCTACGTGAAATCAAGTCCGTACGCGATACTATCAAGTTTTATGAGGATGAGATATTGAACTACTTTAATGGGCGAAAGACAAACGCATCAGCTGAGTCACTCAACTTAAAGATCAAATGCTTCCGGTCGCAGGTGAAAGGAGTTAGAGACATCCCTTTCTTCATGTATCGTTTAGCAACAGTTTTGGGTTAGCGACTATACGCACTCCACAGGGGTTGTCGGTTGCGCCGTCAACGCCCTGCTCCCCTCCGAGTGGACGCAGTGTGCCGACGAGAGCCTGGAGAAGCTCTTCGTCTATAAATATCTTACGAAGCATTTGCATGTCTTCCGTTACAAATCGAATATCAGCAAGCCGTCACGGCGATTGAGTTTCACGTCGGCGAGCCGTATCGGGCCCGTCATCATCTGCGTAGACACCTCGGCGAGCATGAAGGGACTGCCGGAGCGTGTGGAGAAACTGTTGGTGGAACAGCTTACGGCCATGGTACAGGAAGAACAACGCGACTGTTTCTTCATCGACTTCTCGGTATCGGTGCGCCCCATTGACCTGAAAGCCAAGCGCTACAACCGTCTGTTGAAGGCCCTTGGCACTACGGAGAGGGATGTGCCACGCAAGGAGCCGGTCATCCCTTTTATAAACGGAGGAACCAGTGCCAAGAATATGATGAGTATGATGTTCTCCTTGCTCGACGGTCATCACTATGCCAATGCCGACGTACTGTGGATTACCGACTTCGACATCCCCATGGAGACATCCCTTGCCCGAAAGATGGCAGCCTACCAGCGCACCGGCACCCGTTTCTATGGCCTGCGGATTACGGATGACGACATTAGCTCAACCAACAATCCGTGGGAGTAATATTTCAATAAGGTTTATGTGCTGAAGTAAAGAAGGGTGAGAAGATACTAATAGATTTAATTTCAAGAATAGTTTAAAAAAATCACTGTTGTATCAATCATTGTGTATATTTTAATAGTGTCAATATTGGCGCAACTTAAAATTACTACACAATGGTAAAAGTAAATTTCTACCTCCGTAAGCGAGGAAAGGCCGAGTCGGCCAGGAAGGGTAATGTGGCTTATCCGGTATATTCCATCCTGATGCGGGTAAGCTTCTACGGCAAACGGATGGAACTGTCAACAGGATTTCATGCCTGTGAGATTCAGTGGAACAGAGAATCCCAGCGCATAAAGCTCGACGTGGACGGAATGATGCCAATGAGCTATGTCAACGCCGGGCTCGAACAATTGGTTGTTGTCGTGCAACATGCAAACTCAGCCTCACAGCGCAAAGGACAAATGCTTACTGATAAGAAAATCGCCAATGCAGTGGCGTCGTTGAGAGCACGACTGGCTCGTACGGTGGGGTACAACGAGGGAAAGAGCCGTGCCAATGCCACCAAGCATGTTGATGCGTGTGCCAAGACAAAGCGCCGGAAATATTTCATTGGTGCTTACCAGGATTTCATGCGCAGAGAGGGTGATTCTAAAGGATGGTCCAAGAGCACCCGTGAAAAATACAACTCCATGTGGAACCACATCACAAAGATGGAGCGGATGAAAGGGAATGGTTTCTGTCTGTCCTTTGACTTTTTCCGTGAGAGGGGGCTTACAGAGTACTTCCATTTTCTTGGGGAGTCGGAAGGGCTGAAGAACTCTACCGTAAAGAAACAACTGGAATTTCTGCGTCGCTTCCTTCGCTGGGCATTCAAACACAAGTATCACACCATCGACGACTTCAAGCATTTCGCACCTGTCATCCGCATCGCACAGAATGAGCCGATCTGTCTTACAGAGAAGGAACTGCACCGGCTCCAGCACTTCCGCGTACCGGTTGAGAAACCATCCCTCTTCCGTGTGAAGGACATCTTCCTGTTTGCCTGCTATACCGGTCTACGCTATTCAGATATCCTGAACTTGAGATACGCTAATGTAACCGACGGCCACATTGCTGTCACGGCACACAAAACGGACAATTGCATCAGAATACCGCTCAACAACAGCTGCAGAGAGATACTAAAGAAATACATGCGCCCTGACTGCAAAGGCGACGATACCATCTTCCCCTGCCCAGCCTTACAAAAAATGAACAGCCATCTGAAGACTCTCTGCCGTCTTGCCGGGATAACAACAGAGATAACCATCGTGAGCTACCATGGTGAGAATCGGATACAAGAAACAGTCAGCAAGTGTGACAAGATGAGTACCCATGCCGGCCGCAGAACATTCATTTCGCTGGCCATAGCCAACGGGGTCCCACCGCAGGTCGTGATGAAGATGACTGGCAAACGGACCATCAAGAGTCTGCAGGTCTACATCCATATAAGTGATGAACCACAGGAAAAGGCCATGAATGTGTTGAATAAAATCTTTTCAGATGACAATTCAAATCAGTCAGACTATAACGACTAATTTTGTTACAGAAAGTGTTAAATCACCTTGTATTTGGGTGACAATTGTGAGTTTCCGATTGCCACCTTTTTAGGGTAGGTTCAGAGTACCTTTTCTCCGTGATTATCAAGTGCTTGTAACTTACTGATTAGGTGGCAATTAACATAAAAGAACACTTGCTCTTAAAAGTTAAAAGGTTTGTAATTAACTGATAATCAGTTAGTTGCAAACCCTTTTTCAGCGGAGAGAGAGGGATTCGAACCCCCGGTACCTCTCGGTACGACGGTTTTCAAGACCGTTGTAATCGACCACTCTACCATCTCTCCAATGGGTGTGATATACCTGCTTCATTTCTGAATGCGGTTGCAAAGGTACACAATTCATTTGAAATAGAGATCAAATACTGAAGAAATCGCAAGTTGATTAAATATTATTAACATTGATAAGATAGATAGCTAAATGAAAAGAGGTAATTTTGCAATAAATGTCATACGGTGGAGTGGTTGCTGATTGTAAGTGTTCTCTTTGAAAAGAGAAAGTGCAGACAATGAAACCACGAGGCCATGAGAATTGATGCTAAAAGATAAAAGCTATTGATGGAATTAGGTCCGACATAAAATCGGGCCTCTTATAAATCAGGTCAATATAAATCAGATTTTATATGAACAAGATCTGATATAAATATGATATGACCATGATCTGATAAATGGATCGAAAAAGCAGATCGGGTAAAACTGGATTTGACAGCAAAGTAGATCCGGGAGAAAGATATAAATGTTAAAAGGACAAATTAGATAAAAAAGAAATGATATACCCAAAGAACTTCGAAAAGAAGATTGGATACGACGAGGTGCGGACGTGGCTAAAAGGCTATTGTTTGAGTGCTCTCGGAAAAAGTATGGTGGAGACGATGGACTTCTCTGCTGATTCTCAACAGATTGCGACCTGGATGGAGGAGAACCGTGAGATGCGGAGAATCATTGAGGAAGAAGAAGACTTCGAGCAGTCGGGCTTCTATGACGTGCGTGACAGTCTGAAGCGAGTGCGGTTGGAGGGAACATGGATGGAAGAGGGCGAGCTATTCGACCTCAGACGTTCCTTGGCGACGATAGACTCATTGGTCCGATTTCTTTATAGGGGTGAACCTTTGGAGGACAAGGCAGAGTCGGATGATGATCTTGAATTGAAGAAGTGGAGTTATCCTGCCCTTCACAATCTTGCGGACGGTATCGCGACGTTTCCGGTTATCATCCAGCAGATCGACCAGATAATCGATAAGTATGGTCACATGCGCGATAGTGCATCACCTGAGTTGCATGCCATCCGCCAAGAATTGGCCAGAACGGAAGGCTCCATTTCAAGGATTCTTAACGGCATTCTCCACTCGGCTCAAAGCGAGGGCTTAGTGGAGAAAGACGTAACTCCAACGTTGCGCGACGGGCGACTGGTGATACCTATCGTTCCTTCGTTGAAGCGTCGTATTCCAGGCACAGTACATGACGAGAGTGCCACGGGCCGTACGGTGTTTGTAGAGCCGACGGAGGTGGTGGAGGCCAACAATAAGATCCGGGAATTGGAAGCCGAGGAGCGTCAGGAAATCATCCGTATTCTCACAAAGATGTCGTCCCGCATCCGCCCCCATGTACGCGAGATGCTAGATTCGTATCATTTCCTTGCCGAAATCGACCTGATACAGGCGAAATGCCAACTGGCAAAGGCTATGCGTGCTGTAGAGCCGGAATTAAAGCCTTATCCTTATCTCGACTTCATTGCAGCCCGTCATCCACTGTTGGAGCGCCACCTTGCCCGTGCAAAACGAGATAACGAAGATGGTGGCATGACAGAAAGCCAGAAGCCAACCGCAGTGGTACCTTTGGATATCCAGCTTACCCCTGAAAAGCATATTCTGATCATCTCTGGTCCCAACGCTGGTGGTAAATCCGTGTGCTTAAAGACGACGGGACTTTTGCAATATATGCTTCAGACGGGATTAAGCATACCTGTAATCGAACGAAGTAAATGTGGTGTGTTTAAGGATGTTATGATTGATATAGGTGATGAGCAGAGTCTTGAGAATGACTTGAGTACCTATTCGTCACATCTATTGAACATGAAGGTGATGATGCGTCAAGCCTGTTCTCAGACTTTGATTTTGATCGACGAGTTTGGAACGGGTACAGAGCCCCAAATTGGAGGTGCGATCGCCGAGAGCGTTTTAGGTCAGTTCTGCAAAAAGGGCGCGTGGGCAGTGATTACAACCCACTATCAGAATCTAAAGCATTTTGCCGACAGTCACGATGGTGTGGTGAATGGAGCCATGCTCTACGACCGTCACGAGATGCGCCCTCTGTTTCAGTTGTCAATCGGCCGACCGGGCAGTTCATTTGCTATCGAGATAGCGCGTAAGATAGGATTGCCGGAGGAGGTGATTCGTGAAGCATCAGACATTGTCGGTTCCGACTATATTCAAAGCGATAAATATCTTCAAGATATTGTGCGTGACAAGCGCTACTGGGAACAGAAGCGACAAGCTGTACATGAGCAGGAGAAACGTTTGCAACGTCAAATCGACGAATACGAGAAAGGCGTTTCCGAAGTAGAGAAGCAGCGCAAGGAAATACTTGCCAGCGCCCGTCAGGAGGCCAAAGAATTGCTTGCACAGAGCAACAAGCAGATAGAGAATGCCATTCGTGAGATACGTGAGGAGCAGGCAGAGAAGGAGGCAACGAAAAAAATCCGGGCAGAGTTGGAGCAATTCAAGCAGGAAGTTGATGAAGAAACGTGGAAGAAGCCGGACAAGCGTTCTGCGGGTATTCTTTCAGACGAGGACTTCCAAAAGAAAGTGGCACAGATTCAAGCTCGCAAGCAACGTCATGAGCAGCGCAAGAAGGACAAGCTGACGAGTGAACAGCAGGTTGCCAAGGTACTGAGAGAAGCTGTGGTTAAGGGGCAACAAAACGTAAATCGCCCAATTGCTGTTGGAGACTCTGTGAAGATGCGCGGAGTTCAGTCGCGGGGTAGGGTAGAGGCCATTGGTAACAATACAGCTACGGTGATCTTTGGCGATATGCGCACCAAGGTCCCTTTGAGCAGGTTGACATTAGCCGACAGCTTAGCCTCTGCCGAGAGCAGTGATCGTCTCAAGACAAAGATGGACGAGTTGAAAGAGGGTTTAAAGCAGTATGGCATTTCTCGTATGACACAAGAGACTATCGATGGCCACCGCAAAAAATTCCATCAGGATCTCGACGTCCGAGGCATGCGTGGTGATGAGGCATTGCAGGCAGTCCGCTATTTCATCGACGATGCCATTCTTATGGGCATGCCCCGTGTGCGCATTCTCCATGGCAAGGGCAACGGCATCTTACGTCAACTGATCCGTCAATATCTGAGTGCTGAGCCCAATGTCAGTCATTTTGCAGATGAGAATGTGCAGTTTGGCGGGGCTGGTATCACGGTGGTAGATTTCTAAGGGTAATATTTCAGACACAATACACATAACTATTCTATTTTTCAACAACTCTATGAACAACAAAGAAACATCCATTCCCAATGGGTACGAGGCCTGCCTGCCTTGTGACTGTCCCCAGCGTAACCATTGTCTGCATGCTTGGGCATGGAACTACCGCGACAGCAGCATGCGGCAGTACGTTGTGCTCAATCCCGATCATACTACACTCGACGGCCATTGCTCCTTCTACTGCGATGACCGCCCACAGCGCTATGCCCTTGGATTCACCAACTTCCAAAAGCGCATGTACCCCGATCAGTACCGGCAATTCATGTCGGTCTGCGTTGCCCACTTTGGACGTAATCCCTATTTCATGCGACGGCGTGGAGAGACGCCCATGCCACCCTCAGAGCAAGCGTTCATACGTAGCGTGCTCAAGCAAGTAGGCGCCCCCGACGATCTCGACTTCGACGGTTTTGCGGAGCGGGTCAATTGGGATGGCGACTAAATCTCAGCCTTTCAGTGGCAGTACTATGGGCAGATTACTCCAGTACTACGTCCAAATTACTGCAGTACAAAGCTGGGATTACTCCAG
>CAVKHS010000024.1:0-41546 GCA_963656095.1 Paratractidigestivibacter sp.
GTTGTATGTAATCTTCTCAAAGAACTCTTTTCTCGTTGCTCCCAGCCTTTGGCGTATGCCGTAGTTCTGAAAAGCGAGTGCAAAGGTACAACTTTTACAAATAACCTACAAACTTTTCCCATACTTTTTTGAAGAAAAAATATAAATTTTCCAAAAGGTTGACAAAAAGACCATAAAACACATATCTATATTATACCATAGGAGACCCGGCTGTCTAAGAGATAGACCCGCATATCTACCCCCACTTGCACCCAAGAGAAAAACTCTCCCCAAAGAGGAAGGCGTAAGGGCAACCCTCCGCAATAGCAAAATCCGAGAGACAGACAAAGAACAGAAAGAAAAAGAGGTGAAAAGGAAGAGGAAAGAGATAAGAGAAGTAGAAAAAAGAGAAGAGTGAGAATAAGAGGAGGAAAGAGAATAAGAGGATAAATGATTATTTTTAGGACAGGAAAGACACTGCAATTTTGTTTGAGACCTGTCCCCAAGAGGCAGAAACGCTACAAAGAGAGTCTCTACACAGTTGTCAGTTGTCAAAGTCTTTGTTAGTGTTAAAAACGCAAAAAGATACGGTAGTTTCGAAATATTTGCTTACCTTTGCGCCCAACAAGGGAGGAAAGATTTATTATCTATTTTTTAAACTATAATTATTTGTATTTAACAGTACATGATTATGAAAAAGTTCTTATTTTCAATGGTAGCTGCACTGTTCATGACAGTGAGTGCCAGCGCTCAGGTTTATCTGGGTGGTAACTTAGGTATTGCCAGCACTAAAGTGAACGATGGCGACAATGTGACAACATACGCCGTCCTGCCTGAAATTGGCTACAACATCAACAACACTTGGGCCATCGGAACCGTTGTTGGTTTTGGCAAGGGCAACCCCGTGAACATTGAGGGCGAAAGCAGAAACTACGTTACCGTGCAACCCTATGTCCGTGGTACTTTCTTCCACAGCAAGTATGTGAACTTATTCGTAGACGGCGGTTTCGGCTACACCCACTACAACCACGCTGGTGAGAACCTCGGCTCGTCCATCAACGAGTGGCAAGTTGGTCTCAAGCCAGGCCTGGCCATAAACCTCAACCCAAAGTTCAGCTTTGTGGCTCACGTAGGCTTCCTCGGCTACAAGGATGCAAAGTATGACCACGACAATGCACCCGACAACAATGCTTGGGGCGTGGATCTCAATGGCAACAACGTGACCTTCGGGTTCTACTACAACTTCCAACCCCAAAGGGGTATGAGTAAAAACAAGCGCCAGCCGGATTAGTCTCCAGCTGGCGTTTGTTAGTTTTCATAGACTAATGAATAGCGTCCTTATTGGACTGACTAAAAGCAGGCCTTAAGAATCGATGATCTTTAACCAAGACCTTAATTGGTGTAACAGTTCAGCGAATGTATCTCATACAGAGACACCGAGACACCAAGAAGTCTTCGCCTTAGAAAGCTCACAGAGTTTCAAGAGTCGTAAGAGAAACATGAGCAAGATTCAAAAAAATGATGGCATGAAAGAATTTTTCTGAATGTATGATTTTTTACAAAACGACATCACCGCGGAGTTGCGTTCTAGAGAGCGAGGAAACTTGAAAATGAGAAAAAACGAAGATGAGTCATTGTTTTTTGCCGGCTCATGCTGTCAATGTACCTTCCTGATACTATCAGAAAGGCTTTCTGACTTGGTCAAAGTGCCTTTCTGACCATGCCATCTTACCGAGATGATAGCATCAGAAAGGCTTTCTGATAGGCAATATCGATGAAATTTCATTGTGAAATTACTGTTTTCTTGGAAGGGAAAAACGCCACACGTCTGTATTGTTCTGTATATCAACTATTTATAAAATACCTCTCAAAAATCGCGAAATTGAGAGCAAATATAGTGTCGGTTCAGAAAATCGCAAGGAAATGGGCGGAAAAATGTCAATTTACTCAACAAAGAAGATAGAAGGAGATATACTTTAAGAGATCGTCTTAATAGCTCATGCAACAGTAGCTGTTTAGGGAATCGCTTTCCCAAACTAACTATAACTGACTCACACCAATTATCTGCAAGTTGATCTTTGAATGTTGATACTTTCCTTTTCAACAATAATTTAAGAATGATGGAATTCCCTGCGCATCATTGGGAATTGATGAGAATTTGTTCTGATAATCTATCTGTTATAAACAGACTACTTCCCACAAGCATAAAAACAACTGTTTTGCGTGTTCAAAAATCAATAGCCCAGCCTACAAAACAACAGAGATGACCTTAATCAAACAACTAAAAAGGCAAGATCCACTCAGTTGCTTGATCGAGTCATTCAAATGAGATGAAAAAAATCAAAGTTCCCTTTTGTACCGCACGCCGAACAAGAATCAGGCGGAAACACCTATTTAGGTTGAGTCCGGATAAAAAAAGGCCTGCCCGCCACACTCCATTTTACGAGTGAATGCGGACAGACTTTTGTCTACAGTCTTCAAAGCAGTAACCTCTAAAGTATGTATAAGTTAAAGCCTGACGCTGCAAATGTCGTAGCAAAGTACTTTACCGATCCTAAATACCACGGCTTTCAACCTTTCCCTATTGACAATGATTTAGGACCACCGTTTGGAACCGACGAAGAGACTCAAAACCATCGTGGCTTAACAGGGGCAATGATTCCAGACATATAAAAGGCTGGCAAGCGAGCCAATCACTCATTGAAGTTAAGCTCTGGGGCCTTTTCTGCACCTGCTGCGGCCTCGAACTTCTCCATGCGGTTAAAGCCGAGCATGCCGGCAAAGAGCACGTTGGGGAAGGTGCGCACATCCTGGTTGTAATCCTGCACAGCGTCATTGTATTTCTGTCGTGCCTCGTTGATGCGGTTCTCCGTGCCCTCCAGTTGTATCTGCAGACTATGGAAATTTTGATTCGCCTTCAGTTCGGGATAGCGCTCAGCAACCACCATGAGTTTACCGAGAGCCTGGGAGAGTTCACCCTGCGCTGCCTCAAACTGTTTGAGTTTCTCCGGCGTGAGGTTGTCGACATCGAGCTTCATCTGTCCCACTGAAGCCCTTGCCTTGGTAACCTCCTCAAAGGTATGGCTTTCATGCTTGGCATAGGCCTGTACCGTCTTGGCGAGATTAGGGATGAGATCGGCACGCCGCTGATAAGTAGCTTGTACATCGGCCAAAGCTGTCGTAGCCGTTTCTTGCTTCTCGACCATACCATTATAGGCACTGCAAGCACCAACACCAAACAACACTATCACCGCAACGATGATGAGCATGATCAAAGTACTTTTCTTCATATTGATACAATTAAGTTATAATTTTCATCATGATATTACCATCCACCTCCGGCTCCGCCGCCACCAAAGCTGCCACCTCCGAAGCTACCGCCACTGAAGCCTCCGCTGGATCCACTGCCAAAGCCACCTCCGCCACCAAAGATGAAGGGTGGGAACCAGTCGTCGTTATCACGGCGGCGCCGGTGTTTCTTCTTTGGATGATACCAGCCCAGTTTGACCAGCAACAGCATGATGAGCTGATAAACAGGATAGCCAAAGCAGGCCAATAAGACAATAAGAACTGTGAGCCATAAATCCTCATCATCGTCGGAGCCGATTTCTTCGCCGTCGACGACAGTTTTTCCCGTCTTGAACTTACTGTAAAGCGCCTGCGCCGTAGAGCAGACAGCAGCATCAACATCGTTGACCTTCATATTCCTGACAATGCACTCTTGGGCAATATCGTCACACTCCACATCGGTCAGATCAGCTTCAACCCCCTTTCCCGGCGCAATGAAATAACGGCGATCGCCCACAGCCAGTACGATGACCAATCCGCGCCGCTCCTTCTTCGTCCCCACTCCATAATGGTTGCCGATGTCCTCTGCCATACGGAAACAGTCAGCGTCCTTGACATGACTCACCACCACGAAGACCGTCTGTATGCCACATTCCGTCTGTAGACGACGGAAACAGACATCAGCCGAGTCGCGCATGGAGGGCGACATAAGGCCTTCCGGGTCACAGACATAGCGGTTGCGATCCTGCAAGTGTACCATCGGCACATCATCAGCTGTCCACACCTTAGCCGAGATGGGCAAGGCGAAGAGCAAAAGCAGGATGACGATCATCTGCACGAAAGAACCTTGACGAAGCTGTTTCATGTCATTTTGAGCCTTTTAGCATATGATTACTGCAAATATAATGAATTTCGCTGGAGAGTAAGGACAAACGCAACAAATAATAACAACTTTTCATAAGTAATCATAGTTTTAGAAAGGAAATAGCCTGAAATCATGAAAATATGATTATCTTTGCACTGAAATCATCTACGAAACATTTCTAAAAACACTATCTATGATCAAAATCATGAAGTCCATGACCAACGTCTCATGGCGGCCCAAACTGAAATTCTTTATCCTCACCGCGGCACTGTCAGCCACGATGCTCACCGCGCAAGCCCAACAAACAATTGTCGCGCCCCCCTCCCTCACTCCCCTCACCAACCTCAAAGGCATCCATCCATGGTGGGGCGCACGCGCAGCTTTTTTCGGAGACTCGCTGACCGACCCTCGCAACAGCGGTTCGAAAAAGAAATACTGGAACTATCTGCAGGAGATGCTTGGCATCACACCTTATACATATGGCGTCAGCGGACGACAATGGAACGACATTCCGCGGCAGGCCAAAGCACTGTTAGCTGACCATGGACGCGACTTCGATGCCATCGTCATTCTCATGGGTACCAACGACTATAACCATGGAGTAAAAATCGGACAATGGTACAACGAAAAGGATACCACCGTCTACACTGCCATTGGAAAGCCCAAGACACTCGTCAAGCGCCGCTACCGCACGATGAGCTACGATGCTCAGACCTACCGCGGCCGCATCAACACGGCGATGAAAATGCTGAAGGATAGCTTCACCACCAAGCAGATCGTGTTGCTCACTCCCATTCATCGGGCTATCTTCGACCCCAACGACAAGAATGTGCAACCCGATGAACGGATACAAAACAGCTGTGGCGAATATCTCGACGCCTACGTGTCGAGCGTCAAGGAAGCCGGCGACGTGTGGGGCGTACCTGTCATCGACCTCAATGCCGTCAGTGGTCTCTATCCACTCATCAACGGCACCACCTATTACCACAACCCACACGACCTGCTCCATCCCAATGATGCCGGACACGTAAGGCTGGCTAAGACACTGATATGGCAACTGTTGTCGCTGCCACTATTTTGACAGCCGACAATACAAAATGGCAAGAACCAATTACTTAATGACCGATGCTTTGATGATCCTAACGTCCTCCAGCGGCCGGTCGTTCTCGTCGGTGGCCACATGATCGATGGCATCCACCACATCCAGTCCTTGGATCACTTGCCCAAAGACAGTGTACATGCCATCGAGATGGGGCGCGCCACCAACGGTCTTGTAATACTCGCGAATCTCCGGCGTGAACTTCACGGCGCCATGCGTCAGCGAGTCGGTCTTATGCTGGATGCGGTCAAGCGAAGCATCGGAATAGGTTCGTCCCCAAACTATGTAGAAATGAGCACCCCCCGAAGCCCGTTGCGGGTTGACGCTGTCGGGCTCTCGCGCGGCAGCCAGAGCACCCCGCTTGTGGAAATACAGAGGATAGCGAAACTCCGCGGATACGGTATAGCCCAGATCATAATCGCCCAACGGTGCGCCCGGTTTGGCATGGCGTGAAGTAGAGTCGCCCGCCTGAATCATGAAGTCGGCGACGACACGATGGAAGAGGATGCCATCGTAATAGCCAGAGCGGACCACCTTGAGGAAATTGTCGCGGTGGCGTGGCGTCTCGTTATACAGTTCCACGACAATGTTGCCCTTTGTCGTCTGCAACATCACCTGATGGCGCACGGTATCAGCCTTTATCTCTCCCTGTGCCCATATCGCCGACACAGCGAAGAGCATGAACGTCAATAACAATGCAATTTTTTTCATAGTCACTTATTAGAAATCTGATTTGGCGTGGTAAAATTACACAATCCTCGCATAATTTTGGTCTTTTTTTCCTCAATAATACTAAATTTTAAGATTTAAAAGGCTTAACCGGCTGAAAAGACTTTGCTGTTTAAGATAAATAGCCTAAATTTGCAAGCGATTACATAATTCCAATGAGGAGGAGAAGATATTGAAATCCACCTCCTTACAACTTAGTATAAAAAAAGAACAAAGAACATGAAGAAGATCATCTTTCCGCTCGTCATAGTCGTATTATTGCTGTTGGGAGGCATCGTCTGGCTCTATGTCAGTCTGAACAAGCAAAAGGAAGAGAACAAGGAAATGGTACAGCTCGCCGACCTCGACAAGAAGGAAATGGAGAATGAATACCAACAATTCGCCAATCAGTACGGCGAGATGAAGACACAGATCAACAATGACTCCATCATCGCCCAACTGACTCATGAGCAGGAGCGCACACAAAAGTTATTGCAAGAACTTCGCAACACCAAGAGTACGGATGCCCATGAGATTGCACGCCTCAAACGGGAGTTGGCTACGGTGAGGGCCGTGCTGCGCAGCTATGTCATCCAGATCGACTCGCTCAACCGCGCCAATGAGCACCTCACAGCGGAAAATACACGAATAAAAGGACAATATGACCAGGCCACCCAGCAGATCGCCGGACTCAACAGCGAGAAAGCCGGACTGGCCGAAAAAGTTGCCATCGCAGCACAGTTGGACGCTACGGGCATCAACCTCACGGCCATGAGCAAGCGTGGCAAGGCAACAAAGAAGATCAAGAAAGCCAAGGCCCTGCAGGTCTCCTTCTCTATCGCCAAGAACGTCACAGCGGCCAGCGGCATGAAGACCGTCTATGTCTGCATCAACACACCGACAGGAGCTCTGCTCTCGGGTGGCGGCTCGTTTAACTACGAAAACCGTACCCTCCCCTGCACCATGAAGCGCTCGGTGGAATACAACGGCAACGAGACTCCCGTCACCCTCTTCTACAACATCGGTCAGGCGCTGGAAGGCGGCACCTATCGCGTGAGCATCTTTGCCGACGGCAACATGATTGGCTCGCGCAGCTTTACGCTGGAATAAGGACTTCACAGTCCGAACAAAGACACGGATAAACGTCAGTAAACAGATATGAGAAAGTTCACTTTCGCCATTTTACTTTCAGGATGCGTATTGGCTGCCCACGGACAGACCGTGCTGACACTGGACAGTTGCCGGGCTCTGGCCCTGCGCAACAACAAACAGATCAATGTCGCACGTCTGGGCAAAGAAGTGGCAATGAACACCCGCAAGGCAGCACGCACAAAATACCTGCCAAAGGTGGATGTTCTGGCCGGCTATGAATTCACCAGCCGCGACATCAGCCTGCTGAGCAACAAACAGAAGAACCTGCTCAATAACATGGGCACCAACCTTGGCACGCAGGTCGGAGGAGACTTGCAAAAGGGTATTTCAGAGAAGATGACCGAGCTGGTAAAGCAAGGTGCCATCAGCATGGAGCAGGCCCAACAAATCGGAGCCATGATACAGCAGGCCGGAGCACCCATCGGACAGTACGCTGCCGGCATCGGCAACACGATAGGACAGCAGATTGTCGACGCCTTCCGCACCGACACGAAAAACGTTTTCGGCGGTGCTGTCATTCTGCGCCAGCCAATCTTCATGGGTGGTGCCATCAAGGCAGCCAACGCTATTGCCGACATCACGGAGGAGATGGCCGACAACGATGAAAGCCTGAAGACACAAGGCACAATTTATGCTATCGACAAGGCCTACTGGACAGTCGTCTCCCTCAAGCATAAGCAAAAACTGGCTTACAGCTATCGCGACCTGGTGAAGAAGCTCGACGACGATGTCAAGAAGATGATCCGTCAGGGCGTTGCCACCAAGGCCGACGGCCTGAAAGTGGACGTGAAGGTCAACGAGGCCGACATGGACATCACCCGTGTCGACGATGGTGTGACACTGGCCAAGATGCTGCTCTGTCAACTTTGCGGCATCCCGATGACCGACAAGATCACGCTTGCCGACGAAGAAGGCAACGGACTGGAGAAGAGCAACGTGAAGTTCACCGATTATCAGCCCGACTCCACCTTCTCAAGTCGCCCGGAGGTGCGCCTGCTGCAAAACGCAGTGGACCTGAGCGAGCAGGGCACCAAGGTCATCCAGGCCGAATACCTGCCCCACGTAGCACTGACAGGCGGATATATGATCACCAATCCCAATGTCTACAATGGTTTCCAAAAGCGTTTTTCCGGCGCATGGAACGTAGGCGTGACCGTGCAGATGCCGGTTTGGAACTGGTTTGAGGGCCGCTACAAGGTGAGGGCTTCCCGCGCCGCCACGAGCATGGCACGCATGGAACTGAGCGACGTGCAGGAGAAAATCAACTTGCAGGTGACTCAAAGCCGCTTCAAGGTGAAAGAAGCCCGCAAGCGTCTGACCATGGCCAACAACAATGTCAAGAGCGCAGAGGAGAACTTGCGCTGTGCACAGGTAGGATTTCGTGAAGGCGTCATACCCTCCACCGATGTCATGGCTGCGCAGACGGCATGGCAGAAAGCCCACAGCGACAAGATCGACGCAGAGGTAGACCTGCGCGTCAGCGAGGTAAATCTGGAGAAAGCATTGGGTATCCTCGAATAAACCATCAACGAACCAAAGAAGAAAAAACATAAAAGAGATGTCAGCAAAAACACAACATAACAACATACTGCTTGCCGTGCTCGGATTCGCTGCAGCAGTGGCGATCGTAGGTGTCATTGGTTTCTTCGCTTTCGGCAAGACCGATGAAATTATCCAGGGCGAGGTGGAAGTCGGCGACTATCGCGTCAGCTGTAAGTTGCCGGCGCGCATCGAGGAGATACGCGTCAAGGAAGGCGACTACGTGCATGTCGGCGACACGCTTGCCATCCTGCAGATCCCTGAGGCCAACGCACAACAGAAAGTAGCGGAAGCCACCGAGGGTGCCACGCAAGCTATCAGCAATCTGACCGATGAGGGCGCGCGCAAGGAACAGATACAGAGTGCCTACGACTTGATGCAGCAGGCCATGGCCGCTGAGGACATCGCACGGAAGACCTATACTCGTATGCAGAACCTCTACAACGAGGGTGTGATGAGCGCACAGAAGCGCGACGAGGCGCTGGCAGCCTTCAAAGCCGCCGAGGCACAGGTGAAAGTGGCGCAAAGCCAGTATGAGCTGGCCAAGAGCGGCGCACGCAAACAGGAGAAGATCGCTGCTGCCAAGAACAACCAGGCCGCCAAGAGTGCCGTCGACGTCGTGAAGTCAATCCTGAGAGAGACTGTGCAGATTTCCCCCGTGGAGGGCGAAGTCAGCGACATCTATCCCAAGGTGGGCGAGTTAGTGGGCATGGGCTCACCGATCATGAACATCAACATCATGTCGGACATGTGGGGAGCTTTCAACGTGCGTGAAGACCAGTTGAAGGGCTTGAAGGTCGGTGATGAGTTCACCGCCTTCTCTCCGGCTTTCAACAAAAATGTGAAGATGAAAGTCTACGACATCAAGGACGAGGGCTCCTACGCTGTATGGAAAGCCACAAAGAGCAACGGACAGTACGATTTGAAGACCTTCGAAGTGAAGGCTCACTTCGTCAACAAGTTCGACGGACTGCGTCCCGGCATGTCGCTGATCATCAAGGACACCAAGAAATAACACAGAAGATTGAAAGAGAATAGCCTCAACACCTATCGCCCCAAGAGCATGACGCTCCATGAGGTTCTCTCCCGCATCTATCACATCTCGTTGCGGGAACTGGGGATCATGCGCCAGAATCCGATCTACGGATTCTGTACGGTGGTCTTTCCTATTGTCGTCATCATCTTTTTCACCTCGCTGATGGCAGGGGGTCAGCCGACCGAGATGCCGATTGGCATTGTAGATCAGGACAACACCACTACCACACGCGCAATGATACGGCAGCTCGACGCTTTCCAGTCGTCGAAGGTTGTCGGCTATTATCCCAACGTTAACGAGGCTCGCGAGGCGATTCAGCGCAACGAGATCTTCGCCTTTCTCTATATTCCGAAGGGCACAACAAGCGGACTGATGACAAGCACTCAGCCCAAGATATCGTTCTATTACAGCAATGTGACGCTCGTGGCGGGCAATATGCTCTTCAAAGACTTGAAGACGATCTGCACGTTAGGATCGGCGGCTGTCGGCAAGACCAAGCTGCAGGCAATAGGAAAGACCAATGACGAGGTGCGCACCTTCCTGCAGCCCATAGCCATCGACGCCCATCTGATCGAGAATCCATGGGTGAGCTACAACATCTATCTGACCACCAGTATGGCACCGGGCGTGCTCATGGTCTTCATCTTCCTGCTCACTCCTTACACCATTGGCACTGAGTTGAAATTCAAGCGCTCACGTCAGCTGATGAAGATGGCGGGCAATAATATCTACGTTGCCATTGCGGGCAAGATGCTGCCGATGACGCTGCTCTTCCTCACGATGATGTATGGCTTCGAGTTCTACATCTTCCACACGCTGGACTTCCCCCATCCGGGCGGTGTCGTACCCTTACTGCTGATGGGCCTCCTCAGTGTTCTGGCCTGCCAGGGATTCGGCATCTTTGCCTTCGGACTGATGCCCTCTCTGCGTATGTCCATTTCGATCAGTGCACTGTGGTCGGTACTGAGTTTCTCAGTGGCCGGTGCCACCTATCCGCTGTCGGCCATGGATCCCGAGATCCAGTCCCTTGCGCAGTTGTTTCCCCTGCGCCATTACTTCATGCTGTACCAGATGTGCGAGTTCAACGGCTACCCGCTGTCCTACGCCTGGTTCAACATTATGTTTCTGCTGATGATAGCAGTGCTGCCCATCTTCACGTTAAGAAATATCAAGAGGGCAATGCTGGTATACGTATATATTCCCTAAGCTATGCAAAACGAGAGCTTTTTCAGTCAAGTCAAGCAAGGACTCCTTGACACCTGCTATATCTGCGTGAAGGAGATGCGCGGCCTCGTTACCGACGAGGGTGTGCTGATCTTTTGCGTCCTCGTACCGCTGTTCTATCCCCTGCTCTATTCGTGGATCTACAACAACGAGGTGGTCAGAGACGTGCCGGTGGCTGTCGTGGACCTCTCGCACTCCGCAGCCTCACGCGAGTTCATCCGTCACTACGACGCTGGCTCAGACGTGAAAGTGGCCTATATGTGCAACTCGCTCGACGATGCCAAAGAGCTCATCGGCAAACAGCAGGTGCATGGCGCACTCTATTTCCCCGAGGATTTCGAACGCAGGCTGGGACGTGGCGATCAGGCCACGGTAAGTCTGTATTGCGACATGAGCCTGATGCTCCACTACAAAGCAATCTATCAGACCGCCATGGCTGTGGCCGGAGAGATGAACAGCCACATACAGCTCAAGCAGAGCAACGGCTTCACCAACCGCGACGACGAGATCGCCACCAAGCCATTGGACTTTGACGAAGTGCCGATCTTCAATGTTACCGGCGGCTACGGCAACGCGATCATCCCGGGCGTGCTGATGCTCATCCTGCAACAGACACTGCTCTTGGGTATAGGACTCGCTGCCGGTACAGCCCGTGAGAACAACCGCTATCAAGATCTTGTGCCTATCTCGAAGCACTACAATGGCATTTTCCGTATTGTACTCGGCAAGTCGTGGTGCTACTTCATGGTGTATATGGTCATGGCGGCTTACATCAGCCTGGTCGTACCACGCATGTTCCACTTCATCTCGTTGGTAACACCTTGGACAATACTCGGTCTGATGGTGCCCTATCTGCTGTCATGCATCTTCTTCGGGATGACGCTGTCGTGTATGGTGCGCTACCGCGAGAATGTGATGCTGCTGGTGGTCTTCACCTCAGTGCCGTTCCTGTTTATGACCGGTGTCAGCTGGCCGCAGTCCAACATCCCCGGCTTTTGGCAGGGAGTAGCGTGCATTGTGCCCTCAACGTTTGGCGTCAGAGGATTCTTGCGTATTTCTTCGATGGGCGCCACGCTACAGGACATCAGCGTGGAGTATCATGCACTGTGGATCCAGGCTTTTGTATATTTCCTCACCACGTGTATGGTCTATCGCTACCAGATTGCGGCAACCCGCAAGCGCGCCTTCGATCACATGCAAGCCATGAGAGACAAGATCGAATTGGCAAAGCAAAAGAAGTTGAGCAGCCAGGCTAAGTAGCGGAGCCTGGGCTCAACACTCAAATTAGACAGCTATCAGTTTATATCCAAATTGACATAAACTACTTATATTTACAGCGGCTGGCGGAAGTCACAGCCTTCACGCCACCTTGAGCAGCCAAGAGCGGTCTTGCCCTGGATGATATGGCCTTGATGGCATTTGGGACAAGGGTCACCGACTTTGAGCTTACCCTTGGTAAGCACGGGTACAGAAGTGGAAGTAGTGGCGGCGGAAGCCGATGCGGCAGTAGCCGGCGCAGTCTTCTTGCGTGAACCAGCCGACCGTTTAGTGCTCTGCCTGGCAGATCCTGCCCCACCTTTCTTCGGTCCGGATGATTTAGGAGTGGGCTCCGGCTCTCCACTTGCTATCTGTCTGTTGCTATTGTCGTGCAGCACATCCTGCACGATCTTTGTCACCTGCTCCTTCAGTCCGTCGATGAAGAGCTGTGGTGAGTATTCGTGGTGCTCGATGTCTCGGAGTTTCTTCTCCCAAATACCCGTGAGCTCGCAACTGGTGAGCAGTTTCTCATGGATGGTGTCGATAAGCTGGATGCCCGTTGGTGTAGCCACGAGGTTCTTACGCTCACGACGGATATAGTGCCGCTTGAACAGCGTCTCGATGATGCCGGCACGCGACGAAGGCCGACCGATACCGTTTTCCTTCATCGCTGCACGCAGTTCCTCGTCATCGACAAACTTGCCGGCGGTCTCCATGGCACGCAGTAGCGAGGCTTCGGTATAGTGTTTCGGCGGCTGCGTCATCTTTTCCGCCAATGTAGGCTTATGCGGTCCCGACTCTCCTTTGACAAAGGCGGGCAGCGTTTTCTCCTCGTCCGATGGTTTACCGTCTTCCGCCGTCTGCGCCAGTTCGTCCTTGGCATACACGGCGCGCCAGCCCGGCAAGAGGATCTCCTTGCCACTGGTCTTGAACTCTACCTTGTCGACCTTACCCTTAACCGTGGTCGTGGCGAACTTACAGTCGGGATAGAACACGGCAATGAAGCGACGGGCGATAAGATCGTAGACTTTCATCTCGGCATCACTCAGTCCGCCCGGCACTTGGCCAGTGGGAATGATGGCATGGTGGTCGGTGACCTTGGAAGTGTCGAAGACTCGCTTCGACCTCGGCAAATTCTTGCTGATGGCTGCCAAGTCCTTGATGATTTGTAGATAAGGTTTCTGTCCGGCTTTCGTCATCTGGCTAATGCCATTGAGTATACCCGGGCATTTCGGATAGATGTCATCGGACAGATATTGCGTGTCAACACGCGGATAGGTGGTTAGCTTCTTCTCATAGAGGGCCTGTATGAGGTTGAGCGTCATCTCAGCAGAGAAGCCGAACTTACGGTTGCAGTCGACCTGCAACGATGTGAGGTCATAGAGTTGTCGCGGTGCCTCCTTACCCTGCTTTTTCTGCACATCGGTGACTTCAAAAGGCTTATCCTGGATAAGCGAGAAGGCCTGCTCACCCTCTTCCTTACTGGTATATTTGCCTGCCGTGGCAGTGAACAGTGTATCGCGATAGACGGTGGAGAGCACCCAGTAAGGCTCCGGCTTGAAATTGTCAATCTCCTTCTGCCGGTTGACAATCAAAGCCAAGGTCGGCGTCTGTACACGACCGATGGAGAGAACCTGGTGATTACGGCCGTACATGCAAGTATAGAGACGCGTACAGTTCATCCCTAACAGCCAGTCGCCGATGGCCCGGCTCAGTCCTGCCATGTAAAGGCTCTCGTAGTCCTTCTGCTCTTTCAAGTTTTGAAAACCTTCGCGGATGGCCTCATCGGTCATTGACGAAATCCACAGCCGCTTGACCGGACACTTCACTCCAGCGAGCTGCATCACCCAACGCTGGATAAGCTCACCCTCCTGTCCGGCATCACCGCAGTTGACAATCTCGTCGGCCTTGCTATACAAGGAGGCTATCACGTCGAACTGCCGTTTGATCGTTTCCTCAGGGATGAGCTTGATGCCAAAGCGCAACGGGATCATCGGCAGGGCGGCCAGCGTCCAGAAACGCCAGTTCACCTGATAGTCATTGGGCTCCTTCAGCTCGCATAGATGTCCGAAAGTCCATGTCACCTGGTAGCCATTGCCTTCCATATAGCCGTTCTTAGGCACGTTGGCACCCAAGATGCGCGCGATGTCTTTTGCTACACTTGGTTTCTCCGCTATACAAACGATCATAAATTCAGTGGTATGTCTATTTGAAATACAAAAGTACGAAATAATCTCCTAACTGAGAAAAAAACATAAAATTTTTAGAGTCATGTCATTCTTACATACTGCTCCACTTGCTATTTGACCACCGTTAATGAGAAAGATCAAAAACTTGACAGAGTCAGGATGCAAAAATTATATGGTTAAAGTTGTAAAAGCAAAGGTAAGTTAGAAAAAAAATAATTAATTTTGTAAGGTTAGAATTAAGCGAGAAATGAAAATAGGATTGTTTATACCCTGCTATGTAGACGCTCTGTACCCTGAGGTAGGAAAGGCGACATATAAACTATTGTGCCATCTCGGACTGGACGTGACTTATCCCGAGCGGCAGACCTGTTGCGGTCAGCCGATGGCCAACGCTGGCTTTGAGCCGATGGCCAAGCACCTTGCCAATAGCTTCGAAGAGATGTTTTCAGGCTTCGACTATGTGGTTGCTCCGTCAGCCTCCTGCGCCGCTTTTGTGCGCGTCAACTATCCACGTTTGTTACCGCAAGGCCATCAATGCGTCACGCCGAAGAACACCGTGGACATCGTGGAGTTTCTGCACGACATCGTGAAGGTGAAGAGCCTGCCCGGCAGTTTTCCCCATGTGGTCAGCGTGCACAACAGTTGCCACGGTGTGCGCGAGTTGGGACTGTCATCACCGTCAGAGCGTAACATCCCGAAATACAATAAGATCATCGATCTGCTGCAACTAAAAGAGGGCATCACCATCAAAGAGCCGGAGCGCGTGGACGAGTGCTGCGGCTTCGGCGGCATGTTCTCCGTGGAGGAACCCGACGTGTCGGTGCGCATGGGTGAGAACAAGATCGAGCGCCACATGGCCACAGGAGCCGAGTATATCACCGGTCCCGACTCTTCCTGCCTGATGCACATGGAAGGCATCGCACGACGGGAAAAGAAGCCTATCAAGTTTATCCATGTCGCACAAATATTAGCTAACGGTATCTAAGCATTATGAGCACTATACATTCAGAACGAGCACACGAAATATTGAAGCAGCGCGACAAGGTCGATCACCACGACACTACTTTCTGGCAGTTGCGACAAGGCCGCGACAAGATGGCAAAGGGTCTGCCGGAATGGGAAAGCCTGCGCGACCATGCCTCGGCCATCAAACGCCACACGCTCACCCATCTGGCCGACTATCTGGAGCAGTTCAGCAGTCAGCTCGAAAGCCGTGGTGTCATTGTCCACTGGGCTAAAGACGCCAACGAACTCAACGAAATGGTCTACGGCATCCTCGAATCACATAAGGTGACAAAGATGGTGAAGTCGAAGTCGATGCTTACCGAGGAGTGCGGACTCAACGCCTATCTCGAACAGCGTGGCATCGACGTGGTGGAGACCGACCTCGGCGAGCGCATCCTGCAACTGATGCACCGTGCTCCGGCACACATCGTGGTACCGGCCATGCACATCACGAAGAAAGAGGTGGCTCAGACCTTCGAGGCTAAAGGCATATCCACAGACAAAGGAAATACCGACCCGACCTATCTCACCTACTGCGCCCGCAAGAGTCTGCGCCATGAGTTCATGGAAGCAGGCGCCGGTCTGACCGGCTGCAACTTTGGCGTGGCGGAGACAGGCGACATCGTCGTCTGCACCAATGAGGGCAATGCCGACATGACGACGTCTATGCCGAAACTGCATATCGTGACGATGGGTATAGAAAAACTTGTGCCCGACTATGAGAGTCTGGCCGTATTCCAACGTCTGCTCTGCCGCAGTGCCACAGGACAGCCAACCACCGGCTTCACGTCGCACTTCCGTCAGGCACGTCCCGGCGCTGAAATGCACGTGGTGCTCCTCGACAACTGGCGCAGCGACGCGCTGGCCAATCCCGAGCACTGGGAAACGCTGAAATGCATCCGTTGCGGTGCCTGCATGAATACGTGTCCTGTCTACCGCCGCTCTACCGGTGCGAGCTACACCTATTTCATTCCGGGTCCAATCGGTGTTGACTTGGGTATGCTGGCTAATGCACGCCGCTACAGCGACAACGTATCGGCCTGTTCGCTCTGCCTGAGCTGCGACAATGTGTGCCCGGCTGAGGTAAAACCCGGCTCACAAATCTACCTCTGGCGACAAAGCCTCGACAGCATTGGCAAGGCTGATCACCTCAAGAAGTTTATGTCGGAAGGCATGGAACTGCTCTTCGACCATCCAACGCTCTACACCGATGCGCTGAAGTTGTCACCACTGGCCAACTTCGTGCCGGAGATGCTCACCCACTACAGCCACCTCAATCCATGGGGACTGGGGCACGCCAAGCCAAAGTTTGCCAACCAGTCGTTTCATAGCTGGTGGAAAGAGCAGCAAAAAAAGAAGAAATAGTCTACGACGTCAAGCGATCAGTAATAAATTGACAATGATGTCGAACGACTCGGAATAACAGTTATCAAAGTTACGACAAGCAATGAGAAAAGAAGAATTGCTCCAGAAACTACGCGCCAACACCAAGGTGCAATACGATATGCCTGCCATGGACGATCTCCACGGCATCACCTATGCTGACCCTTATCAGCAGTTTGCTGAGATGACTAAGACTGTAGGTGGCCGCATCGTGGAGGCACGAAAGACCGACGATCTCAATCAGATCATCCGCAACCTCTACCCTAATGCCAAGATATTTGCCAGCAACCTGCCTTACATCTCCATCGCCCAGCGCAATCCCGACACTGTGGCAGAAGCTCAGGATCTCAACGGCACCGACGTGGGTATCGTCGAAGGACAACTCGGCGTGGCCGAGAATGCTTGCATCTGGGTGCCACAAACGATGAAGGAGAAAGCCGTTTGCTTCATCTCGGAATATCTCGTCATCATCCTCGACAAGCAAAATATCGTCAACAACATGCACGAAGCATACCATCGCATCGAGATGGATCCACGCTATAACTTCGGTACGTTTATCAGCGGACCGTCAAAGACAGCCGATATAGAGCAGGCGCTCGTCATAGGTGCACAGGCTGCCCGTGGTGTCACCGTGTTGGTGCTGAGCTAAGCAAAAAAAGAGCAGGAAGGGCTTCCTTCCTGCATCTTTTGAACTGTTTACTAAAGACATGAAGTTGACTCCTTTCTCTCGACTTTAGGGATTCTGTTAAATGCATTGACCTGATAGAAGACTATCGGCACGTTTCACTGGATCTAAGCCGTATTGCCCCACTTGTCAACCAAATCGCTAAACTGATGACTTGGTACATCAGCAAATCAGTTTATGGCACAGTAGACCATAGTTACGCAGTCATAAGAAAGAAATTGATGACCTCCACCACATAGCGTACTTCCTCATCCGTCATCGTCTGATTGCACGGAATGCTCAACTCTTCACGATGGATATGTTCAGTAATGGGCAATGAGAGTGTATGCCATTCCGGATAGCAGCCCTGCCGATGTGGCGGAATGGGATAATGTATCATCGTGCCAATACCTTTTTGTTTCAAATATTCCTGCAACTCATTACGACAAGCACAGAGCACGGGGAAGATATGGAAAACATGATCCACATCTCCACGTAGCCAACCCTCAGCACCGGGAAGTGTGATTGCCGGGTTAGAGATATGCTGGATATAATAAGTGGCAATCTGCCTACGTCGTCGATTGTCAGCATCCAGGTAGCGCAACTTCACGGAGAGCACGGCTGCCTGTATCTCATCCATGCGGCTGTTGCGGCCTTTATAGGGGAAGACATACTTGCGCAAAGAACCGTAATTGCCCAAAGCCCGACAGAGATCAGCCAAAGAAGCATCGTCGGTGGTGATAGCTCCTGCGTCACCTAAGGCACCAAGATTCTTGCCCGGATAGAAGCTATGCGCCGCAACATCGCCCAGAGAGCCCGTTCGATGTCCGTCGAACATGCATCCATGTGCCTGTGCGTTATCCTCAATGAGTAACAGGTGATGACGATGACAGAAGTCGGCAATCTGATACGTCATAGCACAACAGCCATAGAGATGCACCAGCAACACAGCATGTGTACGGTCACTGAGATGATTCTCAAGCTGACTGTCATCAAGTTCAAGCGTATCAATTCGTGGTTCCACAAGTACAGGTTTCAATCCGTTTTCAGTGATGGAGAGGATAGAAGCTATATAGGTATTGGCCGGCACGATGACTTCATCACCATCCCGTAACTTACCTAATTCTTTATAAGCACGAAAGATAAGTGTCAGCGCATCGAGTCCATTGCTGCAACTCACACAATATCGTGTGCCGATATATCGGGCATATTCGTTCTCGAATCGTCGTATCGCCTCACCTTGGAGATACCAGCCACTTTCGATGACCCGTTTCACAGCCGCCTCTATCTCGTTCTGATGCTGTGCCGTGACCTTTTGCAAAGAGAGGTAAGGGATATGCATCTGCTCACTTTGATTAAATTCTACGCATTCAACATTCATCATTCGTAACTTATCATTGTACATTCAAACAAGTCATCATTCAATATTCATCACTCGACATTCTTCGCTCAACATTCCATGAATACCAATCGTAGCATACGGCACGGCCACCAAAGCCTTCCTTTTGATAGATAAGACTCTCATTGAGATAACGTCCACAGTTCTCATTAGATGTACCCAAGTCGAAGTATCGACAATTCCTATAATCCTCACCCAACACTTTGCGGAATATCGCATCGATAGCATGGAGATGCTTACCTTCGGGTGTCGCTGAGATATATTGTGAATGCACCACCTGTGGCGTGACATACAAGAGCGAGCCTCCAATAACCTTGCCATTGAGACGCGCAACATATAACTTGATCTGATCGGGAAAGGCTGTATGGAGCCTGACAATTTCTTTTAAGCTATGAACTGGATGAGCCTGATAAGTAGTTTGCAGATTATCTTCAAGCACCTGCCAAAAGTCTGAATAGGCTTTGTCGTCCTGCTCTACAACAACCCCGTCAGTGTGAGCCTTGTTTGCTCCATAGTGCCGGTCACGATGCCACTTGAGCGGATGCTCCTGCACGATTGTCGATGACACATTGCGCACCATCAGCTGAGCATGACTGCGGTTGAAGAGTGCATAGAGATCCTCTTCCGCCGGCAACTGCTGATAGATCCACGGCATGGCCTTATATACTACGTGGAGAATGCCGTGGTCATAAAGATAGGTATCGAGTTCCGCAAAGAGGGTACACACCTCGGCTGTCGTAGCATGCTTATCGGTGATCAATCCACCATAGGTCAGTCCCTGATGTGACCAAAGCGTGTCGCCATCGATATTTGCTGGCAACAAGGCATAGAGTTTATCTTTCTTATAGAAGAGCAGTGAGTAGTCGGCAAAACGGTCGCGGTGGTAGTCCATGTACCGTCTGTCGAAGAGAAAAGTGCCCTGCTTCGACTGCGCTACAAAGTCGTTCCATGCCGTACTGTCGTTGTCGGTGTATCGTCTGATGTCAAACATTTACAAAGCCTTGGATATATCGATGTTAGGATTTATCGCCTTAAGGTCTTCCACAAATTTTTTTTTGTTGTGCGGCGAAATCAGAATGCTGTCTGTAGACTTTCCATTGAAGATAATCTCCAATCGGTCGAGCGACAAGGCAGGAGAAGCCAACCCATTGTGGCTGCGCCGCACATAGATAATCTGCGAGATAGAGATACGCTTACGCTGAAAGCCATAACGGATGAGGAGGTCGTCACCGTCGATGATGTATCTGGTAGGATAAAGCGAAAGAAACACAGCCACACAAATAACCACGACCAATAGGACAGTCAGCCATGATAAAAAGACTCCACTTTCCATAGCAGCTTTGAAGGAAGCTGCCGAGGCGCCAATCATACAAATAACGATAAAAATGAAGATGTCGTTCTTAGAGGTGTACACTTTGTTCATGGATTGTTTGTTTTATAAGTGAGAAAATCTTGATAATCATAGACATAGTCGCTCTCATCGAAAGGATCTTCAGCCAGCACGAGACATACAGCTCCCGACGAGAATTTCTCCAACGTGCGCCAAATGCCCGTATCTACAAGGAGACCTTCGTAAGGTTTAGTGAGCATATACTGTTGCCTTCTGCATCCATCGTCGAGCGTCACGGTGAAAGCACCACTCACAGAGACGATCAGTTCACGGCAGTGGATATGGGCATGGCCTCCTCGCTCTGCGTCGGTGGGGATGTCGTATGTCCAATAGACCCTGCTGACATTGAAAGGGATATCCTTTGCTTGTTCCACCACAGTGAGATTGCCACGCGGATCGGCTATCTTTCTAAGCGATATGATCTTTCCTAATAGTTTCATATTTCTTTAACGCTGTTCCTTTTGTTTTATTTTGGCAAAGAGCCAATATAGTCGGGCAATGTTGACGCTCAAACAATAAAAAACGGCCAATAGCGTTAAAAACTAAGCAATGGACAACGAGAAAACGCAAAACACCTATACGCATATACTAAAATACACCAGTATCTTCGGCGGTGTACAAGGACTGAACATTTTGATCGCCCTTGTACGCAACAAGTTCGTTGCACTCATCCTCGGTCCCTATGGCATGGGACTGCTCTCGCTGTTCAACTCCACCATCCGCTTTCTTGGTGACTCCACCAATCTCGGACTCGGCATGAGTGCTGTAAAAAACATATCCACCACCTATGAGCAGCAAGACAGTGCAACGCTGGGACGATCTATCAAGGTGGTGCGCTCATGGAGTCTCCTGACAGCTTTGACGGGCATGTTGCTATGCATAGTGCTCAGCCCACTACTCAGCAAGTGGACATTCGGCTGGGGCAACCACACGCTGCACTTTGCTCTACTGTCACCCGTGGTAGCATTGACGGCACTCACGGGCGGCGAGCTCGCCATCATGAAGGGCACCCGTGAGCTCGGCAACCTTGCATGGCAGTCGGTTTACAGCATCATTGCCGCTCTCATTGTGTCTATACCTATTTATTATATATGGCGCGCAGCGGCCATCGTCCCATCGTTGATACTGATGGCACTTGCGCAGATGCTCATCACCATCCATTTCTCCTTCCGCAGTCATCCGCCCCGCTTCTCGCTTCACCGGTCAGTACTCCGCAAGGGCATCAGTATGGTGAAACTCGGCACTGCCTTTCTTTTTGCGGGAATTTTTGGCAGTGGCAGCGAGTTTCTCGTCCGGTCGTACCTCAACAACGCTGGCTCGCAGGAAATTCTCGGTCTCTACAATGCCGGCTACATGATGGCGTTCACCTATGCCGGCATGGTCTTCTCAGCCATGGAAACAGACTACTTTCCACGTCTGTCCGCCGTCCCGACAATAGGCAGCGCACTCAACGACGTGGTAAACAAACAGATCGAGGTGTCCCTCCTACTCGTCTCACCCTTGCTATCGGCCTTTATCATCGGACTTCCCATCATCATCCCTCTACTCTATTCCCGTGCTTTTCTGCCCGTACTCGGTATGGCTCAGCTCGCCGTGTTGGCGATGTACCTTCGCGCCATCAAGCTTCCTATCGCCTACCTACCGCTGTCCCGCGGCGACTCCCGGTTCTATTTGCTCATGGAGGGCATCTATGCCATCGTCTTTGTAGCGCTTTCTGTAATCTTCTTCTGCTGGCTGGGTCTTGTAGGCATGGGTCTTGCCTTACTGTCTGTGGCTATTTTCGATTTCTTCCTCCTCACTGTCTGTATGCGTCGGCGTTATGGCTATAGCCTGTCAAAAGGCGTGGCCCGCATCACTGCATGCCAATTACTCATCGGCATGGGCGCCTACGCCACCACATTCATTCACCAGCCTGTGATCTACTGGTTAGTCGGCATCACACTGTGTATGCTCAGTTTCTTTGCCTCCCTACGGATTCTTAGAAGCAAGGCACGACTATGGGAGAAACTGAAAGAGAAAGTATTGAAGATGAGAAAATAAGGTTCAAAAAACAAAAAGGGTTCCTCAATGTTTTGAAAATCCAAGGAAAATGAGTAGATTTGCAACCATAAGCGTATAAGGGACACTCGCAACTTGCAGCACACTTCCATGTCTTTTATGAATATCTCCATACTTTTCGCAACGGCAATGGGAGAACGGGACGATTGCTCTCCAATCTCATTTTGCTACAATTTGGACTTCCCAAACTTATCATTAGCAAGGAAGACCGAGAACCATATTCCAGTGCGCTCAGGCAGATAAGAACTGAGAACACCAATAAGTATCTCATTGACTTTTTCTTTGAAAAAGCTATGGAACAGATGACCGGTGACCTTGCGCAGAAACGCAAAGCCAACCGGTCCATACTATTTTTTCTAAGCTCAACTTCTATTTCTCCATATACGGGTCCGTGCCAAGCACTGTCTTTGCCAGTCGCTTGGTTTTGTCGCGCAATGCATCCATGTCACAGCCGACCTTGTCGTAACAGACCACGACACCCATGCGGCGACCAACATGTGCCACAGGTTTACCGAAGATGCGCACACGGGCGTGATCCTCACGACAGACATCCTCCAAGTTGTAGCTTAGCGGCTTATCGCTGTCTACGGGTGAAAGTACCACAGCCGAAGCACCGCTGTGCTCAAGGTGGATGACCGGGATGTCCAGTCCCATCACAGCACGGAAGTGCAGTTCAAACTCGCTGAGGTTGGTGCAATGACTCAACGTCACCATGCCCGTATCATGCGGACGGGGACTGAGTTCAGAGAAGATCACCTCCCCCTGCTTGGTGAGGAAAAACTCCACACCCCAGATACCATAACCCGTGAGCGCCTTCGTCACCTCGGCAGCGACGTGCTGAGCCTGCTTCAAGGCCCCACCGCTGATGGCGTAGGGCATCCAGCTTTCGCGATAGTCACCACCTTTCTGTACGTGGCCGATAGGCGGACAGAAGATTGTTGGCCCATGCTTCTGGGTAACGGTCAGCAAAGTGAACTCAGACTGGAAATCGATGAATTCCTCGATGATCACCTCCTTCACATCGCCACGTCCTTCCTCCATGGCATCGCGAAAAGCCTCTTTCAGCTCATCGTCGTTGTGGACATAGCTCTGTCCGTGACCCGACGAGGACATCAACGGCTTGACTACACAGGGGAAGCCAATCTCGTCAGCTGCATGTTTGAACTCGTCGAAAGTCTTGGCATAGAAATACTTGGCTGTACGCAGTCCTAACTCTTTTGCTGCCAAGTCGCGGATGGCCCGGCGATTCATCGTGTAGTTGACAGCGCGAGCCGACGGCACCACTTGAATGCCCTCCTTCTCAAAGTCGAAGAGACGCTCCGTACGGATAGCCTCAATCTCCGGCACGATGAGATCGGGATGATGTTTCTCCACCACAGCCGTGAGCGCGTCGCCGTCGAGCATAGAGAACACCTCACACTCATCGGCCACCTGCATAGCCGGTGCATTGTCGTACTTGTCGCAAGCGATAACATACTGCCCTGCACGCTTGGCAGCAATGGTGAACTCCTTGCCCAGCTCACCGGAACCCAACAACAATATCTTTTTCATAATTCTGAATGTTGAACGATAACGAATGATGAATGATGAATGATGAATGATCAGTGATGAGTGATCAGCTGATCATGGTTTCATAGCCTCAGCACGCTTCTTCACCAACTCAGGCAGCTTGCGCCACATCATCTGCCACTCTGGCGAGATGGCGATGCGACGCAAGTCCGTGTCAATGATATGCTGCATTTGCTCAACGCTGACATGATGCCTGGCAGCCAACTGCCCCACGCTCTGAGGTTCCTCGTTTCCCAGTCCGAAATAGCTTTCGACAATATCCTTGTCAAGAGTACCAAGCATTGTGAGCAGTACATCCATGTTGGCTCTGTCACCATCTGTGATGAGCAGAGCCGAAGAACGCATCAACCGCAGAAAAGCGGCTAAACGATTAGAAAGTGCGTCCATGACGCTCCTTTCCGTACATGATATCGTAGTACTTCTGGTAGTCGCCCGATGTAACCTCTTCTATCCACTTCTGATTCTCCAAATTCCATTTGATCGTCTTGACAATACCGTCGGCGAACTTTGTCTCGGGATACCATCCAAGCTCTGTCTTGATCTTTGTCGGATCGATGGCATAACGCGCATCATGACCGAGACGATCAGCGACATGCTCGATGAGAGAGTCATTGATCCAGCTGATATCAATGTCACCGTTGGCATCCTTGACTTGTTTCTTCAACACATGACGCAGGTGCTTGTCCGCAGCCATCATATCGTGGATCGTCTTGATGGTGAGCTTCACAATGTCGATGTTCTTCATCTCATTATGTCCGCCTACATTATATATCTCACCGGTTCTGCCCTCACGCACAACCAGATCAATGGCCTTGCAATGGTCTTCGACATAGAGCCAGTCACGTACGTTAAGTCCCTCGCCATAGACCGGCAGTTTCTTGCCATGCAGGATGTTGTTGATGATCAATGGGATCAGCTTCTCCGGGAAGTGATAAGGACCATAGTTGTTGGAGCATCGTGTGATGCTCACCGGCATGTGATAGGTGTCGCGAAAAGCTTGTACGAAGAAGTCTGCACTCGCCTTGCTGGCAGAATAAGGGCTATGCGGACAGAGTGGTGTAGTTTCCGTGAAATAGCCTGTCTGCCCCAGTGCACCGTAGACTTCGTCGGTGGACACCTGATGATAGCGCTTACCCGACTTCCAAGTAGGATAGCCCTGTACGTCCTTACCCGTCACCCAAGCACGCCGTGCGGCATCCATCAAGTTCTGTGTACCAAGGATGTTCACGCTCAAGAAGAGCTGTGGATCCTCAATCGAGCGGTCTACATGGCTCTCAGCAGCGAAGTTCACCACATAGTCGATATCATTCTCTGCAAACAGCTTATCAGCCAACTCACGGTTGCGTATGTCACCCTTGACAAAGAAGCAACGCTTGTTGTCGATGTCGTCCTTGATGGTACCAAGGTTTCCGGCATAAGTCAATGCATCGAGGATGATGACCTTAATGTCGTCTTTCACATACTTTTTGTGGAGCAGATACTTGATAAAGTTTGAGCCGATGAATCCGGCGGCTCCTGTCACAAGATAAGTTTTCATATTATATCCGTTTTAATTTTTTCTAATTTCATCATTACTACGCCTTATTATATATATAGGTGTCTAACGCGAGCCTAACTTCACGACTTCGCAATCACGAAAGTCGTCGCCGTCGATCGTCAGTCTGACGATGGTCCGTTCCAATTGCCATCCCGACATTCCCGCAGCACCGGGATTGATATGCAGAAGATCGAGTTTCTTATCCGGCATGATTCTCAGTATATGAGAGTGACCGTCGACGAAAAGCTGTGGCGGATTGCGTCGCAGCATCTCCCTGACCGAAGGATCGTAATGGCCGGGATAACCGCCAATATGCTTCATCAACACATCGACATCCTCACATTTGAAGCGTAGAATCTCGGGATAGCGGGCACGCACATCTACATCATCAATGTTGCCATAGACAGCCCGGAACCGCGGGCGCATATCTTCGAAAGCATTGGCCAGCGACAGACTGCCAATATCTCCTGCATGCCAGATCTCATCGCAGTCAGCCATATAGGTGACATATTTCTCATCCCAGAAGCCGTGAGTATCACTGATGATCGCTATTCTTTTCATAGATTGTCGGCGTTAAGGTTGAATCTCAGAGTGAATCTCGCGTCGCTGCAAATCAAAGCGCTTACGGATGAATTGGGCGATAAAGTCCAAAGTCCCTTCCAATCCCAGCACACTGGAGTTGATGCACAAGTCATAGCTTTCCGCCGCTCCCCAAGTCTTGCCTGTATAGTAATTGTAATAGGAAGCGCGCTCCTCCTCTTGCTTGTGGATATATTTCCGACCGGTAGCCCTGTCAAAGCCATGTCGTTTGCAAACGCGCTGCAACCGTTGATCGATATTTGCGGAAATAAAGATGTTTACTGTATTTTTCATATCCCGAAGCACATAGTCGGCAGTACGTCCCACGAACACACAACTGCTCTCCTCAGCAGCCTTGCGGATGGCGTCGCTCTGAAACTGGTAGAGACTTTCCTGCGAAAACTCATTTTTATAGTAAGGGCTCTCGCCGAAGAGGGAGCCGTGGATGTGGAAGAGGGAACGCAGGAAGCCCTTGTGCTCATCGTTCTGCTCAAAGAACTTCTCGCAGAATCCACTTTCCTTGGCAGCTAAGTTGAGAAGTTCCTTGTCATAGAACTTACAGTTAAACTGCTCTGCCAACTGCCGGGCGATGATCCGGCCGCCGGAACCTATCTGCCGGCCGATGTTAATGATTATCTTCTTGTCCTCCATGTTGAGTCAATTGAATTTCCTTATTGAGTTTCCGGGTAAACAACATCATCGTCACAACAGCAATGACAGCCGCGAGAAAGTCCGACGACGGCAGTGAATACCACACGCCGTCGATGCCAAAGAACAGTGGCAGCAACAGCAACAGCGGCAACAAAATGATGAGCTGACGTGAAAGAGATAGGAAGATGCTGAGCTTCACCTTGCCGATGCACTGAAAGAAAGTGGTGATCACCATCTGAGCGCCTACCAAGGGAAACATCAGCATGTTGATGCGGATGGCCTTCACCGACAGCCTTGTCAGCTGTGGATCGCTCGTAAACAGACGGGCAACAGCATGCGGCAAAAACATAGCTACCAGCCAGCCCACCGTCATGATACACACACCCGCGATGATGGAGATGTCCACCACACGGCGCAGACGGTCGAATTGCTGACTACCATAGTTATAACCTGCGATAGGCTGCATACCCTGGTTAAGTCCCATGACAAACATCATAAACACCATAGCCAATGCATTGGCTACCCCATAAGCGCCGACAGAAAGGTCTCCGCCATAGTGCACCAACTGGTTGTTCATGAAGATGACAATGACGCAGGCAGTGGCGTTCATCAGGAAAGGCGACACGCCAATGCTCAGGATCAACTTCACCAGACTGCCTTTCAAACGATAGATGCCACGCTTGAGATGGAGCAACTGACGCTTGTCGGCAAAGAATTTCATCTGCCACGTCAGCGCAATGCTTTGAGCGACAACAGTACCTAAGGCTGCTCCCCGTATGCCCCAACGCCACCAATAGATGAAGACAAAATCAAAAATAATGTTCAGTCCCACGGAAAGTATGGTGGCAATCATCGCCTCGCGTGGCTTACTTGCCGCACGCAGCACAGCATTCATACCATAATACATATGCGAGACGACGTTGCCCAGCAGGATGATCTGCATGAAGGCGCGCGCATAGGGGAGTGTATGGTCGCTTGCGCCAAAGAAGCGGAGGATGGGATCGAGGAAGAGAAGGCTGACCACGGAGAAAGCAATACCAATGATGAGGTTGAGCGTCACCGAGTTTCCGAGAAGCTGTTCCGCCGTTTGATAATCACGCTGTCCAAGCTTCACAGAAATAGACGTTGACGAGCCAACACCTACCGCTGCGCCGAAAGCGGCACCAAGATTCATGAAAGGAAAGGTGATGGCAAGACCGGAGATAGCCATTGGTCCCACCACTTGGCCGATGAACACACGGTCGATGATGTTGTAGAGCGAAGCCGCAGTCATTGCCACCATTGCTGGCAATGCATACTGCATCAACAGATGCCCTACGGGTCTTGTGCCCAACGCCAATGTCTCTTTCTTATTATCTACTTCCATATAATTGCAAAAGTACGAAAAATATTTGGAGTTTTGCCTTTTTCCACGTACTTTTGCAAATCTAAACAACAGTTTTTTAGTTTTATGCGCAACGTCGTAGCCATCATTGTCTTTTTTTTACTGCAAAGCGTCGATGCTTATGCGGCAAAAGGGCGTATTGCCTATCCTGGTGGCAAATTCTATATCTACCGTCTTTCTTTAACCGACAAGAAGGGTTCTCCCGGTACGCTTACTAATCCCAAGAAGTATCTCTCCGAAAAAGCGCTTCTCCGTCGCCAGCGCCAGCATATAGCCGTTGACTCGCTCGACCTGCCATTGTCAGCTATCTACCTCAACGGACTCAGAAGTGAAGGTGCTCAAGTCATCGGCGGCAGTAAGTGGAACAACACCGTACTCGTCCGTACCAAGGACACCACGATCATGGCCCGTCTGCGCGCCCTACCCTACGTCAAAAGTTCCATTCGTGTATTCAAGGCCCCCGACTCCACTACCGTAATGCTCCCCGACGACATCGATAAAGAGGCTCTCGGGCAGAAAGCTTCCGGCGACCTCTATGGCCGTGGAGCCATCCAACTCGATATGCTCAACGGCCGTAAAGTCCATCAGACAGGATTTCGGGGAAAGGGCATGCTTATCGCAGTCATCGACGGCGGATATATGAATACCGACAAACTCGCACGTCATTACCACTTCAATATCGTCGGGCAGCACGACTGCGTGTGGCCTTACGACGACAATGTCTACCATCTGCTGAGCCACGGCACGATGGTGCTTTCCACCATGGCTTCCAATGCCGACAGTGTGTTCATCGGTACAGCTCCCGACGCCTCCTATTTGCTTCTGCGCAGTGAGGACGGGCGCAGTGAGCAGCTTGTGGAGGAAGACTACTGGGCACAGGCGGCAGAATATGCCGATTCTGTGGGTGCCGACATCATCAACTCGTCGCTCGGCTACACCATCTTTGACGATGAAAGCACAAGCATCCAGTATCGCGATCAGGACGGCAAGACGCAACTCATCTCCCGCTCAGCCTCCACGCTGGCCAGCCGGGGCATGGTGCTCGTGTGCAGCGCAGGCAACGAAGGCATGAAGTTTTGGAAGCGCATTGGCTGTCCCGCCGATGCCTTCGACATTCTCTCGGTGGCAGCTCTCTCCGACGACAGTGTCAACGCTCTCTTCTCCTCACTCGGTCCCTCCATCGACGGACGCGTGAAACCCGACGTAGCTGCCCTCGGTGTGGGAGCCACAGTCGTCAGCGGAGCCGGAAAGATCATCCACGCCAACGGCACATCGTTTGCCTCCCCCATCCTCTGCGGCATGGTGGCGTGTCTTTGGCAGGCCATGCCCGACAAGACAGCTTACGAGATCATCGACATGGTCAAGAAAGCCGGCAACCGCTACAGCCATCCCGACAACATCTTCGGCTACGGCATTCCGGACTTTAACCATATCTTGGAAAGCCAACATACAACCATACCCATGCTCCGACAATGAAAGCATTAACACTTTACGAGCTCAACAATCTCGTCAGAGGCGTCATCGAGGCTACACTCGACAGACCTTATTGGGTCGAAGCCGAACTGTCTGAGTCACGAGAAGTGCGTGGCCACTGCTACATGGAGTTGGTGCAGAAAGACGAGTACTCCGCTACGCCGGTGGCTCGTGCGTCGGCGAAATGCTGGCACAATGTATGGATGAGACTTAAACCACACTTCGAACAGGTCACGGGACAGACGCTTCATGCAGGCATGAAAGTGCTGTTGCTGGTCACAGCCAATTTCCACGAGGCCTACGGTTTCTCATGGATTGTTCAGGACATCGATCCCACCTACACGATGGGCGACATGGCCCGCAAGCGGCAGGAGATCATCCGTCAGCTCAAGGAAGAAGGCGTCTTCGACCTGCAACGGCAGTTGGGACTTCCGCTTTTCGCCCAGCACATCGCAGTCATCTCCAGTGAGCAGGCTGCCGGATTCGGCGATTTCTGCAACCAGCTCGACAACAACGACCACGGTTTCTACTTCTCCTACACACTCTTTCCTGCCGCCATGCAGGGTGGACAGGTCGAAAGCAGCATCATCCGGGCACTGAACGACATCTTTGACCGAGCCGATGATTTCGATGCCGTGGTGATCATCCGTGGTGGTGGAGCCACTGCCGACATGAGCGGCTTCGACACGCTGGCTCTCGCCGAGAACGTGGCCAACTTCCCCCTGCCCATTATCACGGGCATCGGACATGAGCGCGACGAAAGCATCCTCGACATGATCTCGTTTCAACGGGTGAAGACGCCGACGGCAGCAGCAGCCTTTCTCATTGACCATCTCGCGGAGGCCGAAGGCCATCTACAAATGCTCGGGCAGCGCGTCGTGACGTATGTCAACACACGCATGCAACAGAAGCACAGCCGCCTCAACCACCTTGCCCACCGCATCCCAATGCTCTTCTCCCTTGTCAAGACGCGTCAAGGAGCAGTCATCGACCGACTGGAACAGCAAATCCTCTCACTCATGCGGCAACAGCTCTCTCAGGCGCGTTATCGTCTCGAGTTGCTCCATGGGCGCACGCTGCCTGCCCTCACGCAGAAACTCAACACAGAAAAGCACCGGCTCGAACAGTACGACCTGAGGCTGAAAGCCGTGGATCCGCAGATCATCCTGCAACGTGGCTACAGTCTGACAACACTTCATGGCAAGGCCATCCGCGAGGCCTCGATGATCAAAGAGGGCGACGTCATCGTGACTCGTTTTTCCAAAGGCGCTGTTTCCTCTATCGTTCAATCACATCAGCAAAACCATCACGCATAAACCATGAAAACAATTAAATATGAGGATGCCATCCAACAGTTGGAAGACATCGTAGAGAAATTGGAAAGCAATGAGTTGGACATCGACGAGATGCCCGAGGCCTTGAAGCGCGCGCAGCAGTTGCTCAAGCTCTGCCGCGACCGACTCACCAAGACCGACGAAGAGATACAGAAGATACAAGCGGAAGCGAAAGAAGCACCAAACGCATGAATCTTCTTTATCTATTCAAAATAATAGGATAAAAAGTTGCAAATTACAACTATTATATGTAATTTTGCACTAAATTATAAGAAAGCAATTTTAAACGTATTGTGTATGAAAGATTTAGATTGGGGTAATCTGTCATTTGGTTACATGAAGACAGACTACAATGTTCGTTGTTACTATCGTGATGGTAAGTGGGGCAAGATAGAGGTCTGCTCCGACGAATTCCTGAAGCTTCACATGGCAGCTACCTGCCTGCACTATGGCCAGGAGGCTTTCGAGGGACTGAAAGCTTACCGTTGCCCCGACGGAAAGGTACGTATCTTCCGCGTCAAGGATAACGCTGAGCGCCTGCAGAGCACCTGCGAGGGAATCGTCATGCCGAAGGTGCCGACAGAACTGTTTGAAGAGATGGTCAAGAAAGTCGTACGCCTCAATCAAGAATATATTCCTACCTATGAGAGCGGAGCGACACTCTATATCCGCCCACTGCTCATCGGTACGAGCGCACAAGTGGGTGTGCATCCCTCCGAGGAGTATCTGTTCATGATCTTTGTCACGCCGGTAGGTCCTTACTTCAAGGGCGGCTTCGTCTGCAACAAATACGCTATCATCCGCGACTACGACCGTGCCGCACCTTTGGGTACAGGCCGGTACAAAGTCGGTGGCAACTACGCCGCTTCTCTGCGTGCTCACATGTACGCAGCCGGTAAGGGCTATGGCAGTGAGTTCTATCTCGACGCCAAGGAGAAGAAATACGTCGACGAGTGTGGTGCCGCCAACTTCTTTGGTATCAAGAATGGTACCTACGTTACACCAAAAAGCACGTCTATCCTTCCGTCTATCACCAACAAGAGTCTGATGCAGATTGCTGAGGACATGGGCTTGAAGGTGGAGCGTCGCCCGGTTCCCGAGGAAGAGCTGTCTACCTTTGAGGAGGCCGGCGCCTGCGGTACAGCCGCTGTGATCTCACCGATCTCAGAGCTCGACGACCTTGACACGGGCAAGAAATATGTCTTCGGTGACAAGCCAGGACCATGGTCAACCAAACTATACAATACGCTGCGCGGCATTCAGTACGGCACCGTGGAGGACAAGCACGGTTGGACGACTGTCGTCATCGAGTAAGCATCAAGTAGATTTCATTCATATATGAACCGGGCAAGTTGCTTGCCCGGTTTTTTTGTTTCAATACCTTCTATTCTTTTATCAAGAATTTTGGAAAAAGAGAATTCTTCATCCCCTACAAGATAAAATTCCATAGCTCTTCTTGCCTATCTCAGGGAAATACCGTATATTTGCAAATAGTAAGACGATAAACTATCACAGGAAGAGCCAAACAAGCTCTTCCTTTTATATCAAGAAACAAGAAACTGGAGTATTCCAAAATATGGGAAAAGGTAAGTTAGCCAAGTTTGCAGAGATGAAGACGATGAGCAACGTCTTCGAGTATCCATTCTCCGTCATCGACAATGTGCCCTTCGACATGAAAGGCCATTGGCGTGAGCAGTATTTCCACAACGACAATCCCATCGTGCTGGAGCTTGGCTGCGGCAAGGGAGAGTATACTGTGGGACTGGGAAAGCTCTTCCCCGACGTGAATTTCATCGGTGTGGACATCAAGGGTGCACGCATGTGGACAGGTGCTAAACTGGCCTTGGAGGATGGAATGACCAATGTGGCATTCCTCCGTACGAGCATAGAGATCATCGACCGCTTCTTTGCTGAGGATGAGGTGCAGGAGATATGGCTGACATTCTCTGACCCTCAGATGAAAAATCCACGCAAGCGACTCACCTCTACCTATTTCATGGAGCGCTACCGCCACTTCCTCGTCGATGGTGGATTGGTGCATCTGAAAACTGACTCCAACTTCCTCTTCACCTACACGCGGCTGATGGTTGAGAAAAACCAACTGCCCGTGGAGATGTGCACAGAGGACCTCTACCACGCTACTCCCTCTGCCCTCGTAGGTACCCCACTGCTTACTATCCAGACTTACTATGAGAAGATGTGGATGGAGCGTGGACTGAATATCCGCTACCTGCGTTTCCATCTGCCTGAACAAGGGACTCTCGTGGAGCCCGACGTGGAGATTCCTCTCGACGAATACCGCAGCTACCACAGAAGTAAACGGAGCAGCAAAGAGACTGCACGTTAAAACATCTGACTTAATGCTGCTTAAGACATACAGTTTCAAGCTGAGAAACCAATAGTTTCTCACTTAGAAACCAACAGTCTCTCGCTTAAAAACTAACAGTCTCTCGCTTAGAAACTAACAGTTTCAAAGCGAGAGACTGACAACATCAGACAAATGTCTGATACGTACGATTGTTTGGACATAGATGAAATAGCCTATCTCCTCACCTATATATCACTGCAAGTCGAAGTACACACCACCGTCGTCTTGTTTATTCTCCGTCTTTTTGGGCTGTGGTGTCGCCCTGAGCTTGCCATTCTTATCGAAGAGCCCATAAGTGGTGCGCAGCACGGAGAACTCGGTACGGCGGTTGAGCTGGTTGCAGATCTCCTCTTTCTTCTTGTCCTTCAATGCCTTGATGAAGTCCTCGGTGAGGACATCCCCCTCTTTCAACCACTTATATTTCTCGGTCAATTTCTTCTTGATCTTCTTTGGGCGCTCCTTTCCATAGCCTACCGGCGTGAGTCGGTCGACAGCGATACCATGGGCGATGAGATAAGCAACCACAGCCTCGGCGCGCCGCTGCGACAGTCGTTTGTTGTATTCCGCGGAACCCTTGTAATCGCAGTGGGCACTGAGCTCGATGGTCACGTGAGGATTTTCCTTGAGCAGCGCCACGAGCTTGTCGAGTGCTGTCTTTGAAGAGTCTCGTAGCGTAGCCTTGTCGAAATCGTAGAAAATGTTGTCGATGAGCGTCGGTGCAGAGATATTCGCCAAGGCAAACTGCAGGGTCGTGTCGCGGCTTTCCGTGGGATTGACCAGCGCCTTGACCTGTTCCTGATGGTTGAGATAACCCTTGCAAGTAGCCAAGAAGAGATAGCTGACACCGGGATCCAACACTTTCGTGAACGAGCCGTCGCTGTGCACACTCATCTTCTCATTGGTGCCGTCATCCCCGACGACATAGACCTGGGCGGCAGGAAGCTCATAGCCGTCCATCTCGTAGACCCACCCCTTGACCGTCTGCATGATTTCGGGGTTGACAAACGAGTAGATATGATCCCAACCGCGGGCGTCGCCACGGTTGCTGGAGAAGAAGCCACGGTTGTAAGGCCCTTCGAAAGTCATACCGAAATCGTCGCCTTGGGAGTTGAGCGGATAGCCCGGATGGGAAAGATGATAGCGCCCGTCCTTACCCACCTTGGCGATGAAGATGTCAAGACCACCAAGACCGGGATGGCCATTACTGGAGAAATAGAGGTCGCCATTGGGGCGGAATGTCGGAAAGGCCTCGTCACCCGGCGTGTTGATTGGCTCTCCAAGGTTTTCCACGCCTCCGTATCCTGTCGGAGTGATGCGCACGCGCCAGATGTCGGGCCCGCCTTTTCCTCCCGGCATGTCACTCGTGAAATAGAGCCACTCGCCGTCGGGAGAGATCGCCGGATGAGCATAGCTCGACAGCGTGTCGCCGGTCAGCTTCACCTCCGTAGCCTTACTCCAGGCAGCATCGGAGCGGTTGGACTTCACAATCTGAGCGTAGCGGGGATAGGAAGGATCGGTGACGCACTGCGTGAGATACATCTCACGACCGTCAACGGAAAAGCAGCAGGCACCCTCGTCATAGACTGTGTTCACGCCGCCGCTGACATCCTCAGGTTTCGACCACTTGCCTTTGTCGTCCTTCTGGGAGTAGAAGATGTCGCCCGGCTTCGTGCCGGTGATGCCACTGAGCTCGTCGCCCTGTGCCTCGTTGCGGGTAGAAGTAAAATAGAGCTGGTCAAACTCATCTCCGAACAGTACGGGGCAATAGTCGGCCCGGCGAGAGTTAAACACCTCCATGCGCTTGACCGTGTACCGACTACCCAACTGTTTGATGCTTGGAGCCTTGCGGGCAGCAAAGAGTCCGTCACGGGCCAGCTTGTCATTGGGCAGTGAGTCCAGCACCAAGCGGAACTGCTCTTCAGCCTCACGGTAATTGCCGTTTTTCATCAGCGTCTGCGCGAAGGCAAGTCGGTCTGCCGTGTCGGTTTGCTGATAGCGTATGGCATTGCGCCATGCAGCCAGCGCACGCGCCGACTGCAAACTATTGTCGTAGCACATCGCCATCTTGCGCGCTATCTGTCCGCGCTTCGTCCGCTCCTTGGCCGGAGTCTTTTGATAAGCTTGCCGAAACTCATTGGCAGCGTCATAGTACTCTCCGAGAGCGAGATATTTCTCGCCTCGACGAAGATTGCGGTCAGCACCACAGGAGGTAACCAACCATAATATCATAAAAAAAAAGAGTGTCTTCTTCATTACCTAAGTAACGAAAAAGACACTGATATATTGCCTTACAAAGCGTCAAACGACGCCTCTGCTTCTACTTCGTCGTAACAGCCTCAGCCTCAATAGCCTCAGAATTCACAGACCCAGAGATCTGAGCTGCCCGCTCAGCCTCAGCGGCCTTGACAGCAGCCGGATGACGCAGATCCCAACGCAGATAGAGTCCGGCCAGAATCGTACCGGAGATGCTATGCCAAGCGCAACTGATGGCACAAGGCAGAGCGTGAGCGGCTGAGAAGCTTAATCAAAACTAATTGCTTTGCTCTTCCCTGAGTCTTAATCCTCCCGTTATCGTCCTCAGTAGCTCTGTTACTCTGTTTGTCTACTCGTTCGGCTCAATCTGTTACTCTGTCTATTTAATCAATCTATTAATCTGCCTGTTCAATATGTTACTCTGTCTATTTAAACTGTTACTCTGTCACTCTTTGCCGTTGTTGACTTGTACGATCTTGGTCTTCGGCAGTTTCATGTTGCGTACGTTGACGGTTGTGACCACAGCTTGTGCCAGATTCAAGAAAGCCTGACCCACGATGGAGTCCACTTTCACGGCAGCAGGCTCACCGGTATCCCCACTCTCGCAAATGCTCTGCACGATAGGTATCTGTGCCAGCAACGGGCAGCCCATCTCCTTGGCGAGGTTCTTGCAACCGTCCTTACCAAAGATATAGTATTTGTTATCGGGCAGTTCAGCCGGTGTAAACCATGCCATGTTCTCCACAAGACCGAGGATGGGCACGTTGACTTTGTCGTTGCGATACATGTCAATACCCTTTCGGGCATCGGCCAGCGCAACCTTCTGCGGAGTGGAGACAATCACCGCACCCGTAATGGCAAGCGTCTGCAACAGTGTCAGATGGATGTCGGAAGTCCCCGGTGGCGTGTCGAGTACGAAATAATCGAGGTCCCCCCAGTCGGCATCAGCTATGAGCTGCTTCAGCGCTGAGGTGGCCATGCCGCCACGCCACAACGTAGCTCTGTCGGGATCCACAAAGAATCCTATACTCAGAATCTTCACGCCATACTTCACGATCGGTTCAATCAAGTCTCGGCCATCCTTTTCCACAGCATTGGGCCGTGCGTCTTCCACACCAAACATCTTAGGCACCGAAGGGCCGAAGATGTCGGTGTCGAGTAGTCCCACCTTATAGCCAAGCTTAGCCAAGGCGATGGCGAGATTGGCAGCAACGGTGCTCTTGCCCACACCGCCTTTGCCGGAACTGACAGCGATGATGTTCTTCACCTGTGGCAGAAGTTTCTCTACTGCCGGACGGGGGGCTGACTTAAACTCGGTCTGGATAGTCACCTCGACCTCGGGACTAATGTTATAATGGATAGCAGCCTCAGCAGCCTTCACTGTCGAATTCAAAAACGGATCGGTATTGCGGGGAAAGACCAGAATGATTCTTACCTTCATGCCGTTGATGCTCGGCGTATCGGCAAGCATACCACTTTCGATGAGATTCTTCTTCGTGCCTGGATAGATGACAGTAGCCAGGGCTTGCTCTATCAGTTTAGGATATAATGTCATTTGTATGTCTAATATATTGTTGTCTCCTACAAATGTAGTTATATTTTATGGAAAGGACAAATTTTTTTTATTATTTATGTTAGCTCATCTCAAAAAAAGAAAAATTAGCCAAAAGCAGTGGTGCTACCTTGCAGAAAATAGCTATCTTTGTTTGATACACAAAACGAAAAGACAATTCACATGAAGCGCATACACCTTATTATATTATGTCTGTTGATCACCCTCACCCCTTTCCCCGGTCAACTCTTTGCCGGCAACATCGTCTGGTTCAGCGGCAAGGGTCACGTCACCTACTCCATACAGAAGAAATACGACTGCGTGGTGGACAAGGCGCTGGACATGTTCTCCGCTGATATGAAAGCAGTCACAGGCAAGAAAGCAGAACGGGACGGTAGTGGGGTCATCGACATCTATCAGCTCGACCGTGCCAGCAATAAGGATATGCAACGGCTGCAAGAACTCAGCGTACCCTTCATGAGTTTCATCACCCGTAAAGACGCTTTCTGGATCGGTGTGCGTCAAAACAGAATCACCATCGTGGGTAGTAACGGGCGCGGCACGGCCTACGGCATCTTGGAGCTGTCGCGTCTTGCCGGTGTGTCTCCATGGATCTGGTGGGGCGATGTGATGCCGGAACGTAAGAACCGGCTGACGCTCAGCGACCGCTACGAGACCATGCAGAGTCCGTCTGTGTCCGAGCGGGGCATCAGCCTGCAAGGCACACAGTGGTCTACGCTCGTCTGGGATCACCAGCAACTCGACAAACATCTCCGGCAGGATGCATTAGGACCTGTGTATTATCACCAGCTCTTCGAACTCATGCTCAGACTGCGCGCCAACTCTTTATACACAGGTACAGCCACGTCATCAAGGTCTCATCTACATATCAAGAGCGGCAATGAGGTGGCCGACTCCTTCGACATCAACATCATCAACCACCAGAAAGGGCACGTATACTCCGACGACGGCTATGGCTATCTGCAAGGAATGCCCGGCAATGATCAGCAAGACGGACGTGACAACGGCAAACTCTTGTATCATCTCAGCTACCAGGGCACGCCACACGACTACCTCTGGTTGTCCACAACCCAACCGGGACTGATCTACGAATCTCTTCGCAACTGCTGGGACAAAGACATCCGGCAGCAATGGATCGCCGTTATCCACGACCCCAAAGTGGCAGCCTACCCGCTCTCTCTCTTCATGGATATGGCCTGGAACATCAACGCCACGGGTCCCGACGCGCTCAAGAAGCACCTTACCGACTGGCTCGTTCAGCAGTTCGGACAAGAAGCCGGTGAGCGGCTGACCAAGCCGATGACAAAGTTCTATTGGCTCTGTGGACTCCGTCGGCCGGAATTTATGGGATGGAACCAAACGGGACTGAGCGAGAAGGGACATGGAGCGGATGAGCAGCCAGTGCAGGTATCTGAACTCAATGCCGAACAATTTGGCAATGAGCTGGAGCGATTTCTCAATGAATATCAAGAAATCAAGGGCGACATCAACCGTGCAGAAGCTAAGATTCCCTCACAACTGCGTGATGCTTTCTTCGCCGCCGTGAAATATCCCGTCTGTGTTGCTGCCGACATGGCCACTAAGCAATTACAGGCCCAAGAAGCAAGAACCATCGGTCGCAAAGAGAGCTTTCATCACGATGACGAAGCACTCGAATCGGCTGTCAGAAGCTGGAAAGCTTACCAAGACATCATCCAACTGACCAACTACTACAATGGGAAGATGGCCAACGGCAAGTGGAATGGATTGATGAACATGGCACCACGTGGTCTTCAGGTCTTCCTTGCTCCCACATTCATCGACAATCTGACAACCGGAGAACTGAAGAAATACGACGGCTATGACGGCATTGACGCTCCAATAGACAACGACGGATGTGTTGTCAAAAACGCTTGCGACTACACTTCGGTCTCAAAAAATGTCAGCACCATCGAGATGCTGGGGCACTCTATGAAGGCGGTGTTGCTACCCAAGGGTGCCTCGATTTCGTTCCGGTTCTATGCTCCGGAGGGTGACGCAGCCCTTCGCACGGCTTTAATTCCCACACTACCCTGCAAGAAAGAGCAGTTACGCTATCGGGTGACGCTCGACAGCGACACCACGTTTACCTATTCTCTGAATGAGCAAGGCGCCTCTGAGCGCTGGAAGGTCAACGTGCTGCGGGGGCAAGCCATCCGCACCGACGACGTACGGCTCACCTCCGGCACACACACACTGACCATTCAGGCGCTTGACGACGGCATCATCGTCGACCAATGGATGCTGGACTATGACCGCGACCGACAGTTCTACCTGTTCCCCGTCAAGCCCGCCATTTAACAGGCTGTGCTTTATTCCACCTTCAACATTCCAACCCATGACACTTCCAAAGTCTTTTGAAGATTATACCCGACAGCTCATGGGAGCTGAACGCTTCACCCGTTTGCGTCAGGCGCTCGACACCCTTTCACCGGTCAGCATCCGTTTCAACCCGTTCAAAACGACAGACGAGGAACGGCATAGCATGACGTTTCCCGGACATGATGGAGAAAGGATCGAACAGACAGAGAAGGTCTCGTGGTGCGAGGAAGGGCGATATCTTGCGTGTCGTCCGGCTTTCACCCTCGACCCACTCCTCCATGCCGGTGCTTACTATGTGCAGGAGGCTTCGTCGATGTTCATCGACCACGTCATCCGAACGTATGTCACGGAACCTGTGAGAATGCTTGACCTCTGTGCTGCTCCCGGCGGCAAGACGACAGCCGTAAGAGCCGCATTGCCCAAAGGCAGCCTGCTCTTCTGCAACGAGCCCGTCAAGCTGAGGGCAAATGTCCTGGCAGAGAACATGCAGAAGTTTGGGCATCCTGAGGTCATCGTCACCAACAACTATCCCAAAGACTATACCTACTCAGGACTCCGCTTTGACGTGATTTTAGCTGATGTGCCTTGTTCGGGTGAAGGCATGTTCCGCAAAGACGAGGACGCCGTCAGACTTTGGAGTCCACAGAATGTGGAGAAATGCCGTGACCTTCAGCGGGAAATCATCGAGACGATATGGCCCTGCCTCAATGCGGGTGGCATCCTCATCTACAGCACATGCACCTACAATGCGAAAGAAGACGAGGAAAACATCGCTTGGATCGCGGAGACGTTAGGCGCCGACGTACTGAAAGTACCCGTCGACGCCCATTGGAACATCACCGGTCCACTGGTCGGCGACTATCCCGTCTGCCGTTTCCTTCCCGGCTATACCGTGGGCGAAGGCCTGTTCATGGCTGTGCTCAGAAAACGGGGAGGGAAAGAAGAAGCGAAAGAAAACAAAGTACGGGAAACAAAACAAAAAAAGAAGGAAAAAGGAAAACAAGACCATCAACTGCCCACCACTGTTTATCAGCAATGGCTGAAAGAGCCGGTGAACTTCCACTGGGTGGCAGACCGTCTGGTTGCCATGCCACAACAGTGGGACACATATTACCTCCTGGCAACCAAGGGCCTGCATATTCTTCAGGCAGGCATCACCATCGGCACGGCAAAAGGCAAGGACTTAGTGCCCGACGAAAGTCTGGCTCTCTCCACGGCTCTCAGCACTGAGACCTTTCCAAGATGGGAGGCAGACTATCACGAGGCTCTGCAATATCTTCACCGCGAGGCTGTTGCCCTGCCCACGGAGATACCTAAAGGCTACGTGCTCGTCACTTATCAGGGACATCCACTTGGTTTTGTAAAGAACTTAGGTTCCCGTGCCAACAACCTCTATCCCAAAGAATGGAAAATCAAGATCACGCTATGATCAGCATCATCGTGGCCATGTCGCCTCAACGGGCCATCGGCTTCCGCAACCGCCTGCCGTGGCATCTGCCTGAAGACATGGCACATTTCAAGGTGCTCACCACTGGACATACGATCATCATGGGACGCAAGACATTTGAGTCTTTGCCCAGCGGCGTCCTCCCCCACCGCCGCAACGTGGTCATCACACGGCAGAGAGACATCATGAAGGAGCGGCTTCATGGCTGCGTGCTCTATGATTCTCTGGCGGAAGCGCTCAAGCAGGAGGCTAAGGATCAGGAGATTTTTATTATCGGCGGGGAAAGCATCTATCGTCAAGCGTTGCCATTTACCGGCAGGATCTACGCTACCCTCGTCGAACAGGAACCCAAGGAGGCTGATACCTGGTTCCCGGAAATAGACATGAGCAAATGGCAGATAACAAAAAAGGAGAAGCACACTGGCTTCTCCTTCTTACTCCTTGAGAGACTGTAACCTTCAGGATTAATCTACATTGTCGTTGATCTCAGACTCAGAATCATCTTCCTCCTCGTCGTCCTCTTCGTCATTTGGAATCGGCAACTGCCGGTCGATGACAGCATTGAAGTTGACGATGGTCTCACTGCGTGACAAGCCAAGCGGCTGGAGTTTATCATGGATGATGTTCATCAGATGATGGTTGTTGCGCGCATACAGCTTGATGAACATATCGTAACCACCAGTAGTGATGTTGCATTCGGTGACCTCCGGAATCTTCTTCAGTTTCTCCACCACATCGTCAAATGTAGTTGGATCCTTCAGATAGAGACCGATATATGCACACGTCTCGTAGCCGATCTTCTC
>CAVKHS010000025.1:0-37160 GCA_963656095.1 Paratractidigestivibacter sp.
ATAAGGGTATCAACTCTGTTAAAACAGTTAAGAATTAAATTACCGAAGTATTGATCTATTGAATACCGATAAAAATGACAAACTATCGACAAATATCTCTGCTCGCTATTTGCCTTTCCTTCTTTTTCTCTCTCTCCGCCGTGGGACAGAAACTGGTGGAAGGAGGACTGTGGAAAGACACGGTCGGAAAGCATATCAACGCGCATGGAGGAAACATCCTCCAGTATCGCGGCACATATTATTGGTACGGTGAGACTCGCAGCAACGGCGGACCGGTCAGCTCGCTCGGCGTGAGCTGCTACACTTCCAAGAATCTTCGCGACTGGACTTCACGCGGCTTGGTGCTCAGCGTGACCGACGACACCAACAGCGACATACAGAAGGGATGCATCATCGAGCGGCCCAAGGTGGTGTACAACACTCGGACGAAACAATTCGTGATATGGTTTCATCTTGAGCTGAAAGGGCAGGGCTATGCTGCTGCCCGTGCTGCGGTGGCGGTCAGCGACAATCCTACGGGGCCTTTCCGCTTTGTGCGGTCGGAACGTGTCAACGCGGGCTGCTATCCGATAGGCTTCTGCATGCCCGACACGACGGACTTGCGCCATCAGCTGCTCTGCCCTGAGTTGCAGACATGGTGGACACCGGAATGGCGGAAACAGATTGAGCGCGGCATGTTTTTCATGCGTGACTTGCAAGGTGGACAGATGGCGCGTGACCAGACGGTGTTTGTCGATGACGACGGTAAGGCTTACCACATCTTCTCTTCAGAGGATAACATGACGCTCAACATCGCACAGCTCACCGACAACTACCTCGGTCACAACGGCTCGTTTGTGCGTGTGGCTGCCGGTGGACAAAACGAGGCACCGACAATCTTCAAGCAGGATGGCACTTACTGGATGATCACGAGTGGCTGTACGGGTTGGGCTCCGAATGCTGCCCGTCTCTTCACTGCCAAGAACATCTTCGGTCCTTGGACGCAACTGCCCAATCCCTGCCGAGGTGAAGGTGCCGGGACGACGTTTGGCGGTCAGGGTGCTTATATCTATAAGGTGGCAGATGCGAAGCTCCGCAAGCAGTTCGGCGGTGCCGAATATCTGTTCATGGCCGACGTGTGGAAGCCGAAAGAGCTCGGCAACAGCGGTCATCTGTGGATTCCAATCCGCTTCGAGGACGGCAAGCCCGTGTTGAGACGATGAACCAAAGAAAACGCAGAAAATCGACAAACGATCGTGAAAACATCATCGTTTGTCGATTTTCTTTTTTAATTTTGTAGCGACAATGGCGTAATCAATGCCTAAGTATCACTGTTCTAAACTGATATTTTTATGAAAACAGAATTATACATTATCATCGCCGTACTGTTTCTTCTGACCGTTATCATGATCTGGTGGGGTGTCAAAACCTTCCTCGATATACGTAGAAGACAGAAAGAGTGGAGACAGCCTCACCGCAGGAGCTAGAGAGGGGCTGCTCCTTCTTCTTCTCAGATCTTTACCTCGCATTTCTTTCCTGTGTATTCCACGGTCTGCTCAGCCTTCTTGCCGTTGCTGTCCACGGCGGTGATGTGGAAGTGGCGGCGGGCAAGCATACCCTTGTAGGCACCCTTGCAGTTGCCGATGGTCAGCGTGTGCGTGGTCTCGTCATAGTCAAAGGGGATGAGCGTGTAGTGGCCGTGCTCATAGTTGTAGTTGTTGCCCTCGTCCTCATAGAGTTCAAAGTGGCCGTTGGCACCACAGTAGACTTTCACGTCAAGATCACCCCAGGGCTTCTCCGTGCTGTATTGAACGTCGGGACCGAAAGGCATGATGGCTCCGGCCTTGACATATACCGGCATGATGTCGATAGGGCAGAGGCGCTGGATGGTTTGACCGCCGGCATGAGGCTGGTTGTCCCAGAAGTCATACCACAGCGTGCCTTTTGGCAGATAGACAGTCGTTGGCGCTGCGGCCTTGCTGACGTCGGGATAGATCAGATGGCCACGCTTCTTGCTGTCCTTCCACGTGTACATAGGGTCGGTGACCGGTTTGACGAGCAGGTTGCGGCCAAAGAGATATTCATTGTTAAGCGTTGCGGCATGGCGGTCGTTGGCAAAGTCCATGACAAGCGCACGCATCATTGTACCACTGTTGAGCACACAGTCTGCAGCTGAACTGTAGGTATAGGGCAGCAAGCGGTAGCGCAGACGGATGTATTTCACGATAGCGTCGTAGCACCAGTCGCCGGCTTTTCCAAAACGATAGAGCTCGCTGACCATCGGCGAAGAGCAGTGGTTACGCATCAGCGGCATGAAGGCTCCCCATTCCATCCAACGTGTTTGCAGTTCTTGCAGGGCTGGGTTGTGGGGATCCTGCTCAAACTCCCAGTAGAAGAAACCGCCGAGGTCGGTGTTCCAATAGGGGATGCCGCAGAGCGAATAGTTCAGTCCTGATGGGATCTGCTGCTTCATCTCCTGCCACGAGGCGAGGATGTCGCCGCTCCAAGAGAATGTGCCGTAGTGCTGGATGCCGAAGGAAGCACTGCGTGTCATCATCAGTGCACGTTTAGCGTTGCCTTCTTTGGTGGCGCGCTGATGGTCGTAGATACCCTTGTTGTGCACGAGCGGGAAAGCATTCTTCACGCTTCTCCACGATCCGTCGGCCGTCATCCAGTCGTCGTCGCCGGGCTTTTCGAAGTGGTCGGGCTCTGAGGAGTCGGTCCACCAAGCGTCAAATCCCATCTTCTGCAGGTGAGACAGATACCTCCAATAGATGTCGCGAGCTTTCGGATTAAAGGCATCGTAGACTTTCACGCCTTGCTTCATGGGCCATGTGTTGAAGGGATAGAGGGCGCCGATGGCGTTGAGCTCTTTGTATTGTTCGGTCCACGGACCGAAGTTGGCCCAGATGGAGATCATCAGATGACCGTTGTTGCGGTGGACATAGTCTACCATTTCCTGCGGACTCTTGATGCGCGGCTGTTGTGGTTTCAGGTTTTTCATGTCACCGGGCAGGTAGCGTTGCCAGGCAGGATCACCCACCTTATTAATATAGTAGGGGTTCATGAAGCGCATCGCATTCCAGTTGGAGTCGCATCCCCAGTATTGCCAATCCTGCACCATTGCGTCTACAGGAATCTTCAGCTCACGGTATTTGTCGAGCACGCCGACGAGTTCGTCACTGGTCTTGTAGCGCTCGCGGCACTGCCAGAAGCCCATGGCCCACAGTGGCGGCAGCGTAGCCTGTCCCGAGAGTTCACGTACGGAAGCGATGACACCGTCGGCTGTACCGTCGCGATAGAGGAAGTAATAATCGACAAACGGTGCCACCTCACTGCTCATCGTCGTCTCCGCAGCAGTATCGTCGAACAGCGATCGTCCGGCATTGTCCCAATAGAGACCGTAGCCTTTTCCGCTGAGGAAGAAAGGAATAGATATGTAGGTGTTGTGATTCCACATCTCCACCTTCTGTCCGCGGTGGCTCATGAGCGTGTCACGAAGCTGTCCGAGTCCATATACGGCTTCATCGTCTGCCAGTCGGAAACCTTGTCTGACCTGGTACTTTCCGTGGTCCACCTCGTGACTGCATGGCGAGAAGTGGTGTCCGGTAGCCTGCAACAGCTCCGTGCCTTTGTTGTCGGCAAAGGTGACGTAGCCCGTCTGAAGGTCGAGGATAGCGGTGATCATCGACGAGCGAAGCGTGAGCTTGCCGTCACGCTCTTCCTCGGTGATGGGCTCCGTGACGTTCTGTCCTGGTTTCAGCAGCACTGAGTAACTCCTTTTCTGAATGTTTGTGTCCGTACCGGGAAACACTCTCACGCGCACGATCGATGGTGAGCAGAAGCTCAACTCGGTGGCGTGTCCGTCGATCACGCGGCAGATGCCGGTAAGGTTTTTACGTTTGGCAGCATGGAGCGGCAGCAACAGTGCCAGCAAGAGTACCAAAAGGATCGTCTTTTGTTTTGTCATATCATTGATTTGTTTAGGAATAGCTTTTTCGATCGCAAAGATAAGACATTTTCTTCAATGTGCAAAAGAAAAGCCGGGGAATAGTGAACGAATCTCATGTCGCTCTTTCCCTAAAACTCTCACACAGGGTTATGGACACACAGAGAAGCCTTTGCCTTGTGAGAGAGCTTGGAGAATAGAGGATTATAGGCAGCGGGCACAGACTCAGCTAAGACTTCCGTCTGAGCACCGCTGTCAGTTTGTGTTTAGTAGATCTTTCTGAGTGGATGATTCGTCCGTAGTCAGATCAATTTCCTGAATAACCTGGATTTTGTTTCAGGTTGCCGTTGGTGAGTAGTTGCTTATTGGGAATCGGGAAGAGGTTCTTCGTTGCGTCGCTGGCATCGTGTGAGAACCATGAGCGGGTAGTGAAGACACCGAAGCGGATCATATCCTGGCGACGTCGTCCCTCCTGCGAGAATTCCCATCCGAGTTCATCGAGCATTCTTCCATAGGTGATGGTTGCGTTGTCGTGAGTGGTTTTATTGATGTCGCGTCGTCCATAGTCGTAGCAACTGTTACCCATAAGTTGTTCACCGGTGACAATGGCTTTCTCAGGATGACTCTTGAAGTTGCGTTGACGCACCTCTGTGACCAGTTTCGCAGCTTCATCAGCATGACCGGTTCGGAGCAGCGCCTCTGCTTTCATCATCAACACGTCGGCATAGCGCAACAGCGGGAAGTCGTTGCTCAGTCGGTTGGTGCTGTTCTTGGCATATTCAAATTTGCCCCAGCGGAGTCCCTGGTTCTCTTCCGAGCCATCGATGCTGTTGACCTCATTGACATATACCAGTGGCTTGCCGACCATGCCGCCCATAGTGCATTTGAGCACTTCGCCGTCGGCAGAATACTGGGTGCCAGAGATGAAGTCATCGGTCAGTCGTTGATCATCCTTGTCAAAGGTGTTTATATACTGTGGCATGACGCAAACGCCGCCCCACGGAGTAGCCTGGAAATTATAGGTCGCCTGATTTTCCGGTTGCAAGGTGTACATGTGGAAGTCGAAGGCGTTCCAATCTGTGACATACGTCTCGTCGAAGGGCAGGGCAAAGATAATTTCCTTGGAATTCTCGTTGTTGGTGGCAAAGACATTCTTGCGCGTAGCGTCCAACGAATAGTGATGGCTGTTGATGACCTTGTCACACATCTCTATACATTTGTCGTAGTCTTTGTGTGAACCGTTGGAGAATACTTCCGAGTTGAGATACATTTTGGCAAGCAGTGTGTATCCAGCCCATTTGTTGAATCGGCCATAATATTCGCTGGTCACCTTCTCAGAAAGCAGAGGAATATTCTCTTCCAATTCTTTGACGATAAACTCATAGACTTGCTGTCGGGAACTCTGTTCGGGTAGGAATCCCTCAGGCACGTCAAACTTAGTGATGATGGGGACATTGCCGAAGAGATCGTTGAGCAGATAGTAGTAGGAAGCGCGTAGCACTTTGAGTTCTGCTATCACGCTCTCCTTGCTGTCACCGAGCTCAACCTGTCCGGACTCTATTTGGTAGAGCACACGGTTGCAGGCGTTGATACCATCGTAGGTGCGCACCCAACTGTTGAGCGGTATTTCGTCCTCGCTGGTCCACTTGTGTTGGTGCATACGCTTATACACACCTCCGTCGACCCACCCGTTGGGTCTTGCGGGGATCACATCCTCGTCGGTGCAGAGCATCTCCGCTCTTGCCACACCATTCCACAGGAGCATCGTCTTGCGCCAAGAGACATAGGCCGACGAGAGCAGTGAGGCCACGTCCTCATCCGTGGGCTTGAAGCCGTCGGCAATCACACTATTGTAACTGGTGTCTTTGAGATCGGTGCATGAAGACATCATCGTGCAGGCAGCCAAAGCTGCCACACATATATTAATCAGATTGAATTTCATGATAATAGTAATTATGTATGACGATTAGAAGGTAACCACAGTGCCGAAGGTAAACGAACGGGTATGAGGATAGATGTCGCGGTTGTCGTAGCCAGGATTCAGTCCGGCTGTCGTCACCTCTGGGTCTATGCCTTTATAACCGGTGATGGTGATGGCGTTGTTGACCGTAGCGTACAGGCGCAAAGCCTTGATGTACTTGCCGATCTTCTTGAAGTTGTAACCCAATGTGATGTTGTCGATCTTCCAATAATCACCGTCTTCGACATAGTAGCTGTTGAACTCTTCAGAGCACAGTGTGTTGAGCACAGCCTTTCCGAACACTTTGTTGTAGGCCGAGCGCAGGCGGTTCCAGTCTTGTCGGCTGCGGTTTTCATAGAACATTCTGACACCGTTGATGATCTGGAAGCCAAAAGCTCCGCGCATGTTGACGGCGAGGTCCCAGTTCTTGTATTTCACTTGGTTGTTGAAACCTAAGTACCACTTTGGCACACCGTTGCCCAAGATCTGCTTATCCTCAAAGGCGTGAGTAAAGTCGTCGTAGTTTACCTCTTTTCCTTCATGATTGAGGTAGATCCACTTGCCATTGTCGTCTACACCTACCACCTTGAATCCGTAGATGTCACCAACGCGGTGGCCGATTCTGACAATATGTGATTCTGTCTTTACCGGTTCCTCGATCCAACCTGTCATGAAGTAGTCCGAAGAGGTCTTGTACAGATCGTTTGACAGGCTCTTGAGCTTGTTGGAGTTTGTCGAGAAAGTCAGTGTGCTCGACCACGTGAGGTCGTGTGTCTTTACGGGTATGGCGTTGATCATCACTTCCAGTCCGCGGTTGCTCATCTCACCAACATTGGCACGTGTGGTAGTATAGAGGTTTGGAGGTGAAGGAACGGAATAGTCATAGAGCAAGCCCTTGATGAAACGGTAGTAGTAATCGATGGTACCATTGATGCGGTAGTCGAGAATACTGAAGTCCACACCGAGATCCACCTCGTGCTTTTCCTCCCATTTCAGTTTGCTGTTGGCATTTTGCGTCGGCTGCAAAGCGCGGATCCACTTACCATTGTAGAGATAGTAGTCACCGTATCCCAGCAGAGACTTGCCCAAGAAGGAGTCGCTGGGCTGTGAGCCTGTAACACCGTAACCGGCACGCAACTTCAAGTCGTCAAACACCTTTTGGTTGCGCATAAACGGCTCGTTGGTTACACGCCATCCTACAGAGACCGACGGGAAGTTACCCCACGGCTGATGTGTGCCTTCCAACTGGCTTGCAGCCTCGTGACGCAAGGCGGCCATCAGCAGATAACGGTCGCGATAGTTGTAGTTGATACGGCCGAAGAAGCCGATGAGGTTGGTGTCGAGCCAATAACTGTATTCCGTGGCAAGTCCTTTCTTCAAGGCTTGTCCCACTCCGATGTTGTGCCAACTGAAGAGGTCGGTCGGGAAGTCGTAGTTCTGCTCGTACTGCCGGTTATAGTTCATCTGCTGATAGCTGTATCCAGCCAAAGCCTGAACCGTGTGTCCGTCAAACGTCTTATGGTACTGTGCGGTCAGCTCTATGAGTTTGGTCATGTTGTTGGCCGAGCCAGTGCTGGCATAGCCGTTGCGTCCGTCGCGAATGGTGGAGATGTGGTGCTTCGTTTCGTAGTATCCGCCTGTCTGGCTGATACGGTCGTAAGACAGCAGCGCGTTGAGTGTCAGATCCTTGATGGGCCGATAGGCCACGTTGCCGCTGATACGTATCTGTTGCAGGTCTTGCTGACCGTCGGATTCATAGATACGTGCCATTGGATTGTCGTAGTTGAAGATGCCTGTATTCTCGTACCATGTTCCGTCAGCTTTTTTGACGGGTTCAGTGGGATTGTGGATCATGGCTTGTCGCCAGCTGTAGGTGTCATAGCTTCCGCCGTCCGTGGTTGATGTGTATCCGGTCTTGTTGGCGAGAAGCTGCAATTTGATGTTGAGTTTGTCGTCAAACATGCTGTGGTTGACTTCCGCACGGCCTTGGAATTCCTCCTTGTCTGATTTGTGGAAGATACCTTGCAGATTACGGTAGTTCATGTTCACGACATAGTTGGTCTTGGCTGTACCACCTTTGAACATGAGGTTGTGGACATGGCTCACGCCCGTGCGCAGGATCTCGTCGATCCAGTTGGTGTTGTAGCCCAAATCCCATGATGCGCCGCGCAGTCCGTCTTTGATCTGCTGACGATAGTCTTCTGCAGTACAGAAGTCGGGTTTCTTGACGATATTCGACAGGGAGAGGTAACCACTGTACTGTACTTCGTTGATGCCGTCGCCTTTGGCCTTCTTGGTTGTAATCATCACTACGCCATTGGTGCCACGGGAACCATAGATAGCAGCGGCGGATCCATCCTTGAGCACATCTATGCTTTCTATGTCTTCCGGTGCTACTGTGTTGAAGTCGCCCGGTATGCCGTCGATAAGGATCAGCGGTTTGGTTGTTGCACCCAGAATGGTAGTGTTGCCTCGCAAGGCCACTTCCGTTCCACCGACAGGGTTGCCCGACGGATTGGTGATCGACAGACCGGCGATCTTGCCCTGGATGAGTTGTCCGGCATCATTCACGGCGCCGGCAGTGAAGTCTTCGCTTTTCACGCTTCCCACAGAACTGGTCACGTCGCCCTTGCGCTGTGTGCCGTAGCCGATGACAACCACTTCATTGAGCACCTTGTTGTCTTCTTGTAGGTTGATTTGCAGGCTACGCTTATTGCCCACGACGATGTCCTTGCTTGTGAATCCTATGTATGATACTTGCAGCGTACTGCCAGCGGGTATGTTGATCGTGAAGTTTCCGTCGAGATCACTCACTGTGCCGTTTGTGGAACCTTTCTCCATGATTGTTGCGCCGATGATGGGCTCTCCCTTTTCATCGGTGATGCGTCCTTTCACGACATGACCTTTTGTCTGAGCACCGCTTTGTAGCTGTACGGGAGCAGTAGCCTCCTTTTTGCGCAAAATGATGTTCTTGTCATGGATCTCATAATCGAGGTTGCTGCCACTGAGGATTTGGTCGATGGCCTGAGAAAGTGAGTTGGCATGCACGTTCACCTTTTTACTGGTGGAGATTGCGTCGGCGTTGAACACAAACGAGTACTCGGTTTGCTGACGCAGTGCCGTCATGGCTTGGGCAACGGTGGCCGAATGGAGTTTCAGCCTTACCTTTTGTGCTTGGCCACTGATGCCGGTTCCTAACAGCAGTAGTGAAGCCAGCATGATCTTTTTGCTTAGCGTAGTCATAGCTTTTTAGTTAGATAAATAGATTTGATGTATGTTGATAATAGGTTGAATCAGGCAGGGAGTACTTGGAAGGCTTGCTTAGTAGATGTCTATGTGCCTTCCTCTGATGGCGTATCTCAGCGTACCGGTCTCTTTGAGTGCTTGCAGAATGTCGGTGTAGCTTTGTTCGCGCGTAGAGAAAGTTCCATAGAATCTCTTGTTGGCCGTGGCCGGGTGGTGGATGCTGATGTCAATGTTGTAGGTGCGTTCCAGTCTCTTGGCAATGTCAGCAACAGTTGTGTTGTGGAAGATCAGTTCGCCTTTGCTCCATGCGTTGCCGTCGGATTGCTTGTTGGCAATAGTAATATGTCCCGACCGCTTGTCTATGATGGCTTCCTGCCCTGCCACGATGATGCTTGCCTGTGTGTCGTTTCCTGTTTTCAACTCTACGCTACCCTCGTCAATGACAATCCTTGCTTGACTGTCTTCGGGATAGTTGGTGATGTTGAGCTTCGTACCGATATCGCGCACAGTCATTTTAGATGTAAGTATCTCTATGGGTTGGTCAGTATGATGGACGATGGTGAAATATGCCTCGCCCGAGAGTTTGACCTTGCGACTCTTCAGCCCGAAGCTCTGCGGATAACTGAGTGTAGAGCCTCCGTTAAGGTTGACCTGTGTGCCATCGGGCAGGCGGAGCGCCATCGTGGACCCCATCGGCACATTCATGCTTGCGTCTGCCAGCTGTCCCATCCACGAATTTCTGCCTTGACGGTAGCAGAGCACGGCTGCCAGAGATACGGCGATAATCAATACAGCTGCATAGCGAACAAAACCGAAGATACGTCTTTGTTTTCTTGGCTCTACCGGGCGCAGCTGTTCCTGCTTTCGCTTGTTGAATTTGGCAAAACCTGCTTGCCAGTCATAGTTGGTTGCTTGGTGCTCAGCCTTGATGGTCATCCATATCTCGTGGCAGCGGCGCAGAATATCCCGGTTGGCAGGATTTTCTTGCAACCATGCATTTAATTGGCGGTTGTCCTCAGTGGAAATCGTTTCACTGAGATATGCGATAATCAAGTCTTCTATGTGTGGGTCGAGTTGCTCCATTGTTGTCTTTTACCTTGCAGACAACATTTATGATGGAGAGGGTAGTGAGAAAATGATTTTTTTTTCGTTGATTTCTCTGTATGATAGTTTCTTTATCTAAGCTATGGCAAACGGCCTCAACTTAGATAAGGAATCTCGCAAAATCTTTTTTAAAGTTTTATCCTAAGAGTAAAAGCAATAGCAGGTAGGGCTCCAGTTGACTGTAGAGCAGGCGGATAGCATTTTTGATATGATATTTCACGGTGTTGACGGAAATGCCTAAGCGTTTGGCTATCTCATCGTAGGTCATGTCTTCGTAGCGGCTCAGCTCAAAGACTTGGCGAGTCTCGTGGGGTAGGGTTTCTATGGCAGTGCGGATTTTCTCTTCTAATTCTTTTTCCAGCAAGTGCCCAAGGGGATAGGTTGGGTCCTGAGCTGTGATGAGTTCTTCCTTCGGAAAGGTGCAGGTGGCAAGTTCGTGCTGGTGCTGCTTGATCCAGTTGAGGCATCTCCTATGCACGCTTGTGATGAGAAAACTACGCAAGGAACGGTCGATCTGCAGTTGATCCCTGACTTCCCACAAATGGAAGATAGCGTCGTCAACGATGTTTTCAGCGTCAAAGTCATTGCCAACGATCTGCCTGGCGTAGGCGCAGAGTATGCCGTAGTGGAGCCGGTAGAGCGTTTGGTAGGCCGCATCATTGCCTGCCTTGAGCTGTTGAATGAGTATCGTTTCTGACTGTTCCATAGTTATGTTTCGCTGCAAAGTTAAGTAAAAATGTCGTAAATCAGTGGCAAAATCCAATGTTTTTGTCTCAAATCAGTGGCAAAACGTGGTCGGATTTGTTTCAAATCAGGGGCAAGTGACTAAGATTTTTGTCTCAAATCAGTGGCAAAAGGCTTTTCTTGCCAGTTTACAAGCATAAAAAATCCCTCGCAACCTTCATGGTTGTGAGGGATTAAGGTGCTTTTTGTAGGACTATTCCACCGTCACCTTAGTGATGGTGTATCCGTTACCAACCATCAGGAAACCGTTTTGGTCCTTGAGGAGTTGGATGGAGAGGTCGGTGAGCTCGTACTCGAGTACCTGACTGCCACTGATCGTGATGTCACCACGCTCGGGATCACTCTTGCCCGTGAGCAGGTTGTTCCACCATGCTGTGGTTGCCGTACCCTGACCATCGCCGCTGACATAGACCTTCAGGATTGTACCAGCGTGGACATGGTTGATGAAGTCGTCCTTGAGCGCGTCGAACGGTGTGCCCCACGTGACGTTGAAGCTGCCCTCCCACAGCGTCTCGCTCTTGTCGGGATAAGGCTCGTTGGTGATCTTGATCGTACCGCCGCCATACTGCTGTCCGGCTGCGTCCTGGAGCACCACACGGTAGTCGCCCTCAGCCAGATCGGCCGGCATGGTGAGTGTCAGATTTCCGTTCTCAGCACTGACGGCGGTAGCCTCTTTGCCACCGATGAACACTTTGGCCACCTTGTCGAGGTTGGAACAGCCGTGGATCGTGGTCTTGGCTCCTGGTGCCACCCACAGATCCTTGGCCTTGGTGCCCAACACAGGATCGCCGTCGGCGGGCGTGATCACCACACGTGTCGTGCGTGAGGTGGAGAGTCCCTTGGTCGTTGTGGCCACGATCTTCAGTTCATGGTCACCGGCGAGCAGCGGCTGGTCGATAGAGTCGCCCTCGTGGATAAGCTGTCCGTCGAGGTACCACGATATCGTCGTGTAGTCGCGTGGCGTAGCGATGATGTTAAATACGAAATTGTTTGTACGGCTTTGCGTGACGAGCGCCTGTGGCTGGCCTTCCTTCCACTCAGGGATGTTGGTGTTGAGGATGCGCGGCGCGTCGGTCTCCTCGGCTGTGAAGAACGGATCATCGTCGGAAGAGCAGGCCGTGAACGCTGTGGCGGCACAGGCCATCATCAGCAGTCCGAAAGCACGCAGAGCGATATGCTTGATTGTTTTCATGGTTGTCGTTGTCTTGAATTGTTTGTTGTTCTATTGGCCCGGCAGGCTGTTTAGGACTGACGAGCCACCTCGATAAAGTCTACTTGACGTTGATGTCCTTGGTGTCCCACCACAGGCGGTGGTGCCAATCGTCGTTGCCACCCATGCGCTGCAGCGCCTCGTCGTAGTGCTTGCTGTTGTATTTCGACTCGAGCATCGGGTACTTCAGACGTACCGGCGTGGTGAGATTCTTGTCGTCGTAGGTGAAGTCGCTCTCGAACTTAGCCAGCTTCGAGCGGTCCTTGAGCACCGGATAGTCGCTGCGGCGCAGGTTTGCCCAAGCCTCGGCGGGGTTCATCATGTGCAGGATCCAAGCCTGCGTGTTGATATTTTCCTTAGGATTGTTGCCGAGCGGGTTGGCAGCGATGAACTTGCTGATCTCTTCGTCTGAGATCTTCTCCGATGCAGTGAGATAGTAGTCGTTGAGCATCTTCATCGAGGCGCGCACGCCGTCGTCGTAGAGCTGTTCGGCGTCGCCACTGACATTCCACCCTTTAGTCTTAGCTTCAGCCTTGAGGAAGTCGACTTCGGCCGACGTGATGAGGATACCAGGACGGTCAGGCATCTCGAAGTCGATGTTGAGCGCCGGGCGCATCATGCGTGCGTTGAAGTTGCTCTGATCGTATCCTGCAGCAGGATCGTCCTTGACCATTTTGTCCAAAGTAGGGATCTCGGAGTTGGCCGGAGCGTTAATCCAGTTGTTCCACCAGGCAGCTCCCGGGTCACAGGGCGACTCTGCGGTGTTGCTGCGCTTGAGGTAAGCGACCACCTCGTCGGTGAGGTCGTGGTTGCCCTCGCGGTCGGGCGTGATCTCAGAGCGCTTCGTGTTGATGTAGTGGCGGCAGATGCGGTACAGACGCGGGTCGCCGGCCTGCTGCATCAGATCGAAGAAAGTGGAACTGACGAACGTCGGGGACGTAGGATCCTGACCGTAGAGAATCTCGCCGAGCGCGTTGACGCGGAAGTCATACTCCTCTGCGCCCTTATAGAGCGTGAAAGGCTCGTTGGTATAGATGACGTAAGCGTTTTGCGAAGCGTCGGCGATGTAGCCGTGCGGATCGTTGAGCGCAGCCTCGAATTCCTTCTGAGCCTTCTCGGGGTTGATATCAGAGATGCGCATGGCAAAGCGCAGGCGCAGACTGTTGGCATAGCGTTGCCAAGCTTGTCGGTCACCTTTCAGACTGGTCACATCGCCTGTGATGCGGCCGTTGGCATTGTCGAGTTGGTCGACGCAAGCCTTGAGCTCTGTGAAGAACGCGTTGTAGATGTCCTCCTGCTTGTCATAGACCGAATTGGAGATGCCTTTGATATATCCCAGTCCGGCTTCCGAGTAGGGGATGTCGCCATAGGTGTCGGTGAGCACCGACATCAGATAGACGCGGTGGATGCGCAGCGCGGCGTTGAGGGCGGGTTGGCCTTCCTGTGTGGCGTTGATGGCGTCGACGAGGTTCTTGATAGCCACGGAGTAGTAGCGGTCCCAGAGCAGACGACTCTGGTCGTCGTTGGCGTGTACGCTTCCGGCATAGTTGGTCACGTTCCAGGCACCGGCGAAGTGCTGTGTGAAACCGGTTACATAGCTACGGTAAGTGTCCATGAGGCTGAAGTCGCCATAGGTTTGGAGCAGTGACGTGGTCAGCTGGTTGTTGGGGTCGATGGTCCCGCTCTTGCTGTTATCGGTGTTGACCGAAGCCATGTGGTCGTCGGAGCATGATGTCATCACGCCGCACGCCAGAGGCAATGCGAAGGCCAGAGCGAGCAGGCCCTTAGCTGTATATTTCTTGATGAGTGATTTCATGATTACTTGATATTTTATGAATGGAGTGGTTGTTGCTGCCATTCGTTGTTTAGAACTTCACGTTGACGTTGAGACCGTAGCTGCGGCGAGAGGGCAGAGAGCCATACTCCAGTCCGAGTCCGGAGGTGTTGTAGCCGGAGTCCGGATCGATGTTGGGGATGTTTTTCCACACGATGAACGGGTTGCGGGCCACGAAGCTAATTGTGAGTCCTTTGACGAAGCTACCCAGCATCTTCTCGGGGAAGGTGTAGCCGAAGGTGATCTCACGGCACTTGACATAGGAGTTGTCATAGATAAACATCGAAGGAGCGTTGTCGGCAGCGCTCTTCCAGTAAGCCTCGGGGTTGACGGGGATGTCGTTAGCCTTGAAGCTTCCGTCGGCCTGCTCGATGACGCCGGGGACAACAAAGCCGCGGGCCTTGCCCTCAGCGCGCCATTCAGCGATGGTCTTTCCGGCGGCGAGACGTGCCTCCTCGGACTGATACCACTCCTCACGTCCGGCGAGTGTCTCCTTGGCCTTACCGGTCTGGTAGGCCGAGCGCATGGACATGGAGAAGAGATCAGCGCCAACCTTTACGTCGAAGGAAGCCGAAAGGCGGAAGTTCTTGTAGGAGAAGGTGGTGTACCAACCGCCTGTCCAGTCCCAAGAAGCATTGCCGAGCACGTGAGTCTTGTCGTCGACGATCGGCATACCGGTCTCAGAGTTGATGATGACCTGACCGTCGGCATTGCGCTTGAAGTCCTTGCCGACGATGGAACCATAGTTCTGTCCGACCTCAGCACCGACGCTCACGCCGCACCAGGTGGCCTTCTCAAGTTCGAAATAGTCCATGCCGTCGACGAGCTTCTTCACCTTATTCGTGTTCTTGGAGAAGTTTACGCCCAAGTCCCAGGCGAAGTCCTTGAGTTGCAGTGCACGTCCGTTGAGGGCAATCTCCACGCCCCGGTTCTGAATCTCACCGGCGTTGATGAGTCGGTTGGCATAGCCGCTGGTGGAAGAGGAAGCCAGTCGGATGATCTGATCGCGTGAGTTCTGATTGTAGTAAGTGACGTCGAGTCCCATGCGATAGTTGAAGAACTTCATCTCCAAACCGAGCTCATAGGAGCTGGTCATCGTAGGCTTGAGGTCCTTGTTGGGTTGGGTATAGTTGTTGATCATGCCGATGGTAAAGCCCGGATAGCTGTACTTCGCCGTAGTGTAGTTCAGCGCGAGCTGATAAGGATCTGTGTCGCTACCCACCTTTGCCCAAGAGGCGCGCACCTTACCAAAGCTGATGATGCGCTTGTTCTTGATGAATTCCGAGAACACCATGCTACCCGATACAGAAGGATAGACGTAGGTGTTATGGTTCAGGGGCAGGGTAGAACTCTTGTCGCCACGCAGCGTGCCCTCAAGATAATAGGTATGCTTATAACCCAGCGAGGCACTGCCGTAGAGCGAGTTGATCTGCTTCTTATAAGTATCTTGCTGTATGTGCTGCTCGGAGTAGTTCATGATCGTCTCCAGGTTCATCATCTGCTGGTTGAGACCTTTCATGGTGTAGGTCTTGTTGTCGACCTTGAAGATGTTGCCGCCAAACGTAGCGTTGAGGTCAAAGTCGCCCCAGCTATGGTTGTAGAGCATGAGGAGCTCGGCGTTGAGCGTGCGGTTGTGGAACACCTGATTGGTCAGTGAACCGGCAGCCTGGCCCGGTGTGGTCTTTGCCACGAAGTCGTCGAAAGTCATGTTGTTGATGTCTGTACCCACAGTTCCCTGGAGTTTCAGTCCTTCGGCAATGTTCCAGATAGCTTTACCGGTGAAGCGGAAGACATCCTTGGCGGAAGTATTCTTGTTTTTGTAAAGGTCCCAGTACGGGTTCTTATTGTATTGGTCAAGTCCGTTCCAGTTGGCATAGGTGCCGTCGGCATTCTGATAGGTGCGCAGCCACGCCTGATTGTAGGTGGAGGCGAGCGTCATCAGGTTCTTGCCGACATTGCTCTGTGAGTCGCCGAGCGCCGGGCGGTTCTTCACATTCTCGCGTGTGTAGTTGGCGGTGAAGTCAAAGTCTACGGGTCCGGCCGATGTGGTGGCACGCAGGTTGAAGTTGTCGCGGTTCATGTGGGTGTTGGGCAGGATGTCCTTGTTGCGCATGTCGGTCATGGAGAAGCGCACGCCTGTCTTACCCGAACTGACGGAGAGCACGGCGGTGTTTTGTGCGGTGAGACCCGTGCGGAAGAAGTTCGAGGTGTTGTTGGGCCAGATCTGGAAAGGACGCTGCTGACCGTCGAAGTACTTCACGAGGTAGTCGTCGGCCTTCGGTCCCCAGCTCATATTGGTACCGGAAGTGGTCGTTTCGAGATATTGTCCGCCGTTGCCCATACCATAGACCTGCTGGATGTTGTCCCATTTTGCCAGCTGCTTGTCCATGGTGATGCTACCGTTGTACTCCACGCTGACCTTGTCCTTGGCGGCTTTCTTCGTGGTGATGAGGATCACGCCATGGGAGGCACGGCTGCCGTAGAGTGCGGAGGCAGCAGGACCTTTGAGGACGGTCATCGTCTCGATGTCGTCGGGGTTGATAGCCGAGATGCCGTCGCCGAGGTCGTAACCGCCTGCCTGTCCGGCACTGCCGAAGTTAGTATTGTCCAAAGGTACACCGTCGACGACATAGAGCGGCTGGTTGTTGCCCGTCATCTCGGTGTTACCACGGAGCAGCACGCGTGTGGAACCGCTGGCACCTCCGGCAGTGTTCTGCACCACGAGGCCGGCGACCTTACCGGCGAGCGAGTTGATGACATTGGTCTCCTTTGCTTTCGTGAGTTCTTCGCCTTTGATCTCACTGAGGCCGTAGCCCAGTGCCTTGCGGTCGCGCTTGATGCCAAGCGCGGTGACGACAACCTCCTTGAGGTTTTTGCTGTCCTCGCTGAGGGTGACCTTCATGCCTGCTGCGGCTTTCACGGTCTTGGGTTGATAACCCAGATAAGAGATGACGAGTTCAGTGCCGGGTGCTACATCGAGGGTGAAGTGGCCGTCCATGTCGGTGACAGCACCTTGGTTTTTACCTTTCACCATCACGCTGGCACCGATGATGGGTTCATTGCCGTCGGTGACGGTACCCTGGATCGCATGGCTCTGTTGCGTGGTGCTCACTCCCGGATTCTCAGCACTGAAAGCAGGCTGGACGTTGAGAGCAAGAAGAGCGGCGCAGACGCTGGTCATGCACAGAAGATTCCGATTACTTTTCTTCATTGTCTGTATACTTAGGTTTTACTTATTTCGGTGTTATTAAGCTGGTTGCAAAGTTAGGTTTTATACGTCTGATAGAGGTTAGAATACTGACAATGAAGGTTTCGTAGCTGACAAACTTGCTGATCCATACACCGATACAACGCAAACATCCCTCCGGCTCTATGGCGTGAGACACGTTGGGAGCAGGAGGGATGAGGCGGTTATCCCGAAATCTAAGAAACCTATTATATGTATCAGTTGTTGAACGAAGCAATCTTATCTTACAAGACACAGCTGACGGTCCTTGATGATCAGACCGCGAAAGCTGTCGGGAACGATTCTGCCGGTAAGGTCGTAGCACCTTTGTTGACTGTTGTCGGTCATTGCCAGATTGAAGATGGCGGTGGTCATGCCTTGTGGCATGATGATCACGTTCTTCAGTCTTACGCCGTAGCCCTGCATGATGAGGCCTTTGGTTTGTAGCTTTGCCAATGTGGCGGCATCGAAACTCAGACTCAGCGAATAGGTTCTGTCATTGGTGCCCTGAGCGGCTTTGGGATCATAACTGCCCTTATAGTTTTTGCCGTCTATTTTGAAGTTGACTTTACCGCTCCAGTCGCCATACATCAGTTGCAACTGCTCATAGTCGGCCGAAGGTACTTGCTCTATGGTCAGCATCAGCCGTCCCTTGGTGGTGAAACTGTTGAACTTATTTGCCGGGATCTTCAGTTGCAGGCCCTCGCCCCAGTTGAGCAGCGCGTCACCTTCCCAGAAGACTCCGTTCTCGGCCGTTTCCTTATAGGGTTCCAGTCCGGCTCCGAGCTGCAACCCCTGCAACAGCCAGGGCGCGTCGACACTCATATGATTATTACGGTTGAAGATGCCATACATCTCACAGCCGTTGCCAAACGTGTTGTTGTCCCAGACGATGGGCGCAAAGCCACGGCTGCGGGCCTCCTTGACGAGCTGCTGGAGATAGTATTTCTCATTGTCGAGTTGGGTAGCGCGGTCGTCGGTAGTGAAGTGAGTAGAGACGCCCAACTCGCCGATGATCACGCCGAGACCCTTGTCGGCCCACAGCGTCTTGGCCTTGTCGAAGGTCTTCGTCAGCTGGCTCTCGTCGTCGGGTGAAATCTTGCCTTTGTCTTTGAAGGCCTGTCCCCAATAGTAGTAGCTGCCCTCCTTACCGCTACAATAGTTGTAGGGATTGTAGTAGTGGAACTCGACGCACAGTCGGTCTTTGGCCGGATCGTTGGGGATGACGAAATGCTGAAAGCCGTAGTCGGGATTGCAGGAGTAAGTCTGCACGATGAGCACGCGCTCGGCATTGTTGCCGCCGGTGGCGCGTACGGCGTTGATAAACGTTTGGTTGTAGCTGTTCACCACGTCGGCCTGCTCCGGGGTCGGCGCCTGCCAGTTGACCTGCGTCTCGTTGATGCCGGCAAAGGCCAGGTCTGGACCATAGTCCTTGAAGCGTGTGGCAATCTGCTTCCACAGTGCGGCGAGCTTCTCGTTGTTCTCTTTCTGCTGTGCATAGAAGGGATGCTGCTCCAACCACACCTCGTGGTGCGTGTTGATGATGATTTTCATGTTTTCGTCCAAGCAGTAGTTGACCACCTCCTCCACGCGGTTCATCCACTTGCTGTCGATGGTCATCGTCTTCTCGTCGGAGAGATGGCAGCCCCATTGCACGGGGATGCGCACGCAATTGAAGCCCTGTGCCTTTACGGCCTTGATCATCTCACGTGTTGTCATCGGGTTGCCCCAGGCCGTCTCGTCGTTGCCTTTGCTTTCGAGACTGTTGCCGAGGTTCCAACCGAGTACGACAGACGAAGTCCATGTCTTGGCATCGATGTTCATCTCTTCGGCCGTTGTAGTGGCTCCAGCGGGTGTGGAGACCCATGCTGAGCACAGCCAGCAGGCCAGTAATAGCAGTATGTTTTTGCTTCTTGTCATAGGTATTAATTGATAAAGATATGCATTGCTGATGTTGTGATAACGCTGGCAAAGTTACGATGATATTCATAGATCTGATACAGAGTACCGCCAAAAAAAGTTTCTTTTCTGACATTTTTGCCAGGAAAAAGGTACGAGATTAACGCTTATTTATTAAATTTGCCACATGAAACCATTGCGACACCTATTATTATTACTGTGTCTTCTGCTGTCATCCATAGCAGCACGGAGTACGCCAATGCTGACTCCCGCCTATCAGGTTCGTCACATAGGGCTGACCGAAGGGTTGGACAACATGCGTGTGTTCTCTATTCTGCAGGACCGCAACGACGTGATATGGATCGCAACAAAGAACGGCATCAACCGCTACAACGGCTGCGTGGTGAAAGTCTACCGGCTCAGCAGCGACCGTGTCTACAGCAATGCTGCCGGCCGCATCTTTTCGTTACGACAAGACGGCGACACGCTCTATGCCTACGACAACAAGGGTAATATATATAGGTATAGTTCGGCTTTGGACCGCTTTGAGCATGTGGTGAGTCTGAGCAAGTGGTTTCAGGGCTATCTCAAACTCAATGATCTGTATATTGACCGGGATCACAGGTTGTGGCTGGCTGCGCGCAACGGCCTCTATTGCTATGACCATGGTAAGATGACTTTGGCCGGACCCACACAGGAAGTCAACGTGATCACGGCCGACAACCGTGGCCGACTTTTCATCGCTACCGCCACGGCAGTGCTTGCTCAGTTTGGGAAGAGATGGAAAACATTGGTTGGACTGGAAGGGCTGGAAGCACAGTCGCTCTATTTCGACGCACCCTCGCAGCGGTTGTGGGTAGGCTCATTGGTGCAGGGCATCCGCGTTTACGACCTCAAGGACCATCGTGTTGGCGTGGTATCAACGCAACCTCAGATACCGCATCCCGTCAGAGCCATCACACCTTTGGGAGAAACGACGATGCTCGTGGGTGTCGACGGAGAGGGTGTCTATGCTTTTGACCACCAAGGACATCAAGGGCGACTGCTGTTCAACGTATCGGATGACACGCGCAACGCACTGAGCGGTAATGGCATCTACACCATCACCGTAGATCGGCAACACAACATTTGGATGGGCAGCTACACGGGAGGCCTCGATGTAGCCATGCCTCGATGGTCGGGCTATCAGCTGTTTCGGCATGAGTATAAGGACAGTAACTCCCTGCTCGACAACGGCGTGAACGCTGTCTGCGCGACTGCCGACGGCACGCTGTGGTTTGGTACCAACCTCGGATTGTCGGCTTATCATCCCATCTCCGGGCGCTGGACTCACAGTCTGCAAGGGCGTGTAGTGCTGGCTTTGTGCCCATCAGGCAATGGCGGCGTGTGGGCGGGTACCTATGGCAATGGCGTCTTTGCCGTCAGCACGACGGGTGCGGCCAAGGCCGCCTATGCCCGGTCTTTGGGTAATCTGTCGTCGGAGTGCATCACCAGTTTGGCTTGCGACCACCTCGGACGGTTGTGGGTGGGGGCTATTGACGGCCCTCTGTCCTGTATTGTCAACGGCAAGGGACGCGACCTGCCCATCCGTGAGGCGGAATGCCTCACGGCGATTGGCAACAAGATGGCGGTGGGCACTACGGCAGGCTTCTGTGTTGTCGATGTCCGTACGTGGCACATCGAGCACTATTTCAATCCCGGCGACTTCGGTGACAAAGACATCTGTTGCTTCATCAACTCCATCATTGCCGATGGCAGCCATGACTTTTGGCTGGGAACCGACGGTGGTGGCATCTATCACTACGATACGCTTACCAAGAAATATTGGCAGATCTCCACACGCCAAGGCCTGCCGTCAAACACCATCGCGGGCATCTGTCATGGTGCCCAGGGGCTGTTGATGGTCAGCACCGACCGCGGGCTCTGTACCTTTGACGGCCGGACACGGCGAGTACGACAGCTCAGCACCTATGAGGGACTGGATCAGGAATACAACCGCATGGCCTGTTGGCAACTGCCCGATGGTAAGCTGTTGTTTGGAGGCAACGATGGCGGTGTGCTGCTCTCGCCTGCTGCCGTGCTGCCCTCTCACTATACGGCACAGCTCAGAGTGACCTCGATTCTGCCGCTCGACGCCAAGCAGGCCGAAGACAGCGATGTGCGCCGGCGTATCTTCGACATGCTGCGTGAGGGAGCGGTCAGCCTGCCCTATACCCAAAATTCCTTCACCGTGGACTTTGAGTGCATCAACTATCGCTTCCAGCATGACGTCCGATACGAATATTTCCTTGAAGGCTATGACAAGCAATGGATCATGATGCAACGTCTGCAAAGCCTCAGATACACCAATGTGCCGTCGGGAAGTTACACGCTGCACATCCGCGCGCTCAGTCGTACCGACGGTCGCGTCATCGACGCCAAGGATATTCCGTTCGTCATCCAGCGGCCTTGGTGGAACTCCTTCTTCGCTTGGGTCGTCTATCTGCTCATCGTTTTGTCGCTCGTCTATCTGGCTTGGCGCTGGTATCGCGCCCGATTGGAGTCGAGATACTACAACGAGAAGATCTCGTTCTTTGTCAATACGGCACACGACATCCGTACGCCGCTCAGCCTCGTGCTGGCTCCTCTTGACGATATGGCCAAGGACAATACGCTCAGCGAGCCGTCGGCACGCTATCTCTCCATCGCGCGCCGCAATGGTGCCAAACTGTTGAAGATGATCACGGGCTTGCTCGATTTCCAGAAGATCGACCAGCAGAGCAGCGAGCCGAGTGTCAGGAAGATGGCACTGAAGCCTCTGCTCGAGCAGCAGGTCGCGCGCTTTGCGTTGCTTGCCCAGGAAAAGAAGATCACGCTCGTGCTCGATGATTGTCCGAGCGAAGCCTTGGTCTGGTTCGACCCGATGATGGCCGACAAACTCTTCGACAACCTCATCTCCAATGCCATCAAATACACGAGTGAGGGTGGGCACATTCATCTCAGGACATGGCAACAGCGCGGCGAGACCGTCATCAGCGTAGCCGACGATGGGATGGGCATTCCCGAGAGTGATCAGAAGCATATTTTCCGCCGTTTCTACCGTGCTTCCAATGGCATCAACTCCAAGCAGATGGGAAGTGGGCTCGGGCTGATGCTCTGTCGCAAACTGGTGGAGACGCACTACGGCAAGCTGACGTTTACCAGTAAGGAGCAGGTAGGCACGACTTTCTTTGTACATCTCCCTACTGACGGCAGCCGCTATTTTCCGGAGGCAACGGAGCAGGATGAGCGGCAGGGTAGGGAAGGCGCTGCTATGGCAACAAGTCTTTTGCTCAAAGATTCGGTATTAGATACTCGCTTCGACTCCGCAAGTGAAAATGTATTGGAAGGCGGGGAAGCAGAGGATAAACAGAAGATGGAAGCAGAAGAAAGCCAGCCGCAGGATGAGGAAAACGGCGAGAACGGTAAGGATACCATTCTCTTTGTCGACGACAACGCCGAGTTGCTGCGGTACTTGCGTATGTCTTTCTCAAGTGACTACCATATTATTACGAAGGAGTGCGCGGAAGAGGCTTTGAACTATCTGCGTGGCGGTACCTGCGATATCGTGGTTTCCGATGTAATGATGGGCGGCATGGATGGTAATGAACTTTGCCGACGGCTGAAGGAAAATGCCGATACGGCATGGTTGCCGGTCATTCTGCTTACGGCTAAGGTCGGTAAGGACTTCATGATCGAGGGCTTGGATAAGGGTGCCGACGACTACATTGCCAAGCCTTTCGACACGGATATCCTGGCAAAGAAAATCCGCAACGTCATCGACAACCGGCGCCGCTTGAGCAAATACTATCTGCGTCGTGCCCTGCAATTGGCTCATGGCGGTGAAGAACCGGTTATACCCTCTCCGCAAGAGAAGACAATATCGACTTTGTCAGACGACTCTCCTCTTGCTGTACAGCGAGACGATAGCAACGAACAGCAGGCTGAGGTTAAGCCTGAGGTACTCAATGCTGATGATCAGGCCTTTGTTGACAAAGCCACGCAGACGGTGCTTGACCACCTGAGCGAGGAGAACTTTGATGTGAACCATCTTTGCCGCGAGATGGCCATGAGCCGTACGTTGTTCTATGGCCGCCTGAAGACGCTCACCGGCAAAGCACCGCAGGAGTTCATGCGTCTCATCCGATTGGAGCAGGCTGCGGCGTTGTTGCGGAAGGGTGTACCCGTCCTTGACGTGGCTACCTGCTGCGGTTTCCCGAACTCCAAATATTTCAGTACGGTGTTTAAGAAGCATTTCGGCATGCCGCCGAGTAAGTACAAAAAGGAAGAGTGATGAGGCTTTGTACTGATGAACAAAGGATAGTGACGTTGTTACCAACCCGTGGTAATGCTGTTACCAATCCTTGGTAATGCCGTTACCAGCCTGTGGTAATGTGTTTACCAAACCGTGGTAATAATGCCAATCGCCTCATGTCACAGAATTGATAAGCCGAGATAACATTTTTAGGTAAATAATGTTCATGTTACAGAAAGATTTAGTAACTTTGCAAGCACTTAAGCGAATATTCAAAAAATAACGTTATCATTTTTTTATGAACTTCATTTTATTCATCACCGTTTTGCTGACGGCTGTCACGCTGGTGCTTGGCGCATATGTCATTGCCAAGCTCATCGGTCCCCGTTCCTACAATCCGGTCAAGGGTGAGCCTTTTGAGTGCGGTATCCCCACGCGCGGCAGCAGCTGGTTGCCTTTGCATGCGGGCTACTATCTCTTTGCCATCCTTTTCCTGATGTTCGACATTGAGACCGTGTTGCTCTACCCCTGGGCCGTTGTCGTGAAGCAGTTCGGCTCACTGGCTTTGGTGAGCATCGGCTTCTTCCTGGTGGTTTTGGTTTTAGGCTTGGCTTATGCCTGGCGGAAAGGAGCATTGGAATGGAAATAAGAAAACCACACATCAAGAGCATTCCCTACGAGGAGTTCAAGGACAACGATACCTTGGAGAACATCGCCGCCGAACTCAACGACGGTGGCGTGAACGTGGTTCTGGGAAGCCTCGATCAGATGATCAACTGGGGCCGCAGCAACTCGCTGTGGTCGCTGACGTTTGGTACCTCGTGCTGCGGTATTGAGTTCATGGCTGTGGGTTGTGCCCGTTACGACTTCTCTCGCTTCGGCTTTGAGGTGACGCGTAACTCAGCCCGACAGGCCGATTTGATCATGTGCGCCGGTACGATCACCAACAAGATGGCTCCGGTGTTCAAGCGCCTGTATGATGAGATGGCCGAGCCAAAGTATGTCGTTGCTGTCGGCGGCTGCACCATCAGCGGAGGTCCTTTCAAAAAGAGCTACAGCGTCGTGCGCGGTATCGACCAGATCGTACCTGTCGACGTCTACATCCCGGGCTGTCCTCCGCGTCCGGAGGCTATCCTCTACGGTATGATGCAGTTGCAGCGTAAGGTAAAGGTAGAGAAGTTCTTCGGAGGCGCCAACCACAAGATGACCCGTGAGGAGAAAGCGGAGAGTATGGGTCTCGGTGGTCTGCACGGTATCAGCAATGAGAACCTCAGCGCTGCCAAGATCGGCGGAAAGACCCCGATCATGGTCACAGCTTCTCCCAACAAAGAAGACCTCGAAGCCCTCGGACGTGACCTCGACGCTCTTGAAGAGGAGGGAAAGGAATTTGAAGTGCACAAGCAACCCGCTGCCGACACTGAGCAGGCTGCGGCAAGTGATAACAATCAACAATAAGGTAAGCGAACTGTCATGAAGTTAGAAAACAAAGAATTCGGATTTGACAACTTTGCCGCTGAGATGGCAAAGCTGAAAAATGATAAGCATTTCGATTACCTGGTCACCATCATCGGTGAGGATTTCGGTCCTGAGGAAGGACTGGGATGTATCTACATTCTGGAGAACACCGACAGCCACGAGCGTGTTTCGGTCAAGCAGATTGCCAAGAAGGTGGGAGAGACAGACTATGTCATCCCCTCCGTGCTGAAACTCTGGCACGACGCCGACCTGCTCGAGCGTGAGGTCTATGATTTCTTCGGCATCAAGTACCTCGGACATCCCGACATGCGTCGCCTGTTTATGCGCAGCGACTTCCAGGGCTGGCCACTTCGCAAGGACTTCGATATGAGTCCCGAGAAGAACCAGTTCCCCATGACCGATGAGCCTGAGACCGACTGGACCTCAGAGTGGAACCTCAATGACTGCGGTGATCTCGTGGAGACCAAGCATCGTCTGCTCAATGACGACGACTTCGTCATCAACTTCGGTCCTAACCACCCAAGTACCCACGGTGTGCTCCGTCTGAGAACTGTCGTGGACGGCGAGACCATCAAGCACATCTATCCTCACCTCGGATATATCCACCGTGGTATGGAGAAGATGATGGAGAGCATGACCTATCCGCAGACACTCGCACTCACCGACCGACTGAACTATCTCTGTGCCATGCACCACCGTCACGCCCTCGTCGGCGTCATCGAGGAAGCTATGGGCATTGAGCTCAGCGACCGCATCCGCTACATCCGCACCATCATGGACGAGTTGCAGCGTATCGACAACCACCTGCTCTTCCTCGGAACATGTGCGCAGGACCTCAGCGCCCTGACGGCATTCCTCTACTGTATGCGTGACCGTGAGCATGTGCTCAACGTCATGGAGGAGACGACAGGCGGACGACTCATCCAGAACTATTATAGAATAGGTGGCCTGCAGGCCGATATCGACCCGCACTTTGTGGAGAACACCAAGACGCTCTGCAAATATCTCCGTCCTTTCGTACAGGAGTATCTCGACGTCTTCGGTGACAACGTCATCACTCACCAGCGTCTCGAAGGCGTAGGCTACATGAATCTTGAGGATTGTATCAACTACGGCGTCACCGGTCCTGCCGGACGTGCCGCCGGATGGAAGAACGATGTCCGCAAGAATCATCCTTACGATCTCTACGACAAAGTCAATTTCGAGCAGATCCTCGGTAAGAATTGCGACTCGATGGACCGCTACATGATCCACATCAACGAGATCTATCAGAGCTTGAACATCATCGAGCAGCTCATCGACAACATCCCTGAGGGTGACTTCTATATCAAGCAGAAGCCGATCATCAAGGTGCCTGAGGGCCAGTGGTGGTTCTCTGTGGAGGGTGGTGCCGGTGAGTTTGGCGTCTACCTCGACAGCCGTGGTGACAAGAGTCCCTATCGTGTGAAGATGCGTCCGATGGGCTTGACCCTCGCCGGTGCTTTCGACAAGATGCTGCGTGGCGAGAAGATCGCTGACCTTATTGCCACCGGTGCCTCTATCGACTTCGTGATCCCGGATCTGGACAGATAAAAGAAGGAGCAGACCCTTCCCGGCCCTCCCTAAAAGGGAGGGAGATGCAGCCTCCGAAAGGACGTGCGCGGCGATGGGAAGGAATGCGACGCTATCATCCATGAAGGATAATGATATAAGGCTATAAAAATAACGACTGCTCTACTCCTCCCTTTTAGGGAGGCGGGAGGGTCTCCAATTATTAAATATATGTTTGATTTCACAGTAGTAACACAGTGGTTTGACAATCTCCTCCGACAGACATGCGGGTTGGGGGACTTTTGGACAATCCTCATTGAATGTGTCGTGGTGGGCCTGATCGTGCTGACGCTCTATGCCCTCATCGCCATGTTCATGATATATTTCGAGCGTAAAGTCTGTGCCTTCTTCCAGTGCCGTCTCGGCCCTATGCGTGTGGGTCCCTGGGGGTCTGTGCAGGTGGTGGCCGACGTGCTGAAGATGCTGATCAAGGAGATTTTCGGCGTGGACCGCTCAGACAAGTTTTTGTATGCGCTGGCTCCGTTCCTGACCATCATCGCATCGGTGGGCACTTTCTCGTTCCTGCCTTGGAACAAAGGCGCTGCCGTGCTCGACTTCAACGTCGGCGTGTTTATGGTCACCGCCATCAGCAGCATCGGTATCCTCGGCATCATCCTTTCGGGATGGGGCTCCAACAACAAGTATTCTGTCATCTCTGCCATGCGTGGTGCCGTGCAGATGATTTCTTACGAGATGAGTCTCGGTCTGTGCATGGTCACGGCAGTGGTGCTTTGTGGCACTATGCAGCTCAGCGGCATCATCGAGGCACAGACAGGTCCTTGGAAGTGGCTGATCATTCAGGGTCACATCCCTGCCATCGTTGCTTTCATCGTCTTCCTGATCGCTGGTAACGCAGAGGCCAACCGTGGTCCGTTCGACTTGGCTGAGGCTGAGAGTGAGCTGACTGCCGGTTATCACACCGAGTACTCCGGTATGGGCTTCGGCTACTTCTATTTGGCTGAATACCTCAATCTCGTGGTCATCGCCGGACTTGCTACCACAGTCTTCTTGGGTGGCTGGGCACCGCTGAACATCGGAGTTGCCGGTTTCGACAACGTGATGAACTATATCCCCGGCTTCGTCTGGTTCGGTGGTAAGATGCTCGTGGTCATCTGGGTGCTCATGTGGGCCCGCTGGACTTTCCCCCGTCTGCGCATCGACCATATCCTGCAGCTCGAGTGGAAATATCTCATGCCGCTGATGCTCCTCACTCTCGTGGTGATGACCGCATGTGTGGCTCTTGGACTTACTCTTTAATAATATATAGAAATGTCAAATCAATCATATTTCGGCGGTATTAAGAATGCTGTGAAGACTTTGACCACGGGATTGAAGGTGACCATGAAGGAGTACTTCACCCCGAAGTCAACGGAGCAGTATCCCGAGAACCGCAAGACCACGCTCCATGTGGCAGCCCGTCACCGCGGACGTCTCGTGTTTAAACGCGTGGAGGATCCCGAGGATCCGCAGGCCGTGAAGCGCGGTCTGAAAATTGGTGACTACAAGTGCACGGCATGTACCATGTGCGAGAAAGCATGCCCCAACGGCACCATCAAGATTACTTCTCACATGGAGACCGATCCTGAGACGGGAAAGAAGCATAAGGTGCTCGATGACTATCAGTACGACTTAGGCGACTGCATGTTCTGTGAGCTCTGTGTTAACGCCTGCAACTTCGATGCTATCCACTTCACGAATGACTTCGAGAACGCAGTCTTTGACCGTAGCAAACTCGTCATGCACCTCGACAAGGAGGTATATCAAGGAGGCAGCCTGCCCAACCTCATCGATGGCGGCGCACCTCTGAAGATTGGAGAGTTTAACACCAAAACCAAGTAAAGACAATGGCTAATATCGTAATGTTTTGCATCTTGGCTGTAGTCATCCTTGGCTCAGCCGTGCTGTCGGTGTTCACCCGCAGCATCATGCGTGCCGCCACGTACCTGTTGTTCGTGCTGTTCGGCATTGCCGGCATCTACTTCCTGCTCGACTACACTTATCTGGGTGCCGCGCAGATCTCCATCTATGCCGGTGGTATCACTATCCTGTACATCTTCGCCATCTCGCTCGTCAGCAAGCGTACGCTGCAGAACCTCTACAGCCGCTTCAAGGGCGTGCGGGTCGTGCAGGGCGCTCTTATCTCGCTCGTGGGACTGGCTACCGTGGCTGTGGTGCTTCTGAAGAATAAGTTTATTGACGCTGCTTGCAGTGTCGCCGACGTGGAGGTGCCGATGTCGCAGATCGGCAAGGCACTTGTCGGTTCTGGTAAATATGAATATGTGTTGCCGTTTGAGTTCATCTCTCTCTTCTTGTTGGCATGTATCATCGGTGGCATTATGATCGCAAGAAAGGAGGACAAGAAATGATTCCCGTTGAATGTTATCTCGCGCTGAGCACACTGCTGTTCTTCATCGGCGTGTTTGGCTTCGTCACTCACCGCAACCTGATTGCCATGCTCATCTCCATTGAGCTGGTGCTCAACTCGGCTGATCTGAATTTTGCCGTGTTCAACCGCATCCTGTTCCCCGGACAGTTCGAGGGCGTCTTCTTCACGCTGTTCTCCATGGGCATCAGCGCTGCTGAGACCGCTGTGGCATTGGCCATCATCATCAATGTTTACCGCAACTATCACAGTGACCAGGTGAACAGTATTGAAAACATGAAATTCTAAACGAACCATGCAATACAGTTATTCATTCTTGATACTGCTTCTGCCTTTCCTGGGCTTTCTCTTGCTCGGACTCCTTGGCATGAAGATGAAAAAACCGGTTGCGGGCATGATCGGCACGGCTGTCCTGGCTGTGCTGTGGTGCATGAGCCTGTACACCGCTTACGAATATTTTTTCGCCGTGGGACGTGACGCCACCACGGGACTCTATCCGACCGTGACCGTGTTTAACTTCACTTGGCTGAAGTTTACCGAGGCCCTGACGTTCAACATCGGTTTTCGTCTGACTCCTATCAGCGTGATGATGCTCATCGTCATCACCACCGTGAGTATGATGGTTCACATCTATAGCTTCGGCTACATGGCTGAGCGCGATGAGAACTATAAGAAGGAAGGTTACGAGAAAGGTTTCCAGCGCTTCTATGCTTTCCTGTCGCTCTTCACCATGAGTATGCTTGGACTGGTAGTGGCCACCAACATCTTCCAGATGTATCTCTTCTGGGAACTCGTGGGTGTGTGCTCTTACCTGCTCATCGGCTTCTACTATCCCAAGCATGCTGCCGTGCACGCTTCCAAGAAGGCTTTCATCGTCACACGTTTCGCCGACTTGTTCTTCCTCATCGGTATCCTGTTCTTCAGTTACTATGTGGGAACGTTCAACTACGACCTCAACGCTGATCCTTCTTTGGCAGGCCGTCTGCCTCATGCTGCTTGGATCATGCCTACCGCATTGTTCCTGATGTTCATCGGTGGTGCCGGTAAGAGTGCTATGTTCCCCTTGCACATTTGGTTGCCCGACGCTATGGAGGGTCCTACACCTGTCAGTGCCTTGATCCACGCCGCTACGATGGTTGTCGCCGGCGTCTATCAGGTGGCCAGCCTGTTCCCCATTTGGATTCAGTACGCTCCGAACACACTCCACTACGTTGCTTACATCGCAGCCTTCACGGCTTTCTATGCAGCCGCTGTAGCTTGCTGCCAGCGTGATATCAAGCGTGGTCTGGCCTTCTCTACCATCTCACAGATTGCTTACATGCTCGTGGCTCTCGGCGTTTGCACGTCGATGGAAGGCGAGGGAAGTGTCGGCTATATGGCCAGCATGTTCCACCTCTTCACCCACGCCATGTTCAAGGCTCTGCTCTTCCTCTGCTCCGGTGCTATCATTGTCATCATCGGCAGCAACTTCAAAGAGTATATGGGTGGCCTGCACAAGTATATGCCTATCACCAATATCTGCTTCCTCATCGGAACGATTGCCATCAGCGGTTTCTGGCCGTTGGCTGGTTTCTTCTCTAAGGATGAGATCGTGGATGCTTGCTTCCACTTCTCTCCCTACATGGGTTGGTTCATGACGCTTGTATCGGGTATGACCGCCTTCTACATGTTTCGTCTCTATTATGTCATCTTCTGGGGCAACTCCTACTACGAGGCTGATCCTGAGCACCGCCGTCGTCCGGCTGAGGTTCCCTTCATCATGTGGGGTCCGCTGGTGTTCCTGGCTATCATCAGCTGTGTGGCTGGATGGATTCCTTTCGGTCACTTCGTTTCTGCCAATGGCTTGAGCGAGGATATTCCTTTGCAGAGCTTCCACTTCGGCATGACTGCCTGGTGCTCTCTGGCTGTGGCTACGATCGGCTTTGCCCTTGCTACTTGGATGTATGCCAGTGGCAAGAACCCTGTGCCCGACATGCTCGAGCGCCGTATGCCGAAACTCCACAAGGCTGCCCTCAACCGCTTCTACATCGATGATGCTTGGCAGTTCTTCACTCATAAGATCGTCTTCGGCTGCTTCTCTATTCCTATCGCCTGGTTCGACCGTCATGTTATCGACGGCATGTTCAACTTCTCGGCATGGGCAACACAGGAAGCCGGCGAGACTATCCGTCCGTGGCAGAGTGGCGATGTCCGTCAGTATGCTATCTGGTTCCTTACCGGTAGTGTGGCGCTGACGCTGATTCTGCTTTGCATTTAACAACATCGAAACATTCACTTAGACTGAAATAAGAAAATGACATTTTTAACGTTATTCGTCGTTATACCTATTCTGATGTTGCTTGCCCTGTGGCTGGCTCGCAACGACAGTCAGGTGCGTGGCGTCATGGTCGTAGGCTCTACGGCCCTTCTTGCCCTTGCCATCTATTTGGTATTCGCCTTCCTCGAGGCGCGCGAGACCATGCCGGCAGAGAAGTTCCCCTTCCTCTTCGGCGACGCCATCCCTTGGTTCAAGCCTCTGCATATCTTCTATCGCACGGGCGTGGACGGCATCTCGGTGGTGATGATTCTGCTTTCTGCTATCATCGTCTTCACCGGTACCTTTGCCTCTTGGCAGCAGCACCCCATGCAGAAGGAGTACTTCCTCTGGTTCACCTTGTTGTCTACCGGTGTGTTTGGCTTCTTTATTTCTGAGGACCTCTTCACCATGTTCATGTTCTATGAGGTCGCTCTGATTCCTATGTACCTGCTCATCGGCGTTTGGGGTACTGGTCCTAAGGAGTACAGTGCCATGAAGCTGACGTTGATGCTCATGGGAGGTTCCGCTCTGCTCATCATCGGCATCCTTGGCATCTACTTTTTCAACGGACAGTACAGTGGCACCTATACCATGTCGGTCGTGGAGATCGCTGCTTCCAATGCCATTCCGGCTTTCATCCAGAAGATCTTCTTCCCGTTCATCTTCATCGGTTTTGGAGTCCTCGGCGCGCTGTTCCCGTTCCACACTTGGTCTCCCGACGGTCATGCTTCAGCCCCAACGGCTGTGTCTATGCTCCACGCCGGTGTGTTGATGAAACTCGGAGGTTATGGTTGTTTCCGCATTGCCATGTATCTGTTGCCCCAGGCAGCTCACCAGCTCTCTTGGATCTTCCTGATCCTTACCACTATTTCTGTGGTCTATGGCGCGCTCTCCGCTTGTGTGCAGACCGACTTGAAGTATATCAACGCTTACTCTTCTGTGTCTCACTGTGGTATGGTGCTCTTTGCCTTGCTGATGATGACCCAGACTGCTTGTACAGGTGCTATTCTGCAGATGCTCTCTCACGGTCTGATGACAGCCCTCTTCTTTGCTGTCATCGGTATGATCTATCACCGTTGCGGAACACGTGACGTGCGTCGTCTGGGCGGTTTGATGAAGATCATGCCTTTCCTGGCCGTTGCTTATGTTGTTGCCGGTTTGGCCAACCTCGGTCTTCCAGGCTTCTCTGGCTTCGTCGCAGAGATGAACATCTTCGTCGGTTCTTTCGAGAACCCTGATCTGTTCCACCGTACCTGCACCATTATCGCTTGTACCTCTATCGTCATCACCGCTGTGTATATTCTGCGTGTCGTCGGTAAGATCCTGTATCAGCAGGTTCCCGACCAGGCTTATTACAAGCTTTCCGATGCTTCTTGGGACGAGCGCATTGCTGTGGGTGGTCTGATCTTCTGCGTGGCTGGCTTGGGTCTGGCTCCACTGTGGGCGCAGGACATCATCAACGATGCCATGGCTCCTATGTTGCATCATATCCTTAGCGCTGGTATTGTCGCTGGCATGTAATACGATTGAAAAGAGAATAAAGTTATGAATATAGATTATAGTCAATTTCTTAATATGATTCCGGAGGCCACGCTGACGGCCATCCTGCTGATCGTATTCCTTGCCGACCTGTTCACGGCTCCCCGCTCCGGCGAGAGTAAGGTGCGCAGCTGGTTCAATCCGTTGGTGTGTGTGCTGATGCTGGCTCATGTCTTCATCAACATTTTCCCGACAGCCTCTGCTACTGCCTTTGGTGGTATGTATATGACCAATCCGAGCGTGGGTGTCATCAAGACGATTCTTGCCTTTGGTACGCTCATTGTCCTCGTCCAGTCGCGCGAGTGGCTGCAGCGTCCAGATACTAATTTCAAGGAGGGTGAGTTCTATGAGCTTGTCATCTCTACGCTTCTCGGTATGAACATGATGGTGAGTGCCAACCACTTCCTGCTGTTCTTCATCGGTCTTGAGATGGCTTCTGTGCCTATGGCCTGCCTCGTCGCTTTTGACAAGTATCGTCATCACAGTGCAGAGGCCGGTGCTAAGTTCATCCTCACCGCCACATTCTCCAGTGGTGTGATGATCTACGGTATCAGCTTCCTCTATGGCGCTACGGGCACTCTCTACTTCGATGATGTCGTGAAGAACATTAGTGCTACGCCTCTGACGATCATGGGCATGGTATTCTTCTTTAGTGGTCTGGGCTTCAAGATCTCTTTGGTACCTTTCCACTTCTGGACGGCAGATACCTATCAGGGCGCTCCGACAAACGTCAGTGGTTATCTGAGCGTCATCTCTAAGGGTGCGGCCGCTTTTGCGCTGTGCTCCATCCTGATGAAGGTCTTCGCTCCGATGGTAGAGTACTGGCAGTATATGCTGATGGTCGTCATCGTGCTGTCTATCACCATCGCCAACCTCTTTGCTATCCATCAGAAAGATCTGAAGCGCTTCATGGCATTCAGCTCTATCTCTCAGGCCGGTTACATCATGCTGGCTGTGCTGGGCGACTCTGCTATGGGCGTGACAGCTCTATCTTACTATGTACTCATCTATGTAGTAGCTAACCTCGCCGTCTTCTCCATCATCTCTTCCGTAGAGGAGCACAACGGTGGTGTGGTGAGCATGGATGCCTACAACGGTTTCTATAAGACCAATCCGCGTCTGGCTTTCCTCATGACGCTGGCACTGTTCTCCCTGGGTGGTATTCCTCCGTTCGCCGGGATGTTCTCGAAGTTCTTTGTGTTCATGGCTGCTGCCAACGGCGCACAGGTCACTACGACCATCGGTGCTACCATCTATGCAGTGGTCTTCATCGCCTTGGTCAATACGGTGGTGAGCTTGTACTACTATCTGCTCATCGTCAAGGCTATGTTCATCAAGCACAACGAGAATCCGCTGCCGACTTTCAGTGCTCATGTCAACACGAAGCTGGCACTGGCCCTCTGCACACTCGGCATCATCGCCTTCGGTGTTTGTAGCTACGTCTATGACTGGATCCAAGCTGCGTCGGTGATGCAGTAATTAGGACAGAATAGTAACATACAAAATAAAAAAGGCTGTGGGAAGTTTCCTTCCCACAGCCTTTTTTCATGCTCGTTCTATAATAAAAGGTAGACGACTCCGTTATAAGAATATTCGTATTACAATAAAATATGTCCGCTTATGAAGTATTCTACTCCCAAAGAATGTGTACCTTCAGAGTTGTCGTTGTATATTATTCGACAGATTGCTCACACTTATCGTATCGACAGGCGTACTTCGGAAGTGGCTGTTCATTGTATGAACTGATGACGGATCAAAACCGATAAAGCAATATGAAAACATTAGTTTCTCCATCGTTGCTTGCAGCTGACTTCACCAATCTGCAGGCTGAGATAGATATGATCAACCGCAGTGAGGCCGATTGGTTGCACTGCGATGTGATGGATGGCGTCTTCGTTCCTAATATATCTTTTGGTTTTCCGGTGTTAGAAGCTGTGAAGCATATTTGTACGAAACCGCTTGACGTGCACTTGATGATCGTACAGCCTGAGCGTTATATCACTCGTACGGCAAAGCTCGGTGCTATGATGATGAATGTTCACTATGAGGCATGTAGGCATCTCAACCGTACCATTCACGAGATTCATGAAGAAGGTATGAAGGCTGGTGTGACGCTGAACCCGTCTACACCAGTTTGTATGCTGGAAGACTGCATCCAGGATGTTGACATGGTGTTGTTGATGAGTGTCAACCCTGGTTTCGGCGGTCAGAAATTCATAGATAACACGTACCAGAAGATTGGTAGACTGAAGCAGCTGATCAAGGACAGCGGCTCACATGCGCTCATCGAAGTGGACGGTGGCGTGAATGCTGAGACGGCGCCGAAGCTCAAACACGCCGGTGTGGATGTGTTAGTCAGCGGAAGCTATGTGTTTAAAGCAAAGGAGCCGGAAAAGGTGATCTCAGCCTTGGCAAGCTCTCTATAGACCTCTTGCGCGTGTGGTGGCGGGGGCTTTGTGGGTAAGCGTCACGATATATCGTGACGAACAGAACTTAAGGCGGAACACGCAGTTACCCATGCCTCTTGCCGCAAGGGGCATGATGAGCGCAGCCTCTTATTCTATTTCCAGCACGATTCCATTTTTCTTCGCCATCTTTCTCATGTTCAGCACCGCGTAGCGCATGCGGCCGAGTGCCGTATTGATGCTCACTTGTGTGGCATCAGCGATCTCTTTGAAGGACATCTGTTGGTAGAAACGCATGAAGACCACCTCGCGCTGTGGATCAGGGAGTTTGTCCATGAGTGTTTTTACGTCTCTGAGCACCTGATCATTGACGTATCGTCCCTCGACATTGCCTTCCCAAACCTGCTTATGGCGCAGTTTTCCGAGGTCATTGTCCTCGTTGGGTTCCACGATATGGCGTGCTTTCTGTCGGCGGAAGGTATCCATGATTACATTGTGAGCGATGCGCATGCACCATGCCGCGAACTGCCCCGATGGTTCATAGAGCCCGTTCTGTAACTTCACGATGATCTTGACAAAAGTCTCCTGAAAGACATCGTTTGCCAATCCTTCGTCGTGGACAACAAAAAGGATGTAGGCAAACAACTTGTTCTGATTGCGCGACAACAAGATGTCAAAAGCCTGATTATTGCCCTCCATGTATTTAATGGCCAACTGTTCGTCGGTCATAGTCTTGAGCTGTTCCATTTCTTAATGCTTTTAATTAAGTAAATGTATTATCGATAGGCTTTCTTTGTTTAATGTTATTGTTCATAGGCAAAGTTAGTAAAAATCTATTAGAGTACCAAATTTTTAACACTCTAACTACAATATTTCTTATGAAACGGCGTTGGGAGAGTTCATTGCTCTTCCCAACGTTGTCGTTTCCTGAGGCTGCTTCTCCCTTATTGAAGCGCCAATTATCCATAACAAACAACTTTGTGTCTTAGTCCTTGAAGATGTTCTCTTTTAGGAATTGTGTGAGTTCTGCAGCCATCTTCTGGTGCTGTGCTTTGCTTGGATGATAGTCCGCGCCATAGCCGAGACTACCGTCCTGCGGTGTGAAGTCGAAGCGAAAGATGCGTTTGTCACCTTTCTTGGTGAGCGTCTTCTTGATGTTGTCGAGTGCTTTCTTGACGATCGCGTTGGTCTCTGCTGGCAGCATGGGGCCACTCAACAGCACGATGAAGGCTTGTGGATAGCAGCTCCTGATGTGATGCACGAGTCCGAGATAGGATTTCTCATAAAGGGCGGCGTCGTAGCCTGGAGTAGCGAAGTCATTCGTTCCGAGGTTAATGCAGACCACGTCCGGAGTCCAGCGTTTGAAGCTCCATAGTTGTGTGCTGTCGTGGTAGAGCGTGAGGTCATACATCTGTGGCATGGCATCGGGCGACCCTGTGGTCGGTCCACCGTAGTTGCGGTAGGCACCAATGCCGCTGCGCGAAGTAGAGAAGTGTTGTGCGCCCAGTGCCTCAGAGGCCAGTGTGGCGTAGCTGAGCCAGTGATTCTCGGTCTCGTCGAGATAGTGATCAGACCCCGAAGTATCTTCCACACCATAGCCGCAGGTGATGGAGTTACCGATGAACTCTATCTTGCGTTTCGGCAGTGGGGCAGGAGTAACGAGCTTGCAGCCCTTGTCGAGGATAAAGCCACGGAAGATAGCATGACGGTCAAGACCCTCGATGGCATACATCAGTCTGATGCTGTGCTCACCTTGCGGCAGCGCAGTAGCAAGTTGGACGACAGAGTCACGCTCACTGTTGAAGGCCACCTTGAACGGTGTGCTGTTATCGATGGTGCACATGAAGTAGCCGCTCTTTGGCTTGGCCACCATGCGCAGTGACGTGCCTTGGAAGCGCGCGCGAATCTCAATACCCGGCCAGTTGAATGTCGGCTGGTCGGGATTGCTGTTGTTGATGCGTCCAATATATTGAATCAATGGGTTGGACGGTTTGTAACCATTCAATTTAGGCCGTCCTGTAATCAAACAAAAAATCCCGAGGTTATT
>CAVKHS010000026.1:0-32528 GCA_963656095.1 Paratractidigestivibacter sp.
AAAGGTCGAAAATTTACAGCTTATAGAAAAGGCGGCCTAAAATGGATGGTTACGACGGTTTCACCCATTCTCCCTCAACGGGCAGTGTGCTAACTGCCCGGCAAGCGGAAGATAAGGTCAACATGGCGATGATTGCGAATAGTATTTTCTTCATAGGTGTTTGGTTTTGTTAGTCGGTCAGAGTGTCCTATACATAATAAGGTGTACCCTATATAATAAGGTGTACCCTATATAAATAAGGTGTCCTTTATATAATTAAGGTGTAGTCCCTTAGAACGTCAACCTCATCATCAACCTGATGCCATTCTTATATGCCGTCGGCAGCTCGTTGTAGTTGCAGCGATGGACATACTCCACATGCAAGAGCTTGAAGATATTGTGGACGCCGGCGATGAGTTCCACGTAAGGCTTATGTGGATCCATGACGTAGCAACCCTCGGGGAATTGCATGAGTACGGAAGAGTTTTCGTTCTGCGCCAGATAGGGATTGTTCTTGTCGGTAAGCTTACCCCAAAGCGCTTTCACGCCGAGATACTCGCGCCACTTGAGCTTCTTCAGCAAGGGTATGCGGTTGAAGATCTTGCCATTGAGATCCCAGCTGGCGTCGATACTGGCGTAGCGGTCGTTGAGGAACTCCATGTTGTTGATCAAATTAAATGTCTCGTCCTCAATGATATAGCTCAGGTTGGCAGCCGGCATGATCAGCAACGGGTAGGGCACACGGTTCCATTGTGCACCTGCCTTGACGTTGACATCGATCTTACCCCAGCTGTTCATCCAGAAACGTTTATAGATACTGGCTTCGGTGAAGTTATATTTATAGTCGCCACCGAGCACGTCTTTCAATCCCATCGTATGTCCGATGGTGAACACGGGTGCGTCGAGATTGATGGGCACCCGGCGCTGCTTGGTGTTGATATAGGTGCGTCCGGGCGCCAGCTGGAATTGCAGGCTGAGCTCGGTAGTACGAATCTTGCCATTGTGGATGAGGTCTCCGACGGGCGTGCCTTCCGGTGTGTCGTAGATGAAACCACTGTTGATCGGGTTAAAAGAAAGAGCACCGGCAGCCTCGTTCTCTTCTGTCTTCAGTCCGAATGTGGTCTTCAGTCCCCATTCCTGTTCGTATTCAAACCTCAGTTGCTGGCGGTTGTAGAACATCATCTTGTCGACCTTCGCCCATTTGAAGGCAGTGAACACGTTATCCTTGTCAGTCTGCATGAACTTATCTGACGGCGACATGATGTCGTAGGTCGACTCGAAGGAAATCGTGCGCTTGGGGAACTCGCGTGGCAGATAGTCCTTCTTGTTCAGTGAGTAAGTCAGCATGGCGTCGTAGTAGTTCTTCTTCGAGTGGAAGCCGTGGGCGTAGTAGCCTTGGAAGAACCAGTGCTTGTTGAGGTTGGCAGTGGTCTGTCCGCTGATACGTGTGCGGTATCCGTCGATGAAGTTCTTGGTGATGAGCGTGTTCACCGGTCCGAAGTCAAACTTACTCGGATGGTTCTCGTCGCCGGTCTCCACGAAGTTCTCGATGAACGCCTTGGCGCCGAAGATGATATATTTAAAGCCCTTGATCTGTTCAATGCGGTGCACGAAAGCACTCATGGAACTCTCGCCCTTCGTGAGTTCCACCGTTCGGTATTTGTTCCAGAAAGCTTCGTCACGCATCTGTGAGTCCGCCTCCCGTTTTATCTTTGCCTTACCTTTGAAGAGCTGCTTGGCCAGTGGCTGGAATTCATAATCGCTCAATCGTGTCGTTCGCGTGATGAGTGCCTTGCTCAGGAACTTCGCCACCTTCATCTCCACGATCATGTCGTCGACGCTCAGCGCCCACTCACCGTTGGGCAGTCGTCTGTATTCCTGTTGGATTTGCAGGTTCTCCACGAAGTTGACGTCGCTGCGTTTCGGGATGGTGAGGTTGCATCGCTTGACGTGAAGCGACGAGTCGGCGAGAATATACAGTTCACCGCGGAAGCCAAAGTCCTGCTGGTTGTTGGGGATGAACTGCAGGTGGTAGCACAGGTCGTGGTCGACATACACCGTGTCCTCGATGTAGTAGCGGTAGAAGGCGATCGCATCCTTACCGATCGGCGAGGTGAACGGATATTGCAGCAGACGCACTTGGTCGTCGTAGATGTCCACGTCGGTGAACACATCCTTCATGGCCACCGTCATGATGTCACCCGTCTGTATGAGCTGGTTGACGCCCGACGAATTTTGTCCCATGACGATGTCCTTCGTATCCTTAGGGTCTTTGCGATAGAGGTGTTGCGTGACGGTCTCGTCGACAGTGAGCGGCAGGATTAGCTTTCCGTTGTAGGGGCTTGTCTCCACTTGGTCGAGCAGCCACTTATGCTTACCGATGAATCCCGAATCGATGTCGGCCGGTGTGATATCGTTGATGGCGAGCGTGAGCTTCTGATATTTGGTATAGCTCAGATAGTCGTGGTTCTCGAGATTGGTGCGCTTCTTGGCGGCGATGACACGCTTCATCAGTTCCACGGCTGGGTTGTTCTTTCTTGAGTAATGGGCACGTTTTGACTTCACGACGACCTCAGCGAGCTGTCGTGTATCGGGTTTCAGCTTCACGTTGAGCACCCCGGGCGTAGAAGCGTTGATGGTGATGGTCTTCGGCTTGTAGCCCACGGCGGTGAAGGTAAGCTGCCATCCGTTGTGTCGCTCGATGGTGTATTCGCCCATGGCATTGCCGCTTACGGCGATGTGATGACCGCGGTAGGTGGCACTGGGGTAGAGGATCGTGTCGCCCTTCTCTGCGTCGATGACCACACCACGGATCTGGGCGTGGGTGGTAAGGGAGAAGAAGAGGAGGAAGAGAAGGAAGAGAAGAGATAGAAAGGCCTTCCCCCACACAGCCTCACCCCCTCGCCCCTCTTCGAGGGAGAGGGGAGTGAAATGTCTGCTCCACCCCTTGGCGCTCTGCTTGGCGTACGTATGGTTGCTATATAGTTTCATTGTATTTTTGTCTGTTAATACCTATTTATATCCTTAATTGTTATCCTTGCAATCTTTGATGTGTATGCGAATCATTCAACATTGAATAATAGTTCATTCAACATTCAACAATTCAACATTCAACACTAATCATTCATCATTCAACATTGATGAGTTCTTCCAAGTCAGTGATGACCTTGTCGGGAATGCTTTCGTCGTATTCTTTTTTTGTCCACCCCTCACCTTTCATCCAAATGGCGTGGCAACCGGCGGCGAGTGCGGGCTCGATGTCCTTGTAGAAACTGTCACCCACGACGACCACCTCCTCAGGCTTTAGTCCCAGTCGCTCCACGCCAATCGTGAAGATATGCGGGTTGGGCTTGCGTATGCCTACCTCTGCCGACTCCACGATGCTCTTGAAGAAGATGTCAAGACCGAACTCCTTGAGTACCGTGGCGATGTTGCCATAGAAGTTACTCACGAGCACTATCGGATAGCGCTTGTGGAGCACGGCGAGCACCTCACGGCTATGTGCGGTGATCGTTTTCACTTTGTCATAGACATCCTCCAACACGGCATCGTGCTTCTTGCGGAACATCTCCTCGTCGGCATCCCAGGCGCCGGACGTGCAGAGCTGTTCCATCTCCAGGCGGATCTTTACCTGCAGCGTCTTGTAGAAAGTGTAGTCGGGTTGTATGATCGGGTTGTTGCCCAGCGTGCGCTCGCCGTAGACATAAGCGTCGCGAAACTGCTGTTCGGTCACCGGCACTTGCTGTCGCTGGTAGGCGTGCCAGAGCATTTGGCCCCAGTGACAGCCGGCGGTGTCAAGAGTCGCACCGTAGTCGAATATATATCCTTTAACCATTGTCATTGTTCTTAATACCTATTGTTTGAATATGATAGTTGCTTACAGCTTTTCTGTCAGCTGTTTACAAAGCGTCTCGTGGCGCTTGTGCATGTGAATATAGAGCATGTTGAGCGGAATGATCTCCACCAGGAGATAGATCCACGGCATGTTGATCAAGCAACATATATATAAGGTGATGGCGCGCACGTTGAACGTCAGCGTGTTGGTCATCGGCATGAGTGGACGACTGCCATTGAGGAAATCCGTCTTCAGCGTCTCCCGTTTCTGTGGGTCGATGGTTGCCTGTGCCTCTTTCCATTTCTTGAAGAACCGCTGGAACTTCGGTGTGCGCTGTTCCTGACTCTTGCAATAGTTGGTGTAGATACGGTAAAACGCCCGGGCGAATAACTTGTTCTTCGGCGTACTCTCGTAGACGGCACGTTGCTGGGCATAGTTGTCGAGTTCCGAACCCTCTTTGCCCTTGAGGAAGAAGAGGTGGATCTGTCGGTAGTAGTCTGCCAGTGAACTCTGTGGCGAGTGGCTCATGAAACCGGCGATGATCGCCATCGCCCATATCCAGATGCCCCAATGCAGATGTGTTCCAGGGATATACTGCCCCATCATGCGGAAGGCGAGCGCAAAGTAGATGAAGAGAAACCATACGTCGCCCGACGCACCGTCGAGCACACGGCCTACGAGCGTCTTCTTCCCAGTCAGGCGTGCCATCTGTCCGTCGGTGGAATCGCAGAAGTTGGCCAGCATCAGCAGTGCCACGCCAAGGATGTTGTGCGGCAGGTCGGTGTAGTAGAACATACATCCGGCGGCAGCGCCAAGGAAGATGCTCAGGATGGTGATGGCGTTGGGATGCACGCCGAGTTTATTCCAGAAGAGAGCAAAAACCAGTCCGATGGGGCGTGTGAAATGCACGTCGAGCCATTCTTCTGTATCGTTGGATTTAAAAGATGCTTGTAAGAGTTCCTTAAATGTAGACATGTCTTATATTTATATTCTTTCTTTTCTCTTGTTTTTATTTCTTGAAACCTCGTGGCGCTTGGCTACTTCAGCGCCTCGTGGTATAGTTCCACCACCTCCTCGGCGATAGCCTTTGCCGCCTCTCCCCGACAGCGCGAGAAACTTGGCCAGTCGTTGAAGTCGATGAAGAAGTACTGCCCCCGGTCGTCGACGATGGCGTCACCACCGTAAGCCGTCGCTCCCGTGAGCTCAGCCAGACGGAAAGCATCCTTGCGCAGGGAGTCTTCGTCGAAGGGGTAGTGCCGTGCCGTGCCGTTGCGCTGCTCGTCGCCGAATTTGCTGAAGCCGTCGTCGGTGGGATAGTAGTAGCGGAAGAAGCGGCGGCCGACACCGTAGAACTTCACCAGGTCGCCCTCGACATGCGCGCTGGTCACATACTCATTGATGCCGCGCGCCTTGAAACTGGCAATCGCCTTCGCGAGGGCTTCCTGGTCAGGACAGAACACCACGTCGTCTTTGCTCTGTGCGGCGGCGTCGCCCCGTTTCAGCCAAGAGCCCTTTTCACCTTGCTCGGCGGGCATGGGGATGTGGTGCTCCCGCATGAGTCTCGTCAGCAGTGCTCGTTGGCAGAGGCTGACGCCCGTCACGCTGTTGACGCACAGCGCTCCCTCTTTTGCCCTTCGCCCTAAGGCCAGTAAGGCAGCCGCAGACCGCGCCATGGTCACATAGACCCTTGCCTTTGTCGGTGTCTTTGCGAAGTCGTCCTCGTCGATGACGAGGATGGAATCCGAGAGTGACAGCTTCTGTTGCAGCTCTTCGCAAACAGAGTGCAGGATGGCGTCGTCGCGGTCCACCGAGTTAGGCGAGAAGCGAGGTGCCCGCCTCACGGCGATGATTCCCTCTTGCTCACTCATGGTTGCCGGCGATGAAGTCCTCAGCTTTCTTGATATCCGTGGCGTGGTCGATGTCGAGCACCTTCGAGAAGGCAAAAACCTTCAGTTGCCGTCCGTCGCGGATGAGTCCCCGTTGGAAGTTGCGCATACGGCTCTCGCCGAGTTCCATGCAGTGGTGGAGCGTGTCGATGGCGTTGGGTGCCAAGCCATAGATGCCGCCACTGATATAGGTGCAGTGCTGGCTGTTGTCGTCGTAAAATCCCGTGACGTGCATCTCCCGGTCAGTGCCGACATAGAGTGGTCTCTCATCGTCGATGTAGTCGGTGACGCCCATCAGTCCGTCACCGCCCTGCTGAAGGTAGGCCTGAAACTGCCGGATGTATTCGCCGAACTCTTCCTCGCGGAAGATTGTGTCTACCGTTGTCAGCACGAAAGGCTGGTCGGCGAGCATTGGGCTCAACTCAAAGAAGGAGTGCATGCTGCTCGGAGTACTCTTCACCTTCAGCCGCAGGGGGATGGCGTATCCTTCCAAACCATAGTCGATGATTTCGTGCAGATGTTGTTGCACGGCGGTCATCTGCTCGTTGCAGATCACGCAGATCTCTTCCGCGTCGTGCTCCATGAAGATGCGTAGCAGACGGTCGATGAGACGCTCACCGTGGATACGTACCAAAGGCTTGGGGTCCTTGATGCCCTCAGCCGCCAGTCGTGAGCCTTCGCCGGCTGCTATAATTGCATATCTCATAACAAATACTATTCGTTTCTCTACATTAAGCGTCAATCTCTTTCTTAGCAACAAATCAGTGTCAAGAACAAAAATGGCGCTTGTTATATATTTTATCTACAAAGGTATAGACTTCTTGGGAGACATAGAAAACTTTTTAGCTTTATTTTGGTTTTCAGTGAGTTTTTGATTATATTTGCAGCAAAATAGACGATTGCACACTTATGAACAGACTCTTTTCGCTCTTGCTTTTTCTCTTGGCGGCCTGCAGTCAACTGCTTGCCTCGCCGTTGTTTCCCTCTCGCTCTGCCAGCGTTGCGGACACGCTTCCTCAAATGGCATCGCGCCAGCGACCCCGTGTGGCGGTGGTGCTCTCCGGTGGCGGCGCTAAAGGCATGGCGCATATCGGTGTGTTGAAAGTGCTGGAGCGGGCGGGCATACCTGTCGACATTGTCACGGGTACGTCGATGGGCAGCATCGTCGGGGGACTCTATGCCGTCGGGTGGTCAGCGACGCAGCTCGATTCACTGGTGCGGAGGCAGGACTGGCCTTTCCTCCTGAGCGACCGTGCCGTCTATTCTTCCGAAGACTTGGAGGGCCGACGCTTGCAGTCGACTTATTTCTTTTCCAAGACATTGCGCTTGCGTAAGAGCCATCTGTCTGGTGCGGCGGGTGTCATAGAAGGCAAGAACCTGATGCGGCTCTTCCGTCATCTCACTGCCGGCTATACCGACTCGATGAGCTTCGATAGCTTGCCGCGCCGCTTTGCCTGCGTGGCGACCAACATCGTCGACAATACGGAGTATGACTTCCATAGTGGAGTTCTGGCCGAGGCAATGCGTACGAGCATGTCCATCCCCGGTGTCTTCACTCCCGTGAAAAAGGGCGACCGCGTCCTTATCGACGGCGGACTGCGCAACAACTACCCGGCTGATATTGCACGCACGATGGGAGCCGAATATGTCATCGGTGTCACCGTGCAGGGACCGCCAAAGACGGCTGACGACCTGATCAAAGGTTCTTCAGTCTTGGGACAGATCGTCGACGTGAACTGTAAGAACAAATACGACGACAACCTCAAACTGACCGACATCGCCATTCGTGTGGACACGCGGGGCTATAATGCGGCTTCGTTTACTCCCGCTGCCATCGATACGCTCATCCGGCGCGGTGAGAACGAAGCCATGCGCCACTGGGACGAGATCATCGCGTTGAAGCATCGCTTGGGGATAACCGGCAACGAGTTGGCACCGTGCCTCTGTCCTCATACCGAGGCATTGGCACCCTTGAATTTCTCCGCGCCGGAAGACAAAGCGACAGACTCCTCCGATGAGTTGCAGGGAAACTTAGGCGTGCGTTTCGACAATGAGGAGAAGGTGGCCATGCAGTTGGCCGGCATGTGGAGCTCTGGCCGAAAGCCGTTCCGGGTGGCTACCGTGATCCGGCTCGGGCGCAACTACAAAGGCTCGCTCTATGGCGGTTGGCGCCTGCCACGGGGTACGGAGCTCGGCGTGGGCTATGCCTATGCCTATCACGACCTTGACTTCTATCACCAGGGTGACAAGAGCTTCAACGCTACCTTTGGCCATCATCAGGCTCGGGTGAGCATGATGAACATCAATGTGCGCAATATGACCATGGACGTGGCGCTGCGCTTCGACGGCTATGACTATCACTCCGTGCTCTTCGCTGCTTCCTCTAACAACAGCGTGAAACCGTCCGATGATCATTTCTTCAGCTATCATGCCGCGCTCCACTACAACAGTGAGAATGCGGGACTCTTCCCCGTGCGTGGTGCTCGCTTCGTGGCGGAGTATGCTTATTTCACGGACAACTTCACAGGTTACAACGATCACAAGGGATTCAGCGAGGTCAATGCCAACTGGCGTATCTCGTTGCCGCTGTCCTCACAGCTCACTCTTCAGCCACTGCTCTACGGCCGTCTGCTCTTCGGCAAGGATATCCCTTCCATCCGTCGTACGTTCCTTGGCGGTCCATGGTTCTCGCACTATCTCGAGACGCAGCTCCCCTTTGCCGGTGCCCACCATATCGAGATGACGGATCTCCATTATGTGGCTGCTCAGCTGCAACTGCAATATCAGCTCACCACCAACAACTTCATCCTGCTTCGTGGGGCATGGTCACAGCACGACGACCGACTTGCCGACATCCTGCGCTATAAGGGCGACTGGGGCGTGCTGGCCGCTTATTGCTATCACACGATGTTGGGTCCCCTTGGCGCCAGTCTGGGATGGGCCAGCCCACAGCACGACCTGAGGCTGATGGTCAACCTGGGATTTGAGTTCTAAGCTACTTCTTGTTCTCCCCATTTAGGAAGATCTTGAGTGCTCTGTTTCGTTCTGCGAGTTACAACTCACCGCGGTCTCCATTCCCCCATCCTAAGGGAGAGCTATATGAGTTCTTCTTATGGCGAGCTGGAGATTCAAATTTCAGGTTTGTCATGCAAACTGACAATTTTCCGCCTCTGAGAATCGATTTTTTTCGACGAAGACCTATCTCGCTCTGATTTTTGCGAAATTTGAGAGATTTTTATAAGTATCAGATAATCAATATATTACATTTCTGCTTCTTTTTTGATGCTATGAAAACGCTGGTTTCTCTCAAAATTTTCTATAGAGTTTCCGGTCATCTCGGTACTTTGACCCTGTCAAAGTGCCTTGATGACTTGGTCAGGAAGCCGAGATGACCTGGTCAAAGTACCTTGTTGATAGTATCAAAGCACCGAGATGACAACGAGGGGATGCTGTTCCCGCTCTCAAATATAGCAAAAATGAAATGATGAAAGTAAAAGGCCTTTTTTCACAATTCTATTTCACAAGTTCAAACGAATGTGTTTTTGTAAAGATTAATCGACTTATTTTCAAAAAATGCGATAACCATGCTGTCTGCATGTTCGCAGAAGATCCTCGCTGGGTGTATGCCGATTTTATGCTTGGGGAAACCTTTTTATTGGGATTCTTTATAATTAGTTGGAGTTTTCTTTGCGTTTTTAATTATTATTGTTACTTTTGCACCGAAAAGTAAGCATAAGGTAAAAGAAATAAGATAACGGAGAGAATAGCAATGGAAATCATATTGGCTGACCCGCAGGGCATCACCCGCATGGGACTTATGTACCTGCTCCACGAAATGGGACAGGACGATCCACGTTATGTAGAAGACAAAGCCGGACTGATCGAAAGGCTGAAAGAGAGCCCGGCAGAGATCGTTGTCCTCGACTACAATCTTTTTGACTTCAACGATGCCAGTGAGATGTTCATCCTCAGTCAGCGCTTTCCCAAGACGCTCTGGCTGCTCTTCAGCGAGGAGCTTAGTGCGGATTTCATGAAAATAGTGATGCTCAACGGGCAGCAGTTCAGCATCATCATGAAGGACTCGCCGCTGTCTGAGATCCGCGAGGCGCTTCGCTTTTTGATGCACGGCAAGCGGTTCATCTGTCAGCATGCCATGGAGCTGCTCATAGAGGAGCAGTCCACTGACAGTCATCCCGAGACGGTCAACCTCACCAAGACCGAGCAGGAGATCCTCAAAGACATTGCCCTTGGCATGACCACCAAGGAGATAGCTGCCAAGCGCTTCTCCAGTTTCCACACCGTCAACACCCATCGTAAGAACATCTTCCGCAAGCTCGGTGTGAACAATGTCCATGAGGCCACGAAGTATGCCCTGCGCGCCGGCCTCGTCGATGCGGCGGAGTACTACATATAATATGAGTACTCAATATTTCTTTTTGCCATATTCGCTCGGCGTGCAGCCAAACTGCTTCTTGAAGGAAGTGGAGAAGTGCGAGAGCGTGTTGAAGCCTGTCATGAAGGCAATCTCCGATATAGTGTGCTCACCGGCCTTGATCAGTTCCGCAGCTTTATTGAGCTTATAGGTTTTGAAGAACGTACTGGGACTCTCGCCTGTGAGTCCTTTCACTTTATAGTAGAGTGTTATACCCTTACCCTCAAGTCTTGTGTAGATACGCTCAAGGGTGTCTTGTTGGTGAAATCTGACGTTAGCGTTTCCGTCGCGATTCTCAATGCCGACGATCATGTTGTTGATAACTGCCACACCGGGGCTGTATCCCGAAAAGTGCTTGTAGGTCATCTTTGCATCATACTTCTCAGCCTCAAGAAACTCGTGGTCAAAATCAAGATCGTATTCCTCTTTTGGCACAAGCTGTCCTGTGGAGACAAGTGCATTGACAAGTAATTCGTTCACCTTGTCACAGGTGTTGAAGTCATAGTCTCTTCCGGTATCAGAGGTGTATGTGATGTTGTCGCAGGAAAGTTCTTTCATCATACGCAAGATGGTGTCTGAACTACAAGTGCGCAATAAAGGATGCAAGCTCAGATGTCCCATAAGATGGTTGGAAACATCCTCGACGCATGAGCCTCCACAGAAATACACGCACATGAGAGAACGTATAATCTCGCTATAATCGTATCCAATAGAGACAGACCTCTTTCCAAGGGTTCCGTCGATGATATGCGACAGATGACGCTCAAAAAGCTCCATAACGTGAAAAATTCCTCCGAATGGAGTAAGTTTCTCAGATTTTATTTGTATTTTTGCCATGCCGTGTTAATGAATTGCTAATTTGTTTTTGCACCACTAAGTTAAGTGATTTTTTTGACATGGCCAAATCCTGAGCAACTTTTTGTTGCTCAGGACGTTATAAGATATTAGAGACTATTGTGGTGCGGATATTAGGTAACATATAATCATCAAGAAATATTCCTAAACTATGAATTTTAAACGTATTTCAACTTTGGCTCTTGGCGCTCTCATGGCAATGGGCCTTTATGCACAGCAAAATCTCTCTTGGGCTCAGATGCCAGTGGTGTCGCCCGAAGTCAATGCCGACAACAGTGTCACTTTCCGCGTGTTAGCGCCTCAGGCTCAGAAAGTACAGATTACCGGCGATATGCTTCCTACCCGTAAGATCGACACGCCGATGGGTAAGTACGATGCACCGGGTGTGGCAGATCTCGTGAAGGACGACAAGGGCGTGTGGTCGTTCAAGACGGGTAAACTCTCCTCGGAACTCTATACATATAATGTGGTGGTCGATGGCGTACGTACGCTTGACCCAAGCAATGTGTATTGTGTACGCGACGTGACCAACCTCTTCAGCATGCTGCTCATCGGTGGCGGGCAGGGAGACTGGTACCGTGTGAAGGAAGTGCCTCATGGTACCGTGTCAAAGATCTGGTACAACAGTCCTACTGCAGGCCTGAAACGTCGCCTCACGGTGTATACGCCTGCCGGCTATGAGACCAGCAAGGAAAAGTATCCTGTGCTCTATCTGCTTCATGGCATTGGTGGTGATGAGAATGCTTGGTCGGAACTGGGAAGGGCGGCTCAGATCCTTGACAATTTGATCGCCGCCGGTAAGGCGAAACCAATGATCGTGGTGATGACCAATGGCAACATATCGCAAGAAGCCGCACCGGGTGAAACTCCTAATGGCTTCACCGTGCCAACACTGATGCTTCCTAAGACTATGGACGGTAACTTTGAGTTGGCTTTCCCTGATGTGATCAAGTTTGTAGAGAGCAACTATCGTGTCAAGGCCGACAAAAACGACCGTGCCATAGCCGGTCTGTCCATGGGCGGTTGCCATTCGCTGTATATCTCTGCCAACTATCCTGATACTTTTGGCTATGTCGGCCTTTTCTCTGCCGCAATCAACAAGCAGCAGAAAAGTGGTGTGGAAAGCGAACGCGTTTATGATGATCTTGACGGGAAACTCGCCAAACTGTTTGCTGCTAAACCTAAGCTGTACTGGATCGGCATCGGCAAGACCGATTTTCTCTATAAGGACAATGCGGACTTCCGTGCGAAGCTCACAGCCAAAGGGTATCCTTTCACCTATATGGAAACCGAGGGCGGACACATCTGGCGCAATTGGCGCATCTATCTCACCGAGTTTGCTCAGAAACTGTTTAAATAGGAGGGAAAGGTTTCTTCATGAATAATTACGATTCTATGAAAATCAAAGCGTTATTATTTTCTGCGCTCACGGCGTTCGCCTCACTGTCGGCGGCCGCACAGCCTGCGCCTCAATTGTCAATCGGGCTTATACAATTTCTCTTGTTGAGGGCTTGCGTAATGCTGGTTGTCATGTCGATGAAACCCTGACCAACCGCTATGCTGCCTATTTGGAAGAGTGGACATGCAAGCACGGTAAGCTCAACACCAACCTACTTGAGGTTCCAAAACTTCCTGATGAGTTGGAGGCTGATGTCACCAGTGAGGAGGTGAGCAACAACGATGTGGCAATCATCACCTTGAGTCGTATTTCGGGAGAAGGACAAGACCGCACGGCAGAGAACTATAACCTCAGTACTCAGGAAAAGGAGCTGCTGCATCGCGTCTGCACGGCTTATCACCAGGCTGGAAAGAAAGTAGTGGTGGTGCTCAATGTGGGCGGTGTCATGGAGACTGCCTCTTGGAAGGATCTGCCTGATGCCATTCTGTTACCATGGCAGTGTGGGCAGGAGATCGGCAACTCCATCGCTGACCTGCTCATGGGTAAGTCTACACCATCTGGTAAACTGCCAATGACATGGCCGGTGAGTATCAATGATGATCCTTCAACAAAGAATTTCCCGTCTGATGTGAAGGATGTGTCTCTTGATCTGTCGAGTATGTTTAAGGATGCCTCTAAGATGGCACAGGTGAAAAACGTCGGTTACACCAACTACGAAGAAGGTATCTACGTGGGCTATCGCTATTACGATACGTTCAAGAAAGAGGTGTCCTATCCTTTCGGCTTTGGCTTAAGCTATACGACTTTCTCGTTTGGCAAACCGTATGTAAAGGATCAGGGAAAGAGCATCAGCCTATCTGTGACGATTACCAATACGGGTAAGCGCCCGGGTAAGGAAGTGGCGCAAGTCTATGTGACAGCACCAAAGGGTAAGGAAGACAAGCCCGCACGGGAACTCAAGGCTTTTGCAAAGACACGCACCTTGCAGCCCGGTGAGAGCCAGACGCTGTTGATGAATATCGACAAGATTGATTTGGCCAGCTTCTATGAGAGCAAGAGTGCTTGGGTCGTTGATCCGGGTGTTTACACTTTCCGAGTGGGTTCGTCAAGTCGTGATATAAAGGGAAATGCCACGTTGGCCGTTAAGAAACAAATAAAGACGGTCCACAACGTACTTAAACCGCAAGTGAAGCTTACCTCATTGAAACTTGCGCAATAAGAAAAGGCTTATCCTTGCGTTGAATTGAAAGCAAAATCGTTTGGGCTTGCTTATGCCCCCTCAGGGGAACATTATATGGTGAGAATTTAATTCTTTATGCCAAGTTGTTTCAACTCCTGATTACAACTGTTTTTTAGTTAACGCTCCGCTCTGCGGAATAAAGAATATAACCGAATATCGAGAATATATTATCTTGATGTTCGGTTATATTCTTTCTCGGTTATATTCTTTCTTCTTTTAGCATCTTCCCGTCGAGGTTATATACGGCCACACGGCCGTTGTCCATCAACGCCATGGTGGGTTCGTTGCCGCCCTTGGGAAAGGTGATGGAACCTGTGTTGCAGATGAGCGTGCCGTCAGCAGTGTGGTTGAGTTCCCAGAGATGAGTGTGGCCGAAAAAGACTGCGTCGTAGTGGCCGGTGGGCAGATGTTCGGGGTTATAGACATGGCCGTGGGTGAGCAGGATGCGGCGGCCCTCGTCGACGAGAAGCACATAGTCGCTCATCATCGGGAAGTGGAGCAGCATCTGGTCGACCTCGGCATCGCAGTTGCCGCGTACGGCAACGATGTCATCGGCCAGCGGGTTCAGTGCCTCGACGATGCCCTTGGCGTCGATGCCCTCGGGGATGCTGTTGCGTGGGCCGTAGTTGAGGATGTCGCCGAGGATGAGAAGCATGTCACACTGCTGTTGGCGGTAAAAGTCCAGTGCACGCTGCAGCCGGGGCAGACTGCCGTGGATGTCGGAGATGATCAGATAGCGCATAGTGATGTCGGTGGTGTGTTATTTGAGGAGAAATGACTTGATGTTTTTGTTTTTCGAGAGCTTGCAGAGCTTTCTGACGGCTTGGTTGCGGATCTGTCTGACGCGCTCACGCTTCAGTCCCATCTCCTGTGCCGTCTCGGCGAGCGTGCGGTGCTCGGCGCCGATGCCGTAGAAGCGCTGTATCACCTGACGGCCGCGGGGATTGAGCTTGTCGATGATCTGCAGCAGTTCGGCTGTCGTAATCTCGTCCTCCAATGCGTTGTCGGGTTGCGTGGCGTCTTTGTCAGGGATGACATGCCCCAGGCTCAGCTCATTGCTGCCGCCGATAGGTGCGTCGATCGACAGCGGATGGCTGCGCTTCTTCTCCCATGCCGGATCCTTAGCGTTGCGTGGCACACGATAGAGGCCAGCCTGCTGCTCGATAGCCTGCTCGATGGCTTCGCGGATGTAAGGCGCGGCGTAGGTGACAAAGCGCTTGCCCTGCTTACCGTCGAAATGCGTGGCAGCCTTCAGCATGCCGATGTTGCCCTCGCTGACCAGGTCGTCCATGCTGAGCCCGCGGTTTTTGTATTGGTTGGCCACGCTGATGACATAGCTCAGGTTGGCAGCTATCAGCTTGTCCAAAGCCCGCTTGTTGCCTTGCGCGATCTTCTCGGCGAGTTGCTGCTCCTCGGCGTCGCTGAGTATCTTCTGCTTTCCTACTTCCTGTATGTAAGCGTCGTTGAGTTCTTCGTTCATATCTTTTTTGCTTTTACGATGTGTATGATCCGGCTTTTCAGGCCAGTCCGCTGTCGATCAACAGTTCTGCTACCTCTTCCGGCGTGTTGTAGTCCATGCCGAAAGCGAGGTCTTCGTCGGAGAGTTCCTGCGAGAGTTCTCTTGCTTCCTCCTCGTTGTATCGTGCGTTGCCGTCCTTGTCCTTAGCCTGACAGATGGCTGCGACGACGCGCTCGCGATAGGCGGCGATATTCTCTTTGCCGTTGGCGGCGGATGTGTTGTCTGTTGTCTGCTCCATAGTCGTTACGTTTTCTTTTAAGTACAAAGATATGAATTATTTAGGAAATAACTCCTGTATTTCTTGATAAATAAGCAAAAAAATAATGATTCATAGATGAAAACGTAGTGTTTTTTTAGTAACTTTGCATATATAAAGAAATACAGGAAACGCCAATAAAGATATGGGAAAAGAATACAGAGCCGGACTGGATGTCGGATCCACAACGGCGAAGATCGTTGTTCTTGATGACGAAGATCATATCGTCTACTCACAGTATCGGCGGCACAACGCCCAAGTGCGAGAACTGACCACGACCTATCTCAACGAGATCAAGCATCAGCTCGGCAATCCGTCACTGCGTCTTTGCGTGACTGGATCGGTGGGTATGGCCACTGCCGACGAGCTCCGTGCGGAATTTGTCCAGGAGGTGGTGGCTGCCACGGTGTTTGCCCGTAACCGCTATCCCGAGGCACGTGCACTCGTGGACATCGGCGGCGAGGATGCCAAGGTGGTCTTCTTCAATGGTCAGAGCACGGAGCTGCGCATGAACGGCAACTGTGCGGGCGGTACCGGCGCGTTTATTGATCAGATGGCTTTGCTCCTCGGCTGCGACAATCAGCGCATGAGCGAGCTGGCCATGACCTCCACCCATGTTTATCCGATGGCCGCGCGCTGTGGCGTCTTTGCCAAGACCGACGTGCAGAACCTCATGTCGCGCAACCTGCCGGAGAGCGACATCGCTGCCAGCATCTTCCACAGCATCGCCGTGCAGACCGTCACCACGCTGAGCCACGGCATCGACTTCACGCCGCCGATCCTTCTTTGCGGCGGTCCGCTGACATTCCTCCCTGCCCTGCGCAAGGCGTTTTCCGACTATCTCCATCTCGATGCCAAAGACTTTATCGTACTCAAAGAGGGCAACCTTATCCCGGCGCTTGGCTGCGCCATCCGTGCCGGTAAGGAAGCCAGAGCAGTGGACATCGACGAACTCCTCGACCGTATCGCCCATCCGGAAAGCTGCCGTCGTCAGCAGAACTGCGAGTGCTCATCAGCCGTTGCGACCGACGAGTTGCAACCGCTCTTCCGCTCTGAGGCTGAATATACAGAGTGGTTGCACGACAAACAGCGTTATGCCACCCCGCTCTATCCCATGCATGGTGGACGCGAAGAGGTGGTTATTGGCATCGACTCGGGTTCCACGACGACAAAGCTCATCGTGGTGCGCGCTGACAAAGACCACCAGGGCGAGATCATCTTCAGCGACTACAGCATGAATCTCGGCAATCCGATCCATGCCGTAGAGGAGGCATTGAAACGCTTGAAACTTAAGGCTGAGGAAAGTGCAACCACACTCGACATCGTGGGATCGTGCTCTACGGGCTATGGCGAGGAACTGATCAAGGCTGCTTTCAACCTCGACGACGGCATCATCGAGACGATGGCGCATGAGCGGGCTGCCGCACGGCTGTTGCCCGACGTGTCATTTATCCTCGATATCGGCGGCCAGGACATGAAGGCGATCTTTGTCGATCATGGCGCTGTGGTGCGCATGGAACTCAACGAGGCCTGCTCGTCGGGTTGCGGAACGTTTATCCAGACCTTTGCCCAAAGCCTGGGCTACCGAGTGCAGGACTTTGCAGCCTTGGCCTGTCAGGCCGACCGTCCCTGTGACCTCGGCACGCGCTGTACGGTGTTTATGAATTCCAAGGTGAAGCAGGTGCTGCGCGAAGGCGCTACGGTGGCAGACATCGCGGCCGGACTGGCCTATTCTGTGGTGCGCAACTGCCTCTATAAGGTGTTGAAGCTCAGAGGTAACGATGATCTCGGAAAACACATTGTCGTGCAAGGCGGCACGATGAAGAACGATGCTGTCGTCCGTGCTTTTGAGTTGCTCTCGCATACAAGGGTGGCTCGCAGCAATATCCCGGAGATGATGGGTGCCTATGGTTGTGCCCTGCACGCCATTGCCGCTTGTCAGTCCGCAACCGAACTGCATCATGCCTCTCTCGACGATCTGCTCCGGCAGTCGTCGTGCGAGACACGTCTGCTCAACTGCAAGGGCTGTGAGAACCAATGCCTCGTGACGATGTATCGCTTTGGCGGTGGGCGTCGCTTTTACTCCGGTAATAAATGTGAGCGAGTCTTCAACAACCAGGGTAAGAACCACGACAAGGGCGAGAATATCTATCGCGAGAAATATGAATTACTCTTCGGTCGTGCCGAACAGCCTTCTATGCCGTCGCGCACAGAGGTCGTCGCCATCCCGCGCGTGCTGAATATGTATGAGGAGTTTCCGTTCTGGCATACGCTCTTCACGAGTGCTGGTTTTGAGGTGATGCTCAGCTCGGAGTCTACATTTAAGAAATACGAGCGTACGCTGGGCACAGTGATGAGCGACAACATCTGTTTCCCCGCCAAGCTCACCCACGCGCATGTCAAGGAACTCGACGAACGGCTCGGCCAGCTGCCTGAGAGCCGGACGGGATTCATCTTCATGCCGTACGTGGTCTTTGAGCATCAGGACGATGACCGCACCATCAACAGCTATAACTGTCCGATTGTCACTGCATACTCCGACGTGATCCGCAGTGCCATGACGCTGCAGCATCGTGTAGAGTCGCCCGTGATCAACTTCCGCGATGAGCCATTGCTGCGCGGGCAGATCCTGGCCTTCCTCAAGAAGCATGGTGTCGACAAGCATACTGCTGAGGCTGCGCTGGATGCGGCCTTGAAAGCGGAACAGCAATATACTTCTCAGGTGAAACAACGCTGCGAGGATATTTTGGCACAAAGTCGCAAGAATAGTAAACTGACCATTCTCTTGGCGGGCCGTCCTTACCATACCGATCCGCTCATCCAGCACAAGCTCTCGGAGATGATTGCGGCGCTCGGCGTGAACGTGATCTCCGACGACATCGTCAGAGCTGACGAGCAAACTTCGTCCGGTGACACCTGTCTGGTGAAGCAGTGGGCTTATATGAACCGTATCATCAAGTCGGGACAGTGGTGCGCCGAACAGCCCGACGATGTCCATTTCGTACAGATGACATCTTTTGGTTGCGGTCCTGACTCATTCATCCAGGACGAGGTACGCCATATTCTTCGCGAACATGGCAAGCCTTTCACATTGTTGAAGATCGATGACGTGAGCAACCTCGGCAGTTTGAAGTTGCGTGTTCGCTCGCTTATCGAATCGCTGAGAGGACAGAATGGCGAAACGGAAAAGCAGAAAACGACCTGCGATGTAGACTCGCAGACAACAGATAAGTCTGATACGGAGAACTCTTTGCCGCCGATCACCCGCCATATTCTGGCTCCTTACTTTACGGAATATCTCACTCCGCTGCTGCCTCCGATCTGTCGTCTGATCGGTTGGGATGTGGAGGTCCTTCCGCCGAGCGATGCCGAGAGTGCGGAGTATGGATTGAAGTACGCCAATAACGAGGTGTGCTATCCTGCCACGCTGATCGTCGGCGACTTTGTCAAGGCACTGCGGTCGGGGAAATATGATCCCGACAAGGTGTCGGTGGTGATGAGTCAGACCGGTGGACAGTGCCGCGCGACGAACTATGCGGCGCTGATCCGTCGTGCTCTCGATGCCAATGGTTTCAAGCGTGTGCCGTTGATTACCTTGGGCGTGTCGACGAGTGCGGAGGACGAAGACGAGAACCAGAGCGCGGCGCTCGATGTGCCATGGCTGCGTCTGGCTCCGATCATCACGACGATGTTTCTCTATGGCGACACGATCTCGAAGTTCTATCATGGCGCAGTGTGCCGTCTGCGTAAGGATGCTTATTATGTGGGACCACAGGGAACGACGAACGACGCCGAACTACTGCGTGACAAATTTCTCGCGTTGGCCGCTGATCCGATACTTCATAACAGTCCCAAGGGCCTGATGGACCTTATCGCCAAAGCCGCCGAGGAGTTCGACAGCATCGTTGAGGACAAGGAAGTGCCTGCCGTGGGCATTGTGGGAGAGATCTTTCTGAAGTTCAACCCCTTTGCCCATCAGTTCCTCGCGCGTAAGATCATCGCCAAAGGCTGTGAGGTCGTCCCGCCGTTGCTCTCTCCTTTCTTCTTGCAGGAGTTTGTCAACGTGATAGCCTCTAAGCATCTCGGACTGAAGTGCAGCAATGTGCCGGACTTCCTGGTGAAGAGTATCTATAGTTTGATCTGGCGTCGGGAGAAGAAAATCAATCGTCTTGCCTCTCGCTTCCGCTATTACCGTCCGTTCACCAACATCTTCGATGATGCCAAGGAGGTGAACGGCGTGGTGAGCCTTGCGGCGCAGTTCGGCGAAGGTTGGCTCTTGCCGAGCGACATCATCAGCCTGGTACGGCAAGGTGTGAACAACGTGGCCAGCCTCCAGCCCTTCGGCTGTATTGCCAATCACATCGTCTCGAAAGGTATTGAGAAAAAACTGAAGAAGATGTATCCGCAGCTCAACTTGGTATCGCTCGACTTCGATTCCGGTGTCTCTGCCGTGAACGTCACCAACCGCCTGCTGCTGTTCATAGATAGCATCAGAGGATAAAAAATAATAAGGAAAAAAAGTCCCGCGGCGACAGCCGCGGGACTTTTTGTTATTTCAGCACTTCCAGCGCACTCTTGTAGTCAGGCTCGTCCTCGATCTTCTCCACCTGCTGGGTGTAGACGATCTTGCCCTCTTCATCAACGATGACGACAGCGCGCGATTGCAGGCCACGCATAGGTCCGTCGACGATCACTGTGCCGTAAGCCTTACCGAACTCGGGAGAGCGGAACAGGGATACGGGTACCACGTTCTTCAAACCCTCTGTCGTACAGAAGCGACCCTGGGCGAAGGGCAGATCCTCAGAGATGCAGAGCACCACGGTGTTGTCCATCTTCGAAGCGTCAGCGTTGAAGTGACGCACAGAGGCAGCACAGGTGGCTGTGTCGAGGCTGGGGAATATGTTGAGCACTACGCGCTTGCCGCGCAGGTCGCTGAGTTTCAGCGTGCTGAGGTCACCTTTGGTAGCCTCGAAATCCGGTGCGATACTTCCTTTTGTAGGCAGGGTGCCGATGGTGTTCATCGCATTGCCTAATAAACTAACTTTTGCCATAATCTTTAGTGTTTAATGTGTTGGTACCGCAAATATACGAAACATGGTGGTAAGCGCCAAATCTCTCTCTCCTTTTTTCGAAATATTAATAGAGTGACATTTATTGGTAACAGCTCAGTGTTGCAGATCTTTCAAGTTACTCATTAATTACTCATGAAGAATTTGTCCACGAATCTCCACAAATCTCCACTAATTTCCATCCACATTTGTGTCGATTCGTGAAGATTCGTGGATTACTCTTCCACCCTTTTTGCATTCTTATCAATTTGAGAAGATCCATGGATGAAGGCTTTAAAGTACAATACGTCTCCATTCTAAAACATTGGGATTCCCAAAGTTGATTAGCAGGCCAAGCCTCATTTTCGTTGCATGAAGGTAATTAATCACCTGAGCAACGTTGGCATTGTCGAGTTGTGATTGAGCCTTAATCTCCACGATAATCTTATTCATGCAAAAGAAATCCGGACGATATTTTTGTTTGAGACAAACACCATCGTAAAAGATATCTATGCTTTTCTCACTATCAAACAATATCTTACACTTGTCAAACTCTATCTCGAGTGCCTCATGGTACACAGCCTCAAGGAATCCAGGACCCAAAGTATTATAGACTTTCATTGCGGCTCCCACAATTTCGTAACATTCTTGTTGATATAGCATAACGAGTCAAATTAATTTCCATTAATATCCACATACGTGTTGATACTTAGTTTATTTATCCACGAATTTTCACAAACCTCCACGAATGACCATTAGTTTATTTATCCACGGATCTTCACTAATCTCCACTAATTTCCATCCACATTTGTGTCGATTCGTGAAGATTCGTGGATTACTCTTCCACCCTTTTTGCATTCTTATCAATTTGAGAAGATCCATGGATGGCTTATCCAACCTCCATTGATTTCAACTTATCGTATTCGTGTTGAGAGTGAAATGAGCTATACCTCTAAAGATCCGTGTAAGCGGCATTCACTTCCCGAATCTCACTCCCACATTGACGTTGAACAGCAGCTGCTTGTCGGTGTAGGCCGACTTCACGCCACTGCCATTTTTGAAGTAATACGACAGGCCGGGCTCGGCGAAGACGCTGAGGCTGGGCAGTATCGAGTAGGAAATACCTGCATTGATATTTGTGCTCAGCACAGGCCGGTGCTCGCTGACCGTCGTCGATGTGGTCTTTGTGGAGGCCATGTCGGCGTAGTGTGTCTTCTTCTTTCCATATACCAGTTTTTCGATCTCACCACCTGCACTGGCGTAGACCTTCACCTTGCTCTGCTGCCATACATTATAGCGGACACTCACCGGTATGCCCAGATAGTGCAGCCGTTGCGTACTGTTCTCGCTGTGGTTGGCATAGAGATCCTCAAAGTCGGAACTCATCGTACTGTAGGTCAGTCCCGTCGTCACGCCCCATCGCCCGTTGAGAGGTATCGACACGGAAACGCCCGCACGTACCGGCAGATGATGATGCTTCTCACTGTGTATTGGTGTTTCCTGAAATGCCTTGCTAAGCAGAGTAGGGTAGGCGTAGAGTATAGGCATGCTGGCCACCATCGGGTCGCTCATCGTCATGGCCTGCCCATTGCCGGTACCACTATTTTGGAAATCACCAACACCCTGATAATAAGCACTCAAGTGCATCGTACGGCGTGGTCTTTCATTGTTGTATGCCAAAAGTTGGTCATTGTAGTCCCAATCGTCCTTGTAACTGTTATAATAATGGTTGGGTCCAGCCGTTTTGCGCTTCGCAACCTCTCCCTCTGTATTCGTTTCTTTCTTCTCTTCAGAAAGAGACTGCTGGCACAAAATCTCCTTTTCTTTGTTTTCTGCTCTTTCCATTGGAACTGAAGGCAATGTCCCCTTATTCTTAATTTGAGCAATAAGACTCGAAACAGAGTCGCCTGCGGACAAAGTCGTATGATGCTCGGCGGTCGTAGATGCTTGCCGTTGCTGTTGCGTTCTATGGCTTTGCGGCTGTTGCTGTTGCGATAGCAACCTTTCGCTATCGGGTTGTTGCCAGGCGAGATAGACAGCCGTACCCCCGACGACCGCTGCCAGCGAGGCGGCGACAGCCCATCGTTGCCATGTCAGGCGGCGTGTCTGAGCAACGGGTTGTGGTGGCATCATCGTCAGGCCACGGCGTGCCATCTCCTGCCTGATGTTGTCAAGCATGTCGTCGGGAGCCTTCCGCTCATAGCTGTCGGCCTTCCGTTTGATGTCAGTCATCCATTTGTTGTTCATCCTAACCTCCTTTTGTAGTCTTTGATCATCTTGGCAAGCATCGCCTTCGCACGGTGCAACTGCGAAGCTGAACTGTCGGGTTTGATATGTAGCATTTGTCCGATCTCCTTATGGCTCAGTCCCTCTATGACGTAGAGGTTGAGCACTTGGCGGTAGCCCTCGGGCAGACGTCGGATCATCTCCATGAGCACATTGCCGTCAAGGCTCTCTGTGTCAGGCTCCTCATCGGGTAGGTCGGGCACCTCCTCGTTGTCGACGACATCGGTCTTTTGTTTTTGGCGTAGTGCCATCAGACATTCGTTGACCATGATGCGCATCATCCAAGCCTTCAGACTGCCTTTGCCACGGTACTGAAACGAGTGAAACTGTGTGAAGATCTTGATGAAAGCCTCTTGCAACACGTCTTTCAACTCGTCGTCGTCAGCGATATAGCGCGTGCCCACACCCATGAGGTACCCGCTGAACAGCGCGAATAGGTCGTCCATCGCCGAGGTATCTCCCCGGCGAAAGGCTTCTACGATCTGTTGTTCCTTATCGATAACCTTCATGATGGCAACACGCCTGTGGCGCTAATGGCTTGTTATGATCCTGAGCTTTTGCTTGATAAATGCAGCAAAGGTCAGAACCTTGCACGAATCTATACCTTATTTATAATGTTAACTACACCTTATTATATATATGCCCCTACGCCCGATGTTGTGCTGCTACCCAACGCAGGGTGATGGCGTATGCGGTGAGCATCAGCACGCCGGTGAGCATCCATGAGATGGGATACACGGCCATGAGATGATTGAAACCGGGATGCGACGGGCAGTAGAAGAAGATCCAGCCCAACCGAAACACGCAGGTGCCGAAGATGGCGATCAGCGTAGGCTCCAGCGAATGTCCCAGACCACGCAGACACGCTGCCGAGATCTCGTAGCTCGCCGCAATCCATTGAAAGACGAGTACGTCGGCCATTCGCTCACGGGCAAAGGCGATGACCTCGGGATCTGTGGAGAACAGCCAGAGGAAGAAGCCGCACCCTCCATAGAACAGCAAGTTGCCGGCCAGGCAGGACAGCGCGCCGCAGGCCATGCTCAACCAGAACACACGCTTGCAGCGGTCGATGAGGCCGGCACCATAGTTCTGCCCGACAAAGGTGACGGCAGTGCCCGTGAAGGCGCTCATCATAAAATAGCAGTAGTATTCAAAGTTCTGTTCCACCGACGATCCTGCGATGGCTGCGGCGCCGTAGCTGTTGATGCCGGTTTGTACAAACACGTTGCTGAAGGAGAAGAGCATGCTTTGCACGCCGGTGGGGATGCCGATGATGAGGATGCGGCGCAGCGACTGACGGTCCACATGTAGTCGTGTGGCTTGCAGTCGGAACGGTCCGTTCTCATGGCGCAACACGTATATCATGCACGAGGCGCTGAACACGTTGGCCAGTCCGGTGGCGGCAGCCACACCCGCCACGCTCCAGTGGAGAACGGTGACGAAGAGCAGACAGCAAAGCGTGTTGACCACGCCGGCGGCAAGTAGCATATACAGCGGACGGCGTGTGTCGCCCTTACTGCGAAGGATGGCGGCGCCGAAGTTGAAGATGATAAAGAACGGCACACCGAGGAAGTAAACGCGCAGATAGGTCGTTGCGTCGGGTAGGATCTCCTGCGGTGTCGCCATCCAGCGGAGGATCGTAGGCGCAAAGGTCAGTCCTATGAACAACAACAGTACGCTGCATACCAGGGCGATGACGCATGTAGTGCCTACGGCGTTGCGCACACGGTGACGGTCACGGGCGCCAATGGCCATGGCGATGACAGCATTAGCGCCGACCGAAATGCCGACAAAGAGATTGATGAGCAGGTTGATGAGAAAGGTGTTCGCACCGACGGCAGCCAGCGCCTCGCTCGACGCAAAACGACCTACTACCGCCACGTCGATGGAGATGAACAACTGTTGGAGAATGCTGCTCACCGCGAAAGGCATGGCCACCTGCAGCAGCTTGCCTAAGAGTGGTCCGTGGAGCATGTCCATCATCTTGCTGTCTTGGCTTTTATCGTTTCTCATCGCTGGGTATTTTCCCTTTCTTACCATTTGGCATCGTTTCACACCTATTGGCATCTTTTTCCGCCACTTGGTACTGTTTCACACCGTTTGGTACCGTTGATTCTTAACTTCTTGCAAAGTTATAGTTTTTTTGTCACTTCCAATCATTTTCCCGTCAAAGTTACAAGAATTCCAGAACTTTTTCATCCATCACGTTTTATCCTCTATCCACTGCCTTCCTCATGTGATAGTATAGATGCACATACAGCAATCTACAATCATGAATATGTTACTTAATGATAATGTTTGACAGAGAAAATGAATACTTGTGTGTCTTAATCTCCATTTTGCACAAGATTTTTTTGCTACTTTCCCGCAAAAACCGTAAATTTGCAAATATATTGCGTTAGCAGTCTTTACGAAACGTAGCACAGCTCTGCGAGAGACATCTACCTTTTGCCTTGAACCTCTTAGCGATCGGTACCGTCCTCTCTGATGTGGAGAATCTATTTTTTCTGACCATCCCTTCTGCACCCATTGGCGTGTAGAAGGAGGTAGAGTTGTGCGCGTATAGGAGACCCTCTCTATCTCTCCCTAAAAAGGAGAGAAACGCAACACCGGTGCAACGGATGCCATCCGAGTGCTTGGATGGGGATAAACCCTACACCTACATCAAAACCGAAGACAGCAACAGAGAAAAAACGCTGGAACCTGTGGTAACGCAGGGTGTCAGTGTGGGGGCGGATTGTATGCCCGTCCTAATCCCTTTGACGGTAATCACTCCCTTCTCCCCTTGGAGAGGGACCCGGGGGTGAGGCTATTTCTTTTTTATATTCGCTTGTAGTTTATAAATCGCAACGGCGAGTTCGGAACTGGTCATTGCAGTATAAAAAATAGATACAGATGCAACTCTTCGATAGAGATAAGGAGATCAACTAAAAGACTATCATCGTGAACAATCAGACTTTATCCTACGAGCAATCGCTGCTCCGTGAGAAATCACAGCACTATATACTGTGCTACACCTCTACCTGTCCCCGCAAGGAGCACTGCCTTCACTGGCTTGTCGGACAGTGGGCTTCAGACGACGCTCCCTACACCACCACCGTCAACCCACTCCGCAAGGACGTCATCGCCGGCACCTGCTCCGATTACCGTTCCGATACCAAACGCACGATGGCACGAGGCATGCTCAACTTCTACGAGGACATTCCTGAGAACAAAGCTAAGGCCGTCCGCCGGGCACTCATCCAGCACTTCACCAAGACCAAATACTTCAAGTTTCGCAACGGCACCACTCCCATCACACCGGAAGACCGTCAAGACATTGCCACCATCTGTCGCTCATGCGGTTGGGAAGAACCCCTCGTCTTCGACAACTACTACGAGGAATACGACTTTTAATTTGCGAACCGCAGTCTTCTTATCGAAAAACTAATAGTTTCTCGCCGAAAAACTAACGGTTTCTTACCGAGAAACCAATAGTTTTAAAGCGAGAAACAGAGAGTTCCAAAGCGAGAAACTGATAGCAAGCAAGTGATACCACTTCCTTGTTACATTTTACATATCATATCATGAAGCACAAGACACAACAACGAAAGGAAGAAGAAAAGGATCAAAAAATCGGCGAATACAAAGAGTATTATGCCGAATTCCTCCAGCGGAAAGAGGCCGGAAACCAAACCATCGCAGCATTGAGTGAGATAGAGATTATCCTTATGCGGATGGCAGAACTCAAGGATCAGGGTATGGAAGATTCTCCTGAGTACAAGCGGCTTTGAACAACGCCTCAACATGCTCAGGGACTTTAAAGACCGACAGAGAATGCTTTTCGACGGAATTGGCCTATAGAGGTGTTTTTAGGCAATCAGAAACTCTTATGGTTTTCTCTCCTTGCTGGTTGGTGCAAAATAGAAATACTATAGTCCGCCAAGGCTACGCCAAGTACATGTTCGTAAGAAGTTCTTTGCGTAACCTTTGCGGACTCTTCGCGCCCTTCGTGGTTTTGTGAGAGCTCCGTGATGTCGATTTTGCATCAATTCCTTGCGATATTGCAAAAAAAACTCGTAAATTTGCAACCAATTTGCGTTAGCAGCCTTACGAAACATAGCACAGCTCTGCGAGATTCGTCTACCAAATGTCTTGGAGTGATTAGCGATTATCGGTACCAGTCTCTCTGATGTGGAGAATCTATTTTTCTGACCATCCCTTCCGCACACATAGCAGTGAGGAAGGAGCTAGAGTTGTGCGCTTCGCTAGCCTTACTCTAACATAAATGCCCGTTAATTACCCACAAATTGCTCTTCAATATAAGAGGTATTTATGGAAATAGATGACTATTATCGTTATATGAGGAGCACTAGTACCTATTGCCGCTAGAACATTGCTACGAGCTATCGCTATTGCGGATGGAATAAGACGTTTGTCTTCGACAACTTTTATGTGGAATTTGACTTATAACACATACTACGGAAGTTCTAAATGAACATGTATATCATATTTGAGAATTGTAATAAGGCCTATTGGTTGCGCAAAATTAATGATTGCGTCCTAAGATTCAAAAACTGTAGAGATGAAAAATATATATTAGATTTCGACAGTTCAATAAAAATAAGCGAGTTGCTCCCATTTCATTTGGTGACATTAGCAAATCTTATTCAATATCTGTTTGATATAGGAAATAGAGTTTTTATATCCTATGATAAAAACAAGAATGTATTTGACTATATTTACAATCGGTTGTATTTTTCAGAATATTGGAGTAATGGCAAGAACCATGTAGATGTCAAGGGAGGAACTAACATTTTCAATCTTTGGAGAATAGTAGATTCGGAGAAGGATTTATACGTACCTAGAGTTGAAAACTATTTTAAGAGAAATTATTTTCGCAATCGGGATTTGAGCGTAATCAGTCAAATAATGACAGAAGCTTATTACAATGTCTTTGATCACGCACATGCACGGAATAATGCATTTTCTTTGGTTATGTACAAAGAAGACACTAGTATGCTTCACGCCGCTATTTCTGATTTCGGTATTGGTATAGCTAATTCAGTTAGAAAGATCGAACCGGCAATAGGGACAGATAAAGATGCTTTGGGAAAAGCCATAGAGGATAATTTCACAGTTCGCTCGACAGAGAGAAACAGGGGCTTCGGTCTTTCAAATATTCTAAATGGGAGTACTTCCGCCAGAATATTTAGTGGTAGTGCTCTTGTCGTGAAACAAAATAAGAATACGACAATTGTTAGCACTAATTTCTCATTCCCAGGTACATTAATCTATTTTGAGGTTGATTTATCTAAAACGGAGGAAGAAGAGGTCATTAATGATTTTGAATGGTAAATTAAAATAGTATGGATATTATAATGAATGATATTCTCCGAGATACTAACAACTTGGAGATTGCTGGGAAAGTTTTGTATGACAATATAAAGAACGCAATTATCCAGAAGAAACAGGTTTACATAAATATGAATGGAGTATCCTCGCTTCCATCTATACTACTTAATGTTTCTCTTGGTCGAATTATTGACGAAGATGGAAAAGAAGTAATTAAGAGGTTTGTAATTTTTCGACAAATAACAAAGCAACAGGCTTTGCGCTTGAAAGACTATATGATGCGTTACAAATAAAGTCGGCAACGACCGTCTTCGACAGTTAATACGAGATATACGATTTTGTCCGAAGATCTAATAGCTTCTCGCTGGGAAACTAGTTGGTTCTTACATAGAAACAAATAACTTTTTACCGGAATAGTGCGAGTTTTAAAGGGAGAAACAGAGATAGATCAATCAAGTGATATCATTCCCTTGTTTCAGTTTGTATATGTACACAAAAGAACTTAAAACTTCCATTTCTCGACGAGAATTGAGTTCAGTTCGTATTCAATGCCATTTATCTCCACACACTTCCATTCTCTCAATACGAATATATCGTTATATATTGACTGACAGCGGTTTGCACGTATGTAATAAAGCTTGCTATGCCGGGCAACGGTCTTGACTATTTCCTCAGAGCATGAGCCACAATCCATACGGGAACGGTTAATGGTTATACCCTTACCCTCAAGTCTTGTGTAGATACGCTCAAGGGTGTCTTGTTGGTGAAATCTGACGTTAGCGTTTCCGTTGTGATTCTCAATGCCAGCGACCATATTGTTGATAACTGCCATACCGGGACTGTATCCAAAAAAGTGCTTATAGCTCATCTTTGCATCATACTTCTCTGCCTCAAGGAACTCGTGGTCAAAATCAAGATCGTATTCACCTTCTGGCACAAGCTGTCCCGTGGAGACAAGTGCATTGATAAGCAATTCGTTCACCTTGTTACAGGTGTTGAAATCGTAGTCTTTTCCGGTATCGGATGTGTATGTGATGTTGTCGCAGGAAAGTTCTTTCATCATACGTAAGATGGTGTCTGAACTACAAGCACGCAATAAAGGATGCAGGCTCAGATGCCCTCTAAGATGGTTGGAAACATCCTCGACGCATGAGCCTCCACAGAGATACACGCATATGAGAGAATGTATAATCTCGCTATAATCGTACCCAATAGAGACAGACCTCTTTCCCGAGGGTTTCTTCGATGATATGCGACGAAGACGCTCAAAAAGCTCCATGACGTGAAAAATTCCTCCGAATGGGGTCTGTTCCTCAGATTTAATTTGTATATTTCCATGTCGTGTTAATGAATTGCTAATTTGTTTTTGCACCACTAAGTTAAGTGATTTCTTTGACATGGCAAAATCCTGAACAAATTTTTGTTGCTCAGGATGTTGTAAAATATCAGAGACTATTGTGGTGCGGGATATAAGGATAAAGAAGAAAACCGCTGAACAAATTGTATATTTGAACAATCACAAACAAATATCGTTTACTATATATGTCACATCAAGATATTGATGCAGTCAAACTACCCAATTTACTTCAGTTAGTTGATATTTTGAAGCGAAAGAGCAGTGAAATCATTGCTAAAAGAGATGCTAACGGCCACATTGATTCAAATATGGAAGAGAGTTGGCATTCTATAAATATGGAATACTACAACCATGCTGACGAGGATAAATTCATCGTCGTACAAACTCAAAAACGTAGACATACATTGAAACCGAATCTGCGTAATTGTGGTTTTATTTATAGAGGACAAAGAAAGGAGTACCCTCACATTCTCTCATCATTTGCCAGAGACGAGTATGATAGTCAGGGAAATCCTCTCGTTCTGAAACAATTTCGTCCTAAACATTTGAGGTCAAATCTGTTAAGTGAAGATTTCATAGCTCTTCTTTTGACAAATCCTCTGTCGATGATGTTTGACAGAGGAATTATTTTAGAGCCAGAAAAGCGTCCATTTTTTATTAATATGAATTATTATGGTCTTGCTCAACATTATGGCTTCAAAACCGGCGTGGTGGATTTTACTACAGATATAAACGTAGCAGCATTCTTTGCATCGACGATTAGTGTTGGATATGATAAATACCGACCTCTCACAGATGAGGATATCAAAGCGAATCCCGTTGGTGTTATTTACGTCCATCTAATAATTCCTGATTTGACATTCAAGCCTATTTTTCCTTTCACGACAATAGGCTTACAAATATATCCTCGAAGCGGGGCACAAAAGGGAATATTGTTCAATGAGGGTACCGTCCCAATTGAAGAATGTGTTCTACCTTTCCGTTTCCGACAAGAAGTTGGAATCTCAAAGTTTATTTTTGAAAGGATGCATGAAGGCAGTGATTTGTTCCCGAAAGATTCAATATGTATGTATGCAAAAGAGATTTTGGAAGGGAATGATGTGAGCGGATTGACATTTGCTCAGAATATGTATTCAAATCAGGATAATCTGGATGAAATTCTTTCTGATTTGAAACAAGAGAACATTCATGTCAACTGGCACAAGCGAATGTATTTTACTCACAATATGCTCCATGATTTTGATCAAGACTTAAAGAATGGAATGTGGGAACAGTTCTGTAATCAAATCTATTTTGGTGATTCTCAAGTGGGAAAGAAGATGCACGAGTCTCTCTTGAATCTCCCGAAAAACCCTGCATATCAAGCATATTTCAATATCAATGAGTATCCTCGACTAACATATTATTGGAACTCAATGGACGTCAGGGCAAAACGGAATGAGGGCCACAAAATGTCTATTTCCTAAATTTATATTTTTAATGGAAAAAATCTCTTCCAATAAAACCATTGCCAAGAACACATTGTTCCTGTATGGAAGAATGTTGTTTAATCTCGTGGTTTCGCTCTACACTTCAAGGGTTATCCTGCAGGTTCTCGGCGTTGACGATTTGGGAGTATATCAAGTGGTTGCAGGAATTGTTGCTATGTTCACATTTGTCAACGGCTCGTTGGCAGGTGCAACCTCACGCTTTTTAGCTTTCGAACTTGGCAAAAACGATTCACAGCGTCTGGCCCGTACATTTGCGGCAACACTCAATGTTCATATTGTAACGGCAGCCATATTTTTTGTGGTATGCGAAACCATCGGACTCTGGCTGGTAAACTATAAGCTCAATATTCCTATTGGGCGAGAAGTTGCTGCCAATGTGGTCTATCAGGCCTCCATCCTGATGACGATGCTGTCGCTGGTTCAGAGCCCATACAATGCTGCCATCATAGCCCATGAGCGGATGAAGGTTTTTGCTTATGTCGGTATTCTCGACACCATCTTCAAACTGATAGCGTGCTATGTGCTCTATATCACCCCGTATGACAGACTGATGGTTTATGGAGCGGCGCTATTAACTTTCACAGTGGTCATTAACTTGATATACTATGTTTACTGCAGACGCTCATTCGCGGAGTGTCGTTTCCGATGGTCAGCAGACTGGAGTATCTCCAAGCCTATACTTGTTTTCTCTGGATGGCAGTTGTTTGGCGACTTCAGCTTAGTGACGAAAAATCAGGGGGTCAACATCTTGCTCAATCTTTTCTATGGAGTAGCAATCAATGCAGCTTGTGGCTTTGCCAATACGGTATATGGGGCGATAGTCGGCTTTGCCAATAATTTCATGATTTCTATTCGTCCTGCGATTATTAAGGCGTATTCGTCAGCTGATTATACAAGGATGATAGATTTGATACATTCATCGTGCAAATATTCTTTTTGCTTAATATTACTCTTGTCAGCACCTTTTCTTTTTGATAGCCAGTATATTTTAGAGCTTTGGCTTAAAACTCCACCTATTTATACGTCTGGGTTTTGCAGATTAAGTCTGTTAACTTTGTTGATAGTAGTCTTGACCTCTCCTGTAAGTTATGCTGTGATTGCAACTGGCAATAACAAGATATTATCCTTGTTGGGTGGCTTAGCCATGTTGTTGGTCTTACCTATCACTTATATTTTTCTGAAATTAAATTATAATCCTTATATTCCTTTCGTTATCACCTTAGTTATTCAAATAGTGGTGTCTAATCTTTATATATTTATCTTAAAAAGATACATTAATCAGTTCTCTATATTTGAATATTACACAAAGACAATAGTTCCCTGTGTTACAATGTTTGTCATTGTAACAGGATTAACATATCTCTTGGTTACAAATGTCAATATTGAAGGGCGATTTATAAAGCTAATAGCTATATGTTGTTGTACAACAGTTTTAGTTTTATTGTCTGGGTTCTTAATTGTTATGACTAAGGATGAACAAAAGTGGGTTTTAAGAAAATTTTCATTTAAATGAAAAGCATTTTTATATGTATGTTAATAGTAATTAATAATGATAATTTTCACTACTGTCCCGTTAAGATTTTAGATCTCGAAATAAATCGAGTTGACCATC
>CAVKHS010000027.1:0-28417 GCA_963656095.1 Paratractidigestivibacter sp.
GTAGCGGTTGAGCATGTTGAGCCGGCCGAGGAAGGTCTGCCGCTGCACTGGGGTATACAGGTCCTCGTATTTCTGTGTGCCGTAGCGCAGGTCGTAGGCGATGTAGTTATTGGGATAGAGCCGGTAGGCAGCAACGACACGGCGGTCGATGAGTCGTGCCACGGCCTTATGGTATTCGTTGCTCGTCAAGGGTTCGAGTGTGCGCAATTCCACTTCCGAGAGCGGTTCACAGAGTTCAAAGTGCACACGTCCTTTGGGCTGTACGATGCCGGTGAGAATGCTGTTAAGGTCTTCTCCGGGTTTCTTGGTGTAGGGCGCGTACTGCGAAGCATAGAGCTCCAAAGTCTTGAGGATGTCGCACGACTCCCACTCATACGACACGGCAACGGGTACAATATGCAGGTCGCTGATGGCCCGTATCTTATCCTCGGCCTCACTCATGCAGAACATCTTGATGATGCCCTGGTCGGTGCGGTCCATGCCGTCCTTGGTGCGTCCGTTGCGCTGTGCGATCCACACGCTCTGATGCTTGTCGCGGATGGCGTGGCGGATGTAGTTGGAGAGATGTACGGAACGGTGGTAGAACTCGCGGATGCTGCCGCCGGGACGCTCCACGCGGAACATCTTGTTGCTCTTACCGATGTCGATGACGAGCTGTCCCTGCATGAGATTGGCGCCAAAGGTGATCTCGGTGGTGTCGAAGCCATGGGTGAGCAGATGGTATTCCAGCAGGCTGGCGTCGAGCATGATGTCGCGGTGGTTGGACACATAAAGGTATTGCCGTTCGGGCGAGAGACGGTCAAGACCCGAACAGGTGAACGTATCGATGGTGCACTGCACGATGCGCTCGTTGACGCGCCGCATGGTCTCGGACTGAAACTCCCGGATGGTACGGTAGCCACGAATGCGCTCGCGCACGTCGTCTATCTCTTTGTCGGGATAAACATAGGTGGCCAACAACGGAAACGAATTGCTCTCGGCGATGCGCTGCATGGCTGCCGGTATCTCGTCGTCGGTATAGGGTCGAATATCGTCAAACTCCGTCTTATCTGTCATCATACTTAGGTTTTTCGTTGTTTTGAATAGTCAAAGTTATATGTGGCCTCACCCCTCTCCGAGGGAGAGGGGCTGGGGTGAGGCCGGTGAGGCTGTGTTTCGGGGGTGAGGCATTTTAGTAGCTCTCCTCCTCGTTGGGGAACTCTGCGCCCTTCACAGCCTGCACATACGACTGCACACCATCTGTCATACACTGGCAGACATCAGCGAAGTGGCGGAGGAACTTCGGCTTAAACCCTTGCGTCATACCCAGCGCATCGGCGTAGACGAGCACCTGTCCGTCAGTATCGGGACCGGCGCCAATGCCGATCGTAGCCGCCTTGACCTCGCGAGTGACCTGCGCCGCCAGCTTGGCAGGCACCTTCTCGAGCGTGATGGCGAAGACACCGGCCTCATCGAGCCCATGTGCGTCGGCGAGCAGCTGACGCGCCTCAGCCTCTTCCTTGGCACGAAGACCATAGCCACCGAACTTATGGATGCTCTGCGGAGTGAGTCCTAAATGTCCCACCACAGGCACGCCGGCCTGCACGATAGCGCGCACCGTGTCGGCAATAGCCTCGCCGCCTTCCATCTTCACGGCGTCAACGCCCGTCTCCTTCATGATGCGGATGGCGTTGCACACGCCCTCCTCACGGCTCACCTGATAAGAGCCGAACGGCATGTCGCACACCACCAGACAGTGCTGGCAGGCACGTGCCACGGCGCGCGCGTGGTAGATCATCTGATCTACGGTGATCGGCAACGTGTCGGCATTGCCTGCCATCACGTTCGAGGCAGAGTCACCGACGAGGATCGAGTCGATGCCCGCACGGTCGAGAATGCCTGCTGTCGTAAAGTCGTAAGCCGTCATCTGGGCAATCTTCTCGCCTGCGGCTTTCATCTCTAAAATCGTCTTTGTAGTAATCTTTTTCTTGTCTGTTGTTAAATAACCCATGTTGATTAGTTCTTTTACAAGTGCAAAGTTATATAATTATTTTGTAACTTTGTAGCCATTAAGGCAATTGTCTGTCTCAGACAAGCTCATTTATTCATTTCAACTCGTAGCGAAATGCTAAAAGGAAAGAAAATCGTATTGGGCATTACAGGCTCCATCGCGGCGTATAAGTCCTGTCTGATCATCCGCGGACTCGTCAAGCGCGGGGCCGAGGTGCAGGTCGTCATCACGCCCGCGGGCAAGGAGTTCATCACTCCTGTCACCCTCAGCGCACTGACCCATAAGCCCGTCATCAGTGATTTCTTCGCACAGCGCGACGGCAGGTGGCACTCCCACGTGAATCTCGGACTGTGGGCCGACGCCATGCTCGTTGCGCCCTGTACGGCAAGCAGTCTCGGCAAAATGGCCAATGCCGTCGCCGACAATATGCTCATCACCACTTACCTCTCCATGAAAGCCCCCGTCTTCATAGCTCCCGCCATGGACCTGGATATGTATCGCCATCCTGCCACACAGCACAATTTAGAGACGCTGCGCAGCTATGGCAACCATATCATCGAACCGGGCTCTGGCTTCCTTGCTTCCGGACTGGAGGGCAAGGGACGCATGGAAGAACCGGAGAACATCATCGCCGCGCTCGACGAATACTTTGAGACTGAAGCAGAAAACAGCGAGGCGACTGACCAGGACGAAGCCACGACCGACGACAGTCAAGCCCCCATAGCGTACCCCCTCGCCGGCAAGCACGTGCTCATCACTGCCGGACCTACCTATGAGAAGCTCGACCCCGTGCGCTTCATCGGTAACTACTCCACCGGCAAGATGGGCTTCGCCCTCGCCGAGGAATGCTTGCAACGTGGAGCAGACGTCACGCTTGTCGCCGGACACGTGGCCTTGCAGTGCTCACCGGCTATCCACCGCATCGACGTGGAAAGCTGCGACGAGATGTACCACGCCGCCACCGAGGCCTTTCCGCATTGCGACATAGCAATCCTTTGCGCCGCTGTCGCTGACTTCAAACCGGCGACAGTCGCTGACCAAAAGATCAAACGGGGAAAAGACGGACTCCACATCGACCTGCTCCCCACGCAGGACATCGCCGCCACGCTCGGCAAGATGAAGACAAGCCGACAGAAACTCGTGGCCTTCGCCTTAGAGACCAACAACGAGGTGCACAACGCCGAGGAAAAGCTGCGGAAGAAAAACGCCGACCTCATCGTGCTCAACTCTACGCGCATCCCCGACACCACCTTCGGCAGCGACAACAACCAGATCGCCATCATCGCGCGCGACGGCCGCCGCCGCGACTTCCCGAAGAAGAGCAAACGCGACGTGGCCAAGGACATCGTCGACTGCCTCTAAGGCCTCGTGATCGGCTCTCTCGTCTCTATAGCTTCTATCGCCTCTATAGCTTCTATAATCTCTATATCCCCTCTCAACAGATCATGAACAAGATAGCAATCGGTATCGACGTGGGTATCTCCACGACGAAGATAGTAGGAATCCGCGACGGCGAAGTCGTCTCGCCCCTGTGGATCAAGGCCACCGACCCCGTCACCTCGCTCTACGGTGCCTTCGGCAAGTTTCTCCACGACAACGCCATCGCCCTCGACGACGTGGAGCGTGTCATGCTCACCGGCGTCGGCGCAGCTTATATCAACAGCCCCATCTACGGCCTCACCACGCAGAAAGTCGAGGAGTTCATCGCCGACGGGCTCGGTGCGGCCTTTGAGTCAAAGCTCAGTCGCATGATCGTGGTGTCGATGGGCACAGGTACGTCGCTCGTCTCTTACCAGGACGGTGCCATACGCCACCTCGGCGGCATCGGCATCGGCGGCGGTACGCTCAACGGCCTCAGCCGTCTGCTCCTCCAAACCGACGACATCAAACAGATCTCGCAGATGGCGCTCGACGGCGACATCACGCACATCAACCTAAGTATCGGCGACATCTCGGCTCATCCGCTACCGGGTCTGCCCATGGACGCTACCGCCAGCCTCTTCGCCAACGCACAGGGCAACGCCAGCCGCGAGGACATCGCGAAGGGTCTGATCTGTATGGTGCTGCAGGCCATCGGCTCAGCGTCTATCCTCAGCTCACTCAACAGCGGCATCCGCGACTTCGTGCTCATCGGCAATCTCTCACGACTGCCGCAGTGCAACGAGCTCTTCCCAAAACTAGAAGAACTCTACGACGTGCATTTCATCATTCCCAAGAGTAGCGAGTTCTGTACGGCCATCGGCGCTGCACTGAGCTACGTCAATAACAAAAAAGATTAACCCTTAAGCCCTCCTCTAACTCCCCCCAAGGGGGGAGGACGGCAATACCATAAGCACCTGGCTTAGCATGAAAGGGAAAGCATGGGGTTGGTTTTCCTCCCCCCTTGGGGGGAGTTAGAGGGGGGCTCATTATTATGAAAATCGTATTAATAGGAGCCGGCAACCTTGCCACCAACTTAGGCAAGGCACTGAAAAAAGCCGGTCACGACATCCTGCAGGTATACAGCCGCACGGCAACCTCAGCAGAAGCTTTAGCCGCCATCCTCGACTGTCCCGCGACAATCGACTTGACGGCTATCGACAACCGCGCCGACGTGTATATCCTTTCCATCAAGGACAAGGCACTGCGCGATGTCATCGGCGAGCTGACCCGCGCGCTGAACTCTTCGGGGGCTGCCCTTTCGGAGAAAGTCTTCCTCCACACCGCCGGTTCCATGCCTCTCGACGTCTTCAAGGGAAAAGCTCCGCACTATGGCGTCTTCTATCCCATGCAGACCTTCTCCAAAACGCGCGAGATGGACTTCAGCATTATCCCCACCTTCATCGAATGGAACGACGAGACCGCCCACACCCGGCTCGCCACATTGGCGCAGTCCATCTCCCGCCGCATCTATCCCTTGTCTACCGCCGATCGCAAGAACCTGCACCTGTCAGCCGTGTGGGCTTGCAACTTCGTCAACCACTGCTACGACATTGCCGCCGGAATCCTTTCCGCCCACCATCTGCCTTTCGACGTGATGCTCCCGCTCATCGACGAGACGGCGCGCAAAGTCCACTCTCTGTCGCCCCACGATGCACAGACGGGTCCCGCCGTGCGCTACGACGAGAACGTCATCGCCGCACAGTCCGCCCTCCTCGCCGATGATCCCGATCTCCGGCAACTCTACGAACTGCTGTCAAAGAGCATTCACCGACACGCGTAAACACAACAGCGGTGTCTCTGCCTGTCACGCGCAGAGGCACCGCTGTTATTTCATGAATCGGTGTACCAAGAGTCACCGCAATTATTTCATGATCGGTTTACCACTATTTACTTTTCTTGGCCCGCATCAGTTCCATCCAGTCGTTGACAGCATGTTGCTCTGTATTGTTCTTCCTCTCTTTATACAAGAAGCCCTCGGCGCGCCATGTCTTTCCTTTGTCGCGGTAGATATACCAGATGTCGTACACCTTCATCTCCGGGTAGTATGTTCCTCCACCCTCTACAAGGTCGAACTTGTCCCAAGTATGAAGCGTGAGACTGTTGTCATCGTTGACTGTAATCATGAATGTGTATGTGGGACGATAATCGTTGCTGCTTCCTTCCACCCACTCATTATTATAATGGAACATTCTCACCGTCCTGCCGTCTTTCGTAGCCGTGAGCCGTCTCGGCATGACATAGACCAGCGAGTCGTTGGGATTGTCCACGTTCTTGATGACACCATTCATGTAGTACTGTCCCGAATACTTGTTGACAAGATTCATCCGCAACAGGGCGACGGTGTCGATCTTGGTTGCCTCGTACATAGACGTTGCAGCTATTTTGAAGGCCAGCATATAGAGCGAGTCGCAGTGAAGCGACGACGGGTTGACATAAATGGGCATGGTGTGGAACACCTCCCCCTTCCGTACCGTGACATCATACGACGGAATCTGATAGATGTCTGTGCTTAGAGGACGATATTGTCTGGCTCGTGCCGAAACCTCACGCCGGTTGTAGGTGTCGATGGCTTCCGGGCACTCTTCCAAAGTCACCTTTACGTCACTCCCTAAGGAGCGGTTGCCGCTGATGGCCACAGAGATATTGACTGTGTCATGCTCATAGCTCAAGTCAAGATACTCGTCAATGATCCGATAATGAGCGCCCACGATGTAGGCGGTTTGCGGATATAGATCCGTGTCCATGGGCGCTTCCTGATCGCAAGCGGTGAAGAGCAGTGCGGCAGCCAGGCTGATCGTTGCAAAAATATAGTTTTTCATGCTTTTGTCTTTTATAGGTTAATCGGTCCATCCTGGGTTCTGTACCAGTTTTCCATTGCGTTGCAGAATTGTTTTGGAAATAGGATAGAAATACATTTTATTCTTAAACACGCGCTTCATCGTCTTTTCCGTATTCCACACGCGTACGGTATAGAACTGCTCTCTCTCCGCCATCTTTGCGCTGACATCGAGACCGGTGACCGGTTTGTTCATGGCATCGGGCGCATCTTTCCAGCGTCGAAGATCATAGTAGCGGTGATCTTCAAAGGCAAACTCTACTTTCCACTCCTGTTTGATGAGTTTCTTCATGGTCTCGTAGTCCGAAGCCTCTGCCGTGGTGATGCCGGGCAGGCCGGCACGATATCTGATCTGATTGAAGTAGAACATCATCTGCTGTACATCACGGCTGACAGTGATCTTGTTTACAGGGTCAGTATAGGGTTCCGTCATCTCGTTCATGGCTTCCACATAGCCGAGCAGCACTTCCGCATAGCGCATGATGGGATAGGTCTTGGGCTTGCGTGAGCCCTGCCGATTCATGATGTCCTCCTGGTTGACATATTTCTTGCAGGTATAGCCCAGTCGGTTGTAATCCACCTTGACCGTTCCGGTAGGTTGGCTGTTGCCGTCTTTATAATATGTGGCCACGAAGTTCTTCTTGGCCTCGGTACCCGTGTAGGACGTGCAAGGCCAGACGCAATAGTTAAATCCGATGCTGGCATAGTAGCGAGGCTCGCGGTTGTCGTCGCGGTGAGCCCGTTCCGGTGCAAGCACATAATCCTCCGAGAAAGTCTTTCCTTGCCCCACGGCTCTCCATGATTTTTCTTCATCAGTAGCCTCACTATATTGCCGTCCGTCTGCCATGCGATAAGAGTCGACCATGTCCTGTGTGACACTGAATCCGTTGATACCGCCTAAAGGGTTGGGATAGAAAGTCCAGTCGTCCGCATCGCTGCGTGGGCAGAAATAGATAAGCTCCTTGTTATGCTCCGGTTCGATGCTTCCGTCGAAGATACTTTTGTAGCTCTTGTACGGGTCAATGTCTCCTGCGCCATTGGGGAACGGCTCCTTCGACACCGTCGAAGGCAGGGGTAGCGTGCCGGCTACATGGTCGGTAGTAGCGATTTTCTCGACTGTATTCAAGGCGTATTTGTTCATGTCGATGATCCGCTTGTAGAGTGCGGCGACCTTTCCCCATCGGCTCTTGTCTTCCTGCTGCGAGATGAAGTTGGTGCCATCGGAGCGTTTCCAGTCAGCATAATATGTATTGCCGTTGAAGAGCGGGCTTGCCCAGTAGAGGCGTTGTCGGGCCTCAAAGGCCAGTGCGGCTCCCCGTGTGGGAACATATTGATAAGCTTTCTCACGGCTGACGGGCAGGTATTCGGCTGCTTTCTCAAAGTTATTGCAGACATATTCCACACAACCATCATAGCTTGCCCGCTCTACTGACGCTGTAGACGCCTCTGTGTCACTGGCGTATGGCTCGTCGGGCTCGATGGGCACAGTGCCATAGAGTCGCATGAGACTATAGTAGAAATAGGCACGGAGGAAGTAAGCCCGTCCCATGTAGTCTCGTCGTTCCAAGTCGGTGAGTTCCTTGCATTCTGGTATGCGCTTGATGAGGATGTTGGCTTTACGGATGCCCTTGTAGTAATTTTCCCAAGGGTCGTAGCCCTTGACATCGTTGACCGTCACCTCGTCGACCATGAGATAAGAGCCGCGATGATTCCAGTCTGCCCAAGGCACGATAGCCTCATCGGCGGCCAGTCCGCTGGGCGAGTACGAGCCTACGGAGAAGATCTTGGACTCGTCGGGGAGAAATGACGCAGCACCGTTGATGTATTGCAGTACACGTGTTTTAGACGTGAAGACCGAGTCGATAGTGACCTGGTCGTTGATATAGCTGTCGATGTCAAGGAAAGACTCGCAGGAGCTCAAGGCAGTCATTCCTGCGCAGGGCAGAAGAGCCAGTGCCCATCCCACCGTCTTTCGTGTGAGCGTTTTATTACGAATATTCATAGTTGTTTGTTTTCAGTTGATAATAGATCAGAATGATACGTTGAGTTGCAGTGTGTAGACTCGCTGCAATGGATAGGCAGCACCGTTGCCATTGGCCTGTGTCGGGTCGAAGATCTTGTCGCCGTGGTCCCACAAGTGGAGATTCTCGCCGATGAGACTGATCGAGGCACCTGTCATGTAGAGCTTACGCAACCACGATTTGTTGAACGTGTAGGTGAGTTGTACGTTTTTCAGTCTGAGATAGCTGCCGTTACGCAGCCAGAAGGTAGACCATACGGTGGAGTTGGCGTTTGATCCGTAGGAGAGTCTTGGGAAACGTGCGTTGACATTCTCTGTAGTGAGATCGCCCGAGAAGCTGGCAGCCGTCCAGCGGTTTTTCTGATCTGCAACGATCTTCAGGATATTGCCGGTTTCTTTCTGCTCGAAGGGAACAAAACCCGTACCGCCTGCATAGTATTGCACGCGCGAGACACCGCCGAAGAGCACACTCAGCGTCCAGTTCTTCCAATAGAACTCGGTAGCAAAGCCATACTGGATTTGTGGCACATTGCTGTATTTCAGTGGTATCTGATCGTCGTAGTTGATCACGCCGTCGCCATTGACATCCTTGTATTTGATGTCGCCCGGCAGCACATCACTGGCAAAGGTCTGTCGTGGACTGTTCTTGATTTCTTCTTCATCCTTGAAGAGTCCCAAGGCGACCAAGCCGCGCTGAATGCCCCAGGTATATCCCGCCGTGTATTGATAGGGATAGCTTTTTACAGTCTCCTCATATTGGAGCACTTTGTTTTTCGATTGTGTGAAGTTGGCTCTCAGCGTCATACCTGCATCGGGAGAGAACGGCTGGGTATAGGTAATATGTCCGTCAACGCCCCAGCTCTTCATCTTTCCCACGTTGGCATAGGGCAGGGAAGCCAGTCCCATTTCTGCCGGAATGCTGGCGCGTTGCTGGTAAATGCCGGAACGGACATCACGGTAGAAGTCGACGGTCAGGTCGATACGCTCATTAAAGAGCTTCATGTCGATACCTAAGTTGCGCTTGACAGCCTTCTCCCATCTCAGATTGTTTGATCCTACTTGTGATTCCGTGATACCTGTGCCTGACTGCCAAGGCCCGGAATCGCCGGAGCCCATCAGTGAGAGGTAGGGGAAACGAGAGCCCGAGATGCGGTCGTTGCCCACCTCACCATAGGAGAGACGGAATTTCAGATAGCTAAGCCAGGGTACGAGTTTGCGCACAGCAGCATACTGTGTGGGAATCCATCCTCCGGAAATGGCTGGGAAAAACCCGAACCGATGTCCTTTCTCAAAGGCCTCTGATCCTGTATAGCCTAAGTTGCCTTCAATGAAATAGGTGTCCTTATAAGAATAGGTGGCACGGCTGGAGAGGCCAATATAGCGTTTGGGGATGGCATCGAGCAAGGTGGTGTTGCCAGATGACTTATAGTCCGACATATAATAATGGATCAGTCCTCCTACGCGATGGTCTTTGCCAAAAAGACGATCGTAGTTGAGATGTGCCTCGAAGTAGAACTTGCGGTCGACATACTTGTCGTTGCTGTATTGCTGTGACTGATAGTCACGCACCTTTTTCAGATCCAGCTCGCCGCTGCGCTTGCGCTGAGTAGCATAGTAAAGAGCCGGCCATTTCGTGCGTCGTTCAGAGAGATTGGAGTTAGAGTCGAAGTTGAAGAGCAGTGTTGTGGAGAGTCCCTTGGTGATGATACTCAGATCCTTCTGGAACGAGAGGTTCAACTTGGTGTTGTTGCCGTAGAACTGGCGGTAGCCGGTGCGGTTGAGCAATACGTAAGGGCTGATCTGATTGTTGTTTGAACCGTATGCCGGGAAATCGCCGTTGGAGTAGATCAACGGCACAGTGATCGGCGTCAGTGTAGAGCAGGCATTCCACAGGTCATTGCTGCTGTCGCCATATCCCGGATAGTTCTTGTCGTGGATGGTCGTCTCCAGTCCGAGCGTGAGGACTGACGTGCGTGTGAGGTTCACGTCGACGTTGGCGCGGAAGTTATACTGCCGGAATTTGACGTTTGAGTCCTTGTCTTTGTATTTAGAGTCCTGCTTGAAGATACCGTCCTTGTTGAGCATTCCCAAGCTGAGGTAATAGCGGGCTACCTGACCACCGCCGGAAGCGCTGAAGTGAGCCTGCTGATACCAGGTATGATCCTTCAAGATGACATCGTGCCAGTCGACGTCGGGATGCAGGTCTGGATCCATGCCGTTCTTGAAGAGCGTCATGTCCACTGCGTTGAAGATAGGATCCATGCCACGTGACACAGCTGCCTCGTTGGCAAGGCTGGCATATTCATAAGCGTTGACAAACTCCGGCATACGGGGCGAGTAAGAGTAGTTGACGTTGATTTTTCCGTCGATTCTCAGTTTTCCTGCCTTACCTCTTCGTGTGGTGACAAGCACCACGCCGTTAGCACCGCGCGTACCATATACGGCTGTGGCGGAAGCGTCTTTCAGGATCGAGAAGCTCTCTATGTCTTCCGGGTCAAGGCTGTTGAGGTCACCTTCGATACCGTCGATGAGCACCAGCGCACTGGAATTGGCACCAAACGTGCTGATACCGCGAATCCAGAATTGAGAGTAGTCGTTTCCCGGCTCGCCGCTTCGTGTTACGCTGATGATTCCCGGCACGCGCGATCCCAGCATGTTGCTCACCGATGTCGCAGGCACATGCAGATCCTTTGCGTCTACATTGGTGATAGCGCCGGTAACTGAGATTTTTCGCTGTGTGCCTTGTCCGACGACGACCACCTCGTTGAGATCGCCCAAGTCTTCTTTCAGCACGATGCGCAAGCGCTCGTCGCTCTTTTCTATTTTTTGTTTATAAGGCTTGAAGCCTATATAGGTGATGCTGAGTGTTTGTCCGGGTTCGACATCTGTCAGTTTGAAGTGTCCGTCCAAGTCTGTGACGACGCCTTTTCCTGGTACTTCTTTCACACTGATGGTAGCACCGATAATGGGTTCACCTTTCTCCGTCATGACAAGTCCGGAAACGGTGAGATTGCCTTGTGCGGCGACGCTGAGCCAAGAGAGACAGAGCACCATCAAGGTCATAAGGATATGTTGTTTCATGTCGTTTGTTCTTTAGGGTTATTCAATGCTCAGTTTTCTCACTGTTCTGTCCCATCCGCCGGCTATATAGAAGTTGTCCTCACTGTCAGCGGCTATATCTTGTGGAGAGTTGAACTGTGCGTCGAGCGGTTCTGTGTCAGAGTTGACCTGTCCGCCTCTTCCCGGTTTTCCGGCTACGGTCTCGACATAGTCGCCCGATATGCGGCTGATGAAGGCTCCAGCACGGTTGACAACATAGATGTCACCGTCGGAGGTGACCGTCATTCCGTAGGGCTCAATAAACTGAGCGTCTTTCAATCTGTGTCCTGTTGCCGTTCCTGCACCATTAAATCCTGCGTATTTCTCGATATGCCATTGTGCGTTGTTGTCTTCATAGATGCGGTAAATGCCCGCCATCTGATAAAAGGAAGCAAAGAAGCAATGGTGGTATTTGCTGTAGATAAATTGTGATCGGTCGCGGAAATCATTGGGCTTGTCACCGGTCAAAGGAATCTTTTTGTAAGTACGGTTTTCCAAATCCACTTCGCAGAAATTACATTGTGTGTCTAAGAGAAAGAGGTGCTGATTGTCGTTCTCCCGGAACGCTCCCGACCAAATCTGCCCGGGCATATCGTTCTTCGTGATCGTGATACCCGTGTTCTTCTCTGCATAGTTCTCCGCGCGTGAATAGGAATAGATGGTGCGGTCCTCGGACCAGTGCGAGAGCAGATAGAATTTCTCGCGTGTGTTGTCCACGGCGGGCGTGCCGAAACTGTGTGACGTGGAGAGCGTTACTACACTGTTGTCCTCGGGCGAGATGAGGCTCACGCGTGCGTTCCACCACGATTCCACGGCGATGACGTTGTCGGAATTTGTGCCTTTGACCGTAGCGATGTTCGACACTTCCTTAAAACGAGCCGTGTTCAAGTCGCCGTCTTGGTATTTGTCAGCGCCAAAAGCTCCGGCAACGGTTTTCACCGACTTGGTCTGCTCATACTTGAAGATGACACTGTCCTGTGTCACGCTGTCATTACCACAGACAACTGAGATAGGGTGTCGCCCGGCATTCAACTTTGGTACCAAACCCAGTATCGTGCTGCCATTGGTTCTGGTCAGTACAGCATATTTCTTCCCGAAGTACACTTTCATGTGACTGAGACTGTCACCAAAGTTGCCTTTAACGATAAATGGCGTGTTGATGCCGCCATACTTGGGTTCAATGTCCGTCAGAAGTGTTGGCTTCCCCGGATCGTACTCGTTGTTGACCTGTGGAAACAGCGCAATGTCTTCTTTTCCATTACAGGCACACAACAGCGTTGCAATTGAGAGTAAATAGATTCTGTTCTTCATATAGTTTTTAAGAATATGATAGGTAATAAAGATTATTTGGTAATTGTGGCAAAGTTACGGGATTACTCTGATGAAAGGATAGGAATATGTTGTTGTAGAATAGCACAAAAATGACATTTCTGAACAAGAATAGGATCACTTACGATTTATTTTCTTATCTTTGCAGCGTTCTACCTTTTATCTATGATCATCACATGCTTCCTATCGAGTCTCTGAACTTACAAATGCTCAATGTCGGTCTGGCACGTCACAATGGCGACTGGAACTGGCAAAACGTGTCATCGCCCTTTACCCGCATCTACCTCTGTACGGAAGGTGCCGCACGGTTGCACATGCCCGACGAGTGTGTAGACCTGCGCCCTGGCTATCTCTACCTTGTGCCGGCATACACGAGACACAGCTACGAATGCCACGGAAAATTCACGCATTACTACCTTCATCTTTACGAAGGCTTCAAGAAGGAATCCGACATCTTCGACCTGTACGACTTTCCGATAGAAGTGAAGGCTGAAGGCTATGAAAGCCATATCTTCGCCAACATCTGTAAAACGCATCCTGATGCCAAGCTGCCCGCAAGCAATCCGACGGCGTATGACAACATGACGAAGTTCATTGGATATGTGCACCGTTACAACCAAATGCCACTCTACCAGAAGCTGGAACTAAGGGGCAGCATACTCATCCTGTTCTCACATTTCGTCAAACACGCCAAACCGAAAATGTGGACAGAGGACAAGCGACTGGAAGCTTCACTAAAGCATATCCACGAGAATATATACACAGAGATCAACATCGATGACCTTGCCTCCATTGCCTGCATGTCAAAAACCTATTTCATCCGTTACTTTGCCAAGACATTCGGAATGCCACCATTGCAATATATCAACCGGAAAAAAGTGGAGCGCGCACAGTTGCTGCTACTCACCGAGGAAAAACCGGTTAAGGAAATCGCCTATAGCCTGGGGTACAACGATCATTCTTATTTCATCCGACTTTTCAAAAAGATCACCGGCATGACCCCAATGGCCTATCGACAAACGATGAGCTGACGGATGAACTGACCTAAGAATAACAATTTTGTCCTATTGTGTGGCAAAATTGTATGAGCCCCGCTTACCGTATTTCATGTAAATTTGCAGCAGTTTATCAAAGCAAAGCTACATGGAAGGTTATCAACAACAACAATATGGTCAGCCCGTCAAGCGCTACGTTCAGACGCTTGACCTGGTCAACGACCCGGAGGCCATCCGTACCTACAGATGGCTTCACTCCGAGAGTGTGCACTGGAAAGAGATACGCGACGGCATACGTGCCGTCGGAATCTTGGAGATGGAGGTGTACATCGTCGGTGACAGACTCGTCATGATCGTCGACGCGCCGGCTGACTTCGACTGGGACACGGCCATGGCACGTCTCGCCACCATGCCCCGGCAGGCAGAGTGGGAAGAGACGGTCGGCAAGTACCAGCTCAGCAGACCCGGTGCCACCAGCAATGAAAAGTGGACAATGATGGAAAGAATCTTCCATCTTTATAACGACAAAAACACGGCTGCACAGCCCGTCAACCCAGATAACAAAACCTATTGAACACTAACAACAAAAAACTCATCAACCTATATGCAATACAGAGAATTAGGCAAAACCGGCATGAAAGTGTCGGCTCTCGGATTCGGTGCTTCCTCGTTGGGCAGCGTGTTCCATGAGACAAAAGAGCAGCAGAGCATAGAGGCTGTGCTGACTGCTGTAGAAGGGGGCATCAACCTCATCGATGTCAGTCCCTATTACGGATATTACAAGGCAGAAACCGTACTTGGCAAGGCTCTGCCTCTCATCCCCCGCAATAAGTATTTCCTCACTACCAAGGTAGGACGCTATGGCGTCGACGGACACAACACGTGGGACTATAGCGCAAAACGGGCAAAAGAGAGTGTGTATGAGAGCCTGGAACGACTGCACGTAGACTATATCGACGTGATACAGGTTCACGACATTGAGTTTCAAAGCCATCTGCCGGGCGGACTGCAGAAAGTCGTCGACGAGACATTACCGGCTCTGCACGAGCTGAAAAAAGAGGGCGTGGTCAGACACGTCGGCATCACAGACCTGCAACTGGCCAACTTGCGATGGGTGGTTGAACATGTGGAAGATGGTACTGTGGAAACAGTGCTCAACTTCTGCCACTACTGTCTGAGCGATGACGCACTTGCCGATGAGCTCGACTTCTATGAGCAGCACGGCATCGGTGTCATCAATGCCTCACCGTTTGCCATGGGGCTTCTCACCTCGCGTGGCGTGCCCGACTGGCACCCTGCTCCCAAGCCGCTTGTTGCCGCCTGCGCCAAGGCTGCGCAATACTGTGCGGAGCACCATGAGCCCATAGAGAGAGTGGCCTTGCAATACAGCATCAGCAACCCTCGTATTGCAAGTACTCTTTTCTCCTCTGCCAACCCAAACAATGTGAAACGCAACATCGAATGGGCAAATGCAAAGACGGACTGCAAATTGGCAAAAGCCGTACAGGACCTGATCGGTGACCAGAGACGCGTGACTTGGGAAAATACTTAATTGATGGAAGATAGACGATAAAGATATGATCATCGACGCACATAGTCATCTTTGGCTCAAGCAAGACACGGTCGTGGATGGACAACGCATCCGCACACTCTCGCCCAACGGCTCCCGCTCAGCGTTCTTCGGGGAAGAGGTGCAGATGCTTCCCCCTTTCATGATCGACGGGCGAAACACTGCCGAGGTATTCCTGTCCAATATGGATTACGCCCAGGTAGGCGGTGCTGTGGTGGTGCAGGAAGTCATCGACGGCAACCAAAACGAGTATATCTCCGAAGTACAGAAGCGGTATCCCACCCGATTCTTTGGGATGGGAATGGCTTTCCATCTCAGCGAGGCCGAGGAGGTGAAGGCTTTGGGGCTGCGGGGTATTGCCGTCCCCGGGCACAGACTCCATGGCAAATCGCTCTTCAGCATGATGTCCATGTTCAAATACATGGAGACGCAACAGCTCGTCCTCTCGATGTGTCTTGCCGACAACGAGCAGCAGATTGGCGAGATGGGAGAGATCATTCAGGAATGCCCACGGCTGAAAATAGCCATTGGACATTTTGGAATGCCTACGACACCATCTTTCCGTCAGCAAGTCATGCTGGCCCGTCTCGGTGACAATGTCAGGATAGAGTCCGGCGGCATCACCTGGCTTTATCATTCAGAGTTTTATCCTTTCCCTACCGCAGTCAGACGCATCCGCCAGGCTGCCGACTGGGTAGGTTGGGACAAGCTGATGTGGGGCAGTGATTATCCTCGCACGATCACGGCCATCACTTACAAGATGTCGTATGACTTCATCACCAAATCCCCGGAGATGTCCGAAACGGAGAAAGAAGCCTTCCTCGGAAAGAATGCGCACGACTTCTACGGATTCGGAAGGCTGCCGGACTTGCCATATATAAAGAATATGTCAGAATGAAACATATAAAGATCATGTTAGAATGAAACCTAAGAACAACAACCGTCGATTGGCATTGGCACTTGTCTTCGTCCTCTTCTTCCTGTGGGCTTTGAGCAGCAACCTGCTTCCCACGATGATCCGGCAACTCATGAACCAATGCCATCTCAACACCTTTGAAGCCTCCTTTACTGAGAGTGCTTACTGGCTGGCCTATTTTGTCTGTCCTATCCCCATTGCGATGTTTCTGAAGCGGTTCAGCTACAAGGCGGGCATCATTTTCGGACTGTGTCTGGCCGCAACAGGTGCTTTTCTCTTCTTCCCTGCCTCAGAGATCAATATATATGGTGTCTATCTTGCCATCTTCTTTGTCATCGCTACGGGCATGTGTTTCCTTGAGACGGCCGCCAATCCCTATGTCACGGAGCTCGGCAATCCTGAGACAGCACCACGGCGGCTGAACCTTGCTCAAGCCATCAACGGACTGGGAGCTTTCATCGCAGCAATGTTTCTCAGTAAGGCCGTCCTGGGCAGCGGGCGCTTTTCCCATGTCTACCTCACCTTAGGCGGTGTCCTTGTCTTGACGGCGGGTATCTTCGTCTTCACGCGTCTGCCCAAGACTGCCGACGAGATGGAGACCATGAGGCGGAGGCAGGCGGCCAGGACATCCAAGACGAAAGTCCCACATACCAAGCTCATTGACTTCTCGGTTTTGCGCATCCATCATCTGCGCTGGGGAGTGATCGCACAGTTCTTCTACAATGGTGGACAGACAGCTATTAACAGCCTCTTCCTGGTATATTGCTGTTCCTATGCCGGCATCGACGAGGCTACGGCGACTACGCTGTTCGGCATCTATATGCTCTTCTTCCTTTTGGGCAGATGGATCGGCACGGCACTCATGGGGCGGTTTCTGCCTCACAACATGCTGTTGGTCTATGCCCTCGCCAATGTGCTGCTCTGCCTGGTGATTGCGGTGTTTGGAGGGCTGGCAGGTGTGGTGTGCATGATGGGTGTGTCTTTCTTCATGTCCATCATCTATCCGACACAGTTCTCCCTGGCACTGGCAGGACTGGACGAGCAGACCAAAAGTGGCTCTGCTTTTCTCGTGATGGCCATCGTGGGCAATGCGATGATTCCACAGCTCACTGCATTCATCATGCACAAGTTTCCAGAGACATATCATATCGCTTACCTCGTTCCCCTCGTCTGCTTCCTCTTTTGTGCCTATTACGGATGGAAAGGATATAAGCGGGATGATCTGGAAATATGCGAGAATAAAAGACTGAAAGACTGGAAGATCAAAAAATATGAAAGCTATTCAAATCAAAGATCAAAAGATTCGTGTTTGTGATGTAGAGGCCCCTGCGGACCCGAAAGCCGGTGAGGTGCTGTTGAAGGTACTCTATGTCGGCTTTTGCGGCTCTGACCTCAACACTTATCGTGGCCGAAACCTCATGGCTCTCAATCCGGTGATTCCGGGACACGAGATCGGTGCTGTCATCGAGCGCGTCGGCGCAGACGTGCCGGGTGACCTAAGAAAAGGATTGGTGGTGACCTGCAATCCCTATACCAACTGCGGACATTGCGCGGCGTGTCGCAACGGACGCTACAATGCCTGCGAGCACAACGAGACGCTTGGCGTGCAGCGGGATGGTGCAATGAGGGAATATATCACCCTGCCTTGGGAAAAGGTGATTCCCGCCAAAGAGCTTGTTCCCCGTACCTGTGCGCTGATAGAACCCATGAGTGTGGGCTTCCACGCCATCGACCGGGGGCAGGTGACCGATGTCGACACGGTGATGGTGATCGGCTGTGGCATGGTGGGAATGGGTGCCATCGTGCGTGCGTCACAGCGTGGTGCGACGGTGATCGCTGCTGATATCGACGACCACAAGCTCGAACTGGCTAAGACGATGGGGGCGACCTACACTGTGAACACCATCAGCGAGGATGTTCATGCCAAGCTACAGCAGATCACTCACGGTGATGGCCCCGATGTTATCGTTGAGGCGGTGGGGAGCAGCGTGACCTATCAGATCGCTGTCAACGAGGTAGCCTTCACGGGACGTGTGGTCTGCATTGGCTACGCAAAAGGCGACGTCGCGCTGCCTACCGGGCTCTTCGTCAAAAAAGAACTCGATGTCCGTGGCTCACGCAATGCCACACCGAAAGACTTCCAGGCTGTGATACGTTATCTCAGACGCGGCACCTGCCCAGTCGACAAGCTCATTTCTAAAGACGTGACACTGGAAGAAGCACCAGAAGCCATGAAGTGGTGGGACGAGAATCCGGGCAAGGTTTTCCGTGTAGTAGTGGATATGACAAACAGCGGAAAGTAAATACGGTATAGAAAAAGAAGAAGACCATCAACAGATGGTCTCCTTCTTTTTAATTATATTGTCTGTTTTAGACATGCTCTCTTTATCCCATCCCAAAAGCCAATGCTTGAAACAATCACTCCCCTTTACTTTGGAGAGGGGGAAGGGGGTGAGGCTTTTATAGCTTATTTCCTTCCTTGGGGAACACCACGACGGGCTCGTAGTGCTTGGCCTCCTCAAAGTCCATGATGGCATAGGCGATGATGATCACCGTGTCGCCCACCTGCACCTTGCGCGCCGCAGCGCCATTGAGGCAGATGCAACCCGAGCCGCGCTCTCCTTTTATAATATAGGTCTCGAAGCGCTCGCCATTGTTGTTGTCGACGATCTGCACCTTCTCACCGGCAATGAGATTGGCGGCGTCCATGAGATCCTCGTCGATGGTGATACTGCCCATATACTGGAGGTTGGCATCAGTGACGGTCACACAGTGCAACTTGCTTTTTAATACTTCTATCTGCATGGGTATGATATTGAGCGGTTTGCTGATTGATATCTCTATGATACTGCGATTATTTCGTCTCGGGATCTTTGTATTTGATGTGGTCGATGAGTCGGATCGGCGTGTGCCCGCAGTAAACAGTGATACAGCCTACCACATAGTCGCTGTCGTCCCAGTTGTTGACGTCGAGCAGCGTGTTGCCGTCCACAATCTCGAAATACTCCACGTCGAGGCCGTCGATGGCGTTGATGTCTGCCACCACCTTGTCGTGTGTCTCCTTGACGGTGTGATTCTTGGCATAGTCGACGCTGGCTTTCAGTGCCTTGTAGATGTTCGGTGCGATGGCGCGCTCCTCTGGCGTGAGCAGCGTGTTGCGGGAGCTCTTGGCCAGTCCGTCCTCGTCGCGCACGATGGGGCACTCTACGATGTGCACGAGCTTGTCGTATCCGATGTAGTTGACCAGTCGCTTCACCACAGCGATCTGCTGCCAGTCCTTCTCGCCGAAGTAGGCTCGGTTGGGCTTGACGATATAGAAGAGGCGGCTCACCACCTGGCAGACACCATTGAAGTGACCCGGTCGCTTGGCGCCCTCCATGACAGTCGACTGTGGGGGGAATTCAAAGTGGCGGGTGTCGGGAGTGGGATACATCTCCTCCACCGAAGGCGCGAAGACATACTGCGCGCCGCAGGCCTCGCAGAGCTTGCAGTCGGCATCGAGTGTACGGGGATAGCGATCGAGGTCGCCCTTGTCGTTGAACTGTGTGGGATTGAGGAAGACAGACACCACGGTAGCGCCATTTTCCTTCACGCTACGCTTGATGAGAGAGGCGTGCCCCTCGTGTAATGCACCCATGGTAGGAACGAGACCGATTTCCTTTCCTTCCTTGCGCACAAGGAAGAGCTCGTTCTGAAGATCTACAATCTTTTTGAATACTTTCATTGCCTGTTTTTCTAATAGAGTGCAAAGTAACAACTTTTTTGCGTAACTGACAAGAAATCACCGCTTTATTTTCATTACGAGGCGCCGTAAACGTTAAATAGCTATAAAAGATAAACGCCACTTATCTACGATAAGCCTTGTGTGCCGGTTTTTTCGTAACTTTGCAAGGTTATTTAGTCCGTGGAGGCTCAGTTCAAGCGGTGCTGATGCTGCGCCCGCCTTGCGGAGAAACCCGTTTAATTAATCAATTCAATGTACGCAATCGTAGACATTAACGGTCAGCAGTTCAAAGCCGAAGAGGGCAAGAAGCTCTTCGTCCATCACATCAAGGACGCCGAGGAAGGCAAGACTGTTGAGTTTGACAAGGTGCTGCTCGTCGACAAGGACGGTGCAGTGACTGTCGGTGCCCCCACCGTAGAGGGCGCAAAAGTAGTAGTAGAAGTGGTGAACCCGCTTGTCAAGGGTGACAAGGTCATCGTGTTCAAGATGAAGCGCCGCAAGGACTGCCGTCGCAAGAACGGCCACCGCGCTCAGTTCACCGAGGTATCAATTAAACAAGTAATCGCTTAACAAGCAGGAGGTATTCATTATGGCACACAAGAAAGGTGTAGGTAGTTCCAAGAACGGACGTGAATCAGCTTCAAAGCGTTTAGGCGTTAAGATTTGGGGTGGACAGAGCATCATCGCCGGCAACATCATCGTTCGCCAGCGTGGCAACAAGCACTTCCCAGGTGAGAATGTAGCTCAGGGCAAGGACGATACGCTCTATGCCCTCAAAGACGGTGTGGTGTATTTCCACAAAGGTGCCCGCGACAAGAGCACCGTGTCTGTGCTCTCACCCGAAGCTTACGCAGCTAAAACAAAAAAGGCTGAAGCATAAACATTAACAAAAAAGACTTATTCCAAACAAACATAGAAGCCTGCTCCCTCCGGAGCAGGCTTTCTACGTTTATAGACCTAATGAATAGTACACTGACAACGGAAGATTTTGGGATCAGCTTACTTGCGTTGTAAGATAATTCTTAAAACACAACTTGTTGAGAATAAAGAAGTTACCTTGTTGGTATAACTAAACAGGTAACGATTTGGAAACGAGCAAGCTACTTGGCTTAGGACTGAGACAGCCTATGTTCTTGTCTTTATGTCTATATTGGCCTTTTGTGCCTGTATCATTTGTTGGCGATGAAGCATCTTGTAGGTATGCCCATCTTTTACAAAGTTTCCGCCAGTCTGCATAAAATTCTTGTCTGACGACACCCGTAGCACCACCAGGATTAATGCGCTTGAAATGTTCTCGCACAGCTTCACGCCCATAAAGGAATTCTTTAGCGAGTGGATCTACATAAGTGACGTCTTCTGCCAATGCGTCCATATAAGCGGTAGGATCACCACAGCTCCACCGCCATTGGATTTGCTGCTCAAAATTTATAAGTGTTTCTATTTCTTTTTGTGTCATTGTTTTTATTAAAATGTTATATAATACAGATCTCACGGTTACAAGCCATGAACTCCTTTTCTTATTTCTTTATGAGTTTCTTACCATCAGAGAAACACTTGCCCACGCATTTACCAATCTCATAGTAGCGGAAGTTGCAGCCGTCGAACATGATCGGACGGAGCTTCTCCACATCAACACGACCGTTTTCTCTTATGATACGCTCATCGACATGAGTCTCCACGACCTTACCCACGATACGGTGACTGCCGAAGTCATTACTGATGCTCACCACCTTGCACTCCATCGTGAGCAAGTTGTCGTCGAATATGGGAGCATCCACCTTGTCGGCTTGGCTGACAGTCAGGCCGGCACGCTTCACCTTGTCAGGCACCTTCTTTGCCGACGCGATTCCAACATAATCAGACTCCACCACATGACTTGCATCGGCGATAGCCAGCGTGAAGCACTGCCTCTTGATGATGTTGTCCGTAGTCTTGTGCCCAACGATGTGCAGTGCCACTTCATGGTCACCTATCTGTGTGCCTCATGCAGCGTTCATAGTATCAGGGTTACCGTTCTCGTCATACGTTCCGATAATCAGCACCGGCTGTGGGAACATGAATATCTTTGTACCAAAACTCTTCTTCATAATTGCCATCCTTTCTTATTTTTGTTGTTCCCTTTTTGCTGAGGGAATAATCTCCTCATGATAAAAATAGTTGATTACAATGGGCTTCTCGCCAAACTCTGCCTGATAGTCATCCGTGTCACGCAGATACCGTAAGCCTTCTGCCTGGGTGAAGTCTCTTATTTTCTCATTAAGTCTGTTCCAGTAAGTGCGATGCTTCAAGGCATAGATATCATGATAGAGCATGTCCAGTTCCGGGTGGTTCTCATGTATCCATTGCAGGATATGAGCCTTATAATCACCACGCAAGTTGAGGTTCTCCAGCCATACCAGATTGCATTGCTTTTCCACCCGCTTGATGATGCTCTCCACATCGGTGATACCAGGAAAGATAGGAGAGATGAAACATGTGGTGCGTATGTGATTATCATAAAGCACCTTCATAGCCTCAAGACGTCTCTCTATGCTCACGCCATCATCCATCTGCCGGCGAAAATTCTCATCAAGCGTATTTATTGAGAACGACACGCGTACATCAGGAAAGGTCTTCAGCAGATCAAGGTCGCGCAGTATCAAGTCCGACTTTGTCGAAAGGCTCAACCTGATGCCGCTGCCCTGCATCTGCTCCAGAAAACGGCGCGTGTTACCCACCTTCTTCTCTATCGGCTGGTATGGGTCGGTCACCGAGCTGAGGAAAAATTTCTTGCCACGGTACTTCTCCTTGTTCTTGATCGCATCCCAATGTTTCACATCCACAAACGAGCCCCACGGCTCAGGATGATTGGTGAAACGCTTCATAAACGAAGCATAACAATACCTGCACGCATGGGCGCATCCTACGTATGGATTCACGGCATATTCTGATGCGGGAATATTAGACTTCGTTATGATGCTCTTGACATCTATGTCCTTAACTACCATTTTTATCTTCTTTCTCTTAGATAATGTCTTTCAAACCACTGAAGTCCATCTCCATCGGGCGGATGATCGACCATGTGGAGTGAATGACATGCCAGCCGTCTTCCTCTTGCTGGAATACCTCAATGCAGTTGTAATTGACGTTGATGAGATTGGTCTCTGAATACAGCTGATAGGTTAGCACGGCCATGTCCTTCACGGCCTGCACACGTCCATTTCGCACCTCATAATGCTTAGCATACAGCTTGCCGTCAACACGCTCTATGACGAGCTTTGCGATCTCATCGTATGAATCGATTCTATTCTCACAGACAGCATCGAAATAGCAGAAGCTCTTTTTCGACCACAGGTCACGATAGCCGGAACTGTCACCATTGAACCATTTCTCCAGCGCGGCTTTCTCCATGCCGATAAGCTCATTAGCCAACTTCTCTTCTTCCGCGTTTTTGTACCAATTGTTGTTCATAATTTGTTTGAATTGAAATGTTTATTTGTTTAACGGTTGCAAAGTTAGGGAGAATCGATAACTCTACCATGAAATAAAAAGGAGAGAAATGTCACTTTTCGGGACAGTTGCCCAGGCACCAGACAAAGCCGGCGGCCGTGCGTTCCGCTCCGTGTTGGAAGTGATTGCCCCGGTTCCATACCAGTGTAGTGCGCTCATCGCCCAACTGCGCCACAAGCATTTGGTGATATTGGCGAATATTGTTGCCCACCTGAGCAATGGATTTGTCCATGACATGTTCCTCCCTGTCGCCCAGGCTCAGGAACACACATGACGCGTGGGTGGGATGGCCTTCGGCAAATGTCAGCCAGTCTCTTACCCACACCGATGGCGACGAGGCGACAACGGCAGCGAAAGTCGTGGACTGTGTGGCAGCCCACAAGGAGAACAAGCCGCCAAGTGAGTAGCCGCCGAGAACGCAAGGCAGTTCACCGTAGCGACGATGCAGCCACGGCAGAAGTTCGTGCTCTATATAATATAAGGTGTCGCCAGCATGTTGTCCCACCTCTGGCACGGCGGATATGGCAGGGTCGGGCCAGGGAGTCAGTTCCTTGTCCCAGTCATCGATGGCGAAAGCTGCCATGACGAACGGGCGGTCACTCGCGGTTATCAGCTCCGCCTCATGGTCTATCGATGGCAGTTCCTGTCGTCCCATGGGTTGTATGAGCAGCGCCACGGGATGCTGACAAGCATAAACGCGGCACTGTCGGTTTCCAATCATTTCCTGTAATCGTTCCATTTCTTTTCAATAAGCAATGTGCATCATATCCTTCATTTCCCGAAAGCCCGTCGACTCGTAAAGCTTTCGGCCTTCGTCAGTGGTTTCCAGGTAAATTTTTCTTATTCCCTTTCCCAGAGCATAACCTGTCAGCCAGCGCACGACAGCACGCCCTACTCCTCTCTTGCGATAGGCTTCCCGACAATAAATGTTCATCAGGTAGGCGCAACGCCCGTCAGGATTGTCGGGCGACGGCATCTCATCATAGAAGCAGACACCACCGCATCCCACGATGACACCGTCTATCTTGGCGAAGCAGGCCGTATGACCACCCTGGAAAAGTTGCTGTTCATAATAACGGTGGTTCTCCTGTTCCAGCTCTGCCGTATCAGCATCCGCTGGCAAAGCGAACACGTGGCGGAGCACCTCCATGCGCCATTGCATCAGCGTCTCAAGGTCGTCTGTTCCGGCCTGCACGATCTCTATCTGTTCCATAAATCTCCCCTTTGGCTTAAATGTTCCATTCTTTCAGTACTACCGGCAGCGCCTTGCGGTTCACTTTTCCGTTGGTCGTCATAGGCAGGCTCTGCATCTTGACGAAAAACTCGGGTATCATGAAGGGCGTGAGATACATGGAGAGCTTACTGCGCAACTCGGCATAGGCGAATTTTTCTTCGTCGCGCGGAACGATGTAAGCCACAAGATACGACAGATTGCTGCTGTCGGTATAGGCGACGACCACGGCCTTCTCCACTTCACTACACGTATTGAGCAGATTCTCTACTTCGTCACATTCCACCCTTTTGCCCAGGATCATCACCTGCTTGTCCTTGCGATGCAGAAACGCAATGTTCCCGTCGGGAAGCACGTAACCAAGGTCGCCACTCTTGTATGCGTATCGCCCTTCGTCATCCGTGAGGAAGTTGGCCTGCTCGGGCTTGTTGCCCACATATCCCTGCGACACGCCGTCACCATAGATATAGATTTCACCAGTCTCGCCCGTCTGTACAGGCTTGCCGTCCCTGTCCATGATGGCCATCTGCACACCAAGCACCGGCCTGCCGACAGGATAGGTCCCGTCGTCGAGCGTATAGCCGTCGTTGCACCGATAGTAAGAGGTGCATACCGTTGTCTCCGAAGGGCCATAGGTATTATATACCAACACCTTGTCAAGCAGACGGGTGACATATTTGCCGCGCAGCACATCGCCACCGCTGATGATGAGCCGGAGCGAAGAAGGGATAGCGTCAAGCTTGTTCATCTCAAGTAGCAGATAAGGGAATCCGCTCATCTCCGTCACCTTGTTGCGCTCAATATAAGTCATCAGCCGGTGGATGTCGGCCTTGGTCTCCTCATTCGGGATGCAGAGTGCCGCACCCGAGAGCAGAGAGGTGAACATTTCTTCCACAAAGATGTCGAACGAACAGACACTGTGCTGCAACATTCGGTCACCAACAGTAGGGTGGAATTCGTTCTGGAAGGCGCGTACATAATGGCAGACGTTACGATTAAGAACCTTCACGCCCTTGGGCTCGCCGGAAGTGCCGGAGGTGTAGAGGACATACGCCATTCCATCGGGCTGCGACATATCGTCGATCTGCACATCGTCGCGCATCTCCAGCCCCTCTTCGATGAGCAGTTTGCGGAAACCACTATTGATGCGTGCGGCATACTTCTCGTGGGTGATGATGAAATCGACGTCACACTCCTTCATCATATAGCGGATACGCTCCACGGGGAAGCCCGGTTCTGCCGGAACATACGCCGCGCCCACCTTGAGCGCGGCAAGTATCGAGGCAATAAACTCTACATTGTGATCCATCACGATACCAATGAATGACGGGCGGTTACAGAGAAACTTTGAGGCTATGGTATCTACCAGTTGGTCGAGCTGCCTAAAGCTCAATTGCCTATGATCATCCATCACTGCAAGTTCATCGTGATGTTGTTCCACCTGTTGACGGAATAAAGAATAAATCGTTTGCATGTTTTTTATATCTATAAATTCATTTTTACGAATACAAAGTTATGCAGATTATGTTATCCCTCCATGAAATAAGCAGGACGGGAATGTCACTTTTCGGGACTCTTTATCTTCCTGTTGCGGTAGGCTATTGGGGTTGTTCCCATGAACTTGCCGAACGAACGGACAAAGTAGGTTGCACTCTCATACCCCAGCTTGTCAGCTATTTCCTGCACGGAGAGCGTGGTGTATTCCAGTTGTCGGCACGCCTCCTGCATTCGCCGCTGCTGTATGTATGACTTAGCGGAAATGCCCAGCACCTGATGGGTAATCTTATTCAGGTAATTGGGTGTAATGCAGAGCTGGTCGGCATAGAACTCGGTACTGTGCGCGGTAGTGAAGTGGTCCTCCACCATGTGCTCAAACCTTTCTATATAATGGCTCTTCGCTATTCTGACGAAAGGTTTGGGGGTATCGACGACATCCATTTTTGCTCTTGACAGTAGCATCAGTGTTTCGTAAAGTAGGGCACGTAGGAGATGCTGGTCTCTTTGTGTATTATCATTTATTTCGTGCTGCATCTCACGATAAAGTCCCTCCAGGCGGAAAAAAAGTTGCTCATCGGGCTGCAGGAAGGGCGAGGGTCTGGAGGCGGCGAGATAAGCAAACTGGTCAAGGAAATGACTGTCACGGAAAAAATCCAGCAGAAAGTCTTTCTCGAACACTAGGTTCAGTGCCAGCATCGAGGTGTCATCATGAAACCGCCACACTTCTCCGGGAATAGATGTGATGACAGTCCCACGTCCCACACGGCACGCCTGTCCGTTTAGTTCCACCAACTCATTTCCTTCCAACACCAATGTAATACTGTGAAAGGTCTCCGTAAATACAGGCGTGCGGCGAATGTCTGGCCACATAGCCTTATAATCTACAATGTCCACCAGCAATTCACCACCATACTTATGCCTGTAAAACTTGTATATAGGTATTCTTTTCATAAAATGCAAATATAGGAAAAAAACGAGAAAAAACATAGCATTTCCCCAGAAAAAACACAGAAAAAGGATATGGTGAGTGTAGTATGTTGAAAATTAGTAGTAATTATAATCTTGCTTATTTGACTACATTATAATCCTTTCTCTTTCACCGCATTACCTCTGTTGTAGTTATGTAGTAAGATAATGTCAGTGAAAGAAAAAGGAATAGATTCAGTTATTAATGGTATCCAATAGGAATATCGGTGTTATTACGGCTGTTGGCTTCTGCAATCTCTGACAGATATAATTTCTGAACAAATGTGCTTCCGTGCTGTCCAACAGAAACGACAAGGTGATAATCATTGGAAGCGGATAGAGTGGAGCATAGCCCTGCACGCACCCGCTGATGAAAAAAGCTTCCTCTCCTGCACTCCTTTCATCGGGATGCAGGTCGGAAGATTTCATAATCGTCTGAAGCCTGTGATTGAGTTTTCTCCAAGTTACCCCGAAGAACCTTGTGAGTTCACTCTCCGTCATGGCTATGCTCTCAATAGGTATTCCTGCACTAAGGCTCATCGTTCCGAAGGTGTGGCGAGCCATGTGGTAAGAAAGACTTTGACGGATACCGCAAGCTTTGCCTACAATGCACAGGTTCTTGCCCATTACACTGCGGCTGCAATCGCTGTGGAAGACAAGGCTGTCGCCTTTTTCTTTCACTGCCTGCCATTCCTCATTATTCTCTTGTTTTTTCCTGCAATGGTTAATGATGGCTTCCGCTATTGGATGCAACGGTACGACAAACCCCACCTTTGTTTTCTGACGCTCCTTACGGATATACTTCTGTCCGTCCACTGCCATTTGGATATGCCCATATTGCAGAGTTTCCATATCAGCGATAGACATGCCCGTGAAACAGGAGAAAATGAACATCAGCCGTGCCTGTTCCGCTTCCCTGTCCTTCATCTTCATTTTCTCTGTTTTCATACGCTTTAATATTTGTGGGCAAAGTTACCCGAATTAAAGCGTTCCTTCCCTATGCAGAAAACTGCCGACCGAAGCTACAGCCACACGAGCGAAAATAATTCAGTTACCGAATATTGCTCCATTGTTACCTATCCCTAAATCGGGTAACGCTTTGGTAACTGAACTTCTGCTCAAATCTGCATATTACTGCCCTTTACGAACAGTGCAGTCTTATGCAAACCGTTCCGTTTCTTCCTCATTATCAGTTAGTTTGCAATAACTTCTGCCTTTCTTCATTTTCTTTGATCAGTTGCATTGCAACCGTTACACTTTTGCAAAACGCTCATTTCTTATTGGTCAAACGAATGCCAACTAATTGTCCGACATTCGTTCGACCTAACATATA
>CAVKHS010000028.1:0-24609 GCA_963656095.1 Paratractidigestivibacter sp.
GACGTTAGGTCCTTGTCCCTTCATGGAGAATGCAGGGAGTTGATGTTCATTTTTTCAATTTCCCTATTAGAACGGGATAACATCAGAGATCTGCTGATCGCTATGCCAAAAGAGGAGAAGTTACAAAATGTAACTCAATTAAGTCTTAATTTTTTTTAGTGGACAATAGTGAAATTCAAGCACACATTTAAAACAAATGATAACAGCATATCCAATCTTTTCAATAACATGTCAAATGTTAGTACAATGCCTAAATCTATATATACTTCAAGCTTTACTGAGGTGGAAACAGGCATTGAACTGCCACATGTCTTTGTGTCTAATAAGGAAGTGAAAGTCCTCCCAAAGATAAGATAAACAGGGTGCCAATTTAGTGTGTTTTTTAGTTAAGAAAACTTTCCCTATGTTCTGTCAACAGGCGGTGGACAAATTGCGGTTGATAGCATCTGTATGCTGCCTAATGTGTCTCCAATATCTGTCATGATAAAACTTGTAACTTTTTGAAGTCGGTCACTCATCACAAAAAAAGAGGGAGTGTCAACGATGTGTTGACACTCCCTCGTGTAGAGCTGATCGGCTTGGTCCGTGTTGAGGACTGCCGTTACTTGGTTTCTATCTCTTCCTTCATGTCGAGATACTCACCCTTTGCGTCGTAGAACTCATACTGCAGAAAGGCGAGCTTCTGTGAAGGAATGATGTGTACGCCGAATCCATATTTCATCTGCCACTTACGCTTGAGGCTCATAATGCCCTGGTTGATATAGGCGGCGACGTATGGATGAACGTGGAGATAGAACTTCTTGATGCCTATCTTGTTGACCAGGCGGTCTATTTTTCCTTCGAGCTGGTCGGTGAAGAGGATGCTTGACTTGATTTTTCCAGTACCGTTGCAGGTGGGGCACGTCTCTTCTACGTTGACATCCATTGCCGGACGCACGCGCTGACGGGTGATCTGCATCAGTCCGAACTTGCTCAGTGGCAGAATGTTGTGGCGGGCGCGGTCCTTCTGCATGTTCTTGCACATACGCTCATAGAGCAGTTGCCGGTCCTCGGCCAGGTTCATGTCGATGAAGTCGACCACGATGATTCCGCCCATATCACGCAGTCTGAGTTGGCGTGCCAACTCGTCGGCAGCCCCGAGGTTGGTGTCGAGAGCCGTGCCTTCCTGGCCTTTTTCGTTCTTTGATCTGTTGCCACTGTTTACATCCACAACGTGCATAGCTTCGGTGTGCTCAATGATGAGGTAGGCGCCGTGGGCGTAGTTCACTGTCTTGCCGAAGCTGGCCTTAATCTGTTTGGTGACGTTGAAATTGTCGAAAATGGGCACCTTTCCGGTATAGCGCTTGACGATACCTGCCTTTTCAGGGGCGATGAGTGCCACATAATCTTTTACTTCATGGAACACGCTGTCGTCGTTGACAAAAATATTCTCATAGCTGGGGTTGAACAAATCGCGCAGCAAGGCAACGGCCCTGCTGGTCTCTTCGTAGACGAGTTGCGGCCGCTGCTGGGTCTTCTGCACCTTGGTGATGGCATCCATCCATCGCTTGTACAGAATCTTCAGCTCGCCGTCGAGCTCGGCTACGCGCTTGCCTTCAGCTACGGTTCTGACGATGACACCGCAGTTCTTGGGTTTGATGCTGTGGATGAGTTGCTTGAGTCTTGCTCTTTCTTCACCGCTTTTGATCTTGGAAGATACAGAGACTTTGTCGCCAAAGGGCAACAGCACGAGATAGCGTCCGGCAAAGCTCAGCTCACCGGTCAGGCGCGGTCCTTTGGTGGAGATAGGCTCCTTGACAATCTGCACGAGCACCTCTTGTCCCTGTTTGAGCGTCTGCTGCACGCTGCCGTCCTTTTGCAGGTCGGGCAGGCGGGTGGCTTTGTCAAAGGGGAAGAGTCGCCGGCGGTCACTCTGTATCTGCTTGAGATACTTAGCGTAGGAATTAAACTGACTACCGAGGTCAAGATAATGCAAGAAAGCGTCACGCTCGTACCCGACGTCGACAAAACTGGCGTTGAGGCCCGGCATGAGCTTCTTCACCTTTGCGACGTAGATGTTGCCTACAGAGAAGTTGGCCGAGCGGGGCTCGTTCTGGTATTCTACCAGCCGTTTGTCCTCAAGCAGGGCGATGGAAATCTCCTTCGGCTTGACGTCAATGATAACTTCGCTTGTCATCTCTTGGTGTTTTAGTAGGGTTAAAAAGCGAGGGGCACACCACGAAAGGCGTGCCCCCTCTCAAGAACAGTCGCCTGAGCTTACTTGCTCTTATGGCGGTTCTTACGTAATCTCTTTTTACGCTTATGCGTAGCCATCTTGTGGCCTTTCTTCTTTTTTCCGTTTGGCATGGTAAAATGTTTTAAATGTTGTGTATAATACAGTTTTGTTTGTCTATCTCAGTGCAGCGGGATGGGCTTACTCGCCTTTCATCTCCTCTACGAAAGCCTTGGCCGGCTTGAAGCTCGGCAGGTCGTGGGCGGCAATGGTGATCGTGGTGTTCTTGCCGATGTCGCGTGCCGTCTTGGCAGCGCGATGCTTGATGATGAAGCTGCCGAAACCGCGGAGATACACGTTCTCCTTCTTGTCGAGTATACAACGCTTTACGCATTCCATGAAGCTCTCCACTACTGCGGCCACTTCTTTCTTCTGCAATCCTGTCTGCTCAGTGATCTCACTGATGATATCTGCTTTTGTCATGGTGTTGATATACTTTTCTATTATTATATGAATGTCAACGTGTTAGCCCTTTTTCTTAGGGTATGCAAAGTTACAAGTTTTTCGTGTGATACGGAAATTTATTGCGATGTTTTTTTCGTCTTACGATGATTTTATGCGCTTGAAGTGTTTCATTTTCAAACGTTTAACACTCTTTAATTCCGCTTCATTCTTGTGCTCTCCCTCTTGTCTGCTGTGTATGGGAAACAAAAAAAGCCGTGACCCAGAAGGGTCACGGCTGTGAGGTCGTTGTATATAATTAAGGAGTGGACGGCCCGCTTCTTAGTGTTTCTTGCCATATTCGGGCTCGATCTTGCGGCGCACGAGCATGGTCATCACCACGGTGGCGAGGCAGCAGGCCATTACCATCCAGAAAAAGTTGCGGTAGCCGATGGCTTCCTCGATGTAGCCGGAAACGAGACCAGGCAGCATCATGCTGAGGGCCATGAACGCTGTGCAGATGGCGTAGTGTGCCGTGACGTACTTGCCTTCGGAGAAATGCATCATGTAGAGCATGTAGGCCGTGAAGCCGAAGCCGTAGCCAAACTGCTCTACGGCGACACACGTGCTGATGACCACAAGGTCGTGGGGCAGGCAGATGCTCAGATAGACAAACGTGGCGCAGGGCAACGTCATACTGGCGGCCATGGGCCACAACGCTTTCTTCAGTCCCCAACGTGAAGCTGCGATGCCGCCGATGATGCCGCCTATGGTGAGCGCGATGACGCCGATGGTGCCATAGACGATGCCTACGGTGTCGGTGTCGAGGGCTAAGCCGCCCGTCGCCGTCGTGCCGAGCAGAAAGGGATTGACCATCTTCAGCAGGAAGGCCTCGGGCAGACGATAGAGCAACATGAACACGATGGCAAGCCATACACCGGGCTTGTGGAAGTAGGTGTAGAAGGTATGACCGAACTCACTCAGCACTTCTCCGAAGGTCTGTGGCTTGCCATCTGCCGTGCGCTGAGCGTCTCTCCCCGGCTTGGGAAGCGCAAAGGTGTGGTAGAGGGCGATGGCGGTGAACAGTGCGGCGGTGATGCCCATGGTCACCTGCCACGACAGTGGAATGTTGCCGCTACTCTTTTCCAGGCTTCCGGCGATGTACACGAGGACTCCTTGACCGAAGATCGACGAGAGCCGATAGAACGTGGAGCGGATGCCTACAAAGAAACTCTGCTTGTCCTCGCTCAGCGCCAGCATGTAGAAGCCGTCGGCAGCGATGTCGTGCGTGGCGGAGGCGAAAGCGGTGATGATGAAGAGTAGCAGCGTGATGGTGAACAAGTCGATGGGTGTATGGCCAGAGGCGATGACCGCAGCCGACGGGTGCGGTATGGTCAGCGTCAGCAGAATGAATGCGGCACTCATCAGCAGCTGCATGGCAAGGATCCACCATCGCTTGGTCTTGATGATGTCGACAAACGGGCTCCACAGGGGCTTGATGGTCCACGGCAGATAAAGCAGACTGGTGAAGAGTGCCATCTCGCCGTTGGGCACACCCATCTTGGTGAACATCGTCACGCTGATGTTGTTCACGATGAAATAGGGTATGCCTTCGGCAAAATAGAGTGTCGGCACCCACCACCAAGGTGATTGCGGACGCTTCATTCGGCTTTCTCCTGCTTGTTCTGTGCGATGCGTGCCAGAAGTTCCCAGGTACGTATGCGGTCCTTATAGGTGTTGTTGCGGTTCTCCTTCTCTATGCTCAGGTCGCCGTCGGAGTTGTCGTCCCAGCGTCGGCAGTCGTAGACAACATCATAGATGCGGCCGATGCGGTAGCGACGGCTGATGGCCAGTCCGAGCGCATAGTCCTCACCATAGAGCACGTTGGGCAGATTGATGGCGCGGGCCACGGGCGTGAAGAAGGCACGGGGCGCTCCGAGTCCGTTGATGCGAAGGGCGTTGTTGCGTCCATTTTCCAATGTCCACTCGCGATGATCGATCGTTCCGGGTGGCAGCGTGTTGAGATGGATGTCAGTCAGGCGGTAGGCGCCGATGACCATAGCGCACTGTTGCGGGCGGAAAGCGTCGACGAGCTTTTGCAGGCTGTCCGATCCGGAATAGACATCATCGGAGTCGAGCTGTACGATGAAACGTCCGCAGAGCGGATGGTGCAGCGCCATGTTCCATGCTCCGCCCACGCCGATGTCGTTGCGGTCGGGTACGATGTGTACGAGACGGTCGTCATCGATGGCGTCGATAGCCTCTGTAGTGCCGTCGGTGGAGTGGCATTCGGGTCCGTTTTCCACGACGAACACATTATATTTAAAGGTGGTCTGCTGGCTGAGCGCACTCTTCAGAGCGTCGCGGATCGTGCGGATGCGGTTGCGTACGGGAATCATGATGCTTGCCTCTACGGGGAACTCGCCCTCGTCGAGGTCGACATCCTGGAATTGGGGAGCCAGATAGGCTCCCACGGCCTTGAGGTGTTCGGTGCAAGCCTGCTCCATCTCTATCTGTGAGGCGCGGTTCTTCGGGTCGACATAGTCGAAGAGCTTCTCGCCTGTCTTGCGTGTGTCGAGTTCCACTTCAGAGTAGAGTGGCTCGTTGATATGCTCGATGCGGTATTTCTCCGAGAGCTTCAGACGTAGGTCATAGAAGCCGGCGGCGTGGTAGTCGGTTGCCATGCGGGCGGCAGCGTCTTTCAGTGCGTCGGTGCGGAAAAGCACCACGGAGCCGAAGTTGAAGTCGTCGCGCAAGCTGCCTTGCTGGTAATCGATGACGGGTGCGTCCTTGCGCTTGCCGTCGGCGCTGACCTGATAGTGGTCGGCGTATACCATGCCGGCACCGGTGATGTCGGTAATCTGTACCATACGCTCCAAGGCGAGATAGCCCATGCGTATGTAGCTGTTCTTCAGAAAGACGAGCGTATAGGGGGTACGGGCCTCGTCGGCAATGCGGTGAACTGTCTTGGAGTCGCGGACATCGCCGTCGACGACGGTCACCTCGCCTACGAGGTCGAGGCTGCCGAGAGCCTCCACGTTGCGTTTGGTTTCCTCTTCGATACCTTTGGGCACGAAGCAATTGATGAGGGTATTCATATTTTACGTTATTTCAGAGTGCTTCGGTACCAGTCGTAGAGCTTCTTTACGCCATCCTTGATCTCCACCTTATGGTGCCAGCCGAGGGAGTGGAGTTTGCTTACGTCAATGAGCTTACGTGGTGTACCGTTGGGTTTTGTCGTGTCCCATACGATTTCGCCTTGGAAGCCGACAGTGTCTTTCACGAGGTTGGCCAGGGCTTTGATGGTGAGCTCCTTGCCCGTACCCACGTTGATGTGGCAGTTGCGGATCTCGCCAAGAGAGGGGATAGCACCGCCGCGGCCTCCCGAGTTGTTGCGATTCACCTCACCGCCGGTCTTCACACCATAAAACACAGAAGAGTACTTCTCTATGCCGATAATGTCGGAGAAATCTACGTTGAGAAGCACGTGCACCGAGGCGTCAGCCATATCCTCGCTCCAAAGGAACTCGCGTAGCGGAGAGCCGTCGCCCCAAAGTGTCACCTTGTTGTTGTCAATGCCATAGAAGTCGAGAGCTTTCAGAATCCGCTCTTTCGGCTCGTTGCCGTCGACATTCTCTTTGCCGATGAGGTCGGCGAGCTTTGCCGGCGGGTTGATGGGCCGTTTGTTCATGTCCGTGCGGATCGCATCCCAGTTGTCGTCGTGGATGAGCTTGGCCAGATAGATCTTTCGCATCATGGCCGGCATGACGTGGGAGTTCTCCAGGTGGAAGTTGTCGTTGGGACCGTAGAGGTTGGTCGGCATCACGGCAATATAGTTTGTGCCATACTGCAGATTGTAGCTCTCGCACATCTTCAGTCCTGCGATCTTTGCGATGGCATACTCCTCATTGGTGTATTCCAAGGGTGAAGTCAGCAGTGCGTCCTCCTTCATCGGCTGTGGCGCGTTCTTCGGGTAGATGCACGTAGAACCGAGGAAGAGTAGTTTCTTCACATGGTGCTGATAAGCTTGCTCGATGACATTGCACTGCATCTTCATGTTCTGCATGATGAAGTCAGCACGATAGAGCGAGTTGGCCATGATGCCTCCCACGAAGGCTGCTGCGAGCACCACCGCGTCGGGCTGCTCCTGGTCAAAGAAGTTCTTTACGGCGAGTTGGTCGGTGAGATCCAGCTCTTTGTGTGTGCGGCCAACAAGATTATTGTATCCGCGTTGTTTCAAATTGTTCCAGATAGCCGAGCCTACCAGTCCGTGGTGGCCGGCAACATAAATCTTTGAATCTTTTGTTAACATTATCAGACCCTCCCCGCCCTCCCTAAAAGGGAGGGTGCCTGCACTACAATGGGAAGGGGACAGGCGTTTAAAGATTATATATTAAGCGACCCTATAAATTTCTAAAAGACCCCTCTGGCTCCCCTAAAAGGGGAGAAGAAGCGCAACCTAAAAGAGCTTTCCCCTCCCTACTTATCTGTGATGGTTACTGTTTCGGTGGGTCTTCCCCCTCCCTTTTAGGAAGGACGGGGTGGGTCTTTTATTTCACGATACCTTTTTCGAGATATTCCTCGAGGTTGACGCGTACGCGGGCGGCGGCATCGTCGGCAGCCACCTTTTTCATGTCGCTGTCTACCATGAGCTTGACGAGATCCTCGAAGGATGTGCGGGTGGGGTTCCAGCCCAGTTCTGCTTTTGCCTTTGTGGGATCACCCCAAAGGTTGACCACGTCGGTGGGACGATAGAAGTCTGGCGACACCTCGATGAGCACTTTACCGGTAGCCTGGTCGATGCCTTTCTCGTCAGCGCCCTCGCCTTCCCAGCGCAACTCGATGCCGACGTGATGGAAAGCCAGCGTGGCGAACTCGCGCACGGTGTGCTGCTTACCTGTGGCGATGACAAAGTCCTCGGGTGTCTCATGCTGCAGGATCAGCCACATGCACTCCACGTAGTCTTTGGCATAGCCCCAGTCACGACGGCTGGAGAGGTTGCCGAGATAGAGCTTGTCCTGCTTGCCCTGCTTGATACGAGCTGCTGCCAGCGTGATCTTACGTGTGACGAAGGTCTCGCCGCGACGCTCGCTCTCGTGGTTGAAGAGAATACCGTTGCAGGCAAACATGTTGTAAGCATCTCGATACTCCTTCACGATCCAAAAGCCATACTGCTTTGCCACGGCATAGGGAGAGTAAGGATGGAAAGGCGTGTTTTCATTCTGCGGCACCTCTTCCACCTTGCCATAGAGCTCGGAGGTGGACGCCTGATAGATGCGGCAACTGTCCGTGAGATCCAGCTGTCGCACAGCCTCCAGGATGCGGAGCACACCGACGGCATCCACGTCGGCGGTATATTCCGGGGAGTCGAAGCTTACCTGTACGTGGCTCTGTGCGGCGAGGTTGTAGATCTCAGTAGGACGTACTTTGCCAATCACGCCGAGTACACTCATCGAGTCGCCCAGGTCGGCATAGTGAAGATGGAAATGAGGTGCGCCCTCCAGATGGGCAATACGTGGGCGGAAGTCCACAGAAGAGCGGCGGATGACACCGTGTACGTCATAACCTTTGTCCAACAGAAACTCAGCGAGGTAGGAGCCGTCTTGTCCTGTGATGCCTGTGATCAATGCTACTTTTCTTTCCATATGTTCTAAAGTATGATGCTATATTGAATGATTGTTGATGCTATAATATAATAAGGTGTAAGAAGCATGTAGGCTTACTTGCTGTTGAGTCTGTCGTCCTTGAACAGTCCAAAGAGTTCTGCGTCGATCATGTCGGTGACCTTTCTGAAGTCTGTGGGCGTATCCTCAAAGCTGAGCTTGTCGCCGTCGATGATGATCAGCGGTCCCTGATACGTGGTCACCCAATCCTCATAACGTTTCTGAAGTCCGGCGAGGTAATCGAGGCGGATGCTCTTCTCGAACGAGCGTCCACGTTTCTCGATGTGCTTGACAAGCGTGGGAATACTCGAACGGATGTAGATCATCAGCTGTGGGAGCTTGACCAGTGACATCATCAAGTCGAAGAGGTCACTGTAGTTTTGGAAGTCGCGGTCACTCATATAACCCTGGTCGTGGAGGTTCGGCGCGAAGATACGGGCATCCTCAAAGATCGTGCGGTCTTGGATGATGGTGTCGTTGCTGTTGGCGATCTCCACCACTTCCTTAAACCGCTTGTTGAGGAAGTAGATCTGAAGGTTGAATGACCAGCGCTTCATGTCGCCGTAGAAGTCGTCGAGGTAGGGATTGTTGTCCACGGGCTCGAAGCGTGGTGTCCAGTGATATTTCTTGGCAAGCATCTTGGTCAGCGTGGTCTTTCCGCTGCCGATGTTGCCGGCGATAGCGATATGCATATTTGAATGATGAGTGTTGAATGTTGAGTGATGAATGAAGAAAGAGACGAGTGTTGAATGATGAGTGATGAAAGTTGAATGGAGATGGACGACAGTGATGGTACTCCGATGATTACAGCAGTGTGGGGTGGGGCGAGAGCTGTTCGTCGATGCGTCCGATGATATATTCAAAATCCTCGCGGCGGTTGACAAAGTCGAGGTCGTCGACGTCGATTGTGATGGCGCGTCCGTGATATTGCTCCGTCATGAAGCGGTCATAGCGGTCGTTGAGCTGCTTGAGGTAGCTGAGTTGCATGTCCTGCTCGTAGGCACGGCCACGTTTCTGAATGTTAGCCACGAGATGTGGAATAGAAGCGCGAAGGTAGACCATCAGGTCTGGTTCGCGTGCCACCATCATCATCGACTCGAAGAGTCCCATGTAGGTCTCGAAGTCACGATCACTCATATTTCCTAAGTCGTGGTTGTTGGCAGCGAAGATATACACGCCCTCGTAGATCGAGCGATCCTGCACAATGGCCCGTTTGCTGCGGTTGATGGCGAGCAGGTCGCGGAAGCGCTCCTTGAGGAAGAATACCTCCAGGTTCAACGCCCATCGCCGCATGTCTTTGTAATAGTCTTCGAGATAGGGATTGTGCGTCACGCTCTCCATCCGTGCGCGCCAACCATAGTGACGGGCGAGCAACTGAGTGAGCGTGGTCTTCCCGCTGCCGATGTTTCCTGCAATGACGATATGCATGAGTTAATGTCTGAGCGCAAGGTTATAGTTATAGTAATTGGCGTCGCCGGTGATGTCCTTCACCACTTTCAGGAAAGGCGGGAAGTTGACGCTCTCGGTGTCGGTGATGCCCTTCGTCTCAAGGATGACAAGCCCTTGGAGCTGACGCTGATAGGTGTCGAGCTCGAAGTATTGTCCTTTCCAGATAAAGCTCTTGCGCTTCTTGTAGATCGTGTGGCGATAAGGATCGGCCTGAGAGAGCAGCGACTCATAGAGTGCGTTGCTCACCTGCCGCTCTGTCTCCACCTGTTGGTTGTTGCTGACCGTCTTCTTCATGGTGTGCACGTTGACGCGCTTGCCACCCGGCCAGATACGTCTGCGCAGTCTGACCTCACTGTCGGGGTCTGCAACGAGATAGGTCTGCACGATGTCACTGTCGATGGTCTGTGGCATGTCACCGACAACCTCTACGATATATTTCCGCTCCTCGGTGATGGGTTGCGCCAAGCCGAGCACGGCGGAGATCTCTTTGAGCACGCGGTTGATCTTCGTGTCGAAGTCGACGTGGTTGTTGATCACGCGCAGATGGGGATGCCCACTCCATGCGTTGATGACGCGCTTGTCGACGATGCGAGCCTTTTCCAGTCCTTCCGACCGTTCTTTGTTATTAGCCACTGTGTAGAACTCTTCGGCACCGTCAGCAGCGGAGACGAGGTGAAGCACGGCATCGTAGCGTCCGAGCAGTTCCGGTGTGGAAGTACCTACGCGTCCGGTGATGTCGTTCCACATGTCGGCGTTCATATACGCCGAGATGTCCATGGCGCCCCGGTCACATACGATCACCGTCGGTTCCTTCACCGTCTGGGCAATCTGTGTGAACTTGTCTTCCAGCCCGAGTTGCTCCTGCAGCGTAGCGGTCTCGCCTTGATAAAAGAATTCGTGATTGGGAGTCAAGTAATCCATTCCCGCTTGGGCAAACATCGTGGGTACTTCCGGTATAGTGAAGACCTTAAATCCCAAACTTGAGAAGTGATCAATGACCTTTACAAGAGCCGTCGTTTTGCCTGCACAAGGGCCGCCTGTGAGGACAATCTTTTTGAGTTGGTAATCCATTGGAATTGTATTTCGTGTCGACACTTGGATTCGAACCAAGGACCCCCACCATGTCAAGGTGATACTCTAACCAACTGAGCTATGCCGACAGACGAACAATTTTATAATGCAAAAACGTCTGCTCTTGTTTTGCGGGTGCAAAGATACAACATTTTTTCGACGCAGACAAGGAATTCGCGATTTTTTTTCAAATTAATTGTTGTGGCCGGTATGAGGCCGGCCACAACAGTTTATTAGGCTTCTATTTTCTTGCAGAACTGCTCGCCATAGTCGCGGCACTCGTCGATGGCCTTGTTGTCGGGCACCCACAAGCATTTGATGCCGTCGTCGACAACGTCAAATCCTGCTTCCTGCAGATGTTTCGTGATGAGCTTCGGTGCGTCGCCGCTCCAGCCGTAAGAGCCGAAGGCAGCTGCTTTCTTGCCTTTGAACTTCAGTCCGCGTGCCATCTCCAAGATGCCGGCGATGGCAAACGAGTAGCCGTAGTTGATCGTCGGAGAGCCCACGAGGACAGCTTTCGAGCGGAACATCTGTGTGAGCACGTCGTTCTTGTCCTCCTTGGCTACGTTGTAGAGCTTCACCTCCACCGACGGATCGGCGCGGCGGATGCCCTCGGCGATGGCCTCGCCCATGAGTCGGGTACTCTGCCACATCGTGTCGTAGACGATGGTGATCTGGTTTTCCTGATAAGGTGTCGACCACTTCTGATAGTTCTCGATAATCTGTGGGATATACTTTGTCCAGATGACACCGTGCGACGGAGCGATCATCTTGATGGGCAGGTTCATGCCGAGCACCTCCTTGACCTTGCGGGCCACCATCGGGCTGTAGAGGTTGAGGATGTTGGTGTAGTATTTCTCTGCCTCGTACATCACCTCGTGGACATCAGCTGCTGTGTCGAAGAGCGACTCGGTAGCGTAGTGCTGTCCGAAGGCATCGTTGGAGAACAGGATGTCGTCGCCGGACATATAGGTGAACATCGTGTCGGGCCAGTGGAGCATCGGAGCCTCGATGAAGGTCAGCGTGTGCTTGCCGATGTTGAGCGTGTCGCCCGTCTTGACGTTGACATAGTTCCAGTCCTGATGATAGTGACCACGCAGAATGGCCTCGCCTTTCTTTGTGCAGTAGATGGGCGTGTCCGGAATCTCGCGGAGCAGCTCAGGCAGCGCGCCGCTATGGTCTATCTCGTTGTGGTTCATCACGATGTAGTCGATGTCCTTCAGGTCGATGACCTCTTTGAGTCGCTTGACAAACTCGCGGTCGTAAGGGCGCCACACCGTGTCGATGAGCACATTCTTTTCGTCTTTAATCAAATAGGCATTGTAGCTGGAGCCATGAAAAGTGGACAGCTCGTCGCCATGGAAATGGACCAAGTCCCAGTCCACCTTGCCAACCCATGTGACGTTGTCGGTAATCTTCTTTCCCATATCTTTAGTTATTCCTCTTTCATTCTGTCCTGATTTGAAATAACGTTGACGGCTCCTTACTGTCGAGAGGGGCCGCCATCATCTGCTTATCTTCGTAATCTTGTTATTCCTCCACGGGGCTGAAATCTTCTTTGCCTACGCCGCAAGTGGGGCATACCCAATCCTCGGGCAGATCCTCAAAAGCGGTTCCCGGTTGAATACCATTGTCAGGGTCTCCTTTAGCGGGGTCATAGATGTAGCCGCATACATTGCATTCGTACTTTTTCATGTTGTGTTATGTTTTAAATGAATATTTGGCACCATCGCCAGGCGACGCTGCCATGAATGTTTTCTTTTCTATGCGCAAAGATACGAAAGATAAATCAGAATCCCATCATATTCTTGAAATATTTCTTCCAAGGGTGAATATCGTTAACACTTTAAGTGTAGCAATGCCACCATAGGTTAACAACTGTTGTTGTCGCACACAGCAATCACAGAAAAGGTTAAAAGAGACCTGTATTATTTGGAGGTAACGGAATTTCCACGTAACTTTGCATCGGTTAAGAAAATACAGATTCGAAAAGGTTTTTAGGTTTTAAGAAAAGGTTTTAGTTATTATTTAGGTAGATTACAAGGTTGTTTAATTCAACTATTCAACAGGTTGTTAGTCAAGGAAAGAAAGATTGATTTTTTATTTTCAGAGTAGCAATCATGCTGGAGTTTGTCTTACGCCGTGAGGCGTGAGCCTACTACCAAGCACGATTCTTTGTTTTATACCTCACCTCTTCTTAAGCTTACATTCCTCCCCATAGTTTTTCCAAAACATCATCACGCTTACAGCAAAGCCGGTCATGTGTCTTGTTCCATGCCTCTTACCCGATAGAGCATCAGACGTCAGTGAGAGCGTTACACGGATCTTCACAGATTCTCACAGATCCTTGCTGCCGCAATGCCTATTGCTTTAAGGGCTTTGCATCCGCGGAGATCTGTGTAAATCTGTGAGAAAAGAATTTAGTGTTATGTCACTCTCACAGATCTTCACAGATTTATCTATTGTAGTCGGTGACTATAAAGGGTATTGCGATTCCCTCCCCTTGGGGAGGGTTAGAGAAGGGCCTGAGGGCTATGGAAGGGCTTGGTATAGGTCAGGGCTCTCTTAGAACGGATACCCGATGGCGAAGTGGAGGCTTTGGCTGTCACGGAACGAGCCGACGTTGTAGAAGCCGCTCTTGTAGGGCACATGCAAGCCTATGCCCCAGTCCACGCGGATGACCAGAAAGTCCATGTCGTAGCGCAGGCCGACACCCGTGCCGAGTGCCGTCTCCTTGAGTAGATTCTTCGCTTCGAAATGTCCGCCGCTGCGGTCGTCCTTATGCAGCGACCACACATTGCCGGCATCGAGGAACATGGCTCCATAGAGGTTGCCGAACAGCCGCGGACGGTATTCCAGGTTGGCCAACAGCTTCAGGTCACCGGTCTGGTCGAGATAGTTGTTCGTGGCCGACTCGGCATTGTGGTAGCTGCCCGGTCCTACGCTGCGCACGGTGAAGGCACGAATGCTGTTGGCGCCGCCGACATAGAACTGTTCGCTGTAGGGTGCCTCGCCCGAGTTGCCGTAAGCCCATAGCATGCCCATGTCGCCATGCGCCACAAGACAGCTGTGCTCCGTCAGCTGCCAAGTCTTGACCAGCTCCGTTTCCAATTTGAAGAACTGAGCATAAGGGTTTTTGAAGAGCTCTTTGTTTTTCTTGCTCCATTTGTTTCCAGCCACTATCTCGCCCAAAGACAAGATGTTTCCGCTCTCGCTGACAGTTGTCTGCCACCACAGCGGATTGCGGTAGGTCTTCGGACTCGTGTAGGTATAGACATACTGCATCTTCGGAATGAACTGGTCGCGCATGGTGTATGCCAGATAGGGATTGGCAGTGAGCACCGAGTCAAAGGCTGCCGTGCGCCGCTTCATATACTCATAGGAGAACGACAGCGGGGTGTATTGGTGCTTACTTGTTGGCGACGTCTGGAGGTTATAGGTCCACTCTCCCGACACGATGCGGCGCTTGAAGAATCCGGCACGGTTGAGAATGTCGGTCGAGAACTTCAGCGTTGTCGATGGCGTGGAGAAGAAGCCTATACGTTGGAAGTGGTTGAAGAGCTTCTTGCGGAAATACGAGACGTAGGGGATAACCATACGCGGCAGTTGCAGCGAGGCGTCAGCACCATACTCATAACTGTTGAACTTCGACGAGCTTCCTTTGCCATGGTGTGCCGTCTGCCACTCATAATTGCCCTTGATTTTCAGGTCGAGTAGCTCACCGCCACGGAAAGCGTTGCGCCGCGTGACGCCGAGCACGGCGCCCGGTCCGAAACGGTTATTGGTCTTTCCGGTGACATTGCCCTCGAAGTAGATGTCGTAAGGCTTGTCAAAGACCAGATTCATGCGCATGTCGAGTGTGTCGGCGCGACCGGTAGTGTCGCGTGGCGTGAAGTTGACGTCGACGGTACTGAACAGTCCCGTTGACGAGAGGTTGCTGATGCCTGCCTGGTAGTCGGCATAGCTGTAGGGGCGTCCGGGGAAGAGACGGTTGGCGCTGAGGATGACAGGCACACGTAGTGGCGAGTGCTTGCCGTTGTGTCGCACGGTGATGTCGCGTTGTGTCTCGCTGTTGATGAGGCTGTCGCCATAGTTTTTGTGCAAGTCGATGTCAATCTTTCCGATGGTCCATTTTCGCTCGGCCACACTTGGCGTCTGCTCGGCGAGTTGCAGCTTCAGGAGCACTTTGCCCGGTCGGCTGGTGCTGTCGACGAGCCACGAGGCGTAGGACGGCTGATAGTAGAAGAAGCCGTTGTTACGCAGCAGAGTGCTCACGCGGCGGCGCTCGGCATCGAGGGTGTTGACGTCAAAGGCGTCGCCCTTGCGGATCTTGGCCTCGGCCATGGTCGACATGATGAGGCTGTCGGCCTGGGGTGGGAAGCCCTGATAGTTTAGCGAGTCCACTGTCCACAGCGGTCCCATGTCGACGGTGTATTTGATCTTGGCTTTCTTGGGGTTGTGTTGCCGGATGATGTCATAGCCCACCTTGCCGTGGAAGTAGCCGTGGGCGCGCAGCACCTCCTGCGCCACCGATGCGCGCAGGGCCGGGTTGACCCAGCTGAGCAGCACCGGCCGGGAGCCAAAGGAGGAGAGCATCCATTTCGAGAAACCGTCATCGCTGCCGACAAAGGCGTTCCAGATCCAGAGACCCACTTGAAAGGGCGATCTGACAGAACTGCTGCCGAAGAGTGCGCCGTTGGGTGCCGTGGCCAGGGCAGCGTCGATTTCCGTTTGTGTGTTGGTGAAATGTTTGTCCTGCACGGGTGCGATATAGTCGGTCTTGGCCAGTCCCGTGAAGAGCTGGTCACCGTCGGGAATACTTTTGGTGGTCGAGCAGGCGGTGATGAGCACCGTCGCCAGCCCCAGTGTCAGTGTCTTCGCGAATCGAAGGATGTGCGTGTATGTCATAGATAGAAATAGCTATTTAATATGTTGTTAATTGCCGAGCGAGTCTTTCTTCTCTTTACCAAACAGATCGCTGAGGCTGCTGAACTTTCTCTTCCACAGGAAGCCGCCGCCGAACTTGCTCACATTGCCCTCCAGCCAGTCATAGCTGTCGCGGATGTAGAACAGGTTGAGGTATTTGTTCGATGTGGGACTGAGCCTGTATTCAAAGGTCACATTGTCGAAGAATGTCTGATCCTGCTGTGCTGACATTTCGGCTCCAGTCGACAGCTTGCCGCCGATGGTGACGCGCAGCCGGTTATTCCAGAATCGCTTGGCAAACTTAAACGAATAGTCGGTGTGGAGCGCACCCTGCGGGTTGAATGAGTTCTCCACGCCCACGCTGACGTCGAGCGATCGCAGTGCCTTGCCTGAGATCTGGTTGATCTGGCTGTTGAGGAAGGCGCTCAGTGCCGAGTTCATGGTGAAGTTGCTCATGTTGCCGTCGGCAAGATACATGCCGGTGGTGAGCATCGTCACGGCGAGTTTGCCGCGCTCTTCTTTCGACATGGATTGCAACTGGTTGTGGATGGTCATGTCTTCCGGCGCGTCAATGATAAATTCCAGTCCCATGTCCTGCAGGGTCTTCGTGACCACGACGCCACAGTTGAATGTGACCATCCGCCCCTCGCCCGCCTCGCTGCCCACGGCCGACTTGGTCTGCTCGGTTGCTGTGATGTTGAGTGTCGGGTTCATCGGGTCACCGGTGAAGGCGATGTAGCTGCCATCCTGGATGGTGAAAGTCTGCAACGGAATGACAGGCAGCGAGTATTTCATCTCGCCCGAGCCGATGGTGTAGCGTCCGCGGAGGACGACCCCGTCGGCGATGTTGTATTGCATGCGCATGTCGCCGCCGCCAATGACGTCGACATAGTTGGAGTGGTCGGCGTTGAGGAAGGCGTCGACGTGCGCGCCGTCGTCGATGTGTATGTTCATGTCCACGTTCAGACCCGTGAGCGGCGGGCGGTTAACTTCGTCGTTGATGGTGTCGCTGAAGTTGGTGAACTGCGCGAGTCCGTCGAGTTGGTTGTCGGTGGAGAGCGGGGTGTCCTTCAGATTGTATTTCAGGTCGGTGGTGCCGAGCACGTCGGTGCGTCCGCGAACCTTGAGGTTGTCGAGCAGTCCCGTCATCGTGCCATAGAAGTTGACGTAGGCCTTGCCATAGACCTCGGAGCGGCTGGTCTCCTTGGAGTCTACGAGTAACAGGTTGGTGCCTCGCATCCGCACGTTGAGGCGCATGGCGTCGAGGTCGCTGAAGTCAAAGGTGCCCTTGACGTTGAGCGGCTGGTCGTTGTGGGCGAAGACCTCGAAGTTCTCGAAGAGCAGTTTGCTGTCCTTGAAGGTGACGGGATCTGAGGCGAAGGCGAGCTCCACGCCGTAGGGCTCAGAAAACATGCTGGCTGAGTCGAGGAAGAGCTCTCCGTTGACGACGGGCTTGGTGAGTGAGCCTTTGATGGTCAGGTTGCCGTCGGCCGTCCCCTTGAATCCCACGATCTTCTGCGGGATGAATCCGTTGACCATCGCCAGCGGCAGGTGGTCGGTATTGACCTTTGCGTCGAGGTATCCGTGTCCGGCTGCGTTGTAGGTACCCGTGAGCGTGCCCACCTCGTCGCCGTCGTGGGTGAGGATACCGTCGACATAGTGTGTGCCGTCGGGTCTCGGCATGTAGGTAAACTCCGAGCCTACGTCGCCCATCTCGCAGCCCTCATAGACCATATCCTTCACGTCGACAGCCGAGGAGACCGAGAGCTGTTCGGGGGTCTGGATGAGGTGGAAGTCACCATTGAGGATTCCCGACACGTTCGGCATATAGGGGATGATGGACAGTGCCTCGCCAAGGTTGAGCTGGTGTGTGGAGACGGTGATGTCCTGCAGGGCTTCCGTGTTGCTGTCGTCAGTGTAGACCTGTAGTCCCATGCCATCGGCGGCATTCATCTTCACGTTTGCGCTGACACGCCGGTTGCCGTTGAGGAAGACATAGTTGCTGTCGTTGACGGTAAATTCCTTATAGGCCAGTATCGGGTTGTCGCCCGCGAGATGGATGAGTATGCCTTGGTTCTGCATGGCGGCTTCGAGGCTGAGCCGGAGTCCGAGCTTATCCTTGGCGTCGTAGAGGCGTGTGGTGAGTGTCGTGCCGCCACCCTGCAGGGTGCCGTCGAGAAAGGCGTTGAAGACATAATTCGGATTTTTCTTGCCGTTGTGCAGTTGCAGGGAATAGGCTACATTGTCGAGCCCAGACTTGATGCTCAGCCTCATGGTGTCTACCTCCATGCTGTCGTAAACCACAGAGTCGGCTTGCATCGTGCCGTTGAGGCCGAGCAGTGGCGAGGAACTCATGTCCATCTGCAGGTTGTGGAGGTTGTAGCCGAAATGCTTCAGCACGCGGTAGACGATGTTCTCGCTGCCCGCTGAGAGCTGAACGCGCAGGTTGGGGAGTAGACGGCGCAGGCGGGCCTCGTCGATATACTTGTTGGTTATCTGCCGCTGGAGTTCGGTCATAAGGGCATTGCCGTGCTTGATGAGGCGTTCATAGTTGCCACTGCCGTCCATGTTGAGATGAAAGTCGCCGCAGTCCACGATGGCGTGGGTGGTGTCCCGGGTGGTCAGGATGTCGAGCGTCACCTCCTGCGGTCGGTAGTAGCGGCTGCCCTCGCTGAGGGTGATGTCGCTGAACATGCCCTGGATGTCGTGGTGCTGTTTTAAGTCCGATCGCACGTCGACGTGTCCGCAGAAACCGAGTGTGATCGGCTTGTCGGCGAGGTGCAGGGCGTAGAGGTCGGCGTGTGCGAGGTCGCAGGCGATCGTGCCGATAAAAGCGTGGCGGTTGAGCTGGGCGTTGATACCGATGAGTCCTTTAAACAGCGGGTTGACGCTGTTGACGTGGGCTTCGACGCGACCGCCGCGGATGTTGGCCGTGGCCTTGATGCCGCTGAGGTTATAGCCGGAGTAGGCGAACTGCTGGCTGTGGACCTCTGCCTTCACGCGGGTGCGGGGTGAGAAGAGGTCGGTGCCCGCGCCGTTGGCGGCCAGCGTGCCGGTGAAGGGATGCAGGCCCTGGCGGGGCAGGAAGTGATTGACGGGGAAGCGGCGTGCGCGCAACTTGGCGCTGTAGGCCAATGCGCCACGGGTGTCTACGGCTGCCTGACCACTGAGCGAACCGCCGCCCTGTGTGGCGATGAAGGTCGAGGCATATCGTGGGCCGTTGACCTTGACGCGTCCGCGGAAGCCGATGCCATTGGGCAGATTGACCGTCTTAGGCAGTGCGTTGCCCAACAGTCGTTTCACGGGTCTGAGGTCGTAGGCGTGGACTTTCACGCTGAGGTCGGCCGTGAGTCGTTTCGGATCGGTCAGACCGCTCAGAAAACCGTCGGCGGAGAGACGCAGCAGGGTGGGGACGGCGAGGCTGAGCCCGTCGAGGTGCAGTCGCCGGAGATTACCGCCGAGACTGCCGTTGACGATCAGCGGCTGTCGGGGCAGGTTGTTGAGTAGCTGCCGTGGCATGTGTTGTCCGGCCAATAGCCTGATGTCGCTCATGCCCACATGGCCGTGGACGGTGGCCCGGAGGCTTCCCGGCATGCTGTCGGCAAAGGCGTTCATGTCCATGGCAAAGGCCAGACGCAGCTGGGAGCCCGGTGTCTCAAGGCTCAGCCCGGGCAGTTCGAGCCGTGTGCTGTCCATGCGGAAGGGCCCTTGCAACTTGTCGATGGTCAGTCCGCTTTTCTCGTGAAAAGCACCCTGACGGACGATGAGGTTGAGCTTGGCGTCGCAATAATAAAAGGAGTCGGCCTTGAGATTGAGCGCCGAGAGTGCGAGATGGTTGAGGTCCAGTCCTTTCGTCTTCTTGACAAAGTTCTGGTCTATGGCCAGCGCGCCCGTCTGCCAGTCGAGATGCCCGACGGTATAGAGGCTCTTAAACAGGTCGAGATAGGCTTGTCGCGCTTCGAGGTTGCCCATGAGCGCATGGATGGCGAGTGTGTCGCCGGGCAGATGCAGGGCAAAGGCGGTGTTGCGGGCCTTGAGCGTGTTGATGGCGATCTTCCAGTAGTTGGTGCTCGGTGTGGTGTCGGGTGGCACGGTGTCGCTGAGCGCGATGTCGATGTTGGCGTTGTCGAGCAGGCAGTGGTTGACGTTGACGCGCTCCTTGCCGAGGTCGATGCCGTGGGCTTTGATTGTCAGCGTGCCCACCTTGCCCTTGATGCGGCATTTGGGGATGAAATGGGTGGTGTTGACCTGCATGTCGCGGAAGGAGAGCTCGTCGACCATGACCTGCTTTTTCAGCAGTGGCCATAGCTGCACGTCGGCGACGGTGCGATGGATGTGTGCCACCGTGTCCGTCACGCCGCGCAGCGAGTCGTTGGGCTCCAGCACCTTCACCTCGTTGAGGGCGAGATCCAGGGGCCATGCCAGGCGCACGTACCCCACGCTGATCTGCATCTTCATCTTGTCCGAGGCATAGCGTGTGACCTGCCCTACCGCCCAGTTTTGAAACGGCGGAAAGTAGAAGAGCAGGCAGAGTATGATGATCAGTGACACGGGGATGCTCACGGCGATGCCCGCCCACTTGAGGTATTTCTTCATTTGCTATCGTATAAGAAAATCAGCTATTCTTTGCAAAGTAACTAAAAATTAACGAAAGATGCAAATCTATCATCAAGAAAACGACTTGTTTTCGGCTCTGGTCTGTGCTTTTCTCATCCCTGCATAGTGCTTCGTTTCCTACGAAATCCGACGCTTCTGCTATTTGTAGCAATGTTTTTATTATTCTTTTTGCTTGTTTCTTGGAAAAATGTAGTAACTTTGCCGTCAAACTATAAATAACACATAACTAGCCAGAACCTCTATGATGAGACAACTAAAAATAACGAAGAACATCACGAGCCGCAACAGCGAGGCACTTGACCGATACCTCACTGAGATTGCCCGTGAACCGATGTTGACTCCCGACGAGGAAGCCGCGTTGGCACATACCATCCATCAAGGCGGCACCGCGGGGGAGCGTGCGCGTGACAGACTCGTTAGCGCCAACCTGCGATTTGTCGTTTCCGTGGCCAAGCAATACCAGCATCAGGGCATCTCGCTCACCGACTTGATCAACGAGGGCAACGTGGGACTCGTCAAAGCCGCAGAGAAGTTCGACGAGACGCGCGGCTTTAAGTTCATCTCCTACGCCGTGTGGTGGATCCGCCAAAGCATCATGGAGGCCTTGGCCGTGAAGAGCCGTATCGTGCGCGTGCCGCTCAACCAGGTAGGCATCGCCGGCAAGGTGAACAGAGCCACGGAGCAGTTTCTCCAGGAGCACGGTCGCGTGCCGTCCACCCACGAGCTGGCCATGATGACAGGCATTGATGAGGAACTGGTCGTCTCGGCCTATGAGGCTAACGGACGCTCGACGAGTATCGACGCCCCGATCAGTGAGGACGACGACAACTCGTTGGCTGAAACGCTCTCGTCCGACGACGCCGACTCGCGCTCTGACAGCTCGCTCGACCGTGAGTCGATGAACCTCTTCATCAACGACTTGCTCAAAGAGGTGCTCAACGACCGCGAGCAGCGCATCATCACAGAGTCCTTCGGCATCGGACGCATGGAGAAGAGCCTGGAGGAGATCGCCGATGAGATGGGCATGACGCGCGAGCGCATCCGTCAGGTCAAGGAAAAGGCACTGCGCAAGATCCGCAACAGCAAGTATGCGGTATCGCTCAGGCAATATCTTGGATAAAGGCAAAAGAAAGATGAAGATAGCGGTATTTTGTTCTGCCAACAACAGCATCGCGCCTGTCTACTTCCAAAAGACGGAGGAACTCGGGCGCTGGATGGCTGCCGAGGGACATACCCTCGTCTATGGCGGATGCAACAGTGGACTGATGGAATGCGTCGGACGGGCCGTTCACGAGGGTGGCGGAATGACGATCGGCGTGATCCCTACGCTCGTGGAGAAAGGCGGACGGCAGAGTCAGTATGTCGACGTGGAGATTCCCTGCGACAACCTCGATGACCGCAAACACCTCATGCAGGTGCAGTGCGATGTGGCCGTGGCGCTGCCCGGAGGCATCGGCACGCTCGACGAAGTCTTCACCTTGGCCGCCTCGCACACCATCGGCTATCACCAAAAGATGGTAATTCTCTACAACATCGACGGCTTCTGGGACTCCCTCGTGGCGCTGCTCGACGATTTGCAGGCCAAGGGGATGGTACGCGGGCAATACACGCAGTATATCCAGGTGGCTGACAGCTTGGAACAGCTTCAGCAACTGCTTGCGCAGGTGCGGCCATCGGCAGAATAGACTTCAACGGATTTTGTTTGACAAAAGTCTGTCCACTTTTTCTCTCGAAATAGAGAAGGGTGGACAGACTTTTTTTGTTTTTTTGCTGTTCTTTCCCAAGTCACGTTGAGAAAAAGGCAGTTTGATACTGTCATCTCGGTAGTTTGACCTTATGAAAAAGGCGTGATGACCGTGTCATCACGCCTTTTTCATAAGGCCATAAAGCCTTTCTGACAGGCAGACTTGGCCGTTTTGATGTTGAAATCTTAAGTTTTTTGTAATGCTAAAAAGGTAGTATATTTGTAATATATTGTTTATCAACAAGTTATGAAAGTACCTCTATTTTTGCGCTCAATCAACCCAAAGGTGGTCTTCGTCCAAAAGAATCGATTCTCAGAGCCTGTTTTTTGTCAGTTTACAAGACAAAAGTTGGCGCACAATTATCATTGTTACCAAAACCTGTATTGTCATCGCCCCTCTTTTCGGTTTTCGTGGTATCATCACCCTTTTCGGTTTCTGTGGTATTGATGTAGGGGCGGCCACGGAGGGACCGCCCCTACGCTGTCACCAAGTCGTATCCAACCGCAGGCTTCGACACCAGAACCGTTTTGATAAGAAAGTGCATTGCCCCACAGGAAATATCCGTTGCGCCAGATAAAGGCGTAACTGACTTACGGCTCTTCATACCGCCTTCGTTCCTCAGGCTTGCATCACAGCAAGAAAAACCTCGCTCGCTCCTCGCTCAAAAACCGGATAACGCGACCACACACGATTCAAGCAGGGTGACTTTCTATCAACGAGTAGTTATGGTCTCTCTGTGGCTCCGTGGCTTTTGTGTGAGATGATAAACAAGCATCTACGTACTCTTGTGACGTGTATATAATAATGTTCATTTTATCGGCTTTCTATCGTCCCTTGCAGCATATATATCTTATGCACATAAACAGATCTTACTCAGCCTATCGAAGTTTGTAGCTCAAAATACTGCATTCTATCGAAGTTTGTAACTCGAAAAATGGTATTCTATCGAAGTTTATAACTCAAAAAACTGCATACTATCGAAGTTTGTGGCTTGAAAAAATTGCGTTTTATCGAAGTTTTACTTATCTTTGCAGTGATTCAAAGAATGCAGATATGGATGTAAGAAAGTTGATCACAGTCTTTTCAGACCAGAAAGAAGAGTTGGAAAGTAACGAGCTGTCAACGCTTTGCGACCGTTTGGAAGAAGCGCAGATATCGTTGAGCAGCAAGCTGGCGCAAGTCGTTATAGGTGTGCGACGGAGTGGCAAGTCAACGCTTTGCGAAAAAGTGCTGAGGCAAGAACATGTGTCTTTTGCTTATGCCAACTTTGACGATGACCGTCTCACCAGTCTGACAACAGAAGATTTTGATAGCATTCTTGACGCACTGTATCAATTGTATGGCGACTTCCGATACTTGTTTCTTGACGAAGTGCAGAATGTGGAAGGTTGGCAGCTTTTCGTCAACCGTATGCTTCGTCAGAATATCCACCTTGTGATTACCGGCTCCAACGCAAAGCTGCTGAGTGGCGAACTGACTACGCATCTGACAGGTCGTTACCATAAGATAGAGCTGTTTCCTTTTTCTTTTACCGAGAGGGCTCGGATGAAAGACGTCGATTTGTCATCACTCTCTGTAAGAGCTGTGGCATTGAGGAAGAAAGCGCTTAACGAATACCTCATAGAAGGTGGCTTCCCGGAGTTGTTGAGCGAGTCGGACAAACGCGGCTATGTAGAAGGCTTGCTCGACGCTATCATTAGAAACGACATCGCGCAGCGATTCCGGGTACGTTATGTAGAGGTGTTACGGAGGCTTGCCTCTTATCTGATGGATAACTTCTGCCAAGAATACTCGGCAAAGGAGTTATCCACTGTCTTTGGCGTTTCCGATCATACAATAGACAACTATTATGGCTATTTGAAAGAAGCCTTCCTGTTCATGGGCATTCACAAGTTTTCTTACAAGAGCAAGGAACGCATCTTAAACGAGAAAGTCTACGTTGTCGATCCTGCTTTCGTGACTGACAGAAATGATGTCATCGCTTCGACAAATCTTGGCTGGCGATTGGAGAATGTGGTATATATAGAATTGCTGCGTCGTTACCGCCCACAGCACAAAGACATCTTTTATTACCGTGACCGACAGTGGGAAGTGGACTTCATGGTCGTCAAAGATGGAACGGTAGAGCAGCTGATACAAGTTTCCTACGATATCAGCAGTGACAAGACCCGGCAACGTGAGCTCAATGCACTTGTGAAGGCATCCGAGAAGTTCCACTGCGATGATTTGCTGCTTATCAACATGGACAATGAGGAGCAGATGACTGTCAAAGGCCATCGGATAAGTGTGGTGACGGCGGCAGAATGGCTGGTGGGAAAACACTAACAACACGAACAATGACAACTGGTACATATTAACCAACCCACAGAAAATATCCGTGCGCCTAATATCTTATAAACAAAAAAGTGAAGCAACCCGACGGTTGCTTCACTTTTTTGTTTGACTAGCATGCATATCAGCTAAAGGGTGCGAGTCCCTAACAGAC
>CAVKHS010000029.1:0-19749 GCA_963656095.1 Paratractidigestivibacter sp.
CCCTCTTTCAAATACGAGAGCCCTTGAAGACAGCAATGTTTTCAAGGGCTCTTTTGGTAATGTGGTAGGGGCGGAGAGTATCCCTGTCCTAATACCCGCATGCAACATCGTAAGACGATGAATTACTTCCACGATTGTTAGGACGGGCATAAAGCCTGCCCCTACCGCATCACCCTTAATTCTTGAAAATAAATATAATATGCGGTGTTTTGATTCTTGTTGTTGCGTTATTCTTATTGTCGTGCTGTTAATTCTTTAATTCCCTTTTGATAATTAATTAAGATCGTTGGATTCTAAGAGATTGTTAGACGATTCTGGTAGCATATAATTAAGGTGTGTGTATTAGTTAAGCATGACCTTACTTAGTTGTTTTAATAAGCTGTTTACAGGCTTGTGATGAAATAAAAAAGGCACCACATGCTTGTGGTGTCTTTATCTTACGGTATTTTTTTCTCCTGTGAAGAACTTTAATAATGATATTCTTCGTTTCTCTATTATTTCATCAGTTCTTCTATCCTCTTCTGCAGTTCTTCACCTCTGAGATCTTTTGCTATGATGTTACCTTTATTGTCAATAAGGACATTGGCAGGGATGGCTCGGATGTTGTAGGCCGCAGCTGCAGCACTTTGCCAGCCTTTAAGGTCGCTCATCTGTGGCCATGGCATCTTCAGTGTATTGATGGCCTTGACCCACGCCTCGTGATTGTTGTCAAGAGAGACACCTACGACTTCCAGTCCTTTGCTATGATACAGGTTATATACTTTCACCACGTTGGGCATCTCCGCACGGCAGGGTCCGCACCAACTGGCCCAAAAGTCGAGAAGTGTATATCGGTTCTTATCCACATAGTCGGACAGGCGGACATTAGTCTTGTTATCTGTGCCTTTTAGCGCGACGTCGGTATAATGCTGGCCTATTGCTGTGGCTTTAGAAATACGTCGCTCCGCCATCATTTGTTTGTAATACTGATACTGTACACCCGATGTCGTCATCTTGTCGAGGATCGAATTGACTTGCGCTTCCGTCATATCTTGCGCATACCATTGCAATAGCATGTCGCTGATGGGTGACGGGATATGAGCCATGATGTGGTCGTAGTGGCGAGTGGCGCTAACTTTACGGAGTGAGTCCAGTTGGCCTTGAGCCCTATTACGTACGTCTTGTGGCAGTGTGGAGTCGTTGGCTTGTTCGTATGGCTTGTTCATAAGCTTGGCGAAGTCGTCGTCTTCCTTTGTAATTTCGTCATAGAGTTTCTGTGTCTGCCCTCCTTTAACAACGGGTTTCTTGTTGCTGTCTTGTGGAAATATTTGCAGGCTGATGGGAGTGTTCTCCAGAATGAAGTCGGTTATGCCAATCATTTGCCCTTTATGCATGGCTACTGCCACGCGCATGTCTGCACCGTCGATGGTGCCGTCGAAGGAGAAACCTCCGTTGTGGATGATTGTCGTGTCGGTAGGTTCAAGACTGAAGAAGCCGGTCATGACGGCCAAATAGACCGTGTCGCCGTCTTCTGTGCCTTCTGCAGTGCCGGTGACATGATAACGTTGGGTTTGTGCGCTGGCGCTCCAACAGAGGCAGAGCGCCAAGCATAGAAGAAAGAATTTTCTCATGGATGATATCATTGTGATGGTAATTATTTAGTGAGCAGGCTATCGAGCGTTTCCTTCACTTGTTCTGGCCCAGACATGGCGGAGAGAACTTTGCCGTCGGGGCGGATGAGCAAGTAGTAGGGCACTCCGTTGCCCACTTGGTATTTGGTGAAGAGGTCTTTGTAGCCCTGTTGTGTGGTACGATATTGCGTCCATGGTTCGTGGTGCTTCTTCATGCTGTTGTGCCAAGCCTCCTCTTTTGTGTCTATGGAGATGCCTACTACGGTAAGGTTTGAGTTGTATTCCTCGGCGAGAGTCTTGATGTCTGGCATGGCGGCGAGACAGATGCCGCACCAACTGGCCCAGAAGTCGACGAGAACATATCCCGGTTTGTGTCGCTGTGCGTCAGCCACGATATGTGTGAGCGATGCCTTCTGCCCGTTAGTCGTGACGAGTTCGAGGTCTTGGAGAAGAGCGCCTTTCACCGTCTTACGTGCCTGTGCTATCTGCAGTCTCATCAGTCGCAGACCTGTCGTGTCGTCGGGAACCGATACGATGGTGCTGTCGATATGGTCGACTTGTTCTGCTGTGAGGTTGTAACCGCGTTCCAGTAGGCGACTGGCAAGGTTTACAGAAACGGGAGAGTGGGGATGGTGGTCAATGAAGTTGAAGAAAATATCTGGGTTTACCACCTCTCCGCCGCTGTCGTCCATGGAGAGCAAGTCGTTGTAGTCATCCTGCACCTGCCCGCCTTTTACCTTCAGTTCCGGGGTTATGAGGATGTCGTCGTTGGTGAGATAGAGATCGATATAGTTCCAGTGAATAGAATCGTCAGGCCAGTGGTTTTTTGCCACGAGGTCGAGGTTGTTGGTGATGAAGGTCGCTGTGCGTGGCCTGTCCACCTTTCCTGTAAACGAGAAGGTGTGGTTGCGCAGCACGCCGGAGCACATCTCTTCCGACTGAGCCGTATCGCTGTTGACGAGCAATCCTACTACGGTGCCGTCGGGCAGAGGTAGACGTCCATGGATATGGAAACCGTCGTGTTGCGCTCGCGCAGTGAGGTCGCAGGTGACGAGCAGGGCGAAGAGCAGTATCCCGTGCATGGATGCCACAATATTTCTGGTTGTAGCTATGAAGAGGTGCTTTTCATTCATAGCATTGAAGAATCCTTTTGTTGTCATAACTGTTTTTATTTTTTAGCAGGCGTGTCACGTACAAAGCGCACGCTCATCATGTTCTGAACCGAAGAAGTGTGACGGTATACGTCTTGGCGGTTGTACATCAGCTTGCGGATGTAGGCTGTGCTTTGCCGGTCGTCGCCCGGTGTCGCTGTCCAGTAGTAGCCCATGGCTTGTATGAAATAGAATTTCGAGGCGTAGGACGTTGATAGCCCGTCCATAAAGCCACCGTAGCGCATATTGAGACCGGTGCCGTCTTTTTGGTGCATCAGTGTTCCCTGTAACGTCCCTCTCCACCCGTCAGCGTCAGCCTGCTGTTGTGTCATGCCGAGCGCCATCTCCAGTTTCTTCCAATCATCGTCGGTGGGCAGTCGCCATTCCTCGGGTACTGCTTCCTGGGCGCCTTGCCAGGTGTAGAGATAGCCGTAGGTAGCGAGTGTCTGTTGAGCTGCTGTACCCTCGTCGTCACCGATGGCGTCGTTGGTGAGGTAGATAGTGCGCGTGTCATCGCTACCCGTATCATAGCGTGCGTTCTCTACCGTCCAGTCGAGACCGGCGTAGGTAACATAATGATAGACATTGCCGTCGCGGGCATCGATAAACTCACCGGTAGCGTTGGGTGTGACGGTGGGCACCGTCGTGTCGTCGTCACTCTCGCAAGCCATCAGCAGTGGTGCTGTTGCTGTCAGCAGAGCAGCGGCAAGGAGCAAAAGGATATGTTTTCTGTTCATTGTCTTTTGTCTTTCTTGTTAGCGCTTCTTAGTAGACATAGCCGAGGTCCGTGAGCAGTTGTCTCATGGCCTGGTATTTGGTGAAGATAGTGGGATAGTTGGTATATTGTGTGCTCACCTCTTGCTCTGTCTTAGTGAGAGCGAGCTTGACGAAGGATGCTATGTCGTCGCTCTGGGTGGGATAGTGACCATAGAATAGAAATCCCCAAGAGTAATAGCCGTCGATGAATCCCGCGTTGTACATGTCCTGCATGTTAGCGTCGTCGTCATAGTGAGGTTCTGCGACATCGTGGTTGTAATACACTGCAGAGTACTGTGTGAAGGTGTTGAGAGCCTTGGCAGGCTGTTGCGCCACTTTGGTGCTGAGTAGGTCGACGAGAATGCCGGCTGCTGTGGTCTGCATGACCTCGTCATCAGCCCCGTCAAGGACGTCGAGGGCCAGTGCTGTGGCCCTGTTGCCTACGGCACATTGGGGTTCGGCGTCATAGGAGTAGACATTGTCAGAAACGGTGTAGCGTGTGATATGGCTGACAAGGAGCCAAGAGAAAGGGCGCAACTTTGGGCCGAGATGTGGCAGGATGTAGGTCTTGAGGAAGGTTACGCCTTGCTCCATGTCGCTGAACAGTGTGAGATACTGATACTTGAACGCCGTCTGCTGTGCATTTGATGCCATGACATAGGACACGTCGAGGAGCTCGTTGGCGTAGAGGGGGGTGCCTGCAGCGTCGGTGCCTATGGTCTCGTGACGCAGCGTGTCGTTGAAGAGCAGATAGGAGCCCGTCTCCCAGTAGAACTTGTTGCGCAGTGCCGAAACGGCATTGGTGGCGCTGTCAGTGGCCATGAAGCGGTTTTTGTCGGCGTAGGACGGCGCGAGGCCGTCGTCGTCCGAGCAGCCGGCTATCGTCAGGCAGGCTGTGAGGGCGAGTATATAGATGAAGTAATGTCTCATGATTACTGTGTTTTGTGAATAGATAATTGTTACAGAGCCGTAGAGGTATAGGTTCTCGTACCGCGCTCATTGTTCTTCATGCCACTGTTGATGTCGAGAACCTCCTGCGGAATAGGCAGCACCCATCCCCAGTCGTCGGATCCGAGGGTAAAGGTGTGGAGGGCCGTGCGTGTGGACGAGTTTCGGTTCTCGTAATAGTAATAGTGGTGGGTGATAGCCTCTTTCTGCGGCAGTACCTGACAGACGCGGTAGCGGCGGAGGTCGAACCATCGCTGTCCTTCGAGGCAGAGCTCTCGCTCACGCTCGTTGCGTATCGTCTTGATGAGATCATCGCCAGTGGTGGTGACAGCATAGTTTGTGCCGGAGGCATAGCGCTGTGCCCGGAGAGTGTTGAGAGTCTGACGGGCAGCATCTTCGTGGCCCATATATGCCTCTGCTTCGGCCTTGATGAGGTAAGCCTCGGCGGCACGGAAGCAGAACTTGTCGGAGATATCGGCATAGTTGAACGCGTAGGGCGAATAGTAGGCGTAGAAGTAATACTGTGGGGTGGTGGGCTCTTGGGAGAGGTCTGTGCCCTTGATGGGTACCTTGGCATAGCCGTGGAAGTCGCCGTTGGTCCAGATGTACTTGTTCTTGCGCAGGTCGTTGTCGCTATAGAGTCCGTAAATCTTGTCGGTGATGGTGAAGCTCTTGATATAGTTTATTGTGTAGCAGGGCATGGCGTTACCTCCCATGGAGAAGATTAGTTCCGGCGAGGTAGCGTTGAGCAGTCCCGTCTTTTGGTTGAGGGCGTTTAGGTTCTGCAGGGTAGGGTGCTCGTCAATGACCTTCTGTGCGTAGCGTGCTGCCATCTCCCAGTTCTGCATGTAGAGATAGACGCGGCTCTTAAGGAAGTGCACGGCGACGGAGTCGGCGCGGAACTTGCTCGGCTGAGCACCATAGGTTGTGAGCTCCTTGTCGGCGATGTCGAGGTCGGCGAGGACGAGGTCGTAGACCTCCTGCACGGTGTTACGTCGGAACGACTTGTCCTCGACCTCTTCGGAGGTCTTGATAGGCACTGCGAGGTCTGTGGCTGCCGTGGCGGGATCATAAGCCTTTCCATAGAGGTTGGCAAGGAAGAAATAGTAGTAAGCTCGCAAGAAACGAGCTTCACCGTCGACCTTAAGCTTGCCCATCTGTGCGGCGCGATCGTTTTGTTTAAGTTTTGAGGCGTTGTAGATGACATTGTTGGCCACGTTGATAAGTTTATACATCTGTTCCCAGTTACCGTTTTCTGTAGTATATCCTGTGTAGCTGTCGTTCTGTCCGGAACGTGCCTGCCAGGTGAAGTAGCCGAAGACGCGCTCCTTGCCATCGTACTCCATGTAGTTGTCGTCGTAGGTGGAGAGGTTTTCGTCGAGCTCGTCACCGAGGAAATGAAGGAAGTACTGATTATCGCTGGCCTGGGCCAGCGTGTTCGACTGATACTGTGGCAAATAGCAACTGCCGATGAGAAGTTCATTGAGATCTTCCCAACTGTCGACGTAGTCCGTGTCTTGGCTGTACTCCTTGAGAAAGTCACCACAACCGATGAGGGAGAGCAATAGGGTCGCGGCGCAGACATATTTATATATAGTATGTATCATAATGAATAAGCATTAGAATTGGATGTTGACACCGAGGGTGAAGTAGGGCGTGTCAGAGAGCTGCACCTCGGCGAAGCCAGACTGTGTGGGGGTCTGTCCTTTGAGCTTGCTGTCGCAGAAGGTGTAGAGATTGTTGCCAGTGAAGGTCATGGCAAGACGTTCAATATGGAGTTGCCTCAGCGTGTTGGCAGGGAGCTCATAAGTGAGACTGATGCTGGCCACGCGCAGATAGTCGGCACTGACGACGCGAAGGTCGCTATAGTCGTACATCGTCCAGGCATCGGTAGCGATGGCAACGCCCTGGTAGTTGCTGCCGTTGGACCAGTGCTGGCTGTACTGGTAGTAGCCGGGAGTGTCCGACGACATGATAGCCGGTATATTGGTGTAGCACTCGTCGCCGGGTTTCTTCCAGCGGTTAAGCACGGCACGGTTGAGGTTATACTGTGGGTATATTTGTCCCGGGTCGCTGCTGCCACCATTCTGTCCGTAGAGTTTGAAGAGTCGTACCTTGTTTCCTGCAGCATAGTCAAGAAAGACACCGAGTCGCCAGTTCTTGTAAGTCAGTGTTGAGGAAATGCTTCCCGTGATGTCCGGGTCTCTTCTGCCCGAGAGGGAAAGGACGCGCATGGCTGTCTCATAGTTGTCGAGGCCTACGAGTTCGTTGGCTCTGTCCTGCCAGTCGTCGAAGAGCGGGCCGCCATTGTTGGGATTGAGGCCGATGAAGCGGTAGGAGTAGAAGGTTCCGATGGCTTTTCCGTTGACCAAAGCTGTACCGTCGAGATAGTCGCTGACCTTATAGGTGTCGCCACCGGGGGTAGTCTTCATGCGGTTGATGATTTTGGAGAGAGACGCAGAGAGCAGCCAGTTCCAACTTTTCGTCTGTACGGGCGTGGCGGTAACAGCGACGTTGTAACCCTTATTGAGAATCTTTCCCGAATTGACGACATAGGAGGTGAAGCCGTTGACGTCGCTGATGGTCTTGTTCATAAAAGCGTCAACGGTCAACTTGTGGTAGTATTCCACCTCCATCATGAAGCGGTTGTGCAGGAACGCCATCTCCAGGCCGGTGTTGAAGGAGTGTGTCTTTTCCCATTTCAAGTTTGGGTTGGCAAAGTTGGCTACTGTCGACGTCATCTCGTTGTAGTGGGTGTCGAGTGCACCTTTGGTGATGGTGAGTACAGGCGTCTGACCGTCCAGCATGTTGCCCTGTCCACCATAGGATATTTTCCAAGTGAGGTTGTCCATCCATTTCGGGTGCCAGTTGGCGATGTCGAGGACGTTGGCGAGTCCGGAGACGGACCAGACGGGAAGAATCTTCTCATTGGAACGGTCGCCGAATTTGTTACTGCCGTCGTAGCGGGTGTTGGCGTTGAGGGTGAAGAGCGTCTTGTAGCTGTATGACAGCGTACCGTAAGCCGACAGCAGGTTGGTGCGTGTGTCTACGATGGTGGGCATGTTGGTGCTCAGCCAGGTGAGGTACGAGGTATAGGTGTTGGGTATGGACGTGACAAACTTCTTGCCTCTGTCGCTGTAGTATCCGCGCTGAGTATAGCTGTTGCCAGTGTAGTGTGTGCTGCTGGCTTCGACACCGACAGCGAGGTTGATGTTATGCTGGAGGTTGGCACCGAAATATTTATTCATGTTGCCTTGCAGACGCATGGTCCATGCCGTCATGTCGGTGTTGTTCTCCGACAGCTCACCGCCAAAGGGCATCTTGCTCATCGACGGCTGTTCGGGAGAGGCACCATATTCGCTCTGCCGCTCATTGGCCGCATAGTAGCTCTTCTCGCCATACCAGCCCTCTTGTGAGGTGTTGGCGGTAGAGAACGAGGCGATGGCGTTGAAGTAGAGCCAGTCGAAGGCTGTGTATTTGAGATTCAAGGTCGACTTGAAGCCGTTGTCCTTCTGCTTGTTGTAGCTATTGTCGAGCTCGTTGAGGATGTTGTAGTTGTAGGCGCCTTGTGTTGCCGTGCCTTTATAATAGTAGTAGGAGCCGTCGTCGTTGTAGGCAGGAATGACACGACTGGTGTTGTAGGCGTAGTCGATGGCGTTGACTTTGTCGTAGCGTTTCCTGCTGTGGTAGCTGCTGAGCTGCAGTGAGAGGGCAAACTTCTGGCTGAGGTTGAAGTCGAGGTTGGTGGCAGACGTGAGCCTGTTGTTGTAGTTGTCCTTGATGACATCCTCGTCGTTGGTGTAGCCCACGGAGGCGTAGTAGCGGAACTTGTCGGAGCCGCCGGAGATGTTGACGCTGTGGTCAGAGGAGACGGCGTCGCGGCAGAGAAGTTTGAACCAGTCGGTATTGCGTGTCTCATCGGCATTGACGGCATCCTGGAACTGCTGCCAGGAATACTGTCCGCTGTAGTATTTGTCGATAGCATCCTCATAGCCCACGAGAACCATGGAGGAAGGATACTTATAGTGCATGTCGACCATATCTCGTGAGACGGCCGTGCGCTCCTTGGAGTCCATGAGGTCTATCTTTCTGTCAGAGTAGCGTGGACGCCGGCGGTAGGTGCCGGTATAGTTGTAGGAGATGACGGGTTTGCCCTCTCGTCCTTTCTTTGTGGTGATGACGATGACACCGTTGGCAGCACGTGTACCATAGAGGGCTGTTGCCGAGGCATCCTTGAGGACGTCGATGCGGTCGATATCCTGTGGGTTGATGCCGGAGATGGCGTTACCGATGCGGTTGACATAGTCGGGGTCATTGAGAACACTTGCCGAGAGGTTGACGGGGTTGCTGACGATGATGCCGTCGACGACCCATAAAGGCTCGCGGTCACCGATGAGCGTGCTGGTGCCGCGGATGCGTATCTTCGGCACGGCGTTGATCTCTCCACTGGCATTGCTGACGACGAGGTCGGGGATGCGGCCCTGCAGCATCTTGTCCAGACTGCTCATTCCCGGGCGGTCGATGTCGCTCATCTTCACGCTGGTGACGGAACTGGTGAGGTTGCGGCGGTCAAGCTGCTGGTAACCGGTGATGACGACATTGTCGAGTTCTTGTGCGTTGTCTTCGAGTACGATGGCGGCGTAATCATCGCGATTTCCTTGCCACTGCTTATCCTTCATTCCTACGCTGCTGACGTTGAGCACGATGCGGTCGCTCTTTGCTTCGATGGAGAACTTGCCGTCGGCATCGCTCACGGTGCCCAGTCCGTTGGCACGGTCGCGGATGACGGCGCCGATGATCGGCTCGCCGTTCTCATCAAAGACGATACCTAAGAGGTGCTTGCCGTCACCGATATTCTTGTCGTGCGGGATGTTGGCTGTGCGCATGATGACGATATAGTCATTCTTACGGTCGGCATGGAGACCATGCCCGCTGATGAGTCGGTTGACAACAGCTACAGGGGCTTGGTTGTCAGCCTTAAGCGTCACACGGAAGTTGACATCGTCGTAATTGTACTGTATCTTCAGGCCTGAGAGTTTCTCCACCTTCTTCAGAGCTACGGTGGCTCTCTCGTTGCTGAATGATACGGAGATACGGTTTCTCACCTGTGCCAGGGCTATGGTGCACCAGCACAGCAGTGCCAGGCACAACAGCGTGCGCCTTTGCCGTCCCTGTCGGAGCTTGGCTTTTCTCATTGCATGATTCATCGGTGATAAAGTATTGATACTCATTAAATGTTTATTCTGCTCTCTTACTTATTGTCATTACGCCAAGCCTCAGAGTATTGTGCCCTAAATAAATGTTAAAACTGAAATCAACCTATTCGTAGTCTGTTGTCGTGAATCTCTACCTTAGTATGGCTAATCTTGTTAAGCTCATCGATGACGCGAGTGACGGGCCAGCTGCGCTCTGCATTGAAATGCAGGCGTGTGTTGATGTCGGCGTCCGGCATATAGCTTACGGGCATGCCGTACCAGCGCCCTATCTCATCGACAATCTCTTGGAGCGTCTGCCCGTCAAAATAGAAATGTCCCTCCTTCCAGCTCAGTGCCACGTCCATGTCGGCTTCCTGTGTCTCCATGTGTCCATTGGTGAGGATGGCCTGCTGTCCGGGGCGGAGCATGACGGTTTGTCTCTGGCTGCTCACGCCGACCTTACCATTAACGAGTGTCACTTGTGTTGCGGTACCCTTTACGTTGCGCACGTTGAACTGTGTGCCGTACACCGTGGTATAACATTCACCGGCATCAACGGTGAAGGGCGATGCGGCATCGTGGTGTACGTCGAAGAAAGCCTCGCCGCGGAGAGCCACACGTCGTGGGGCGCCTTCGCCGAAGCGGCTGTTGAAGGCTATCTCGCTGCCCACGCTGAGCCATACATGGGTGCCGTCGGGCAGAATCAGCTGAGCCGTTTTGCCCTCGGCCACATGCAGGGTGTAGGCCTCGGCATCACGCTGTGCACTGCGCTCCACCTTGATGATGTTGTCAGGAAGAACGGTGATGCCATGGTCCCGGGCCGAGACGGTGGAGAGGACCTTGTCACCTGCCACGAGCGACACGCCGCCTTGTTGGTGGGCTTCGTCGATAGTTGTCATCCTCTTGGCGGTAATGATTTGTGCCGGCCGGCTGTCATTGTGTAACCAACCCTTGGGTACGAGGGTGAAGAAAAGCAACAGGGATGCAGCGAGGGCCAATGCCACTTTACCCACCACGGCCCATCGTGACGGAGATGTAGTGTCGGTTCCGTCTTCATTTGCTTCTGCAACTTTTCGAGCGATCTCCCGTGCTTCGTTGCCAGCTTTAACGGTCTCCTGTGCTTCCACCCGGCGTCGGCAAGCCTGAAATGCCACCTCGACATCGGGTGACGGAGTGCCGTCGCGGAGCGCGCGCTCAATGAGAAACATGAGGCGGTTGTCTTGAACTGTTTCTTCCTGAGAGGACTTTCTATTGGCTCCTTGGGGAGGAATATTGTTGTTTCGTGTTGTCATAGATGATGTAATTTTGGTAATAGTACGCTGAGAACGTGCTGTCGGTGCCTATGTGTATCCCTCTTTTAACATTTTCCGCATCATCTTGAATACTTTGTTCATCCGTTTGTGAATCATGTTCACCGAGGTGTGGAATAGCTCTGCTGTCTCCTGGTAAGTCATCTTTTTAAAATAGGTGCACTTGAGGATAGACTTTTCCGGCTCAGGCAACCGCTCTATGGCTTCTTTGACCTGCTGTATGCGTTGCTCAAAATCCATCACTTCTTCCTCTGTGCTAAGTGGTGTAGTGCCCGCCTGCAGACGGGTGTAGCGGTCTATGGCCTTGTCGTGGCGCAGTTTGTCAAGGCAGCGGTGGCGTGTGGTAGTGTAGAGGAATCCAACAGTCTGTCGGTCGTCGGGATTCAAGCTACCCTCACGCAACATCTCCCAGACGGTCTGAAAGACACCACCTGTGATGTCCTTGGCCTGCTCTTCTTCGCGGAGAAAGGTCAGCGCATAGAGGTACAGTGGTTGGTAGAAACGCTTGAAGAGTGCTTCCATCCTCGCTGTCGTTGTCTGTTCCTGGTTACACATTAATTATATAATTATATATAGAACTTCCTGGCACCATCAGAGCGATGGGGCAGGGAGGTCGCTTTACTTGTTAACTGGTGCAAAAATACGAGTTTTCTTTCAGATAATACGCAGCAGTAGGGTCCTAAATATTTCTTCTTTGGGCTTTTTGTATTTATTAGATGTTAGAAGACCCTCTCTAACTCTCCCTAAAAGGGAGAGAAAGGCAATACCGGAAAGCCTCCTTTATCATAATTCTCCATTTCCATTCTTTTGGCGATCTCTTTTCTATCCCGTTTGTAGCAGGATTGGTAGACAGACAATATATTCGTGTAGACTTCGTTTCTTACTTATGCTAACAATATTTTCTTCGTTACATAAGTTCTTGTCTACACTCTTGCGCATACCGCGCACAAGAGGCTTTGGCGTGCAGTCACCGTTTGCTTATCGTTTCCTTTGTGAAGTGATTACGGAGCGGTGCCCCTATTATGCTTACGAAGATCTTAAAGCGTTGTCTAATGATGAGGATGAAAGAAAGATAGGACAGCTATTATTGAGGTTATCCAATTATTTTGGACCGCATCAGTGGTATTTTGGTAGCGTTGACCTTTTACAAAGATACAAGGTTTATGTTTTAGCAGGCAGCCATCAATCCAAATGTTTTTCAGAGTTACAAAATAGGGTAGAGGTAGCTTTATTATCAGTAAACGATTCTTTGGAAGAGATGTTGCAGCATGTGTCTGACGATTCCGTTGTGATACTTCTTGATCTTCGGTCTCGTTCTATTTCTTGCAGGGATTCCATGCGAATGGCCATTGACGCAGGTGCCACCGTCTGTTTTGATTTATACAATGAGGCTATTGTCTTTTTCAATCCCAAGTTACACCCTCATCTTTATAAGGTCAACTATTAGTTGATAAGGTTAACTATTAAAGAGTCGTTAATAACCTTTCTGTTTGTATAAAAAACTATTATAATAAGGACAAGAGAATAAAAAAGTAAGCGAATAATTTGGTTTTTCGAATAATTTGCTTATTTTTGCGCCACAAAATTAATTGACTAACACTTAAGACTATGTATTGGACACTAGATTTGGCTTCCAAGTTGGAGGATGCTCCATGGCCAGCCACGAAGGATGAGTTAATAGACTATGCTGTACGTTCTGGCGCTCCAGATGAAGTGATTCAGAATCTTCAAGAGATTGAGGACGAAGGCGATGTCTACGACAGTATAGAAGATCTATGGCCTGATTACCCAACAAAAGATGACTTTTTGTGGAATGAGGACGAATACTAACGGGCATTTGCTTTAGTGCCTGACTGATGAAGCCGTTCCGCAGGGAACGGCTTTTTTTATCTGATAGTCCCAAGAAAACAATAAAGAAAGTTTTAGAGCGTTATTGTTTTGTGAGAAAGAAGTTATACATCATATTATTTATGCTATGGGGGTGCGTTTGCATTTCCAGGGCTCAGTATGACCCTTCCTTCAGTCATTATTTCGACATGGAGACTTCTTTCAACCCTGCTGCTGTCGGTAAGCAGAGCAAGCTTAATGTCGTCGCGGCCTATGCGTTGGACTTCGCTGGCTTCGAGCATAATCCCCAGACGGCTTATCTTTCGGCCGACATGCCTTTCTATGCGTTGAAGTCTTTCCATGGTGTCGGTGCTCAGTTCCAGAACGATAAGCTCGGTCTTTTCACCCATCAGAAGTTAGGCCTTCAGTATGCTTTGCGTACCAAGCTCTTAGGCGGACAACTGGGCATTGGAGCTCAGGTATCTTTCTTGAATGAGAGCTTCGATGCTTCCAAACTGAATGTGGAAGATGCCAACGATCCCGCTTTTGCTACAGCTTCGGGCAATGGCATTGACCTTGCCGTAGGTTTATATTACCAACGGTACAATTGGTATACCGGTCTTTCCGTTCAGCATGCTATGGCTCCATTGGTCACACTGGGTGAGCGTCAGGAATTGCAAATTGACCGTACCTATTATTTAACTGGTGGATACAATATTCAATTCCGCTCTCCGTTTTTATCATTGCGAACTTCAATGCTTGCCCGTACGGACGGCACTGCTTATCGTGCAGATGTCACGGGACGACTGTTTTATCAAAACAATGGTAAAGTGCTGTATGGTGGCGTTGGCTACAGTCCCACGAATTCCGTGACGGTTTTGCTTGGCGGCTCTTTTCATGGCATCGTGGTGGGTTACAGCTATGAAGTTTATACGTCTGCGATCAGCATTGGCAATGGCAGCCATGAGCTGTTCATCGGTTATCAGCATGATCTCAACTTGGCGAAGAAGGGGCGCAACCTTCATAAGAGTGTGAGAATCCTCTGATGTTGCCGTCGTTTGATAACATGAAATCAAGATGAATATGAGAAGATATATCTTTATATTAATGAGTATCCTGACCTGCTCCCTGTTCTTGACAGGATGCTTCAGTGCCAAGTCTGCTTCATCGTCCGGTCGCGGTGGTGAAGTAGTCGGTGTTGGCGGTAAGGTCATGAACGAGCCTACTCCTTATGGCATGGTACGCATCAACCGTGGCTTCCTGAAGATGGGACTGAGCCAGCAGGACAGTCTTTGGGGTAAGTCCACACCGACCAAGGATATTTCAGTGGATGGCTTTTGGATGGACCAGACCGAGATCACCAATTCACAGTATAAGCAGTTCTTGTATTGGGTAAGGGACAGCATCCTGCGTACCCGCTTGGCTGATCCTTCTTATGGCGGTGATGAGTCCTATATGATCACAGAGGATAAGAATGGAGATCCCGTGAAGCCGCATCTCAACTGGAATAAGCGTTTGCCGCGTAAACCCAACGAAGATGAGCAGCGGGCTATTGAGAGTCTTTATGTCACTAATCCCGTGACTGGCGAGAAACTGCTCGACTGGAAGCAGATGAACTATAAGTACGAGGTTTACGACTATGTCACTGCTGCTTTGCGCCGCAACCGTATGAATCCGGCAGACCGCGATCTCAACACGGATGTCACGGTGGATCCGAACGAGGAGGTGATGATCAGTAAGGATACAGCCTACGTTGATGACGATGGCAATATCGTGCGGCAGACGATCAACCGTCCGCTGTCCGGACCTTGGGACTTCCTCAACACCTATATCGTAAACATCTATCCTGACACCACTTGTTGGGTCAATGACTTTCAGAACTCTGACAACGAGGTCTACCTGCGCAATTATTTCTCCAATCCCGCCTACAACGATTATCCTGTTGTCGGCGTGACATGGGAGCAGGCCAATGCCTTCTGCGCTTGGCGTACCGATTATTTGCTCAAAGGCTTAGGCCCTGAGGCGCGTTATGTACAGCGTTACCGTCTGCCGACGGAGGCCGAATGGGAGTATGCCGCACGTGGCAAGGATCAGAACGAGTTCCCTTGGGAGAACCAGGATGTGGTGAATGGCAATGGATGTTTCTATGCCAATTTCAAACCAGACCGCGGCAATTATACCAAGGACGGCAATTTGATTGCTGCCAAGGTGGGCAGCTATTCTGCCAATTCCAACGGACTTTACGACATGGCCGGCAATGTGGCTGAATGGACCAGCACAGTCTACACCGAGGCCGGCGTGGACGCGATGAACGATCTCAATCCCCAGTTGCGTTATAACGCAGCAAAGGAGGATCCCTATAAGTTGAAAAAGAAAAGTGTGCGTGGCGGTTCGTGGAAAGATCCCGAGAGCTTCATCCGTTCGGCATGGCGCTCATGGGAATATCAAAACCAGCCCCGATCGTATATTGGTTTCCGTTGTGTCAGATCATTGGCCAACTCCGTAACAGGAAAACAGAAAAGATAAGTATTATGACAAAGCATAGCAAATACAATTTGGTGTACCGCCTCCAAAAATGGATGGACACGGTAGATGGTCAGACCTTCCTGAACTATACGTATAGTTGGGGCGCCTCTATCGTCATTTTGGGTGCCTTGTTTAAGCTCACGCATTTGCCGGGAGCCAACATCATGTTGTTTGTCGGTATGGGCACAGAGGTCTTTGTGTTCTTCATCTCTGCCTTTGACCGTCCATTCGACAAGACGGCCGACGGCCGCGACATTCCCACGCACATGACAGAGGAGTATCTCGCCAGCGGACAGTTCTCTTATACCAAAGAGGAACAAAAGTCCGCTGCTGAAGAGGCTGGTATCCATGAACCGCCCCAGACTTCAGCGATGGCTCAAAGTGAAACTGCCGGCTCTGTCTCTCCGCAGTCAGCTCCTTTGTATGCTGCCTCGTCACAGTCATCGGCTCAACCGCAAACGGCTGTTCAGCCACAGATGGTAACCCCGTCGCATTCCGTGGTGCAGCCACAGGCTTCCAACGCGGCAACTCAGCCATTGGAGACTCCGGCTCAGGCCGTAACCTCTCAGTTGCAGCCTAACTTTGTGCCGCAGATGAGCGAGGAGGAAGCCAAGGCGCTGAATGAGGCTCAAGGCAACTATGTCGAAGAGCTTAAGGCGTTGGTTGAAACATTGAAGAAAGTCAATGAGCAAAGCGAGCGGCTGACGCGCGACAGCGAGGAGATGGAGAATCTCAACCGTACGCTGACGGGTATCAGCAAGGTCTATGAGATGCAACTCAAAGGTGCCAGCCAGCAGATTGGCACTATTGACCAGATTAATGGGCAGACACGCAAGATGGCAGAGCAGATCGAGCAACTCAATCAGATCTATGCCCGTATGATCCAGGCCATGACCGTGAATATGAAGGCAGCCGCTCCTTTACAGCAAGAACAACAATAAGCTATGGCAATCAAGAAAAGACCGGTTTCTCCCCGTCAGAAGATGATCAACTTGATGTATATCGTCTTGTTGGCCATGCTTGCCTTGAACATCTCTACTGAGGTGCTCAACGGCTTTTCCGTTGTCGAGGAGAGTCTCAACCGCACCACAGCCAATGCCTCTTCGGAGAACGAAGCCATCTATGGTGATTTTCGCCACCAGATGGAAGCCAATCCCGAGAAGGTTCGCGAATGGTTTGAGAAAGCCACTCATGTGAGGAATATGAGTGACTCGCTCTATGATTTTGCCCAACAACTCAAGGAGGCTATCGTACGTAAGGCTGACGGCTTTGACGGTGATGTCCACAATATCAAGAACGACGACAATATCGATGCTGCGAGTGAAGTGATGCTGGCGCCTATCACGGGCAAGGGCAAGAAGCTCTTCAAAGCCATCAACACCTATCGTGAGAACATCCTGCAATATGTCACTGACCCACGTCAGCGCAAGATCATTGCCAGCAACCTTTCCACGAATGTGCCACATAAGCCCAATACGCTTGGTAAGAACTGGCAGGAATATATGTTTGAGGATATGCCGGTGGCAGCTGCTGTCACGCTTCTCTCCAAATTGCAAAACGATGTGCGCTATGCCGAAGGCGAAGTGCTTCACACGCTGGTGTCGAATATCGACATGAAGGACATCCGTGTCAACAAGCTCAGCGCGTTTGTTGTGCCGGAGAAGACCACGCTCTATCCTGGTGAGCGTTTCTCTGCCAACATTGTCATGGCGGCTGTCGACACGACGCAGCAACCCGAAATCTATGTCAACGGTTCCAGAGTGAATACGCGCAACGGCCGGTACAGCTTCACCGCAGGCGGTGTCGGAGAGCATCAGTTTAGCGGTTACATCCTCATGCACAACACCAAAGGCGATGTGCTGCGGCGTAACTTCCTGCAGAAGTACGCGGTCATTCCCATACCAGGAGGCGCAACGATAGCGGCCGACTTGATGAACGTGCTCTATGCCGGCTATAAGAATCCGATGAGCGTCAGTGTGCCGGGAGTGCCGCAAAATGCCGTGTCGTTGAGCATGACGGGCGGCAGCTTGTCAATGGTGGGGCCAGGTCGCTATGTAGCTGTGCCGTCTGCAGTGGGCCACGATGTCACTTTCCATGTCTCAGCACGCGACGGCAAGCAGGTGCGCTCCTTCCCTCCTTTCACGTTCCACGTGCGTAAGTTGCCCGATCCTACGGCATATATCTCAGTGGGAACCGACCGTTTCAAAGGAGGTTGGCTGATGAAAGGCAGCCTGATGGGCGCCCATCAGCTCAACGCTGCCATTGACGACGGCATTCTGGATATACAGTTCCGGGTGGTAAGTTTCTCTACCGTGTTCTATGACAACATGGGCAATGCCGTGCAGATGACCACTTCCGGAGCCTCGTTCAGTGACCGCATGCGTGAGCAGTTCCGTCATCTGTCCCATGGCCGCCGCTTCTATGTTACAGAGATCAAGGCCGTCGGCCCTGACGGTATCACGCGCAGTCTGCCCGGTGCCATGGAGGTGAAGGTGAGATAAACATGTTTTAGACAATATTCAAAGACAGATAGATCCAATGAAAGAGTTGATGAAAAAGATATTCTTCCTGATGCTGGTTGTCCTCTTCTCGCAGGGAATGACCGCACAGCCTAAGGCGCGCCGCGCCGAGCAGCAGGCTGCCACAGCCCAGAAGTCCAATGCCAACAACATGACGTTGCGGGCGCAGATTTCTTTCCCCACCGAGCAGAAGATGAACGAGGACGTGGTGTGGCGCCGTGATGTCTATCGCGAGATCAAGTTGGAGGACGAGGCTAACTCGGGTCTCTACTATCCCACAGAGCCCTTAGGCACGCAGATGAATCTCTTCACCTATATCTTTAAACTCGTCATGGCCGGTCCGCGTCATGGTGGCATCGCCGCTTATGCTTACGATGTCAACACGGGCAATGAGCGTTTCGACGAGAGTGTGCGCATCCAGCCGTTGAAGTTTCTCGACGACTACCACATCTTCTATGAGCGCACCGACCGCGGTGTGCATATCGACGACAGTGACATTCCCTCGGCACAGGTCAAGAGCTATTATATCAAGGAAAGCGCTTATTACGATCAGAACACGGCTACATTCCATACCAAGGTGCTGGCGCTCTGTCCGGTGATGTATCGCGAAGACGACTTCGGCGATGGTGCCACCAAATACCCACTGTTTTGGATCCGTTATGACGACCTTGCCCCTTACTTGGCCAAGCAGACGATCATGACAAGCAACCTCAACAATGCGGCCACGATGAGCCTTGAGGATTATTTCGCCACCAACAGCTACCGGGGCAAGATCTACAAGACCACCAACATGCTCGGCAAGACGTTGGCACAGATCGCAGGCGGCGATTCTGTGAAACTCAGCAAGGAGCAGTTGCGTATCGACAAGGAGATTGAGGCTTTTGAAACCCATATCTGGGGCGATCCGGCCAAGCATGACTCACTGGACAGTATTGCGAAGCTCGATAAGAAGGGCAAGATCAAACTCAAGAGTGCGCGGCCCCGTAGCCGTCGTTCTTCCGTGCGTACGAAGCCTCTCTCTTCCGGTTCTGCTACACCTGGCGGTCAGGCTCGTGTCACTGTGCGTCGTCAGCGTCATTAATCATAGGATAACATAAAACTATAATATAATTAAGATGAGAAAAGTAATAGCAATATTCGTGCTCGCTGCCGGCATGTTGCTGACTGCAACAACGGCTCAGGCACAAATCGACTTCGGTGTGAAGGGTGGCTTGAATGTCACCAGTATGTCCTTGTCAAACGATGTCTTGGATGCTTCCAATCGTGCTGGTTTCTTCTTTGGTCCTACAGTGAAGTTCACTCTGCCCATTGTTGGTTTGGGTGTGGATGCCAGTGCACTCTATGATCAGCGCTCTGCCAAGGTGGAGAATGCCGGTAAAGAGGACAAGACGATCAAGCAGCAGCAGATCGCCATCCCTGTCAATCTCCGCTATGGCTTTGGCTTGGGCGACGTGGCCAGCCTCTATTTCTTTGGTGGTCCGCAGTGGGGTATCAATGTAGGTGACAAGAACTTCAAGTGGTCTGACACGTCAAGCTACGAGTTCCGTAAGTCCAATTTCAGCGTGAACCTCGGTGCTGGTCTCATGCTTGCCTCTCACTTGCAGTTGTCAGCTAACTACAATATTGCTTGTGGCAAGACGGCTGATGTGACATGGTCAAGTGCCGCTTCTACCGTGTCGGACCAGGTCACAAGTAAGTCCAAAAGCCGCAACAACAGCTGGCAGATCAGTTTGGCTTATTATTTCTGATAGCGATCAACAGATCTCAGATCATCGATCATAGATAACAAAAAAAGGCGATAGCAGTTTTGCTATCGCCTTTTTTTGTTTGACTGGCATGTATATCGGCTAACGGGTGTAAGTCCCTAACAGGCCCCAGTAGTGGGAACTGTCCAGCCAGAGAGACAA
>CAVKHS010000030.1:0-19039 GCA_963656095.1 Paratractidigestivibacter sp.
TAAAAAACACTTTGTTTTCATTTGGGATGAATTTCATTTGTTAACGATTTTAACTGAAAAGCTACCGAACTATTGAATAGATAATATCTTTATCTGTATTTTATATATAATTCTGTATATTATATATAATATTGTGTATTATATATAATATAATGTGTAACTCTCTTTTCCCCATGCCGCAATCGGTCAGGAGAAAGGAAAAGGGGATATGCCAAAGCCGATTGGCATATTCCCCTCATCAACTTACTTTATATTATAATCAACAACCCAAATGCCATCGTTGAAGTTTCCCATGTATGGCATCTTCGACTAGAGTCGTTTATTGTTCAGCCGGAGTATCCGGTGTTGTAGGCCAATAAGGATTCTGATACAGCGGACTCTCAGAGACAGTAGCGTGATCTGTGGCTGTCAACAGGAACTGTCGGATCGGCAGGGGCTCGAGATAGTGAGCCATGTGCCATGTCAGACCGTTGAAGAAGCTGTTGTTGGCCTTGATCTTCTCATGAGGACGCAGGTAAGCACTCAACTCAGGCGAAGATACATTGGAGCTGTTGGATCCGTTGGCCACGAGATTGTTGTACCATTTCTCCATCGGCGTACCCCACAGATGAATGCCCTCGGTATGAGCCGGGGTCTTCATCAGCTGGTCATAGGAGCGCCAGCGCTGCAGATCCATGCCGCGGAGGCCCTCGGCGATCAGCTCGCAACGCCGCTCACGGCGGATGTTGTACAGCACCTTGTCGCTCAACAGTTGACCGGCAGAGTAAGCACCCCAGTCGCGAGTCTCTTTGCTCATGTCGGTAGCATTAATGGTTGTCAGCGGGTTCACGGCCTCACCCGTGAAGCCAGCCGCACGGCGCACGTCCTCCCAATATTCCAGCACTTTGCCGGAGAGGCTCTTTGTCAGCATATACTCAGCCTCCATATAGTTGAGCAAAGCCTCTGTCACACGGAAGACAACACACACGTTATAGCTGCCGCCATTGGCTGTCAGTGCGCGGTCGAAGTTCATGCCCTTGCGGATCGTATAGCCTGTGACATAGCCGTCCTCAGCATTGGTGTTGGTAATGGCCGGTACGGTCTCAATTTGAGTCCAGTGGTCACCCGAAACGTCGTCGACATTCTTGAAGCAGTTGATGTCGCCAGGAGCCTTCAGGAATACGCTCAGTCGCGGATCACGATTGGTGCGTACCTTGTTCAGACTGGTGTCTACATACTCATATTGCGAAGCGTAGATAGGTTTTCCGTCCTTCATCAGGTAGCCCTCAATGAGGCTGCGAGTGAATCCCGTGCCTATATTTCCCTTTTGAACGGCAACCTCGACATCGTTACAGACACCCAGAGACTTACTGTACTGTCTCCAGAGAATCACGTCGGGCACCTTGGAGTCATCCGTAGATCCCCAAATGCTCAGATAAGGATTGGCGGGATCGTCAAGGCTCTGAGGTACTTTGCCGGTATTGACAGACAGGTTGCCCTTGTATTTCTCGGCCACCTGCTCAGCAGCTTCAGCAGCTGTGGTGAAGAAGTACTTGGCTTCGGCCTCGATGCTTCCGGAAGGATATTTATAGTCAGCGTTCTTTGCTGCGCCGGGCCATCCATTGCCATTGGGCACGAAAGGCGTACCGGCGAAGTTGGTCAACCATGATCCTTCATACAGAGCCACACGACTTTTGAACAGGTTGGCGGCATCGTAGGTCACACGTGTCGTAGCGAAGCCCGACTTAGGCATATAGGTCATTGCCGTGTCCAAGTTGTTGATGATGAACCGCGCCACTTCGTTGCACGGCTCGCGCTTGTCGGCAGCCACCAATACCGACTCCTCGTCGGGCAGAGCCTGCGTGATGATCGGCAGGTCGCCAAAGCGCTGCAGAAGCGTGAAGTAGGCGTATGCACGGAAGAAATACAGTTCACCGATATACTGGCGCAGGTTGTTGTCCGAACCACTGATCTTTCCTGCTTTGTATTTCTCCACGATCTGTCCGAGCTGGTAATTGACGTTGCGCACGTTGCTCCAGTTCCAGTCGTCACTGGTGTTGCTGACTTTCCACAGTCCCGTACCGAACTTATCGTCGGGATAGAGCGACATCTGGTTGTCTGTGTTGTTATCAGTGATATATGTACCATAGTCCCAACCGCCGTGTCCGGGCAGGATGTCCTGATAGAACTTATTTGCGGCGGCCTGCACCTGATCCTCGGAAGTGTAGAAGTTCTCCGGTGTCAAGTACGAAGGAGGCTCCTGCTCCAGATAGTCATTGCAAGAAGTAGCCCCCAAGATAGGCAGAGCCAAAAGGAATAACTTATATAGTTTCATAGCTGTACTGTTTAGAATGTGAGGTTAATGCCGAAGGAGAATGTTTTTGAAAGTGGATAACCATTGGATGTATAAGATGATGTTCCAATCAGCTCAGGGTCAAACTGGTCGGGCATATCCGTGATGGTGAACAGATTCTCAGCAGAGAAGAAGACACGCAGATTCTGGATATACCACTTAGAAGTAATGGAGCGAGGAATGGTGTAGCCCACCTGCAAGTTCTTCATACGCAGATATGCAGCATTCATCAAGTAGCGTGTCTGGCACTTCTCGTTCTTGTCGCTGAAGGTAGCGCGCGGCAGCCAGGCATTGGTGTTGGCCTGCTGGTAGCCGTTGGCCACTGACCAGGTGTTGGCATCGCGGTAGTAGTCATGGACAGCCGTGATACCTGCTGACCACCACTGACCGGAATTGGTAGCACCGAACAGGTATTCCAGTGAGCCCCAAGAGCCGCCGAGCCAGGCATCACGCTTTGCTACACCTTGGAAGAAGGCACGCACGTCAAAGCCTTTCCAGCTGGCATTCAAATCCAAGCCGAAGAGATAGCGGGGGGTGGAGTTGCCGATGACCTTCAGATCGCCGTGGTCTGCCAGTGTGCGAGCTCCTTGTGTAATCTTCTTATCACCGTTGAGGTCAGCATACATGATGTCGCCGGCAGCCCAGTTGTCGCCCAACGAGGACTGATCTGCCACGGCGAGATGTTCGTTCATCTCGTCATCGCTCTTGGCAATGCCTATTGTCTGGTATCCCCAAATCTCATTGAGGTATCGCCCGGCAATGTAGTTGTCGATAGAGTTGGTCGGGTTGTTGGGATAGCGTGTGATCTTTGTACGTGCGTCAGAGAGGTTGAATGTAGCACTGTAGCTCAGTCCGTTGTGCAGTTTGTCGCGCCAAGAGATCTGAAGTTCCCAGCCGTTGGTGCGCAAGTCAGTGTTGTTGGTGACAGGCACACTGGTACCCAGGATAGCCGGCAACTCGGGTGCGTTGCCGACCATATCCTTGGTGTTACGCACATAGTAGTCGAATGATCCGGACAAGCGGTTGTTGAGCAGTCCAAAGTCAAGGCCAATATTATAGCTCTCAACCTTCTCCCATGTCAGCAAAGCAGAGACAAGGCTTGGAGCAGAAGTGATGTTGGTCTTCTGTCCATTCTGCAGCCATGTGCCGGCGACAGAGCTGTAGGAGATGGTCTGATAAGTCTGATACCAGTTGTCGAGGTTTTGGTTTCCAAGAGAACCGTAGGAAAGGCGGAGCTTCAAGTTGTCGAGCCAAGAGCGAGTGCTCTTCATGAAAGCCTCTTCGGAGATACGCCAGCCAAGAGAGACAGAGGGGAAGAACTTCCACATCTTGTTGGTGCGGAACTTGGAAGTACCGTCGTAGCGCATGTTTAACTCGGCGAGATATCGCTCAGCATAGTTGTAGTTGATACGCCCAAAGAAGCCTGCTGTCTGCCATTGGTTGCGGGAGCCGTTGACAGAGGGCGTCACAGCCTCTCCGGTATAGCTCAGTCCGTTGGTCAGGTCCACCTCCGGCTTGTTCGGGTCAAGGATGCCGTCACGTTGCAATCCAAAGGCCAGTTGCTTGAGCTGTTCGGTTTGGAAACCACCCATCACATGGAAGTTGTGTTTCTTAGCCAAAGACCATGAATACTCGGAATAAGCCTGGAAGTTGAGATAGTTTTCCTTGTACTCATCCTCGTGCACGTTTGATCCGGTATTATAGATGACTGCTTCGCCTGCCACATTGTGGTTGTAGGTGCGCTGCGAGTCCCAATGGCGTGTGGAGTTGTCTGTCTTGTAGTTGAAGTCAATATGTGTTTGCCAGTTCTTGATGGGCTCGATGATGAATCCAATCTGATGGCTGATGATGTCGCGCTGAGTGGCGTCTTTGCCGCCAGTGGCAAGGCCGAGTGCGGGAGAGGGCGAGCTATAGTAGTAGCCATTACGGTCGTACAGTGGCAGTGTCGGCCAGCCTTGGCGCGCCATGTCGTTGTAGAGGCTGTTGGTCAAGCCTGCGGGGCGCTGATAGTCTGTCCGCGTCCATCGCATGTTGTAGGATATACGTGCCCACGGTGTGATTTCGGCATTGATCTTCGCCGTGCCGTTGTAGCGATTATACTTGTCGCTGTTGAGTTTCATGAAGCCATTGTTGTCGAGGTAGTTGAACGACGTGTAGTAGTTGAACTTCTGATTTCCTCCGCTGACGCTGGCGTTGTGCTCCATGGCAAAAGCCGTGTTTTTGTAAACCACGTCGTACCAGTCGACATCATCGATGCCGTAAGCATATCCATCGGCCCATACCGACTGGTTGGTCGGGCTGACCGGAAGGGCATAGAGCAGGGTGCCGTCGGCAGCGCGACGCACGCCGGGAGAATAGGGCGAAGCGTTGTGGTAAGCCACAATGTCTTTCATGCGCTGGTCGTCGAAGAAGGTACCGGAACCGGAATTGGTGCAGGCGTCGTTAGTCCACGACGCGAAGTCGACAGAATTCATCATGTGTTTCTCGCGGATCAGATTGCTGAAACGGAAACTGTTGTTGTAGTTGACGGTTACTTTTCCGTTGCTGTCACCGCCCTTCGTGGTGACGAGGATCACACCAAATGGCGCGCGCGATCCGTAGATAGAGGAGGCGGCGGCATCCTTCAAGACAGAGATGCTTGCAATGTCCTGTGGGTTGATGGTGTTGAGGTCGCCCTCAACACCGTCGATCAATATCAGTGGGGAGCCACTGGAACCTTGACCGATGGTACCGGTACCACGCACGTTGATAGATGAAGTGGCCTCAAGACTACCACCCGTTGCCGCAATCTGCAAACCAGGAACCACGCCTTGAAGAGCCTGTGTGGCGGTCATCACCGGGCGCTGAGCCAGCTCGTCACCATCGACCACGGCCACGGCACCGGTCAGATTCACCTTTTTCTGCTTTCCGAAACCGACGACCACCACCTCGTTGAGCGTCTTGTTGTCTTCCTTCATCACGATGTTCACCGAAGACTTGCCTTTGGCTGATACGTGAGTCGTCTGAAATCCTATATAGGAGATTGTCAGATTGCCGGAAGAAAGATGTGAAAGGGTGAAGTTGCCGTTAAGGTCAGTTACAGTACCGTTCTGTGTTCCGTCTTCCGTAACACTTGCGCCAATGATAGGCTCGCCATTGGCGTCAACGACGGTTCCTTTTAATACGGACGCGTTTTGTTGTACGTTGTCAAGACGCTGTACAGCAAATGTCGATTGAGGAACCATGCCCAGCAGGACAGTCGCAGCAATTGCGGAGTCAAGCAAGACAGACCCTCTGCATTTCTTAGGATTAGATTTCATACATTCAAGTTTTTTAGTTATAAAGTATATTGATGTGTCTTTTCTACTTTAGGTCATCTTCAACGATAAGTTAAGACTTCAAACGCAAAGATAATACCCACAGAGTTCGCATGGGGTATAAAATAGTTAAATGAGGGGCACAAAATGTGAATTATCCACGATTCCACTTGCTATTTGCAGCAATAAAAGAAAAGACGGGAAACGACATAACTAAGGGTCAACTACACAACAAACTAAAAGCATCTACAGGATAGCAAGTAATCTAATCATCATACAAGAAATCTGATACAAGAATAGGGGGGGGGGAAGCATGACTTTGTAAGTACAACCTTACATCAAGACATACCCCCCCAAGATACCATTAGAACGAATGAATTATTCGGTCGTCTTCGATGGAGTTAGTGTCGCTATGGTACGATACTGCTTTCCTCCCTCGGCATAGTCATACCAGAAAGAGAAAATCTTTGTTTCCGGATCATATCTACCCTCACCCGCCGAAATGTTCATTTTGTTATATCCTTTAATAGTTAGTGTGTTGTCACTATTGATGCGAACGGTATAGGTATTTGCAGCAATGTTAGATACCTTTTCGAGCACTACTTTTTGGAACAAGCGAATGGTATTAGCATCTATGGCCGTGGCATTGCGGAGTGTAGAGATAGGAGCTGCAGAGCCTGACTGAACCTTGCCATCCTTAAGCTGGTAGGTAATTCCGTCAAAAGTATAAGCACCAGAATAGTTATTGACCATTTTCGGATGAAAGAGCAAAGTCGTATCCTTGGTCACTATAGTATAAGCACTCGTACTGACTATACGCAATGGAATGACATAAAGAGAGTCTGGATGTACCTTCGTCATATCAATGGTGAAAGGAATTCTCGCATAGACATCTCCTGCTTTAATAACACCAGTGGTAGATGCGAATTTATACCATTCTGTAGGCATGGCTTGATACTTCACATCGCCAGCTCCAAAGTTTTTATAATTGAAGAGGTCCATCTTGGCATTATCGGCATTTCCGATGGTTACAGTTATGTCCTCGGAAGAGAACTGTGAACCACCAACAGCTACCGAAACATAAGAAGTCCCGTCTCCATTAAAGCTGACTTCTCTGTCCCAAATATCTTGCGCTGTCCCCACAAGATAAATCTCTTTCTTATATTGCTCGTCATTTAAGGGATCGTTGTATGGCTCACACGATGCCATGCCGCCAAAGAAGACAGCACCAAGAACGAGAATCTGTAATATTCTATTTTTCTTCATTTTGATTACTAATTATGCGTTCATGTAAATGTGTTCCGGCACATATCACCATCCTGGATTCTCGTCGAGCTGTGAGTTTTTGTCGAGAATGGACTGAGGGATAGGAAACAGACACATCTTGTTTGTGATAGAGAACAAAGAGTACTGGTAATTGCTCACCGTACGCGTATAGAACTTCTGAGGTTCATTGCTGCGGGCGTCCACATTCATCGTAATAAACGGATCAGCCATGGTCTTCGTCAAATCGCCCCAACGGCGCAAGTCGTAGAAGCGCCGACCTTCGAGCGCAAACTCCACCTGACGCTCTCGCTTAATAACCTCGCGCATGTGAGCCCGATCCTGCGCATCGGCTGCTGTGATACCCGGAAGTCCTGCGCGATAGCGTATCATGTTGAAGTACTTCACCATCTCATCGACGTTTCGGCTGACCGTGACATTGTTGGCTTCATCGGTGTAGGGCGCTTCCATCTCGTTCATGGCCTCCACGTAGTTGAGCAGCACCTCTGCATATCTGATCATCGGAAAGTACTTTGAGCGGTACGAATCAGGATGATCTGACGGATGGGTATATTTCAGAATACCATATCCCGAGAACGATTTGTCGTTGGGATTGTCAGACCATGCAGCAAAGGGGCTGTCCTTGTAGAAGGTCTGGAAGACATTCTTGTTATTGGCAGCATTCCCCGTATAAGAGCTTGCCTCACGATAGGTGTAATTAAAGACGATAGTGGCATAGAAACGCATCTCACGATTGTCATACATGCGAGCCACATTTGGACTGAGCTGATAGCCCGAGAACGTCTTGCCTTTACCGATGCTGACCCATGCGGAATCAGCTCTTGGATATCCGCTTCCTTCCTCATTAATATCCTTACCATTCTGCATGCGATAGGCATCCACCAGATTCTGACTGATACAGAGTCCGTTACCGCCTCCCATGACAGCAGGGAACCCAATCCATGCCAAGTCATTAGTTTCAGACTTTGCCCAGATTATTTCTGGTATATTGAATGCCGTCTCTTCACCCGTGAACATATCTGCATAGGAGTGGTAAGGATCTATGCCACCAATGCCATTAGGATAGGTATCCTTAGAGACATTGCTTGGAAATTCAGGAGTATCGCGGTCGGCAGGGACGGTGAAGATAGAGTATCTCTGCGTGTCAATGACTCGCTTAGCAGCCGCAGCAGCCTTACCCCACTTCGTTGCGTCGTAAGTCTGACTAAAGTAATTAGCTCCATCGGACTTCCGCTTGAAATCACTGTAATACTTGTTGCCATTGAACCATGGACTTGCAGCCTCCAAAAGTATTCGTGACTCCAAAGCAAGAGCAGCCCCAGAAGTAGGTACCTTGTATTCCTGTGTTGAAGAGCGCTCTGAGTCGAGCATCTGAGCTGCGAGTTCGAGTTGCTCAATGATGTAGTTGATGCAATCGTCATAAGTATCTCGCGGGAAAGACATGTTTGCCACGTCGGCATTGCTCGGAACTGTCTCTTTGATCAGTGGCACAGGCCCGTACTGACGCACAAGACAGTAATAATACCAACCCAAAAGGAAGTGTGCCTGTCCTGCAATATCACGCCGCTCCATCTCACTGAGATCGTGACATTCACCCATCCGCTCTAACAGCATTTCTGCGCGACGAATACTCTTGTAGAGATTTGTCCACCGATTAAAACGAGAAGTGTATCTGTCAAGCTCACCCATAGCATAATAGATTCCTTCATGGCGGTCGTCTTTCCAAGAGCAGAAGGCCTCATCAGAACAGAAGCTGAAAGGCGAGGGACTGCTGGTCCAAAGTTGATCGTCAGCCGGCACTTGACTCGAAGCAGAATTAAGATACTGCATGAGCAGACTCTTACGCTGGAAAATAGAATCCAGTGAAGTCTGATTGTAGAAATATTTATCTGTATCAAGGTAGCTGTCGCAAGAAACAAAGGCAAAGCCCATAGTGAGTGCAGCAGCAAAACCTAATATATAATGTTTGTTCTTCATTGTCTGGATATTGAAGTGTTATATTGTCATGTTCCCTAATCGTTGGCATGTTAGAAATTCAACATGAACTGCAGAGTATAGGTACGTTGTATAGGATAGGCAGCACCATTGGAAGCCACCTGTCCTGGATCCCACAACTTGACGTTGTCCCATGTGCAAATGTTGTTGACGATGAAACTGACATCAATATCGGAAATACTCAACATCTTAGTGAGCCAAGGATGTGTGAAGCGATAGCGCACCTGTAAGTTCTTGAAGCGCAGATACTTGTTGTCAGCCATCCAGAATGTAGAATTGCGGTTATTGTTTTTATTCTGGCCATACGTCAGACGTGGGAAACGTGCATCAGGGTTCTCTGTAGATGGATCACCAGAGATCTCACGCGGGGTCCATCTGTTCTTCTGGTCAGCTACAATAGACAACACATTGCCACGTGTTTCCCATGCGAATGGGTAAAATCCCGTACCACCATAGAAGAATGTAGAGTGCCCAGCACCTTCGAAGAGTGCACTGACCGTAATCTTCTTCCAGCGGGTCTCAAAAGCAAAACCATACTGTATCTCCGGTGTGTTTGAGTAAGAGAGTGGCACTACATCATCATCGTTGATGACGCCATCATTGTTCACATCCTTATACTTGATATCACCGGGATAGACTTTTGACTCAAAGGTCTGTTTAGGAGAGCTGTAGACATCATCCCAATCCTTGAAGAGTCCGAGAGCTATCAGACCACGCTGCACACCATAAGGAACACCTGTATAGGATTGATAGGGATAACGGATGTTGGCCTGCTCCCAATTAGTGACCTTATTGCGCGAGTAGGTAAAGTTAGCACGAACGGTTGTGCGCCAGTCTCTGTTCCAATTTTTAGTAAAGGTGATATTACCGTCCACACCATGACTGACCATAGAACCAACATTAGCCCAAGGCAGTGTTTGGAGTCCTATCTCATCTGGCACGGTAGCACGCTGCTGGAAGATGTTATCGCGCTTATCGTGAAAGTAATCGACGGTGAATTCGATCATGCTATTAAAGAGATGTCCGTCAACACCAAGATCAAACTTCTTGGCTTTCTCCCAAACAAGGCCGTCGGTTCCAACCTGGTCATCACGCAAAGAGCCATAGAGACTGTTCCATCCAGTTGCACCGCCAGCGATGGTTGTGCGGTATGGGAAACGTGTACCTCCTATTCGGTCATTACCTACAAGACCATAGCTGGCACGAATTTTCAAGTAGTTGAGCCATGGCATAGATTTTTGCACCCACTTATATTGAGAAGGTATCCAACCGCCAGAGATAGCTGGGAACCAGCCAAAACGATGACCTTTCTCAAACTGTTCAGAGCCAGTGTAACCAAGGTTGAACTCTGTGAAGTAAGTGTCCTTAAATCCATAAGTCAGACGTCCGGACAAAGCCTCGTTACGATAGGGAATCGCAGCGATAGTGTTTTCGATATTCTTGCCATCCTTGTAAGAGTATGACTTACTTTGGAGATAGAACAGGACAAGAGCACCAATGGAATGGTCTCCGAACTTTCTATTATAGTTGCCGTTAAGTTCCCAATAATAGTCCCGATTGAATATGACGTTCTGCGAGTACTGCTCATCAATCTTTTCAAGGGTTCGCTCAGTATGAAGGCTGCCATCAGCATATCGCTCTCTTGCGAGATAAAGGTCAGGACGCATAGTGTGACTTGTATTGTGCTCACTCTGCCCTGAGTAGGAGAACAGTCCACGCACATTCAGACCCTTTGTAATAAAGTCAAGGTTTTGCTCCAAAGTTACCGAAAGATCCGTATTCAACCGGCGGTTCTCCTTGTATCCCATATAGTTAAGTTGCACATAAGGCGAAATCTCATCTCCATTCTTTCCAAATGATGAGAGCTGCCCATTTGAATATCTAACAGGCAAAAGAACAGGAGTCAAGTTGGCCTGAGCAGACCAAAGAGTTGAGTTGTCGGAGAGTCCCGGTCCGTCATTATCTACGATAACCTGATTAAGTTTCAGTCCTAAACGTGTCGTCTTTGTCAGATTGGCATCAACTTTAGAAAGGAAGGAGTACTTTTTATATCCAACATTCGTATTATAGTCATGAGTGTTCTTGTCCTGTTTAAACACACCATCCTTGCTCAAAATGCTAAGCGACATGTAATAGCGCGCAGCAGTACCGCCGCCTGAGACGCTGAGGAACTCTTGATTCTGCCAAACGTGCTTTCTGAGTATGACATCACGCCAATTGACGTTTGGATACAGGTCTGGATCCAATCCCGTACGGAAAAGCTCCATCTCTGTGTTGTTGTACTTTGGCTCGAAACCACGAGCCAGCCGTGCCTCGTTGGCCAGCTTGGCATAAGTATATGCATCACAGTACTCAGGCTCACGACCATTTTCACTCATGATAAAGTTTGATTTGAAGTTAATCTTCAACTTGCCTGCCTTACCACTTTTTGTCGTGACCACAACGACACCGTTAGCACCGCGTACACCATAGACAGCTGTTGCAGATGCATCTTTCAAAATAGAGAAACTTGCAATATCGGAAGCATCAAGATCATTGAGATTGCCTTCTACGCCATCGATAAGAACAAGAGCAGAAGAGTTGGCACCAAAGGTACTGATACCACGAATCCAGAATTCAGAGAAGTCGTTGCCGGGCTCTCCTGAACGTGTCACTGCAATGATACCAGGAACATTACCACCCAGCATATTTGTGACCGATTGAGCAGGAACGTCAAGATCCTCTGGCTTCACCGTCGTGATGGCACCTGTCATAGATACTTTTTTCTGCGTACCGGCACCAACGACCACGACCTCGTCAAGAGCACCCACTTCTGCCGCCATGACAATCTTCAGTCCTTCTTTTGAATAGTTGACTTTATATTTGTAGGGCTTATATCCTATGTAGGTAAAATCAAGTTGCGTGTTTTCTGGGACATCCTTTACCCGGAACTTACCATCAAGGTCAGTAACGGTTCCTTGCACGCCCTTGGTTTTGCTCGTCACGGTAACGCCAACAAGAGGCTCACCCTTGTCATCCATCACGGTACCGGCCACCATATAGGTCTTACCCGTGCTTTGTCCAAAAGCCGCCGTACAAAGCAACATGGTGAAAAGAGCCAATAGTATTCTTATGTGTTTCATGTGGAAAGCTTATTAAGTATTAATGATTATTCGATAGCGAACTTTCTTACGTCTCCGCCCCATCCTTCGATGATGTAAAAATCACCAGTGTCATCTACAGATATATCGTACGGATAATTAAAGGTAACATTTTCAGGCAGTCCCTCTACTTTATTATTATCACTCACACGATACTTTCCGGCTACTGTTGTAACCATGCCATCTGCATGGGAGAGTTTGCGGATAGTAAAGGCATAAGAATCAATCCAATACATATTGCCATCCACATCAAATGCCATACCGGTAGGATTAGCAAGGGTCGCTGTCATTCTTGGTCCGTCTTGCGAACCTACACCACCAAAGCCTACCCATTGTTCAACACTTTTGCCATCCTTTGAAACCTTGTAGATACCTTGCTTGTTCTGTACTGAGAGGAAGAAGCACTTGTCTACCGGGCTCCATGCCAAATAAGATACATTTTTATCGACATCGCCACAATGTTCATTGAGAATGGTTACCTTTTCAGGATTCTGAACATCCACGTAACCGAACTTGCCCTGATGGTCACGGAAGTAGAGATAGCGGTCGTCATCGGCGAAAGCACAAGCATAAATATCACCATCTACTCCTTCAAGTGATGAAACAAGACGCTTGGCATTCCACGAATTGGCCTGATCGAAATAATAAATTTGATGTGGGCGTGTCAGTTGGATCGCATAAGCACGCTTACGGTTACTTATAACAGCCGGATGACCGAAATTGGCACCGGTAAACAGTGTAGTAACCTTGTTGTCATCCTCTGACACCATACGCACACGATTGTCACGTCCTTCCATGACAATAAGATTATTGCCTGTCACGACACCAATGCCATACATATATCTGAAACGGGATTCGATGAGATTACCATCTGCGTCGCCAAACGCTCCTACTTTGCCGGCAAGAACAGAAATGCGCTCTACCTTGGTATAGCGGAAAGTATTGGGACAAACAGCAGGGGTCTTGGTAGAGTCCACCTGCACAGTAACCTGATTGAATCCATCTTCCTGTTTGGGAACGAGTCCATAGATAACCTCACCATCGCTACTGATGATTGTGGCGCGCCGGTTGCCATTGAAGGTCACGTTGATCTTGGATGCATCGGTGCCAAAATTAGAGCCTTTAATGACAAAACTTGTTTTATAACCACCAGAGTCAGGCAATATCTCTGAAATGGTTACTGGCAGTGACGGATTGTACTCTATGCCGCTGATCGTTGGCGGCTCATAATGATAAGAGTTGTCACATGAACTTAGACCAAAGGACAACATAGCCATTAGCAACGGAATAATGCCTATAGTCTTTTCTTTAAAAGTTTGAGACATAAGTTAATGAAGTTTAGATTTACAATTGCTATTAGTTGCAACAAAATTAAAAAAAATACTTTCACGTATGGGGCATAAAACAATAATAAAGGGGAAGAAAATAGGAATTCCTTCGTCTCTTTATTAATAATTGCTTATCTTTGCAATCACATGAAAAGAATCGCAAAGAAATATTTTATCCTCATCGTGCTGAGCATCCTCTGCATACAGCAGAGCATTGCTGCAGTTTCCCTCCGCAGCTTCCCTCCCCTACTGCTCTCTCCCTCGGAGAATGCTTACTGCATGATGTTTGACCATAGAGGAGTGCTGTGGATCGGTACCGACAATGGGCTCAAGAGCTACGACGGATATCAGGTGAGAACCTACCGGTCGGATGCCTACTCGCCGCATCTGCTGCCCAACAACACCGTGCGCTCACTCGCCGAAGACAAGGACAACAAGCTGTGGGTGGGCACACGCAACGGACTGCTGCGCCTTGACCTGCGCACAGGACAGGCCACGACCTTTCATCTGACTGGTGAGAACCAGCGCATCATCTATACGCTCTATGTCGACCCGCAAGGCCGTCTGTGGGTGGGTACCGACGGCGGACTGTCGGTCTATGACGAGAAGACGCAGCAATTCCATACCTATACGAATAAGAACTCGTGGCTCGTCACACCAGACGGGAAAAGGATGAGGATGACTTACTACAGCGTGAAGAGCATGGTGCAGGCTCCCAATGGCGACCTGATCATCGGCACGTGGTCGGCAGACCTCTTGCGGCTGCGCCGCGGCACGCACACCTTTCTGCGTTATCCTGCCTTCAACGCCATCCATTCGGCCTATTCGCTCTGCTATGACCACCGCGGACGCCTTTGGGTGGGCTCTTGGGGCAGCGGCGTGGTGCGCGTTGACTCCCCCGACGATATTCTTCATTCCACGGTGAAAGCTTATCCCTTCATGACCGGAAACTTCGACATCTTCCTCAGTATCGTGGAAGATCCGGTCTCCCACAGCCTGTGGGCTGCCACGCGCGAAGGAATCTGCACGATCAATGCCGACGACGACCAGGCGCAGTGGCAGCGGATTACCAACATCGACGGCACAAATCTTAATTACAGCAACGGCATCGCCACGGACCTCTGCGGCAACGTCTGGGTGCTCACGCAAAACAATGGTATCATTCAGACGACATTCGACCGGTCGCCGTTTCTCAACTACGCCTTGAGCATAGGACAGCAAAATTTTCCCGTCAACTTTGTAAGCTCGCTCTACACGCCTGACGGCAACATGTTTTGGATCGGCCTCAATCCCTATGGCATCGCACGTTATGACCGCCGGACAGGCGCCACGCTGTCCAACCACGAGATCCCCGGCTTCGGCAATATTCCGGCAAGTGCGCTGAATACAAGTTTCTCGAGCATCATCCAACGAAGCAACGGCGACCTGTGGTTTGCTGACAACAACTACGGCATCATCGTCAAAAAGGCTCAGGGCGAGGCCGAAGTTCTCGACATGAGCAACTCTCCGTGGTTGAAAGAGAATTTCGTCAATACGATATTCGAGTCAAGAAAACATATTCTTTGGATCGGACAGCACAGCGGTCTGAGCATGGTGCTGCCCGACGGACGCGGCTTCCAGATCACGCTCCGGCAAGGAAACCGTGATCTCTCCAACTGTGACATCCGAGGCATCAGCGAGGACCGGCAGGGCAACATTTGGCTGGCTACTGATAACGAGGGCATCATCTGTGTAGTGAAGCCCGACGGCCGTCATGCCCGTATGGCAGTGAGACAGTATGCACCGCAAAACGGAAACTTCGCCGTTGACGACGCCACCAAATGCCTGCAAGACCGTGGCGGAAGGCTGGGGGCGATCTCCAACAGCGGTGGACTTTTCCTCTACAATACTGCCGACAACCACTTTGAAGCAAAGAACCGTGACTATCACCTTGCCGGCGACCGCATCCTCGCCATTGCGCAAGACCACAACGGTGACCTGTGGCTGACGTCCGACCGTGGGCTCATTCGCCTTTGTCTCGACAAGAGCAACAAGCCGACAGATGTGAACTATTACACCCGCGAGGACGGACTGGGCGACCTGCTGTTCTCGACAAACAGTATCGCTACCTTCGGACGGGAGATCTATCTCGGCAGCCGACATGGTTTTATCGCCTTTGGCCCGTCCTCCATGGCTAAGAAACAGGCGAAAAACTACCGGCTGATCATCACAGACATCATCATCAACGACGAGCCTTGGCGACAGATGACCGACAGCGCGCTGCAACAGCGTATCTCAGAAGAGTCGCCGTCGTTTACGCGTCGTGTCACGCTGCCTACATCCGTGAAGAAGATCTGTTTCGACTTTGCGCTGCTCTCCTACGGCAATGCCAAGAAAAACATCTACTCGTATATGCTTCAGGGCTATGACGACGATTGGAAATACTGTGCAGGCGGCAGTCACAGCGCCACGTATCAAAACCTGCCCTCGGGTACATACCATCTGCGCGTGCGCGCCGCAGGCAGCAACGGACAATGGCAGGAGATGGACTATCGCATCACCGTCAGAGTGCTACCGCCATGGTATGCTTCATGGTGGGCATACCTTATATATATAGTACTCCTCTGTGTGGCTACCTTCGCTACGATTTTCTGGTATCGTGAGCACCTGCGCACGCAAAACCGCTTGCGCATGGGCGTGATGCTGACCAACATCACCCACGAACTGCTCACACCGCTGACGGTCATCTATGCCACGATCTACAAGCTGAGGTCAATGGCTCCACAATATGAGGACGAATATCAGGTCATTGACAACAACATCCAGCGCACCAAACGACTCTTGACGCAGATACTCGAGGTGCGCAAGAGCCAGGCAGGGCAACTCCGGCTGAAGGTGAGCCGAGGCGACCTTGCGGCGTTTGTCAGCAATGTGGTGGAAGAGATCAGGCCCATGGCCGAGCAGAAACACATCAACCTTAAGACCGCACTGCCGGAAAAGGAGGCAACAGCCTGGTTCGACACCGACAAGCTCGACAAGATCCTCTACAACCTGCTTTCCAACGCTATCAAATACAACCGCAAAGACGGACATATCCTGCTCTCGCTCGTCGTCAAGGACTCCAAAGCAGTGATATGCGTGGAGGACAACGGCATCGGCATGGACAAGCAACAGCTCAACCACCTCTACACCCGATTCTTTGACGGTGACTACCGGCGGCAGAACACCGGAGGTACGGGCATAGGACTGGCACTGGTCCACGATCTCGTGACACTTCATCACGGCTCGATCCGCTGCAAGAGCAGTAAGGGTGTGGGCACGACCTTCACGGTGACGATCCCCGTAAACAAAAAGACATACTCCCCCCACGAGATCGACAGCTCGGTAATCAGCAAGGCCGTCGACAGCGAGACGATGCACAGTCTCACTAACGACCGCGAGACGACACCGGGCATCCGCGAGGAGCGTGTCGTAGTCAGAGCCAACGTGCCCGCCATGCTCATCGTGGAGGACAACGCCGACCTGCTGGAGCTGATGAAGCAGGCACTTAGCAAACACTACCGGGTAATCACGGCGAAGAACGGGAAGCAGGCGTGGAACGTGATACAGAAAGAGCGGCTCGACATCGTAGTCACCGACGTGATGATGCCGGTCATGGATGGCATCGAGCTCACGCGGCTGATCAAAAACGACCAAAGCTTCTGGCAGCTGCCCGTCATCTTACTCACAGCCAAGGACCGGCAGGAAGACGAGAACGAAGGCTACGCCATCGGCGCGGACGCATACATCACAAAACCATTCTCGTTTGAGGAGCTCACGTTGCGAGCCGACATGCTCATCGCCAACCGACAAAAGGTCAGGGACAACGCGCAACAAGAAGCCAAATTCCAACAACCCGAAGAAACGACCCCAACAGCCAGCGATCCCGACAAGGCATTCTTGGTGCGGGCAACACAGACTGTGATGGACCATCTCGACGACGCGGCCTTCGACCGTGAGGCTTTTGCAAAAGAGATGCTCGTCAGCTCGTCGACACTATATAATAAGGTGCATGCGCTCACGGATAAGACGATCGTGGAGTTCGTCAATGGCATCCGCCTCGAAGAGGCTGCGAAGATCCTGCGTGCTGAGCCTTCGATCACCATCGTGGACCTCGCCGCACGCGTAGGCTTCAACACGCCGAAATACTTCTCGCGCTGCTTTAAGAAGCAGTTTGGCAAACTCCCGAAAGAGTATCTGTAAAACTGCAAAAGCATAAAGGCAAAGAAGAAGAAAGACAGAGTAACAAAAGGACAGATAATAATAGATAAGGTTGCAAAAGAAACGGTACACAACAGAGGCGGGCAGAGCCATAGAATCAAATGTCCGCTAAACTGACAAAAAACATCCTCTGAGAATCGATTTTTTTCGGCCAAGCACCTATCTGCCCGAAATTTTGCGGAAAATGAGCAAGTTCGTATCTTTCTAATTATCAGTACATTATAAAATAGTAGGTTTTTTATTGCTTCAAAACCGCCAATTTCTGCTCCTCAAAAAGGTACTTTGATGCTGTCATCACGCCTATTTGACACGATGAAATAGGCGAGGTGAGGAGATGAAAAAGGCTTTCTGACACTATCAAAAAACCTTTTTGACAAGTAGGCGCTTCTTTTTTGTGATTCTCACTACGATTTCGCCCTCTATAATGGAAGTGCGGGACGACAGAACTTTGTCAATTAATTTAGTGGCAAAACGACTCTTAGTATTCCATTTTTCGTCATAAGGACACCCAAGTCAAAGGACATCGACATTGATAGATAATCAGTTACTGATATAGTTCAAAAAGTAACGAAGAAAGGTGGAATAATAACGCGGATGAGGTGTCAGTGTAGGGGCGGCCCACCGTGGAAGCTGCTGAAAAAATCTCCAGCAAGTAACAGATTGTAAGGGACTAAGTTCTCTCACCGTATAATGTTCCTGAAAGGGACATAAGCCACCTCAAAGCACTTTGCTTTCAGTTTGATAGTAGCTCAGGACATTTCCAGTAACTTCTATATAGGATGCACTCGGGAATAGAAAATAAAGCTGGGGCTTTATTTTCGTATTCCACTCGTTTTCACTATCTTTGCAAGTAGAAACAAAAGGCAGTCACTATGAGCGCAGATTACAAGCATGTACCTTACGGCATCACTGACTTCGAGCAGGTACGAAAAGAAGATCTTTACTTGGTTGACAAAACCATATTTTTCGAAAAGATGGAAAGGGCCGGACACTTCCTCTTCCTGGTTCGCCCGCGCCGTTTCGGAAAGAGTCTCTTCCTCGACATGCTGGAGTCGTATTACGACATTAACCAAAAGGACAACTTCCAAGAGTTGTTCAAGGGATTGTATGTTGCCGACCATCCGACAAAAGAGCAGGGAGAGTTTCAAGTGCTACATCTTGACTTCTCAATGGTGGGCAGTGACTTGGAGAATCTATACGAGAATTTCAACCGTTACTGCTGCAATGTGATGGACTCTTTCATCGACAACTATAAGAACTACTATAGTCCCCGCGTCGTTGAGTGGGTGCATGGAGAGAAGACCGCTGCAAGCAAGCTCAACATAGTCAGGATGGAGGCAAAGAAGGCAGGGAACAAACTCTACCTCATTGTCGACGAGTACGACAACTTCACCAACAACGTACTCAACGTGAAAGGACAGCAGG
>CAVKHS010000031.1:0-11417 GCA_963656095.1 Paratractidigestivibacter sp.
ACTTTATAAGACAAAAGAGGCAAAAGTCTTGTTGGATATTCCTATCTAACACATGTGATGTCCCTGAAAGGGGACATCACACATCGTAAGCAACGTATCCCCCGAGAACTTTGTACATCATTAGCAACATATCTCTACTGAGACTTACACGTCTGCTTTTAGCCCCGCCCCTTTTTTACACATAGAATTGCATTTTATTGCCACAAATAGCGAATATTCCAAATATTTTATGTAAGTTTGCCATAAATAAATTCAAGTCACCATGAAACAACACCTTTCCAATGACAAAGCTACTGCTTACCGACAGTTAGTCTGGGCACTGCTATTGCTCTGCTTCTGTCCGCTGACAGCCTCTGCCCAACAACAAGACAAGTTGCTCACGCTCCTTCGTGACCGGTTGAGATATAACTTCACACAACTGCAAAAGCAGACCGTGAAGCCCTATTTCATGAGCTATCGCGTGGAGGACAACGACACGCGCACGATCACCAGCACCTTTGGCGTGCTCAACGGCAACAACGACAGCCACGTGCGCTCGTTTATCCCGCAGGTGCGCGTGGGAACCATGACTCTCGATAACTACAAAGACGACAACAACGGCGGTCGCCAGCAAGTAGCCACGCTGCCCTTTGACGACAATGCCACCGACGGCATCACCACCAACTTCTGGCAAGCCACGATAGGTGCTTACGACGGTGCTGTGGAGGCCTATGAGGACGCAAAGAGCAAGGCCGCCACGTCGGCCGCCGACGAGGACAAAGCACCTTGCTTCTCCCAAGCCCCGGCGGAGCACTACTACGAAGAGCCGCTCAACCCATCCGCAACAAAGCTCGACGACCAGCAATGGGCCAGGAAGCTCAATGCCGTCAGCGCCGTGTTCAAAGCGGATCCTACCCTACAGAACGGTACGGCAGCACTGATCTATGAGGTCAAACGCTCCTATCTCGTCAATACCGACGGCACCGAGGTGGTGCAAAACCGGCGCTCGGCGCGCATCGTCATCATCGCCCAAGCCATGGCCGACGACGGCATGATGCTGCCGGTGATGCAGGATTTCTTTGCCTTTAACCCCGACTCGCTGCCCTCTGAGGACCGTCTCGTCGCTGCAGCACAAGACCTGCTCAAACGTGTGCAGGCGCTGAAGGCCGCGCCCGTAGCCAATCCCTATACCGGTCCGGCCATCCTCTCAGGTCCGGCTGCCGGCGTCTTCTTCCATGAGATCTTCGGTCATCGCCTGGAAGGCCACCGCCTCAAGAAAGGCGGAGAGACCTTTAAGAATATGGTCGGCAAGCAAGTGCTGCCCACCACCTTCAACGTCTACTGCGATCCTACGCTGCGCCACTATGCCGGCGTGGACATGAACGGCAGCTACCGCTACGACGACGAGGGCGTGAAAGCCCGCCGCGTCGACAATGTCGTGAACGGTGTGCTGCGCTCCTTCCTCATGAGCCGCAAGCCTATCGACGGCTTCCCCGAGAGCAACGGTCACGGCCGTGCTGACCTGAAAAACGATCCCGTCAGCCGGCAGTCCAACCTGATCGTGGAGACCACCAAATCCTATACCGACGCCCAGCTGCGCGACATGCTCATCCGCGAGGCCAAGCGGCAGGGCAAGCCCTACGGCTATTTCTTCCGTACGGTGACGAGCGGCTACACGATGACGGGCGAAGGCGGAAGCATCAACTCGTTCAAAGTCACGCCCGTGGAGGTCTACCGTGTCTATGTCAACGGCAAGCCCGACGAGCTCGTGCGTGGCGTGAGCCTCATCGGCACACCGCTGTCGATGTTCTCCCATATACAGGCAGCAGGCGACCGCTCCGCCGTGTTCACCGGCAGCTGTGGCGCAGAATCGGGTTGGGTGCCCGTGACCGCCTGCGCGCCCGCCGTCTTTGTCAGTCAGATTGAGACCCAGCGTGCACAGAAGAGCGACTTCGTACCGCCGATCCTCCGGGCCCCTATATATAATAAGGAGTACCAGCCGCTCACCAATGCTGTCGGCAAGGATGTCGACAACGTGATCTTCGCTGCCATGAACGACGACATGAAGCGGTCGATGGACAGCCTGCAACTCGAAGGCTCACCCAAACCGTTTTATCTCGACTTGATGGCTACGCGCTCACGCGGTTTCGACATCACCGGCGAGTTGGGCGGCATCTCCCTAAGCGACCAGACGCCGTGGCACACCTATCTGTCCACCCATCTGCTCCTCGGCAACTACAAGAGCACCAACGAACTGCCGGGACAAGACAACGCGCTGGGGCTCAACAATGGCGAGCAGGTCGACTACAACGACATCCGACACGCCTTTTGGCAACTCAACGATGTAGCCTACAAGCAGGCAGTGGTCCTGCAGGCGCAGAAAGCCTCTTATCTGAAGCAGAACCCTCCCTCGCTCGACCTTTCAAAGCTGCCCAACCTCCAGCCCATGAAGCCTGTCACACAGATTGTCGACGACACCTCCGGCTTCGACATCGACATGCCACGGCTGGAGCAGACTGCCAAGCGTCTCTCCGCAGTCTTCGTGCACTATCCCAAGCTCTACTACACCTCGGTGAAGATCAACGGCGAGCAGATGGTCTCTTACCGTCTGACGTCCGAGGGCGTGAAGATCCAACAGCCTCATCACCGTGTCATCATCACTGCCGAAGCCTACTTCCGCGATGCCGACCAGGTGGAGCAAAGCGATGACTACACCTTCGCCTACGAGAGTACTGCCGAGATTCCTGCCGACGACGTGCTGGAGGCTCAGGTGCGCGCCTTTGCCGACAGCTGCATGACGCTGTGCCAAGCTCCCGCCATGCCGAAATACTACAAGGGTCCGGCCCTCTATGTCGACGGTGCCGCCATGAACGCCCTCATCGACAGCCGGCTGATCTCTGTCCCCTCCTACGAAGAGGATGCCAACGACATCGGACAGAAGATCGGTGAGCCCGTCATCAGCAAGATGATCTCTGTCGTCAACCGCAACGACCTGAAGACCTACGCGGGACAGACGGTCTATGGCCACACGGTGGCAGATGCCGACGGCGTGACGCCAACGCCGCAGTTCACGCTCATCGACCATGGTGTGCTGAAAGCTAAACTCAACGGTGCCGAGCCTACGCAGTTCGCACCAAGCTCCACGGGCAGTGCACATTTCTTCAACGATCCTGATAAGCCGAGTATCGGTGCAGGCTTTAACACCTTGCATGTACAAGTGACCACAACCACGCCGGAGAAGGATATGCTGAAACTGCTCATCAAACAGGCAAAGAAGCGGAACCTGCCCTTCGCCTATATCGTGGAGCTACCGCGCCGCCAGTCTGCCACACGACTCTATCAGGTCGACATGAAAACGGGAGTCATCAAACTGATGAAGACCGACCAGGACGCGACACCGTCTGACGAAGAACTGATGAATATCCTCGCCGTCTCTAATAAAGAGGATGTCTTCAACGTCATCAATCCCTATACATACACCGTGATCTATCCTCACAGCTTCCTGCTCAACGAGATCAAACTCAACAAGGCGACAATGGAGGTACAAAAGGAGTTCGAGATTCCGTACCCAGTAGGAGAGTGATGAGCATTGAGTGTTGAATTGTGAATGTAGAATAGAGCTAAAATGAAATCATATAATATGCAGATGAGAAAGATTTTCATTGCCATGCTGTTCGTGCTCGCGATGCCGGCCATGGCACAAAGGGCAAAGGAGGAAATCAAAGCTGACCGCAATCTCGCAGCCAGTAACTATCTGGCCTATCCCGGGCCGAAACAGAAGCTGACCAAGGCACCGGAAGGCTATACACCTTATTATATCAGTCACTACGGCCGACACGGCTCTCGCTATCTCATCAGCCCCGCCCAATACAGCGACGCGGTGGACATCCTTGCCAAAGCCGACAGCCTTGACAAGCTCTCGCCACGCGGTCACGACGTGCTCGACAAAGTAAGAATGCTGGCTGCCGAGGCTCAGGGACGTCTGGGCGAGCTCACGCCCTTAGGTGCTGAGCAGCACCGTGGCATCGCCCATCGCATGTACATGCGCTTCCCGCAGGTCTTCAACGGCAACGTACACGTCGACGCACGCTCCACCATCGTCATCCGCTGCATCCTCTCCATGGGGAATGAGCTCATGGAACTGGCACGCCTCAACCCGCGCATGGTCATCACCAGCGATGCCAGCCAGCACGACATGTACTACATGAACGATGAGCATGGTAAATACAACCAGTTGCGCGACACGCCAGAGGCCCGGCAGGCACTCGCCGACTTCAACAAGAACCATGAGAACTACAGCCATCTGATGGGACTGCTCTTCAACGACACGGCCTACGCCCACACCATAGATGCCAACAAGCTCGGGCAGCGTCTCTTCGACCTCGCCGCCAACATCCAGAGCACGGAACTCAGACATAAGTTCAGCCTCTGGCCGATCTTCACCGACAAGGAGGTCTATGACTCCTGGCAGCGCAAAAACGCAATGTGGTATATGTATTACGGTCCCTCACGCCAGGCCCACAGCTATGGACTGCTCACGCAAGCCAATCTGCTGAACAATATCATCACGACGGCCGACAGCTGTCTGCTCCTCCAACATCCCGGCGCTACACTGCGCTTTGCCCATGAGTCGGATGTCATGCCGCTGGTGTGCCTGCTCAACCTCAACCACTACGGCGAGACCATCGACGACCTCGAACAACTCGATGACCGCGGATGGAACAACTACGACATCTATCCCATGGCCTGCAACGTGCAGTTCATCTTCTATAAGCCCAACATGGCCACTGATCTCAGCAAAGCCGACATCCTCGTCAAGGTGCTTCTCAACGAGAACGAGGCTACCCTACCCGTTTCCACCGACAAGGCGCCTTACTACCACTGGAAAGATGTGCGTGCCTATCTCCTTCAGCGGTTGGATCAGCTGAAATAAGGTTGACGCTTCCCATGCGGTAGTTTTCTAACTGTCCTCAACCCGCTGATCCCTCAGATCCTGACAAGTGAAGCCCACGCGTACAGTCCTTTCTTTTCTTAGAGTCAGTGGCGCTGTGGGGTATTTAACTACATCTTCGACCGCTGATAGTCCCTTGGCGACATGCCATACATATTCTTGAACATCGTGGAGAAACTGGCCGAGTTGGAGAATCCACAGGCATACATCACCTCGGTGATGCTCTGTTTCGGATCCTCGAGCAGGCGGGCAGCCTGCTTCAGTCGCAGGTTCTTGATGAAGTTGTGCGGTGTCTGGTTGGTGAGCTCCTTCATCTTTCGGTAGAGATGCACACGGCTGATGCCCACACGGTCGGCTATATCGTCGACACCAAGGTCGGAGTTGCTGAGGTTGTCGTTGATGACATCCATGACCCGCTGCAGGAACTTGTCGTCGGGCGTCTGCACGTCGACCTTGTTGACTTTATCGGCTTGGTCTTCCTGTCCGGTGAACTTATTCTTCAGCGTACGGCGCACGGCGAGGAGATTGGCGATGGTGCGGCGCAGGATGTCCATGTTGAATGGTTTCACCACATAGGCGTCGGCACCCGTCTCCAAGCCCTCCATGCGGTCCTCGTCACGGCTCTTGGCGGTGAGGAGGATGACGGGCAGATGATTGGTGTTGATATTTGACTTGAGCTTGGTGCAGAGCGTGATACCATCCATCTCAGGCATCATCACGTCGCTGATGACCAGGTTGGGCATGTCCTTGAGAATCTCCGCAAGCGCCACCTTGCCGTTGGGGTAGTAGCGGATGTTGTATTCATTGCTCAGTTCGGTCTGCAAATAGCTGGCGATCTCATCGTCGTCCTCCACGATGGCGATCGTGGGCTTACTGTTGTCGTTGCGCGAGGCTACCGGATGCACGAGCGGATCGGCCTCCATCTCCTTGAGTTCCTGGGCCAACTGCTTGTCGGCCTCACTATCGTCATGCTGCACGGGTGCCATGCTGCCGTCGTCGGCGAGCATCTCCTCGGGTTTGAGATGGCTGTTGCCCAAGGGTAGGGTGACGACGAAGCAGGAGCCCGCCCCCCCGCTGTTGTTGTGCGCAGTGATCGTACCATAGTGAAGTTCCACGAGCGAACGGGTGAGGTCGAGGCCAATGCCCGTACCCGTGTTGCGCTCGCCCATGCTGGTAGGACTCTGATAGAACCGCTGGAAGATCGTCTCGAGTTTGTCTTTCGGAATACCGCAGCCCGTGTCGCGCACGGTGATGATGGCATCAGTGCCGGTATGTGTCAGGCTGATATTTACATCGCCACCCGTCGGCGTAAACTTAAAGGCATTGGAGAGCAGGTTCATGATCACCTTATCGAAATTGTCGCGGTCCACCCATACCGGGAGCATGTCGCTGTCGTGGTGGAAGACGAAGTGTATCTTCTTGATGTTGGCCTGCTGCTGGAAGAGCTGCACCTCGTCGTCGATGAAGCTGACCATATCAGTTTTCTGCATGTGCATGACCATCTTTCCCTTGTCGATCTTGCGGAGGTCCATCATCTGGTTGACGAGGTGGAGAATACGCTCGGCGTTGCGGCGCATGAGCGCGTAGGTGTTTTGTCGCTGCGGGTCGCGGTCAGTCTTGATGAGCGAGAGCAGCGGCGTGATGATCAGCGTGAGCGGGGTGCGGATGTCGTGGCTGATGTTGACAAAGAAGCGCAGCTTGGCCTCACCCATCTCTTCGGCATGGATATGCTCCTGAAGCGTGAGGCGCTCCTGTTCCTTGCGCTTGCGGTAGGCGAGATAAACATAGAAAGCCCAGACTAACAAGATCAGATAAACAAACTTTGCAGGCCAGGAAGCGTACCACGCAGGACGGATCTCGACCTGAAACTCCTCCTCGGCCGACGACTGCCCATTGTAGAGCGCCTTGACGCGGAACTGATATTTGCCGGCAGGCAGATGGGCGAAGGACAGTACGTTCTGCCCCTGGGTCAGTGTCTTCCAGCCCTCATCGTTGATGCTGTAGGCATAGGTCACCTGCTCCACATTGTTATATGTGAATGTTGTCAGCTCCAGTGAGAAGCTGTTGTCATCCTGTGCCAAGGAGAACAGGCGGGATTCGTAGCAAGGCTTCTCAGTGATCGTAAACCATCCCGACTTCATCCCCGGCACCACAGGCTCATTGCCCACGAGGAAGCGCGAGATTTGCACCAAGCCTCTCCACGACGTACGGCCGATGCGCGATGGATCGAAAACATTGATGCCGCCCGGTCCGCCGACAAGTAGACGGCGACCGTCGGCAGACAGCGAGGCCGCGCCGTCACTGAATTCATTGCTCTGCAGGCCATTGCCGACAAAGAAGCTTTGGGTCTTGCCCGTGCGCATATCCATGCAGCAGAGACCATGGAGCGTACCGAACCACAACCGCTGCTGCCGGTCTTCCTGCATGAAGGCCACGTTGTTGTCAGGCAGCCCCTGCCGTACCGTATAGACGAGCGGCTTGCTCCAATGGGTCTTGTCGTGACAGTAGAGCATGTCGTTGCTGCCCACCCACACGCGGTCGCGACTGTCGACATAGAGGCTGTGGGCAAATGAACCCTGGTCAACGCAGTTCACGCCGAAGGTAGTCACCCAACTGTCGTGCTTAAGATCGAGACACGACATGCCCACAGAGCTGGCCACAAAGAGTCGGCTACCGTCGTGCGAGAAAGCCAGTTTGAAGAGGAAGTTGTTGGGCAGGCTGTTTACTTTCAGGTTGTTGTCAGCCCCCTTGGCCATGACGTAAGTGCGGCGGGTGCCGTCGGGACGGATCACGGCGAGGCCATTGCCAAGCGTCGCCAGCCAGACGTTGCCACGAGCATCACATTTGATGTCGAAGACGCTCACGCCCTGTCCGAGATTGACGGGATGATAGCTACCACCCTCAAGATAGCCGCATCCTTCGAGGTAGCTGCCGATCCAGAGCCGATGATGACTGTCGAAGCAGAGCGCCTCAATGGTATTGGGGAAAGTATAGTGCCGGAGTTGCTTGCCCATGGCGTCGAGGAGGTAGAGGCCGTCGCGGTCTGTTCCCACCCACATCGTGCCGCCGTCGCCGAAGAGTACACGCGTGACGCAATTGCCGCCGATGGGATTGTTGTTGCCAGCGCGGTAGCCGATATAGCCAAAGTCAAAGGCAAGCGCGGGCTGCATGTAGAGTCCTTTTTGTAGCATCGTCATCCACACGTTGCCCTGCCGATCCTGAATGATGGAGTTGACCTTACCCGTGGTGAGGTCAATACGATTGGAATAGAATGGATTGTTGACCACGAGACCGGTGGTAGGCTGATAGGAGTACAAACCATAACCGTCGCTGCCGACATAGACTTTGCCAGAAGGAGCAACAAAGACACACGACACAGAGAGTTTGCCCAAGGCGCCGACCTGCGTAAACGGCATCACGCCGCCACGCGAGAAGTAGACGCCGTCGCCCGTCGTGCCGGCGTAGACGTTTCCCTGAGCGTCGCAGGCGATAGAAGAGACCGACTGTTTTCCACCTATCGGAAGCCGTTGCGTCAGTCGTCCCTGACGGTCCAGGCACAGCAGACGGCCGTCCTCGGTGTTGATCCACAGCCGCCCCAGCCGGTCCTCAGCCATCCGACGGATGTATTTCAACTTGCTGATAGCACCTTTCACCGGCCGACAGACATGATCCTCAGCTTTGCCGGAAGGCTGGAGAATACCGTAGCCCGACGTGCCGATGAGCACCTGTCCGTTGCGCCGCACGACGATGTCGTTGACATAGGTCTTGACAAGCTTGTGCTGATCGTTGTAGATTTTATATGCGTGGAACTGTTGTCCGTCGAAGTTCAGAAGTCCTTTGTTGGAGCCTAACAGGATGTTGCCCTGATGGTCTTGCTCCACCTTATTAATATAGTTGCTGTCAAAACCACGTGAGCTGGAGTTGTCACGGTTGATCACAACAAAGTGATAGCCGTCGAAGACACTCAAGCCATTGCGCGTGGCAACCCAGATGAAACCACGGCTGTCTTGAAACACCTGATTGGCAAAGCTGCTCGACAAGCCGTTCTCGGTGTTATAGAGCTTACCGGTCTGAGCCTCCGCGATGGCAGAAGTCAGTAATAGGATAAGGAAAAGAAGCGTCTGTTTAAGGTTCTGCATGATGATTCTTATCTGTGCCGATAACAAGATGTTATGTTATTCAGGTTTAGGGAGACACGACATCCAGGAGTACAAGATGTACGGCGAAACTGACGCGCCCCCTTATTTTATAGTTACAAAGATAGCAAAAAATGATGAGTCTCTACAGCTTTATTATAAAAAAGTGTCTAAAAAGACGTAGTACAAAGTAAATGTTACACCGTGAAACAAATTTCGAAACTCTATGAGACTAATCATAAAGTAGGTTTTGGACGAATGTCGTAATTTTGCAGCAGAAATCAAATCACCCAAATATGAAAACGACAAAAACTACTTTAACTACCCTCATGCTGATGGCAGCGCTCGGCGCCAACGCTCAGCAGCTGACCCTGCATCTCGACGAAGCCCGGAAGACGGTAAGTCCCACACTATATGGTATGATGACCGAGGAGATCAACTACTCCTATGAAGGCGGCCTCTACGCTCAGATCCTGCGTGATCCCTCTTTCCGTGAGGACGCCAATGGACAGCGGCGCAACCCATGGACGCCCTGGCATTCGGGCGGACCGAAATACTGGCTGGCAACAGACACGCTGGCTTCACAGCTCACGCTCACGCAGAAAGGCGGATACAACCGCGCCAATCCTGCCGTGCTGAAATGGAAAGCTAAAGCCAGAGCAAGCATCGCCAATGGTGGATACTGGGGCGTGCCCATCCGCGCGAAAGAACTCTATAAAGGATATGTCATCGCCAAGGCAGAGAAAGGCAGCGGCGCTTCGCTCACGCTGAGCCTCGTCAGCAACGACGGCAAGACGGTCTTTGCATCCACAAAGATCGACGGACTCGGCGAGAACTGGCAGAAGAAAAGCTTTGAACTGACGGTTCCCGAGAAGGTCAAGGCCACGAAAGACGCTCGCTTTATCATCACTGCCGACAACGAGGGAACGTACGATCTGAGTAAGACGGTACTCTTCCCAGAGACGTTCAACAACCGTCCCAACGGACTGCGTAAGGATCTCATGGAGATGATGTGCCAGATGAAGCCGAAGTTCCTGCGCTTCCCAGGCGGCAACTATGTCGAAGGCAACGACTTCCGTAACCGCTTCGACTGGAAGCGCACGGTCGGTGATCCCGATGAGCGGCCGGGCCACATGAGTCCGTGGGGCTATCGCTCTACCGACGGTCTCGGCTTGCTGGAGTTTCTGGAGTGGGCAGAGGACTGTGGCGCAGAGCCGATTCTCGCCGTCTTCGCCGGATATACGCTCAGCGGTGACTACCTCACTGCCGACTATGTCGACGGCTTCATCCAGGATGCGCTCGACGAGATCGAGTATGTCACGGGCGGCCCCGAGACCAAGTGGGGCGCGCAGCGTGTACGCGACGGTCATCCCCAGCCTTTCCCTCTGCACTATGTGGAGATTGGCAATGAGGACTTCTTCGACGAGAGCGGGTCCTATGCCGGACGTTATAAAAAGTTCTACGAGGCCATCAAAGCCAAGTATCCTCAGCTGCAGCTTATCTCTACCGCTGATCAGAAGATGGTGGAGCGCTGGGCTCAGGAGACGGGCGTGACGGGACTGAAGTTCGATGTCATCGACGAGCACTACTATCGCAGTACAGGTGGCATGTATGAGGCTGCCAACCAATACGACAAATATGACCGCAAGGGCCCGAAGATCTTCTGCGGCGAGTGGGCCGCACGCGAGGGCAAGCCGACGACAAACATGAACGCGGCACTTGGCGACGCTGCATGGATGACGGGCATGGAGCGCAATGCCGACTTGCTGATCGGCCACTGCTACGCCCCGCTCTTCGTCAACGTCAACAAGGGTGGCATGCAATGGGAAAGCGATCTCATCGGCTATGACGCACTCAACGCTTACGGCTCGCCTTCCTACTACGCTCAGTGCATGTTCGCCCAGAATGTCGGCAACTGCATTGTGCCGATGACCGACAAGGACATGCCGACGATGCAATATGAGGGTAAGAAACTACCGCAGCTATACTACTCTGCTACGACCGACACTCATTCGGGACGTACATATCTGAAGGTTGTCAACGGCGGAAAGACAGCACAGACGCTCACCGTCACCGTCAGCGGCGGCAAGGTAGCCGGTAAGGGTACCATCACCACGCTGAAAGCTGCCAAGCCCGAGGACACCAACTCCATCGACAACCCGAAGCATGTCGTGCCGGTGACTGTCAAGCAGAAGACGGGTAAGACCTTCAAGGTGATGCTCGCTCCGCTGTCGGTCAATGTGATCAAGATGTGATTTGATTGTGATATAGATGTGATAAGCATTGCTTCATAATAAGTAACCATTCAATTTAGGCCGTCCTGTAATCAAACAAAAAATCCCGAGGTTATT
>CAVKHS010000032.1:0-10368 GCA_963656095.1 Paratractidigestivibacter sp.
CTTCTCATAATAGGAACTCATAGAAATAGGTTATACATATTGTATAGAGGGCAATGTCGCCCAATAATACAATATAAATATGACAGAAAACACATTTGAAAACGTTTTGCGCCAGGCAAATATGGCGCAGAACACAATTACGGCATACCTGTATGCTGTAAAGGAGTTCAACTCTAAGTTTAAGGAGCTGAACAAGAAGAACCTGTTGGTCTATAAGACCTTCTTGATTGAAACGTATAAGCCAAAGACGGTGAACCTACGTATTCAAGCCATCAACAAGTACCTCGACTTTATGGGGAAGTCCAAACTTCGCCTGAAATCTGTGAAGGTGCAGCAGCGTACCTATTTGGAGAATGTCATCAGCAATGCTGATTACCTCTTCTTGAAAAAGAAACTGAAGCAGGAAGATAACAAAGAGTGGTACTTCGTGGTTCGTTTCCTCGCTGCAACTGGAGCACGTGTCAGTGAGCTTGTGCAGATAAAAGTAGAGCATGTACAGGTAGGGTATTATGATATCTATACCAAAGGCGGCAAGATACGCCGTATCTATATCCCGAAGGCTCTACGAGTAGAAGCGGCAGAATGGCTTGAAGACTCGAAACGAACGACTGGGTATCTGTTCTTGAACCGTTTTGGTCAGCGCATCACTACCAGAGGCATAGCGCAACAGTTGAAGAACTATGCAGCGAAGTATGGACTCAACGAGAAAGTGGTATATCCACATTCCTTCCGTCATCGCTTCGCAAAGAATTTCTTGGAAAAGTTCAATGACATCTCTCTCCTTGCCGATTTGATGGGACACGAGAGTATAGAAACGACACGTATCTATCTCAGAAGAACCGCAAGCGAACAACAGACTATTGTTGACAAGGTGATAACGTGGTAAAAATAGAAGTGCATCCTCGATTTTCTACGGACAATGTAGAATATTGGGATGCACTTTAAACTAAGCTATCCTGTGGAAGTAAATCCATAAGGAAAATAGAGAACAGTCTTATTGGTGCAATGATGTAGAAAAACCGTTGTGACATCCAAATACTTTGCCTCTGCTGACAATATCCGCCATGTGTTGTGTCTGCTTTCGGAATATGGCATCTTGCTCCTTCCTATGTTGGCTCAAAACTTTGCGCTCGTATTCTATTGCCTTGCGGTTGGTCCTCTGTACCTGAGTTACGCTGCGTTCGTACAAGTTGAAAAGGTCAGTGAGTTGTGCAAAGATAAGGCTGATGGACAAGCCTTGCAGACAACCGACCAAGTTCCCTACAAAGTTGCCCCCGAAGGGGTGTACTTACATTGACCCTTCACCGTCAGTACGAGCAGGAAACAAAGGAAATCCGCACGGACGTGGAAGCCTCACGGGAGATGAACGGGCAGACGGTCTATTTCGATGATGATCACCATCCGATCATCAACGAGAATGAAACTAAAGCAGAGGAGCCCCCTCTTTGCCCCTGAGGAATACAGCCTGTAGACACAGAATGTGTCAAGGGTGAACAAAGAAAGTTCCGAGAACAAGTACGACCTATAGGTCAAAAAATAAGGAGGGAGACGACAAACGAATGTCGTCTCCCTCATTTATTTATATACAGCAGGTAAGCTTTCAGGGACACAGTCGAAGCAGACACAGGTCCAACATCGAGGTCCTTTCATTCTAACCTCTGCCCTTTATAGCTTCACCACAACGCGGCTGCCACTATACTTGACCACCTTTCCTGCAACCGTATGGTCGATGTCGAGACCTTGCGCATGCGTCGGGCTGACAAGGATGATGTTGAACTTACGGTTTTTCAGCATACCATTGAATGTACCTTTACGGGCTCCGATGGTCAGCGTATGCTGGCGCTCGTTCCATGTCATCGGGATGGTGGCATAACGGCCTTTCTCGTAGTTGTAGTTGGTATTCTCGTCCTCATAGAGCGTGAAGCTGCCGTCACGGCCGGCGAAGACATAGAGATCGATGGTCTCCGCAGGTTTCTCGTCGCTCCACTCCATCTCCGGTCCTACCGGCAACAGGCTACCCTCAGGCACGAAGACTGGGATACGTTCCAGCGGGGCGTCAGCCGTGATGGTCTGTCCACCATCGTAATGTTCCCCCGAGAGTAGGTCATACCATCCACGCTGAGCAGGCAGGTAGACCTCACGGTTACGTTGCTGATACTTTGCCACGGGGCAAGCCATCAGCGAGGGACCGAACATCCACTGATCCTTGACATTGTAGACTTTGTCGTCGCCATTGAAGTCCATCACCAGCGCACGCATCATCGTGTAGTCAGTGAAGTGCACGGCACCGGCCAGAGAATAGATATAAGGCATCAGACGATAGCGCAGACGGTCATACCACACTATAGCCTTGTAGGCAGGATGCGACTCCGGCGCGATGTTCCAAACCTCACGCAACGGCCACTGACCATGGGTACGGTAGAGCGGGATGAAGCATCCGAACTCATTCCAACGGGCTTGCAGCTCACGCCACTCCTTCAAGTCCGCATTCTCCTCACCGGTCTTGTCATAGAGCTGTTGGGCTTTGACATAGCGGTTCTCCACCGAGAAGCCACCCTGATCCATGCCCCAGAAGGGCAGCCCGGCAAGGTTATAGTTCAATCCGGCCGTCATCTGCGCGCGCATGTCTTCCCACCGTGTGCCAATGTCGCCGCTCCACGTAGCTGTGGAGAATCGCTGTTCACCGGCGAAGCCACTACGTGTGAGCAGGAAGACACGCTGGTTGGGGTTCACCTCACGCTGTCCGTTATAGATGGCATCGGCGTTGACGAGCGAATAAGCGTTGAAGTACTCAGTTGCAGAGCCCGTGGCTGTCGGTCCGCTGAGCGCCTTGCGATACCACATCGGCGTGCAGTCGCGCACGTTAGGCTCCGAGGCGTCCATCCACCAAGCATCGATGCCATGGTGATATTTGGTATAGAGATTCTCGTCCATCTGCCGCCAGAACATCTTGCGGGCGCCTTCGGCATAAGCATCATAGAACGAGTTCATATAGCCGGGGCCCACCCAGTCACGGATGCTATCGGCGATACTCTGATGATACATCCATCCGTGGGCATCGAGTTCCTGGTAGTTCTTCGTATTAGGATAGAACTTTGGCCAGACAGAAATCATGAAACGCCCGTGCATCTGATGCACGCTGTCGAGCATAGCCTGCGGATTAGGGTAGCGCGAAGCCTCAAACTGATGGCTGCCCCACTGGTCGTCGGCCCAATAGTTCCAGTCCTGCACGATGTTGTCCAAGGGAATATGGCGACGCCGGAACTCCGCGAGCGTCTGCTCGATGTCGCCGCTGGTCTTGTAGCGTTCCCGGCTCTGCCAGAATCCTAATGCCCATTTCGGCAACACCTGTGCCTTACCCGTCAGCGCGCGATAGCCGTGGATGACTTCGTCGATAGTGTTTCCGGCAATGAAATAATAATCGAGATCCTTGGCCATCTCGCTCCACACCGTCAACTGTTGCTGGCGTTCCTCACTGCGTGGAGGTGCTACTCTCAGCGCGCAATACGACACATCGCCGTCGGGCAACCAGTCGATGAGCAGCTTCACCTTCTGTCCTGCTCTCATCGGAACGTTGAACCGGCACGCATTGGGGTTCCATGCCTGACGCCAATGTTCGGGCACTACCTCCTTGCCGTCGACATAAACCTTGGTATATCCGGCGTAGTAGAGATTGAAATGATAGTTGTTGTCAACGGGTGCCTCCAGGTATCCCTCATAGGTCACATGGGATCCGTTGAGTTTGAAACCGGCAGGCAAATGACTCACGTCGCCGTCGCTGTTGCGCTTCAGCGCCAATGCCGGCAGGCTCACTTCGTAGCAGATGCTGTCCTCAGCCCGTGTAATGGTCTTTCCGTCACGGTCCGTGTAGGTACCGGTGAGGTTTCCTGCCACTCCGTTCTTGTCGTAAAGGCGGAAAGCACGGTTCAGCGGCAGGTTCTCACCGGGGTTGCCGAAGCGACAATAGCTGTAAGAATCCCACAGGATGCCATAGCCTTTGTTGCTCACCACAAAGGGCACGCTAACCTTGGTGTTGTACTGATAGAGTTCCTCGTTCAGCCCCTTCATGTTCAGTTCGTTGGCCTGGTGCTGTCCGAGTCCATAGAGTGCTTCGCCTTTGTTGTCGGCGAAGCGCAACAGCCACGTCCATCCGTGCTTCTGCGCGTCGGTGAGATGGCTGTCTACCCCAATCTCACGCTCAGGCACCGTATAGGGGAAAAGCTGTTTACCGCCGGTGTCCTCAGCGAGGATCTGCTTGCCGTTCTCGTCGTAGAAGCGGACGAGTCCCGTCTGCTTGTCGACTTTCGCCACTACTGCCGACGTGTTGATCTTCACGTCGCGGCTGTCTTCCGTTACCGAGTAACTGAAGGCAGGCTGTGGCTGTTTGACGATGATGAGACTCTGCTTCTCGGGGAAAGCCTTTTCGCGGGTAGCTTCCACACGGATAATTTTCTTGCCGATGACCTGCAGGCGCACCCATTGCGGGTCGTTAGGACCGGGATGGGCTACCTCCACAGTGACAAAGTTGCCGCTGCGCGTAAACGACGCCGCTGACAAGCCCATGCTGGAGAGCAGCGTCAGGGCGGCTATCAGATATTTGTGATGAATGTGCATGATGGTATTTAGATGATGATTGTATTGCTATTCTTAAAGGACAGACATCTCAGTCCTTGACATATTTCTTGCCTTGAAACAAGTAGATGCCCCTCGGCAAATTGGCCTCCCGAATGTTGCTCACATGAGTTTTGACGGCACGTCCACAGAGGTCGTAGACGGTGCCCTCGCTGCTTTTCTCAGCGGAGACGAGGCTGATCGCCGTCGTAGACGGTGCCGGATAAGTACTCTCGTAGTCTTCCTTTGCCTCACTGGCGCCTGCTGTGATGCCGTCCAAATCATACTGGTCAAAGACAGATCCGTCACGACGGTTGACGATGGTCATCGTGTTGGAACCCGTAGCGTTGGTATCCCACACAAAGGGGATGACGCCGTCCTGCATAGCCTCAGCGGTGACCAATTGATACCAGTATTGCCGACTCTCGTCGTGCTTGGCTTGTGTGCCCTCCGAAGAGGACAACGTACGATGAATGGCACCGTACTCTCCGAGGATGACAGGGTAGCCCTTGTCGACAAAGGCAGTGTTAAGACTGGCAAAGTTATCCTTGATCGACTGCTCGTCCTGCCTGGTAGAAATCTTAGTAGCTCGCTTCGGAGCATGTCCCACCCAATAGTAATAGGCTGACGAAGCTTCCGTGTTCTGGCAGAAGTTATACGGCTCGTAGCAGTGGATCTCTACCATCAGCCGGTCCTTAGCCGTGTCGTTGATGCGGCTGGCATCGAAGTGCTTCACCGTGTGACTGATGGTTGTCATTGGTCCCTGCACCACGAGCACACGCTTGGCATTGTTGCCGCCCGTCGCTCTGACGGCATCGACAAAGACATTCTCGTAATCGATGAGGCGCTCAGTGAACTTCGTGAGGTCGGCGTCAGACGGACTCCACTGGTTGGTCAGCATCAACTTGCCCTTGGCATCCGGGCTTGCTCCGCCCACGCCCGGCTCGTTGAGTCCGGCAAAGATCACGCGTTCGTCATAGTCCTTGAGCGCATTGGCGATGTTGGTCCACAGTTTTCTGAGTTGTCCCTTCTTTGCGCTGACATCAGCTTCCGTGGTAAATCCGTCGTACTCCAGCCAACCGCCGTCCCAGTGGTCGTTGATGACAACATAGAGTCCGGCGTTGATGCAGTAGTCGATGATCTCCTTGACGCGATTTATCCATGCCGGATCGATGGTCATCACAGCCTTGTCAGCAATGTGCCCCATCACCCAAGCACAGGGGATGCGCACACTTTTGAAGCCCTGAGCCTTGACAGCATCGAGGACCTGCTGCGTGGTCTTGGCCGGTTGCCACGCCGTTTCGGAGGCTGTACCGGCGTTGTTGGTGAAGTTGTTGGCACTGCTGCCGGCCTCCAGCGTATTGCCGAGGTTCCATCCGGGAGCCATATAGTGCGCCATCTCTGCGGCGGTGAGATCCATCGTCTTCATGCCGGGATGATCCTGAGCGAAGGCAGTGGTGAGAGAGCCTGCAAGGAGCAGGGTGAGATAGAGTTTCTTCATATAGATCAAATCAATTTTTTCTATTACAAGTAGATGAATGGACTGGTTGTCATGGATAACGCACCAGTCCATTCCATATTATTCTGTTTTCAAGATTAATGGAGCTTTCCGGGAGTCTCCACGCTGTTGATGGTGACCTTGACCTTTGTGGGATCGACGAGATCCTTCCACAGGTTGTAGAGCTCAACGGTCCACACCACAGCACCCTGGCACTCACCGGGCAGCGTAGCAAATACCGAGTAGGAGCCGTCGCCCGTGACCGTTGTGCGTCCGAAACTGCTGCCGCCCCAGTAAGAGGGACTCCAGTCGGGGTCGGCATAGCTCAGCTCTGTCTTGTAGTTCTTGGCGGCACCGGCCTTGAGATTTCCGTCAATGCCCTTGATCGTGAAGTTGACAATCATATTGCCGGCGAAGTGGAGGCCAGAGGCGTCCACGCCATTCTGCTTGGTACTGCCATACTCGCTGTAGATCTCGATGCGTCCGTCGGTATCGTTGCCGTCTTTGTTGACAAACTCAGTCTTGGAGAAGTCCATGCCTACGGTCGGGTCGGTGTCGAGCGCAATGCTCACGATCTCAGCCTTCACCTTCGACGCGTCGACGAGGTCGTTGTCGAGATTGTTGATGTCGATACAGAAGACGACAGCGCCATCGGCGGTCGCTCCACCTGTCTCCATCCAAACGGTGTAGGTACCGTCGCCCGTGATACGGGCATCATACTTGTCACCTGTAAGTCCGGACCACCGTGACGGATCCCAGGAAGCGTCGGCATATTCCAGTCCTGCAATGTTTTCCTTAGCGGCTCCACTCTTGTAGTTGCCGTCGAGTCCACTGATCTTGAAGATCACAGCCATGGTGTTGCTGAAACGGATAGAGGTGGGATCGATGACGGCGTTGCCCTTCGTCGTCCCATATTCGCTGTAGATCTCAATGCGTATACGCCCATTTTTCTCCAAGTCGCCAATGTCGAGCTTACCCGATCCGTTCGGTTTGATCTCGGAATATGGGCGTACGGTGCGCAGGCAGACGCCATAGTGTCGCAGCGAGTTGCCGTTTCTCACGATGCCATTGCCGTCGAAGGTCAGCGTGTTGGCATAGTTGCCGTCGACCTTACTTGCGGTTCCGGTCCAGTAAAAAGCCTTGCCGTCGTTGATGATCTCCTTGCCGTCGCGGTAACCGGTATAAGGCAGGAAGATGGAGTTTCCGTTGCCAGCAGTGAAGCGGATGCCTTTCACGCCATTGACAGTATCGAAGGTTTTCTTGGTCTTCGCAATGAGTTCCTTCACCTGATCGAGTGTCGGCATCTGGGAATAGAACGGGAACGAGCCGTCGATGTCGAGGTTGTTGGTGAGGTCGAGTTCCGTGTTGGCGATGTCACCGGTGGAATAGTCAGCGTTGTCCTTGGAATACTGTTCGGCAGTCTTGTCGCCGTAGCCAAAGTAAGCGCCCACACCTTCCTCGCTCTCCGCGCCGATGTTGCACTTCGCCCACGTGACGCTGAGTCCGAGATCTACGTATTCCATGGTCTGCATCTTGGTGGTGAGTTGCTTCACGGGTCCATAGACATATCCGTCACCTACCTTGACGAAAGCCTTATAATAATAGGTGGTGCCGGGCAGCAGCCCGCCCACTGTGGTAAGATCAAAGTCGCGCCCATCGGAGAGCAGATCTTTGCTCATCCCTATCTTCATGCCTTTCTCCACCGTGCCAAGGCCTTCGAGTCCGGAAAAAGAGGCAGAGAAGGTAGCCTTGGTGTAGCTGATGTCAGTGGCGTCGAGCGTCTCGGCTTTGGCATCCGTGGCGACAAAGGTCTTCACCTCACCATATTTATATACCTTGTTCTGCAGGCAGACATAGGTGGCATAGTGGTAGGTAGTGCCGGTGTGGAGACCACTGAGACTGGCTCGGATGGTGTCGGCCGACAGTGAGCCGCGCACCTTGGTGCCGCCGGCGGTGGGATCGTCGGCAGTGGAATACATCACGCCGACCTCATAACTCGACGGATCGGCAGAGGAGAGATCATCGACGGTGCCGTCGATGGCAGCACTGACAGCCGTCACAGCGGCGTCGCCCGTGGTGATGGAGGTGACGATCGGCGTGGTCGACACCGAGTAGTTGTCATCGTCGGAACAGGAAGTGATGATGAGCGAAGAGGCCAGCAGTGAGGTGGCCATCATCATCAGTCCGGGAAAATATTTCAGTTTCATGATAACTTGCTTTATAGTAACACTAACAATTGATGCTGGACTGTCTGCATTCCCTCAAGTCGTGGAGGATCAACGACTCACGTCGTCCTTGTCCTCCTGCACTTGATGAATGAAGCCTAAATCCAATATCTATGAAAAATAAGAACGGTCGTTATTTGCGTGAGCCACGTGTGGCACGATGATGCGCTTTGGCTTCTGCCGGTTTGATAAACGGCGCACCGGTGTCCATCTTCACGTCCACGGTCACTGAGAGCGTCTTGGTGAAACTGCACTGAGCGGCAAGTCCAGCCGTGGCACCCCAAGGATTGACGATGTAGCGGCGTGCGGTGGATTCCTTGTCACCGGCTCCCCGGTCGATGGTAGCGTCGTCGAAGGCAACATCCTTACCATCGGCCTGGATACTCTTCACCACGACATCGCAGTTAGGATGGTCACCGAGCAGTTTCTCTATATCGAGATAGACACCATAGACATTGTTGCAACTGCCGTTGATGGTGAAGGTATAGGTACCGTCAGAGCCGTCTTTGACAAAGACGTCGTCGCTCTGCTGGGTCTGCCAATCCGAAGTGAAGAGGTGCAGACCGCCCTTATAGGTCTTGGCCACACCGGCGCGCACTATGCTCCACTGGTAGCCCATGTACTGATAGAACTTACCCTGGTCGTCGTACTCCCGTGCTCCCCACACGATATTGTCCAGTCCGCCGGTCTGCGGATTGCAGTTGGTCTCCTGGCTGAATCCGAGGATACGCAGACTGCTTTCGTTGGTGGTCATCACGGCGCGTCCGTCCTTGCTGATGGCAAAGGTGGGCAGCGCGGGCGTGAAGGAGTAGATGCCATCCTTGCTCAGCGTGTAGCTGCCCTTGGTCTCGTTGCCGTCGGGAGCGGTGAACGTGTAGCTGTGGTTGCTGCTGTTCATCACGATGGTGACATCCTCAATGTTGTCGATAGCGTCGAAGGCGGTCACGCCTTTAGCCTTGCCGTCCTTGGTGTACCAGTCAAAGCCAGTGAGCTTATAGGTGATGATGCGGTCGTTCCTCGGTTCCACGAAGTCCATCCAACCGTCTTCCATGGTTGGGAAGACCTCCACCTCAGGAGCCTCGTAGTGGTCGGCATAGTCTTTCGACACGAAGTTGAAGCAGAGCCACCACTTGCCCTCGCCGGAGGTGTCGGGATTGCGAAGGATGGCGAGACGCAGCTGATTGTTGGTCAGCGTGACGATATGGATGTCTTTTTGCCATCCGACGGCGTTCTGGCGGTTATCCCAGTTGGGTGAGTGAAGCAAAGGAACGTCGGTCAGGTTGATCTTATGATTGTCGAGATCGAGCAGATAAGTGCCTTTCTGAGCCTTGGCAACGCCACTGGGATCGTAAGTCACACTCTGCACGTTGGCACCATTCTTCAAGTCGAAGGTGATGGAACTCTTCATGAAGTTGCCCGACTCGTCCTCGTGGTTGGCAGCGGGATCCCAGTTGCTCGTGAAGTTGTTCCACTCGGCATTGGTCGCTGACGGGTCGCCATAGGAGATCTCGCCCGAGCAGAGTCCATAGTTGCCGTTGTCGGGAATCCACGTCTTGCTCTGTCCTACGCCACCGGTGAGCATGGTGTAGAGCTCATTGTTGACGAAGTCGGCACAGAACTTATCGACGGTGAAGTGAGCGGTGTCGCCGTAGACATAGCCGCCGCGTGTGTTCACACCGAAGAGCACGTCGTAGGTACCGGGGAACGGAATCTTCAGCGTGACCTCTTTCTCCTGAGATCTGCCTTGCGGCTCAATCCAGTTGACCTGATAGCGGTCGGCCATCTGACTCTTCAAATACACGATGTTGGGGTTCTGACCGTCGTGGGTGATGGTATAGGCCTGTCCTTCGACGAGATCAGCCGACGTGACATCCTTGTCGCCGAAGTCGTAGTCATCGGGCGAGCACGCTGCCATGCCGAAGAGCATGAGCGCCGCCCCTGCTAAGGCATAGATATAATGATTGATTTTCATAATGAGATTTCACTACTGTCCCGTTAAGATTTTAGATCTCGAAATAAATCGAGTTGACCATC
>CAVKHS010000033.1:0-8447 GCA_963656095.1 Paratractidigestivibacter sp.
CAAAGGTCGAAAATTTACAGCTTATAGAAAAGGCGGCCTAAAATGGATGGTTACAACAAGGCACGCACCGATCGCAACCTGCTCTATCCCATTCCTACCGACGAGATCAACGTCAACGACAGCATCAACAGCAACAACCCGGGCTGGAACTAAACGACACGCTCGTATCTATAAAATCATAAAAAACAGAATATGAATATCTTATCATTCAAGCATATCGGTGTAGCGCTCATGGCGGCGGCTCTGTTCTCCGCCTGCAACGATGTCGTGGATGTCAACTACCCCGACCGCTACACCAATCACGGTGCTCCCTCCATCACGGGCATCTATGATGTTCAGGACACCGGACACGTTACCCGGCTGGAAGGCGGTACCCTCAACCAGATGCTCCGCATCGAGGGCACCAACCTCGCCAACGTGAAGAAGATCACCTTCAACGGACTCGAGGTCGACGTGCGGCAGGTATATGCCGAGTCCGGCGAGAGCTTCGTGAAGATTCCGCGCAAGATTCCCGAGCACGTCACCGACACACTGGTCTATGAGACCAACGAGGGCAAGACAGCCCTGTACTTCCCCGTCTCGATCCCTCACGTAGAGTTAGAAGGACTCTCCAACGAGTTTGCCCTCCAAGGCAGTGAGGTACAGCTCAGCGGCGATTATTTCGACCTCTACAATTTCAACGACACCACCGACAATAGCCCGGTGTCCATCACCATCACCAACAGTGAGCAGGGATACAGCCAGAAGATCCATACCGACTCTTGCTCGGAGACCTTCACAAGCATCCGCATCCCTAAGGACAGCCCCGACAACTCACTCATCACCTTCCGATGGAAAGAAATGGGCAAGGACATGAGCAAGACAGTGCCTTACCGCATGAAGAATGCACTGCTCTTCGGTGACTTCACCGGTGACCTCGGCTGGTGGGACGACTGGGGAAAGAATCTCGTCACCGACGGTACCAAGAGTGGTGATCCCGAATCGCTCGGTATGTCGTTCCTGCGTATCAAGGGCACCTTCGACAGCTGGTCATGGAATTCCACCGGCATAGGATGCAACTGGCCCAACCAAGACTTCACTGACCATCCCGAGAACTATGTACTTAAGTTTGAGGTCTGCACCAACAGCTCTACACCGTTTGCCGACTATGGTGCCAGCGGTGCCAGCGGCTCGCAGAACGGAGGCTATTGCTTTGACTTCAACACAGCAGGTGTGTCCCGTCACCAGTGGGATCCCGTCTCCACTGGCCTGCGCAATACCTACGGCAAGTGGGTTACTGTCTCCATTCCTCTCGACAAGCTCTGTGAGGTGAAACAAGACGATGGCACTATCAAGCATGTGCTGCCGGCACAAGGCTCATGGGCTGCCATGGAGTTTGTCATGCAGCCCAACAATAATGAGGGCTGGACCGTGGACCATAGCTTCGGACAGTTCCGTATCGAACCAAAGAATTATTAATCGCAACTCAGCATGAAGAAATTAAATATCCTTTTGCTGGCCCTGGCCGCCATGACGACTTTCGCCAGCTGCTCCGACGACAACAGCGACTACCGTGAGCCACGGTCCTTCGCTAACCAGGACGCTCCACAGGTGGTCGCGGTGACACCCACCGACAACGCTGCCGACATCGACACCTTTGCCAACATCGTCGTGACTTACAATGAGCCTGTCGTCGCCACACCGCAGACTACCATCCGTGTCTACACCGACGACACCACCTATTATTATATAGACTCTCTGGTGACAACCAGCGGTAACCAGCTCACCATCCCCTTCCACGCCAAGGCGGGTATGAACTACAAGGTCAACATCATGAGGCCATCAGTGCGCGACAGTTCCTATAACTTCGCCAGCGACTACACGTTCTCGTTTTCGACGAAGGCTTACAACAACTTCGACCCGACACTCTTCAACATCGCCGACACTCCCGTCAACGCCGATGCTACCGAAGAGACGAAGAAGCTCTATGCTTATCTCAAAGAGAACTTCGGTAATCATGTGCTCTCCGCTGCCATGGCCGACGTGAACTGGAACACCAAGAACGCCGAGGCGCTCTATCAGCTCACAGGCAAATACCCTGCCATCAACTGCTTCGACTTCGTCCACTACTACTATAGCGCACCGCTCAATCCCAAGGGATGGATCGACTACACTGACACAAAACCCGTGGAAGACTGGGCCAACAACGGTGGTATCGTGGAGTGCATGTGGCACTGGAACGTTCCTTCATCAGAGGCAGACCAGACCAACTATGATTCCTGGACCTACAACACCGAAGGCTTCTCTGCCAAGAATGCCACACGCAGCAGCCGCTGGGAGCATAAGTTCACTATGAAGCAGATCGACATCATCGCCGACTATCTCCTCGCTCTGCAGAAGAAGGGCATCCCCGTCATCTGGCGCCCCTTCCACGAGGCGCGCGGCAACTACGGGCGCTACGGCGGCACGGGCAAGGCCTGGTTCTGGTGGGGCAACTCCGGACCGGTGTTCTTCAAGAAACTCTGGAAGATGATGTACGACGAGTTCAAGGCCAAAGGCGTGAACAACCTCATTTGGGTATGGACTTCTGAGGGTTCCTACACCGAGGACGGCAAGACCTACGACGACGCAGACTGGTATCCCGGCGACGAATATGTCGACATCATCGCACGCGACTACTATTGCAAGAATCTGCAAACACCCTATCAGGATGCACATAAGGATCAGTTTGAGGTATTGCGCCAGATTACAGGTGGAAAGAAGATCATCGCTCTCGCCGAAGGTGATGCCATGCCTTCGGTGAAGAACATGCTCACCGATGGAGCCATGTGGAGCTGGATCATGCCATGGTACGGCCAGGACAGCGACGGCATGAGCTATATCAACAGCGACTATAACACTGCCGCCTTCCTCAAAGACCTCTTCAACTCAAAGTATGTCATCACACGCGACGAGGTAAGCGGACTGAAATAAACCATAGGCTACAATAGCCATATATATAAAGAGGAGTAAGTTCCGTACGGGAACTTACTCCTCTTTTTGTTTGCTGCCAAACTGTAAAAGACGGAACAACTCCTACAGTTCAATACCATAGCCCAATGTCAGCATGAACGTGCTGTTGCGCGATGACAATCCTGTCACGCTATGCTTATAGACATGCGTCAAGCCTATGTTATAGCGCACATCGAGGGCTACATGATGAAACTCGTAGCTCAACCCGACCGGCAACGACAACGCCACACGGTTGAGCACGTAGTTGGCATCATCGGAGACACGCACTTCGGGTTGCAAGCCCAGCTTCAACGATAGCCCCGTAGCACTGGTGTAGATGCCAAGCACCGGCATGGCGATATAATTGGCTTTGACGGTAGTGTTGACACCGACATTCTCATCATGCTCGAACTTGGTGCCCTGCTCGCTATAGAGGGCACCGATGCTGGCGGCCACCCGATCACTGACTTGGCGCTGCACCTCCAGGCCTGCCACAAAACCGGCCTTGTACTTCGTGCCCAGACTGCGATCATCTGAAACGGATAGCAGACGGTCGCCGGTAAACTTGGAGAATGTCATGCCCAAACGGGGATAAAGCGTGGTCGTTCCCGGCTCTGTTTGCGCTTTTGCCGACAAAGCTGTTGCCAAGAGAATGATGACATATAAGACTTTTTTCATGATTCTGTTTATTGCTTTGAGTTGATAATAAAACGGCATATCCTTTCAGAAATTGCCAGAGAAGGCACATATTCCCTTCCTATCAGAGTCTTACATGTCTGACGCAGCAAGAAAATATCCGCCACAACCCACCTTTATCTCTTTGTTTTTTCGTAACTTTGCACATATATTATTATTTTGTCGACAAAATACCGGTATAAACGCATGAATATAGAAAAAGTTATCACTCAGGCCACCATCAAGGCCGTCAAAGAGCTCTACGGACAGGATGTGCCCGAGAAAATGGTGCAACTGCAAAAGACCAAGGAAACTTTCGAGGGCAACCTCACCCTCGTCGTCTTCCCCTTCCTGAAGATTTCACATAAGAAACCCGAGGACACCGCTCAGCAAATCGGTGAACTGCTCCAGCGCGACTGTGAGGCCGTGGCACGCTTCAACGTAGTCAAGGGATTCCTCAACCTCGTGGTGGCTCCTCAGGCTTGGGTGAGCCTGCTCAACGACATCAATGCCGACGCTAAGTTCGGCGAGAAGCAAGCTACCGACGACAGCCCTCTTGTGATGGTTGAGTATTCATCGCCAAACACCAACAAGCCGCTTCACCTCGGACACGTGCGCAACAACCTGCTCGGATGGAGCCTCTCTAAGATCATGGAGGCCAACGGCAACAAAGTCATCAAGACCAATATCGTCAACGACCGTGGCATACACATCATGAAGTCGATGCTCGCTTGGATCAAATGGGGCGACGGCATCACACCTGAGACGGCCCACAAAAAGGGCGACCATCTCATCGGAGACTTCTACGTGCTCTTCGACAAGCACTACAAAGAGCAGTGCAACGAACTGAAAGCGAAGTTCGTCGCTGAAGGCATGGATGAGGAGAAGGCTGAGGAGAAAGCCAAGAACGAGGCACCGCTCATCGTGGAAGCTCACGAGATGCTCGTCAAGTGGGAGGCCGGAGATCCGGAGATCCGCGCGCTATGGCAGAAGATGAACAGCTGGGTCTACGCTGGTTTCGACGAGACCTACAAGGCACTCGGCGTGAGCTTCGACAAGATCTACTATGAGTCAAACACCTATCTCGAGGGTAAGCGCAAGGTGGAGGAAGGCCTCAAGAAGGGGCTCTTCTTCCGTAAGCCCGACAACAGTGTGTGGGCAGACCTTACCGACGAGGGACTCGACCAGAAACTGCTGCTCCGCGCCGACGGCACCAGCGTGTATATGACACAGGACATCGGTACCGCCGAGATGCGCTTCAACGACTATCCCATCGACAAGATGATCTATGTGGTAGGCAACGAGCAGAACTATCACTTCCAGGTGCTCTCCATCCTCCTCGACCGTCTCGGCTTCAAGTGGGGCAAGGATCTCGTGCACTTCTCCTACGGCATGGTGGAACTGCCCAACGGCAAGATGAAGAGTCGCGAAGGTACTGTCGTCGATGCCGACGACCTCATCGCCGAGATGATCGGCGACGCCCGCAAGACCAGCGACGAGCTCGGCAAGTTCAAGGACATGAGTGAGGAAGAGAAAAGCGAAATTGCACGCATCGTAGGTCTCGGCGCACTGAAATACTTCATCCTAAAGGTTGATGCCCGCAAGAACATGCTTTTCAACCCTGCCGAGAGCATCGACTTCAATGGCAACACGGGTCCATTTATCCAGTACACCTACGCCCGTATCCGCTCAGTGATGCGCAAGGCCCTGGCCGACGGCATTCAGTTGCCCGCAGCCCTGCCCGCCGACGCGCCGCTCAACGACAAGGAGATACAGCTCATCCAAAAGATGGATGCCTTCAAGGTGGCCGTCAAGGACGCAGGCGAGAACTACAACCCTGCCGGCATCGCTAACTACTGCTACGAGCTCACCAAGGACTTCAACCAGTTCTACCACGACTACAGCATCCTCAGCGCCGATACCGACGCCGAGAAGGTGACACGTCTCGTCCTCGCCGACAACGTAGCCAAGGTCATCAAGAACGGCATGGAGCTCCTCGGAATAGAAGTGCCGGAAAGAATGTAATCATGAGTAACGAGCCAGTCTCCCCTCCCGACTATCGCCACGACACCGTGCTGCCCTTGCCTCCTGAGGTGAGAGCAGACGCGTGGGCTGTGGACGCTGCCTGTCCCGGAAACCCAGGACCGATGGAATATCAGTGCATCGACCTGGCCACAGGGGCGCGGGTCTTCCACTTCGGCCCCGTCCGTGGCACCAACAACATCGGCGAGTTCCTTGCCATCGTACACGCCCTCGCCCTCATGGACCAGCAGGGTATCCACGACAAGGCCATCTACTCCGACTCGTACAATGCCATCCTCTGGGTGCGCAACAAGCATTGCAAGACCAAGCTCGTGCGCGACGACTCCACTGCCAAAGCCCACGAACTCGTAGCCCGCGCCGAGCGATGGCTCTCCACCCATCCCGCTGCCGTCCCCATCATCAAATGGGAAACCAAGAAATGGGGCGAGATTCCCGCCGACTTCGGCAACAAGAAGAAATAGTATTCTGTACATATAGAATTCCATATCCTTAACGTGGCTTCTTCTTTTCATTTCCATAGAAGAAGCCACGCCTTTTCTTTTTATTTCTTGAAAGTAATCACTCCCCTCCCTTTTGGAGAGGGGATAGGGGGAGAGGCTGCTCTGCTCTTTGCACTCTTTGCGCCTTTTGTGCAGAACGCGAGAAAAAAGATGGTCGTTAGGCATACACCTTCACGAAAAAACACTTATCTTTGCCAATGAAGCCATAGAAGTGATTCTTTGGCAAAAAAGATCAGTCAATAACTAAAGACCCTACGACTATGATGCAAGAATTGATAGACACGCTCAACGATAAGCAGGCCTCTCTCGTCATCCTGCATGAAGGAAAGATCCACTCCTTCGGTGGTCACGGCGTGCGCCACCTATATAATCTGATGAATGAGAAACCCGAACTCTTCCTCGAAGCCAAGCTCGCCGTCAAAGCCGTGGGGCGTTCCGCCGCCAAAATGATGGTTGACGGGGGAATTACGGAGGTGTGGGCTGAGTATATCAGCCAACAAGCCTACGACCTGCTGCGCGATGCAGGCGTGGTGGTGAAATACGACCATAAAGTCGACCATGCTACCTTCCTCGACATCTGGCGCAAGCTCGGCGAGGAAGCCGCATGAGGCACAAACAAGCATCTTCGCCTTCTACACGCTCACCACGCTTCCACAATACGGGAGCGTGGGTGATGTCATGATTGAAAGAATAACCGCCAAGAAAATCTCTAATGCACCTTCCGCTTGTCAATATCCCGTTGTGTCCGTAAGAATGTATGGCCATTCTATATCTGACATTCTTCTTTACAAAACCATGTCACGACGCACTTTCATTCTAGAAAAACGGCGAGCGCCAAACACCCACTTTTCCTTCCTTACTTTTCCATTTCAGCCATTTTTGATGCACATCTTCCGTTGATGATGCGGTCATAAAGCCTTTCTGACCAAAAATTCTCTAGAGAATTTCTCGTCAAAGTACCGAGATGACCACATCAAAAAGGTACTTTGACACGCAAAAACCAGCGTTTTTGCCATACTCTCTCCGCTTTTCAATAGGAAGAGAACGGCAAAAACTCAACTTAAAATCATAATCATATGAATATCAGAAGCTTATAAAAATAGCTCTGAAATTCGCAAAATTGAGAGCAAACGACCCTTTGGTGGAGAAAGTGGCCTAAAAAATGGCCGTTTTTTGTCAGTTTTATCAACAATACAAGAAACTATGGTTGAACAGGGCCGTCAGCACATTTTTCACTTCCTGCGCATGATGCGGTGAATATCCGCCAGGGTCTTGTCAAACGGACCGCTATGCTCCAGTTTGAGCGTGCACATAGCGGCTGCGAAGCGACCTGCCTCCTCACAACTTGCACCCTGCAAGCGCATCCACAGATAACCCGTAGAATAGGTATCACCGCATCCCGTCGCGTCGACGAGCATCTGCGGCTTATATGCCGGCACCTCATAGAACTGGCCATCACAATAGATCAGCGAGCCATAGCTGCCCAGCGTGATGATCACCTCCTTCACGCCCATATCAGCCAACTGCAAGGCCACGGTCCGGGGATTCTTGGAATGGGTGATCACCTCCATCTCGTGCTCGTTAAGTTTCAGGATGTCAGTACAAGCCAGGATGCGCTCCTTGTCCTTCCATTCCACGGCGCGCACCTCCTCGCCAACCACCTCGCGCAGATAGCCCTGCACATCGATGCTCACACGACCCTTGGTAGAGAGATACTCCACCACCTCGGGCGAGAAGTCATCAGCCAACAGGCTACCCAGATGGAACACCTTCGCCTCCAACGGCTTCATCTCCTCCAGCGTGAACGGGTCCGCCTTGGCCAGCACACGCTGCGTACGGTTATCGGAGTTGGCACCATACTTATTTTCGAAGTACACCGTATGTCGGCTGTCATAGCAGCGTACGTCAATGCCCGCCTGACGCACCTTTTCCACTTCCGGCAACTGTCCTTTTCCCACTTTTGTCACCAGTTCATAGCGCACCGTCTTCGGCAGTCGGCTGATGCCGTAAGACATATAAAAAGAGGTGCCACCGGCCATATAGACGGTGCTCTCCGGCGTGATGATCTTATCGCGGGTGATGTGCCCGATGCAGCAAATATCTGTCATATTAGTTGTTTATACATTGCAAAGATACTGCAAACGAGTGAAATAGCAAAGGAAAATACCTTTTTCTTTGCTTTTCCGAGTGCTGCGTATCTTATCCAAAGATACTGCAAACGAGTGAAATAGCAAAGGAAAATACCTTTTTCTTTGCTTT
>CAVKHS010000034.1:0-4805 GCA_963656095.1 Paratractidigestivibacter sp.
TTGTACCTTACAAATACCTCTATCTCTTTGATGCGCCGCGCACGGCACGCATCACCTTAGAGGGGCAGGACAATGACGTTGCCCCAATCGTGTGTCCCATCACCAGCCACAACGACAAGCTGCTCATCGTAGACGGAAACCATTATTTTACCGCTAAGACCAACATCCGTTCTAATGGCAGCAACGCTCAGCCAGAATTGAAGGTCTCTGCCCGTATCGTTGTCAGCGACAAGACGCTGTGGCAGCAGATCTTCAAGATGTATTAATGACATTAGTATTGGCGGGCTATTATCTACACAGCAACGCCATTCATCGCCAATGTCGTCAGGACATCAATGGTTTCGGTTTTCGCTTGACTTCCGCCTGCAGGGTTTTGAGATGCCTTTCGGCCTTGCGTTCGTCAATGTTAGCCGCGGCTTCGTCCGGATAGTGGGTGTCGCTGTATCCTCCGTCGGTAATCCACTTCATCAGTTCTTCCTTCAAGTAATAGAGCCGGTTGCCGTTGGCCTTCTTCGTCCTCACATGGTGGGTGTTGGCGAACCGCCTGACCTGTGTCTTGCCGAGTCCGTAGATGCGCATGAGTTCTCCGCAGGTGTACCAGTGCTCATTCAGTGTCCTGCCTAAACGCTCACGTTCCTCACTGATGGCCTTGTCGACAGCCTCCTTCGGATAGCACGTGGTGCCGAAAGCGTGGATGGACGGAATCTGATACCTCATCCTAAGTGTATAAAGACGACCGTAACTATAGTCGAACTTCGCGCAAATCTCCGCCATCGTATAATGTGTGTCGTGGGTTACACCGACGGGAGCACGGTCTTTGGCAGTCCGTTTGGACACTGCGCGAGTCTTGGCACCCCCTTTCGTCTTTCCCTTGCTGTCCTTTCCCTTACAGTCATGCCTTTTGTCTTTTGAGAAGATCGACTGTGAGAGCGTCTCCCCAAGTGCAGCCTCTATCATGCTGAGAATCTCCTTCCGTACGACGACCGTCACGCGTTCCGAGAGTTTGACCGGGTGTAGCTTTCCACGACTGACCATCGTGTAGTAAGTCCTCAGGCTGATGCCGAGCATCTCCGCCACCTGCCGCGGGCGGTAGAACTCCTGTCGAGAGCCACGCTGGCAACGCTGCCGCCCGTAGTGTTAAGTTGTGTTTCGTTTTTCTTTCCCATAGTGCTTGTTCTTGTGAATTTATCCGTTTTCCGCTTTGCCCGGCAATTAATGTGCAGTGGCGTCGCATTATCTGCCTTATGGTGCAACATCTTATGCCGCGGCACTTCATAGTCAGTTCCAAATGCGGTACAAAATTAATCAAAACGGATGAAACCCACAATCGAGATTAATGTTCATGTGGAAAACTTTACAAAAGCCTGTTCACTTCTACTCGCAATCCAGAGAGACGAGAACAGGCTTTTTTTGTTTTCCATCGGCAACCAACCACGCTCTCCCTGTCAAAGGACCTTTTTGATGTGCTCATCTCGGTTAGATGACCTCATCAAAAAGGCTTTCTGACCTCCTCATCTCACCTTTTTGATAGCATCAAAAAGGCGTTTTGACGACTACTTTCAACGCTTTTGTCGATCAAAATCAGGACTTTTGTAGACATCAAAATTCAACAAACGTATAACATTCTTACTATCAGTTACTTATAAAAACCGCTTATTTTTGGCAAAATTACGGGCGACATAGGTCTTCGTCGAAAAGAATCGATTCTCAGCCCCGGTTTTTTATCAGAAAACACAACAAGGAATGAGACAGATTATCTTTTAGACAGAAAAGACATATTGTCTATTCTTTTGTTACTCTGTCTGGCTCTTCCTGCTATTTTTCATAATTTTTGTATCCGGATGCGACAGAGACATCAGCAATTCCACGGCACCATACTCGTCATGGCGCACCGTGATCGTCTTACCATCTTCGGACATAGTGACATAGTCCTCGTAGTGGCGCAGCGCATGGCGCACCGACTTCACGACGTCCGTACCACAATAGTAATACACGTCGCGCACATAGTCCTGGCACGCCTTCATCGACGCACCGGCAGGCAGCACCTCAGGATAGCGGCGAGGAAAGAGCAGCGAGCGCCAGGTCAACGGACGACGGCGACGCACGCCATCCTTCATCGTCAACCAACGGAAGAAGAAAGGAGGCAGCAGCCATGCCATCACCACCACGGAGAACATGCCCACGATCGTCACCTCTGCCAACGAGTGCAGCGCAGGATGACGAGCGAGGATCAGTGAGCCCATGCCAATGAACATGATCAGCGCCGACAATAGGATGCTATGCTGATACGAAGCCAGCATGCGACGACCCGTGGCGTACTCGTATTGGCAGCCCTCGGTCATGAAGATCGTATAGTCGTCGCCCTGGCCGAAGATGAACGTGGCAAGGATGACGTTGACGATGTTGAAGTTTATACCCAACAGTCCCATCAGTCCTAAGATCCATATCCAGCTGACCGCCATCGGCAGGAAGGAGAGCAAGGCCAACTCGATGCTGCCCATGGAGAACCATAGGAAGAAGAAGACGATGAGTCCGCAGGCCCATCCGATATAGTTGAAGTTGTCGTTGAGCGTGTCAGCGATAACGCTGTTCAGACGGCCAATCTCGAAATGATAGTTGTCGCCCGCCACGTCTGCGGCACTTTTGGAGGCTACGCCAGCCACTGCCGTTTCGGCTTGCCGCAAGCGCGTCTCCACTTGGTCGAGTTGCGAGGCACGCACCGTCAGCGCGTCGACACAGTGCCACGTCCCGTCTCTCTCGTCCCTGACAAGCGTGCCCGCCAAGGCCTTGCGCGTCAGCGGAGAGAAATAAGAAGCCGGACGCAGCGGATAGCGGCCGCCCAGAATCGTGAAAAAGTCGTCAAAAGCATGAGCGTCGAAGCCTGCGGCACCACCCTCGGCGGCAAGAGACCGCGCCAGCACCTCACGATGACGGCTGACAAACGACTGCCAGCGCGTCAGCCTCGCTCGCTGTTCAGCCATTGAGCAGAGGAAAGGCGCACAGCTGTTCACCGCCGCTACCCTACCCTCGTGGTGCAGCCGCCGCTCCACGGGCGCCATCCGCTGTTGCGCGCTCAGCGCCCCGTCGGCACTGCGTCCCGACGACACGACATACACTGTCTTCGTGTCGCCGCCGACAGCCACCATGGTCTGCAACGTCTGCATATCGGCTTTCTGCTCGTCCGACATATAGTTGACATGGCTCAGATTGGTGTCGAAGCGCGTGCGGAAGCTGAAGAAGCCGAGCACCACGGTGATCACTGCCACGCCGATGACCAGCCACCGCTTGTCGTGTAGCGACACGTTGCTGATGCGGTCGAGAAGGGCAAAGTGATGCTCCGACGGCCGCAGCGCCACCGGCTTCACCAGATGGGGAAGGAAGACAAAGACAAAGACAATCGTCCCCAACAGCAGGAACGAGGCGAAGAGACCCAGGTCGCGCAGCGCCACGGAGCGAAGCGGGGTGAGGGCAAGGAAGGCTCCGATCGTCGTGATGTTGCCCACGAGGAGTGGAGCGATGAGTTCACGCAGTGCCTTGCGCACGTCGGGCGTGTGGCCGAGATGGGCCACGAGATGCAAAGGATAGTTGATGGCGATACCGAGGATCACCGACGAGATACCGATGACGATGACGCTCACGTCGTGGTGGACCAGCGAGAGCGCACCCAAGGCGAAGAGCCAGCCCCACGCGATGCTGACGGCGATGAGCACGATATTGCGCACACTGCGCAGTGAGAACCACAGCAGGAGCAGGATGAGCACCACGGCAAGCGTCACCGACACCATGCTGTCGGTCTTGATCTGCCGGGCGTTGCCCACGGCGATGACGGGTCCGCCGGTGAGTCTTATCGACAACGAGGGATGGACCCGCGAGGTCTGCTGCGCGGCGCGGCTGATGCGTTGGATCAGCAGGCTGTTGTGTTCCGTCTCACTACTGCCGTAAGGTGAGTCGATGGTCACCACGGCATGGCGCTGGTCGGGCGTGAGGATATATCCGTCGTAGAGCTCATAGCGCAACTGTTGCTGACGATGGGCCAGACGCTCCACGACTGGCGTGAAGAGATTGAGCGGGTCGCTGCCGATGTTGCTGCTGAGCAGTCCGCCCGAGGGAAGCAGCAGTTGCCGCTTGTCATTGGCCAGCTGCCGTCCGACATACCGAGGATCGGCAAGGGCGCTGTCCATGCGGGCATAGTCTTGCGCGGTGAGGAAATAGGGGATGTGGCGATAGGCAAAGGCTGCCACGTCCTCCGCAACCTGCATGTCTATTTGTGCGGTGACGAGGCTGTCGGCGATGCCGACCTGCTGCAAGCACGCCACGAGGTCGTCGACACCGGCGGCCAGGGAGTCGGGTACGGGCTTGCTGTCGCGCGTCCTACTTGCGCCTTGTTTTTGTTGCTCTTTGGCTCCCACAAGCACGATGACGCGGTTGGCACCGGCCACCTGCTGATAGATGCGCATGGACTGCTGGTCGCGCGGACCGAAAGGCAGGAAGGCCGAGATGTCCTCCTGATAATGGATATGCAGCAACAGCAGAGCCAATACGGCGGTGGACAGCACAAGCCACACCGCCAGCGAGCGGCGGCGATGACGGAAATGGTCATAGAGACAAAGCAGAAGACTTGTCATGGATTGAAAACCTGATGGTTGATGGTATAGGGTTCACCGGCGCCGTTGAGCAGTCCTTTGTTGACGATCGGATTGGCATAGATGCCAAGGAAGATGTCCTTGAGTTGGTCGATGTCGCACGTGTCGTAGCGGTTGAGCATGTTGAGCCGGCCGAGGAAGGTCTGCCGCTGCACTGGGGTA
>CAVKHS010000035.1:0-156815 GCA_963656095.1 Paratractidigestivibacter sp.
AATAACCTCGGGATTTTTTGTTTGATTACAGGACGGCCTAAATTGAATGGTTACACAGAAGCAGACGTTAACAGACGGCCCGTTTTTCTTCGAGATAGAAAACCGCATTTGTGGCACCAGTGAGGAGCGCAAATGCGGTTTCATAGATTATTTTTACTCTTTTACTTTTTTACTGTAACTTTTCAGCGATTAACGTCTTACTACTCGCTATTTTCTTTTTATCAAGAATTTGAGAATGAGAGAATCCCCCCTGCCTTTTAAAAATTGATGAGATTTCCGTGATATATTCAGAAAAATATGTTATCTTTGCAAGTATAAGTGTAATCAAAGAGAAGTAAGACTCGAACCGATTGCGAGGGATGAATAAGAAAGTCTTATCCAATCTATATAAAAAGCAAAAAACCGGGGTCATCACCAGCATCGAATATCAGGGAGAGGGCCTTACTGGGACTGCATTGCAAAGGTAATAATAAAAATGGAATACGACAAGAGTCTCTTCGAATAAAGTTTTTCATCAGCGGGGACAAGGTTTGTTCAGACATCAAGAAAAAGCTTTTATAGATGCATCTTGGGTGGTGTTATCCGTTATTAGATGTAACCCAATCACCACTTCCTGAACAGCTCGAAACCAAACTTGCAGCCAAAGACGCGGTTGCCGCGGCCATTGCTGGTGAAGAGACCCACGGAAAACATTCGGGTCGTGAAGCCGTAGCCCACCTCGATGTAGGGATGGACATGATGGGCGTCGAGTGCCGAGACGTAGAAGCGCTCCATCTCGATGTAGTGGCCAGCCCATGGCACCCAGGAGAGAAAGAGCAGCGGGGACTCGTAGGTGAGGTTCATGCGGAGATAATAGTCAGAACTCTCATAGGTGGAGGAGCGCAACAGCTCGAACTGTCCGCTCCAGTCGTCATTCCATCCGCCGGGGATATTGTTTTCCCTAAAGTTTTCATAGCTGAGGAAATAAGCTCTCTTTCCTTTGGAAGAGTAGAAGCCGAGTCCGCCATGGGCTTGCAGCGACTGCAGTCGGTTGAACCGGTAGATGTATTCTCCATTCATCTCCCAACGCTCATAGGCCATGTTGGACCGTAGAATGCCTTTGAAAGACCGGTCATAGTCAATGGTGAAGATGGGGCCGTCCCAGCCACCGGGCCGGTATTGCAGTTGCACGGCAGGGGCGAAGGATCGGTAGGTGTCCGTCCATCCAAACCGTCGGAATTCCAGTTTGTTGACAGCGGTTCTCTGCTGAAAGAGCAATCCCAGCTGTATGCCGAAAATGCTGTTGGCGTCGTAGTTGAGCACCAGTCGCCCGTCGACTTGCCGGAATTCATGGAGGCGGTCGAGAATCGTGGAGAGTTGGCTGGTGTCGGGCAATTCTTTTTGGATGTCATTCCGCACCTTGTCGCTATGGATGTTGTTGCCGTTTCCTACCTCTAATTTCAAGTAAGCATTTTTGCGTTTATGGAAATAGTAGTAGAGGGGCACGCGCCAATAAAACCGGTGCTGCTTGAAGGCGTAACCGCCTCGGAATCTCAAAGAGATTTCCTTCTGATCAGAGAACTGGTAGTTGCCACGGAGATCAATCTTATAGGTGATGCCACGGTTGTGGTCGTAGCTCATATAAAGAGGATTGAGCACAGGGTTGAGTCGGATATAGCCTTGGTTGTTGACGCCAAAGTTTGACTTGAAGCGGTTGAGGGCGTTGTTTCCGATGACATCCCACAGCACATCCTTGACAAAGTCGTGTTTCTTGGGCATATTGACCTTTGTGAGCTCCACGGAATCTCTTTTGTATTTTTCGGTGAACATCTGCGTATAGAGTAGCAGCTCTTTGGGTGAGAGCGTGTCGGGTCGCAAGGCCGACATCAGCGCATAATCATCGCGTCGCAAGATAGTGTCCACGGGAGGCTTCGGTCGGTGATAGCAGGCCAGAGCTTGCGCCCTGAGTTTGTTGCCGAGCAGGCCGAACCGGGTCTCAGCCTCACATTGCTGTGGCAACAGGGTGGTGAAGCCCTTATCGCCGGGTGTGATGTTGAGCGTGAAGTCGATCATGTCGTATTCGCCTTTCAGTGTACAGCGGAGGACGCGGCCGGTGTAGTAGTCGACCAGTGCCTCCCCGCTGACCAGTTGCGTGTTGTCGCGGCGTGGGCGAAAGGTGATGCGTGCGGTGCCGTTGAGGAGAAAGGCCACCCGATAGCGATAGAACTTGCGGTTGTCGGCATGGAAAGGCGAGAGGAGATAGTTCTCGATGATGGTCGTGTTGTAGATGTTGGGGTAGAGATAGCTCAGTACCCGGTCCCAGGCCTGCCGTCCGCGCGGTATCGTCGTGGTGTGCAAGAGCACTTGAGTGTCGAATCGTCTGCGCTTGTAGATGTTGTTTGAGAAAGTCTCGCTGATGTAATGCCGGTTGTGGCCATGAGCGATGACATAGAGCGAGGGCACCAGCATCAGCAGCGGATTTTTCTTGTCGATGTCTATCGTGAAGCGGTTGTAAGCATAGGTGGCGTAGCTCTGCATGTGGGTCGTGTCCACCGTGGCCGCATAGTGAAACACCCGATGCAGCAGTGCTGTGTCGGCGCGCTCTCTTGCCCTCAATGGCAGTGCCATGAGAGCGAAGGAAGCAAGGATCAGAATCTGATGCCAGCCACGATGAATGTTCATAACCGATTTCTTTTTTCTTCTTCCGGTCTGAAAATGCTTAGTTATCCAATTCGCTTAGTTCCAGCCATCTCATGCTTTTCTCATCAAGTTCATCTTTAAGCTTAGGCAGGCGTTTGCTTTTCTCTGTGAGCTCCTCTACGGAGAGCTGTCCGCTGCAGAGTTGCGTTTCCAGCAGCTTCTGCTCGTTTTCGAGTTGCTCGATGTCGGCGGTGAGCTGCTCAAACTCTCTTTTTTCCTTGTAGCTCATGCGGCGTCGGGTGTCGTGGTGATAGTCTTTCTTTGCGGGAGCTTTGTCGACCCTGCTCTTCTCTTTCTCGCTGTCCTCTTTTGATTTCAGCGCGCTCCATTGACGATACTGCGTGTAGTTGCCGGGGAAGTCCTTGACGACGCCCTCTCCCTTGAAGATGAGCAGATGGTCCACGACCTTGTCCATGAAGTAGCGGTCGTGGCTGACCACGATGACGCATCCTGGGAAGTCTTCGAGATATTGCTCCAGCACCTGCAGGGTCTGGATGTCGAGGTCGTTGGTAGGCTCGTCGAGCACCAGGAAGTTGGGATTGCGCATGAGCACGGTGCAGAGGTAGAGCTTGCGGCGTTCGCCGCCGCTGAGCTTGTAGACATAGTTGTGCTGCTGCTCCGGTGTGAACATGAAATAGTTGAGAAACTGCGAGGCCGTCATGTGTCGTCCCCCGCCGAGATCGATGTAGTCGGCAATGTCGGTGATGACATCGATGACCTTCTCGTCATTGTTGAATTGCAGCCCCTCTTGGGAGAAATAGCCGAAGCGCACCGTCTCGCCAATGTCGAACTTTCCGGAATCTGGCGGCACGATGCCCAAGAGCATCTTGATGAAGGTAGACTTGCCGGTGCCGTTGTTGCCGACAATGCCCATTTTCTCGAATCGGGCAAAGTTATAGTAGAAGTTGTCGAGGATGATCTTCTCGTTGCCCTTCGAGTCGGTGAATTTTTTTGAGACATATTGGCACTCAAAGATTTTCGAGCCAATATATACGTTGCTGGCCTTGAGTCTCATCTGGCGTTCCTCGATGCGCTGGTGGGCTTTGGCCTGCAGGTCGTAGAAGGCCTCCTCGCGGTAGCGCGCCTTGTGGCCACGGGCTTGTGGCATACGCCGCATCCACTCCAGTTCGGTGCGATATAGATTTTTTGCCCGTGCTATCTCAGCTGTTTGATTTTCAATGCGTTCCTGCCGCTTATCTAAATAATAGCTGTAATTGCCGTGATAGGAATAAATCGTCTCGTTGTCGAGCTCCAGGATCACTTGGCAGACATGGTCGAGGAAATAGCGGTCGTGTGTCACCATCAGCAATGTGAGCGTGGAGCGTGACAGATATCCCTCCAGCCAAACGATCATCTCAAGGTCGAGATGGTTGGTCGGCTCGTCGAGGATGAGGAAGTCGGGCTCGTTGAGCAGTGCATTGGCAAGCGCCACACGCTTCTGCTGTCCGCCGCTGAGTTGTCCCATGGGCTGGTCGAGATCGGTGATGTGCAGTTGAGTGAGGATTTGCTTTGCTCTGAGGATTTTGTCGGGATTTCCCTCATGATTGAAGCAAGCGTCGAGCACACTCTCCTCAGCGTCGAACTTAGGGGTCTGCTCCAGAAATCCGATGCGTATGTCGTTGCGATAGATGATCTGTCCCTCGTCATAGCCTTCTTTTCCTGCGAGAATCTCCAGGAGCGTAGACTTTCCGGTGCCATTCTTGGCGATGAGTCCTACTTTCTGCCCTTCGCCTACCGAGAAGCAGATATTGCGGAACAGCACCTGCGCGCCGAAGGATTTGGTGAGATTTTGTACGTCTAAATAAGGTGTCATGATTTTTGTGAATTTCAACCTTTGATTTCCTTGAGGATCTCGTCGATATAGTTGAGGACCTCGTCTTTTCCCGTTTTCTTTTCCGAGCTGGTGATGAAATAGGGTGGGAGCGTCTCCCAAGTGTCGAGCAAGGCGTCCATCCACTGCTTGGCATTGCCCTTGGCTTTCACTGGTCCGAGCTTGTCAGCTTTTGTGAAGACGATAGAGAAGGGGATGCCACTCGCGCCGAGCCAGTCGACAAACTCGCGGTCGATCTTCTGCTGCTCATGTCGGATGTCGATGAGCACAAAGACATTGCAGAGCTGCTCACGCTGAAGGATATAGGAGCGTATCATCTTGTCGAGCTTGTCCTGCACGGTCTTGGAGCGCTTGGCATAGCCGTAGCCGGGAAGGTCGACGAGATACCACTCATTGTTGATGATGAAATGGTTGATGAGCAGCGTCTTACCGGGCGTGGCTGAAGTCTTTGCCAAGCCTTTGTGGTTGCAGAGCATGTTGATGAGACTCGACTTACCGACATTGCTTCGTCCGATGAAGGCAAACTCCGGTTTATTGTCTTTGGGGCACATCGACACTGTGGGTGCTGAGATGACAAATTGGGCTTTCTTGATGTCCATAGCTGAATGTTTTTGTGCAAAGATACTCATTTTTAACTAAAAAGCAATGATAGTTTTGTGGGAAACCTATTTTTTTACTACCTTTGCGCAAGAATATTAATACAAGGTAAAGAAAGAGAATCATTTATGTCTAAGAGATTTGCCGAACATACCGGTCTCGATCTGACGAAGATCAACGACGAGGTGTTGAAGGAATGGGAGAAGAACGACATCTTCCACAAGAGTATTGATGAGAGAGAGGGCTGCCCTCAGTTTATCTTCTTCGAGGGTCCTCCATCGGCCAATGGTCATCCCGGTATCCATCATGTGCTGGCACGCAGCATCAAGGATACCTTTAACCGCTACAAGACCATGCAGGGCTTCCAGGTAAAACGCAAAGCAGGATGGGACACACACGGACTGCCCGTGGAGCTCGGTGTGGAGAAAGAGCTGGGTATCACCAAAAAAGATATCGACAACAAGAAATCAGACAAGTATATCTCGGTGGAGGACTATAACCACAAATGCCGCGAGAACGTGATGAAGTTTACGGCTGAGTGGCGCGAGCTGACCGAGAAGATGGGATATTTCGTCGATTTGGATCATCCCTATGTCACTTATCACAATAAATACATTGAGACCCTGTGGTGGTTGCTCAAGCAGCTCTACAACAAGGGACTGCTCTATAAGGGCTACACCATCCAGCCGTATTCTCCCGCTGCCGGTACCGGACTGTCGAGCCATGAGCTCAACCAGCCGGGATGCTACCGCGACGTCAAGGACACCACGGTGACGGCGCAGTTCCTCATCACGGATCCGAAAGAGAAGTGGACAAAGTGGGGCAAGCCTTATTTCATCGCTTGGACCACCACGCCCTGGACACTGCCTTCAAATATCGCACTGTGTGTGGGACCCAACATCGACTATGTCGCTGTGGAGACCTACAACCCCTACGACGGCGAGCCGATGACGCTCGTCATGGCAGAGGCCCGGCTGGGCGCTTATCTCAAGACTGACCAAGAGTGCAAAGAGGGTGAGCTGCCTGCCTTTGACAAGGAGAAGAAGATCTGCCCTTGGAGAGTCGTTGACCGCATGAAAGGCAGTGAGCTCGTCGGAATGCACTATAGCCAGCTGATGAAATGGGTGAAGCCCTGCGAGAAAGTAGGAGAGTATCAGCCCGAATTCGTCAATGCTTATGCCGAGGCTCATCCCGAGAAAGTCTTTGTCGGCGAGAATGGCAAGGATCATTTCGTGGAGATGGAGAGCGAGGCTTTCCGTGTCATCCCCGGTGACTACGTGACCACAGAAGACGGTACCGGTATCGTGCATATCGCCTCTACCTTTGGTGCCGACGATGCCAAGGTAGCCAAGGACGCCCATGTGCCGGCACTCTACTTGATCAACAAGAAGGGCGAGACACGCCCTATGGTGGATCTCCAAGGAAAATACTATGTGCTCGATGAGCTCGACAAGAACTTCATTGAGCACTGTGTCGACACGGAAGCCTACAGCCATCACGCCGGTGACTATGTCAAGAACTCTTACGACCCGAAATTCAATCCCAACGGCGTGTGGGACAAGAAAGCTTCGGAGAAAGCCGATGACCTGAATGTCATCATCTGTATGGAGATGAAGATGGAGGGCACCGCCTACAAGATTGAGAAGCATGTCCACAACTATCCCCACTGCTGGCGTACCGACAAGCCCATCCTCTACTATCCGCTCGACAGCTGGTTCATCCGTGACACTGCCAAGAAGCAGCGCATGGTGGAACTCAACAAGACGATCCACTGGAATCCCGAGTCCACGGGTACCGGCCGCTTCGGCAACTGGCTGGAGAACCTCAACGACTGGAACCTCAGCCGCTCACGCTTCTGGGGAACTCCGCTGCCCATTTGGCGCGACGAGAATCGTGGCGAGAAGTGCATCGGCTCGGTGGAAGAGCTCTACAACGAGATCGAGAAGTCGGTCGCTGCCGGTGTGATGAAGAGCAATCCACTCAAGGAAAAGGGCTTTGTCGTGGGCGACTACTCCGAGGAGAACTACAACAAGATTGATCTCCACCGACCCTATATCGACTATATTGTTCTCGTCAACGATGAGGGCAAGCCCATGTATCGTGAGAGCGATCTGATCGATGTGTGGTTTGATTCAGGCTCGATGCCCTATGCCCAGCAGCACTATCCTTTTGAGGGAGAGATCAATGCTGAGGGCTTGAAGAAGACGGGCAAGAGTGAAAGCGCATACCGCGATGAGCTCATTCACAGCACCTACACGGGTACTCCCGTGCCTCCGGCTTTCTTCCCTGCCGACTTCATCAATGAGGGCGTTGACCAGACACGTGGCTGGTTCTTCACGCTCCACGCCATCGCTACGATGGTCTTTGACTCCGTCGCCTTCAAGAATGTCATCTCCTCAGGTCTCGTGCTCGATGCCAAGGGCAACAAGATGAGCAAGCACGTGGGCAATGTCACCGACCCCTTTGAGATGATCAACAAATACGGTGCTGATCCGGTGCGCTTCTATATGATGACAAACAGCGAGCCGTGGGATAATCTGAAGTTCGACCCGAATGGCGTAGACGAGGTACGCCGCAAATTCTTCGGCACCTTATATAATACATATAGCTTCTTCGCCCTCTATGCCAATGTCGACGGCTATGATCCTGAGAATACTTCTTTGGAGGCTTCCAAGGAGCATCTCGTGGAAATCGACCGCTGGATCCTCTCCAGCCTCAACACGCTCGTGAAGGGTGTGCGCCGTGAGCTCGACGGTTATGACCCGACACGCGCCGGACGTCTGATCGATGCCTTCGTCAACGACAACCTCAGCAACTGGTATGTGCGCCTCAACCGCAAGCGCTTCTGGGGTAAGGAGATGAGCGACGACAAGCTCGCCGCTTACAACACGCTCTATACCTGCTTGATGACTGTGGCTAAGGTGCTTGCGCCCTTTGCCCCCTTCTCTGCTGACCAGCTCTATCACGATTTGGGCGGAAAGATGGAGAGCGTGCACCTGGAGTCGTTCCCCGTGGTCGACGAGCGCCTCATCGACACGGATTTGGAGCAGCGCATGGACATGGCACAGAAGATCACCTCGATGGTGCTGGCACTGCGCCGTAAGGTCAACATCAAGGTGCGTCAGCCGCTGCAGCAGATCCTGATCCCTGCTGTCGACGACAACCAGCGTAAGCATATCGAGGCTGTCAAAGACTTGATCATGAATGAGGTCAATGTCAAGGAACTCAACTTTGCCGAGGGACAAAGCATCTTGGTGAAGAAGGTGAAGTGCAACTTCCGTGTCATGGGCAAGAAGTTTGGTAAGCTGATGAAGGGTGTCGCTGCCAAGATGAACGGTCTGTCACAAGACGACATTGCGGCATTGGAGCGCGAGGGTAGCTTGAGCTTTGATGTTGACGGACAAAATGTCACTGTCGACGCTGCTGATGTGGAGATCATCTCTGAGGATATCCCCGGATGGCTCGTCAGCAACGAGGGCAATCTGACGGTAGCTTTGGAAGTGGAGTTGACGCCAGAACTTCGCAATGAGGGTATGGCCCGTGAGCTTGTCAACCGCATTCAGAACCTGCGTAAGGAGACGGGCTTGCAGATCACCGACCGCATCAACGTCACCGTAGCCCCCAATGCAGAGGTAGAGACCGCTGTGAAGTCTTTCGCTGACTACATCAAAGGCCAGGTGCTGGCCGACAGCATCACCGTGGCTGACAACGATGGCGTGGAGACAGATTTCGACAGCTTCAAGCTGAATATTAAAGTAGAAAAGGCAAATGCCTGATAATCAGATGATGATTCATCTGTGAATACATCTGACAGTCTATATCATTTTATAATGAATAGCAAAAAGAAAATTCTCACCGACGGCCGTTTGGCGTGGATCATCGTCCTCGCCATTCTGGTCGTCGATCAGTTGATAAAGATCTGGGTGAAGACCCACATGACATTGGGTAGCTCCATCGAGATCACCAACTGGTTCTACATTGCCTTCATCGAGAACAAAGGCATGGCCTTCGGTATGACACTCGGCAGTAAAGTCGTCTTGAGTGTCATTCGCATCGTGGCTGTTTCGGCGATTGGCTGGTTTATTTGGCAAACCGTCAGACAGCACGGCCGCACACGCTATGTCGTCTTGCTCTCGCTGATCGCTGCCGGTGCCGCCGGAAATATCTTCGACTCCATGTTCTATGGGCTCATTTTTAGCAACTCTTCACCCGACTATGTCTCTTATTTCGTGCCCTTTGGCACAGGCTATGCAAGTTTTCTGATGGGACGCGTGGTGGATATGTTCTATTTCCCTTTGATACATGGCACTTTCCCGATGTGGTTCCCACTTTGGGGTGGTGAGTCTTTTACCTTCTTCTCTCCGGTTTTCAACTTTGCCGATGCCAGCATCACGGTGGGTGTCATAGCGATGTTGATTTTCTGCCGTAAGGACTTGGAGTCTTTCAACGCTACTGTTGACAAGGGACTGCACCGTGAGCATAACGTAGCAGCTTCGCCAACTGATGACGGGAAAGGAGGAAAACAATGAAGGGTCTGCGTCTGCTGTTGGTATTCTTCGGCATGGTCATGGTGCTGTCGTTTACGGTAAGCTGTAAACCCTCTGTACCCAGTACCTTCATCTCGCCCGGCGACATGGAGGATCTGCTCTATGATTATCACATGGCTGATGCTATGGCAGAGCAGGCTAAGGGCAACTACGCTGAGAACGTCATCGCTTATCGCACTGCTGTCTTGAAGAAATATGGTGTCACGCAGGAGAAGTTTGACACCTCGATGGTTTATTACATGCGCCACGCCGATCAGCTCCACACCATCTACGAGCATGTAGCCCAGCGTCTGCAGGACAAGGCACAAGAGCTTGGATCTTCGGTAGGAACGGCTGGAACCTTTACGGCCAACAGCGACACCACGGACATTTGGAAAGAGAGCAGCTCTGTGGTGCTCATCCCGAATGAGCCCTACAACCTTTACGCCTTCTCGGTCAAGGCCGACAGTTCATATCATAAAGGTGACTCTTTCGTCTTAAATTTCCAAAGCGATTTCATCTATCAGGATGGTACAAGAGATGGTGTCGTGGTGCTCTCACTGGTCTATCGCAATGACAGCGTAGCACAGCGCGTCATGCATTTCTCCAGCTCTTCAAAATATGACCTATCCATCGATGATCCCAATTCTTTGGGAATCAAAGAGGTGAAGGGCTTCTTCCTCTTGGCAAGAAACAATGACATGAACAGCTCGATGACAACGCTGAAGATGGTATGTGTCAGCCACATCCACCTCTTTAGAGTGCACGCTAAGAAGAGTGCTTCCGGAAATTCTGCGGCAGGAGCTACTGGACCCAATGGCCCCGATGGCTCTCCACAGCCTTTGCCGGCAAATGCGCAAATGAAGATGGCACCGGATTCAATGCGAAGGCAGTGATGATTCTGAATTCATCATTCAACACTCAACATTCATCATTTCAATCATTCAACATTCAATATTCAATATTCAATATCATGTTATCAGTAGATCAATTAGAAGACAAACTCATCGACTTGGCTTTTGCTGAGGATATCGGTGATGGAGACCATACTACTTTGTGCTGTATCCCTGAGGATGCCATGGGCAAGAGCCATCTGCTTATCAAGGAAGACGGTATACTGGCCGGTGTAGAGGTAGCAAAGAAGGTTTTTGATCGTTTCGATCCTACTCTGAAGGTAGAGGTGCTCATCGGTGATGGTCAGCCGGTGAAGAAAGGCGACATTGCTATGATCGTTTCGGGTAAGACGCGTTCGCTCTTGCAAACTGAGCGCTTGATGCTTAACATCATGCAGCGCATGAGCGGTATCGCTACGATGACACATAAGTATGTGGAGTGTATCGCGGGCACTGGCTGTCATGTTCTCGATACCCGCAAGACTACACCGGGTATGCGTATGTTAGAGAAGCAAGCTGTGAAGTTGGGTGGAGGTATGAACCATCGTATTGGTCTTTTTGATATGATTCTGTTGAAGGACAACCATATCGATTTCGCTGGTGGAATTGCCAACGCTATCGATCGTTGCCATCAATATTTGAAAGATAAACACCTCGACTTGAAAATTGAGATTGAGGTGCGCAACTTTGATGAGTTGCAGCAAGTACTGGACAAGGGTGGTGTCAACCGCATCATGCTTGACAACTTCTCTGTTCCTGACACCAAGAAGGCTGTAGACATCATCAACCATCGCTATGAGACAGAGTCTTCCGGTGGTATCACCTATGACACGATTCGGAACTATGCCGAGCAGGGTGTAGACTTCATCAGCGTTGGTGCACTGACTCACAGCGTCAAAGGCCTTGACATGAGCTTCAAGGCTTGTTGAAAAGAAATAAGAACACTATGAAAATCAAAACTCGTATATTGGGCATCACTTTGGCAGCACTTGCTATGAGTGCTACACAAGGTGAGGCTTGTACTAATTTTATTGTAGGAAAGAAAGCATCTGTTGATGGTTCTGTCATCTGCAGCTACAATGCCGACGACTATGGCATGTTTATAGGCTTGGCACACTATGCTGCCGGGACACATAAAAAGGGAGAGACGCGTGACATCGTAGATTGGGATACACATAAATATATTGGTAAGATTCCTGAGGCACCCCTCACCTATAATGTCATTGGCAACATCAATGAGTTTCAAGTAACCATTGGCGAGACTACCTATGGCGGCCGTGAGGAGATGGTCAATCCCGATGGAGGCATAGACTATGGCTCGCTGATCTATCTCGGCTTGCAACGCTCTCGGACCGCGCGCGAAGCCATCAAGGTGATGACAACGCTGGCTCAGACCTATGGCTATTGCTCCGAGGGTGAGACATTCACCATCTGCGACCCTAACGAAGCATGGATCATGGAAATGCAGGGCAAAGGAAAAGGAGAGAAGGGCGTCGTTTGGGTGGCACAGCGTATTCCCGACGATGCCATCTGTGGCCATGCCAATCAAAGTCGCATTGGCAAGTTCAATATGAAAGACAAGAACAATGTGATGTATGCCAAAGACGTGGTTGCTTTTGCCCGTAAAAAAGGATGGTTCAGTGGCAAGGATGCTGACTTCAACTGGAAGATGACTTACGCAAAGCCGGATTTCAGTGGACGCCGCATCTGTGATGCCCGTGTTTGGTCGTTCTTCAACCGCTATGCCAAAGGCATGGACAAATATCTGCCTTGGGCTCTTGGTAAAGACGCTACAGCTGAGGATATGCCCTTGTGGGTGGTGCCCAGTCGTAAGCTGAGCGTGCAAGACGTACAGGTGGCCATGCGTGACCATTACGAGGGTACACCGATGGCGATTGACTCCACCGACATCGGCGGAGGTATATGGCAGATGCCATACCGCCCCACACCTCTTTTCTATGAGGTGAACGGAAAGAAATACTTCAACGAGCGACCGACAAGCACTCAGCAGACGGGCTTCACTTTCGTCGCTCAGATGCGTGCATGGCTGCCGCGTAAAGTGGGTGGCGTGCTGTGGTTTGGCAACGACGATGGCAATATGGTGGCTTACACCCCGATCTATTGCGGAAATACTGTGCAACCCGAATGTTACAACACACCAGGTGCCGACGCGCTGACTTTCTCCATGAAGAACGCTTATTGGGTATGCAATTGGGTGAGCAATATGGTGTATCCACGCTACTCACAGATGTTTCCCAGTCTGAAAGCAGTCCGAGACTCTTTGGAGCAGAGCTATTTTGCCCGTCAAAAAGAAGTGGAGGAAAAGGCTGTGGCAATGGCCTCTACCGACGAAGATGCTGCCGTGCGTTATCTCAACGACTATAGCAACACAGTGGCTCAGCAGATGCTGGCCCGATGGAAGCAGCTTGCCTTCTATCTGATTGTGAAATACAATGATATGACGGTGAAGCCGGAGAAAGACGGCAAGTTCTTGCGTACACCAGAAGGTATCGGAGTAGCAGTGAAGCGCCCCGGCTATCCTGAAACTTATCGGGAGCAGATTGTCAAGCAAACTGGCGACCGTTATGAGGTTCCCGCTAAGTAGCCAAGAAGAATTTATAAGTGACAGACGACTATTTGAAGTCTTTGCTGAGGAGAAAGGAAGCTTTTCTAAGTGACAGACGAAATCTTTAGCATGTCTGTTCTTCTATATAAAACAAACGTCTGAGATAATTTCCTTATAAGAAAATATCTCAGACGTTTTTTTTGTTGAGTTATAGTGGATGATTACTACAGCTCAAATTCTTCTTTGTCAATTGAAGCAATTTCTTTCAAATCATTTCTCTGGATCCAAAGGAATCTTATTGATGCGGCGCTCATGGCGGCCCCCTTCAAAGTCTGTAGAGAAGAACTCGTCCATGATTTTCTTTGCCATGTCATTGTCGATGAAACGGCCGGGCATGACAAGGACATTTGCATTGTTGTGCTGGCGGATCAAGTGAGCCACGTCCGGAATCCAGCAAAGTCCGGCGCGTATGCCCTGATGCTTGTTGAGTGTCATGGCAATGCCTTCACCGGAGCCACAGATGCCGATGCCAGGATAGACCTCGCCAGACTCTATGCCTTGTGCAAGCGCATGGCCAAAGTCGGGGTAGTCGCAACTCTCTTCGGTGAAAGTACCATAGTCTTTATAAGGTATGTTGTGCTCATCAAGATATTTCTTGACGTACTGCTTCAAGGCAAAGCCGGCATGATCACTTGCCAGTCCTACTGTTTTAATTTCCATCTCGCGTGTTTTTATGTTTTTAGAATTAACGAGTATATAACGTCAGATGAGCAATGGTATTGTCTACCATTGCTCATCTTTTATTTATATACAGCAGTTCTTTACTTGCCTAAGAAGGCTTTCACCTGCTTGTAGACATTCTCACCGGTATATCCAAGCTTCTCATCAAGCACCTTGTAAGGCGCAGAGAAGCCGAAGCTCTTCATGCCATAGATACAGCTGTTGGGGCCGATACCTACCAAGCCTTCGAGTGTGACAGGCAGTCCGGCTGTCATACCGAACTTCTTGACGTTGTAGGGGAGAACGCTCTCCTGATACTCTTTAGACTGACGACGGAAGAGGCCCTCAGAAGGAGCACTGACCACACGCACCTTGATGCCGTCAGCACGAAGGGCAGCACAGCCTGCTTCAAGCGTGGAAACCTCGGAACCGCTGGCAACGAGGATGACATCAGGATTCTCGTCTGAGCCTGCAACGATATAGGCACCCTTGCGAGCCTGCTGATAATCATTGCCCTCGGGCAGCTTGGCAATACCCTGGCGGGAGAAGATCAGTGCAGTCGGAGTGTCCATGTTCTCCATGGCCATCTCCCAGCATACTGTAGTCTCATCAGCATCGGCCGGACGGAATACCCGCACGCTGTCTTGTCCCTTGTGGTTCTGCAGTTTCTCCATCAAGCGGATCTGAGCTTCCTGCTCAACGGGCTCATGAGTAGGTCCATCCTCACCGACACGGAATGCATCGTGAGTCCAGATAAACTTCACGGGTACGCCCATCAGTGCAGCCAAACGAACAGCAGGCTTCATGTAGTCAGAGAACACGAAGAAGGTACCGCAAGCAGCGATGACACCACCATGGAGCATCATACCAATGCACATATCGGCCATCGTCAACTCAGCAACACCAGCCTGGAAGAAGGCACCAGTGAAGTCGCCTTTCTTCAGCGAGTAAGTCTGTTTCAAGAAGCCATCTGTCTTATCAGAGTTTGACAAGTCGGCAGAAGCACAGATCATATTAGGTACTTGCTTAGCAAGCTCAGCCAAGCAAGCAGAAGAAGCAGTGCGTGTTGCGGAACCTTCCTTCTGCTGAACCTTGCTCCAATCGATCTTCGGAGCCTTGCCGGAGAACCATGTGTCCATCAAAACTTTCTTCTCAGGATTAGCCTTAGCCCATTCTGCTTCTTCAGCACGGCGTGCTGCAACGATATTCATCAACTCCTCACGACGGTCGGCATAGAGCTTCTTCACATCATCAAAGATGACGAAAGGATTCTCAGGATCACCACCTAAGTGCTTGATGGTGTTGACGTAAGCGCCATCGCCTAAAGGAGCGCCGTGGGTCTTTACGTTGTGCTCATAGCTTGTGCCGTCAGCTTTCACAGCGCCGCGACCCATAATCGTCTTACCAATGATCAGGGTAGGACGCTCTTTCTCTGTCAGAGCTGCGTCCAATGCCTTGCGGATCTCTGCCACATCATTGCCATTGATCTCAATGACATTCCAATTCCATGCGCGATATTTGGCTGCGGTTTCCTCACTCATGACATCTTTTGTCTCTGTAGACAGCTGGATGTCATTGGAGTCGTAGAACATGATGAGGTTGTTGAGACCTAAGGTGCCTGCAATACGGCCTACACCTTGAGAGATCTCCTCCTCAACGGCACCGTCGGAGATATAGCAATAGATGTGATGTTGCATCATCACACTGCCCAGACGGGCTTCGAGAAATTTCTCTGCAACGGCGGAACCTGCTGCGATAGCATGGCCCTGGCCTAAAGGACCAGAGGAGTTCTCGATGCCATGCATCACATCGAGCTCGGGGTGACCAGGACAGGGAGAACCCCACTGACGGAACTGCTTGATGTCTTCGAGTGAGAACTTGCCTTGAAGCGTCAGTGCGCTGTAGAGCATCGGACTCATGTGCCCTGGATCCAAATAGAAGCGGTCGCGACCTGTCCATATGGGATCCTCGGGATCATAGACCAAGTACTCGCTGAAGAGTACGTTGATAAAGTCTGCGCCTCCCATAGCACCTCCGGGGTGGCCAGAGTTAGCTTTCTCAACCATCGAAGCAGCCAGAATACGGATGTTGTCGGCTGCGCGATTCATCAATTGAATGTCGTTCATAATATAATATAGTAAGTGATAAGATCTTGTTTTCTATTTTGCTGCCTTATACTTGACAGCTGCTTTTTCTATTTCAAGTCCCTGCTTATAGGCTTTGATATATGCGTCGAATCCGGCCACATCCTCAGGTGTCGGGCTGATCTCTGTGCCCGTGTTGCCGGCGAAGACACGCTCATCAAGGAAGTCGGGCAGGCTCTGATCCTTTTGACGGTGGATGCAATAAGAGGCTAACAGTGCAATGCCCCAGGCACCGCCCTCACCGGCTGTCTCCATGACAGAGATCGGAGAGTTGAGAGCCGCTGCAAGAATGCGCTGACCTACACCTTTCGTTGTGAAATAACCGCCATGACCCGTGATGCGGTCTACGGATACTTTCTCATCTTTGAACAGAATGTCGTTGCCAATTTTCAATACACCGACGGCAGCATAGAGCTGGGTACGCATGAAGTTGGCAAGCGTGAACTTATCGTTAGCGGCACGCACAAAGAGGGGACGGCCGTCAGCAAGTCCCGCAACGGGCTCACCCGACACATAGTTGTAGGAGAGAAGGCCACCGCAGTCGGCATCGCCTTCAAGCGCAACGTTGAACAGACGGGTGTAGAGCTCATTGGTATTTTGCTTGATGCCTAACATCTTTGCGTATTCATCGAAGATATTCACCCAAGCGTTGATCTCGGATGTGCAGTTGTTGCAATGTACCATAGCCACGGGAAGCCCGTCAGGAGTAGTGACAATGTCGATGACGGAATAGGGCTTGGAAAGATTCTTCTCCAACACGATCATGGAGAAAGAGGATGTGCCGGCGGATACATTTCCTGTACGCACCTTGACAGCATTGGTTGCTGCCATACCGGTTCCAGCGTCACCTTCCGGTGGACAGAAGGGGGTGCCTGCCTGCAGGTGACCGGAGACATCCAGGAGCTTGGCACCTTCTTCAGTGAGTGTTCTGGCATCTTCGCCAGCTAACAACACCTTTGGCAAAATGTCAGTGAGATGCCAGGAAAGATGTTTAGGAGCAATAAGCTTTTCAAACTTCTCGATCATCGATGCATCGAATTGCTTAGTTTCCGGGTCGATAGGAATCATACCGGAAGCATCACCGATGCCAAGTACTTTCTTGCCTGTGAGCTGCCAATGGATATATCCGGCAAGTGTCGTGAGATATTTGATACTATTGACATGGTTCTCACCATTGAGGATAGCCTGATAAAGGTGGGAGATGCTCCAACGAAGAGGAATGTTGAAGTTGAACAGTTTAGATAACTCCTCTGCGGCCTGTTCAGTATTGGTGTTGCGCCAAGTACGGAAAGGAACGAGGATCTTGTCGTCTTCGCCAAAAGGCATATAGCCGTGCATCATGGCGCTGATGCCAATGGCTGCGAGACGTGTGATTTCTATGCCATATTGTTCTTTGACATTTTGGCGAAGAGAGGCATAGCAGTCTTGAAGGCCTTCCCAAATAGCCTGGATGCTATACGTCCAAAGTCCGTCGACAAGTTGGTTCTCCCACGTGTGACTGCCTTGTGCGATTGGCTTGTTCTCCTCGTCAATCAGCACAGCCTTGATGCGTGTGGATCCGAATTCGATACCTAGGACGGCACGACCGGATTCTATGATTGTTTGAGCGTTCATTTGTTTCTGATTAATGTCATATCCGACAATGCTCTATGACGGGCATTGCCGGAATTTATAGGTTTCAATTAGCGGAGAGCCTTGTTCAGCATATAGTACATCTCATTCCAACGGAGCTCTTTGCGGAACTGCTCGTAATCGGTATCCTTGTTGATGATGCATGCTTCCATGTCTGCGATCTCAGCAAAGTCACGCCAATACTCGTCGGTCAGACCGAAACTGAAGCAGGAGTGGTGTGTTCCGCCGGCATTCATCCAGCAGCCTACACCCACCTCAAATGTGGGCTCAGGAATCCACAGAGCAGATGCTACTGGAAGCTTCGGCAGTGGCCGGCTCTTGATGAGGTTGACATCGTTGGCGATCAGGCGGAAGCGGTTACCCATATCTACGACAGTGGCTGTGACGCCATGACCTTGCTTGGCTGTGAAGACAAGACGGGCTGTAGGAGTCTTGCGCACGCCGATACCGAGGAAGTGAACCTCCAGCCGTGGCTTCTCCTCTGCGATATCCGGATTGACCTCGAGCATGTGAGACTCCAGGATAGAGGTGTTGTCACCATCGAAGTTGAGTGTGTAGTCCTCCAGGAATGAGGTGCCACCTTCCAAACCTTGGCTCATGAACCATGTGGTGCGATAGAGACAGGCACTCTTCCAGTCACCCTCTGCGCCGAAGCCATAGCCGTCGTGCATCAGACGCTGAGAAGCCAAACCCGGAATCTGGTCGAAGCCACGACCGGTCTCTTCCACGTTGACATCGCCTAAGTCGTCGAAGTTGGTGGTGAAGCCCTTGGCGCCATAAGCCTTCAATACGGCACGAAGTGTCAATTCTGCCTTGGCAGAGTTCCAGATTTTCTTGTACTCGACACTCTTCTCGTCCTTCAGGGCATCTGCCACAGCATATTCCTTGAAGTAGACATCATGTACAAGGGCATCGACATCTTCGTCTTTTACCTTGTCGAAATACTCCATGACTGTAGAGAACTGCACGTAGTCGACGTGATAGCCCAGTACCTGCTCAAAAGCGACCTTGTCACCGTCGGTCACAGCGACGTTGTTCATCTGGTCACCGAAACGGATGATGAGACAATCCTGAGCATCAGCAACTCCGGCGCAGACACGCTCCCAAACAGCGATATGCTTGAGTGTCTTCTCATCTTTCCAGTAGCCGATGACAGTCTTACGAGGCTTGCGCAGACGAGAAAGGATATGAGCGAACTCGCGGTCGCCGTGAGCACTCTGATTGAGGTTCATAAAATCCATGTCGATGGTATTCCATGGAATCTTTTCGTTGTACTGAGTATGTAAGTGGAGGAGAGGTTTGCGAAGGATCTGCATGCCCTTGATCCACATCTTTGCGGGAGAGAAGGTGTGCATCCAGCAGATGACACCAATACATTTGTTGTCAACGTTGGCGCGGGCCATGACATCTGCCACTTCTTTTGAGCTGTTGGCAGTACCAGCATATACAACCTTGACGGGTAGCAGGTCTGAGTTGTTCATTCCTTCTACCATCTCTTTAGAATGTCCGTCTACTTGTTTGACAGCGTCACCTCCGTAAAGAAGTTGTGCACCTGTGACAAACCAGATCTCGAAATCATTAAATGCTTTTTCCATGATGATTGTTTGGTTGATAACGTTTTTAATATAATTTGATTGTGGAAATTCTGATGACTATTTTTTCTTTTTTTGTCCGTAATAAGCGTTGGGACCGTGCTTACGGGAGAAATGCTTCTCCACGAGCAATGGATTCATCTTGGTCTGTGGATTCACAGAGAAAGAGACGAAAGCCATCTTGGCAACTTGCTCAGCAACGACGGCATGATAGACAGCCTCGTCAGGATCCTTGCCCCAGGTGAAGGGGCCATGGTTCTTGACAAGAACGCCCGGAGTATGCACATAGTTGATATGGCCTTTCTTGAACTTATCTACGATCACAACCCCCGTGTTGTACTCATATTCATCCATCTGATCCTTTGTCATGTCATCCGTACATGGGATGGCGTCGTGGAAGTAATCAGCATGAGTCGTTCCGATGTTGGGAATGTCGCATCCTGCCTGTGCCCAGGCCGTAGCGTAGGTGGAGTGGGTGTGTACCACACCACCGATCTTCGGGAAGTTGCGATAGAGGACAAGGTGAGTGGGAGTGTCCGATGATGGATTCAGATCGCCTTCCACTACTTTTCCAGTCTGCAAGTCCACGACGACCATATCGCTGGCTTTCATCGTGTCGTAGCTGACACCGGATGGCTTGATGACAACGAGACCTTTCTCGCGGTCAATGCCTGAGACATTGCCCCAGGTGAAAAGTACCAACTGATGCTTTACCAAATCGAGGTTGGCACGATATACTTTTTCTTTTAATTCTTCTAACATGATAGTTATAACTTAAATTCAGGATCTTCGTCATACGCTTTGCTGTTGAACCGATAGAGGGCTGCGCCGCGCTTGGAAGTCAGTTTGTCTATTTTGTCGGTTTTCTCAATGAAATCGATTTGTTTGATACGCTTGCGGAAGTTGCGCTTGTCGATCTCTGCTCCTAAGATGGCCTCATAGACATGCTGCAACTGTGTCAAGGTAAATAGTTCTGGCAGGAGGTTAAAGCTCAGAGGCTCTGTATTGATGTGACGTCGCAACATCGCCAAGGCATCTCTTACCATGGTATTATGGTCTGAATAAAGTTTCGGCATGTTGTCTACCGGCACCCATTCAAGGCCGTATCTCTCCCGAAGAGAATCATCGTAGTCTTTTACGTTGATCAGCGCGCAATAGGCAACGGAGATGACGCGCTCACCTGGATCTCGGTCTATGGCACCGAAAGCACCTACCTGTCGCATGTAGAGTTCTTTCAAGCCTGTGAGCTCTTGTAGAACTCTCTGGGCAGCTTCGGTCAGACTTTCCTGAGGTCCGACGAAGCCACCATAGAGTGACCATTCTCCCCGTCCCGGATCCATCTGTCGCTTGCCGATAAGTAACTTCAGCTTGTCTTCTTCAAATCCAAAGACTATGCAGTCGACAGAGACCCAAACTTTAGAGTGTTCACTATAAAATCCTGTCATGGGTATTGGGGATTAGAAGAAATACCAATAGAAGGCACCGCAGAGTGCAATCACGCCCAAAGTGGCAATGATATCTCCTGTGCTCCAACTGTCACGGATCTGCTTGCGGTATTCCGGTGTGAATGTAATAGCAGCAATCTGCTCCTGAGAGGGTGCCTTGGTGAACATGGAGATGACAAACATCATCACAATGATGAACACCAGCAGCCAGCACTCAAAGATCAGCCAGTTGGTCTGCCAGAACCAAGTGGTGTTCTCCCAAAAGGTACCTGTCATTGCGGCATCACCGTTATGGGTAATGACATTGGTGACAAGGCGGAGCATACCGATCACGAAGCCACCGATCAGTCCCCACTGTCCTGCCATAGGAGTGATCTTCTTGGAGAAGATACCGAGGGAGAACACGGCTACCATAGCTGGTGCGAGTAATGACTGTATATTCTGCAGATAGCTGTAGAGGGTGTCCATGCTCATCATGATAGGCATCCAAGCCAGACCCAAGAGTACGACGGCAACAGTGGCCAGACGGCCGACGAGCACGTAGTGTGCCTCGCTTTTACCCGCACGCAAAGGCTTATAGAAATCCTCTGTAAACAAAGTTGCGCAAGAGTTGAAGAAGGCGGCAAGAGAGGTAACCAAGGCACTGATGAAGCCAATGGTCACGACGCCTTTCACTCCGGCAGGAAGCACATCTTTTACCATCAGTGCAAAGGCCGCATCGGTGTTGTTCATCACTAAACCATATTTGGCTGGGTTGGCAGCCAAGGCGGCAGCAACCATACCAGGGATCAAGAACATGAAGACAGGCAGAAGCTTGAAGTAGCCTGCGCAGATTGTACCACGACGAGCACGCTTCATCACGACGCTGTTGTCCTCGCCCTTGGTCTGCCCCAGCACACGTTGTACGATATGCTGGTCAGTGCACCAATACCAGAAACCGATGATGGATGCTCCGAGGAAGACAACGAAGCCTGGATACTCATGGTACATAGGATCACCCTCGCTCCAGTGGAACATGTGTGTGGTACCGTAACCATTGTGAAGATGACTGCAATAGGTCATCATGTTGCTCCAACCCTGAGTGATGCTTCCGTCGCCCAGCGTAGCCAAGCCAAGGAAGAGCACAAGGAAAGAACCGATGATCAGGATAGGAGTCTGGATGGCGGACATCGTCATCACGCCCTTCATACCACCGAAGATGGTAAAGACAGCAGTGATAAAGATCAGTCCCAGAGCACCATACCAGAAGGGAATGCCAAGCAGGTACTCAAAGAAGATACCACCCGTGAAGGCCGTCACACTGACTTTTGTGAGCACGTAAGCCACCAGCGTGATGATGCTCAGCCAAGAGCCTGTAGCCTTGGTATAGCGGAATTTCAGGAATTCCGGCATCGTAATGATTCGGCCTAACTTGTTGTTGAGCAACTGATAGAAAGGTACGAAGAGCCAGCCCAAAATGAGGATCATCCAGCCCTGCATCTCCCAGTGAGCCATGCCCACACCATCCTTGGCACCGGTACCTGCCAAACCGACGAGGTGCTCTGAGCCAATGTTGGCAGCGAAGATAGCAGCGCCAATCACCCACCAGGGCTCGCCCTTACCAAAGAGGTAGTCCTGGCTGTCAGCGCCTTTCATCTTGCGCTTGTCCTTCATGATGCTTCTGTAGACGGCCACGGCTACCAAGCCTATGCCAATGGCAAGGACCATCCAGTCAAGCCAAATAAATTCTTTTGCGTTCCAGTTCATAGTTTTTTTCTATTAGTATTGTTTGTTATGAGAATCGGTTATTTCTTCACAGAAAATTTATACACGAGGTGACTGTAGTAAGTCTGTCCTGGTTTGAGATAGGGATTGGAGATCTCCCAGCCTTTTGTTTTTTGGACAATTTTTGTAGGGCTGTCAGGGTATTTCTGACTTTCAAAGCAGACACTGACATGCTTGGGATATTTGATACCGTGTTTGCAAGGAATGCCTGTACCCTGGAAATTACCGGTGTAGACTTGTAGTCCCGGCTCATTGGTAAACACTTCAAGCAGAATGCCGGTCTTGGGTGAGAAGAGGCTTGCAGCTACCTGCGTATCATCGCCTTTACCATTTTTGAAAGTATTCAGGCACCAGTTGTGGTCGTAACCTGTGGCATTGTAGATCTGGTCGAAAGTGGTATCGGTAATGGTTTCCTGAATAGCGTGAGGCTTACGGAAGTCCATCGGTGTACCAGCCACATCACGGATTTCACCCGTTGGGATGTATTTAGCGTCAGACGGGGTGAACTTGTCGGCATTGATATACATGATCTCATCAGTACCCACCTTAGAAGGATCACCATTGAGATTAAAATAGGAGTGGTTGGTCATGTTGATGACGGTTTCCTTGTCAGTTGTAGCCTTAAAGGTGATGTCGAGCGTGTTGTTACTCTTTATCAAATAAGTGGCAGTTGCCTTTACTGTGCCGGGGAAACCGTTTTCACCATCGGGAGCCGTGATGGCGAATGTCACACTGCTGTCGGTCTTTGACTGAACGTCATATACTTGATGGAGCCAACCCGTGTTGCCGCCACCATGGAGCGTATTCTCATTGTCGTTGGTACGAAGCTTATAGACTTTGCCGCCTACAGTGATTTGTGCATTCTTGATGCGGTTGGCATAGCGACCGACACTGGAACCAAAGTCAGAGGGACTATTCAATGTATCAGCATACTGACGGATATTGTCATAGCCGAGCACTACGTCGGTGGGCTTCCCATCTTTATCTGGTACACAGAGAGAAACGACACGACCTCCATAGTTGGTCAAGCATATTTCCATGCCATTATTGTTCTTCAAAGTGATGAGCTCTACCTTTTTTCCATTCAGTGTTGTGTCAAAGGCTGCCGGATCAAGACCGGATACCGTACGACTGGCAGTTTTGTTACCAGCACACGATGCAAGTGCCAGCAGGCAACCACCTGCGATACCTAAGTAGTTTTTGATATTTCCCATGTCTGTTTATAGTTATTGGTTTTATTGGTGGTAAAGTTACAATATTTTTTTGTAAGTTGTATCATATTCCACGTGAAATTTTAGAAAAATAGTACTATTTACACTTTTAAAGACGGTAATAGGTCTAATTCGGGTAAGATTTGCGACGTTTTCCTCTTTTATAAATGTATCTTGTATTTGGATTTAACATTAGGAAGACCTCTGTTCTATTTGTTATAATGAAGGACAAATCTGTTGGCAGGAAGCAAAATTATAACTATGTAACTTGAATTTTACAGCAAAGAGAAGAAAGAACGTTGTTTTGATCTCATGAAAACATAGGTTTAGTACAACGAATAAGGATGGTTGATTCACGGACTCCAGCTATGGGGAATTCTTTAAGTACTCGTCTATTAGAGAAAAACGTAGCGTTACTTTCGACATAAAAAAAACCTTCTGTCGGTAAGGCAGAAGGCTATGATAGAGTAGGAGAGATTTAGCAAATCTTTCTTGATCCGTCACCGATAACTACATCGATGACAGCAGGCTCATGACCGTATTTGTCGTTGAACTTCTCCTTGGCGGTAGCAATGAACTTATCATAAAGTTCGTCTTTGACCAGATTGATCGTACATCCACCAAAGCCACCGCCCATGATACGGCTACCGGTGACACCGCATTCCTTAGCAATGTCGTTGAGGTAGTCCAACTCTTCGCAAGATACCTCGTATTCTTTGCTGAGGCCATAGTGAGTCTCATACATCTTGCGGCCTACAGTTTCGTAGTCGCCTGCTTGCAAGCCATCACATACAGCCAGCACACGGTCTTTTTCACCTAAGACAAAGTGAGCACGCTTGTAGTCCTCGGCACTGACTTTATCCTTCACGGCTTCCAACTCATCCCAGTCAGCGTCGCGCAGTGTCTCGAACTTCTTATCAGGGAACTGCTGCCCAAGAGCCTTGACAACATTCTCGCACGAGTTGCGGCGATCATTGTAGGGTGATCCTTTCAGTTCGTGCTTTACCTTAGAGTTGAGCAAAACGAGCTTGTAGCCCTTAGGCTCCCATGGGAAGTACTCAAACTCGCGGCTACGGCAATCCAAACGCATCAGTTTGCCTTTCAGACCAAAGACAGAAGCAAACTGATCCATGATGCCGCAGTTCACACCAATGTATTTGTGCTCTGTAGCCTGACCTGCCAAGACAAGATCCCATTTAGAAACCTTGTTGTCACCGAAGAGGTCGTTGAGTGCATAAGCAAAGCAACTCTCGAGTGCAGCGCTGGAAGACATGCCAGCGCCCAATGGCACATCACCTGCAAAAGCAGCGTTGAAAGGCTTGACGTCTACACCCAATGCGCGCATCTCCTGTACGATACCATAGATGTAGCGTGCCCATGTTGCTGAAGGTCCCTTAGGATCATCGATGGTGAAATGTACCATATCCTTCAGGTCGATAGAATACACGTTACAAGTCTTCTGACCGTTTGGACGGATTTCAGCCATGATGCCCTGCTCAACAGCACCGGGGAAAACGAAGCCCCCATTATAGTCGGTATGCTCGCCGATGAGGTTGATACGACCTGGAGAAGCATAGATGTTACCAGTCTTGCCATCGAAATGCTTCACGAATCGGCTTCTTACAAATTCTATATCCATATGATTCTTAAATTTAATAGTTATAGGATGAAATAATATTTGATATTGATTTTCTTACTTTTCTCTAAGGTAGCGCTGATGTCTATTTGCTTAGTCCGATCTTGGAACCCAAGTTGCAGAACCAGAAAATATAAGCATAGAAGACAAACAGACAGCAGGTAGCGATGATCACGCCGGCAGCATCTACAATAGATCCCATTAAAGGCATGAGCAGGGCTGCGCCAATGACACCTGTATTGATAACTCCGGTAGCGGCTTTGGTATGAGGTCCAAGCTCTTGAAGTCCGAGGTTGAAGATCAACGGCCACATGACAGAGTGGAACAATCCGGCTGCCAGCATAGCATAAATGCCCACCATGCCGGGAAGAACGATCGACAGAGCAATGCAAAGAGCGCCCAAGCAGAGGCATGCACTCAGTAATTTGCGAGGCTGGAACTTAGCCAAGATAGCTGCTCCCGCAAAACGTCCTACCATCATGCCTCCCCAATAGAATGCGAGGAAAGAGGTGGCTACAGACGCGTAGTTGGAAGCATATTCCGGCATAGCCTTGAACTTGTAGGGGAGCATCGAAGGTACGCCTATTTCTACTCCCATATACATGAAGATAGCTAATGCGCCCAACCACACATGAGAATATTTGAACACACTGCTCTTATACTCGCGATGAACGCCTGCGTCCTCTGCCTGCTTAGCCTCATCAATACGTGGCAACTTCAAAAATACCAAGATCAGACAGATTAACAGCGTGAAAATTCCAAGACCCAAGAATGGGCCAGGTACGGCGGAGGGAGTGGGGGCTTGTCCACGAATGATGACATAAGTAATGAACAATGGGGCAAGTGTGGTTGCCACAGAGTTCAGCGCTTGGCTCAACGTCATGCGAAATGCGCCTTTTTCAGGGCTTCCGAGTACCATCACATAGGGGTTGGCTACATTTTGAAGCATCACGACGCCACAAGCGACAAGACACATACTTGCCAAAAATACAACATAAACGTTGGCTTGAGCGGCAATGGCGGATTTGATACCAAAGGAGTTGATGATGAAGCCGATGCCGGCAACTGCCAAGCCGAGGATTAATGTGCCCTTATATCCAATTTTGCTCATCAGCATGGCAAAAGGAATACTCAAAAGGTATGCACCGTAAAAAGCGGTATTGACGTATTGCCCTTGTTGTGCTGTGAGGTCAAAAGCCTTGGAGCAGAATGCAATCATTGAATTGTTCATTGTCGTGATGAATCCAATGAGGAAGCACACGATAAAGACAACAATGAGTGCAAATGTATAGTTAGGATGCTGGGAAGAAGATGAGTTGGTCATGATTTTTGATTGATCAGATAATGATTGATTCATTTCACAAGTTACAACGGAAAGTTGCATAAGCCTTTCATATTTCTATTCTTATTAAAGAATATGATGATCAGACTTGTGCAACTTTCTGTTATTTTGAGATTTATTCTACGATACCAAAGTGATAGATTGTGTGTTGCTTGTACTGCTCTCCAGCATCAAGTACCACTGACGGGAAGTAAGGATGGTTTGGTGTGTCGGGGAAGTGCTGGCATTCCAAGCAGACAGCGGAGCGGCGTGGATAAGTTGCTCCGTGAGTACCCTTAATGCCGGAGAGGAAGTTGCCGGTATAGAGTTGCAGTCCTGGCTCTGTGGTATACACTTCCATCGTGCGGCCACTCACAGGTTCAATGAGTCGGGCAGCAAAGCTCATCTCTCCTTCCTCGTGCTTGTTGAGGACATAGTTATGGTCGAAGCCGCTGCCGTTCTTGATTTGCTCGTTATCGGCATTGATGTCCTGACCAAAGGGCTTAGGTTTGCGGAAGTCAAATGGTGTGCCTTCTACGAGACGGATCTCGCCTGTCGGAATAGAAGTCTTGTCAATCGGCAAATAGTAATTTGCGTTGATTTGACAGATGACGTTGTCAATAGAAGGAGTTGGGTTGGCGATGCCGGCTAAGGCAAAGAAACCGTGATTTGTTAAGTTGATAATAGTTTTTTTATTGGTGCAAGCTAAATAGTCGATGTGGAGAGAGTTGTCGTCGTCCCAAGTGTAAACGACAGTAGTCTTCAACTCTCCGGTATAGCCTTCCTCACCGTAGGCTGATACATAGTGAAGCACGAGCGTGTGGTCGTTCATCAACTCTGGATCCCATACCTTGACATTGAATCCTTTCTTGCCGCCGTGAAGTGAATTGGGTCCGTCGTTGACAGGCACGTCATAAACTTTTCCATGGAGAGTGAACTCGCCTTTAGCAATGCGGTTGCCATAACGTCCGATGAGGCGGGAGAGATAGGGCTCCGGAGAGTTGATGACATCATTGATGTTGTCGTGTCCCATAATGACATTAGCGCGTTTGCCATCCTTATCTGGAACCATGATGGCGACGATAGCACCTCCAAAGTTGGTGATGGCAACCTCATTGCCTTGTGCGTTCTTTAACACGAAGAGGTCAGTCTTCTTTCCGTTCACAGTGGTCTGAAAGTCTTCACGCTTCAGACCACAGATATTTTCCGTTGTTGTGTTTGTCATATCAACAAGTTTTTAGTTACGTTCTTGTATAGTTTTACTTCTACTTGCAAAGTAACTAAAAATATGTGATAAAAGCAAGATAAACGACGATAAAATACCCTTATTACAGTGTTAAAAATGCTTTATTGATAGGAAATCTGCTACAATATAGCTTGAGCCTCCCACAAAAATGAAGTCATCTTCTGATGCATCTGCCATAGCTTGACGGAAAGCATTGACAACAGAGCTATAGTCGTCGCCTTGTAATTGGTGCTGATATCCAAGATCCTTCACTTGGGAAGATGGAATGGCCCGTCGTGAGGTGGCCTGGGCCCAATAGTACTTTGCGTCTTTCGGGAGTAGCGTCATCACGGATGATATATCTTTATCATCAACCATGCCGAAAACTATTCTTAATTGCTTGCAAGGAATGCTCTTGATTTGTGTAGCGAGATATTGCCAACCGCCAACATTATGCCCTGTGTCGCAAATGACTAAGGGGCGCTGTTTGATGATCTGCCATCTGCCCGTCAGACCTGTTGTCTCAGACACGGTGGAAAAACCTTTGTGGATTGAATCTAAAGTAATATGAGGATCGTTAAGCTCACGTAGTGCGCATAAGATAGTATTGGTGTTTTTCGTCTGATAGTCTCCGCCAAGTTCTCCATGGAAAGAGTCGAAGTCGTGGGTAACATAATTGCGCCCGCATTTTGCGTCATGACATGGCACTGAGGAGATGACCTCCGGTTGATCTTCTGCAAAGGTGATAGGGGCGTCTTCCGCCTTGGCTCTTGCTTCAAAGACAGGACGTGTCTCTGCACAGGTTTCTCCTATGACAACAGGAGTGTGAGGCTTAATGATACCAGCCTTCTCTCCGGCTATCTTGGCTAAAGTGTTACCAAGGAATTGTGTATGGTCGAAACTGATATTCGTGATGATGGACAATTCTGGGCGAATGATATTGGTACAATCAAGACGTCCGCCAAGTCCTACCTCAATAACGGCGATATCGATTTCCTGCTCTTGGAAATAGAGAAAGGCCAAGGCTGTCGTCAATTCGAAGAAAGAAGGGTGGAGGGGTTCGAGAAAATGTCGCTCACTCTCAACGAAGTCTATGACGCGTTGCTCGCTGATGGGTTTACCGTTGACTCGGATGCGTTCACGAAAATCAACCAAATGTGGAGAAGTGTAGAGACCGACACGATAGCCAGCCTGTTGAAAAATCGAGGCCAAAGTATGTGAGCATGATCCCTTGCCGTTGGTGCCGGCAACATGGATCGTGCGATAAGCTCTGTGGGGATGACCAAAGTGTTCATCCAATGTCAAGGTGTTCTCCAATCCTGCTTTGTAAGCCGAAGCTCCTACGTGCTCAAAGACAGGTGTACTATTAAATAGGTATTCAACGCATTCTTGATAAGTCATCGTCAAGGGATAATAAAAATAATCCCTCCCGTTGCCAGGAGGGATTGCTATGGATTAATTGAAGTAACTTTTGAATCTCTCGAAGATATTTTTCTTCGTCGAAGTGTCGCCTTTGAAGTTTTCGCTATCGCGTAGTTCTTCAATAGCCTTGCGCTCTTCTTTTGTAAGTGTCTTAGGAACGTAGACGCTCATATTCACAACCAAGTCACCGATACCGGTGCCATAGCCTTTTAGAGCAGGGAGTCCTTTGTCTCTCAGTCGTGTACTCATGCCTGGTTGGGTGCCCGGCGCGATTTTCATCTTTATCTTGCTTCCATTGATTGTCGGTACTTCCACTTCGCCTCCCAGGGCTGCTGTAGGAAAGTCAAGAAGCAGATTATAGATAATGTCTTGCTTGTCTCTGATGAAGGTGCTGTCCTTCTCCTCCTCAATGAAAACTTGTATGTCACCATTGATACCGTTGTGTGGAGCTGCATTACCCTTACCATGGGCATTGAGTACCATGCCGCCTTCAATGCCTGCCGGGATGTTGATCTCTACCACTTCCTCGCCTTTAACGACGCCGGACCCGTTGCATTCCTTGCACTTGTCTTTGATTACAGTTCCTTCGCCATGGCAGGTTGGACATTCACTTTGCGTGGTCATCATGCCGAACATAGAGCGTACGGTACGAGCGACAACACCAGAACCGTGACAAGTCGGACATGTCTCTGGTTCAGCGCCGTTGGCAGCACCTGTTCCATGACAAGCTGTACAAGTCACATCTTTCTTGACTTTGAATTTCTTGGTTACTCCGCTTGCAATGTCCTGAAGAGAGAGCTTGACCTTCAGTCTCAGATCAGAGCCACGGTAAACGCGCTGTTGCTGTCGTTGACCGCCTCCGCCGAAGCCACCAAACCCTCCAAAGCCAGAATGGCCGCCAAAGATGTCGCCGAACATAGAGAAGATGTCATCCATGTCCATACCGCTTCCGCTGAAGCCGCCAAAGCCACCGCCTTGTGGACCATCGAAGCCAAACTGATCGTATTGTTGTCTTTTCTGAGGATCGTGCAATACCTCATAAGCTTCGGCAGCCTCCTTGAATTTCTCCTCTGCTTCTTTGTTACCTGGATTACGGTCGGGATGATATTTGATGGCCAATTTGCGATAGGCCATCTTGATTTCATCTTCCGATGCATCACGGCTTACGCCAAGAACTTCGTAGTAATCTCTTTTTTCCATTGTCTTGTGTCCGTCGATACTTCAACAAATTATTGTCCTACTGCTACTTTGGCATGGCGAATGACTTTGTCGTTCATGGTGTAGCCCGTCTGCACGCAGTCGATCACTTTGCCTTTCTTGTCATCTCCCATACCAGGAACCATAGCCACAGCCTCATGGTAGTCGGTATTGAAGTCTTGGTCCTTGGTGTCGATTTCCTTCACACCGAGACTCTCCAGTGTCTTGACGAACTTGTTGAAGATCATCTGCATCCCTTCTTTAATGACTTTCGGGTCTTCACTCTTGTCAGCTATGGCACGCTCAAAGTCATCAAGAATGGGCAGAATGGCAGTCACGGTCTTTACCCCACCATTGAGAATGAGGTCGGCTTTCTCACGTAACGTGCGCTTCTTATAATTGTCGAACTCCGCAGCTGTGCGAAGATAGCGATCTTTGAGCTCTTCTATTTCTGCTCGAGCCTCGGCCAAGGGATCTCTTTCCTCTTCTTTAGCTTGTTCGCTCTCCTTATCATTATTCTCGCGCTTGCTCTTATGGTCTTCGTGAGTGCTATTCTCTTGCTTATTTGAGTCAGCAGAAGCTGTTTCCTGCTTCTCGCTATCGTGACTCTCTTGGGCAACTTTGCTTTCAGCACCTTCGACTTTTATGTCTCTTTCGTTTTGGTCGTTTTTCTTTTCTTCCATGATAAAATGTTTTTTAATGAAAGCTTTGCAAAAAATGTGCCGAATGGACATATACTGCCATTTTAAGCGTTTTCGCCGTACATTTTTGCTTTCTGCTCTTTGATGGCATCATCGTGGATATACTCATCGTATGGCATCAGCTTGTCGATCGTACCACTCGGTGTGAGCTCGATGATGCGGTTGGCTACCGTTTCGATAAACTCGTGGTCGTGGCTGGAGAAAAGCACGTTACCCTTGAACGAGACCAGATTATTGTTGAACGCTTGGATGCTCTCAAGGTCGAGGTGGTTAGTGGGGGTATCGAGGATGAGGCAGTTGGCGTTTTGCAGTTGCATTCTTGCAATCATGCAACGCATCTTCTCACCACCGGAGAGCACATTGACTTTCTTCTCAACTTCTTCCTGGCGGAAAAGCATACGACCCAAATAGGCTTTCATCGTCACCTCATTGCCAGTGCCGTATTGGCTGAGCCAGTCGACGAGATTTAAGTCAGACTGGAAGAAATTCGTGTTGTCAAGCGGAAGATAGGCTGTGGTGATGGTCACACCCCACTTATAACTGCCTCCGTCGGCCTGTCGATTGCCATTGATGATCTCGAAGAGAGCAGTCATGGCTTTAGGATTGTGACTCAGGAAGACAACTTTCTGACCCTTCTCGATATTGAAGTTGACATTGTCAAAGAGAACTGTACCGTCTGTATCGACAGCCTTCAGATTCTCTACTTCAAGGATCTGGTTACCGGGGTCACGATCCATTTGGAAGATGATGCCAGGATACTTGCGGCTGGATGGACGGATCTCCTCTACATTGAGTTTCTCCAACATCTTCTTACGCGATGTGGTCTGCTTGCTCTTTGCCACATTGGCAGAGAAGCGGCGGATGAACTCTTCCAATTGCTTCTTCTTTTCTTCAGCCTTCATGCGCTGGTTCTGAGCCTGACGCAGAGCGAGCTGAGAGCTTTCATACCAGAAACTGTAGTTACCGGCAAAGACTGTTACCTTACCGAAGTCGATGTCGATGGTCTGCGTGCTCACGGCGTCAAGGAAGTGACGGTCGTGGCTGACAACGAGCACCGTCTGGTTCTCGTCAATATCGCCTAAGTAGTCTTCCAACCACTCGACTGTGTCGAGATCCAAGTCGTTGGTGGGCTCGTCGAGAAGAAGGTTGTCTGGTTTGCCAAAGAGGGCCTTTGCCAACATGACGCGAACTTTCTCATTGTTGGAGAGCTCTGACATCTGTTTTTGATGTAAGCTTTCGTTGACACCCAAGTTCTGGAGCAGCTGGGCAGCATTGCTCTCTGCCTCCCAACCATTCATCTCAGCGAACTTTTCCTCCAGTTCTGCAGCGCGGTTGCCATCTTCGTCGGTCATCTCAGGCTTGGAATAGAGAGCCTCACGCTCTTTCATATTGTTCCAAAGAGCTTCATAGCCCATCAAGACGGTGTCCATGACACTGAAAGCATCATATTTGAAGTGATCCTGTTCCAAAATAGACAGACGCTCGCCCGCTCCAAATTCAACGGAACCTTTATTGGGCTCAAGATCTCCGCTGATGGCGCGAAGCAGTGTTGACTTTCCTGCACCGTTGGCACCGATGACTCCGTAAATATTGCCACGGGTGAACTTGATGTTTACGTCTTTATAAAGAACTCTCTTGCCAAACTGTATGGCAAGGTTTGTCAGTGTAATCATTATGTCTTCTGATTATTATTGTGGTTGATCTAAAATACCTTGCAAAGGTACAAAAATAATGTGACTTCCTTATTGATAATACGGAATTTAACACAATCATTATCATGACACAAAAATATAAAGCAAATGATGGTGCTTGAAAGGAAAAATCTGGATATATGAATCTTTACAAAATGGCATCACCGCGGAGTCACACTCTAGAGAGCAAGGAAACTTGAAAATGAGAAAAAACAGAGATGAATCATCGTTTTCTGCCGCCTCATGTTGTCAAAGCACCTTTCTGATACTATCAGAAAGGCTTTCTGACCTGATCAAAGTGCCTTTCTGATCATGTCATCTTACCGAGATGACAGCATCAAAAAGGCTTTCTGATAAGCAAAATCACTAAAATTTCATTGTAAAATTGCTGTTTTTCTGAAGGCGAAAACGATCTACGTTTGTAACACTTTATAAGTCAAATAATTACAAAACCACCCTCAAAATTCGAAAAATTGAGAGCAACATAGGTGTCAGTTCAGAAAATCGCCTGCATTTGAGCGGAAAAATGTCAGTTTACTCAACAAAGATGTGGAAGAAGACATACTGCAAGCGATCGTGTTGTTAGCTCATGCAACAGTAGCTGTTTAGAGAAATATAACAGAGGCTATCACCTGAAAGATGATAGCCTCTGTATAGCCATTAAAATATTATTATGCTCCTATTCCAATATCTTTGTCATGGACATGGAGGAGATCAGGCCATCAGGTCCGATAGTGGCCTTGATATTGAAGCGGGTGCTTGTCGAAGTGCCATCAGTCTTTTCGACTTTCTGGACTGCAGAGAAAGTTGTGTTGTACTGGTATTCCTCATCTCCCACTTCCTTCTTGTTAATTTTATAGTCGTTGTTGATGTGCCAATTCATGTTCGAGATATCATCTTTATAAATTTTGCTCAGGAAAACGGCAACATCAGCTTTGGTCGCATCTGACTTGCCGAGGAAATTAGACATGAGAGGCGCTACAGTAGCCGTCAAGCCATCTTCATTCTTAGCATTGATAGCTTGGAAGAAATGACGGAATACAGCACTGACCATTGTTTTTTCTTCAGGCTGCACAGTTTTGGCTTTGAGCAACTTCAGCGCGTTGTTAGCTTGATCAACGTGCTCACCATTGGCATGTTCGTTCAGATACATAGCATAGGACTGTTCTGAATTGCCGTTTGTGGCATCAATCCAGTCCAAGGAGTCGATCTTGTGAAGAGCGTCAGCCTTATGTTCTGAGTCTGGATGCTTGGTGAGGTAGTCCTCTAAAGCTGTGCGTGAACCACTGACTACAGCATTTGTCCAATCGATGTCAGTCTGTTTTAAGCTCTGGAGTTTTGCTTCAACAGAGTCACGGTGTGCTTCCGGTGCATCTGGATTGGTATCAAGATAAGTCTGCAAGACAGTTGGGTCATCGCTCCTCATTGCAAACTCATAAGCTTCCTCTTCTTTTGAGTTCTTGCTATTATTGTAGAAGTAGAAACAAACACCGCAAGCCAAAACGGCAAGAATGAGACCTATAATCAATGCACTATAGCTTTTCTTGGGTGCCTCGGGCTTTTGACGATGGTCAGACGATGTGGGTGGAACGACGCGCTGAGCATCTCTTGTCTCCGTTCTCTGATAGCTATTACTTGTTTTCGGCGGAGTGGGAGGTTGTGGTTTTCTTGCCTCGTCTTGTTGTTTTTCAAAAGTCTGAGTGTTAGTACCGCTCTGCGGTTGCGAATCACGATTATTGTCAAAGGAATTGTTACCAACCTGTCCTTTTACCAAAGTCTCTCCCCGTGGAGTGAGATGATGGCAATTTGGGCACATCTCCTGATCTTTGAAATAGATTTCACCACATTGAGGGCATCTTACGATTTTACCGGCGATGGGGACACCACAGTTTGGACATGCAGGAGCTCTGTCACTGATTTGCCGCCCACATTCGGGACATTTTATAATAGCCATAATGAAAAGTATATTTAGATTTTAACGTTAAAATTCTATCAGTTCTCTACTAACGGTGTCGGAACCTGATTTCTCTGAGTTTATGTTTCCCCATGAATCGACTCTTATCGACGTATCCATTGATGCCATTGAGATGACCTTTACCAGTATATTGCCACATAATGTAATCGAGATCATCTTTCAGCACCGGAGTCCTCTTTGTATATTGGGCAATCATCACTTTGTAGTCTCTCAACTTTCCTAACAAGTTGTCGTCATAGAAGTTGGCTCCGGTGTAGATAAGAGGCTTTTGCTGATAGGCCCTTTCCATAAGATGGAGGAAAAGAAAGAGTGAGTCTTGAAATGCTTGAACAGAGAGCCCACTCCTCGTTTCCACATCTACCATGGGTATAAGATCCTGATCTCCAGGCCTACATTGCGTCTTGAAGTTCTCAAGCTGTGTCTGTTGAGGAATGTTGGGACGATAGAAATGGTAGGACCCAACCTTCAGGCCGTAACGATGGGCAAGATCTATGTTTTGCTTGTATTTGCTGTCTATACGGCTTCCACCTTCTGATGCCTTGAGATACACATATGCCATTTTGGAAGTGCCAATTGTCTCCCAAAACACATTACCTTGATAGTGACTCAAGTCAATGCCATGTATGTGACTGCACGTATCTTCGCATTCCACATAGTCTTGGGCATGTAAGCCCAAGGATGCGAACAGAGCCATGATGCAAATTATGAAACGATTCATAGATGCAAAATTAGCGAAAAGTTTCCTTAACGCGTATGACATCATTTAATAATTAAAATTAATTAAGAGCAGCAGATGTCTCCTTTGTATATTTCCCATCTCTGCCTTATACCGCTTATTCTTCAATTTCCTGCAACGAACGGGCGAAGTTGTGGAAGAAATTGCTGACGGTCTCTATGGGGGCATAAACCACATAGCAAAGCCCACGGCGCAAGTTGCGGCGAAGTAAAGAAGAGTTGTTCTGAACGAAACCTGCCTTGCCCTGCCTGAAATGCCATTCTTCAGCTGTGTCGCTTACTGTGTGGTGGACCGACCGCATGACGAGCTTATAGGCAGAGGATTCCACATGCTCGACAAAAGGCAATTCGTCCTGCTCAAACTGAAATACAGCCATGAGCATGCTACCCTGCAATTGGGCCATACGACGAATATGAAGTTTACTTAGCCAGTGTTCCAATTTCACGAAGTCTACTTTGTCCCCCTTCGTTCTTAAGAAACTACCTAATTGTATAAGTCCGCCTAACATGATGCCTTTGTTGAGCATTGACGAGACATTGTTGACGATAATTTTCAACAGTTCAAGTGCTTCTATATTCGTATCGATAGCATGATATTCGTTGTTGACGATTTTTTGCAGACGATAGTTGAGAAAGCGGTTGCTCAACTGAGCCTTAGGTCGCTGGTGAGTGGATGAATTCAAGGCTTCTGTGAGTTCCTGAGGTATATTCATCATCTCATCTTCATGATGATTGGCAATTCCCTTTAACGTTGAGGCCTCCACATGTTGAGTCTGAACCATTTGAAACAGGCGTTGCCATTTAAAAGCGGACATCGGCTCCATAGCCTCCTGCTCGTTAAGAGATCCTGAACGGATCAGTCGAAAGAAATTACGTGTGATGACATCCATTTCACAAACGAGTTAAGAATACTGCTTGGGGAAGCGTAAAACGATGGCAAAAATCCCTGCTACACCTAAAGCCATAGGATAATAAAGATACGGGAGAATTTGCATAGGACTACATCCTGCCAAACCGGCAGCCAAAAGCATTTGTACACCATAAGGGAGCAGACCCTGTATAGTGCAGGAGAAAGTATCGAGGATGCTGGCATTCTTTCTGTTGTCGACACCGAAGCGATCTCCTAACTTCTTGGCAATGTCGCCAATGGTGAGTATAGCAATCGTGTTGTTGGCTGTACAGATATTGACAAGGCTCACCAAGGCGGCTGTTGCGAATTCAGCGCCTCGTTTGGTATGCACGCGTGAGGTAAACTTGTTGATGATGAAGTCGATGCCTCCATTCTCCCTGATAATCTCCAGCATACCACCAGCCATCATGGCGACCATGATCAACTCTCCCATGCCGCTTATACCTTTGCCCATAGCTATCAGCCAGGCAAAGAAGTCGTAACTGCCGTCGATCATGCCGATGATGCCGCAGGCAAGTGAGCCGATGACGAGCACGGCCATGACATTCATGCCTGTGATAGCAAGAATGATCACTATCAGATATGGTATCACTTTGACAAAGTTGACAGTTGCAGCATGTGCCGATGCAACGACTCCTTGTCCCATTAAGGTATAGATGATCAGCATGAGTATGGCGGCAGGTGTGGCAATAAGCACGTTCACGCGGAACTTATCGCTCATCTTGCAACCTTGTGTTTGGGTGGCAACGACAGTGGTGTCTGAGATAAACGAGAGATTGTCGCCAAAGTAAGCACCTCCGACGATGATTGCGGTTAACAAGGGCAAACTGCTGCCAGTCTGTTGAGCGACACCAGCTGCTATCGGCACAAGAGCCACCACAGTACCGACACTTGTTCCTATGGCGGTAGAGATAAAGCATGCTGCCACAAACAAACCGGGAAGAACTAAACTGGAAGGTAAGATACTCAGCGTGGCACCCACGGTAGCATCAATGGCCCCCATGCTTTTGGCTGAGGAGGCAAATGCCCCTGCCAAAACATAAATCCAAAGCATCAGCATCAGATTATCACTGCTTGCTCCTCTGCTAAAGATGTCGATACGCTTGCGCAATGGAAAGCCCCCAGAGATGGCGATGGCATAGATGCTGGCGATCATAAAGACCACTGTCATGGGCACCTTATAGAAGCCTCCTGCAGCAATACTCAAGATCAGATAGAGCAGGATAAACACGATGAGTGGTGATAGTGCCAGCAATCCTTTTGCGTTTATTTTGTTAATCATGCTCATAATATATTGTATGAACGTATATCCTTTTTAAAGTTGCGTGCGCCTATAAAAGTTCACATTCTCTTTGGTGAGCAATTCTATTGGCATGTAATTGACCGGATTGACTTCTTTCTTCAGTACGATGGCTTGGAAGAGAGTGTCAATACAAGAATAACCTTGAAGAAAGGCATGCTGAGCAATGAGAAAGGAGATACTGCCTCTCCTCAGGCATTCCGCGTTCTTTCCAACCATGTCATACCCCATAATCTGTACGTCACGTCGGTTGGTGCGCAATAGAAAGTCGCCCATGATATGAGCTTTAGACCCCAAGGTGATGCAATGATGAATATTTGGATGAGCTTGAAACAAGGCTTCCATCTGTTTGTCATAAAGACTTCTAGTGCCATCCAAAGGCACTTCAAATTCTATGATTTCTGTTTCTGGGAAGTGGTCGTGCATATAATGTCTGAAACCTACCTCTCGATTGTCCTGCTGTTTACTGGCAACATAACCATTCTTTGTAAATTTCATCAACACGATTTGCTTCTCATTGGCGGCGATGAGCATCAGCATCCGTGCTGCAAAATAGCCACTGGCAAAAGAGTCCTGACCGAAAAACGACAATGGTTTCAAATCAGGCATATACGAGTCAAGCATGATGAAGGGGATATTGTTGGCATGGAGTTGATCCGTAAAGGCACGCGTATTTTCCAAATCAGCCGGCACTATGACTACGCCGTCAGGTTTGGCTTGAAGACAAGCTTCGGTAGTCTCTTTGAATGATTTGGCATTAAAGCGTTCGTAGTGATGGATCTCTGCTGAGATATGAAAATCCCGACGCGCTTCTTGCGCATTCTTGACACCTTCTTCAATTTCCTCCCAATAGGCAATTTGTTCATGCTGTGGGATGATGACGTGAAAAGTATATGTCTTGTTGTATGCCAATGCAGAGGCGTACATATTTGGCTGATAGTTCATCTCTTCTAATGCTTTCTCTACCTTCGCCTTGGCAGAGGGTGATACATTAGGTCTTTTGTGCAAAACTCTGTCCACGGTTCCCACCGACACTCCTGCACGCTCTGCGATATCCTTTATTCTAATTTTGCTGTTGGTCATGCTCATATTATATATGTTGTTGCAAAAATAGCAATAAAAACTTAGAATAGACGCTAAGAAGGCAAATAATTTACAGGTATGAGTCAATTTTCAGTATTTTCTTTTTCTTTTCAAAAAATAATTGTATTTTTGCAAGGAGAGATACAAATACATGATCTGTCTGCTAAACACAATAAAAAAGCCGGTCTATAGGCTTTGGTTAGAGATGTTGGCGCTTGTCATTTTGCTGCCAGTACTATATTCTTGCTCCGGGAAGAAGCAAGAAAGGGTAGATCGTCTTAATGAGCAGTCCTATACTTGGCATTATCGCAATCTTGACTCAGCTGAGGTATATGCTCGACGGGCTTTGAAAGAAGCTGACAGTCAGAGTGACGGTGCAGCTGAAGCCTATAACAATCTTGCATTTGTCGACATTGCAAGGATGAAGTATAGAGATGCTTGGAAACTTCTGAAACAAGTACCAAAACTAACTGATAATCAGATAGAGATACTCATTTCTGATGTGCAGTTGATGCGTTTGTGTCAACGCGAGTCCTTTAATAAGGAGTTCTATGACTATCATGAGCGTGCGCTTCGGTGTATGCAACGTTTTCAGAAAGAGTCATACAGATTATCTCCACATCAACAAAGAAGACTGCTGTATGCTCAGAGTGAATTTCAGATAGTCACTTCCACTTATTATTTTTATGTTGGACTGAATCAGCAAGCTGCTCAGGCTATTCAAGACATGAGTTCTTGGAATCAACTGATGCAGGATACCGCACAATACATCAACTACTGCTATAATATCGGTGCAGGGGGAATCATCTCGGGAGGTAACAGGCAGGATATAGCCCAATCAGAGTTTGACTACCTGATTCAGGCATATGTTTTGACCCAACGTTGCAACTTGCCATTTTGGGAAGCTCAGACTTTGCAGGCTATCAGCGAGCATCTGCAGGATCCAGGCATGCGCCGTCTGTTGATGCGTAATAATGTCCCGGCATTTAAGTACTTAAACACAGATGACATGCCAGATTCGCTCTTAGCGGGAAATCTGGCTTTACGAGCTTTGCAAATCTTTACGGCATATGGTGATGTGTATCAAGTAGCAGGTGCCAACCGCACTTTAGCGGAATGCTATTGGTATATCCATGATTACCGCTCTGCCTTGATATGCCTTCAACGGGCTTTATCCATCAAGGCCGTACATCAGGCTCCGGATCTGGTGGCTTCCATACGTGAGCGGCTATCGTTGGTCTATTCTGCTGTTGATGACAAAGCCAACAGCGACCGAAACAGGAATATCTATCTCGACATACAGGAACGCACGCGGCAGGATCGTCAGCTCGAGGCGCGCGCCAGCCAGCTCAATCACTCCTCTCGTCAGCTCAATGTCATGCTTGTAGCAGTGGTGCTGATGATTCTTATTTTTGTTATCTTGCTCTTTGTCTTCGATGCAAAACGTCGCAGAAGTGATGAGGCTTTCTCGCTGGATACACTGTTGGAACCTCTAAGGAACTGGCAAAACCAAAATGAGGACCGTAATCGTCTCATGATTGAGAATATCAGTAAGATGAAAGAACAACTGGCTGTCGGCAAACTGCATTTACGACAATATAAGCGTAGAAACCTTGATGCTCGTGCAAAGGTGCAACTGGTCAACAGCATCTTGCCTTTCATAGACCGGATGGTGTATGTCATTCACCAGTTGAAGCAGGAGAAAGAGAGTCTGCAAAAGGGTAGGGATGCTGATTGGAAAAAACGTAACTATGACTATCTCATGGAGATAACAGACAGCATCAATGACTATAATTCGGTGCTGACACAATGGATACAGATGCGCCAAGGAGATGTGAGCTTAAAGATCGAGAGCTTTGACTTGCAGGATCTTTTTGAGATGGTCGAACGCTCAAAAACGTCATTCCGTATCAAAGGTATTGATCTACAGGTGAAACCGACAGACTTGAAGGTGAAAGCTGACAAGACGCTCACTTTGTTTATGATCAACACGATAGCGGATAACGCGAGAAAATTCTCTAAAGAGGGTGGTGTGGTGAAAGTAGAAGCCAACGGCACGGCTGACTATGTTGAGATCAGTGTAGAGGATAACGGACCGGGTATGACAAAGGAGAAGCTAAGTCATATATTTGACCGAACCTATGCGGGTGGGCATGGTTTTGGACTGAAAAACTGCAATGGCATCATCGAGAAATACAAGAAGATGAGCCGCATCTTTAGTGTTGCAGCCATTGGTGCGGAGAGTGAACTTGGTAAAGGTACGCGTGTCTTCTTTCGCTTGCCTTATGGCTTCCGCCGAGCGCTTACCATGATCTTGATGTTGTTTGCCACTATCTTGTCAACACTCTCTACACCTTCTGTGCCACGTAGAGGCTATGCCCATGAAAGTCAGGCTGCTATTTATGCCGACAGTACTTATTACTGTAACATACGTGGAGAATATGGGAGGGCTCTGCGTTTCGCAGACAGTTGTCGGGCTGTACTCTCACCTAATGATACCGCTATTTTGCTTGATGTCAGCAACGAGACGGCAGTGGCGGCGCTGGCGTTGCACCAATGGAAACTCTACGAGAAAAGCAATGGCGTCTATACCCGTCTCTTCCGGCAGGCCAGTGCCGACAGTAGTCTGCCGGATTATGTCCGTACGATGCAACGCAGTGAAAACAACAAGACTGTGGCCATCATCCTACTTGTGTTATTACTTCTGACAATTCTTCCTGCCTATTATTTTCTCTATTACAGGCATCAACTCGACTATCAGTCATGCATAGACCGTATTAGGCGAATGAATCAGTTGCTTACGTCTGATCTCTCTGATGAACAAAAACTTAAGGGCATCGACCATCTAGCCGACTTTGCTTCGTTTGACCTAAGCGAAGAGCAGCTCTCCACGCTAACAAACATCGTGCAGACGGTGCGCCAGGCCGAGCTCGATGCGATGCAAGGGCAACTCCAGCAGGCTGATGATCTGGAGTTTGCCGAAGACGATTTGCGAAGACTGAATTTGGAGACAGCCCGTTTGCATGTCTCCAATAGTATACTTGACAATTGCCTTTCTGCCTTTAAGCATGAGACGATGTACTATCCCTCTCGTATCAGACAGCTGGTGCAAGAGTCGCCGGATAGCATTGACGACATAGCGGAAGTTGTCGATTACTATCATGACCTTTACGTGGTGCTGGCTCAGCAAGCCATGAGACAGGTACCACCCATTCGGTTGGATAACGAGATGGTGGACTATTTCTTTGATCTGCTGACCGATGTAAATGATAAAAAAATACCGGCTGTGACAAGTAAGACTCTTGACGATGGCTATCTCAAGATGCAATGCTTATTAAGTCAGCGTCATGATGATGAGGAAACTTGTCGTGCTCTTTTCACTCCCTATACTTCTGATGTACGTTTTCTGCTATGTCGTCAGATTGTGCGCGAGATGGGAGAGGCGACCAACCAAAGAGCTTGTGGCTTGAGCGCTCATGTCCACAAAGAAGGGACTCTGGTCGAGGTTGTGATGCCAGGCCGGATGAATGAGCGTTGTCTGTTAGAAATAAAAAATAATCATATAAGCATATGAAAGACTTTAGTGTTGTGATTGTGGAAGATGTACCTTTGGAGTTGAAAGGTACAGAAGGAATATTCAAGAATGATATTCCGGAAGCCTATATTATTGGTACGGCTCCGGATGAGGTGTCCTACCGTAAACTCATGGCTAAGCAGTTGCCGGATCTTGTGTTGCTGGATCTGGGACTTAGCGGTTCTACCACTGTGGGCGTGGAGCTTTGCCGGGAAACCAAACAGACCCATCCTGAGGTAAAGGTTCTGATTTTTACCGGTGAGATTCTCAATGAGAAACTTTGGGTCGATGCGCTGGATGCTGGCTGTGATGGCATCATCCTCAAGAGTGGTGAGTTGCTGACCCGTGGCGATGTAGCGAGCGTGATGGACGGCAAGCGACTTGTTTTCAATCAGCCCATCTTGGAGAAGATTGTTGAGCGCTTCAAGCGTAGTGTAAATAATGACCTGATGCGTCAGGAGGCATTGATCGATTACGATATTGATGAGTATGATGAGCGCTTCCTTCGCCACCTCGCCTTGGGATATACCAAAGAGCAGATCACTGCACTGAGAGGTATGCCGTTTGGTGTTAAAAGTCTTGAAAAACGCCAGAATGAATTGGTAAGTCGTCTCTTCCCTGACAGCAAGGGTACCAGCGTCAATGCGACTCGTTTGGTCGTCCGTGCCTTGCAGTTGCATATTCTCGATTTAGATAATTTGCAGCCCGATGAAGCATAGACAGAGATCGTGGCATTGGCACAGAGTCATTTATAGACTTTCTATAGGACTGGCTTTGGCTCAGTTAGTACTTATCTTCCTCTCATGGCTATTGTCTGCCGCCATGCCCCAGTCATCAATTATCTCTTTGCTGAGTGCTCGGGGAATTAGGTGGTTCTTTGGCTATTTTGTAGAGAGTGAGGCTTCTGCACCTTTGTTATGGCTCATCTTGGGTGCCTTTGCTCTTGGGGGAATGAGAGAAAGCAACATCCTGACAACGATCACTCAAAGCGTGAAGACCGGATTCTCAGCACTTCCACGTCGTGTCAAGTTGGCATTGATCTCTGCCGTCTCTTTCTGTGCTTTACAGATAGTCTGTCTCTTATTGTTAATTGTTCCGTCTCAGGCAGTGCTTCTTAGCGTCACAGGAACATTATCAGACAGTAGTTTCTCTGCGAGCATGGTTCCGAGTGTTTGCTTCATGCTGACCACCATGTCGGTCGTCTTTGGCTTGATCAGTGGCACGCTGCAAGGTATTGATGGCGTCTGTCGGGCTCTTTGCTCACAGCATGCACTGCTGATGCCTTTCCTGCTGCTCTATGTGATGGCCTCTATGTTTGTAAGTTCTATATATTTTGTATTTTTTAGCTATTAAATATAATAATATGAAAAAAGTCGTTTTCCTTATTTTCCTTTGTATGGCTTTTACCCTTTCCAGTGCGGCTGCGAAGCGCATCGATCTCAAAGCGTTGACGGCAGGTGAGTTTACTGCCCAGCGCATGACAGGTATTAATCCTTTAGAGGGTACTGATCAGTATGCCAGCATTTCCCAAAATGGGAAGCAGGTGATACAGTATTCTTTCAAGACTGGTAAGCAAACTGCAGTGTTGTTTGATGTAGATGACACACAGGGTGTTAAGATTGACAACTTCGACGGTTACATCATGTCACCGGATGGCAAGCGAATGCTGATCCGTACCAAAACTCAGCCAGTCTACCGTCGTTCCTACAAGGCTGTATTTTATATCTACACCATGGCTTCCCGTAAGTTGGAGCCCTTGTCAGATGGTGGTCCACAGCAAGCTCCGGTATGGTCGCCCGATGGCACCAAGGTGGCGTTTGTCCGTGACAATAACATCTTTTTGGTCAAGCTTCTCTATAACAACAGTGAGAGTCAAGTGACCAAGGACGGACTTTTCAATCATGTCATCAATGGTATTCCCGACTGGGTCAACGAAGAGGAGTTTGCTTTCTCTCATGCTTTGACATTCAATGCTGATGGCACAATGCTCTGTTGGCTCCGTTACGATGAAAGTGCCGTACAGCAGTATCGCTTACAGATGTTCAAGGGCCTAAGTCCTGAGCATAAGGAATACGCTGTCTATCCCGGTGAGTATGCTTACAAGTATCCAAAGGCTGGTGAGCGTAATGCCACCGTCAGCGCTTGGAGTTTCGATATTCAGTCTCATCGTTTTCAGCGTCTGCAGGTACCTGTGGACAGTGATAGCTATATGCCGCGCATCCTTCCCACTTCCAATCCCAATCGCATCATTGTATATACGATGAACCACCATCAGGACGTACTGAATCTCTATGGTGTCAATCCTCGCAGCACGGTCGCGCAGTTGCTGCTCTCAGATCGTATCTCCCGTTATGTAAAAGAGGAAGCGATAGAGACCGCACGCATTGGTAGTGATTATATCTTGTTGCCCTCCGACCGCGATGGTTACATGCATCTCTATCTCTATAATAGCAATGGGCAGTTGTTGCGTAAGATTGGAAATGGCAATTTTGATATTACAGATGTCTACGGCTATGACGACAAGACGGGTGATGTCTATTATCAGGCTGCAGCCCTTAATCCTCAGGACCGGCAGATCTATGTGTCACATAAGGATGGAAAGACAGAGCGACTTACTAAGAATGAGGGCTGGAACACTGCCATCTTCTCCAGTGATCTTCGTTATTTTGTTAATTGTTGGAGCGACTATGATACACCTTATATATATAGTACCTGTAGCAACAGCGGTAAGGTGATTGCTACCAACCTCGATAATCAAGCGCTGAAGCAAAAGATCCGCGACTATGGTTGGACAAAGAAGGAAACTTTCTCCTTTACCACTTCCGAGGGCATTAAACTCAATGGTTGGATGATCAAACCTGCCAACTTTGATCCCAATAAGAAATATCCTGTGATCATGTTCCAATATAGCGGACCGGGCAATCAGCAGGTCATTAATTCTTGGGATGCAGGATCCATGAGACAAGGCGGAGCTTATGACCAGTATCTTGCTCAGCAAGGCTTCATTGTCGTCTGTGTGGATGGTCGTGGAACTGGTGGCCGTGGTGCAGACTTTGAGAAGTGTACTTATCTCCATTTGGGCAATTTGGAAGCGAAGGATCAGGTTGAGACAGCACTGTGGTTAGGCAAGCAGTCCTATGTCGACAAAGACAACATTGGCATTTGGGGCTGGTCTTATGGTGGCTTCTGTACGCTGATGAGCATGAGTGAGGGACGCCCTGTATTCAAGGCTGGTGTCGCCGTGGCTCCTCCAACAAGTTACCGATATTACGATACGATATACACCGAGCGCTATATGCGCACGCCGAAGGAGAATCCCGATGGCTACAACGACAATGCCATCACACGTGCTGATAAACTCCACGGAGCGTTACTCATCTGTCATGGGACAGCCGATGACAATGTTCATCCGCAGAATACCTTTGAGTATAGTGAGGCTTTGGTGCAGGCCGACAAGGATTTCAAAGAGTTGTATTATATCAACCGCAATCATGGCATCTCCGGTGGGAATACCCGCAATCACCTCTTGCGCCAAATCGCACAATGGTTTGAAGAGCATTTGAAGTAAACGGTCCTCTTTCCATAAGCGTGTATTCTTGATGTAAGAATCTATATTGGCTCCAAGGTAAAAAGTAGCAGTTTTCCTCCTTGGAGCTTTTTTACTTTTGTCTTTTGTCGCTTACGATCTTACTATTCTTAAAAATATTAGACTTTTTTGTTGTAGATTGCAAGAATAGTTGTATCTTTGCATGAAAATACCAATAAGAATAAGATTTATGAAGCATCAATTGAGAAGCGCTGTCTGCACTGAAGGCAGAAGAATGGCTGGAGCCCGTGCTCTTTGGGTAGCAACAGGAATGAAGAAGGAACAGTTCGGTAAGCCTATCATTGCTGTTGTCAACTCGTTCACCCAGTTCGTACCAGGACATACTCATTTACACGATATAGGTCAGATTATTAAGCAGGAGATAGAAAGCATGGGATGCTATGCTGCCGAGTTCAACACTATCGCCATCGACGACGGTATTGCCATGGGACATGACGGTATGCTCTACTCTTTACCTTCCCGCGACATCATTGCCGATTCGGTAGAGTATATGGTAAACGCCCACAAGGCGGATGCCATGATCTGCATCTCCAATTGCGACAAGGTCACACCGGGCATGCTCATGGCTGCTATGCGTCTTAACATCCCGACAGTGTTCTGTTCGGGCGGTCCTATGGAGGCCGGACGCTGGAATGGAGAGAATGCTGACTTGATCACGGCTATGGTCAAAGGCGCTGATACAGAGGTGAGCGATGATGACTTGCGGAAAATCGAGCAATGTGCCTGCCCTGGTTGTGGATGCTGTTCGGGAATGTTCACAGCCAACTCCATGAACTCGCTGACAGAGGCTATCGGTCTTGCCCTGCCTGGTAATGGTACGATTCTCGCCACACATGTCAATCGTATTGAGCTCTTCAAGCAGGCAGCTCGGCAGATAGTCAAGAACGCACGGGCTTATTACGAGGATGGCGACGAGAGCGTGTTGCCTCGTAACATCGCCACAAGAGATGCTTTCCTCAATGCCATGACACTCGACATTGCCATGGGTGGCAGTACCAATACGGTGCTTCACCTTTTAGCTGTTGCTCAAGAGGGCGGGATAGACTTCAAGATGCATGACATCGATCAGTTGTCCCGTAAAGTACCTTGCATCTGCAAGCTGGCTCCTAATACTCAGAAGTATTCTGTACAGGAATGCAACCGTGCTGGTGGTGTTCTTGGAATCCTCAACGAGTTGAACAAGGGTGGTTTGATACGTCCTGACGTGGAGCGTGTGGATGGAATGACTTTGGACGAAGCCATGAAGAAATACGATATCACGGGTGCTACGATTGACCCGGAGGCTGACTGCATCTATCATAGTGCTCCTGCTCGTAAGTTCTCTACCAAAATGGGTAGTCAGGACACACAGTGGCCATCACTCGACACGGATAGAGTCAACGGATGCATTCGTGACCTGCAGCACGCTTATACCAAAGATGGCGGCTTGGCTGTGCTCTTCGGTAATATCGCACAAGATGGTTGTGTGGTGAAGACTGCCGGTGTCAACGAGAGTCTGTGGCATTTCTCCGGCCCTGCTGTGGTCTTTGACTCCCAGGAAGATGCTTGTGAGGGTATCTTGGGTGGCAAAGTGAAGAGTGGTGACTGCGTTGTGATTACCCATGAAGGTCCTAAGGGTGGTCCTGGTATGCAGGAAATGCTCTATCCAACCTCATATATTAAGAGTCGTCACTTAGGTAAGGAATGTGCTCTGATCACCGATGGCCGCTTCTCTGGTGGTACGAGTGGACTAAGCATCGGACATATCTCACCTGAGGCTGCTGCTGGTGGCAACATCGGTAAGATTAAAGATGGTGATATCATTGAGATTGACATTCCTAACCGTAGCATCAATGTGAAGTTGAGCGACGAGGAACTCAACGCTCGTCCGCAGCAACCCTTGAAGCGTCATCGTGTGGTCAGCAAGGCTTTGCGTGCATATGCTCAGAGCGTGAGCTCCGCTGACAAGGGTGGCGTGAGAATCATTGACTAAACGAGAACAATACAAAGACAATATATGAGCGAGAATCAAAAGCAAACAACACAGGCCACTGCCTGGACAGAAACGGAGGCTCCTTGGTCGGGAGTGCGTATCGGCGAAGAGTGCAACGGTTCAGAGATATTAATGCGGGCATTGTACCAGGAGAATGTGCACACGATCTTCGGTTACCCTGGAGGTGCTATCATGCCGGTTTATGATGCCTTATACACCTACACCCATAAGAAAGATCCATGGTTTCATCATGTCCTTGTCCGCCATGAGCAAGGTGCTGCCCATGCTGCCGAGGGATATGCGCGTGTCAGTGGTGAGGTTGGTGTGACGATTGTCACTTCCGGTCCTGGTGCCACAAATACGCTTACCGGCGTAGCCGACGCGATGATGGACTCCATTCCTATCGTGGTCATCGCTGGGCAGGTGGGCGTAGGCTCATTGGGTACAGATGCCTTCCAGGAAGTAGACCTAGTAGGCATGTCCCAGCCGATCACAAAGTGGAGCTATCAAATTCGTCGTGCAGAAGATGTCGCATGGGCAGTGAACCGTGCTTTCTACATTGCACGCAGTGGTCGTCCGGGCCCTGTCGTACTTGACTTCCCACGTAATGCCCAGATCCAGAAAGCCAAATGGATGCCGGGAAAGACAGACCGCGTCCGCTCTTATATTCCTTATCCTAAGCTAGATGAGGAGACTGTCAAGGCGGCTGCTGATCTTATCAACAATGCAAAGAAGCCATTGGCTCTTGTCGGACATGGTGTAGAGTTGGGCAATGCACAAGATGAGTTGGTGGAATTCCTTGAGAAAGCAGACATCCCTGCAGGACGTACCTTGTTGGGTCTCTCTGCACTCTCTTCCGATCATCCTTTGAATATGGGTATGCTGGGGATGCACGGCAACTATGCTCCAAACATCAAGGAGCAGGAATGCGATGTGCTTATTGCCATCGGCATGAGATTCTCTGATCGCGTTACCGGACGTCTTGACCGCTATGCCAAACAGGCCAAGGTGATCCATTTGGATATTGATCCCTCTGAGATCGACAAGAACGTGAAGACTGATGTAGCTGTGGTGGGTGACTGTAAGGTAAGCCTTCCTGCCATCACGAAATACTTGAATAAGGCTGTTCACCGTGAGTGGCGGGACTCCTTCAAGCCGCTTTATGAGAAGGAGAAGGCAGAGGTCATTGAGCCATCTATTCATCCCCAAGGCAAGGAACTGCTGATGGGTGAAGTGGTGAATGCCGTTGCTGAGGCTACCAAAGGCGAGGCCGTGCTTGTCAATGATGTAGGTCTGAACCAAATGTTCTCCTGTCGCTATTTCAAGTTCCATCGTCATCGCAGCGTCGTCTCAAGTGGTGGCTTAGGTACAATGGGGTTCGGACTGCCAGCCGCTATTGGGGCAACCTTTGGCGCACCGGACCGTCAAGTTTGTCTGTTCACCGGTGATGGTGGCTTCCAGATGTGTATAGAGGAACTTGGAACGATCATGGAGCAGCAGGCTCCGGTAAAGATTATACTTTTGAACAACAACTATCTTGGTAACGTGCGTCAGTGGCAGGATCTGATGTTTAACCATCGCCGTTCATTCACACATATGCTCAATCCGCATTACGAGGAATTAGCCCGTGCTTACCACATACCCTATGATGTGGTGTTGACTCACGACGAGCTGAAGTCAAAAGTGGAGAAGATGCTTACTACCGACGGACCGTATATCCTTGAATGCGCTGTCAAGGAGGAGGAGAATGTCACGCCGATGATCACTCCGGGAAGTGCGGTGGATGAGATGAAGTTGCATTTGGATATTTAATCGTTTTATGGAACAGAAGTTTTATACCTTATTAGTATATAGTGAAAACATTGCCGGCATCCTCAATCAGGTGACGGCAGTGTTCACACGCCGTCAAGTCAATATCGAAAGTTTGAATGTCTCGGCATCCAGCATTGACGGCATCCACAAATACACGATCACTTGCTGGTCTACAGAAGACCAGATTGTGAAGATCACCAAACAGCTGGAAAAGAAGATCGACATCATCAAGGCTAATTTTTACACCGATGACGAGCTGTTCATCCACGAAGTAGCCCTTTTCAAGATCTCTACGCCGGTGTTGTTGGACAATCCTGAGGTGTCGCGTGCCATCCGTCGTCACGATGCCCGCATGATGGAGGTCAATCCAACCTATTCCACGGTGATGCAGACTGGATTGACCGAGGACATCGCTGATCTCTTCAAGGTGCTCAACGGTTTCAACTGTCTTCTTCAATACACACGTTCCGGACGTATTGCTGTGACACGCAGCTTTGAGGAGCCTGTTAGCGATTTTTTAAACCGTCAGGAGTAGCTATGCAGTCAAAGGTAGGTGAATATCCCTTCACAGTGGAACCTTTCCATTGTGATTTCAGTAACCATCTCTTCCTGAGCTGTTTGAGCAATGACTTGCTCAATGCATCAGACTATCACAGCGAAAGCCGTGGCTATGGCATCAGCTATCTCAATTCCAAACATCGTACTTGGGTGCTCTCCCGATTGGCGGTGGAGATGAACGATATGCCAGTGGCTTACGACAAGATCGCTATCTCTACGTGGGTGGAGGCCGCCTTCCGCTTCTTCACGAGTCGCAACTATGCCATCACGAGTCAGGATCATCAGACTGTCTATGGTTACGGTCGCAGCATCTGGGCAATGATTGACACGAATACACGTCAGCCTGTTGACATCCTACAGATACAAAACGGTCTCATCAAAGACTATATCGAGACAGAGCTTGATTGTCCGATCGCCAAGCCAGGGCGTGTAGCCATCAGCAAGGAAGCTGAGTTGGTGAGAACCGTCACGATGAGCTACCACGACATCGATGTTAACGGACACGTCAATTCAATTAAATACATCGAGCATATACTCGATTTGTTTGATTTGGATTGGTATCGCAGCCATCGGGTCAAGCGCTTCGATATAGCGTATGTCGCTGAGAGTCACGCTGGTGACGCTCTCTGCTTCTTCATGGAAAAAGTAGCTCCCAAGGGTACAGATCTCGATGAAGAATACCTCGTCAGAATCGTGAAGAGGGGATCAGAGAATAGCGAAGTAGTAAGATGTAGTATTAATTTTGTAAAAAACTGAAAGAATATTTGGTGGTTATATTTTAAATTATTACCTTTGCGCTCGAAAACTGAAGGGGAGATCAGAGGAACAAAGAAAGTCATAGATTTCTAACATATTATAATTAAAACACATTAATTATGGCAGAGATGAATTTTGGCGGCGTCGTTGAGAACGTCGTGACAAACAAGGAGTTCACATTGGATAAGGCACGTGAGGTGCTGAAGAATGAGACGATCGCCGTCATTGGTTATGGTATTCAGGGACCAGGTCAGGCTGGTAATCTTCGCGATAATGGCTTCAATGTCATCGTTGGCCAGCGTGAAGGTCGTAGCTTTGATAAGGCTAAGGCAGACGGTTGGGTGCCGGGTAAAACGCTGTTCTCTGTTGAGGAGGCTGTACAGAAAGGTACTATCATCTGCATGCTGCTCTCTGACGCAGGACAGATCTCTGTTTGGCCGAATATCAAGAAATACCTTACTGCTGGTAAGACATTGTACTACTCTCACGGCTTCGCCATCAACTGGCAGGATCGCACGGGTGTTGTTCCTCCAAAGGACATCGATGTGATCATGGTTGCTCCTAAGGGTTCTGGTACATCTCTTCGTACCATGTTCCTCGAAGGCCGCGGTCTGAACTGCTCTTACGCTGTTTATCAGGATGCTTCCGGTAAGGCTAAGGAAAAGACATTGGCTATGGGTATCGGTATCGGCTCTGGCTATCTGTTCGAGACAACCTTCCAGCGTGAAGCTACTTCCGATCTGACTGGTGAGCGTGGTGCTCTGATGGGTGCTATCGAGGGTCTGCTCGAGGCTCAGTACAATGTACTTCGTGAGCATGGACATACACCTTCTGAGGCTTTCAACGAGACTGTTGAGGAGCTGACACAGAGCTTGATGCCTCTGTTCGGTGAGAAGGGTATGGACTGGATGTATGCTAACTGCTCTACAACAGCACAGCGTGGTGCTCTTGACTGGGCTCCTCGTTTCCGCGAGGCTATCACTCCGGTGATGGAGTGGCTCTACCTGAGCGTGAAGACTGGCGAAGAGGCTCAGATCTCTATTGACAGCAACTCTAAGCCTGACTACCGTGAGAAGCTCAACGCAGAGCTGAAGGCTATGCACGACATGGAGATGTGGCGTGCTGGTGAGACAGTTCGCAAGCTGCGTCCTGAGAACAACTAATCAATAGGTTAGCTTATAATATAAAATCCCCATCTTGAAAAAATCAAGATGGGGATTTTTCTTGATATCTTATAGTTTTACTTTGACTTTCTTTCCCTTACTCTCATTGCCTGCACGGTCGAGAGCGGTGACGACATAGATAAACTTTTTATCTCCTTTGTCATAGGGCAGGCGATACATGGTGTTTCCCGTTATTGCAATGATATGCGAGGCTTCCTCAAGATTGACTTTCTCATCTTTCCCAAAGCGATAGACTACATATCGGTTGGTCTTGTCGCCCCATTTCTTAGCTTTGGGTGCGGACCAAAATAAAATATAGCCGTCGCTTGTCCAGACAGGCTTCATCTTGCGGGGCTTCTTGGGGCTCTTGTTGTCCAAAAAAGGCATGGAAGGCGGCAGGGCTGGATAGCGCCAATAGGCATTGCGCAGCACATTGCCATAGTTGCCGTAGTTGTCAGCAACAAGTTTAGCATACCACAGCACGGTACCGTCGACATGGTGCATCTGTTCATGCAGTGCGTGCTTGTCGGATATCTGATTGCTGTTGGGGTCGGTCGGCGAAGGATATTTCACGGTGCGCTCCACGTCCTCGCCAATGAACAGTGGACGGTTGGCTGCATGCTTGTCCCACCAACGAATGAGCGTTGCATAGTCTGCAGCCGGATGACCGATCTGCCAATAGAGCTGGGGTACACAATAGTCCACCCAACCGTTGTTCACCCATAACAGCACGTCAGCGTAGAGATCATCATAGTTCTGTAAGCCGTTGGTTTCAGAACCATTCATCGGATCACTCTTCTTGTTGCGGTAAATGCCAAAAGGCGACACACCGAACTTTACCCAAGGCTTGCGCTGATGGATGGTTTCGCAAAGCTGCTTGACGAAGATGTTGACATTGTCGCGTCGCCAGTCACCAATCGTTCTAAAGCCATTGGGGGTATTTGCGTAGAGTTGCTGATCGGGAATGATCTGACCGGGAGCAGGGTAGGGGTAGAAGTAATCATCCATGTGGATGCCGTCTACATCATAGCGGCTGACGATGTCATCGACGATCTTACAGATATAGTCGCGGTTTTCCTTCAGTGCTGGATTGAGGATATATTGTCCGTCATAAGCAAACACTCGTTCGGGATGTGTGATGGCAATATGATTAGAGGCCAAGGCTGTCGTTGTCTTTGTCTTGGCACGATAGGGATTGATCCACGCATGCAATTCCATGCCTCGCTTATGGCATTGCTCGATCATCCATTGCAGTGGATCCCAATAGGGATTGGGTGCTTTGCCCTGCACACCCGTGAGGAAGCGGCTCCAGGGCTCGTATTTGCTGGCATAGAGTGCGTCACATTCTGCACGAACTTGAAAGATGATCGCATTCACGCCGTCGGCATGCAGGACATCGAGCTGCTTGGTCAGCGTGCTACGCATCTCGTCAGGCGTAAGACCATTGAACTGTCCATTGACACATTGAATCCATGCACCACGGAATTCACGTTTCTGTCCATAGCTGAGCGCGACTTGCAGAAGAAGGAATAGTAAAATTAGCGTTTTTCTCATAAAATTGTTTAGTGTGAATGTTCTGTTGTGCAAATGTACATATTTTCTTTGAAATACAAAAAATCCATCAAGACAAAGTTGTCCTGATGGATTTTATTATATCTACTTCTAAATCTATAGATTAGAACTTATAACCCAACGTAAGCAATACCTGGTTACGCTTGAAGTTAACCTTTGTGGCATCCGCTACATTACTGTTGTTATTAGATTCACCATAGTAGCTCATGAAGGGATAGAAGTCACCATTGGTCTGAGTGTATTGATAAGCCAAGTCTGCGAAGAACTTACCTGCCGTATAGCCAACGCCGCAAGTCCAACGGTTGGTACTCTTCCAGTTAGTATAATCCGTAGAGGTGGCATAAGCTGATCCAGGTGACTCAATGCTGCCATCACGATAACCACCTTGGTCGAACATTGGACTTACATAATTGTAGCCCGCACGGACAGACAGTTGCGGCATCACCCTCACCTCAGCTCCTAACTTCAGGGTGCTGACACCTTTCAGCACACGCTTGGTGTTGCTGTTCATGGCATCGTCGCTGCTGCTATTGTCGTAGTAATAGCCCCAGGCATCATATCCGCCGCCATCGTTGATGCGGTTGTCGATACGGCTGTAGTCGGCATATTCATAGGTAGCACCGATTGCCACTATTTTGTCAATGGTGTGGCCAAGGCTCACACCGAACTTCCAAGGTGTGTAGACCTTGTAATCGTAGTCGACCGCATGACCTTTATCCAGCTTATTGTTGCTGCTGTTGAACATGCTCACATCGGTGGCAGCAGCCTCATGGAGGTCATACCAAACCGGTGTGTTGACATACAGGCCAATGCGGAACGGTGATTGCTCAATAGGGCGAAAGATCACACCGGCCTTGAGGTCATAGCCAGTTCCCGTGATCTTAAGGGACTCGTAAGTATCGGCAGAAGTTTCCTTCTCCAAATTCTCGGAATAGAGTGAGTTGGATTGATAATGGACATCGTGGATACCAAAGGTCAGTCCCAGGAATACCCGGTCGTTGATGTTGCCACTGATGTTGAAGTCATAGCTGCCTATGTATCCTTTCTGATATTGACCATAAAGGAATTCGGTGCCGTTGAGATGGTCCAGTCCCGTCTGCTTTCCCGAAGCATCCTTGATGGGGTTCAGCAGCGCGGAGTAGCAGGCATCCACGGCATTCATGTTGTAGTCCGTGAGATAAGGATACTTCATAGCCGTCAGCTTATTCTGCGAGGCATTGTTGAGCTTGTTTCCTGCAGTGAGAATCTGGTCGAAGTTACGGCTCTTGTGATAGTTAAACGCAAAGTTCAAATAGTTCTTATATCCCGTGCGCATCGAATAGACAAAACCGCCCTGGTCAAAGCTGGCGTTGGTCTTGTCGCCATTGATGTGTATGCCGAAATTGTTGCTTAGACTTGGAGTAGTAGTAGCGTCCTGTTGTGCTACCAGTCCACCGGAGATAGCCACCTGGCTGGAGCGGAAGAGTCCGATACCTGCCGGGTTTGTACTGATCGTTGACAGATCGGCACCCAAAGCCTCCATGGCACCGCCCATACCTACATAGCGGGCTGTACCGTTAAGCTCATTCTGTACGAGCTTCGTATCCTGATAAGTCTCTTGAGCAGCGGCAGGCAGCGCCATGGCTACCATTGCCGCTAACAAATATTTCTTTTTCATCGTCATTCAAATGTTATAAGAGTAACCATTAACGTGATCTTGGTTTAGCGTCTGCCGCCACCGAAGTGACCGCCACCACCGGCCGAGCTATGACCGCCGCCGAAGCCTCCACCACTGAAGGAACCGCCACCTCCTCCGAAGGAACCACCACCGAAGGAACCACCGAAGCTCGATGAGCGGGTAGAACCAAAGTTGGTATTATTATTGGAGCGGGTAGGGTAGTTGGTTCTGCCGCCAAACGAACGGTTGCTCTGGCTGCGCCATGTATATGTGTTGCCATTGTTGTTGCCACGTGTCGAAGAACCGCGACCGAAACGGACACCAGAGTTGGAAGCATGATCATTCAGACCCCAAGTACGAGTGCCGGTATAGCCGCGTGGGTTGCCTCCATTATACACATATCCACCTCCTGGCCACCCCCAGTGGTACCAGCCATAGTAGGGATAGCCCCAGCCGTACCAGCCACCGTAGCCATAGTACCAGGGATCGTACCAGCCGGCATACCCATAGTACCAAGGATCATACCAACCGGCATAGTCGTAGTACCAGGGATCGTACCATCCATTGTAGTAGTACCATGGCGAGTAGTAACCGGCATAGCCCCAGCGCCATGGACCATAGTAGCCATAGAACCAAGGATCGTAGAAGCCGTCCCAGCGGCTCATGCGACGGGTGTAGGTATAGTCGTTGTCGCCCAAGGCACGGCCGATGTAGGCTGTGTCGACATACGTCGTATCGGGCAGCACACCAAAACCAGGACGGAATCTCACCATGCTGTTGCCCAACGAATCGCGTCCGATCTTCTGGTACATGCTGCGGATACCATAACGGTTGTAGTCATCCACGCTGCGTTTGCTTCCGCAGTAGTAGGCAGGTGCCTCTTTTGTGGTAGGCACTGCCTTGCTTGGCGTGAAGTAAAGATCATCGTCTTGTGCCAACGCTGCCAGTGGCATAGCACTGGCGAGTGTCAATAGAAGAAATAACCTTTTCATATCTCAAACTCCTTTTTATATTGTTCTTTTTATGTATAGTGCAAAATTACCGTATTTCTCATGCAAATATAGGGAAAATTCCCTATATGGTAGTAGAGTTTTCCCTAATTTTTATAATTTTGCAGAATAATTTAATCATTGGTTTATGAAATATCTTACAGCATCTTTTCATATCGTTTCCGAGCCTTCTCTTTTGCAGACGGCGCGTGATCTTATGGCCGACTGTGCGGGTGAGGCGGGCTTTGAGTCTTTCGAAGATACCGACGATGGTATCAAAGGTTATGTCCAGGAGGAGCAGTTCGACAAGCAACAGCTCGATGCTCAGCTTGTTGACTTTCCGCTGCCCGGCGTCACCGTGACTTATGACCTTGCAAAGGTAGAGGATAAGGACTGGAATGAGACTTGGGAGAACAATGGCTTCGATCCTATCGACATCTACAACCGCATTGTCATCTATGATGCACGTCAGACTACGCCCCGGCTTCCAGAGGGAGCCATTCCTATAGCCATTCAGGCCCGTCAGGCTTTCGGCACAGGCACGCATCAGACTACCCAAATGGTCATCGGCTTGCTGCTGGATATGCAGCTCTCTGGCAAGCGGGTGCTGGATTGCGGCTGTGGCACGGGCATCCTCGGTATCGCTGCGTCCAAACTCGGAGCCAAAGAGGTGGTGGCCTACGACATCGATGAGTGGAGCGCTGACAATGCGCGTCACAACGCCCAACTCAATCATGTGGAGAATATTGAAGTATTGCAGGGCAATGCCAACGTACTGAATCATGTCTCCGGTGTCTTCGATATTGTATTGGCAAATATCAATCGCAATATCTTGTTGCAGGATATGCCGGCCTTTCACAATGTGATGATGCAGGGCAGTGTGCTCATTCTTAGCGGTTTCTTTGATGAAGACTGTGCTCAACTCAACGCGAAAGCTGAGTCTTTGGGTCTCAAGCAAACGGGCAAGTACTCCAAAGGCAATTGGTGCTGCCTGCAGTTTGTCGTGAAATAAGAATGCCTTACATGGCCTTTATGTCCATTGGGGTTCCATACTTATGCATTGGATGCAAGCGGTATTACTTACTCAAGTTTCGGAAGTAAAGCATTATAACAAAATAAGGCGTAAAAAAGGCTTTGAATGTTTCCGTATCTCACGGAAAATGAGTAACTTTACGGTGTCAAAAAGAAGAAACTCATTCATTCAAAGCCATGCGCAAAAATACTAAAATTTTCTCAGAAATCAGCAACTTTTTCCAAGGAAAACAGCAATCTGCCCTTCTTCAGGCCTATTCTAGCCTTGTTGACAGGTTAAACTTAAGCAGCAAGATGCTTGGTGGAGTTAAAAAGCCGAACTGCAAGTTAACGAATCTCCAAATATTTCATATCCTCTTGTTTATGCCATTTTTTCGACATCAAAGGTTTCTCCCACTATGCTGGCCCTGTGCTCGGTCGTATGTTCTCAGGGAAGAAAGATTTGTTCTACGACTTTATGTCGCAGGACAATGTCGATTGGCGAAAAGTCCTTTACCATATTGCCAGGAAGATGATTGACGGAATTACCATGAGGGCTGACCACAAGGAGTCAGACTTCCCCTCTGTTCTCATCGTGGATGACACGGACCTGCCAAAAACAGGATTCCACATTGAGAAAATCGGTCGGATATTCTCTCATGTAGCACAACGCAGCATACTTGGTTTCAAAGCTTTGACAATGTGTTGGAGCGATGGGAAGACGATCCTTGGACTTGAACAATGTCTGCTGGGAAAGAATGGCAAGAACGTGAAAAAGCTACAGGGTTTGACAGCCACGCAACGCAAATGCCGTTTTGCAAAGACCAGAGACACGGATTGCATTGGTACCAAGAGATTGGAGGAATACATGGTGTCGAAAGGTGTGCTTATCAAGGAGATGGTGAAGCGCGCATGCGCACATCACATTCCTTTTGATTACTTACTTGTAGACAGCTGGTTCACCAATACGGGGCTTGTAGATTTTGTTTGCCATTCACACAAGATTTTCCACCTGCTTGGCATGGGAAAGATGGGAAACACAAAATACGGCACTAAATGGAGTGAACTGACAGCTAAGGCAATCTTGGAGAAACTAAAGACTGCCAAGCTTGTCAAACATAGTCGTGCACTCCATTGCCAGTATGCCGTTGTTGACGTTACCCTCGGCACAAGAAAAGTGCGGCTGTTCTTTTGCCAAAGGACAAAGGCAGAGAAATGGAAATTCCTTGTAACGACCAATCTCAAGCTGGACTTTATGAAGGCGTATCGTATCTATGCAATGCGATGGGGTATTGAAGTCTTTTATGAGGATAATAAAAGATACCTGGGACTGGGTGACTGTTCCTGCCGCAACTTCACTTCCCAACTTGCACATGTGACATTGGTTACCATCCGATACAACATAATGGCTTATATCAAACGACTCCACAACTATGAAACCATTGGTGGACTCTTTAGGGACACGTACCTTGGTGTAAAGGAGATAACGGTCATTGACTATATTTGGCAAGCTATCATAGAGGTGATTGTTATTGTCGCTGAGATAACTGTGTCTGATGAGGATGTGCTGCTGAACTTAGTCTTCACTGATAACAAGAAGTTTGCAATCTTAAGGCAATTGGCACATGCTGTATAATATGTAATATGTTTTTACTTTCGAAACTTGAGTTATTGACCTTGCACCCTGCACTGCCCGTGTACCAAAGCGAGCGTGAGACTTGAAATTTCTGTTGGCCAGAAGCTGTGTACTCAATAAGAAAAACAATCAATTTTGCAAAAGAATTTAATGACTCTGAGGAATAATTGAAAAACAGATAATGTTTCTTGAACGCAACATGCAAAAAGACAAAAGAATATTTGGTACTTTCGAAATATTAGTTTATCTTTGCCAATGTAAATATCATTATGATGATATTTGTATGCTATATAGAAGTTAAATATCAATTAAATGAAAGTTATAAATGACAACTGACTTATATGAATATTCAACGCCTGAATTGGTCCGGCAGCTCGGAAGCAGGTTCCGAGAATACAGACTGCGCTGCAATCTCACTCAAAGGGAAGTTGCAGAGAAAAGCGGTGTCGGCATGACCACAATCCACAAATTTGAGAGCGGATGTGCAAACAATATCTCGCTTGGAACATTTTTGTTGCTGCTGAAGGTCGTTGGCCGTATAAATGCCTTGGAGGAATTACTACCCGAATTGCCGCCATCTCCTTATCTCATGCAAGGTAACGGCAAGCAGACGCAGCGCATTAGACACTCACAAGACTCTACGTTATGATTACAATACTTAAGGTGATATTATGGGGAGAAGAGGTAGGCCGGCTTGTGTGGGACGCCAAGCGAAGGCTTTCATACTTTAACTACAATCCTCTCTTTTTAAGGAAAGGCCTTGACATCGCTCCGCTCGCCGCTCCACTCAAGGTGTACGCAAACATGCCGGTGTGGGGTGAGGACGGGAAAATATACCAGCGGCTTCCTGCTTTCATTGCCGATTCCCTGCCTGACTCATGGGGTAACCAGCTCTTTGACCTTTGGCGGCAGCAGCACCATCTCTCCAATGCTGACATCACTCCACTTGATAAGTTGTCGTTCATTGGTAAACGCGGCATGGGAGCGTTGGAATTCATGCCACAGGCATCCAGGGAACGCAGCCCAAAGAAAATCGACATGGCCTCGTTGACCGATCTCGCCGAGCGTATCTTCTCTGAAAGAGAGAATGCACGCATCATGCCTGGCGAGTCTATCACTATGCAGTCTTTGCTGACTGTCGGCACCTCCGCCGGAGGAAGGCAGCCCAAGGCAATCATAGCGATCAACCGAACCAGCGGAGAGATACGCAGTGGTCAGATAGCCGGACTGAAGGATTTTGACTATTACTTGTTGAAGTTCGGCAATACAGAATACAGCTCAGCAGAACTTGAGATGACTTATTATGAACTTGCAAGAAAAGCAGGCATTAATATGATGCCGTCAAGTCTGTATTCCGTCAATGGCAAGAGGCATTTTATGACTAAACGTTTTGACCGTAAAAATGGCAAGAAACTCTTTACACAGACTCTTGCAGCCTTGTACCCAGATGCGGACAGCTATGAAAAACTGTTGACTGTTTGCAGAAAGCTCCATCTGCCCGAGTCGGACTGTCAGGAGGTATTCCGACGTTTGGTGTTCAACATCCTTACCAACAATACCGATGACCACAACAAGAATTTCTCGTTCATCATGAGCGAGGACGGCACATGGAGCCTTGCTCCTGCATACGACCTCACCTATGTATTAGATTTGGGAGGCAATCTTCCTAATGAAGACCATTGCCTGTTCATGCGTGCCAAGCTCAGCAACTTCAGCCGGGAGGATGCTGTGGCTTTTGCGCATGACAACGGAATACAAAGACCGGATGCAATTATCCGGGATGTGGCTGATGCCTTGAAGTTATTTCGCCCGGTCGCTGAAAAAAACGGCGTAGGCGCCGGATGGATTGGCCGTGTGGAATCTACTATCCTCGGCCATTTGAGAGCATGGGATGAGTTAGATGAGCCAACGGGATTTGTTTCTTCAGAGGTCAACGGCCATAAGATTTCTGATATTAGAATCGAACAGACGTATAAAGGCAATTATCATCTGTTAGCCAATATTGATGGTGCGGAGCGTAATTTTGTCATTGGTAAGAATAGAAGAGAGTACGCTGAAATAGAAAGGACTGGCATAGCTAATATCACTTCCGACCGACTCCTTGAAATGGCTAAAAGATTATTTGCTTCTGCATTGGCAAATAGGGGCTGAAAAGAGATTGCGACTGGGAGACTCTCCCCGTATGTCTGACTCCTTGTGGTCAGCCCTCATGGTAATTCCGTCAATCATCTTCCTGGCAATATGGTAAAGGACTTTTCGCCAATCGACATTGTCCTGCGACATAAAGTCGTAGAACAAATCTTTCTTCCCTGAGAACATACGACCGAGCACAGGGCCAGCATAGTGGGAGAAACCTTTGATGTCGAAAAAATGGCATAAACAAGAGGATATGAAATATTTGGAGATTCGTTAACTTGCAGTTCGGCTTTTTAACTCCACCAAGCATCTTGCTGCTTAAGTTTAACCTGTCAACAAGGCTAGAAATGGCTTTGAATGAATGAGTTTCTTCTTTTTGACACCGTAAAGTTACTCATTTTCCGTGAGATACGGAAACATTCAAAGCCTTTTTTACGCCTTATTTTGTTATAATGCTTTACTTCCGAAACTTGAGTTACTTACATTATCCATGGAATTAATCTTTCACATGAATGTCCATGAATCGGTAACAAATTTTACAAAAAAGCATCACCACGGAGTCGCAATCTAGAGAGCGAGGAGAACTAAAAAGAGGAAAAAACAGTGAAGAGGCATTCATCTTTGTGGCCTTTCGTTGTCAAAGTGCCTTTTTGATGTTGCCATCTCAGTGATTTGACCAGGTCAAACAACCGAGATGACGTGGTCAAATCACTGAGATGATAGCATCAAAAGGGCTTTCTGATAGGCAAATTTACCATTATCTCATTGCAGAGATACCATTTTCCTTGAGATAAAAAGTACTCTATATCTACAACTTACTGACTTTCAGATATTTATAAAAACGTCCTCGAAATTCGCGAAATTGAGAGCCAACTAGGGGTTGGCTCTGAAAATCGCAAGGAGAAGGCCAGAAAAATGTCAGTTTATTCAACACTTATCTGTTCGCCATGATGAGATCCTTCAAGTTGACATTGGGATTACGATAGCAGCTATTCGGATTCACCTTGGGTTTTAGAGACGGACTATCGCTCAGACGAAACAGGATTGCGTTTTGCGAGCAATAGTATTCCGTCGATGCCTTTCCCTCCTTTTTACGGGTAAAATTTACAATAAAGAGGGATTCTGGCCATCAGACGAGGCGACCTACAGCCGCACTTCGACGCCTGCCATGACCGTGGCGCGCGGCATGAGGAAGCCGACATTAACCTCATAGCGTTGAGCAAGGAGGTTCTCGCCGTGGACAAAGACTTTCAAGGGTCGGCTTATACGCAGCGAGGCAGTGAGGTCCCACAGCCAGAAGTTCTCGGTTGACGGATTGTTCTCAGCCGTATGGAGTCCGTCAATCCACTGCTGTCCGCTATGCAGCGTGAAGCGTCCCGGCTGCCAGTCGGCACCAAAGAAGAGTTTATGTTTCGGCGTAGCAGTGAGCGTGTAGCTGGTGTGAAGAAAACTGTAGCAGGCATCAAACCGCAGATGCCTTATGGGAGCATAGAAAGGAGTTCAAAGCCGGAATTCTCCGTGCTGCCGGTGTTGACATTCAGAGGGCGTCCATCAATCATCTGTGTGGTAATGAGGTTGCCGGCGTGAAGCCGCAGCCTGAGCGGCAGCTGCCATGCTCTCTAAGAATCCGTCCTGGTCACCGATGTTTCTTTATCATGATCCATAAGTATTTATGGTCTAACAATGGCAAAAGTCGATGAGATGATCGGGATAGAGTTTGCAAAAATAGGAAGATTCCTGCAATGCCTTTTTACACCAAACTCGTATTCTCTTTCCTTTTTCCGACAAATGCAAGAATGATTCCTATTATATTTTTCTGTGGCTAAAAGTCATTATCTAAATTATTCTAAGTAAGGATTCCATCAAATTCTGTATGATTGATGCTTTATATACGGACGCAGAAATCCCCATGATTTCTTTTGCAAAGTAGTGATCCTACAGCGAAGAAGTCATGGGGATTGTTGTGGAGATAGAGTAGATGAAAAGAAGTAGCGGTTACTCCCAGTTCATCGCTCTTACCTCCTTGAGGGCCTCAACCCAGTCAGTATCTAACGAGAACTGGGTGATGAATTTGGGATTGTTGTAATAAGCCAAGACGAGGTCTTTGTCTTCATCGTGGAAGAAACTATGGTTGATGCTGGCATTCTTGAAACGAAGCCCTACCGTCTCGCGCTTGCTCTTGCTGTTGCCAGCCTCGACCAGTCGCTTGATGAAGAGATTGACAAAGTCGACCATGGCATTGGTTTGCTTGCCCAGTTGCAGTTCAGTGAAAGTGCTGTCCTGCTTGGCTTTGTAGAGCATATACTCGATAGCATCCCATTTGAATGAAGCTATTTTGCGCTCATCCATTTTCTTGGTCTTGTCCAGCTTGACAGTCTCGAACTGTTTTTGCATACGCCTTACCTCGTTATAAATCTCCTGAGCATTTACTTCAACAGAGGCGAAGGCCAGAGCGATCGTAAGGAGAATCATTTTCATCGTTTTCATTTTCATACTTGTTTAACACATTAATCTATATTTATATAGGAAAGGGTAGGAACCCTACACATCTTATTATTATATAATAGCTCATCGTCACCCACAAAGCATTTTACTGCCCCTCTCCTCTTGGAGAGGGGCGGGGGAGGCTGGGGAAGGGGATGGGACCGTGTCAGGCGGTAAGACTACTATTATATATGTCTCACGAGCCGGATGCGATGATCGATGCATGCAGGGAGCTCCTCCTCGTAGTGCGTGACCATGATCAGCGTCTTGTTGGGTCGCTTACAGAAAGTCTCGATGACATCTTTCACCAGGCGTCGGTTGCTGTTGTCGAGACCATGAAGCGGCTCATCGAGGATCAGCAATTGAGGATCTTTGACGAAGGCACGCGCCAGGAGCACGAGACGCTGCTGTCCGCTGGAGAGCTTCAAGAATGTCCGCTCTTCCAAGCCCTCAAGGCCGAATACCGACATCCAGAAGCGGCAGGTGTCGTATTCGCTTTCGTCGGGTTTGACGTAGAGTCCCACGCTGTCTTTCAGTCCGCTTGCCACAATTCTGATGGCAGGGATATCACGCTGATAAGCGCGATGCATCTCCGGTGACACGTAGCCGATATGCTTCTTGATGTCCCAAATGCTCTCTCCACTTCCACGGTTCTGATCGAAGAGACAGATGTCGCAAGCATAGCTCTGTGGATTATCAGCGCAGACGAGACTCAGCAAAGTAGACTTACCGGCACCGTTTTGTCCGCTGAGTGCCCAGTGCTCACCATTGTGCACAGTCCAGTCGAGATTCTTGAGGATCACGCGTTGTCCGTATTGTATGCGTACATTGTGCATCTTCACCACATCGTAAGCATGATAATCTTTCTGTCGCTCCGGCAGGGTGAGGATAGCCTGCGCCTTGCCCTCGGATAAGACATGTGGCGGAATGGGCTGATGATGAGCCTGATACTCTTCAAGTGTAACCTTTGGCATCACCTTCATGTCTCTGATCTCAACCACATGGGTGATGAAGTCGGGGATATCGTCGCTCTTTGACAATACGAGGATGATCTGAAGATTCTGCTGTCCGACAAGCATCTTCAAGAGCTCCTTGAGCTGGTCTCTTGCCTCGGCATCCAGTCCGATGAAGGGATTGTCCATGATCAACACTCTCGGAGCGGAGAGAAGAGCCTCTATCAGTTTCAGTTTGCGGAGCTCACCGCTCGACAGCAGGATGATGTATTTGTCGAGCAACTTGTCGATGTTGAACATCTTGTAGAGCCGATCACGCAACTCACGATGGCGCGGTGAGTCTTCGCCCGACCTCAGATAAGCTTCCTCCAGTTTAGAGCCAACGGTAGGTGTCTCCTCGTTGATCTCCATTTGGTTCCATCGTTGCTGGAGGTAATAGCTTTTATCGTTGTCGCCGCCATAAGCGTCGCGGAAGGTGATATACTTAATATTGTCGGAGACCAGCGGACCGGTACTTGGCAAGAAGTCGTATTGCACATCACGCATCAGCAGCGGATGACGGCCGACGAGGATGTCGATGAGCATCGACTTACCGCCACCGTTAGGTCCCACGATAGCCTGCTGCTCATCGCCTCGAAGTGAGTAGTTGACGGGTTCTGCCATACGCCATGCGGGCATACGGGTCACGCCATTTTCAATTTTTATAATCTCTTGCATCACAATATCGTTATGATTTATTTTATGTTGTCGCCTATAATCCACTGACTTTCGTGCGGTTCTTGTTGACGAAGTCCTTCCAACTGCCATAGTGCCGGTCCTGAGACTGTGGTGTGGAACTTTGAAGGAAATGGCAATAAGCAGCGCCAAGCGCATCTGTGGCATCCAAGAACTTTGGCATGTCGCTTTGTTCGATCTTAAGCAACCGCTGCAACATACCGGCTACCTGCTCCTTCGAGGCATCGCCCTGCCCGGTGATTGCCATTTTGATCTTCAATGGCGCATACTCATGGATGGGGATGTCGTGGTGGATGGCGGCGGCAATGGCAACGCCCTGAGCACGCCCCAACTTCAGCATCGACTGCACATTCTTGCCGAAGAAAGGAGCCTCGATAGCCATCTCGTCAGGAAGATACTCCTCGATGACACCCGTCACGCGGTCGAAGATGCGTCCTAACTTCAGATAAGGATCCGCCATCTTGCGCATGTCGATGACACCCATTGCGATCAGCCCCGCTTTGTTGCCGTTTACCCTGATGACTCCATAGCCCATCACGTTGGTACCCGGATCAATGCCAAGGATGATCTTTTCCGCATTCACTCTTTTGCTCATCTGCTCGTCGTGCTGATGGTTAGCGGTCGAGATAGGGATTGGCGGTCTCTTCATAGCCTATCGTTGTCATCTCACCGTGCCCCGGAAAAATCTTTGTAGCGTCGGGCAGTTGGCTGATGTGACGCAGACTCTGAATGATCATAAACATGGAGCCACCCTGAAAGTCGGTTCGCCCAATGCTGCCTTTGAAGAGCGTGTCACCGGAGAAGGCAACAGCCTCTTCCTCGCAATAGAAGAAAACGCTACCCGGTGAATGTCCCGGCGTCTCGATGATGGTGAAAGTATGATCGCCGAACGAGATAGTGTCATTGGCGGCAAGATAGCGGCCCACGGGAGCAAAGTCGTCTTGGGTCAGTCTCAGTCCCATGATGGCGGCTGCCTGCTCGGAAAGCTGCTGCATGAGCGCTTCGTCAGCTTCCGGTACCTCCGGCTTCAAGCCCCAAGTATCGAAAACAAAGCGGTCGCCGAGATGATGATCCACATGACCGTGGGTAGCGATGAGATGGGTGGGATTGAGGCTGTTGTCATCGATATATTTCTTTAGCGACTGCTTTTCAGCCTCGTAGTAAGCGCCGCAGTCTACAATCACACACTCCTTGCTGCTGTCAGATACCACGTAGCAGTTTTCCCGGATGTCGTTGCAGACAAAACGTTCTATATTCATCATGATCTTTTTATTCTTATTTTCTATATACAGAGACAGCCCGAAAGAGCAAGTGAAGATCATCGGACCTCCATAACAATCTATAATGGCAAGTAGATGATCTGTTTGTCAGCGAACCACTCTTCTGTGAAATAATCAGAGATAGGAGTGACCATCAACTTTTTGCCAAAGGGCTTCAGCTCTTCACTGAGATCACCACCTTTCAGAGCAATGATACCATTGGGGAGTGCGTTGTACTGTGTTTTGGAAACATTCTTCCTGACAATCTTCACCATGTCGGGCAAGGGCATGACAGCGCGGGAAACAACAAAGTCGAAGCGATCTTTCTCTTCCTCGCCTCTGCGGTGAATAGCCTCTACATTGTGAAGATTCAATGCTGCGGCTACCTCGTTGACGACTCTGATCTTTTTCCCTGTGCCGTCGATCATCCGAAACTGACAATCGGGAAACATGATAGCCAGTGGAATGCCAGGAAAGCCACCACCCGTACCAAAGTCAAGGATGTGGGTTTCGGGCTTAAATCGGATCAACTTGCCAATAGCCAGCGAGTGGAGCACATGATGAAGATAGAGGTTGTCGATATCCTTGCGCGAGATGACATTGATCTTGGTGTTCCAATCGTGGTAAAGCTCATCCAAGGCGGCAAACTGCGATTGCTGCTCAGTGGAAAGATGAGGGAAATATTTGACTATTGTTTGCATGTGCTGTTGGTTTTCCTTATAATATTGCAAAGTTACGAGATTATTTCGTAACTTTGCAACGAATTTAATAAAATGTAATGATTAAAGCAGCATTATTTGATTTAGACGGGGTAGTGGTAGATTCTGAAAGCCAGTACACAAAGTTTTGGGGCAGCCAGTTCCAACTCTACTATCCTCAGGAGAAAGGATTGGAGCAGCGGATCAAAGGAATGACTTTGGTAGAAATCTTTTCCAGCTATTTCAATGGACAAGTCGAGACGCAGCAAGCCATCACAGACAGACTCAATGAGTTTGAGCGAAAGATGTCCTATGATTATATTTCAGGATTTCAAGACTTTATCAAGAAAGCCAAGGATGCTTCTTTGGCCACAGCCATCGTGACGAGCAGCAATCAGCAGAAGATGGCCAACGTCTTCCGCTGTCATCCCGAGTTGAATGACTACTTCGATGCGGTGTTGACGAGTGAGGATTTTGACAAAAGTAAGCCCGATCCCGACGGCTATCTCAAGGCGGCGCAACGTCTTCATATTCTGCCTAATGAATGTATTGGCTTCGAGGATAGCATCAACGGAGTGAAAGCACTGAATGCCGCCAAGATGTTTGTCGTGGGATTGGCTACGACCAACCAGCCTGAAGCATTGAAGCCTTGGTGCAACCTCATTATCGACGACTTCACGCATCTCGATTTAAACGTCTTGCTCACAGAACAAGGTAAGTAAAAAGATTGATCGATTTACTGGATGGACACACAAAATACTCCCATACACTTCAAGCTATGGCATCGTTCGTTTGGGTATCTGGCCATTGCTAATTTCTTTCTGACGGCTTCAGTATATGCGCTGCTCCCGGTACTGCCATTCTCCCTCCATGCTCATCACGGAGAGCTGATGACAGTGGTGTATGTGTTTTTGGCTTATTGTTTGGGCATCTATCTGCCGGGGCCAAATATCTCTTGGTTGGTGCAGCGCTTCCGTCGCAATCATGTGTGTCTGTTTGGCATCTTACTTCTTGCCGGTGTTATTGGCTTCTTCTCTCTGACTCACAATCGTTTACCTATATTTCTGGTCATTGGTTCCCTGCTGTTGGGAGTAGCTTATGGCTTGGCCAAGATGACAATCGTCAGCACACTGATCATCGACACTTGTGAATCATTTCAGCGCACAGAAGCTAACCATTCCTCCGATTGGTTAGGCCGATTGGCATTGGCTATAGGACCCTTTGCCGGCTTTTGGACATACTATAAGTTTGGCTTTGGCTATGTAGAATTCGTCTCTCTGGCTTTTGCCGCTCTGTCCTTTCTTTTCTTGTCCCACGTCCATTTCCCTTTCAAGGCTCCGGGCGAGGATCTTCATCACATGTGCTTGGACAGATTCTTCCTTCCGCAAGGTACCAAGCTCTTTTTCAACTTCATGCTGGCAACCTTAGCGATGGGACTCATCATCAGTACCCAACAGTCTTGTCATTTTTTCCTCTATATGCTGGCAGGCTTTCTGTTGGCCATCATCTCGGAAAAATATGTTTTTGCCAATGCCAACCTGAAGAGTGAGACCTTTGTCGGTTGCTTTATGCTTGCTGCTGCCTTGTTGCTGATGCTCTTTCGTCAGGAGCGGGCAGCAACAGTGATCGCTGATGCTTTCTGCGGTTTTGGTATCGGCATTCTTGGCTCCCGCTTTCTGCTGTTCTTCATCAAACTGGCTCATCATTGCGAGCGTGGTACCTCACAAAGCACCTTCTTCCTTTCGTGGGAGACGGGAATAGCACTCGGGATGGCATTCGGATGGCATTTGACAAGCCACGAGGCGTTGATCACGGCGCTATGTCTGATTGTAGCTGCGCTTGTCATCTACAACTTTCTTGTCCATCCCTGGTATTTGGCGCATAAAAACAGATAACTCCTAAGAAAGAAAATTTCTTAGGAGTTAGTACGTAGCAAGATAACGGATTATAGACTAAACCGTTATCATAAACTTTCGCAGATAGATATCTTACGACAGATTTATTTCGTTGCCTTCTTGATCATCGCATAGTCGTTCTTGTGGAAGACGACATCAAGGAGCACTTTCTTTGATGAGGCAGAACGGAAGACATAGTGGAAAGAGTAACCCTTGTCCTTGAAAGCCTTGTTGCGCGTGTCCTCCTTCAGTCCGCTGAGCAGAATCGTGCGCAACGTGTCGTGTCGTGCGGTAAAGATCCTTGCGTCATCGAGTTTACCATTGACAAGATAGTAATAATTGAAAGTGCATGTGGTGCGGTTGAAACCGATGCTGTCCGTGCGCGTATTTCCCTGATAAGGGGTAGGGCAGTACTGGGCAGTGTAGTCCTTGCATTCTTTCTCTGCGCGATCCTCCAGCGTCTGATGATGACAAGCAGTTAACATCAAGCTTGCTGATAACAGTGGAACTAAAAACCTAAAAACAATCTTCTTCATATAGCGTGAAATTCCTTTTTTGTGCAAAGTTAATAAAAATAATGATAGATAGCCACCCAAATTTGCTTAGTTTTTCGTAACTTTGCGTAAAAGATAAAGAAGAAGATGGAACATATAAGGAATTTCTGCATCATCGCACACATTGATCACGGCAAATCAACGCTTGCTGATCGCATGCTGGAATACACCAATACGATTAAGATTACCGAGAACCAGATGCTTGACAACATGGATCTGGAAAGAGAGCGTGGCATCACCATCAAGAGCCACGCCATACAGATGGAGTACAAGCATGACGGTGGAAATTATATACTCAATCTTATCGATACTCCGGGACACGTCGACTTCAGCTATGAGGTATCGCGCAGCATCGCGGCTTGCGAGGGTGCTCTCTTGGTTGTGGACGCTACCCAGGGCGTACAGGCTCAGACCATTTCCAACCTCTATATGGCCATTGATCATGACCTGGAGATTATCCCGGTTATCAACAAGATCGACATGCCCAACGCCATGCCCGATGAGGTAGAGGATGAGATTGTGGACTTAATTGGCTGTGATCCCTCCGAGATCATCCGCGCCAGTGGTAAGACAGGTGAAGGCGTTCCCGACATCCTCAATGCTGTGGTGGAGCGTATCCCGGCACCTACAGGCGACAAGACGAAGCCCTTGCAGGCGCTGATCTTCGACTCAATCTTCAACTCTTTTCGTGGCATCATCGTGCTCTGCAAAGTAGAGAACGGTGTTATCCGCACCGGTGATAAACTGAAATTTGTTCAGACGGGAATGGAATATACCGCTGACGAAGTGGGTGTGCTCAAGATGGATATGGAGCCACGCAAGCAACTCTTAACGGGTGAGGTCGGCTATGTCATCTCAGGTATCAAGAACGCTACCGAGGTGAAGGTCGGTGAAACCATCACTCACGTTGATGAGCCCTGCGACAAAGCTATTGAGGGATTCCAAGAGGTAAAGCCGATGGTGTTTGCCGGTGTTTATCCGATTGACCCCAATGAATATGAGAACCTCAGAGCGTCGCTTGAGAAACTGCAGCTCAACGATGCCGCATTGACGTTTATGCCGGAGTCTTCTCAGGCTTTGGGCTTTGGCTTCCGCTGTGGCTTCCTCGGCTTGCTCCACATGGAGATCGTGCAAGAGCGTCTTGACCGTGAATTCAACATGGAGGTGATCACTACGGTGCCCAACGTCTCGTATATGGTCTATGACAAACAGGGCCACGCGATGGAGGTGCATAACCCCAGCGGACTCCCAGACCCGACGCTCATCGACCACATCGAGGAGCCGTATATCCGGGCAAGCATCATCACAGCAGCTGAATATATCGGTCCCATCATGCGGCTCTGTCTTGACAAGCGTGGTGAGCTGCTCGACCAGCAATACGTCTCGGGCAACCGCGTGGAACTGCATTTCATGCTGCCGTTGGGTGAGATCGTTATCGACTTCTATGATAAGTTGAAGTCGATCTCAAAAGGCTATGCGTCGTTTGACTATCACATCGACTCCTATCGCCCGTCGAAGTTGGCCAAGCTCGACATCCTTCTTAATGGTGAGCCCGTTGACGCTCTCTCCACGCTGACCCATCAGGACAATGCCGTGACTTTGGGCCGAAGGATGTGTGAGAAACTTAAAGACTTGATTCCACGACAGCAGTTCGACATTGCGATCCAAGCTGCCATCGGTGCCAAGATCGTAGCGCGAGAGACGGTGAAGCAAGTCAGAAAAGACGTCCTCGCCAAGTGCTATGGTGGTGATGTCAGCCGTAAGCGTAAGCTCTTGGAGAAGCAGAAGAAAGGCAAGAAACGCATGAAGCAGATTGGCAACGTGCAAGTGCCGCAGAAGGCCTTTCTGGCAGTGTTGAAGCTGGATTAGAGAAGTATTGAAAAATTGTTTAAGAGAGGAAAAGCTCCAATGTTTAAGAAAATAATAGAGGAGGAATAGAAATGAAAGATTATCATAACACAACGCGGGATATTGCTCGTGAGTTGGCAAGAAAATACAGTACGATGACGCATGATGAGCTCGACATCTTGGAGAGCATCATCGTACCGAAGAAATATGCGAAGGGTGAGATGATCCTTCGTGAAGGAGAAATTTGCGAAGACATCAGCTACATCGACCGAGGACTGGTGCGTCAGTTCTATTTCAAGAATGACAAAGAGCTGACGGAGCACATTGGTTCGGATGGTGAGATCTTCATGTGCATCGAGAGTCTGTTCCGTGAAGAGCCCACTCATCTGCAGGTGGAAGCTTTGGAGCCCTGCATGGTCTATTGTCTGCCAAAGCGCAGACTGGAGCAGGTAGCCCTTCACAATGTCAACATTCAGATTCTCTACCGTAAGATTCTGGAAGAGAGCTTGATCATCTCGCAGGTTCATGCCGACTTGGTGCGCTTTGAGTCAGCTCAGAGCCGCTATCAGAAGCTTTGCAAGCTGAAGCCTCAGGTGGTGTTGCGTGCGCCGTTGGTGTATATCGCCAGTTATCTGCAGATGACACCGGAGACGCTCAGCAGAGTAAGAGCACAGAAAGGTGACGGATAGATAATTTGTTGACTATATAAAAAAGCCATGAATGACTTCCATATATAATATGGTGTGTCATTCATGGCTTTTTCGTATCCACCTTGTGAAACCACAAATACCGTATTGTCTAATCTTCTGTTTCGATTTTCTTTCTCCGCATAATCAAGCTTTTTGCGAGGAAATAAAGGAAGGCTACAGCAGCAAGGGAGCAGATGGCCACCTTGATGTATTCGCCGTATTCCATGATCTTATCGTTGAGCATCTCTTCCGGAACCATCGTGTGGAGATACCATCCGAGCGCAGCAAGAATGCAATTCCAACAACCGGCACCCAGTGTTGTATAGAGAATAAATTTCCAAAACGTCATTTTGGAGAGTCCTGCAGGAATGGAGATGAGATGGCGGATGCCGGGAATGAGTCGACCTGTGATGGTTGCTACCATACCATGATCATTGAAATAGTTTTCACTCTTCTCCACCTTTTTCTGATTCAGCATACAGAAGTGGCCCCAACGGCTGTTGGCGAAGCGATAGATGATTGGGCGGCCAAGATAGTAGCCTGCCAGATAGTTGATCGTGGCACCGCAGTCTGCTCCTATAGTCGCGAAGAGAATGACAAGCCAAATGTCAAGATTTCCGGCAGCAGAGTGGTAGGCAGCTGGAGCAACTACAAACTCTGAAGGTACTGGGATGACCGTACTTTCAAGCAACATCAGCAGGAAAACCGTCCCATAGTTGAGGTTTCCGAGAAGCGAAGATAAAAAATTCATAATGGTGTTTCTTGCGTTATGTATTTGTCAATCGTTATTTTCGTCAGTCTTTCAGCTCTTCATACGGCACTGCGCCCATCCGAGGATGCTGCAGGGCATAAGCGTAATAGTCGACAGCACTCAACTCTTGCGGAAACATCGTAGCGAGAAACGAGGTAGCAGCCTCGGGATCAAGCTCCACGGTGCGTTTCAAATCAGCGAGAAAAGCCTGGCGATCGCCTAACTCATGGTCGCACAGTGTGATAAACGCCCAACCGCCGGACCATGACCCTTTGTCGACATGGTCCACGATTTTTAGATATTGCACACGGGCATAGCGGATGTATCCGCATTCATAGGCAGCGTAGGCCACGAGCATGGTGACTTGGTCGAGGTTGTCCTCGGCTGAGGACAGCGCCTGACCAAAGCACCGCATGGCAGCACTTACTTGATTTTGTTTCAGAAAAAGGAATCCGCGCATAACATCCAATTCGGCTTGGGTCGCCCCTTGGCTTTCTTTGATCTTTTCAAGGCATTGCAGCGCTTCAGCATATTTGCCGTCGCTGGAGAGCAGATTGAATTTCTGCCGTAGGATTTCTATGCGGTTGATGCTCTGCGGCGGGCAAAGCTGCTCGGCTCTGCTGAGGGCCTCAATCGCTTTCTTGCGGTCGTTCTGAGCCATGTAGACCGTGGCCATACCCATGTCCCCGGCTTCGTTGAGCGGCTGCAGCGTCTTGAAACGCTGATAGTATTTCAGCGCTTCGTCATAGTTGCCCAGCTGCACGAGTCCGTTGGCTTTGTTGAGCACAGCGTCGAAGTCGTCGGGGTCGATGGCCAATGAGAAGTCGCTGCTCTCGATGCTGGCCTGCAGATGGTGCTGAGCAAACTGCAAGGATGCAAGTTGATTCCAATAGCCGTTGGCATAGGGATCCTCGTCGATAAGATGGTTGAAGATGTGCTCACTGCGTCGGAAGTCGCCTTGTTCCATGGCAATACGCCCTTGCAACTCTTTATAATCCAACGAATCGGTGTCAGAACTTTTGGCAAGCCAGTATTTGGTCTGCTTGATACAGGAATAGTCAGCAAAGAGCGTGGCGACATCAAGATAGTAATCCTCGAGATCGTCTTCGTCTACCTCATTCTCTTTCTCCTCCAAATATTTCTCGGCTTCCAGCATCTTGCCGTCAGCGATGAGAATTTCCGCGATGGTGTAGAAATAGTCCAGATCTCCCTTGTCGCTGATCTGATGGGCATAGGCAAAAGCCTCCTGCGTATTGCCGTTGACAAGAATGGCATAGCGGGCGCGGAAAGCTAAAGGATGCAAGGAGCCCGGAAACATATCAATGGTTTTATCGATCGTCTCCAAAGACTCTTGCGTCCTTCCGTGATAAAAATAATATTCAGCAATATCGGTCAAGTCGTCAGCGTCCATGAAGGGGAAGCTGCCTTTGCTGAGTGCAGCCTCAAACTGTTGGAGCATCTCCTTGAACTCTTTGCTTCGATAGAAATTATCGCTCAATCGTGTATATTCCTTCTTTGGTTATTTCTTACTCTGTTTGGCCCAGATGTCCTTGAGTCCCACGGTCTTGTTGTAGACCGGTGCGGCCTCAGTGCCGTCGGGGTCAGCCATGAAGTATCCGATGCGCTGGAACTGGAGATACTCTCCCGGCTTCATCTTGGCGGCGTAGTCCTCGACATAGCAGTTGTCATGAACATGCAGTGAATGAGGTTTCAGCAGCTCATGGAAGTCACGCTCATCGGCGGACGGATTCTCCACGCTGAAGAGTCGGTCATACTCTCTGACCTCAGCCTTGACACAATGGTCAGCGCTTACCCAGTGGAGAGTACCCTTGACTTTGCGGTTGGCACCTGGCATACCACTCTTGCTGTCGGGGTCATAGGTGGCCTCGATCTCGATGATGTTACCGTCAGCGTCTTTCTTGCATCCGGTGCACATCACGATGTAGGCATTCTTCAGTCGCACCTCTTTGCCCGGTGTCATGCGGAAGAACTTCTTTGGAGCATCCTCCATGAAGTCTCCACGCTCGATCCACAGGTTGCGGGTGAAGGTGATGGTGTGTGTGCCGGCCTGCTCGTCCTCAGGATTGTTGACAGCCTCCATCTCCTCGCTTTGTCCTTCGGGATAGTTGGTGATGACCAGCTTCACGGGGTCAAGAACAGCGGAGACACGTGTGGCGCGCTTGTTGAGGTCCTCACGAACGGCAGCCTCCAAAAGGGCCATGTCGTTGAGCGCGTCGAACTTGGTATAGCCGATCGACTTGATGAAGTTCTTGACCGACTCAGGCGAATAGCCACGACGGCGCATGCCACAGAGTGTCGGCATACGGGGATCGTCCCAGCCGTTGACAAGATGCTCGTCGACAAGAGTGTGGAGCTTACGCTTCGACATCACGGTATAAGTGAGGTTGAGTCGGTTGAACTCAATCTGTTGTGGGCGGAAGTCGTTGAGTCCCTTGGCAGCGGTGCCGTCGTACTCTTTGAGGAAGTCGATGAACTTGTCGTAGAGTGGGCGGTGGGGCACAAACTCCAGCGTACAGATGGAGTGGGTGACCCCCTCGAAATAGTCGCTCTGTCCGTGGGCGAAGTCATACATCGGATAGCAGTGCCACTTGGTACCGGTGCGGTGGTGTGGAATCTGAATGATACGATACATGATCGGATCACGGAAGTGCATATTAGGGTTGGCCATGTCGAGTTTGGCTCTGAGCACCATAGATCCCTCAACAGCCTCGGGTGTATTCATCTGCTGGAACAGACGCAGGTTTTCTTCCACGGGGCGTTCACGATAAGGACTGGCAACACCCGGAGTGGTCGGCGTGCCCTTCTGCTCAGCGATCTGCTCAGCGGTTTGCTCGTCGACATAGGCATTGCCCTGCTTGATCATCCAAATGGCGAAATCCCACAGCTTCTGGAAGTAGTCCGAGGCATAGTAGATATGTCCCCACTGGAAGCCGAGCCACTTGATGTCGTTGAGGATATTCTCGACATACTCGGTGTTCTCCTTCGAGGGGTTGGTGTCGTCGAATCGCAGGTTGCAGACACCATTAAACTCCTCGGCCACGCCGAAGTCCATACAGATGGCTTTGGCGTGTCCGATATGCAGATAGCCGTTGGGCTCTGGGGGGAAGCGCGTCTGTATGCGTCCTCCGTTTTTACCATTGGCCAAATCCTCCTTGACGAATTGCTCCACGAAACTCAAGCTATGGTTCTCTTCGCTGTTCTCAGTCTTACTATTTTCCATAATTACAATGATTCTTTTTCTTGGTGCAAAGATAATCATTTTCTATAGATTTTCATTACTCGAAATAAAATTTATCGAGATAAAAATAAAAAAACATTTGCAAATATCAATAAAAAGGATTAACTTTGCACTCGTTATCCTGAATACAATCTTTTTACCTTAGAGAAAGACTAATACCTATTGAGGATTGATGGCACTCGCTGTGAAGCGGGTGCCATTGTTTATATATACCCTTTTCATCGTCTCTTCACTGTTTTCCCATCGTTCTATCGTTGCTGAAACAGCATAAAAAAGACGGCCCTTGCGAGTCGTCTTCTATTGTCATATTCCTGTCTATTGCTTATTTGATGCCTCTGCTGTTGAGGGCGGCGGCATAGCGCTTGGCGTTGGCCAGATGCTCCTCATAGCTTCTTGCAAAGCGGTGGGTGCCGCTGAAGTCCTCGTTAGCGCACATATAAAGATAGTCGTGATGCTTCATGTTCAGCACTGCGTCGATACCGGCCACCGACGGAATGCGGATAGGCCCTGGGGGCAGCCCGGGATTGCGGTAGGTGTTGTAGGGGCTGTTGATCGAGAGCAGATTGTTGTAGATGCGCTTGAGTCCGAATTGTTTCCAGGCGAACTTGATCGTTGGGTCGGCCTGCAGCGGCATACCCTCGGGATATTTGGCATTGCGCAGCATCAGTCGGTTGTAGTACATACCGGCGATCATTGGCTTCTCACCATTGTTGGCGGTCTCCTCGTCAATGATGCTGGCCAACGTAGTCACCTGAATGGGATCGAGACGCAAGGCGTTGGCTTTGGCCATGCGGTCGTCATCCCAAAAGAGATGGTTCTCTTTCTGCATGCGCTTCATCAGTCCGTCGACCGAGATGTTCCAATAGATGTCGTAGGTGTTGGGGATAAACAGCGCGGCAATGGTAGCTGTATCATAACCGTATTGCTTGCAGAAGGCCTCGTCGGTGAAGTCCTTGGCCAGTGTGGCGCTGTCGACCATGAGCTTCTCTCCGAGCTCTCCTGCCAAGTCCTGCATGGTTCTGACGCTGGGCACCGTGAGACTCAAGGGCTCCTGCATACCATTTTTGAAATGACGAAAGACGACCAAGGCGCCCATACTCGGCTTGATGGCGTAGCGGCCCGTACGCACATGTGTGGTGAGCTTGCTATGGCGGGCCAGCGCACAGAAGGCATGATAGCAATGCCGCTGCGAGATGGGCTCCACCTTATTTAATAAGGAGTCGAAATTGTCGTTCTGGTCGATATAGACATACTTAGTGCTACCTTGGCCGGTGAACGACGTAAAGAAGTAATAATATCCGATTCCGAACAGCACGACCAAGCAGGCCACGGCCGGAAGGATGTATTTTTTCAATTCTCTTGTCATAGTAACTAATATGTTAAAAAGATGATGCAAAGATACAGCAAAACGCTGAAATGGCAAAACTTTTATGATATAACATCGTAGTGGAGAAAAATTTTGATTGATTTCACGCTGCAAAGAGATGTGTTATCATGAAAATGATTATCTTTGCAAACATGAAGATGTCATTCCAAATCGAATATCGGGCTCCATTCGGACAGTCCATGCACCTCTGCGTGACCTACTACAACGCCGAGATGCATCACCGTGTCCACAATCTGCTTATGCACACCGACGACGGCAACACGTGGACGGTGGAGACCAGCAACATGGTGCTCTCGCATTTCCCGATCTCTTACGTGGAGTATCACTATCAGGTCGAGGATGATCACGGCAAATGCATCCGGAAGGAGTGGAGTGGAGTACCGCGCGTCTACGCCATCGACGATTCAAAGAACTACATCTTCCAAGACCAGTGGCGCGACCTCTCGCTGCAGCACTATCTGTTTCACTGGACCAAGCGTCCGCTGGCTTATCTCAAAAACATCCCCTTTTTCGACCGGTCCATTGTGTTCCGAGTCTCGGCACCACATATCAAAAGCCATCTGCGCGTGGCGCTGCTCGGAAGCGAGGGACCTTTGGGAGCTTGGAACATGAAGCATCCGCTGCCCATGCACTATATCGGCGACGGCGACTGGATGCTTTCGATCAACGCCTACGCCATCAGATTGCCGCTGGAATATAAGTATGTGGTGGTCAGCGACGAGACCCACGACGTCGTGGAGTGGGAGAAGGGCGAGAACAGACGGACGAAAGTCAAGCGACTGGAGTGGGGAGAACAACTCGTCCTGCATGGCGGAAATCTGCGCACCGATTGCGAACTCGTCTGTCACGACGATTATTTCAACAAGGATAACACTATTACACATGAAATTCGAGAGTTATATATTTGATTTAGACGGAACATTGATAGAATCATTACGAGACTTAAAGGAAAGCTGCAACTATGCGCTCCAAAACTGTGATATGCCGACCCGTACACTTGAGGAGGTGAGGATGTTTGTAGGCAACGGAGTGAAGAAGCTCATGGAGCGCGCTGTACCCGACGGACTCGCCAATCCTCGCTTCGAAGAGGCTTATGCCATCTTCCGCCAGCACTACCTCCACCACAATCTCGACCACACGGCTCCATATCCCGGTATCATGGAGATGCTCGCCACCCTGCAGGCCAATGGTAAGGCTGTGGCTGTGGTGAGCAACAAGTTCTACGCTGCCACGCAGCAACTGGTTCACCACTTCTTCTCCGACTATGTCTCGGTGGCCATCGGCGAGCGCGAGGACATCAAGAAGAAACCAGCTCCCGACACTGTGATGGAGGCGCTCCGTCAGCTCCATAAGCCCGTCTCCGCAGCGGTTTACATCGGTGACAGTGACGTCGACATTGACACGGCAAAGAACTGTGGCATGCCCTGCATCAGTGTCCTGTGGGGGTTCCGCGACAAACCCTTTCTCATCGATCACGGTGCCACCACCTTTGCCGCCACTCCGGCTGACATCCTGAATATATGATGAGTATATGATTGCGCCGTTTTTGATTCTCGGTGCAAAGTTACGACACAATCTCTCTTCATCCAAATTTCAGCGTTCTATTGCGGTTAAAATCCGTTAACAGCAAGCCATAAACCTCGTTTTCTCATCTCTATGGTCTGTGCGGCGCGTAATTATTGCTGCGAGCGTACAAAGCTATCATCCCAGCCTCTCCCCCCGTGCCCCTTTCCAAAGGAGAGTAGAGTAGAATGCTCTGCGGGTGATTGGACTGGCGCAGTGTCGGCTAGTGCTGTGGTTTCTTGAAGCATATCACTCCCCTCTCCCTCGGAGAGGGGCCGGGGTGAGACTGCACATACGCAACAACGCAACAACGCAACATGCAACAACGCAACATAAGGTCGATACCAGTATCGGAAGGTGATCCGGCAGACTTCATTTCACCAGATCACTTCATCTGCGGATGAATGCTGGTCTCAAAAAATAATCCGTCTCCTCTAAGAAATATAGCCCAAATCTTGTTTAATTTGAAATAATATTTGTACATTTGCAACCGATATACAAATCTTGCATCTCTGAGTTCAATCTCATGAGAGGATTAAATCTAACAAGAACATCTATGGAAGGAATCTTTAGAGACGAAATAGAAGTACGCCAGATCGACAAGTTTTTCTGCGCTGAGATGGGTCGACAGATTCATCGCTATATCAAGGCTATGCATGGCTCGCTGACCATGATGGAAAAGTTCGAGGCACGCTTGCAACAACTTGATATTCCGAAGCGCGAGGATGCTATTGCACGCTATATCGACTTGAACCGCAAGGTGATCACGTCTCTCGACTGGAGAATGCTTCTGGCCAGAGCCATTGCCAACTATTGCGACTCCTACCCCTATTTTCGCAGTATGATTGCCGACGAGAAGACCATAAAGTTCTATGTCGAGCGCATGAAAAGCAAGTATATCCGCTATCACCAGGTGTTTGAGCAGAACGGAAAATACGGTATCAAGGACCACGAAGGCAATGTGCTGTTGGGGGCTCACTACGATTTCCTGCGCACGCCCTATGTCTATGTCGACGACATGACGATGATGCCAATTATAGCCGAAAAGGATGGAAAGATGGGGCTCGTGCTGCCTGACGGGGGTGACTCGGTGGTGGTGCCTTTTGAGTATGACGACATCTCGCTCCGCGACGAAGAGCCATGGTTTGAACTGACAAAATCAGGCACCACGACATTGTGGCCTGAATAAAAAATATCGATGAAATCGGATAAAATTGCAGTTTTATTAGTTTTGATCTTCCTTCTGTGGACACTACTTTTCGTAGCACAGAAGCCGTTTTTCTTACTTTTTTATGGGGGATTCAGCCATCTGATGCCCGTGATTTGGCATGGTCTGCCTTTGGATTTCAGCATGTCGGGATATCTTTCGGTGTTGCCGGCCCTGCTCATTTTGCTTGGCAGCCTGCCTATTATCCGCAGACGTAGACCGTCTAAGACTATAGAGGCCGTTGTAAAAGTCTATTTTGTTTTGGCCGCAATGTGCTATTCTTTTGCCTTTGTCTCCAATATATCCCTCTATGGCTATTGGCGCTTTCCCTTGGACTCCACTCCGATTTTCTTTGTCACATCATCTCCAGCGGCTGCTATGGCCAGCGTAGAGTGGTGGCAGCTTTTATTGGGACTACTTGCCATAGGCCTCACGGCTTGGGGCGTCTATCACCTCTTCACGCTTCTTTTCCGTCGCTTTGCATGGCAAGAAACCACATCGTGGCGTCAGAGCCTGCTCATGCTGCTCTTCTGTGGTTTTCTCTTCCTTTCCATCCGTGGTGGCGTCAGCGTCGCGACAATGAATACAGGGCAGGCTTATTTCTCCTCAGATCAGGAACTCAACCACGCGGCTGTCAATCCGCTCTTTTCCTTTATGGAGAGCGCTACCCATCAAACTGATTTTGCCAAAGAATATCGGTTGATGGACGACCGTCAGGCTCACAAGGTGTTTGCGAGCTATAATCAGCCTCTTGACTATGACTGCGCACATCTCAGCCTCATCCGCCGTGAGACAGCTCAGCCCGATATTTACATGATCATCATGGAGAGCTTCTCCGACACCATCATGCATGTGCCACATGTCACTCCCATGCTCAACCACATCAAGTGTGAGGGTGTGTGGTTCTCACGCTTCTATGCCAATAGTTTCCGCACCGATCGCGGACTCGTGTCAAACCTGCTCGGAGTGCCCGCACCATCGACAATCAGTTTGATGAAGTTCCCGCACAAGACCTCTCTGATGCCTTCATTGGCTGCGCAGTTGGTGAAGCATGGCTATGCGACACATTACTATTATGGTGGTGACGCGGACTTCACCAACATGCGCTCGTTCCTTATCAATCAAGGATTTATGAATCTTACTGAGGCCCATGACTTCCCCGTGACCGACAGACTCAGCAAATGGGGCGTACCCGACCATTTGGTGTTTCAGCGTGTAGTGAAAGACCTCAGCACAAGCCACGGCACACGCCCCACCTTCCGCGTCATTCAGACATCCAGCTCTCACGAGCCCTTCGACGTCCCCTTCCACCGGTTGAGCAATAAGAAACTCAATGCTTTTGCTTATTGCGACGATTGCATTGGTCGCTTTGTCGAATGGCTGAAGAAGACTGACCGTTGGAACCGTAGCCTCGTGGTGCTGATACCCGACCATCTTGGCGCGTGGCCCGACAATATCGACAATTTCTCGTTTTGGCGTTTTCATGTGCCGATGCTTTGGACGGGTGGCGCTCTGTCCTCCACAAAGAATGTTATTGACATCTATGGTTCACAGCAGGACATTACTGCCACTCTCTTGGGACAACTGGGCTATGATCACAGCATGTTTCCGTTCAGCAAGGACTTGCTCGACCCAAAGGAGCCCCACTATGCGTTCTTCATGATGAACGATGGCTTTGGGCTGATTGACGATCATGGTTCGATGATCTATGATTTCAATCGCAATGCTGTCATCAAATCTAAAGGCCCATCATCACTGTATGAGCAACGAGGAAAAGCCATTACACAAGTGCTTTTTGACTACATAGCACGACTGAAATAAAGACAAGAATAAAAATTTAGGAGTCAAACAGGTAAATTCTCTTTCTGATATAAATAATGGCGGAAATCCCTATGAAGGTCTTCCGCCATCTCTATTTTTATGATTACTACAAAGATTTATTTGAATCTTGAATAGATTACGCTCAACTTGATGGGACTGTTTTGACTTGTACCCTTAGCCAGTCGTGTGCTGGTTAGCGACATATCGTTGGCAACTTTCGTCGTGACAATGGATGTCTGGCCAGTGTAGCTGGAGTAAGTGCTTGTGGTGCCCACCTCAACGGGTATCAGAACGATCTTGTTCCAGTTGCTGCTGCGTTTCGCTTTATCCACATTTTTCATCGCTGTGACCAAAGAAGCAATGTTAGAGTAGATGTAGCTGTTGTCACCACTATTTGTCCACGATGCCACATACGAGGACTTGTTGTTGTCGATCTCGTTGTTCTCAAAGAAGCTGCGGATGGAGTCTTTCGGAATGAGCAGCACCTTCTTCGGGGCGTCAAAGGCATATTCGCTGGTGGAGGTGTTGTTCAGTCTTGGCACCACGAGCTGCGCAGAAGTGATGATGTCGTTTTCGTGCCCCTTGGTGATATCGTCGACGGGCAATGTCATCTCCGTAAAGATGCCGGCGGGAGTCTTCAGATACGTGCAGCTCTGATCAGCCACCAACTTTTCGAGTGTCGATTTGTCATTCGTGATCGTTGTGGTCTGCAGCACCTCTTCCGTACCCCAGAACGACGTCACGTTCTGAAAGATAGAGTCTTTCTTCACCGTGACAGCCTCACCGTTGACGGAGTCGGTTTCTGTGTACTGATCCTTTTCGTGGTAGTAGACATTAAGCTGTGAGTCGCTGATATAGGCCATATTACCCAATCCACCTACATTCTTGAAGAAGAAGCCGGGCACCACATGATTGCGGAAGGTATAGGCATTCTTGAAGTACTCAGGATGCTCATAGTAAGTCTCCAGCACGTAGGTACCATAGTTGCTGTATACCTTGCCGTTCTTGTCAGTGTAAGGCTGGTTGAACTTGATGGTGATATACGGTGTATAGTTGCTGCTGTCTCTGACATTCTTGGGCAAGTTATAGTCGATGAGACTATATACTTTCATAGCCTGAGCACCGTTTTTTCTTACCAGTCCCTGCTCCAATGGATCAAAACTGCTGTAATAGCTGCGATCCTCGTTCATCGTCAGACCCATCTCCATCGCCTCCAGCTTCATGGTGCGGGTAGAGTCACCGTAGAAATCTCTATAGAACAAGCGGAGTTCGCAGGAATCAGCATTGACAAGTCCTGCCTCAAGTTTGCCCTGGGCATTGCGGCCATAGAGATTGCTCTTGTCGGGGAACTTATAGTTCTCAAGGCAAGTAAACTGGGCCATGAAGTCACCGGTGATATACGCACCAGTCTCAGGGTCTCTCACCTTACCAATATAACCCGTCAGGGAGTTTGACAAGACCGAATCGGCCATTATGGAGTTGCTGGGAATGTCGAACGACGCAGTACCGACCTCCACTGCATCCGTGAGATTGGAGAGCGAGGAGCCAATAGTTTCTGTCGTGTCGTCGCAAGCTGTGAAAGCAGCAGCAGTGAAGAGCGCAACTAAATACTGTATTTTCATGAGAAAATTATATTCCTAAGATGTTGTTGTAAAAAGTCTTGTAGGTTTGCACATAGTCATCGCCCGGATAGCTGAGGATGGGCTTTTGCTTTTCCTTGGCATACTGCAGTAAAACTTTGCTGGCCTCTTTTCCTGCCTCCACGACACCATCACTGTAGTCAATAGCAAGCTTACCCAATTCGGTGTAGTCGAAATGGTCGGCATAGGGTTCGAGCAGGGCGGGAGTGGCATTGCGGAATTCCACGCACTGCTTGAAATTAGTGCCGAAAGGCTTCTTGAAGTTCATGTTGAAAAGCGATGTCACCACCTTGGCATTAGCGAAGGAGGGATCGTCGTGATATGCTGTCTTGATATACAAAGGCACGACACCAGCCATCCAGCCTTGGCACTGAATGATATCCGGGGTCCAACGCAGCTTCTTGACAGTCTCCAATACACCGCGGGCGAAGAAGATCGCACGCTCACCGTTGTCGGTAAACTCCTCACCGCTCTCGTCTTCGGTCATGGTGCGGCGACGCTGGAAATAGTCCTCATTGTCGATGAAGTAAACCTGCAGACGCGAAACAGGGATGCTGGCTACCTTGATGATCAGCGGATGGTCGGTGTCATCAATAATCAAGTTGAGTCCTGACAGCCGGATGACCTCATGCAGTTGTCCCCGCCGCTCGTTGATATTTCCCCACTTTGGCATGAAAGTACGGATCTCGAATCCATTCTCTTGGATCTTCTGTGGCAAGTTGCGCCCCATCGTCGCCATCTCAGAGGTGGGAACGTAGGGAACCATTTCTTGATTAATGAATAAAACCTTCTTTTTGACCATTACGCAATAATCTATAATATATTCCATGCAAAGTTACGAAAAAATACTATAAAAAACGATGGTTTTACATCAATTAAGGGTATTAGATCGCAATTTAAGCACTATATGGGAGCCAAAACGCTTCTTTCTGAAAGATTTCAATAAGGTTTTATAAGTAAGTGAAACAGGCAGAAGAGAAAAAGAGAGCCACTCTTCAGCGGCTCTCTTTGATGACTGATGTGATGAGCAGTGGTTACTGATTGAACGATAACCGCCATCTCAACGGCAATATCAATTACTCGACGACAACGAGTGGATCGTCCTCCATGACGCTCTGACCCACCTTTACACAGATAGCCTTCACCGTGCCGTCTTTTTCGGCCTCGATGTTGTTGGCCATCTTCATAGCTTCGAGCACCAGCAAGGCATCACCGGCTTTGACCTCGTCACCAACTTCGACGTTGACGGCTGTGATCGTACCCGGCAGCGGAGCCTTGATAGCATTGGCTGTGTTGCCAACAGGAGCAGTAGTGGGCTCGTCGGCAGCATCAGCAGCCACGGGCTTACCTAACTCCACCTTCTTCTTCTCGGGCTCAGCAGGTTTCTCCATGCCGACTTCGAATGATTCGCCGTTGACTTTGACTTGGGCCACGCACTTCTCCTCGTCGACGTTGTCGATCTCTACGTTATAGACCTTACCGTCTATGGTATATTTAAATTCTTTCATGTCTTTGAATTATGGTTTAGCTGTGAACGACAAGAACTTAGCATTCCAAAGCGTATGCTTGGGACGAATGGTAATCACGCCCGACTCCTTGTCATGAACGTTGTTGCCCTGATACTCATAAAGTGCCATGGCAATGGCAGCATATATATTCTTATCCATCTTCGCTATATTGAAAAGTTAAATTACATCGGCATGCAGCCATGCTTCTTGGCGGGAAGATTCTGACGCTTGTGAGCCAGCTGGGCCAAGCCGCGGCAGATGCGGAAGCGGGTATTGCGAGGCTCGATGACATCATCGATATAGCCGAACTGAGCTGCCTGATAAGGATTGGCGAAAGCCTCTGTGTACTCGTCCTCTTTCTCAGCCAGGAAAGCCTTGACGTCGCCGCCCTCTTCCTTGATCTTCTTGGCTTCCTTGCCACAGAGCACAGCAACTGCACCACTGGCACCCATCACAGCGATCTCGGCAGTAGGCCATGCGAAGTTGAGGTCGGCACGAAGTTGCTTGCATCCCATCACGATGTGTGAACCACCATAGCTCTTGCGCAAGTTGATGGTAATCTTTGGCACTGTGGCCTCACCGTAAGCGAAGAGCAGCTGAGCACCGTGGAGGATAACAGCGTTGTATTCCTGACCTGTTCCCGGAAGGAATCCCGGAACATCCACCAAACTGACGATAGGAATGTTGAAGGCATCGCAGAAGCGCACGAAGCGGGCACCCTTGCGGCTGGCGTTGACATCGAGCACACCGGCGTAGGCTGCGGGCTGATTGGCTACGATACCAACGCTCTGACCATTGAAGCGGGCAAAACCAGTGATGATGTTCTTGGCAAACTTAGGCTGCACCTCAAAGAAATCACCATTGTCGGTGATGGCCTTGATGACCTTATACATGTCGTAGGCCTTGTTGGGATCGTCGGGCAGAATGTCGTTGAGCAGATCCTCCTTGCGGTCGATAGGATCGGTGCACTCTACGCGCGGAGCCTCCTCGGTGTTGTTGGAAGGGATATAGCTCAGCAGGGTACGAATCTGCTGCATTGCGTCTTCCTCTGTCTTGGCTGTGAAACTGGTCACACCGCTCTTTCCGGCATGTACGCTCGCACCTCCCAGATGCTCAGCGTCGATGTCCTCACCGGTGACAGTCTTCACCACCTTCGGACCTGTGAGGAACATGTAGCTCGTTCCCTCAGTCATCACGATGAAGTCGGTCAAAGCAGGAGAATAAACGGCACCACCAGCGCACGGACCCATGATGGCACTGATCTGAGGGATGACACCGGAAGCCAATATGTTGCGTTCGAAAATCTCACCATATCCGGCCAAGGCGGAGATACCCTCCTGAATACGTGCGCCGCCGGAATCGTTCATGCAGATGACAGGGGCGCCATTGGTCATGGCCATATCCATCACCTTGCAAATTTTCTGAGCCATGGTCTCGGACAAAGAGCCACCGTTAACGGTGAAGTCCTGAGCATAGACATAAACCAAACGGCCATCAATCGTGGCAGAACCAGCGACGACGCCATCGCCGAGGAACTGCTTCTTTTCCATGCCGAAGTTGTGACAACGATGGAGTTTGAACATATCATACTCCTCAAAGCTGTCTTTGTCTACCAACATGTCGATGCGCTCACGGGCCGTGTATTTGCCACGTGCATGCTGCTTGTCAATTGCCTTCTGGCCACCGCCCAAGCAAGCCTGCTCACGCTTCTCGACGAGCTGCTTAATTTTCTCTGTTTGTTTGCTCATAGTTATCTTTATTGGATTTTGTGCAAATAAGTATTTCTTTTATCTCAGACTGCAAAGTTACTAAAATTAACCGATATAGCTACTAATGCCATGTAAAATGTTGTGAAACGGCCATGATTACATGTCGATTAGATGCCAAAGCGCTTGGTAATGTCGCCATACGCGTCGATGCGCCGGTCTCGGAAGAAAGGCCACCAACGGCGCACTTGCTCGCTGTGGTGCAGATCCACGTCAACGATCTGTGTCTCTTCTTCCTGATTGGAAGCACGATAGAGCAACTCGCCCTGTGGACCGGCTACGAAGCTCGATCCCCAAAACTGTATGCCATGGGTAAGTCCTGATGGATCAGGCTCATAGCCCACACGATTGACGGATACGACGGGCAGTCCGTTGGCAACGGCATGTCCACGCTGTACGACGGTCCACGCCTCACGCTGGCGCTCTTGCTCCTCTTTAGTGTCAGAGGATTCGTAACCAATGGCGGTGGGATAGATGAGCAAGTCGGCACCCTGCATGGCCATCAGCCGTGCTGCCTCGGGATACCACTGGTCCCAACAAACCAAGACACCCAAAAGACCGACGGAGGTCGGAATAGGGCGGAAGCCAAGATCACCGGGAGTAAAATAGAATTTCTCATAGTAAGCGGGATCGTCGGGGATATGCATCTTGCGATAGGTGCCGGCAATAGTGCCGTCAGCCTCCATCACGACGGCAGTATTGTGATAGAGTCCCGGTGCACGGCGCTCAAAAAGTGAGGTGACGATCACCACGCCGTTGTCCTTTGCCAATTGACCGAAGAACGCCGTCGACGGGCCGGGAATGGGCTCCGCCAAATCGAAATTGTCGACTTTCTCCTCTTGGCAGAAGTAAAGCGTATTGTGAAGCTCCTGAAGCACGATGAGCTTGGCGCCCTGTTGAGCCAAGTTTTTGACTTTCTCTGCGAGTCGCTTCATGTTGTCACTCTTGTCAGCAGTATTGTGCTGTTGTATGATACCTATTTTCATCTTCGTATGAATTAGCCCTTTGATTGTTCTACTTCTCCTAAGCAGTAATATGTAAGTTTTGTCCTATTTCAGACTTCCCTTTGGCAGCTGCATCGTCAGACAGTGCAATGAGCCGTGCTGACGAATCACAGTGCATGCATCAATGCCTATGATGTCATAGCCGGGGAACGCCTGGCCAATAGCAGCAAGAGCTGCAGCGTCACGATCCTGCTGCTGATAGGTAGGAACGATGACAGCACCGTTGATGATCACAAAGTTGGCGTAAGTAGCCGGGAGCCGGTCCCTACCATCATAGATGGGGCGCGGAGATGGCAGAGGTATCAGCTGATATGGTTTCCCATCAGCATCTCTCAAAGTCTTCAACTGATTTTCGAGTGCCTTCAAATCTGCGTATTGTCCGTCTTGTGGATCGTCACACGCTATATATAATAAGGTGTAATCAGGAGCCATGCGCACAATCGTGTCGATATGTCCGTCGGTGTCATCACCCTTCAAATTGCCATGATCCACCCAAAGGATGCGTTTAGCGCACAACCGTTTTTGCAGTCGCATCTCAATGTCTTCCTTGGTGAGTGGTTGATTGCGGTGAGGAGCCAACAGACATTGGCTGCTGGTGAGGATTGTGCCCATGCCGTCGCTTTCTATTGAGCCACCCTCCAACACAAAGTCGGTATTATCGTCCCAACCACAGTCAAAGACTTGTTGGCCATACATCTGCCGAGTGATCATGTTGTCATTCTCCCAACGGAATTTCTCACCCCAGCCATTAAACTTAAAGTCCAGGATTTTGTTTCTTACAGTTGCGTCAGAAGCTACCAAAGTGATAGGTCCGTGATCTCGTGCCCATGTGTCGTTGATGTTGCACTGATAGACACTCAAACGGGCTAATGTCTGTTGGCCCAAATGACTTTGCAGCACAGACCGAGTCTCTGCTGCATCTGCTGCTGCGATGACAACACGTTCGTATTTGGTGATGACCTTTACGAGCTCTATATAAGTCGAGATAATATCCTTGAGATAGGGCTGCCAATCGGTTGTAGCATCGGGCCAGGTGAGCTGGATGGCATCTTGAGGTTCCCACTCAGCGGGTAATCTGTATCGTGTTTTCATATTTACTTCTTGATTTCAGTCGAAGAACATTATGTGTCTGCTACTTCCATGAGTCTGTATTTGTTCTTCATGATTCTGTTATAAATGTTTTTGATCCATAGATGATGAGTAGCGATAAAGCCACTTCCTATGGCCATCATCACGCACCAAGATATGCGCTCTGACAATGCGCTCTGGAGAATGTTGATGAGAAACATAGGAATGACGAAGGCTAAAATCATCAGGAGCATGATCACGTAATTGGTATTGCTGTTGCCTATGAATTTTTCGTTAAGTGGGAGTCGTTGCTTGTTGTAAACAGCAATCTGCATCAAGAGAAAATACTGCACCCCGGCAGTAAACACGGCATAAGACACGACCATCAGCAAAGACCATTTGCCAATGATGATCATGGGCAACATCATCACAAACGGTACCGCCATCAACAGACATGCAAAATAGTATTTGGCAGTCAGCAGGCTGAGCAGACTCCCTTTATGCACCATCAAGCAGGAGATATAGTTGCGCTCATAGGACATTGTTCGCGTAAGGAGCATACCACCATAAACAATGAAATCGTAGATGCACCAAAAGTTGGTCATGAACGCATCGTCATAAACGGTAGACAGAGTAATCAGCAAACTGATGAAGACTACGATCGCAGTTGCAGAGAGAAACAATTTTCTTGGTCCTTTATTGCGAAGAAGTGATCTGATTTCCAACTTGAGGTATTCTCCCACCAAACCATATTTGTTGAGTGCAGAAAGTCCTGACAGCGTGTGGAAGGACTGACGCTCCTGCTTTGTCAGTTCTGTCCATACAGCGTGATACTGAACCTTACTATTGATGACAATCAGCAGAATCAACAAAGCCAAAGCAGCAAAGTGGGGTAGGAGACTACCCTCATCGAGAAGACTGCCGATGGAAGCGTAGAATTCCAGCAGATGATCGATGTTGCCACTTAATATCCAAGGTAGGAAAAGCAACAACCCAACCGCAATAGGCAGAAGCCACCATAGCATATTCCCGATGACCAATGTCCTGACAATCGCATACCACTGGCTGTCGACCATAATGAGGATCCACCATAGCAAGAGAAAGGACAGGGCAGGCGCAAGACCGTAGGGAAAGACGACTGCCATCAGACAGTAGGGCAAGAAAAGAAAAAGCCAAATGACACTGGCCGGAGAGAATAGCGACCGGAGAACAAAGCTGTCGATGAGGACGTGTGTGGAAATGGGTAACAACACGTAGGGCTTTACTAAATGAGAAGGAGTGTTCTGCAAAAAGAAACGGCCAAGGAAATCAGCAATCAGCACAAAAACCGATACACCCATAAAGAATTCCAGGGCAGTATGTCCTCTCCCGTCTCTTACAGAGTGCGCTATGAGCGCAGCAATAAAGACGAGATAAGCAGCCAACAATAGTCCCGACACAGCCATCGTCCACTTGGCAGCGCGGTTGGAAGCGAATAAGGGAGAACGCCGCTCAGCCAACCAACGATGATGACTGAGCAGACGATAATAAAATAGAAATTGACGGGGTGGGATCATACTCTAATGATATTAATAATGTATGGTCTGCAAGCTATTGTCGCTTCTGACCAATACTTGTACTATCTAAGGTCAATGACCTCTGCCTTGGGGAAATCCTTGGCATGGAAAGTGAACATGCTCGTTGGCAGATTCTTTGCCTTGAAGTTGGAAATGGTAATTGTTGACCATGTGTTTCCCTCACGCATCTTCACCACAGAAGGTTGGCAAGTGCGGGCGTTGACCGTCAGATACATTTCACTGACTGAGCGCTGACGATTGGTAGCTGTGAGATGAATCACATAATTGGCGCCTTTCTTCGTCATTCCCGTCTTATAGCCTTGCTTGTACATGGTGATAAAAGCATAGGGATTCATGCGCATACGCTGAGCCTCTGTCGGCGTGGTGACGTTCACTTCGTTGGTCTTTTTCATCAGAGTCCACTGGGTCTTGCCATTATACCATACAATAGCTTTCGGCGTATGAGCATAAAACATGCTACCTTTGATAGCGAAGGAACCGGAGGTCTTACCAATCTTCGGACTGGAGATGGAGAAGTTGGCCGAGGCTCCACCTTGGCGTCCTACCAAGGCTGCCGTACGGTCGAGTACTTTACGAGCCTGTGCAGCATTCTGAGCGAAAGCACCGAGGCTCAACACCATCAATAACGTAATGAATAATAATTTCTTCATGCCGTATATATTTTTATAATTCAATATCAAAAACCTATGTCTTTTATCAGATGACAGAGGACATTGCAGCTACGACTGCCGTTGTCGAGTATTCAGTGGTTATCCATTGTGAATCTGCAGCAAACGCTGTGCGAGGCTATTCTCGTCGGCTATGAGCACTTCACGCGGTTTAGAGCCTTGCGCCTCGCCTACGATACCAGCCTTCTGCAACTGATCCATCAGTCGTCCGGCACGGTTGTATCCGATTGAGAACCGGCGTTGGATCATGCTCGTAGACCCCTGTTGTGTGAGAACAACAGCTTTCGCAGCCTCATCGAAATATGGATCCAAGGAGCGGACATCGGCACCGCTAACTCCCGGTTCACCGGAAGCGGCATTAGGATCGTCGGGCTCCGGCAACTCCATGGGATCAAGTGGTCCGGGCTGATCGGCGATAAAATCATTTACAGCTTCGATCTCAGGAGTATCAATAAACGCGCACTGCACACGCACTGGATCACCACCAGAAAGAAACAGCATATCACCTTTTCCTACTAGCTGATCAGCACCAGTGCGGTCAAGAATCGTACGGGAGTCGATCTGAGAAGCTACGCGAAAGGCCATACGACCCGGGAAGTTGGCTTTGATGTTACCGGTGATGATCTTTGTCGTCGGGCGCTGGGTGGCGATGATCATGTGAATGCCAACCGCACGAGCCAACTGCGCAATACGTGCAATAGGTAACTCGATCTCTTTTCCGGCCGTCATAATCAAATCACCAAACTCGTCGATGATAACCACGATATAAGGCATATACTCGTGCCCGTCGGTGAGTGAGAGCCGATGATGGATGAACTTGTCGTTGTATTCCGTGATCTTCTTCACGCCGGCCCGTTTCAGCAAATCATAGCGATGGTCCATAAGCTTGCAAAGAGAGTTGAGTGTTCGGACTACTCTTTGAACGTCTGTGATGATGGGTTCATCCTCATTCTCTGGTAGTGCAGCCATATAATGCGGAGCAATCTTATTATAGATGCTAAATTCCACCTTTTTGGGATCCACCAAGACGAATTTCAGCTCATTAGGGTGTTTCTTATATAAAAGAGAAGTGACGATTGCATTGAGACCTACAGATTTACCCTGTCCGGTCGCACCAGCGACAAGCAGGTGGGGCAGTTTAGCTAAATCAACCATGAACACTTCATTGGTAATCGTCTTGCCAAGTGCCATCGGCAGTGCCATTTTTGTCGTTTGGAACTTCTTAGTATTCAAAACGCTCTCCATCGAGACGATCTGAGGATTTTTGTTTGGTACCTCAATACCAATCGTTCCTTTACCAGGGATAGGTGCGATGATTCGGATGCCAAGAGCTGCCAAGCTCAGCGCTATGTCGGCTTCAAGGCCTCGGATCTTGCTGATTCTCACACCTTCGGCCGGTGTAATCTCATAGAGCGTAACTGTGGGACCAACTGTAGCGTTGATCTTGCTAATTTGAACGCCAAAGCTGTTGAGCACCTCCACGATGCGGGCATTGTTGGCCTTGATCTCATCCATGTCGATGACTGGCCGACTGGAGTATTTCTTCAGCAGATCGCACGACGGAAATTTATAGTGAACGAATGGTTCCCATGGATTGATAGGCGTGTTAAGGTCGTAATGCTCACCAACCTGACCGCTGTTGGCTTTTTCTTCCTCACCATTTTTCACCACCACGCTGTCGATCTTTTCTGGGTTCACTTGTTCAGCGTTGGTAACATGGGGCTCAACAGATATAGGAGCCTGTACCGGCTTAGGACAGAACTGAGACATGTCAGTCAAATCAACAACATTACCAGAGTTGTTTTGAGTGCCCTCGTCTTTATTATCAGTCTCATTATCAATCTCATTATCAGAGGCTTCACTTGCAGTAGCGTCTACTTGGTACTCGTCAATGTTTACGTCTTCCTCCTCATTTCCGTCCACATTTCGGTTGGTGACAGTGAATTTCACTTTCTTAGTCACATATTTCAGCGGATTCATCGCCTTTCTGATCACTGTGATTGTCTCAGAAGTGAGATAAGTCAAGAAGCTGACGGCAACAATCAGAAGAATCGCTGTCAGTCCCGGAGCACCGACAACATTCTCTAAATGTTCCACAACAAAAGCACCATGCTGTCCACCAGGGTTAAAGATGCTGTCGCCCATGATAGGAGTAAGGAATTTGGAAAAGGTAACAGACAACCAAACCATCACGATGGTCAGGCACAGAAACCACTTCCAAAGGTTCACCTCAAGGACGTGCATTAGCTTTAAGCCTACCAAAATGATAAAGGCAGGAATCAAAAAAGCAGGAAGGCCAAAGTTCACCGAGATAAGGTAATAGGACAAGAGAGCACCTGCCGAACCACATGTATTTGTGAATACATGCGTATTGTTCAGCCATTCTCCCGGTCTCATATTCTCCAAAGTACTCTGATCGGCAGATCCCGTTGAAAAAAACGAAACCATGGCAATAATCATGTAAATGGATAATGCCAAAAGGATGAACCCTAAAAAGAAATCAGTCGTCTCACTCTCAAATATATGTCGAAAGCCAACCGCCTCGCCAAATGTTTTTGGCTTGCGCTCAGATTTTTTTCTTGCCATTTTATGTCTATTGATGATGATATATGCAAAATTAGTGTTTTTTGCTGGAATGGCAAAACAAAACTGCTCCAAGTTTTTATTTTTTGAACAATCATTGAAAAAAATATGGAGTTAATGAATGCCGTCTCGCTTCTTTTTTATAATTTTGTAAACAATAAGCATTGCTACGTTCACAATGAAGAAAAAGTTATACAGTAAATTCGACAAGAAAGAGATTTCTGAGTTACCGCAAGTGTCCTTCCCCGGACGCATTATCACGATCATCTCTCCGGGTGAGGCTGATAAGGCAGTGGATTATCTTCTCTCCATGAATATTCTTGGGGTTGACACCGAAACCAAGCCAGCCTTTCATCGTGGAGAGCATCATCGCGTAGCATTGCTCCAAGTATCCACACATGACACTTGTTTCTTGTTCCGCCTCAACCGCATTGGCATCACCCCGTCGATTAAGCGATTGTTGGAGGACAAAACAGTTAAAAAAATTGGTCTTTCTTGGCATGATGACATCCACATGCTTCAAGATAGGGAAGCCTTTACCCCCGGTCTCTTCATTGATCTGCAAGATTTAGTTCCGCAGTTGGGTATCAAGGACCTAAGTCTGCAAAAACTCTATGCCAATATCTTTCATAAAAAAATATCTAAACGGCAACGGCTTTCAAATTGGGAGTCACCACAGCTTGATGATAAGCAGAAGCAGTATGCTGCCATTGATGCTTGGACTTGTATCTTACTTTATGAGGAAATGGAAAGGCTGATCAAAACCAAGGAGTATGACCTCATTGTGGTTCCGGAGCCGGAGCCAACTGTGAATAACAAAACTAACGATTCAGCTAACAAAAGTAAAGATGCTGAGACAAAGGAAGTTGAAGAAAATATAAATTTGAAGGATTACACAAATCAAGAAAATAAAAGTTCATCAGTGAATAAAAGGGAGAGATCTTCTAAGAAGAGGACTCGCAAACCAAGAAAAACAATTAAAAACGATATACATGTATAAGAATATATATTTAAAGAAAGGCAAGGAAAGTTCATTGGAACGGTTCCATCCATGGATCTTCTCTGGGGCAATCCATCACATGAACGGGGACATTGCGGAAGGTGATTTTGTAAGGGTGATCTCTGCTTCTGGCGATTTCATCGCTGTCGGGCACTATCAGATCGGTAGCATTGCCGTTAGGGTGCTATCGTTTCACGACATCACGATCGACGGTGAATTCTGGGAAAAACGGTTATCCTCCGCATTGACCATGCGTCAAAGTGTAGGCATCGCTGATAATCCTCAAAACAATACTTATCGTTTGGTTCATGGCGAGGGTGATAACCTTCCAGGACTCGTGATAGACTGCTATGGTTCGACTGCCGTGATGCAGGCTCATAGCGTTGGAATGCATGTTTGCCGAAAAGAGGTCTGCAAAGCGTTGGTGAAGGTGATGCAGCACCGCGTAAAGAATGTTTATTATAAAAGCGAGACGACATTGCCGTTCAAAGCAGAACTTGGACAGGAGAACGGATTTATTTATGGACAGACCGATGACAACATTGCTGTTGAAAACGGACTGAAGTTTCATGTCGATTGGTTGCGTGGTCAGAAGACAGGATTCTTTGTGGATCAGCGAGAAAACCGAGCTCTATTGGAGCATTACGCTAAGGGTAAGAGCGTCCTGAACATGTTCTGCTATACAGGCGGTTTTTCTGTCTATGCAATGCGTGGCGGTGCTAAGATGGTTCACTCTGTGGACAGTAGTGCTAAAGCCATTGAGTTGACAAACGAGAATATAGAGCTCAACTTCCCTGGCGACACCCGTCATGAAGCTTACTGCGACGATGCTTTTAAATACCTTGACGAGCATGATGATCAATACGATCTGATCATCCTTGACCCTCCTGCTTTTGCCAAACATCGAAGTGCGCTGCATAATGCGCTCAAGGGATATACAAGGCTGAATGTCAAAGGTTTGCAACGTATCAAACATGGTGGCATACTTTTCACTTTCAGTTGTTCGCAGGCTGTGACGAAAGAGAATTTCCGGAATGCCGTCTTTACCGCGGCAGTACAGTCGGGTCGCAAAGTACGTATCCTGCACCAACTTCATCAACCCGCTGACCATCCTATCAACATCTATCATCCCGAAGGTGAGTATCTGAAGGGGCTGGTTTTGTATGTGGAATAGACACGTATTAACATGAGAAAAGATAATTGTTTTACCGATTTCATCGAGAATTATATAAGCCGTTATGAGTTGTTGTCTCACAACGGTTTTTATCTTGTGGCGCTTTCGGGAGGTCCGGATAGTGTAGCTTTGATGCTGACACTCAAAGATTTGGGTTACCATGTCGATGCAGTTCATTGCAACTTTCATCTGCGAGGGGCCGAAAGCGATCGCGATGAGAGCTTCTGCATCGAACTGTGTAAGAAATACCAGACTCCGCTTCACCGTATTCACTTCGACACCAAGGCTTATGCCGAGCTTCATCACCAATCGATAGAAATGGCCGCTCGAGAATTGCGTTATCACTATTTTGAGCTGTTGCGTAAAGACATTCAAGCCGATGCCATTTGTGTGGCTCATCATCGTGATGATCAAGTGGAGACAGTGTTGCTTAATCTCATTCGTGGAACAGGGTTAAGGGGACTAACAGGGATGAGACCCCAAAACGGGCATATAGTCCGGCCTTTTCTTGGTATTGGTCACCAAGATATTCTTGACTACTTGCTTCACCAGCATCAGGACTACGTCATCGACAGCACAAACCTTGAAAGAGAAGCGCAACGCAACCAGCTAAGATTGGACATCATACCTCTGATGGAAAAAATCAATCCTGAAGTCAAAGCTAACATCGCCCGTACCGCAGACATCCTAACAGAAGTAAAAGAATTCGCTGACCAACAGATGGATTCTATCATTCACTCTTGCCTTGAAGGAGGCAGCTATAAGTTCTCTGCTATCAAAAACACTGGTCATGGCAAACTGTTTCTGTGGCACATATTATATAATAAGGGCTTCAACCGTCAACAAATTGAGGAAATCAACGCTTGCTCTGAAACGAGCAGACATTGGCTTTCTGACAAATATGTGGTTTGCTTGGAGAAAGACAGCCTTTCTATCGTCGAAAAGGACAAATGGCTGATGGAGCTTCCCTCTATGCGTATTCCGGAATGCGGCACCTATTGCTACTCAGCTTTGGGCAAAGACATCATGAAGCTACGATTAAAGGAAGTCGCTGCAGATGCTCTTGTCATTGACAAGCATCCACAATTTGCTTTTTTTGACGCTACTAAAGTTCATTTTCCACTCACATTACGTCCAGTCAAGAAAGGGGACCGCTTTGTCCCTTTTGGCATGAAAGGATCTAAGCTGGTCAGTGACTTTATGAATGATCTAAAACTGTCTATGATTGATAGGAAACAGCAATTAGTAGTTGTTGACAATCAAGACACTTTACTTTGGGTTGTTGGCAGAAGGGTTGATAATAGAGTTGCTGTAGGCTTAAAGACCCAAAAAGTTATCATTATGGAGCAAATTTAACACGATTTTCATATCAATACTACCGCTATATCAATATTTTTAATTATATTTGTCATCAAATAGAAGAAGGGTCAAAAAGCGATACTCTCCATAACGTATAAAACAATCATCAATAAAAATATCTTCTATGTTTACCGACACTGACAAACAACAAATTGAGAAGCGGGGAATGACAGTCGCTCAAGTTGAGCATCAGCTTGAGCAGATTGAAAACGGATTTCCCTATCTACGCCTAAAATCTACGGCGGCAGTTGGCCAAGGAATCTCTGCACTCAGTGATGCTGAGCAGCAAGAAGCAGAGAATGCTTGGGAAGAGTATAAGAACGAAGGACATACGGTGGTGAAATTTGTTCCTGCATCGGGTGCTGCCAGTCGTATGTTCAAGAACATGTTTGCTTTCTTCAACGCAGATTATGACACGCCTCAGACCGATTTCGAAAAGACATTCTTTGCTGAGATCAAAAAGTTTGCTTTCCGTGAGGCTTTATGCGACGCTTGCAAGAACAATACGGGGAAAAGCATTATGCAACTGATTCATGCCGGAGACTATAAAGCTGTTGTCCGGAATCTCTTGATGCCAGAAGGCTTAAACTATGGTCAACTGCCTAAAGGCTTGTTGCAGTTCCATGAAGACGAGGAAGGTGTCCATACGCCTATGGAAGAGCACCTGGTAGAGGCAGCTTTATATGCCAGCTCTCAAGGAAGGGCTTTGGTTCATTTCACAGTCTCGCATGACCACTTGCAGCTCTTCGAGCAGAAGGTGGAAGAGAAAAAGACTTATTATGAAAAAAAGTTCAACACGAAACTGGAAGTTAGCTTCTCGGAACAAAAGCCCAGCACAGACACGATAGCAGCCAACCCTGACAACACTCCTTTCCACAACGACGACGGCTCACTGCTTTTCCGTCCGGGAGGTCACGGTGCGCTGATTGAGAATCTCAACGAAATCAATGCTGATGTCATCTTCATTAAGAATATTGACAATGTTGTTCCTGACCGTTTGAAAGCAGATACGATCAAATGGAAGAAAATCATTGCCGGTGTACTTGTAAAGACTCAGAAGAAAGCTTTCAATTACTTGAAAGACTTGGAGTCGGGACGATACAACCATCAGAAACTTGAGGAAATCATTCATTTTGTTCAGCGTGTTCTCTGCTGCCGCCGGGAAGACATCAAAGAGCTGGAAGATGCAGACTTGGTGATCTATTTGAAGAAAAAACTCAATCGGCCGATGCGTGTCTGTGGTGTTGTGAAGAATGTCGGTGAGCCAGGCGGCGGCCCCTTTCTGGCTTACAATCAAGACGGCACCTATAGTCCTCAGATTCTTGAGAGCAGTCAGATCGACAAGAACAATGCTGAATATATGAAGATGTTCACCTCTGGTACACACTTCAATCCTGTCGATCTTGTCTGTGCTACTAAGAACTTCCAAGGGCATCCCTTCCATCTTCCAGACTATGTTGACGCCAACACGGGCTTCATCAGTTCAAAAAGTAAGAATGGCCGTGAACTGAAGGCTTTGGAGTTACCCGGATTGTGGAACGGTGCCATGAGCGACTGGAATACCATATTTGTGGAGGTACCTTTGGATACTTTCAATCCAGTAAAGACCGTCAACGACCTGCTTAGAGATGCTCACCAAGGGAAATAACTCTTGTCCTTTGTAGCTTCTACAATATAATAAGGAGAGTTTGCTTGCAGAATAGGGCAGTAGACTCTCCTTCCTATTTATTCATTCTCCTTAAGAAATATCGCTATTCTTGGTCTAATTCAATGGAAAATGATTACCTTTGCATGAGATAAGAAATCATATAATTAAGTCCTTCTTTTAGAAGAAAATCACAACTCAATAGTTATGAAACAGACAAAGATCGTTTGCTCTATCAGTGACCGTCGCTGTGATGTCGACTTCCTTCGCAAACTGTTTTTTGCAGGAATGAATGTAGTCAGGATGAATACGGCCCACGCAACTCCGGAGGGTATCCGCAATATTATCAGTAACGTGCGTAAGGTCTCACCGCATATTGGCATTCTTATTGATACCAAGGGGCCGGAGGTGCGCACGACAGATGTGGCCGAGCCTATTCAGTATCGTACTGGTGAGGCTGTGAAAATCTTCGGCCGTCCGGAAATGGATACCACACACGACATCATCAATCTTTCTTATGTCGACATCGCTAAGGATGTTAAAGTCGGAGATGACATGCTCTTTGATGATGGTGCCATCGATATGAAGGTGATGGGTATTGAGGGACCGACGATCTACGCAGAAGTGCAGAACGACGGAGTGTTGGGTGCACATAAGAGCGTTAATGTTCCGGGTGAGCATATCGACCTTCCAGCGTTGACGCCCAAGGACAAGCGCAACATTCTTCTGGCAATTGATGAAGATATTGATTTCATCGCCCATAGTTTTGTGCGTTCTGCTGCTGACGTGAAGGCTGTTCAAGATATTCTTGATGAGCATCATTCCGACATAAAGATCATTTCTAAGATCGAGAATCAGGAAGGTGTAGACAATATCGACGAGATCATTGATGCCAGTTATGGTATCATGATCGCACGCGGCGATCTGGGTATTGAGGTTCCTATAGAGCGCATCCCTGGTATTCAGCGTATGATCATTCGCAAATGTGTAGCGAAGCGTAAACCTGTGATTGTTGCGACGCAAATGCTCCACACTATGATCAACAATCCTCGGCCTACACGTGCAGAGGTGACAGATATTGCCAATGCTATCTATTCCAACACAGATGCCTTGATGCTTAGCGGAGAGACAGCATCCGGAAAATATCCTTTGGAGGCTGTCGAGACGATGGCAAGTGTTGCAGAGCAGGCAGAGAAAGACCGTATCTCGTTTGGAGAATTAAATAATGTACCTTTGAGTGAGCATTGCACACAGAAGGAGTTCTTGGCACACTCTGCCATTGAGTCTACCCGATTGTTGGGAGTTGCCGGTATTATCACAGACTCCGAAACTGGTGAGACAGCCCGTAACTTGGCAGCATTCCGTGGTTCGAAGCCAATTTTGGCTATCTGCTATAAAGAGAAGACACAACGTTGGCTCAACCTTTCCTACGGCGTGACTGCTATCTACCAGAAAGATCACGTGAGCCCTGAGTTTATGTTCATGGCAGCCATCCGTATGCTTCGTCAAAAATGCTATATCAACAACGATGACAAGATAGCTTATCTCTCTGGTTCTTTTGGAGAAGGTGGTGGCACGACTTTCCTGGAAATCAACCAAGTCAAGAAAGTGTTTGACCGTGAATATCAGTTCCATTTGCCACAGGGACAGAAACAGCAATAATCATTTGTCACTCTCAAGACTGGAGTATCCTACAAGTTCATCTGTTCTGCCGCCTACAGGTCGGAAATAAACAAGCATTTGGTAGGAATTCTCTGTCTGATAATAATTACCTTGTGAAGGGACGGGTCGAAAGGCTCCGTCCCTTTCTTTTTGTAGATATTGATAATTATAGTATCCCTGTTTCAGCCAAAGAGCACGTTCGTAGCATTGCGTAGAATCATTCCACAGCATTTCGTATTGAGAGAGGAAACGGTCTTGTGTCCAATTGCCATTCAAATAGATGGGGTGTGGTGATCGTGGAGCCTTCAATGAGAAATGAACACTGACGTATTCTGTAGTACAGTCATTTTCGTAGTTATCGCTGTTCCTTATATAATAAGCGCCGTCCGCGTCTTTGTCAAAAACATAATTCGGCCGTGGCTCATCGGGCCAAAGCCAGGCTTGATAAGCTTTTCCGTCCCAATCAACATGCTCTACGCCCATGGCAGGACGGTCTACATCCAGTATCTCAAACTTATGATATTCATTACCTCCGTCAAAAATCAAATCCCGGCAGTGGCTCCAGCGCATAGAAGTTGACTGAATATATTGTGGAGCAGGTAAAACAACGGCTTGATCCCATCTCTGGTTTTGCAGGGCAATAACATAAAATTGTTGAAGCGGGTTCGACACTACGATCGAAGGATAATCTATCTTAGCCTCTAATTGTTGATGACTATTGTTGATGTCAATATCAGTATTTGTAGTCAAAGACATTCTCACTGTCACTTTCTGGTCCAAAACCATGAAACAGGCACGAAGCAAGTCTTCATTGGTATCTTCGTCGTAGACTGTCACACGATAGTTGCCACTCAATTTTAGTCGGCAGCGATCATTGGGAATTGTCAAACGATAGTGAGTATAGAGCCGGTTGGTATTGATCGACTGCTGGTAGTCTTCAATGGTATTTCCTTCTGCAAAACCTTCACAATAATCACTCTCAAAGATTTGGAATGAGCGTGACCAGTCCTTTTCGCAATGTTCAATACGATAACAAAGCCGACGATGTTCATGCGTGAGATCGTCAAAAGAGATATTGACTATTTCTCCATTATTTAAACTAATAATCGGCAAGTTACGCCAATCGTCACCAGCTGTTACCTGTAACGTAGCAATCTCATTGCTTAACAATTCATTTTGTTGAGCTTTGGCGCGTTTCCCCCATAGAAAAAAAACAGAGAAAAAAAATAGCAGAGAAATATTGAATCCAAGATCTATTGAAAGAAAAGCCTTTGGATGCTCCATAGCTTATACTGATTTTGAATTTTCAATATTTCTCTGCTTATTAGGTATATAAGGAATTAATTATCCCTTGATAGCAGCTACACCTGGAAGCACTTTACCCTCGATAGCCTCAAGCATAGCACCACCACCGGTGGATACGTAGCTAACCTTGTCAGCAAGACCGAACTTGTTGATAGCAGCAACAGAGTCACCACCACCGACGAGAGAATAAGCGCCATTCTTCTGAGTAGCTTCTGCGACAGTCTTAGCGATCTCGCCAGTACCGTGAGCGAAGTTAGGCAATTCGAAGACACCGACAGGGCCGTTCCACAGAATGGTCTTGGAGTTCATGATGATCTTCTTCCAGTTCTCGAGGCTCTCTTCACTTGCGTCCATACCTTCCCAATCGTCAGGAATCTGATCAATAGGGAATACTTTACGTGGTGTGTCATTGGAGAACTCCTGACCGCAGACGGTAGCAACAGAGAGACTGAGGTTCACGCCTTTCTCTTTAGCAGCCTTGATGACATTCAGAGCCTCTGGTATCAGATCATCCTCATGGAGAGACTTACCGATGTGTCCGCCCTGTGCCTTGATGAAGGTGTAGCCCATACCGCCACCGATGATCAGGTTGTCAACCTTGTCGAGCAGATTCTTGATAACACCCAACTTAGAGCTAACCTTGGAACCACCGATGATCGCTGTGAAAGGATGCTGAGCATTCTTCATCACATTGTCGATGGCCTTGACCTCTTTCTCCATCAGGTAGCCGAGCATCTTGCTGTCCTTGGCAAAGTAGTCAGCGATAACTGCTGTAGAAGCATGTTTGCGGTGAGCTGTACCGAAGGCGTCGTTGACATAGACATCAGCATAAGATGCGAGCTTCTTGGCGAAATTCTTCTGACGGTCTTTCATCTCTGCTTTAGCAGCATCGTACTCTGGAGTACCCTTCTCCACGCCGACGGGCTTGCCTTCCTCCTCAGGGTAGAAGCGAAGGTTCTCCAGCAACAGAGCCTCACCCGGCTTGAGGGCAGCAGCCTCTGCATCAGCATTTGCGCAGTCAGGAGCGAACTTAACTTCTACACCAAGCTTCTCAGACACCTTGCCTACGATCTGCTTCAGGCTCAGTTTAGGATTGACTTTGCCTTTAGGCTTACCCATGTGGCTCATCATGATGACAGCGCCACCATCATTGAGAATCTTTTTCAATGTGGGCAGTGCACCACGGATACGAGTGTCATCAGTAACATTGCCATTCTCATCCAATGGCACGTTAAAGTCTACACGAACAATTGCCTTCTTACCAGCAAAGTTGAATTCATCGATTGTCATTTTTCTAAGTGTTTTTATTATTAGAAATGTGAATGTTCTTTCTGCTGTTGCAAAGATAACAATTATTCTCGAATTACAAATAATTGAGTAGCTCTTTTTTTAAAAACACATCGTTTTTGAGAAAATAGTGGGCTAACATAAAGATTCTGTGATTGCTTTCATCTCGGAATACAAGCGCTTTTGTGGGGTCTTGAGGCTCAATAGCAGTAGATAATATTGATAAAAGGAATAGTATCAATATTCACAAGAGCGTCTTGGCAGATAATTAGTGTGAGTCAGTTATAGTTTGTTTGAAAAAGCGTTCTCCAAACAACTACTGTTGCATGAACCAACCAAACGATCTCTTGCAGTATATCATCCTCCATCTTCTTTGTTGAGTAAACTGACATTTTTTCGCTCTTCTCCTTGCGATTTTCTGAACCAACCACTATGTCGCTCCCAATTTCGCGATTTTTGAGAGACATTTTATAAGTAATTGATACACAGTGTTATACAGACACACCGCGTTTTCTGTTCTCCAAGAAAACAGTAATTTTACTATGAACTTCTACCGATGTTGCCTATCAGAAAGCCTTTCTGATGCTATCATCTCGGTAAGATGACATGGTCAGAAAGGCACTTTGACCAAGTCAGAAAGCCTTTCTGTGAGTATCAGAAAGGTACTTTGACAACATGAGCTGGCAAAAAGCGATGACTCATCTTCGTTTTTCCTCGTTTTCAAGTTTCCTCGCTCTCTAAATCGCGACTCAGCGGTGATATCATTTTGTAAAGATTCGTTTATTAGGATATTTCCATTCAAGTACCATCATTTGCTTTATATTTTTGTGTCATGACACAGATTTATAAAGCAAAAAAGACTTTTCTTCTGATAAGGGCAAATCTTCCAGCAGTATTTTACGCTTGTTTGTCGTTAGTACGGAGAGCAAAGTATTATCCGGCGAAAGGATCTCACACTCTTCCTTAACATCTTGTGTTGTCGGTCTCAATAATCTGCTATTTTTTAAAGGATTGTTGCTTAGCTTTCGTATTATTTTGTAATTTTGCACTGTAAAAAGAAAAGATTATGGACAAAAAAAAGAATCAAGAAGATTTTGAAACGCTTCTTCGTGAGACTAAGCGTGAGGGAATAGAATATGTAATTGAGGATTTGGAAAAAGGAGGATTTTTCGATGCTCCTGCATCTGCCGGTCACCATCTCAATGTACCTGGTGGCTTGTGTGAGCACAGTCTGAATGTATGCCGCACTGGTCTTGCCATTTGGGAGGGAATGAAGACGCTCGACGCTGCTTCTATGGGTGAGGTGAAACGAGAGAGCATCATTCTTGCAACATTGCTTCACGACGTTTGCAAGATGGACATCTACAAGCGCACTATGAAAAAGCGTAAGAACAAGTTAGGTCAATGGGAGGATGCTGAGGGCTACAATGTGTCGTACAAGGATTTTCCGATGGGCCATGGAGAGAAGAGTGTTATTTTGCTATTATTGAGTGGCCTTCAACTTAACGATGACGAGATGTGCGCTATCCGGTGGCATATGGGTGCTTTTGGGCTTAACTTCAACTCTTATGAGGATGAGCGTTGCTATGATACAGCTCGTACAGAGTACCCACTCTGTGCCATTGTGCAAGCTGCCGATAGTCTGGCGGCAGCCGTCATTGAGACTACATCCGAGGATATTGACAATCTGTAAACGGCCATATCGAAGATCCTTTCTCTCGATAATTATTTGTATTCATATTGATAATGATTATAGATTAGGACGAGAGAAATGAGCTTTGTTCACATGAATAGACCACTATACTACAAGTTCTTGTGCGATATTTTATTCAGAGAGAAGTATAAGGAATATATTTTTTAAGACAAGGCGGACTGGCGTAACAAAGAAATCACCACACCACGTACCAACAGATAGAGAATGAAGGCCAACCACAACAGATGGTTGGTCCAAGCCTGTGAAGGGAGGATGAGGGAAAACGCTATCCAAGCCACGACAAAAAACAATAGAGAGGCCGCAAAACTGGCCAAGAGCATCGGACGCGTGAGAGTCAGTCCAATGCAGATACCATCCAAGACAAAAGCCAGAGTGCCAGCAAGTGGTATCATACAGGCCCAGGGCAGGAAACGGTCGGCCATCGTTACCACCCTTGGGTCGTTGCTCAGCAAAGCAACCAATAGTCTGCCACCAAGCGCATAGAGCAGTGTGGCGGTGAAGGCCAGTCCCGTGCCCCATTGAATCAGTCGCCAGGTGACCGCCTGCAGTCCCTGACGATCATTGGCGCCCCACGCATGTCCAGAAAGTGCTTCACCGGCAAAGGCAAAGCCGTCCATAACATAGCTGAACAGTGTGAAGAAGGTCATCAGTAAAGTGTTGGCCGCCAGCACGGTGTCGCCTTGACGGGCGCCGAAGGCTGTGAAGCCAAAGTTGACCGCCACAAGGCAGACAGTTCTAAAAAAAATGTCACGGTTGAGCGAAAAGAAATGAGCCAGCTCCGTGCGCTGCAATAATTCCTTCCATGAGATATGTACGCTCCCCAAGCGAACTACATGACGACGGAGCATGTAGGCAGAGGCGAAGAGTCCTGTCCATTGGGCAACAAGTGTTCCCAAGGCTACACCCTGCATTTTCATTCCAAGTCCAATGGCCAATGACAGTGAGACAATGACATTGACAACATTCTGAAAAATAGCCACATACATTGGTGAGCGCGTGTCCTGCATGCCGATGAACCAACCATTGAGACACATCAGTGCCAGAGTAGGGGATGCACCCCAGATGACGATGCGAAAATAGACATTGGCGATGGCTCCCACACCAGCTGAAGGAGAGATAAGCCATAGCGCCAACTTCCAAAGCGGATATTGCAGCAACAGAATAATGGCCGCCACACTGATGGCCACACCGAGAGCCCTAAGCAGTGATGCGTAAATCGCTTTGCGGTCGCCAGCACCGTGTGCTTGTGCCGTAAGGCCACTCGATCCCATGCGCAGAAAGCCAAAGAGCCAATAGGTAACATTGAAGAACGTTGTGGCTACTGACATGGCCGCAAGATAAATGCCGGAGCCAATATGCCCGACGATGGCAAGGTCGCAGAGACCAAGGAGCGGGATGGTGATGTTGTTGATAACCGAGGGCAAAGCCAATTGCAGGATGCGACGATCGAGTGTAGACAGTGTAAAGGACATGAGAGCGAGAATATTAAAGAAGCGGAGACCCTTGCCCCCGCTTCTTCGTGATAAGATAATTCGAATTGAAGAATCCTCAGATTTCTTTCTCTTCCTATTCTTCAATTTTTATTGTTTGATTACCGCCGGGGATCACATTTTTCCCTTCGGAGTTGCTTATGCATTTCTGGCTGCAAGCGGAGCAGCCTGTGTGTAGACGCGTGTGGCAAGATCCTTGTCGAGCGTATAGATGCCATAACCGTTGTCGCCGATCATCTTTAGGCTGTCAATGATGTTCTTGGCATTTTCCTCTTCCTCGACCTGCTCGTCGATGAACCATTTGAGCATGCTCTGCGTAGCGAAGTCGTTGTCCTCGAGCGAGGTAGCGTAGAGTTTGTTGATGAGTCCGGTCACCGTCTGCTCATGCTTGAGGGCGTTTTGGAAGAGATCGAGCGGATTAGCCCATTCAGTGGGAACGCCCTGGATGGGGTCGAGCATCACGCGGCCATCACGCTGCAGGATATAATCGAAGAAGACCTTCACATGGTCCAGCTCCTCCTGATACTGCACCTCGAACCAGTGAGCCATGCCGGGGTAGCCCTGTGCATTAGCAAAGGCCGACATTGACAGATAGAGATAAGCTGACCAGAACTCAGCATTGATTTGCGCATTGAGCGCGTCTTGCATTTTTTGACTTAACATAATAAAAGCTATTTATCAAATGAAGAGGTCAGATATATTTAAGCCTGTATATTCAGACCTGAACATTCTGATCTGATAATTCAAATCTGCATAAGATATCTTTTTAACGCTTCGAAATCATTTGGCATCTCCACGCTCTGTTTCTTTCCGCGCATGAAAGCCTGAAGCCGCTCGGGGATGGCAATGTCGGCATTGTCAATCGCGTCGACCTTCTCCTTGAATTTAGCAGGATGAGCAGTCTCAAGGAAGACACCAACCTGGCCGGGCTGCAACTGCTCGGAGAGTGCTTGATAGCCGCAAGCACCATGGGGATCAAGGACATAGCCAGTTTCGTCGTAGCACTGCTTCATGGTCTTGCGGATAGCGTCGTCACTGTAGGTAGCACCCGAGATATCGTTGCAGATAGCTTTCCAGTCGTTGTTGTAGAGGTCAAGGATACGTGCGAAGTTGCTTGGATCACCGACGTCCATAGCGTTGGCAAGCGTCTGCTTGCTCGGCTGCGGTAAGTAGATTCCTGTTTGCAGATAGTTGTAGAAGATGTCGTTGGCGTTGTTGGCGGCGATGAAGTGCTTCACGGGCAATCCCATGCGGACACCGAAGAGTCCAGCCGTGATATTGCCGAAGTTACCGCTGGGGACACAGACGACCATATCCTTACGTCCCGGTCCAACAAGTCCCATGCGCTTGAGTTGTGCATAGGCATTGAAGTAATAGAAAGCCTGGGGCAGAAAGCGCGCCACATTGATGGAGTTGGCCGAAGTCAACTTCATGTGATCGTTGAGCTCCTTATCCATGAACGCGTTCTTCACCAGTGCCTGGCAGTCGTCGAAGACACCGTCAACCTCCAATGCCGTGATGTTGCGTCCGAGGGTAGTGAACTGGCTCTCTTGGATTATGCTGACTTTTCCCTTTGGATAGAGCACATAGACGTGGATGCCGTCGATACCGAGGAAGCCGTTGGCCACTGCTGATCCCGTATCGCCAGAAGTGGCTACGAGTACGTTGACCTCATGCTGAACGCCCGTAGCTTTCTCGTCTTTCTTAATGAAATATTGCAGCAGACGAGCCATGAAACGAGCGCCCACATCCTTGAAAGCCAATGTGGGGCCATGGAAGAGCTCAAGGCTGTAGATGTCGTCTTTGACTTGATGCACTGGTGTCTCAAAAGCCAATGTGTCGAAGACGATCTGCCGCAACGATTCCTCGTCCACGTCGTCGCCAAAGAAGCAGCGAGCTATCTCCAAGGCTATCTCTTGGAACGAGAGCTTGTCGATGTTCTCGAAAAACGACTCGGGCAAGTACTTGATGGTTTCGGGCATATACAACCCGCGGTCGGGAGCCAGTCCGTGCTCCACAGCCTCACGGAGTGTGGCCATAGGAGCTTTATGGTTGGTTGAATAGTATTTCATAATCTATTTGATTTCAAATGTTTATCTATGTTTATTATTAAGTGCAGAGACAGTCTGAGCATTACACGATGTTCGTGAAAGTATCTGTCAGTCTGAGCATTATTCGATGCTCATGAAAGTTTCCATGAACTCGTTGAGGTGGAGCATGCCGTAGGCGCCTTCCACACACGATACCTCGTCGTAGGTCTGCACGCTGTCGGGATCAATGCCACGATACCAAATGAGGAAAGGAACGGGCTCCTTGACGTGGGTGCGGATCTCGACGGGCGTTGGATGGTCGGGGAGCACCGCAATGCATACAGGCTCATCCCATGTGCTCACCTCTTCGAAGATAGGCTTCACGATGCGTCGGTCGAGATAGTCGATGGTGCGCAGTTTCAGTTCCAGATCACCATCGTGTCCGGCCTCGTCGCTAGCTTCGAGATGGAGAAAGACGAAGTCCTGATTACTCAGCGCGTCAATAGCAGCCTGTGCCTTACCCTCATAGTTGGTGTCGGAGAGTCCGGTGGCTCCCGGTACTTTCACCACGTCGAGTCCGGCATAGTGTCCGATGCCTCGAATGAGGTCTACGGCTGAGATGCAAGAACCGGAGTGAATCTGCGGGAAAAGCTCTTGTAGCGTCTTCATCGATGGCCGGTATCCGCCGCTCCACGGCCAGATACTGTTTGCCTTCTCAGCTCGGTCCTGATTGAAGGGATGCTCCATGAGCAACTGCTGAGAGCGGAGAATGAGGTCGTTGACCAGGTCAGCTGTCTCCTGCGCCGTCATACGACCACCGTCGTGACGATCGACCCAACCCTCTTCCGGTTTTACGAGCAACGGACGCCACTCCTCATTGGGGTGGTCATGTGGCGGAGCGCAAACGATGTGCTTGTTGCCGCCTTTGATGATGAGCAGATGACGATATTGAATACCAGTGATGAAGCGCACACGGTCATTGCCGAGTTTGTCGTTGAGATATTTGATAAGCACGTCGCCCTCCTCGGTTTTGAGATGCCCGCCGTGGTGGTTTTTGATGCGTCCGTTCTCAAGTTCTATGATGTTGCATCGCAGGGCGAAGTCATCGGGGTGCATGTCGTAGCCGATGCTGGCAGCCTCGAGTGGGCCACGCCCCTCATAGACTTTGTTGAGATCATAACCGAGGATAGCAGTGTTGGCCACCTCAGAGCCCGGCAAAAAGCCGTCAGGGATGGTCATCAGTCTGCCGGTACGTCCCTCGCGCGCCAGTCGGTTCATATACGGAGTGTCAGCGTATTGCAGCAGGGTCTTCCCTCCTAATCGATCTACGGCATGGTCAGCCATGCCGTCGCCCAAGATGATGATGTGTTTCATGGTTATTCTGAATTTGCAATCCTTCTGTTAAATATTAGCGATACTCATGATGTTGGCAAAGACACCGGCGGCTGTCACACTGGCACCGGCACCGTAGCCCTGAATGAGCATAGGATACTCTTTGTAGCGCTCAGTAGTGAGCAGCACGATATTGTTGCTGCCTTCAAGACTGTAGAAGGGATGATCCTTGCTGACAGCTTTCAGTGCTACGCTGGCCTTGCCTTGGTCCATCGTAGCCACGAAACGCCACCGCTTGCCCTCTCTCTCGAGTTGCTCACGTTTCTGTTCAAAGTCAGCGTCGAGCTTTGGCAGGTTTCTCCAGAAGTCGTCCACAGAGCCCTGAAAATACTCGTCTGGTACAAAGAGATGCTTCTCCACGTCGCCCTGCTCCATGCGGTATCCGGCCTCACGTGTGAGGATGACGAGTTTGCGGATGACATCAGTGCCGCTGAGGTCGATGCGTGGGTCGGGCTCGGAATAGCCCTGCTCCTTGGCTCGTCTGACAGTCTCGGAGAAGGGTACGTCGGCAGCAATCTCGTTGAAAATGAAGTTGAGGGTGCCGCTAAGCACGGCCTCAATGCGCAGAATGCGGTCACCGGAGTTGCGCAGGTCGTTAATGGTGCCGATGATCGGCAGTCCAGCTCCTACGTTGGTCTCGAAGAGGAACTTCACGCCACGGAGCAGTGCAGTGTCCTTAAGTAGCCGATAGTTGTCGTAGGATGAGCTGGCTGCGATCTTATTTGCGGCCACCACGTTGATATTGTGGTTGAGCAGCACGGGATAGAGTGCGGCGATGTCGGCCGATGCCGTGCAGTCAACAAACACCGAGTTGAAGATATTCATCTTCAGAATATTCTTGCAGAGCAATTGTGGTGTGCTGGACTCAGAGTTGTGGAGCTGCTCGCAATAGTTGCTCAGATCGATGCCTTCGCGGTTGAAGATGGCGTTTTTTGAACTGGCGATGCCCACGACGTTGAGTTTCAGTCGTGAATGCTCCTTGAGCTCATCGTATTGGTTGCGGATTTGCTCGAGGAGCTTACCTCCGACAGTACCCACACCACATACGAAGAGGTTGAGAACCTTGTATTCAGAGAGGAAGAAGGAGTCGTGGAGGACGTTGAGTGACTTACGCAGAGAACGAGAGTCCACGACAAAAGAGATGTTGGTCTCGGAGCCGCCTTGTGCGCAGGCGATGACCGAGATGCCACTGCGTCCGAGCGTACCGAAGAGTTTTCCGGCGATGCCCGGTGTATGTTTCATATTCTCGCCGACGATAGCTATTGTAGCCAGGTCGCTTTCGAGATGCATCGGGAACATGGCACCGTTGGCGATTTCCGATGCAAACTCATGGTTGAGCACCTCCACAGCTTCCTTAGCATCCTCGTTGCGGACACCGATAGACGTGGAGTTCTCGGAAGAAGCCTGTGAGACGAGGAACACGCTAATGCCGTTGTCGGCCAGTGCCGTGAAGATACGTCGGTTGACACCGATGACACCGACCATAGACAGACCGGAAACAGTGATGAGCGAAGTGCCGTTGATGCTGGAGATGCCCTTGATAGGCTTAGCGTCGTTGGCAATCTTGTCCTTGATGATGGTTCCAGGAGCCGATGGGTTGAAAGTATTTTTTACCCTGATAGGAATATTCTTCACACAGACAGGATAGATGGTTGGCGGGTAGATGACCTTTGCGCCAAAGTTGCAAAGCTCCATGGCCTCAACATAGGAGAGCTGGTCGATGGTGTAGGCTGACTTGATGACACGTGGATCTGCGGTCATGAAGCCGTCAACATCAGTCCAAATCTCGAGTATCTCAGCATCGAGGGCTGCGGCGATGATGGCTGCGGTGTAGTCCGAGCCGCCTCGTCCGAGGTTGGTGATTTCGCCCGTGTCGCGGTCGGTGGAGATGAATCCCGGAACGAGTGTCACCCGTGGCATGTCCTTGAAAGCCTCCACGACGAGCTGATTAGTCAGTGCGCTGTCGAGCGTGTTTTTCCCGGCAATGTCATAGGTCTTGATAAACGATCGGGAGTCCATCCATTTAGAGCCTCTAACGAGAGTTGCGACGATGTTGGAACTGAGTCTTTCACCATAGCTGACGATGGCATCCTGCGTTTTCTTGCTCAGGTCGCGGATGAGGAACACACCAAAGTAGATGGAATGTAGTTGCTCGAAGAGCGCATCGACGGTGTTGAAAAGTGTTTCTCGGTCATTGGGATCGGTGATGATAGTGTCGATCATCTTATGATGACGGTCCACCATCTGCTCGAAGCTTGTGCGCCACTCATCCTTACCGCTGACGGCAAGTCGCGATGTGGCAATAAGTTGATCGGTGATACCCCCAAGAGCGCTGACGACAACGACAATGGGTTGCCGGCGGGCTTCGTTTTCTACGATGCGCTTCAGACTAAGAATACTTTTCACGGAACCTACCGATGTTCCGCCGAATTTTAATACTTTCATAATTATATAATGTTTATAGAATGAATTGGCATCCCTCATACAAAGAGGCAATGCCAAAACTTAGTTTTCTAATCTACCATCCGCTCTGCCGCTTATGTGCAGGGCGGACGGTGGGACGATGCAACTGCTGGCTTAAACCGAAGCATAAGTCAGACTGTTGCCGCAAGGTGAGGGTTCTAACTACAGAAGAACAGCACGATGATCTGAGCAGCAAAGATCCTGAGGAACATGCTCAGCGGATATACAGTGGAGTAGCCCACAGCCGGAGCTTCCTTGGAGCACGAGGCATTAGCGTAGGCCAGTGCTGGTGGATCGGTGTAGGTACCGGCGATCATACCCATGATCGTGAAATAGTTGAACTTATATCTCAGTCGTGCGATGGTACCAATGATGAGGATAGGCACCACGGTGATGATAAATCCGGTGTAGACATATTTCAGTCCGTCTCCGGCTACTACCGTCTCCCAGAATCCTGCGCCGGCCTTGATACCCACGCTGGCGAGGAAGAGCACGAGTCCGATCTCTCGCAACATCATGTTGGCCGAGGTGGTGGTGTAGGTTACAAGCTTGATGCGATAACCAAAGCGACCGATGAGAATGGCGATGATCAGAGGGCCACCGGCGATACCGAGTTTCAAAGGCACGGGCATGCCGGGGATAGCCAAAGGAATACTACCGAAGAGGATACCGATGATGATGCCGATGAAGATGGTGGCGATGTTTGGCGCGTTGAGACTCTTGACAGAGTTACCCATGAGGTCAGCCACACGGTTGACATTGTCCTCCGGACCGACGACGAGAATACGGTCGCCGATGTGGAAGTGGTGATCGCGGCTGGCAAAGAGATCCATGCCCTGGCGCGAGATGCGGGTGACGTTCACGCCGTAGACGCTCGAGAAGTGCATCTTGCCCAGTGTCTTACCGTTCATTTTAGGATTGGTGACGATGATACGCTTCGACACAAGCGGTGACTTGCTTTTCTCGTCAGCCTCTTTCCAACTTGCTTCTACCTCAGGACCGATGAAGGCCTTGATGGCTTCGGCATCTGCTTCTGCGCAGACAATGTGGGCTTCGTCGCCCATCTCAAAGACAGTATCCTTAAGAGGTGTGGTCAGCTCACCGTCGTGGAAGAGGTGGGTGCAGACCATATCGCGGTTGAGAAAGTCTGAGATCTCCCGCAGGGTGCGTCCCGCGATGTAGGCGTTGGTCACCTTCAGCGTCATAGCGTGTGGCTTGGCGTGTGGATTTTCCTCCTCAGCCTCGTTGAGTTTTTCTTCTTCTTCCTTGAGGTTGGTGCGAGTGATGTAGCGGATGGAGATGGTAGCACCGATGATGCCGAGTACGCCGAGAGGATAAGCACAAGCGTAGCCGTTGGCAATCTGCGGTGCTTTGCCAGCCCCAAATACCGAGTTGAGGGCTTCGTTGGCAGCGCCGAGTCCCGGCGTGTTGGTCACGGCACCGTAGAGGGTACCCACCATCATCGGCAGGTTGACACGGTTGCTCGTGTCGAAGAAGACGTAGTAGCAGGCAAACATCACCAGCACGTTGAGCAGCACCGCGGCCGTGGCCAGCAGGTTAAGCGTCACGCCACCTTTCTTAAAGCTCTCGAAGAAGCCCGGCCCCACCTGCAAACCGATGCAGAACACAAAGAGGATCAGTCCAAAATCCTGCAAGAAGGAAAGGATCGGGGTAGGGGCCGTGAAGCCGACGTGACCGGCGACGATGCCGGCGAACAAAACAAAGGTGACACCCAGGGAGATGCCGCCAATCTTGATTTTTCCCAGCAACACGCCCACGGCGATCACCAAGGAATAGAGCAGCGCGATATGAGCCACGCTGTCTTGGGTTGTGAATAGATTGATTAACCAGTCCATATATGATTTTTACAATTTCTTTGCAAAAGTACGATAATTTATGCAATGAGCAAAAGAAAAGACAGAAAAACTAAGAAATAGTAAAGCGCAAATCCTATGTTACTGCCTTTTCTGCTGCTCATCTGCCATTTTTATACACTTTTCCGGTCTTATTCATTTCAATGGGGAAGATGTGAGGAAGAGGGATACGGCTGCGTCGATGCGCTTACTCCTGCTCCGAGACGATGCCATAGCCCTTGAGCCAGTCGTCGAGGATCATGCGGGCGATGGACAGTCGCTGTGGGATGCGGGGCAGGGCATTGTAGCGAAACCAGCTTCCACGCGAGAGTTCCGACCGCTGGAGATGGACCTCACCCTCGACATAGTCGGCATTGAAGCCCACCATCAGTCCGCACGGGTAGGGCCACGGCTGCGAGCCGAAGTAGCGGAGGTTGGTGATTGTCAGTCCCGTTTCTTCCATCACCTCACGGTGCACTGCCTGCTCAAGGGTCTCACCGGTTTCGACAAAACCAGCTACGAGGCCGTAGAAGTCGCCCTTGAAGTTCTTGGCATGAACAAGGAGTACCTCGTCGCCTCGATGGATGAGCACGATGATCGCAGTGGCCAGCTGGGGCCACACCTCTTTGCCGCATTGTGTGCAGCGCTTCGAGATGATGGTGTGCATCTTCATCGGAGCGCCACAGACGCCACAGAACTGGGTGTTGTGGTCCCAGTAGAGGAGTTCCTGACATTTTCCGGCCTTGAGATAAAGCTCGGTGGAGAGATGATAAAACGAAGCCCGGAGCCCAACAAAATCGAAGCCTGAGGCGCGTAGCTCAGGATCGATGATCTCCACATGTTGCGGATCTTCGAGCATCAGTGTCTTCACGAGCGTGCCGTTTTCCATGGGGCTGACCTCCATGATATGGGTCCAGGCATGAGTCTTCACCGGTGTTTCCTCTGTGCAGGGAATCGTGTATTTTCCGTCGGGCAAGCGTTGCAGAAGCAGGTCGGTCTTGCTGAATATAAAGTAAAAGGTCTTCATCTGCAATTATTTATATTCCTCTGTTATCGTTACTTACTTCACGTAGAAGTCGATGAGCTGCTGAATAGCCTGTCGGCATGCGGGGCAGAAGTCAGGATTCTGATTGGTGCGCATACGGCAGTCGTAGTAGGCGCGGTAGACGCCCTTAGGCTTGTATCCGGCTCCCTCGTAGAATCCGGCTTTCTTATCCTTGCCGATAAGGTTTTCCCATTTTCCTCGGAAATCCACCTTGGTGGTGATATTCTTTTCCCAAGGCTCCACGTCGAGGGGATAGATGTCTACAGTCTCGTCGTTATAGGCATATTCGTCGGCAAGTCCGGCGAAGCTGTGTCCAAACTCATGTACGACGACGGGCTTGGCGTATTGGTTGTGAATAGAGGCGAGCAGATAGCCGTTGTAGAATCCGCCACCACCATAGCGTGTGGAGTTGACCAGCGCGATGATATGCTCATAGGGGGTACCAGCGAGCCAGTCGTGCATATCTTTAAGGTGTCCTGTGGTGAGGTATCGTTCGCTGTAGTTGGTGTCCCAGTGGGAGTGCAGAGCCGTGTTTTTCCATATACCTTTTCCTGGCTCGCTGGCTCCGCTCTCCTCGGATGACGACTCCACGGCGACGACGTTGAAGTATTGACGGTTGCTCTTGAAGGGTTCGTAGGAGAAGAGCGTCTCCATCGACATGCGTGCGTCATCGACAAAAGTCTTCATCTCTTCGGGACGGTAGCCTTCGGCGAGGTAGGCCAGGTGGATGCAGTGAGTGGTGTCCTGAGCCTGTTGCAGGACGACGTATGGTGTGACATTTTTCTCACCGAGATGTGCGATGAGAATGTCGGTAGGTGCTACGGTATGGGTGAGGCGACTGCTGACTTGGCGTCGGCTGTTACGCAGGTCCACGGTGATGTCGACAGTGTCCTTGGGCATGGGCACGAGATATACGTTTTCAAACGATTTTTCCAGATGCTGGGCCTCGGGGTCTTCCTGCCATTCCTGAAAGAGGGTGGAGAAGGAGTTGCGATAGATGACGCGTTGCGTCTTATGGTCGCATACCGTGATCTGTCCGTTGCCCTCCACGGGAACCTCTGCGAGTCGTTGGCGCTTGCCATACCATCGGGGCTCCACATACATCTGCTCCAGGGCGATATGCTGGGTGGTGGCGGTGCCGGAGAAGATGTAGTCAATGCGCAGAGTCTTATCCTGAAAATAATCTTCGAAACGCTGGGCGGCAGCGCTCATGCTTATCATGGCGGCCATAGCCAGCAAAATGTAGTGTTTGCTCTTCATCATATTAACTATTTAAGATTAATGATTTATGTGTATTGATCTCTCTCCCGATGCTTTTAGTAAACCCTTAACTCATCGTCGACACGGATCTGATAATCAGGCGTTAAATGGTTTTTCTTGTAGAGGCTCTTCAAGCGTATGCCATAGTACTGGGCAATGGAGTACATGCTCTCGCCGGGCTTTACCACGTGGGGGCGGTGCTTGTATGTCTTGATAGCTTTCTTCTGCTTTTTTTTCAAATAAATGATGTCTCCAGCATGGAGTACGTCGTGCTTGTCGCGCTCATTATATTTTGCCAGCTTACGCCACGGCAGATCGGTCTCCTTACCGATGGACTTGAAGGTGTCGCCCTCGCGTGCTACGAGATAATAGTTTTTGTTGTAGATACGGATGGGGTGGAGTCGCTGTCCGACCACTACGGCATGGTCGCGTGCTCCTCGCTCAGCCATGAACTTGTCGTAGTGGCGTGCGTAGTCGTATTGGTTGAGCTTATAGAGTTCGATGATGTCAATAAGTTTTTGGGCATAAGCGGGATTGGTGGCGTAGCCGCACGACTTCAGTCCCCATGCCCATCCCCGGTAGTCGGTCAGGTCGAGTCGGAAGAGCTGGGCATAGCGTTGGTTGCCCGAAAGGAAGCGACTATGATCCTCATAGCTCTGTTTGGCATTGTCGTAAGCGCGGAAGCACTCGCCGATGCCGTCATCGTCCTGGCTCATCGTCCGCCCCGTCCATCCATGGCATTTGATGCCGAAATGGTTATTGCCCTGAGTGGCGAGTGGACTGAGTCCAGCTCGGCTCTCAAAGACACCCTGGGCCAGCGTGATGCTTGCCGGGATGCCGTAACGGAGCATCTCTTCGATGGCCAAATCCTTGTATTGGTCGAAATATTGTTGATAAGCCTGATTCCACCTCATCTGCGCCTTCAGCGGCAACACGGCGAGGAGAAACATGACAGAGGCAAAAAACTTATTTCTGATGCTCATGGACATATCATGTAGTATAGAATGACTCATTATTATTAATAACCATTGCAAAGTTACAAAAAAAACAGATAGAAAGATGCAAAACGATTCATTTTTAACGATTCGTGAGCGATAGACAATTCAGAGATGTGACACCCATAAGTGAGAGAGGGAAGAAAAGCCATGAATTTTTAATCAAATAAGTTCAGTTTTATTTGGTAGTTCAAGAAAAAAGCTATATCTTTGCACCCGCAAAACAAGCAATTGGGGGATTTCCCCAAGCATTTTTGCCGATATGGCTCAGTTGGTAGAGCAACGCATTCGTAATGCGTGGGTCGGGGGTTCGAGTCCCCCTATCGGCTCTTCAATCATTTTTTGTTAGGCGGAATTAGCATATCGGTAGTGCGCGGGCTTCCCAAGCCTGAAAGGCGGGTTCGATTCCCGTATTCCGCTCCAATATTTCCCCTTCTCTTTTTTATATCCTTTTCATCAGAAGTGATCCCTTGCAGACTTCTATCGAGGTTGAATTTGTAAACCACTATTTCTTCTCTATTCTTGGTATTCCAAGCCTCGAACAAGTCACTCCTATCATTATAAAAACAGCATGCCGACCTGATAGACAATAGCAGAAACGATCCAAGCCAAAGCTGTGGTATAGCATGCGGTGAACAATGGCCATTTCCAAGTGCCGGTCTCCCCTTTAATAGCAGCCAACGTGGCTACACACGGGAAGTAAAGCAAGACAAACAGCAGAAAGCAGAAGGTTGTAAGCGTTGCAACAGGACGAGCTTGGCCTATCGTCATACCGTGCATCTTAGCTATATCTGCAGTGATAGACTTATTTAGGCGCTCATATTTACCTTCGTTATCATTATATTCTTTGTCATCGGAATAGCTATCATCATTGGTATATAACACACCCATAGTAGAAGCGACGATCTCTTTAGCCCCAGCGCCTGCGACAATACCCACGTCAAATTTCCAGTTGAACCCTTGGGGATAGAAAATGGGTTCAATGGTTTTGCCTATCTTGCCAATGTAGCTTTGCTCTTGTTGCTGCTGAACAGAGAGTTGATCATTATGAGGGAAATAGCCTAATGCCCAAACAATTATAGTAGCAACAAGTATGATACCACCCATTTTCTTGAGATATTGCCGGCCTTTCTCCCATGTATGACGGAATACAGCCTTGGCGGTAGGGAAGCGATAGGGCGGGAGTTCCATCACAAAAGGCGTATCTTCACCCTTGACGATATATTTTGTCATCAATTTGCTGATGATAATTGCCATGAAGATACCTATGAGATAGAGTGACATCATCACCAACCACTGCGTGTTGCGTGAGAAGAATGTGCAGATGATCATAATATAAATAGGTATTCGTGCCTCACAGCTCATCAAAGGCAGAATCATCATCGTCACCAACCGTGAGCGGCGACTCTCTATTGTGCGTGTTGCCATTACGGCAGGAACATTACAGCCGAAACCCATGATGAGAGGAATAAACGACTTGCCATGTAGTCCCATCTTATGCATGAGCTTATCCATGATAAACGCGGTGCGCGCCATATAGCCAGAATCCTCCATGATAGAGATGAAGAAATAGAGGATAAGAATCTGTGGCAGGAATACGATGACTGAACCAACGCCACCGATGATGCCATCTACAAGCATCGCTTTGACAGGCCCTTCAGGCATTAAACGCCCGATAGCATCGCCCAACATGCCAACAAGTGAGTCGATCCAGTCCATAGGATATGATCCCAAACTGAAAGTCACAAAGAACATGATGGCAATCAGCAGCAAGAAGATAGGGAAGCCAACAATCTTGTTGGTCAGTATTCGGTCGAGCACATGAGTGATCTGGTAGGTGTCCTCTTTATGCCCTTCTTCGTATGCGGCCTCATTCAATGCTCCATGTATGAAACCATATTTTGCATCCATGATAGCCGTCTCAGCATCTTCCTTGGTTTCTTCTTTGACGCGATTTTCCGCTTTGTCGCGATGAAAGAAGATCTCCTTGGCATCCGGTAACGCACTGACGAACTTTTCAACGTCCTGGTCATGTTCGAGCAACTTGATAGCCAAATAGCGGGTAGAGTAGAGTTCACGTACATTCTCTTCTTTCTTGAGATGCTCTTGTATCTCACTGATACCATGTTCTATCTCATGGCCATGGTTGATATGGATATGACGATAATGCGATTGCGCGCCTTCTGTTCCCTCATACACTTCGATGATTTGATGAAAGAGTTCGCTGACACCTTTACCGGATTTAAACACTGTCGGAACCATAGGCACACCAAACAACTCCGACAACTTGTCGTAATTGACATGGTCACCGCGTTTCTGTGTCTCATCAAACATGTTTAGCGCAACCACCATACGGATGTGCATGTCAATGAGTTGTGTCGTAAGATAAAGGTTACGCTCCAGGTTGGAGGTGTCAATCACATTGATGACAACATCCGGAGTCTTTTCGATCAACTGTTTTCTGACATATAATTCTTCGGGGGAATAAGCTGAGAGAGAATAGGTGCCAGGAAGGTCGACAATGTTGAACTGATAGCCTTCAAAACTGGCGTGCCCTTCTTTTGCGTCAACAGTAACACCAGAGTAGTTGCCTACCCGTTCGTGAGCACCTGAGGCAAAATTAAAGAAGGAAGTCTTGCCGCAGTTGGGGTTTCCAACCAAAGCGACGTTGATCACCTTACGCTCCTGAAGAGCAACCTTCTCCATTAAATCGGTAGAATCTTCATAAGACTTATCGTTTGGGCGAAGAGCCACATCAAGATCAACATTGCCGTCATCGTTGAGCGACAAATCTTCGGCGGGCTGTTCTTTTACAGCCTGTTGCTGTCTTTCTCTTCGTTCTTTCTCTTCTATTTTCTTAGCTTCCTCAGCAGTCACCACCTCTATCATGTTAGCCTCGCTATGGCGCAGACTCACCTCATAGCCCATGATACGATATTTCACAGGATCTCTAAGAGGAGCATTGAGCAGGACGTCCACTTTCTTACCTTTGATGAACCCCATCTCTACAATACGTTTCCGGAAACCACCATGACCATTGACTTTAACTATAACGCCACTTTCTCCTGTATGCAGCTCAGACAATCTCATCATTTATAAATCTCCTGTCTTTGTTTTCTAATGCAAAGTTACTAATTTAATCTTGGAATATTCTCTCTCAGAATATGTTTCTCTATAAAATACCTAAAAATGATTATCATTGGTCATACGAGTTGTTAGTGTACCTACATGAATATAATGAATTATATGAAGTAATATTTTGCTCTACAGAGATTTTTGTATAACTTTGCATGCAAAAATATCATAGACAAGATCATAGACAATGGGCAGAAGACGTCAATCATTACCAATCATAGAGAATGTTACTATCGAGTCGATAGCAGCCGAAGGCATGAGTTTATTTCACCACAACGATAAAGTGGTATTTGTGCCGTTTGGTGTGCCAGGCGATGTTGTTGACATCCAAATCGTGAAGAAGAAACATAAGTACAACGAGGGGCGCATCATCAATATCATCAAGGAAAGCGATCAAAGAATAGAGCCTTTCTGTGAGCACTTTGGTATTTGTGGTGGATGTAAGTGGCAAATGCTGCCTTATCAAGAACAGCTGAAAGCTAAGCAACAGCAGGTACACGACCAACTGACACGAATCGGCAAAATCGCATTGCCGGACTTCATGCCAATACTTGGTTCTGTAAAAACCAAAGAATATCGCAACAAGCTGGAGTTCGGATGCTGCGACAGACGATGGTTTACACATGAAGAGCTGCAGGACCCTTCTTTAGATTTGGACAACGGCAATCACTCTGCCATAGGCTTCCATATACCCGGTGCTTTTGACAAAATATATCCTATCCACAAGTGCTGGTTGATGGATGACCTTCACAACTCAATCCGCAACGACATTGAAGCCTATGCCAAAAGCATAGACATGACCTTCTACGATGTACGTCAGCAAAAAGGAGTGCTGCGCAACCTAATGTTTCGAAACTCCAATACGGGCGAATGGATGCTCTTGATACAGTTTCATTACGACGAGGAAGGCGATGAGGCTAAGGCTATGCAACTCTTACAACATGTCGCAGAGCGCTATCCTCAAATCACCTCTTTAATGTATACTGACAACCAGAAGGGTAACGATTCGTTGACTGATCTGGAGTTGAAGACTTTCAAGGGTAATAGCTTCATCTATGAGGCAATGGAGGATTTGAAGTTTAAGGTAGGCCCCAAGAGCTTCTACCAAACCAATACAGAGCAGGCTTATCAGCTATATAATGTGGTACGCAAGTTCTGCTTCATGCCACTTAAAGACCAAGAAGCCCCCACAGAAGATCCTCTGCTTTATGATCTTTACACGGGTACGGGCACGATTGCTAACTTCGTCGCACGTAAGGCCAAGCGTGTCATTGGTATAGAGTATGTCGAGGAGGCCATTGAAGATGCAAAGGTAAATAGCCAGATCAACAAGATTGAGAACACTACGTTCTTTGCGGGAGATATGAAAGACATCCTCACTGATGACTTCATCAAAGAGCACGGACGGCCAGATATCATTGTGACGGATCCACCACGTGCAGGAATGCACACCGATGTAGTAAATGTCATTCTTAATGCACACCCTAAGCGCTTGGTCTATGTAAGTTGTAATCCTGCTACACAAGCACGTGACTTGCAACTGCTCAATGCCGGATTCAAGGTGATATCCGTGCAGCCAGTCGATATGTTCCCGCATACTTCCCACGTGGAGAATGTGGTATTGCTCATCAGAAGATAAGCCTTCTTTAAAATCTGTAGCTGATTATGTCTCAGACACTATATATAAAAAGTATGGTTTGCGACCGTTGCAAGATGGCTGTCAAACAGATCCTGGAACAGGCAGAGCTACACCCGCTTACTGTAGAGTTGGGCGTTGTCACGATTGAGGAGGACAGCCTCAGCGGCGAAAAACGATTGCAGTTGGCTCAAGCACTCAAGTCCATTGGATTTGAACTGCTTGAGGATCAGCGGCAACAACTGATGCATCAGATCAAGACTACAATCATCGATTTGGTGCATTACAAGTCCTCTGGGCAGCCTCTGACACTCAGTGCTTATCTTGCAGAGAAATTTCATTTAGATTATAGTCGGCTGAGCAAACTCTTCAGCGAGTGTACCGGCATGACCATTGAGCGATATTATATGCTGCAACGGGTGGAAAGAGTGAAAGAACTCTTGAAGTATGATGAGTTGACACTTACGCAAATCGCACAGCAGATGAACTATTCAAGTGTCGCCTACCTGAGCAGTCAGTTCAAAAACATTACAGGGATGACACCTTCTAAGTTTAAGTCTTTGACTCTCAACTCCCGCATAGCATTAGATAAAATATAAATTGAGTCATATGGAGAACATGGAATTAAGAAGATCCTGGCCATATCATCTTCTCGGGATTATTGTAGTGTTGACTTGGGGAGTGACCTTTGTCAACTCTAAAGTATTGCTCAACCACGGATTGATGGCCCATGAGATTTTTACACTCCGTTTCCTGTTCGCATGGCTCTGTATATGGCTGATCTCTCCGAGAAAATTATGGTGTGACAACCTGCACGACGAACTATTGATGGTGCTTTTAGGCATTACCGGCGGCTCGCTCTACTTTGTTACCGAGAATATTGCGGTGAAAGTCGGCTATGTCAACAATGTGTCTTTCATCGTCTGTACAGCCCCTTTGTTAACAACGATATTAGCACTTCTCTTTCTTAAGGATATTCGTGCTAACCGAAAGCTAATCATCGGTTCTCTGGTGGCTACTATTGGTGTGGGGCTTGTAGTCTTTAACGGACAGTTTGTTTTGAAGATAAATCCCTTGGGTGACCTTCTGGCACTTGTAGCATCTCTTTGCTGGGCAATCTACAGCATTCTGATGAGATACATTAGTCACTATAGCAGTGTGTTCGTCACGCGCAAAGTTTTCTTCTATGGACTCGTTACTGTGTTGCCAGTTTATTTGGTACGTCCCTGGAATTTTCCACTTCATGAATTCCTTCAACCGGCGGTTTGGGGCAATTTACTTTTCCTTGGCGTTATAGCCAGCTTTGCCTGCTTTGCATTGTGGAGCTTTGTGATTAAGAAGATAGGTGCAATTTCTGCCAGCAACTATATCTATCTTAATCCAGTCAGTACGGTCGTTGCCAGCGCACTTGTCTTGCATGAACGTATGACGATACTGGCTTTCATGGGTGCAGGCTGCATTCTTCTTGGTGTATATATCGTCAGCAAGGCTCTACCACAGAAGGCTTAAACAAAGGAGGATTAACAAGATTAAAGGCGTATGAACAAGCTGATAAAAAACTTTGATTTCTCGGCATACAAAGATCCTGGGATATTGGAATTTAAAGACGTAGTGATAGAGAAGAAGACTCTTCCTCTCACTATGGTAGTGTGTCCGGGAAAGGTATCTTCGATCGTCGTCGACCCAACGGCAGGTCATCAGCTTATCATGGCCATTCTTGGACTCGACAAGGTTAAAGAGGGATATATCACAATTGATGGAGAGTTGATAACCTATGGATCCGGGGCCTTTTTCCGTCAAATGATGTGCTATGTACCTCATTTCTTGCCACAGGTAGATATGACTATAGGAGAACTATGTCGACAAGTCATCAGTAAATTCAATGGTAAGAATTTGAGAGCGGAAGCTTTGACTGACATCTGGAAAAGTTTAAGTATTGACACTTCAATATGGAAAGAAAAGATGTGCAAAGTCTCCCAAACAACACTTTGGCTTGTACTCTTGTCTTTAGTACCTTTAAGCAAAGGATCCATTGTGCTGATTGAAGAACCACTTGTTAAGAATGAAGCTGTGGATTACTTTGTCAGTCAATTGGCGCAACAAGGCAAAGAGGTGATCTGTACTACACAGACCCATCCTTTCAACTCTTATCAAGTAATGAATTTAACATTATAAAGTGAATAAACCATGATGAGTCTACAATTCTTAGGAGAACTTCTGTTCTGCATATTGTTATTAGCCATACCATTTGTATTGGACAATATACTAAAACTCAATATCGGTGATAAGCTGTTGAAAGGGAGTATCAGTCTGCTGGTACTGATCGTCATCTATGGCTCCTTCCTCTCTTTTGCAATTTGGCAAAATCATCTTTGGCTTACCATATTAGCAGCCTTCATTGTAGTTGTAGTGACATGTATATGGGCTCTGCTCCGATTCCATCTTAGACTACGGCGATTACTATTTCCTTCTTTCACAGGATTATTGTTAGTCATGCTGGTCTTTGCTCCTATATCAGCCCTGCTCATCACACCCTTTCCGCAGTCTTTCTCACCTCAATATTTTCTTCCTGTTGTATGCCTGCTGTCTGGCTCTATATCATATAATATGGTTCGTGGTATTCGCAAATATTATGTTGGATTGCAGAATCATGCTGCCCTATACTATTATTTATTGGGCAATGGTTGCACGCATCATCAAGCAGTAGCCTACTTTCTTCGTCGTTCTTTGCAAAGCACCACATTGTGGGTGCTTCGGCGTATATCCATCACCATGCTCACCGCATCTCCACTTTTGCTGTTAGTTTTGGTGTGGTCTGGAGTACCTGTTCTAAAAGCTGCAACCCTTAACTTCATGTTTTTCTTCGCAGTTCTTTCTGGTTCTCAGCTCTCACTATTTCTCTCTTTATGGATTGCCCGACGCTACACTTTTGACGAGTACAGCCGTCTTCAGCCAGTCGCGTAACACGCCTGCATATTGGTTTTGAGAATCCGCGACCATGACCAATGCACGCTTGCCCCCAGCAAGCATTGGCCCAAGGCACATGCCTTCATAGTTGGCAAAACTATGATCAAAGAATTTCATATTGGTTTGCCACTGTGCGAGCAAAGTCTTCTCAGACGTAAGGATGTTGTAGCAAAACAACTTGCACTTGACAAATGCTCCCAATTTCATTTTGGGAACATAAACTTCACGCTCAAGCACTAAGAGGCTGTCAGCATTCAAAGCGCACAACGACGGTACACCAAATGTGTAGAAAGCGCCTTCACGCGGCGAAATGCTTGCAGTGTCCATCTTATAAGAAATAACACGGTTGACTTTCATGATACTGTCAATCTCTAGTAATCTTATTGGTACAGTTTCGTTGCATGTCCAAAGATGGTGGTTTTCCTTGCAGTACGTCAGAGCTTCCAACCCTTCGTTTCCTGGCAGATGCCCTAAAGAGTCCGGCCAGGCTGTGACACGTCCGGTATAACGTCCTTGTCTATCAAATTCAATGATGTGGTTGTCAGCTTCACCACTTACCATCAGAGTGCCTCGATCAGGTAAGTAAGCTATTCCTTCATCGTCTCTCCCTGGTTTTTCAGATCCATAGAATCCTAAAATCTTGGCAGATCGTATAGCACCCGTAATAGAATCAAGTTGGATGTCGAAAACAAAATAACCGTCATGGTCACTTTTATCGCTAACCACCGCATATTGTGTCCCCCCTAACCAAGCAATGCCACTGTAATTACCTGCAGGAATTATCTCTTTGAACTGTTGCTGAGGATTGAGTGAGATGGTGATTTGTGATCGAGCAGATACCGCCATCAATAATATAAGGATCAATGTCAGAATGTATCTCATAAAAATATCTTTTCATTAATAAACGCAAATTTCATCAGAATATTTGGTGATATGGAATGAATCTTGTAAATTTGCAGAAGAAATGGAGAAAACTATAAGGGGTTGTTTCGGTTCGATCGGGATACTCATCAAATTACAATGAAAACCGGGATTTCTTCTCTTGTTGATGGCGGGCCACAATGTTGCGAAAGCAGCAGCTGTAAAGCCGGTGGATTACAAAGACAGAGAGGGCCCACAACTTTTATAGCTGGAGTTTTCATCACATCATCGTTGCAACCCCTTTCCATACGGAGAATGGCGCGTAGGCAATGGTCTCGCGTATTCTCCTTTTTTATTCCTAATCAGTAGACTTAGGAAAGTAACATTCATAATTAACAAATAGGAGACAAATTATGTTTAGCGGTATTGTTGAAGAAATGGCCACCGTCAAAGCCATCACACAAGATCAGGGAAATATAAATCTCACACTTAGTTGCTCTTTCACGCATGAGTTGAAAATCGACCAAAGCGTTTCACACAATGGCGTTTGTCTGACTGTGGTAGACTTGAAGGATGACTGCTACACAGTAACAGCCATGAAAGAGACTTTGGAGCGTTCCAACCTTGGATTGCTGAAGGTGGGGGATGCTGTTAATGTTGAGCGATCAATGATGATGAACGGACGACTTGACGGACATATCGTACAAGGTCATGTCGACGAGACAGCTGTTTGCACAAATATAGAAGATGTTGACGGGTCGGCCTATTTTACCTTTAAGTATCACAACAATCCTGAAATGCCCCGGCGAGGCTACTTCACAGTAGACAAAGGCTCTGTTACTGTCAACGGTGTTTCTCTTACCGTATGTGATCCAACAGACGATAGTTTCCGTGTGGCCATTATCCCTTATACACGGCAAAATACCAATTTCCGGGACATAAAGGTTGGCAGTGTCGTCAATCTTGAATTTGATATCATAGGTAAGTATATCGCACGACTAAGACATTTCGAATAACCTTCATCTGTACTATCTTGGACATCCGTTTACATTTAACAAAATAGAATTAAGCCTCGTTCGACACAATAGTGTAGGACGAGGCTTAATTTGTTTATGGCGAGCTAAATTAGTATGCTCTTGCGATGATGACACGATATTTGGCAGGTTTACCACTTACCATGTCAACACCTGGTGTCTGCTCATAAGCGAATGGAACGCAACGGATGGTAGCCTGTGTATCTTCTTTGATCTTGGCCTCTGTCTCGGGAGTACCGTCCCAGTGGCAAAGGAAGAAACCACCATCTTTAATACGCTCCTTAAACTCTTCATAATTGTCACATTCGTAGACATGAGCATCACGGTATTTGCGAGCCTTTTCAAAGACGTTCTTCTGAATATCATCAAGCAGGTTCTTCACACGCTCTACAATACCGTCAAAGCTGACATTCCCTTTCTCCAAAGTGTCACGACGCATCACTTCGATCGTATTGTTCTCTAAGTCACGTCCACCCATTACCAGTCTTACAGGCACACCCTTGAGCTCATAGTCGGCGAACTTAAATCCTGGGCGTTTGTTGTCTGCATCATCATACTTCACACTGATGCCTAACTCGTCAAACTTATCCATGACGGGCTTCAGTTTTTCAGTGATAGCAGCAAGTTGCTCTTTATTCTTCGTAATAGGCACAATGACAACCTGAATAGGAGCCAACTTTGGAGGCAACACCAATCCGTTATCATCTGAGTGAACCATGATAAGTGCACCCATCAGACGAGTAGAAACGCCCCACGAAGTAGCCCATACATACTCGGGCTTGTTCTCCTTATTCAGGAAAGTGACATCGAAGCTCTTTGCAAAGTTTTGGCCCAGGAAGTGGCTGGTACCACTTTGCAGAGCCTTGCCGTCTTGCATCATTGCTTCGATCGTATAGGTCTCCAAAGCTCCGGCGAAGCGCTCGGTCTCACTCTTGACACCTTGGATAACGGGTACGCCCATCCAATTCTCGACAAAGTCAGCATATACTTTGAGCATCTTCTGGGCCTCAGCCTGTGCTTCCTCGGAAGTTGCGTGGGCCGTATGACCTTCTTGCCACAAAAACTCGGAAGTACGCAGGAATGGACGCGTACGCATCTCCCAACGCATCACATTACACCACTGGTTACACATGATAGGCAGGTCACGCCAAGAATGAATCCAGTTTTTATAGGTATGCCAGATCATTGTCTCTGAAGTAGGACGGATGATCAGCTCCTCATCGAGTTTTGCAGCTGGATCCACAATAATATCCTTTCCATCATCACTGGTCTTCAGTCGATAGTGAGTAACCACAGCACTTTCTTTGGCGAAGCCCTTTACATGCTCAGCCTCACGAGCAAAAAAGCTCTTCGGGATAAGCAATGGGAAATAGGCATTCTGCACTCCTTGCTTTTTAAACATCTTATCGAGCACAGCTTGCATTTTTTCCCAAATGGCATAGCCGTATGGCTTGATAATCATACAGCCACGCACAGGTGCAGTCTCAGCCAGGTCTGCCTTCATCACCAAGTCGTTGTACCACTGGCTATAGTTGTCAGCTCGCTTGGTCAGTTCTCTCAGTTCTTTAGCCATTTTAATAAGTTGATCAGAGCAGAATAGGGAATTGCCTACATCAAGATAGGCATTTTCCTCTCTGCAAAATTTATTATTTGCTTAATTTTGCCACAAAGTTACGAAAAAAATATCGGATAGCTCTCGCACAAAGCGAAAAAAGAGTTACCTTTGCAGTAGAAAAAAAGATCAACCAACAAAATTTAAAACATTAGTGATATGAAAAAGATTACATTAGCAACAATGGGATTGTGCATGCTGACCATCACTAGCTGCGGCACAAGTCAGGGCAATGGTGCTTTGATCGGCACCGGTGCAGGCGCTGCTTTAGGCGCAATTGTCGGTAAGATCGCTGGCAATACAGCTGTGGGTGCAGCTATTGGAGGTGCAGTGGGCGCTGGCACTGGTGCTATCATCGGTCGTCATATGGACAAAGTGAAAGCAGAAGCAGCAGCTAAAGTTCAGAACGCTAAGGTGGAGGAAGTTACAGATGCTAACGGACTGAAAGCTGTTAAGCTGACTTTTGACAGTGGCCTTCAGTTCGACCTGAATAAGTCTACACTTCGTGCAGCAGCCAAGAAAGACTTAATTAACTTTGCTTCTGTATTGAAGCATAACACTGATTGCCTTGTAGATATTCAGGGATATACCGACGCTACAGGTGGTGACAAGATCAATGTGCCATTGAGTCAGTCACGTGCCCAGGCAGTGAGCAGCTATCTGGTTTCTCAGGGAGTCTCTTCCAGCCAGTTCAAGAATGTTGCCGGCTACGGCAGTCAGAATCCTATCGTTGATAAGACAGTCGCCCCCCAGAACCGCCGTGTGGAGGTCTATCTCTATGCCAGCCCAGAAATGGTGCAGAAGGCAGAGAACGGAACTCTGAAATAAGGTAATAACAAAGAATATTGTTTTTGCAATATCATTTGCAGAATTAATAAATAGGGGATGCAGGCTCATTAGGGGTCGGCATCCCCCTTTTGGCATGAATAGATTCAAGAAAATCCTTCGCTGGGGTGTCAGTCTTTTCTTCGCATCCTCTATATTGGCTGTTATCACTTATCGCTTCATTCCGGTCTACATTACACCGCTGATGGTTATCCGCTGCTTTCAAAATGGTAGTCTGACGATGCATCATCAATGGAAACCACTTGACGAAATGTCTCCTCACATGCCAGTGGCAGTGATGTCAAGTGAGGACAGCCGTTTCCTCTTACATCACGGTTTTGACTTCAATGCCATTGGCAGTGCTGCCGAGCGCAATCTCAAGCACAAGCATGGTAAAAAGTTCGGTGCCAGTACCATCTCTCAGCAGACTGCCAAGAATGTGTTCCTGTGGCCAGGACGATCATGGGTCAGAAAAGGATTTGAGGTTTATTTCACAGCCCTCATCGAACTTTTCTGGAGCAAACAGCGCATCATGGAAGTCTACCTCAACAGTATTGAAATGGGCGACGGCATCTATGGCGTAGAAGCATGCGCTAACTACAATTTTGGGAAAGATGCAAAAGATCTGTCGCGTGCAGACTGCGCCCTGATCGCTGCTACGCTCCCCAATCCACGCAAATTCTCCTCGAAATACCCAAGTGGATATATGCGCCTGCGCCAACGCCAGATTATGGCCAATATGCGCTACATACCGTCCTTCCCTAAAGAAGGCGAAGACTACGATCCAAAGACTGTCATAGGATCCACTTACCGTTGAACATTCATCGCACTCGACTAAACATTAGAATATGACTCAAGAAGAACAAAATATCCTTTCCCAACTCAATGATGCCCAACGTCAGGCTGTCGTCTATGATGATGGACCCGAACTGGTTGTTGCAGGAGCAGGATCAGGAAAGACACGTGTGCTTACCTATAAGATTGCATGGCTGCTGGAACATGAGCAACTGAAGCCGTGGTCTGTCTTAGCTCTTACCTTCACCAATAAAGCTGCTAATGAGATGAAATTGCGTATCGCACAATTGGTAGGGGAGGAGCGGGCACGCTATCTACAAATGGGAACCTTTCACTCTGTCTTCTCTCATATTCTGCGTGCCGAAGCCCGACACATAGGCTTTCAATCTGGATTTACCATCTATGATGAGACTGACTCTCGATCTTTAATAAAAAATATCGTTAAGCAGATGGAACTTGACGATAAAAAATACAAGCCTACTGATGTGCATAAAGCCATTTCTCGGGCAAAGAATGATCTGTGTACGGCCGAACAATATGGCAATGACGGCAGTCGTATAGAGAAGGACCGACAAAAGAACATACCGGAAGTCTACAAGATTTATCTTGCTTATCAGCAGCGTCTTCATCAGGCCAACGCCATGGATTTCGATGATCTGCTGATGCTGACTTATGAGCTGTTTCAGACCCATGATGAAATCCGGCAGAAATATGCCAGCCGGTTTGAATATGTATTGGTTGATGAGTATCAGGACACCAACTTTGTGCAGCAGCAAATTCTTTGGCATCTGACAAAGGAACGGCAACGCGTATGTGTTGTTGGTGATGACTATCAGAGTATCTATGCTTTCCGCGGTGCCAAGATCGATAATATCCTAAACTTCACCTCCCGATATGAAAATGCAAAGGTGTTTAAGTTGGAACGCAACTACCGGTCTTCTCGTTTGATCGTTGCAGCAGCAAACTCGCTGATGAAACACAATCAACGTCAGATCGAGAAAAACGTTTATAGCGAAAATGAGGAAGGAGACAAACTCACAGTTCTTGAGACTCAGTCTGATAAACGCGAGGCTGCAGTGGTCTGTCGGGAAATCAAACGCATCAAGGCTAAAGAACATTGTCATTGGAGCGATTTTGCCATTCTGTACCGAACGAATGCCCAAAGTCGTCTTTTTGAGGAACAGATGCATAGCCCCGAAATGGGCATGGCTAACTGCTATCGTGTGTTTGGAGGGGTTAGCTTCTATCAGCGCAAGGAGATAAAAGACGCATTGGCCTATTTCCGACTTGTTGTCAACTCTGATGACGAAGAGGCTTTCCGGCGTATCATCAATTATCCAACCCGTGGTATTGGCAACACTACTATTCAGAAGATCATCTCCACAGCACAACAAAACGGAATAAGCCTGTGGGAGACCATCTGCCATCCCGGGCAATATGGATTATCTGTCAATCGCGGTGCACTTTCAAAACTTGATGCGTTCAGACAATTGATTCAGTCGTTTATCGATAAGCGTGGAGCTGTTGACGCATTAACATTGGGAAAGGAGATCTTGGAACGTAGTGGCATGAAAGCTGACCTCAATGCCGAAAGGACACCGGAAGGTGAAGGTAAGCGCGAGAACATTGACAGCCTCACTTCCGGCATCGCCGACTTTGTGCAATCGCAGCAAGAGCAAGGACTTGATGACCACGAATTGTTGAGCGACTATCTTTCTACAGTATCTCTGTTGACCGACATGGATAACGACGACTCGTCCAGTGACAAGATGACATTGATGACCATCCATTCTGCGAAAGGCTTGGAATTTGGAACAGTTTTCATTGTTGGCATGGAGGAGAATATCTTTCCAAGTCTGATGTCTGCGGACAGTCAACGAGGATTAGAGGAAGAACGTCGTCTACTCTACGTGGCCATCACGCGTGCTGAGCACCATTGCTATTTGTCCTGGGCTCATACACGTTGGCTCTTTGGTAAGATGGACCCTTACGTCAGAAAGAGTCGCTTCCTTGATGACATTGATCCCAAATATCTGAATATACGTGCGGAAGATGGCGGAGCTACAATACGTAATCATGGTGGATGGAACAGAAAGCCATGGGATGATGACGACTACGAGATCAATAAGCCTTATACCGGAAGCCATCCTTGGGGCGACGAGTATCCCCATTACAGTAACCGTATGCAGAACTCACGTCCCGTAGCCGGACAGTTTATGGCTGACCCACAACCAAAGATCACCAAACCTCACAGAGCAGAGCAGGCTGTAAATCCGTTCTCTCACTCCTTTGAACAGCAACTGCGGCACAGTGGTAATTTTAGAAAAGTGACAAAGGCAATGACTAATGGAGGCCGCACCATCGGTTCCCTTAGCGAGGAAAATGTAGTTAGCGCCCATGTGGATCCCGGCCAAAACGACGCAAGCAACTATGGAATCAAAGTAGGCTCTATCATACTTCATTCCCGTTTTGGTAAAGGCCAGGTAAAGAAGATAGAGGGAAGTGGAGAAAACTGCAAAGCCACAATTGACTTTGAGGAAACCTCTACAAAGGTACTGCTTCTCAGATTTGCAAAGTTTAAAGTGCTTTATAAATAGACATTGTCCTCCCTTCCAAATTGGAAAGGAGGACAATATCTTTATGCTACTGCCGGAATTAATTGACTTCTAAGCAGCATATTTAATAAACTTCATCTTCACTAATATCCTCTGCCTCAAGGTTGAGTTCATCAGGACTTGTCTCGTACGTGGTACGATAGCTTTCTTCAGTAAGTTTTTCATCATCAAATGCATCATCGTCGTCATCGTCCTGCTTGAAGTTTTCATCATCAATATTCTCTTCCTCTTTTTCTGCATTTTCCGAATCCTCGCTATCTTCGTCATCCTTCTCACTATCTTCATCAGCAAGGAAGACTGGTGTAGCAACGGCCTCTGGCTTCTCTTTCGCAAAGATGGCTTCTATCCAAAGGCCTTTGGGAATTTCCAATACTTCAAATCCGTCGCTGACTTTCTTCTCATAGAGACCCCCCGGCTTGTGCAGACGATCCTTGGGAAGAGTAGTGGTAGAGATATCAAATCCGCTTTCGATGATGTCCTGAATACTTTGTGGCAGAGACTCCCATCCTCCACCGAAGTTGCGTTCCAAAACTTCGATGAGCTTAGCGGCAGAGATATGACGGATATTCTCGTATGTCAGATCTGTCACTCTCAGGATCGGGCGCTTCTTGATTGCAAGATTTGGATGGTTATCTTCAGGCTTACCGATTTGAGAGACCTTAAAGCCCCGATCCTCATACTTCTTAATGATCTCAGGCTTATCCACTTTTATCTCCTCCATATCAAAAGCCGTATTGATAATGTCGGTATAATGGCGCATATTCTCTTTGAGATCGGAATCTTTCTCGACAGCCTCTAAAAGGCGGAAGATGTCGTTCTCCTGCAAATCCCAGACATTACTCTTGGATAATGTCTTAACAGTAATTGCTTTTTTGTCTTTCATGGTCTTTGATGTTATATGGTGCAAAAGTAACATAAAATTCCTAATAAGCAAACAAAATCAACAAATAATTTATGTCCAAAACTTAATGTTATCTGTCGGATGCATTGTTTTTCCACATTTAGGGCATGTTTTCTTGTTCCAAGGCTTGATATGACTACTCCCACAGTTGAGGCAGAGCCTGCCTGCCAAAGACGTGAAAGAAGGTGCAGAGTCTGCGATGACACCACCCACAACTAAGGGTTGAACCGTTTTGCAATCAGGACAAGTGATCATTTCGATATGTTGCCCCATGAATCCACGGCCTTCGTAGACATCAGCTTCGTAACCGCAAGCCCCACATTTATATTTGATGATATGTGCCATAGACTATTCTTTTGGATTTCCTATCAATTTACGGTAAAGCTTCTCGTATCTCTTGGCTACATCTATGTAGTCGTGATGCTTCCTTATATATATAATACTCTGTTTTTTGAGAACAGGTATCATTTCGGGATGTACAACGAGTCGTTCCAAGGCGTTAAAGACACTATCTTCGTTCGGCTCAACATTGACGATTGGTCGCAGACTGTCTTCACCAAGGATTTCATAGTTTTCCGGTTCTCCGCCTCCTACACAGATAATTCCGCGCGACATCGCCTCAAGGGCGTTCATGGCCGGGGTATAGCTATAGAGCTGGTCAAGGATTACGTCTGCTTCGTTCATCATCTGAGTATATTGTTTGAAGGGCACACCGTTGGCAACCGTGAGAGAGACTTGCTTCGGATATCTTTGTTTGAGTTTTTGGGCTGCGTCCAACATGATATCAGTTCCCTTATAGGCACTTCTGTTTTTTGATATGCCAATGAAAATATTTAAGGGTAAAAGAGACTGGCTCTTGATGTCATTTTCTTGTCTCTTTTGCTTGATAGGGAACGGAATAAAAAACGTCTTATTTGGAAATAGAGGCTGGTAACAGGCCCAGTACTCATAGAGTCCCGCAACGACAGCATCGCAATCATGAGCAATGTATTGATTGAGCTGCCCTTTGGGAGTATTTAGCCAGTCTGTTCTTTCCTTCATGGCATCATCGTCAGTTCGCAGTCGGTCACCAATGTTGAAGTCGCTATATCTCAATGGCATCCTTGTGATATTCTCATGCACCCAATAATAGTCCATTCCAAAAGCTCCCATCACCATCTTTCCATTGTGTTTCCGCAGATAGTGGTAGATTGGCAAAATTTTCCCTGCTTTGAGCTCCAAGAACATTGGATTGATGATCTGTACTACGTCATACCCTCTCATACGTGGTAGCGAAACGGAAAGTCTGGCAGCAAAGCTAATGGTACCGATTACTCCGTCGCTACGTTTAAGATCAATATCTCTTGGATAGTCCTTCCAAAAATCACCATTGCTGGCAACCACCACTTTGTGGCCCAGTTTTCTAAGGCCCTCGGCCAAAGTGTTATAGACATTGCTGTATTCACCGATCAGAAGTATCTTCATCTTATTGCTTCAATTTTAAGCCGCTAATAAGTAACTGCCGCCCCCAGTGAGAACTGATCAACTTTCGAAACAAAGTGTATTTGCGCGTGTATTGGTGGTCGGGTAGGGGGTAGAGACCTCTGTTCTTCAATACCTCTATTGCAGTATCCAGCTGCTGTCGGCTTTGAGTGAGTACTATGATGTGGTAGAGATAGTCCATCGTGAGCTGAGCCACACGACGCTCCAATGCCACTTTACTCTGTGTGGGAGACAGACTGGCAATGCATTTAAGATGATCAATTACACGAAGAATGTCTTCTAACCTCTTTTCAACAATCTCTTTATCGATATTATGGGTAATGGACCCCGTTCGCTGACGATAGTAATATGCCTGTGCATTGGTGTCGAAAACCCGCGCGCTGCGAAGTAATAGTTGCGGGGTGAACTCTTCATCTTCGTGATAAATGCCTGGTGTGAACTTTAAGTCACCCAACACTTCTTTCCGGAAAATATACCCACATGCAGCCGCTCTCATATTATTTTCGGTCATATATTCACATCCACTAACAGGTTGTGGTGCAGAAAAAGCAGTATCAGTGCTATTGTTGTTCGTCATGTGGAAAAGTACCATATCAGGCCGGTCGTAACGAACAAAATCCAGACAATGCTCATATGGAGCAGTCACCAAATAGTCATCACCATCGACAAATTGGACGTATTCGCCTTTTGCCCATTGCAAGCCATTATTCCGTGCGACAGAAAGTCCTTGATTGGATTGCCGAATATAAATGAGAGCATCTCTCTTCGACAAAAAGTCAATTGGAGACCTTTCAGATCCGTCATCAATGAGAATAATCTCTCTTTCTTCCTCACAGAGCGATAAAGACAAGATGCTATTCAGACATTCACCTAATAGCGTCACGGGGAGATTATATGTAGTCACAATGAAACTGACGAGTGGTTTCTGCATATTAATCTATGAATTTTGCAAAGAGTTTTAAGTCCCAACAAATGCAGAGCTTTCAATTTGAGAGTGTTATGATAGGGTAGGACCGGAAAGTCTTGGCGAGTTTTACCTGTAGAGCGGAAGACATCCAGTTGGATGTTCAGCACATCAGCATAGTACTCGGCCATCAGCTGGTCATAGTCTTTGACTTTTTGTCTTGCTCTTTTGTCTGTAGCCATTCGATGGAGCATGATCAGGTTGCCATCAAGAAGACTATTAAGATCCTTGACTTCCGCTTGCTGAGTGATACCATTGGGATTGAATGTATAGTAGTAAAGTCCTACATCTGTTGTGGCCACGCGACGACAGTGACGTAACACTTGAGGCAACGTAAAGGTATCCTCAAAGGTTCTACCTTCCGGAAATTTCACATCTTGCCACACTTCGCGTTTATAAACTTTATTGCAAGCATAGGTGTGCTGCCAGGCTTTAGTCTCTAACCAATAAACAGCGTTGAAAGTGAACTCGCGACGAGTGAAGGTGACACGCGCCTGTCGCGGAGAACCGAAATGGCGATAAAGCGGAAACTCCAACATGTCGTAATCAGGATGGATGGAAAGCTGCTCCATCAGTTCCTTTAATGTGTCAGGAGCTAAATAGTCATCACTGTCCACAAACATGATATAGTCGCCCTTAGCTTTTGCAAGTCCGGAATTGCGTGCAGCACTCAGTCCACTGTTGCGCTTCAGTCTGACATGCTGTATGCGCCCTTCTTTCCTTGCATAGCTTTCACATATCTTCGTGCTTCCGTCTGTTGACGCATCGTCGACAAGGATCATCTGCCAGTCACGAAAATCCTGCATCAAAATGCTGTCAACACATCTCTTCAGTGTGTTTCGTGTCTGAAAAACGGGTATGATAATGCTTAATTTCATTTTGCGTCTTTCATTAATTCCTTAAAGAAAGCGTTCAAATCTTCATCGAGACCTTTCATGATATCCCCTCCGACGATCACAGTGTCATCATCAGCCACAAAAAGTTCAGCAATATGCTCCTTGTCCTCATTTTCCAACACGACGCTATACGGCTTCAGTATACCCATTGAATCCACAAAGCTATGGTTTTTCTTCAGACAGCGTCTGAGAATAAGCGTGACACCATCATAAAAGTCCTCATCTTTCTGATTGATCCATTGCTCTACCACACACCTTGTGATCTCTTGATCGTCATCGTCAAAAGCAGTAAGCTCACCCGTCTCTTGATTGGTTCGCACGTGAATGTCGGTCAATATAGCATTGTCGCATTGCGATGGGAATTTCTCAGCCACTTTGTGGAAGAATCGGTCAAGTTGTTGCATCGTTTGTTCTGTTGCCTTCATCATAGCAGTTTATCTTTGGATGTTTTGTTTCTGCAAACTTACACAAAAAAAATGGTTTTCGAGCGAATATCACTAAAAACTTTCTTAATCTTTATAATGTATGCACAGAAACAGCCATCAGTGCAATATATCATTATGTATCATCTTTCCTCACTTTTGCACCACTTTGTGAAGAAAGACAAGGTTATTAAACAGGCATTAGAAATATTTTAGAGAGCAATTGAGATTATTTCAAATAAAAACATTATCTTTGCAAACGAAATATCTGATTACATAACATAACATGGATATGAAGCAAACCATTTTAGTTACAGGTGGTATGGGATTTATTGGATCTCATACAACAGTTGAATTGATAGAAGCTGGATATAAAGTAGTCATTGTTGACGACCTCTCCAATTCAAATATCAAAGTGTTAGATGGCATCGAGAAAATCACAGGTGTGCGTCCTGATTTCGAGAAAGTGGATTTGCGTGACAAGCAGACAACGGAAGAAGTCTTCAAGAAGCATCCAGATATTGAGGGCATTATCCACTTTGCAGCAAGCAAAGCGGTAGGGGAGAGCGTTCATAAGCCTTTACTGTATTACCGCAACAATATCGTGTCCCTCATCAATCTTTTGGAACTCATGCCCAAATATGATATCAAAGGCATCATCTTCTCTTCAAGTTGCACTGTCTACGGTCAACCCAAGCCAGAGAATCTGCCTGTAACAGAAAATGCGCCCCATCAAAAAGCTACATCTCCATATGGCAACACAAAGGAGATCAACGAACAAATCATTTATGACTATATCCATAGTGGTGCTCACATCAAAAGCATCGTCCTAAGATACTTCAATCCTATTGGCGCCCATCCTTCCGCCCTGATCGGTGAACTGCCCAACGGAGTGCCTGCCAATCTGATTCCCTATGTCACTCAAACAGCCATTGGCATTCGTAATCAACTGACCATCTTCGGAAACGATTACAACACTCCTGACGGTACTTGTATCCGTGACTATATATATGTTGTCGACCTGGCCAAAGCACATGTTGCTGCTATGGCACGTGTTCTGGATCAGAATGCTGAGCCTATCGATTACTTCAACATCGGTACAGGTCATGGCAATTCCACATTGGAAATCGTTGAGACCTTTGAAAAGGCTACGGGCGTGAAACTTAACTGGAAATACGGTCCACGCCGTGAAGGTGACATCGAAAAGATTTGGGGCGACTGCACCAAGGCCAACAAAGTACTTGGATGGAAAGCAGAAACACCGCTTGATGATGTCTTGCGCTCAGCATGGAAATGGCAGCTTAAGTTGCGCGAAGACGGTGTCATGTAAGGCACCTTGAATAGAAGAACATTTTAATCTCTCTTATCATATTTCGATTTATAGCGGTGACTTAGATCCCGCAATTTTGTGTTTGTGTTGTTGTGAGGTTCCGGCGTGAGTCGGGGCCTCATCTTTTTTTAAGACTTCAAGTCTTGCTCGGCTGCCTATAAGGCTACAGCCTGTTTAGCTGTTTCTGCATTAGAGACTATTAGTTTCTCGCTGGAAAACCACCAGTTTCTCGCTTAGAGACTATTAGTTTCTCGCTGAAAAACCATCAGTTTCTAAGCTTGAGACCAACGGTCTCAGATTAAGAAACCAACCGAAACTCAATTGCAAGCTTAGCGGAGAATAATTAGCCCATACTTTCAACGCAATTGAACATAGTTTTGATTATTGCATGTTCAAACTTCCATCATTATGGAATGACAATATCAAAATGGCTATTTAATATATAATGGGCATTATGATAAATAGTATGAACGGGTATCTATAAAAGCATATTGAGATTTAAAAAAAAACTATCTAAGTTGGCTCAATCAAGAAAAATCATTAACTTTGCATTTGCGGATCAATTAATTCCATAATTATTTTGTGAGGCACAGATTAAAATCATTAGTAAGCAATATTTATTCACGCAATATAAAGTTTTAGAGAAATGCCTGAAATATCAGTCCGTGGACTTGAGATGCCAGAGTCTCCAATTAGGAAATTGGCACCATTGGCAGCAGCAGCCAAGCAGAGAGGTATCAAGGTTTACCATTTAAACATAGGACAGCCTGACTTGCCTACCCCCCAAGTTGGATTGGATGCTTTAAAACATATCGATCGCAAAATTTTGGAGTATTCACCTTCGCAAGGCTACTTGTCGTATCGGACTAAATTGGTAGATTACTACGCGAAATATAATATTCAGGTTACACCCGACGATATTATCATCACGTCAGGCGGATCAGAAGCTGTGCTTTTCGCTTTTATGAGTTGCCTGAATCCCGGTGACGAGATCATCGTACCTGAACCAGCCTATGCCAACTATATGGCCTTTGCGATCTCGGCTGGAGCAAAGATTCGTACGATTGCAACTACTATTGAAGAAGGTTTCTCTCTCCCTAAGGTTGAGAAATTTGAAGAGCTGATCAATGACCGAACACGCGCCATCATGATCTGCAACCCAAATAACCCTACCGGATACCTTTATACACGGCGAGAGATGAATCAGATACGTGACTTGGTGAAGAAATATGATCTCTATCTCTTCTCTGACGAGGTATATCGTGAATATATCTACACCGGTAGCCCGTATATCAGTGCAATGCATCTGAAAGGTATTGAGCAGAACGTCATATTAATTGATTCTGTATCAAAACGTTATAGTGAATGTGGCATCCGCATCGGAGCGCTCATCACCAAAAATGCGGAAGTCAGGAAGGCCGTGATGAAGTTCTGCCAAGCACGTTTGTCCCCCCCTCTGATTGGTCAGATCGTAGCAGAAGCTTCACTTGACGCACCAGAGTCGTATTATCGCGATGTTTACGACGAATATGTCGAACGGCGTAAATGCCTGATCGATGGTCTTAATCGCATTCCAGGCGTATACTCCCCTATTCCTATGGGTGCTTTCTACACAGTTGCTCAATTACCTGTTGACGACTCAGAGAAATTCTGCCGTTGGTGTCTTGAAACATTCAATTACGAAGGAGAGACGGTAATGCTGGCTCCTGCTGCTGGATTCTATACGACTCCTGGTGCCGGTATCAATCAGGTACGTATCGCCTATGTGTTGAAAAAAGAAGATTTGGAACGTGCCCTTGTTGTTCTCAGCAAGGCATTGGAAGCCTATCCAGGAAGGACTGAACAGCGATGAGTTTTCCATTGTTCATAGCACGACGCATCTATCGTACGCCAGGAGATAAAAAAAGAGTATCACGCCCGGCTATCACGATTGCCACGGCCGGCATCGCTATCGGTTTGGCGGTGATGATTGCATCGGTTTGCATCGTCATCGGCTTTAAGCATTCTATCCGTGATAAAGTAATTGGCTTTGGCTCACATATCCAAGTCACCAATTTCATGAATCAGATGAATGGCGACCAAAGTCCTATCGCTGTGGGTGATTCCATGATGAAAATTGTAAGGCATATACCCGGTGTCAAGCATGCAGAGCGATTTGCATATAAACAAGGAGTATTGAAGACAGACAACGATTTTCTCGGTGTCATGTTTGAAGGATTAGGACAAGAGTTTGATTCTACATTTTTTCATCAGCATCTTGTAGCCGGCTCCCTACCTCATTTCTCTGATAGCCAAGCCTCGAATGAACTGGCTATTTCACAGACAATGGCAGACAAGCTCAGACTGAAAGCTGGTGATCGTGTGTTTGCATACTTCATTGATAACAACAGTGTTAGAATGCGCCGCTTTAAGATTACTGGTATCTATCAGACCAATCTGAGTCAATACGACAATCTGATGTGCCTGACAGATCTTTACACAGCCATAAAGCTTAATGGTTGGAAAGAAGATCAAGTGACAGGTATTGCCGTGACGGTGAATGATTTCAACAAAGTTGATGAAGTGAATCAGCGCTTTGTCAGCAAGATCAATAAGCATACAGACCATTACGGTCAGACATATGTGGCTCAAACCATCAGAGAACTTAACCCGCAAATCTTTTCTTGGCTGGATTTGCTGGATGTAAACGTCTATATCATCCTTCTGCTGATGATGGCGGTGGCAACTGTGACAATGATCTCAGGCTTACTCATTATTATATTGGAGCGTACCGCAATGATTGGCACGTTCAAGGGCTTAGGCGCAAGAGACAAGACTATCCGTCATATTTTTTTGTGGTTTGCCGTGTTTATCATTGGTAAAGGATTGCTCATTGGCAACCTGGTGGGTATAGGACTTTGCTTGATTCAAAAATACTTTGGCATTGTCAAGTTGGATCCAACTACCTATTATGTCAACACAGTTCCTATAGAGTTGAACATTCCTCTGATCATCTTGCTCAACATCGCAACGCTCCTCATTAGTGTCTTTGTTCTGATAGCACCGAGTTATCTTGTGTCGCATATTCACCCTGCAAAGACCATGAAATATGAGTAAAGTACAGAAAAATGAAGGATTAGAAGAAATTAATGCACATATTTTTTGGAATTGTGCATTATAGATTGTACCTTTGCACAAAATTTTGAAGATTGTGCAATGGAGAATAAATATAGTTTCAACTCTCTGATAGAGCAGACTATCAAAAGCAACTGGGACAAAGATGCACTCACCGATTACAAGGGTGCCACACTCCAATACCATGATGTAGCCCGCAAGATTGAGAAGCTACACATTGTATTTGACGAATGTGGCATCAAGGCCGGTGATAAGATTGCTCTTTGCGGCAGAAACAGTTCTGTCTGGGCTTGCGTGTTCCTCGCTGCTTTGACCTACGGTGTCGTAGCTGTTCCCATACAGCATGAGTTCAAATCTGAACAAGTTTATAACATAGTCAATCACTCCGAATCCAAGTTGCTTTTCGTAGGTGATGTGGTAGCGACGGAGTTGGATTATTCCAAGATGCCCAATCTCGAAGGAGTCGTGTATATGCCCGACAACTCGCTGTTGGAATGTCGTTCTGAAAAGTTGGGGGTTGCTATGGAGCATCTCAATGAGTTGTATGGCCGCAAATATCCTAAATTTTTCCGCAAGGAGCATGTTCGATACCATGAAGATATGCCCGAAGAGACCGCTATGATTAATTATACCAGCGGCACGACAGGCTTCTCTAAAGGTGTGATGCTTCCATATCGCTCTTTATGGAGTAATCTTGATTTCTTGACTAAGGCCCTTGGCAGCAAAATGAAGCCTAACGGCAATGTGTTGTCAATATTGCCGATGGCTCACATGTATGGACTGGCATGCGAATTTCTTTTGCAGTTTTGTTTAGGCAATCATCTGTATTTCCTGACACGATTGCCCAGTCCCACTATCATTCAGCAGGCTTTCATAGATATTCATCCCGACCTGATCGTTTCTGTGCCCCTGATTTTGGAAAAGATTATTCGCAAGAAAGTGATGCCGGCACTCGACAGCACGCGTGTGGCCATATTGATGAAGCTTCCAGGTCTTAATAAATTGGTCAAGGAGCGTGTAGAACAGATGGTGATGAACATCATGGGCGGAAAGACCTATGAGGTAATCATCGGTGGTGCAAGCTTGAGCAAGGAAGTGGAAAACTTCCTTACCTCGATTCATTTCCCGATTACACTTGGCTATGGCACTACAGAAACCGGACCTATGATTACATACTCTGACTGGCATGACTTCACTCCTGGTTCTTGTGGCACTTGTGTTGATCACATGGAAATAAGAATTCTCAGCCAAGACCCTCAAAACGTACCGGGAGAGATAGTTACTCGTGGCATGAACGTGATGACTGGATACTATAAAAATCCAAAAGCCACAAAAGCAGTCATTGATGAAGAAGGCTGGTTCCACACTGGCGATTTGGGAACCATGTCTGCGGATGGTCATGTATTTATCAAAGGGCGTATCAAGAACATGCTTCTTGGTTCCAACGGACAGAATGTCTATCCAGAGGAGATTGAAGATAAACTGAATGCGATGGCCATGGTCAATGAGAGTCTGATCATTCAGCATGGTGAAGAGCTCGTGGGGCTGGTTCACCCCGACATGGACGAAGCGCAGTCGATGGGATTCTCGGAAGCAGATTTGAGCAACATCATGGAGCAGAACCGCAAGGAACTCAATGCGCAGCTACCCTCCTTCTGCAAGATCAGTAGAATCAAGCTTCACCCCGACGAGTTTGAGAAGACTCCCAAGAAGTCTATCAAACGTTATCTTTATAAAAACGCTTATTAAGAATCCGCATACAAAACATTAAAGAACATAATTTATATCCAAAGATATGACAGGCTCTATTCCAAGCTTCAATCAAATGATTCAGAAAAGCATCGTAGACCATTGGGATCTCGACTCTTTGACTGACTTCAAAGGTGCAACCTTGCAATATCATGACGTTGCGCGTAAGATCGAAAAGCTTCATATCATGTTTGAAAGTTCCGGTGTCAAGCAGGGCGACAAGATAGCACTGTGTGGCCGAAATAGTGCCGCATGGGCTGCAGCTTTTCTTGCCGTACTGACATATGGTGCTATTGCGGTTCCCATTCTGCACGAGTTCACTGCAGAACAGATCCATAACATCGTCAACCACTCCGATGCAAAGATATTATTTGCAGGAGATGTTGTAGCAACACAGATTGACGCAACGAAGATGCCTTCCCTGGAAGGAATCATCTATATTCCGGACTATTCCCTCGTACTCTCACGTACCGACAAATTGACCTATGCCCGCGAGCACCTCAATGAGATTTTTGGACAGAGATATCCCAAGTATTTCCGTAAGGAGCATGTCCACTATTACACAGAAAAGTCTCCAGACGAATTGGCGGTCATCAACTATACGAGTGGAACTACCGGCTTTTCTAAAGGTGTGATGATCCCTTATCGAGCTTTATGGAGTAATATCGATTTCGCATTCTCTGTTATAGGTGACCAAGTGAAGAAAGGAAATAATGTGATCTGTATATTACCAATGGCTCACATGTACGGTATGTCTTTTGAATTCTTATTTGAGTTCATAGCGGGATGCCATATCTTCTACCTGACCCGTATTCCCTCACCAGCCATCATTGCACAGGCTTTCTCAGAAGTGAAACCAAAGATCATCATCTCCGTTCCGCTGATCATTGAGAAGATCATTAAGAAGAAGGTATTCCCCAAGATTCAGGATCCTAAACTTCGCCTCTTGATGAAGATGCCGGGTATCAACAAGCGCGTCTATGAGAAGATCTGTGATCAGGTGACCAAAGCTTTTGGAGGTGAATTCTATGAAGTGATTATAGGTGGAGCCGCTTTCAATCAGGAAGTGGAGAGTTTCCTGCATCGTATTGGATTCCATTATACTGTAGGCTATGGAGCTACCGAATGTGCTCCGATCATTTGTTATGCGGACTATAAGACTTACGTCCCCGGCTCATGCGGACGTGCTGCCAAGAACATGCAAGTGAAAGTCGTGAGTGAAGATCCTGTCAATACCCCGGGTGAGATCCTTGCAAAAGGTCCTAACGTGATGTTAGGTTACTATAAGAACGAAGAAGCCACCAAAGCCAGCATTGATGCTGACGGATGGTTCCATACGGGTGACTTGGGGCTGATGGATGAGGATGGTAATCTCTTTATCAAGGGACGTTCCAAGAATATGTTGCTTGGGTCTAATGGACAAAACATCTACCCAGAGGAGATTGAAGACAAACTCAACTCGATGTCTATGGTTTCGGAGAGCGTGGTCATTCAGGAAGGTGATAAACTCGTGGGACTGGTTTACCCCGACTTGGACACTGCAAAGCAGATAGGATTCAGTGAGTCAGATCTCAACACGATCATGGAGCAAAATCGAAAGCAACTCAATGCAAACTTGCCAGCTTACTGCCATCTGTCAGAGATCCGGCTTCACGACAGCGAGTTTGAGAAGACGCCTAAGCGTTCCATAAAACGTTTCCTCTATACAAAGAAATAATTAGCTGTATATAAGGTAGTCTTTAGTTTGAAGGCTACCTTATGTTTTTTCTCGTCATCTCTAAAAAATCCTTTATTGATATGCTTATACAGGACAATCCCCACCAAACCGGTACTTCCTTCCTTCATTTTGTAGCAAAGGATATTTTGGCAAAACATGGACAAGACATAGACAGAATTGCAATTGTTTTCCCTAATAAGCGCGCATCGATATTTTTCAATCGAGAGCTGTATCAAGAAGCCAGACACGCATTGTGGAGCCCAAAATATATCACCATCAGTGAACTGTTTCGTGAACATAGTGAGTTGCAGGTACCTGATCCCATCACACTTGTCTTTCAAGTTTACAATGTCTTTTGTGACATCACTGGCTCCGACGAGACACTTGATCATTTCTTCTCATGGGGACAACTGATGTTGGCCGATTTCGATGACATCGATAAGAATGAAGTCGATCCCGACAAACTCTTCATTGATTTACAAGCATGGGAAGAGATGAGCGACTTCAGTTTCCTGACAGAAGCACAAAGGAAAAGTTTGGAAGAGTTTTTCCATACGATGATGCATGATTCTCAGTTGCAGCACCGGTTCAAAAATATTTGGGAGCATCTCGGAAGTATCTACCATGAACTTCATCAACGACTGGAAAAGCATGGACTGGCTTACGAGGGCATGCTCTATCGGGAAGTAATCGATCAAGAGTACATCGACTTTCAATACGACACTTACATATTCGTGGGCTTCAATCTTCTCCAGAAGGTGGAGCAAGACCTTTTCCGAAGACTGAAGATGGAGGGCAAGGCTGAATTTTACTGGGACTACGATGTCAACTACATCGATACAGATTCAGGAAAGTATATCAAGCAATATCTGGAAATGTTTCCCAACCAACTCAACAAGGACTTGGCCAGCACCGGCATCGATCCATCAGAAGTTTTTGACAATATGAAGTCGCCCAAAGACATATGCATGATCTCGGCACCGACAGAGGAGATTCAAGCACGATATGTCGGTCAATGGCTAACGGGGAATGACAGGATGAAGGATGGCAATCGGACTGCTGTCGTGATGGCAGATGAAAATCTATTGCCATCAGTGATTCATAGTTTGCCGGGAAATATCCAAAATGTCAACGTCACCACAGGTTTTCCATTGAATGCTTCAGAAGTCAGTGTGTTAATTGACGCACTGATCGCCTTGCAATTGAAAGGCCTGACAAATGACTGTCGACATTTCCAACTGAAATATATCAACAAGGTATTGTTGCATCCCTATGCCCAATACCTTTCTGATGACTGCAAAGTTTTAGCTTCCCAGCTAAATAGCAATCACCGATATTATCCAAGTGTAAAGGAATTAACTGACGGATTCGATGAGTCTTTAGCTCTGCTGTTTCATCCCCTTGAGGAAAAGAATGGAACGTTACCACTTTTAACTTGGATGACGGATTTACTCAAAATCATAGGACGGAACACACGCAGCATTGGCAATCCCCTACTCCATCAGTCCATCTTCTCCATGTATACGTTGTTGAACCGTCTTGACGACATTATGTCTGTGAATGTTTACAAGAATGACTCTCAAGATGGTAGGCGCATAGATGAAAATAGTGGTAAGCAGATCGTCAGCATTTTTATTGTGCAACGGCTCATGCAGCAAGTCATTCAGTCTACAGCCATTCCCTTTCATGGCGAGCCAGCCGTCGGCACTCAGATCATGGGCGTTTTGGAGACGAGAAACCTTGATTTTGAGCATGTGATTCTTTTATCGTGCAATGAGGGAAAACTCCCCAAAAATATCAATGATGCTTCCTTTATTCCTCACTCCATCCGTGTTGGCTATGGACTGACCACAATAGAAAACAAGGTGTCGATCTTCGCTTATTATTTCCAATCGCTGATACAAAGAGCTCATGATATCACCTTATTATATAATAATGCGACGGATGACGGACAAAAGGGAGAGATGAGCCAGTTTATGTTACAGCTCATGCTTAACAGTTATGGGCAACAGCATATTGGACGCTATACACTGACAGCTGGACAAAATCAAAGCCATAGACAGTGTCAGTCAAAGAGCAAGACTGCGGAAGTAATGAAAATGCTTAATGACATGAAGAGTATCTCTCCCTCAGCCTTGGGTCAATATATGCGGTGTCCTTTGCAGTTCTATTATAATACAATCTGCCAGTTGCATGAACAAGATGAAGGCAATATCGATGAGATTGACAACAAGATGTTTGGAGATCTGTTCCATCATAGTGCGGAACTGATCTATAAACAATTGAGCCAACAGCAAACCACCATTACAAAAGAAATGATTCTGTCTGTGCTTAAGGATCCGAGTTTTTTGGAACGCATCATTGATAAAGCCTTCCAGGAAAAGCTTTTCAAAGCCAATGAGCATCAGTTCTTCCCTCAATACAATGGATTACAGATGCTCAATAAAAATGTCATCAGACTCTATCTTCAACGGCTTTTGCACCTGGATGCAGCATGGGCACCGTTTGACATTCTGGCATTGGAAGAAAGTTTCTATGACAAAGTGTCCTTCAACGTTAACGAGCAACAGCATTGCTTGAACATTGGGGGTAAGGTGGATCGCATAGATAAAGTCAAACAAGGTGGAAAGAGTATCGTTAGAATCGTGGACTACAAGACGGGCAGGCCGTTAACTTCATTGCCCACTGATGTCAAGGATATCTTCAACGAAGACTATATTGATACGAAGCATACAAATTATTATTTGCAAACAATGCTTTATGCGGGGGTAGTGAAATATGGAACTAACTCCTATAAGAAGGTTGGACAGATGAAGCAGCATGCCGTAGCTCCCGCTTTGCTCTTTATTCGCCAAGCATCAGATGAGATTTATAATCCCATATTGTCGTTTGCCGTTGGACGCGGACCACACGAGACCTTAGACGACATCAGTTCTTTATGGCCTGAGTTCTTGGATCAACTCAAGCTATTGTTAGCAGAAATCTTCAATCCAGAACTTGATTTCACGCCAACAGCTCACACAGAACGATGCGATAATTGCCCATATTGGGAGATTTGCCACGAATAACTATTTTTTTGGCATAGTCCTTGCAGTTTAAAGCAAAATAAAGTATATTTGCATCGTATCTAACAGAAAAAGAAAGGTAAAAAGAAAATATGACCAGTCAGTTTTCACCCAAGGTTTCACAAATCCTGGCTTTTAGTCGGGAAGAGGCGACACGCCTGGCCAGCACTTCGGTTGGTCCGGAACACCTTCTCTTGGGCATTCTCCGTGAGAAAGAAGGCGTCGTCATCGATTTGTTACATAGATTGAATGTAGACATACCACGGATCAAAGAAGAATTAGAGCAGAGAGTAAGAGCTAATACACCTGCTGTTTCAGATAATAAGAATGTAGTCAACGATATTATACTCAATGATCAGGCCAGCAACATTTTGCGGTTGGCTGTCTTGGAGGCTCGTATTCAGCAAACCTCCGTTGTGGATACTCAACATGTGCTCTTGGCTATCCTCCACGATCAAATTGACAATGGAGCAAAGATCGTTCTTGAGGCTAATCATGTAGACTACGAGCAAGTGGCAAAGCAGTTACAGAAAAAGCCTACTACAGATGATATCGGACTGCCTGACGAAGACGAGGAAGACTTCAACGAAAGTGATAATATGAAAGGTGGCGGGCATATGCAGTCCACCCAGACCGACGTAGCACAACAAGGTAATGGTAAGACTCCTGTATTGGACAACTTCTCTAAAGATCTTACCCGTGCCGCCGCAGAAGGTAAACTCGATCCTGTTGTGGGAAGAGAGAAGGAAATACAACGAGTCACGGAGATTCTCTGCCGTCGCAAGAAAAACAATCCTATCCTCATTGGTGAGCCTGGTGTTGGCAAGAGTGCTATCGTAGAGGGACTGGCGCAGCAAATCGTGAAGCACCACACTTCACCCGTACTCTTCAATTGTCGTCTTGTCAGTTTAGACATGACCGGAATTGTTGCCGGAACTAAATATCGCGGACAATTTGAGGAGCGGATCCGTGCGCTGATCAAAGAATTGGAGCAGAATCCGAATATCATTGTGTTTATCGACGAGATTCACACGATTATCGGAGCAGGATCCTCTCCTGGTACTATGGATGCTGCCAATATCATGAAACCAGCATTGGCCCGCGGCACCATCCAGTGTATCGGTGCCACTACACTTGACGAATTCCGCAAGACCATTGAGAAAGACGGCGCATTGGAGCGTAGATTTCAAAAGGTGTTAGTAGAACCGACGACGACTGAGCAGACTCTACAAATACTCCACAACATCAAAGATCGCTATGAGGAGCATCACCATGTGACCTACACAAAAGAAGCTCTGCAAGCATGTGTGAGTCTAACAGAACGCTATATCACAGACCGCGAATTCCCTGACAAGGCGATTGACGCGCTTGATGAGGTCGGCGCTCACATACGTCTGCAACATGCTCAAGTGCCACCAGAGATCACTGACAAAGAAAAGGAGATCAACGAGGTTAAGGATAAAAAGGAGCAGGCTGTCAGAAGTCAGAATTATGAACTGGCAACTGTCTACCGTGATCATCAAACTCATCTCGAGCAAGAGTTACACGAGTTGCAACAGTCTTGGCAGAACGGGGACGCTGAGTCACGTCAGAAAGTAACGGATAAAGATGTTGCCGGTGTAGTGTCAAGAATGAGTGGAGTACCCGTCCAGCGCATGGAAAAGGGAGAGACTTTACGTCTCAGAGACATGGGTAGCGAACTCAAGAAACGGGTTATTGGACAAGACAGAGCGATAGAGAAGCTTGTGAAAGCCATACAACGCAACCGAGTTGGACTGAAAGATCCCAATCACCCTATTGGGGCATTCATGTTCTTGGGTCCTACGGGAGTTGGCAAGACCTATCTCGCAAAGTGTTTGGCAGAGAACATGTTCGGCTCAAAGGATTCGATCATACGTATAGATATGAGCGAGTATACAGAGAGCTTCAATGTCTCACGACTCATCGGAGCACCTCCAGGATATGTCGGTTACGAAGAAGGCGGACAATTGACAGAACAAGTACGCCGTCATCCCTATTCCATTGTCTTGCTTGACGAGATAGAGAAGGCACACGGCAATGTCTTCAATCTGATGTTGCAAGTTCTTGACGAGGGAAGACTCACGGATGGAAATGGACGGACCGTAGACTTCCGTAATACGGTGATCATCATGACTTCCAATGCTGGTACACGCCAGTTGAAAGAATTCAGTCATGGTGTAGGTTTCAATGCAAGCGGAATCTCAAACGTGGGCAATCTGAGTGATAAAGACAAGGAATATGCCCGGTCGGTGATCCAAAAAAGTCTAAGCAAGCAGTTCTCACCGGAATTCCTCAACCGTCTTGATGAGATCATTACTTTCGATCAGCTTGACTTGAATTCCATCAAGAAGATCATCGACATAGAGCTCTCAGGGCTTTATAAGCGAATTGAGGAGAAGGGCTTGCAGATACAGTTGACGGATGCCGCCAAAGAGTTTGTGGCCTCGAAAGGCTACGATATTCAGTTTGGTGCCCGACCACTGAAAAGAGCTATTCAAACTTATGTTGAGGATGGCTTATGTGAGTTGATACTCTCAGGAGATGTGAAGAAAGGTGACACCATCAACATCGACAAAAAAGAAGTGAAAACTGAATTGTTGTTTGAAAAAGTGTCGTAAAAAAGAATTGAGTTACAAAGAGGAATAGAATAGAATAGAGTAGTAACAAAAAAAATCTTCATCATATATTTTATTAAGGAAGGTTGCTGTCTCAAATGGGACAGCAATTTCCCTTTTTTAGACTATACCTTTTCAAAGTCAAGATAGCATTTATATCAAAATATATCCAATATCAAATGAACACTTTGTATAATGATACCTATGATTCAAATGTAACTAAAGATGCCATTTGTACCTTCTATTAGCCCGTTCTGGTATTGTAGAGAAACCGGAGGAGAAGCCACCTTTTGCCACTCCACGATATTGATTCCATCTTTCACGGATGCGACGGACATAGTTGACAGTCTCTGATCCGCGCATATAACCATGCTTCACAATTGAACTTGTATAGTAAGTTGGTGAACTCAATTTAAGTATATAAGGTTCGACCTCGCCCCAACGGTGTGGATCACGTCCATCACGACGTGCCAGAGCCATAGCATCCCTCACATGAAAATGTCCGCCATTATAACTGGCCAACACAAAATAGATTCGCTCAGATACTGGCACTTCCCTAAAGAACCCGCTGAGCTCCTGTATGTATTTAGCAGCGCAGGCAATGTTGGCTTCTGGGTCATAAAGGTTTTCTCGTGGCAATCCTACATGGTCGGCCGTTGACGGCATAATCTGCATTAGACCACACGCTCCTGCCCAAGAATGCGCTTTTGGATCAAAGGTTGACTCCTGATAGCACTGAGCCGCCAACAAGCGCCAGTCCCATCTTGCCAGAGGCGCATATTGCTGGAAAAGATGGTCATATCGGGAAATGACACCACCAGCTCGGTTGAGCATTGGTGCATAGACATGGCGGGTAATACTGGCTGTGGACAATAAAAATTGCTCTTCTCGTTTAATTTTATCTATCATGTCTGAGCGATACCAACTATTAAGCGCTTGTGCCAAGTCTTGTCCGTCTTTTCTGACAATCCAGGAAGTGCGATGCTTTTTGTCAGCGGCCCCCGCATACAGCAGCCTTCTCCATTTCTTAGGCAACAACACGGCAGCAAGGTCTCCCTCTCCTTTTTGCATCCGCAGAACAAGCTCTGTGGTGTCTTTGCAAACCTCCACTCGCAAGGAAACACCTAACTTATCAGCAAACTTCTGGCAAAGCAGATATTGAGTACCCATCCCATGTCCATGATAGTCATAGTATGTCTCTGGACCAGAAATCGTAAGCATAATCAGCTCACCATTCGTTTGTATATCATCCAAAGTGAGAGAATTCTCTTTAGGCAAAGAATCCTCCCCTATCGTCGTGCCCCACGGTGTCATCTCCGGCTTTTTGGATTGCTGCTGACAAGCAGACAGAAAAACGAGCAGACAACACGCATAAATATAAATGTTTCTTACCGTCGTCATAAATTTCATCACAAAAGTAGCATTTTTATTGCACATTTGCTTGGAAATTGCTAAATTTGCATGATATTTTTAGGAAAATTAGAATTATAACATTCGAAATAGAAGAAACAGCATGTTAAGAATAGCAGTACAGTCAAAAGGTCGCCTCTATGAGGACACTATGAATTTGCTGAAAGAAGCCGACATCAAAGTCAGCGAAAGCAAACGAACACTTCTCGTTCAGAGCACCAACTTCCCTCTGGAGGTTCTTTTCCTTCGTGATGACGACATCCCACAGAGTGTGGCAAGTGGTGTAGCAGATATCGGTGTTGTTGGAGAGAATGAGTTTGAAGAGCGCCAGGAAGACGCCCATATTATTCGCCCATTGGGCTTTTCGAAGTGCAGACTGTCACTGGCTATCCCCCAAACCATTGATTATACAGACATTTCGTGGTTCAACGGTAAGAAGATTGCCACATCCTATCCTGGTATTCTTCGCCGTTTTATGAACAAAAATAACATCAAGGCAGATATCCATGTCATCACCGGTTCTGTAGAAATCAGCCCGGGTATAGGACTGGCTGATGCCATCTTTGATATTGTCAGTTCGGGCTCCACTCTCGTTCACAACAATCTGAAAGAGGTGGAAGTAGTCATGAAGAGTGAGGCTGTGCTCATCGGCAACTGGAAGATGGACGATGAGAAACGGAAAATATTGAATGAGTTGCTTTTCCGTTTTGAGGCCGTACAGATCGCCCGTGACAAGAAATACGTGATGATGAACGCACCGAAAGACAAAGTAGCAGACATCATCAGGGTACTACCCGGTATCAAGAGCCCTACCATTATTCCTCTTTCTGACCCAGATTGGTGTGCCATCCACACGGTCTTAGACGAAGCCCGTTTTTGGGAAATCATTGGCAAACTCAAAGAGTTGGGCGCTCAGGGCATATTAGTTTCTCCTATTGAGAAAATGATCCTCTAAGGATCTGATAGTTAAGGTCTGATTATAGCTGTGATCTGATGATACAGAAGAAATCAGATCATAATTAAGGTGCGATCATACGGTAAAGATCTGATAATAACGAAGAAAGGTTGAGACATGAATGTTATTAAATATCCTTCAAAAGAGACTTGGCCAGAATTGGTCAAACGGCCTCATTTAGACGTTTCACAGCTGAATACCACTGTTAGAAGTGTGCTCGACGACGTGAGACAACGAGGTGATGAGGCTGTTAAGAGCTACGAGGAGAAGTTTGACCATGCAGTATTGACTTCATTGGCTGTCAGCGAGGAAGAGATTGATGAGGCACTGACGCTGGTATCACCCGAATTGCTTGATTCCTTGATACTCGCGCATGACAACATCTATAAGTTCCATCATGCACAAAAGTTTGAAGGTATACCGCTGGAGACCTCCAAAGGTGTGGAGTGCTGGCAGAAGAGTGTGGCCATTCAGAAAGTGGGATTATACATTCCCGGAGGTACTGCTCCCCTATTCTCAACCGTACTGATGTTAGCTACCCCGGCGAAGATTGCCGGTTGTGAGGAGATTGTACTCTGTACTCCCCCTAATAAAGAGGGCAAAGTGAATCCGGCCATTTTGGCGGCTGCCAAGATAGCAGGAGTCAGTCGAATCTATAAAGCTGGAGGTGTTCAGGCTATTGGCGCTATGGCTTATGGCACAGAGAGTGTACCTAAGGTCTATAAGATCTTTGGTCCTGGCAATCAATACGTGATGGCTGCCAAGCAGCAAGTGAGCCTTCACGAGGCGGCTATCGACATGCCAGCAGGCCCCAGCGAAGTATGTGTCATTGCTGACAGCGAGAGTAATCCTGTTTTCGTCGCCGCAGATTTGCTGTCCCAGGCTGAACATGGCATCGACTCTCAAGTGTTTCTAATCACCGATTCAGAGCAGATGCTTGAGGAAGTAAGGGCAGAGGTTGCTATTCAGTTGGAGCGCTTCCCGAGAAAAGAAATCGCTGCAAAATCGCTAGATAACTCCAAGCTGGTGCTCGTCCACGATCTCAATGAGGCTATGGAACTCAGTAATGCCTATGCTCCTGAGCACTTGATCCTCGCAACAAAGAACTATGACGACTTGGCAACAAAAGTTATCAATGCCGGTAGCGTCTTCCTTGGCAAATGGGCTTGCGAAAGCGCAGGTGATTATGCCAGCGGCACGAACCACACACTTCCTACTCATCAATATGCCTTGGCATATAATGGTGTGAATCTCGACAGCTATATGCGTAAGATCACTTTCCAGCATCTCACAAAAGAAGGTATTGAAAGTATCGGAAAAGCTGTGGTCTGCATGGCTGAGAATGAGCAACTTGAAGCTCATGCCAACGCTATGAGACTGAGAATGCAAAGCCAGGACTAATTTTATAATAATGGATTTATGATGAACAGAAGATCTTTAAACGATTTGGTGAGACCCAACATTGCTGAATTGGCTCCATATAGTTCTGCACGCAATGAGTACTCAGGGCACGAGGCTCACGTCTTTCTTGATGCCAACGAGAATCCCTACAACAGCCCCTACAACCGATATCCCGACCCACTGCAATTGGAGGTAAAAGGCGAACTCGCAAAGATCAAGAAAGTACCGGCTAACAATATTTTTCTCGGCAACGGCTCTGATGAAGCAATAGACCTTGTCTACCGCGTGTTTTGCCGCCCACAGATTGACAATGTGGTGGCTATTGAGCCGACCTATGGTATGTACAAGGTCTGCGCCGACATCAACGATGTCGAGTATCGCCCTGTTCTATTGGATGAGCATTATCAAATGAATGCCGACTCACTGTTGGCTGCATGCGATGACCATACGAAGATAATATGGATTTGTTCACCTAACAACCCCTCTGGAAACAACATGCAAATAAAAGAGATCACAGCGGTATTGGAGCGTTTCGATGGCATTGTTGTCATTGATGAGGCTTACTCCGACTTCTCTTCCGCTCCACTCTTCCGCCATGAAATCGGCCGATATCCCCATCTGATAGTTCTGAACACGATGAGCAAAGCATGGGGATGTGCTGCCATCCGGTTAGGTATGGCATTTGCCCATGAGGAGATCATCTCACTTTTCAACAAAGTCAAATACCCATACAATATCAATTCGTTGGCTCAAAAGCATGCTTTGGAAGCACTGAGGCACCGAACAGAAGTGGAAAAATGGGTAAAGCTGCTGCTTGAAGAGCGTCCTAAGCTGATGTCTGCCTTCCGTGAGTTACCCATCTGCCAGACTGTCTATCCGACCAATGCTAATTTCTTCTTGGCAAAGATGATAGACGCTCAGTCTATTTACGACTATCTTGTAGAAAGAGGTATTATAGTCAGAAACCGCACGCGTGTCAAACTTTGTGAAGACTGCCTGCGCGTAACAATTGGCACGAAGAAAGAGAATGCCGAACTTCTCGCTGCTCTCAGACAATATGGGGATTAAATTGAAAATAACAGTCTACATGCGTAACGCGTAATATCAGATAAATCAATTATTACGCTGTTACGCATGAATAAGAGGCATCTTCTGTGCAGCCAACTTTTCCAACTCCGCAATACCCTTTGAAGTGCAGAGCCCACGCATAAAGACCATGATGAGGTTGCTGAATATCTCCTTGAGGTCATATTGCAAATAGAGTTGCTGAGTCATTATTTCCCTAATCGAAAGATCCGCAATTTTTTCAATCAATTCATAATTCACTTCTGGTCGGAAATAGCCTTGACGGATTCCATTTGCGAAGAAAGAAGCCGACTTAATTTCTCTTTCTTTCCTCCGCTCCTTGATATCATCCATTTTAACGGATCTGACACCTCTTGTCTCAAACTCTTGGGTTGCCG
>CAVKHS010000036.1:0-87869 GCA_963656095.1 Paratractidigestivibacter sp.
ATATCATCCATTTTAACGGATCTGACACCTCTTGTCTCAAACTCTTGGGTTGCCGCTTCAATGATGCGCTGTCGCAACTGCTGCCGGTACTCTGTTGGACTGATAGTTTTATTCATAAAGGAAATACAAGTCTTTTGTGTTGCAAAGATACAAAAAAAAAGAAAAACTTCTTTGGATTCAACAGTTTTTATTATCTTTGCACTAAAATAAAAAGAGATAGAAAGTTTTTAAATCTAAAATATAACATTTTTATGGTTAAGATTACAGAGGAAGCTGCCCTCGCCTACCATGCCAATGGACGACCGGGCAAAATAGAAGTGAAGCCGACGAAGCCTTATCGCACGCAAACCGATTTGAGCTTGGCCTATTCACCCGGAGTCGCTTATCCGTGCCTTCAGATACAGAAAAACCCTGATAATGTCTACAAATATACCGACAAAGGCAATCTTGTAGCCGTCATCTCCAACGGCACTGCCGTACTTGGATTAGGAGACATAGGAGCCATGAGCGGCAAGCCGGTAATGGAGGGCAAGGGATTGCTCTTCAAAATCTACGGAGGCATCGATGTCTTCGACATCGAGCTCAATGAGAAAGATCCCGAGAAATTCTGCGAGACCGTAGAGCGTATCGCTCCTACCTTCGGCGGTATCAACTTAGAGGATATCAAGGCTCCTGAGTGCTTCTATATCGAGGAACGCCTGAAGAAGAATCTCGACATCCCCGTGATGCATGATGACCAGCATGGCACAGCCATCATTTCCGCTGCCGGACTGAAAAACGCGTTGGAAGTGGCTGGCAAGGACATCAGCAAGGTTCAGCTCGTAGTCAACGGAGCCGGTGCAGCAGCTATCAGCTGCACGAAGCTCTATGTGGCACTGGGCGTGAAAAAAGAAAATATCGTCATGCTCGACTCCAAGGGGGTCATCACTTCAGACCGTCCTAATCTTACACCACAGAAAAAGCTCTTTGCCACTGACCGCCGCGATATCCACAATCTTGAGGAGGCTATCAAAGGTGCTGACGTCTTCGTCGGACTATCCAAGGGCAACATCCTGACTCAGGAAATGATCCGTTCGATGGCCGAGAAGCCTATCGTATTTGCTCTAGCTAACCCTGTACCTGAGATCAGCTACGAGGATGCTATGGCCAGCCGGCCCGACGTATTGATGTCCACCGGTCGCTCTGACTATCCCAATCAGATCAACAATGTCATCGGCTTCCCCTATATCTTCCGCGGTGCTCTCGACGTCCACGCCAAGGCTATCAACGAAGATATGAAGATGGCGGCTGTCAATGCCATTGCCGACTTGGCCAAACAGCCAATCCCCGACATAGTTAACGAAGTCTACCATGTCAATGACCTGACGTTCGGTCCTAAGTATTTCATACCGAAACCAGTAGATCCTCGTCTGATCACAGAGGTCAGTGCTGCTGTGGCAAAGGCTGCAGTAGAGAGCGGTGTAGCTCGCACGCCTATCAAGGACTGGGCAGCCTACAAGGATCATCTGCGTCAGCTGTTGGGACAGGAGACCAAGCTCACACGTACTCTGCACGCCACAGCAGCACTGCACCCACAGCGTGTGGTCTTTGCCGAAGGTGGTCATCCGACGATGATGAAGGCCGCCGTACAAGCCCAGCAGGAAGGCATTTGCCATCCTATCCTTCTTGGCAATCCCGATCGCTTGACCCGTATCGCCAACCGCCTGAAACTCGACCTATCGGGTGTGGAACTCATTGACATGCGCGCCGACAAAGAACAGGGTCGCCGCGCTACCTATGCCAAGCACCTTGCTGAGAAGCGCGCGAGACAAGGCTACACCTTTGAGGAGGCCTACGACAAGATGTATGAGCGCAACTATTTCGGCATGTCCATGGTCGAGCAGGGCGACGCCGATGCTTTCATCACCGGTCTCTATACCAAATACAGCAACACCATCAAGGTGGCCAAGGAAGTGGTCGGTGTGCGCAAAGACTACAACACCTTCGCCACAATGCACATTCTCAATACCAAGAAGGGTGTTTACTACCTTGCTGACACACTCATCAACCGTCATCCTGACCAAAATGTGCTCTATGACGTAGCCCGCCTCTCAGCTCATACGGTCCGATTCTTCAACGACGAGCCCGTGATAGCTATGATCAGCTACTCCAACTTCGGTACTGACGAGATCGGCTCTCCGCAGAAAGTGCATCAGACTGTGGAGATGATGCAGCACGACTATCCCGACCTCGACATCGACGGTGAGATACAAGTCAACTTCGCACTTGACAAAGAACTCCGCGATGCCAAGTATCCCTTTACCCGCCTCAAGGGCAAGGATGTCAACACACTGGTATTCCCCAACATGAGTTCCGCCAACAGCAGCTACAAGCTGATGCAGTCGTTGGATCCCGACGTGGAGATCATCGGCCCCATCCAAATGGGCCTGAACAAGCCTATTCACTTCACCGATTTCGAGGCCAACGTCCGCGATGTCGTCAACGTTACTGCAGTGGCTGTCATCGACGCCTATGTCGATAAAGTCAAGAAAGAGAAGAAGTAACCCTACTTCCCTCCTGAAAACATACACAACGGATTGTAAAGAAGCCATATTCTTTGCAATCCGTTTTTATTTTCTACCTTACCTTGCCACATCTTATAGCCGTAAATCTACCATGATAACTATTATTTCGATTTTAACTTACTTTAGTAGCCATTTCCTTGCAGTGTATTGTTTAAACCTTTATTTTTGCAATATATATACCTTGTTACATAAATGTCTATGAATAAGAGAACATGTCTCTACGAGCGGCACTGCCAGGCAGGAGCGCTCATTCAGCCATTTGGGGGCTTCGATATGCCCATCCAGTACACATCTATTATAGATGAGCACAATGCTGTGCGGCAGCATTGCGGTGTTTTTGATGTCTCCCACATGGGCGAGATTGTCGTGACGGGTCCTGAAGCTGAAAAGTATGTCAACTACATTTTCACCAACGAAATCACTGATGCCCCTATCCACAAGATCTCCTATGGTATGATGCTCTACCCTGATGGAGGAACCGTTGACGACCTATTGGTCTACAAGATGGCTCCCAATCATCTCCTCATTGTTGTCAATGCTGCCAACATCGACAAAGACGAAGCATGGATGCGGGAGCAAGCCCATGAATTTGAAGTCACACTCGACAACAAGTCTGACTATTATGGTCAGCTTGCCATACAAGGCCCCGAGTCGCCGAGCGTTATGGAAGAAGTGTTGAAGATGCCTTGCAGTGAACTTGTTTTCTACACTTGCAAAGCATTGAAAATCGATGGCGAGGAAGTGATCGTCAGTCGCACCGGATACACGGGCGAGGACGGTTTTGAGATCTATGGCTCCACAGGCTTCATCGTCAAACAATGGGATCTGCTGATGGCAAGCCACCGTTGCGTACCCTGCGGACTCGGCTGTCGCGACACGCTGCGCTTCGAGGTAGGACTGCCTCTCTATGGCGACGAGCTGTCAAAGGACATCTCACCGGTTATGGCTGGGCTGAGCATGTTTTGCAAATTGGACAAGTCCGAATTCATCGGCAAAGAGGCACTTGTAGAGCAAAAGACTAATGGTGTAGCACAACGGCTGCGCGGCATAGAGCTCGACGACAAAGCGGTGCCACGTCATGGCTATACAGTGCTCAAGGACGGCAAGCCCGTCGGTGTGGTCACCACCGGCTATCGTCTCATCTCTGTGGACAAAAGTTGCGCCGTGGCCCTGGTCGACTCCTCACTCAAGTTGGGCGACCGCGTAGAGATTCAGATCCGGCGCAAGACCTTCCCAGGGACTATAGTCAAGAAGAAATTCTATGATAAGCATTATCACAAATAACATACTCATTAACCATTAATTTCACACCTATTATGACTTATTTCAGTGAATCACACGAATATATAAGAGTAGAAGGAGAGTTCGGCTATATCGGCATCACCGATTACGCTCAGAAGCAACTGGGAAATATAGTCTATGTCGACATACCGGAAGTAGACGACGAGATCACTGCCGGTGAAGTCTTTGGCGCCGTGGAAAGCGTCAAGGCAGCAAGCGACCTGATTGCCCCTGTCAGCGGCACAGTCATTGAGGTCAACGAGGCACTGGAGGATCATCCCGAGCTCATCAACCAAGATGCCAACGACAATTGGATCATCAAGGTGAGCATCGCCGACACTGATGAGCTTCAAAAACTCATGACAGAAGAAGACTACAACAAGAATAACCAATAACTTCGTATTCGGAAATAGAATGACAATCCGCTATAATTATCGTCTCATCCTTCAAGTATGATGGCAAGATGAGTCATAACGGGCAGGGCTTTCTATTTCCGATACTTCGGTAAATCTAAGCTATGTTTAAATATTTCCCTCAAACGCCTGAGGACATCCAAGAAATGTTGCAGGCCATAGGGGTCAGTTCCATCGACAACCTCTATGCGGATGTACCTGAATCCGTCCGGCTCAAAGGCGACTACGACATACCGAAAGCTATGAGCGAGGTGGAAGTGCGCAGATACTTCGGCCAGCTTGCCAAGCACAACCGTGAGCTGACGTGTTTCGCCGGTGCCGGTGTCTATGACCATTATATTCCCTCCGTCATCCCGCAGATCGTAGAGCGCTCTGAGTATCTGACGAGCTACACGCCCTACCAGGCCGAGATCTCGCAAGGCACCCTACACTATATCTTTGAATATCAGACAATGATGACACGGCTGACGGGCATGGAAGTGAGCAATGCGTCGATGTACGACGGTGCCACAGCCACGGCAGAGGCAGCGATGATGGCCTGCGCTATCGGCCACCATGCCGAGACCATTCTGGTGTCGGCAACCATCGACCCGAAAGTGAGAAAAGTGCTTGACACCTATGCCTGTTTCCATGGTATGGTCGTGAAAGAAATCCCACAAAACGAGGGTGTCACCGATTTCAGTCAGATGGAGGATACACTCAATCAGGGCGGTGTGGCCGGCGTGATCGTGCAGCAACCCAACTACTATGGTATCGTCGAAGATCTGAGCGGTGTGGCTGCCACTTGCCACGCCAGCAAAGCACTGCTGATCATCAACAGCATTGCTGCCGACTTGGCTCTGCTGAAAACTCCTGGAGAATGGGGAGCCGACATCGCTGTCGGTGAGGCCCAAAGCTTAGGGTTGCCCATGGCCTGGGGCGGACCTTACCTCGGATACATGTGTACCACTGAAAAATATATGCGCAAGATGCCGGGAAGAATCGTCGGTCAGACAGTCGACGGCAACGGGCAGCGTGTCTTTGTGCTCACCCTGCAGGCCCGCGAACAGCATATCCGCCGGCAGAGAGCCACCTCCAACATCTGCTCCAATGAGAGCCTGATGGCACTTTGGGTGACCATCTACATGGCGCTCATGGGCAAGCAGGGACTCAGAGAGGCCGCACAAACGGGCTGTGACGGAGCTCACTACCTTCACGATAGACTTTTGGAAACCGGACATTTCACCGATACGTTCAAGGGCAAGGAATATCTCAATGAATTCTGTGTCACATACGACGGTGACCTCGACGCTCTGCAGGCCAAATGGCTGGAGGCTGGATTCCTCGGAGGCGTTAAGATCGATGGCCACACCCTCATGCTGGCAGTCACCGAGCAGAGAAGCAAGGGAGAGATTGACGCGCTTGTAGCACTGGTTAATTCTTAAATGAGAAGGTTATGAACAAAAAGTTATATCATCATCTGATTTTCGAGCAGAGCCATCCCGGACGCGTTGGCTACAGCCTGCCAGATAATGCTTTTCCTCATCATGCTCTACCCTCGGATGTCTGCCGCGACAATGCAGCAGAGCTTCCCGAGTGCGACGAGATGACTGTCGTGCGGCACTATACCAACCACAGCGGCAACAACTTCGGCGTTGACAACGGATTCTACCCATTGGGATCCTGCACGATGAAATACAATCCCAAAATCAATGAGGAGATAGCCGCCCTACCCGCTTTCACTCATATTCATCCTCTGCAGCCTGAGCAGACGGTCAGGGGATGTGAGGAGGTGGCCACAGCCCTGCGCCTTCAGCTTGCAGCACTTACGGGTATGCACGACTTCACGCTTAAGCCCTGTGCCGGTGCTCACGGAGAGCTCACGGGACTGATGATCATCCGGGCCTATCACGAGAGCCGAGGTGACATGAAGCGTGTCAAGGTCATCGTACCCGACTCCGCCCACGGCACCAACCCTGCCTCAGCGGCTGTCTGCGGCTTGCAGGTAGTGGAGGTCAAGAGCCTTGCCGACGGCACCGTCGACATCGATGACCTGCGCTCAAAGCTCGACGACACCGTAGCTGCCATGATGATGACCAATCCCAATACGCTCGGACTCTTTGAGCACAATATTGTGGAAATCGTTAAGTTCGTACATGATTGCGGCGGACTGATGTACTACGACGGAGCCAATCTCAATCCCCTATTAGGTATCTGTCGCCCGGGTGACATGGGCTTTGATGTGATGCACCTCAACCTCCACAAGACCTTCTCTACGCCTCACGGCGGTGGTGGACCTGGCAGCGGCCCCGTAGGTGTGCGCCAGGGACTGGAGCAGTTCTTTCCTATGGTCAATCCTTATCGCGGCAACTTCCTCGTCGAATTGCGCGCCCTGACTTATATTCTTTCTTTGGGTAAAGAAAACATTAAACATGTAGGGCCGCTCTCAACGCTCAATGCCACCTACATCCGCCATCAGCTGAAAGATGCTTATGAGTTGCCGATTGAGGGGCTCTCCAAACATGAGTTCGTCTTCAACGGACTGAAAGACAAGTCCACGGGAGTCACCACGCTCGACGTCGCCAAACGGCTGCTTGACTTTGGTTTCCATGCACCCACCATTTACTTCCCACTGCTTTTCCACGAGGCCATGATGATCGAACCAACGGAAAATGAGAGCAAGGAAACACTCGACCGGTTCATCGACGCGATGCATCAGATAGCACGAGAGGCCAAGGAGACGCCCGACGTGGTGAAGACTGCACCACACAACACGCCCATCTCGCGTGCCGACGACGTGTTGGCAGCCCGCCATCCCATTCTGACATTCAAGGGTGAAAACTAAAAACATTTTGATCTATACGAGTGGAACAGCCAAACTAAAATGATTCATTGTATTGTGGGGTAGGTTCATTAGTGGCTGTCAGTACATTAAAACGACAGAAACTAACATGCTTCTCAGCTGTTAGATGTTGGTCAAACGATCGTCAGCCATATAGATGACGGTCGTCAGCTATATGGATGACGGTCGTCAGACAATTAGCTGACGAATGTTTAACCTTGTAGTTTTAACGATATTGTTGTGGTTCTAACGCTTTAGATGACTATCAAAAGCCATATGATGACAATAATCCATTCGTTCAGTTCCAAACACTTTTGTAAATGCGTAAATATGATTGAAACAGATTTAATGATCATTGGCAGCGGGCCGGGTGGCTACGAAACCGCTCTTTATGCTGCCAATAAAGGATTGAAAGTGGTGATTGCTGAGGAGAAGGAAGTCGGGGGGACATGTCTCAACCGCGGCTGCATTCCCACAAAATCGTTGCTTCACGATGCCGCCAAGGCCGCCACTGATCATGCAGAGCTACAGGTTGAAGCTTTCAAGCGAGCCATGGAGAGAAAAGGACAGGTAGTAGCTGGACTTCGTCAGGGCATCTCTACTTTGCTCTCCAATCCAGCCATCACGCTGTTGCAGGGACATGCAACCTTTGCCGATGCTAAGACTGTCAGTGTCGGTGAAGAAATTGTAAAGCCTCAGCATGTGATCATCGCCACAGGATCCAAGGTCAAGATGCCACTGTTGCCAGGAATCAAGGAGCCGCGTAGCCCCTACGTCTTCACGTCCGACGACCTGCTTGCTTCTCCAATATTGCCCCCAACGGTGTGTGTCATTGGAGCCGGAGTCATCGGCTTAGAGATGGCTACGATGTTCCGTGACTTCGGCTGTAGAGTTGATGTCGTGGAGTTTCTGAGTGAATGCTTGCCCACCATTGATGGTGAGGTAGCCCGACGGCTGCGCAAGATACTGGAGAAGTTCGGTATTAAATTCCATCTTGCTTGTCAAGTTCGTGAAGTCAACGGCAATGAAGTCATCTATCTTAATACAAAGAGGAAGACCGAGGAGTACATCGCCTCCGACTGCATATTGGTAGCTACCGGACGGGCACCGCAAGTCGATGGACTGCAGCTTGAGGCAGCCGGTGTTCAATACAATGATCACGGCATTCTCGTCGACGACGATTTTTCCACCTCTGTGCCAAACATCTATGCCATCGGCGATGTCAACGGCCGACAGATGCTGGCTCATGCGGCAACAGCGCAAGGACGCTATGCGGTCAACCGCATTCTTGGCCTTGAAGACTGCATTCGTTTCGACATCATGCCCGCTGCTGTCTTTACCCATCCTGAGGTAGCTTCCGTAGGATTGACAGAGGATCTTGTCAAATCTCAGTATCCCGACTATACCACCCACAAGGGCTTCTACCGTAGCAATGGCAAAGCACAAGCTATAGAAGCTACTGAAGGGCTCGTCAAGATCATCTGCGACAGCAAGCAGCCTGATTCCAAGATTGTCGGATGCCATGTCATAGGAGCCAATGCCGCTGCTATCGTACAGGAGGTGGCTGCGCTGATGAATTTCGACGTTACTCTTGAGCAACTGAGAGACATCATCCACATTCATCCTACCCTCAACGAGATCTTGCTTCAAGCTGCCAGCGTCTGAAGTTAGTGTCCGCAGAACTTCACGTTGGCGCATCCCCCATTGCCATTATCAAAGTGATCAGTATGTACTTTGACGTCAGCATCGAGTGCTGCGACAGCAGCTGCCACCATGACAACTCTCGAACCTAACTACAAAGTTGCTCACATCAATAGAAATCCACGAATATTCAGAGCTTATTGCTCTATATTCGTGGATATTTTTTACCTTCAGAGAGAACGCGTTTCTTTAATCAAGTTTCAAGACTGCATGTGCAAATTCTCTCAATGTATGAATCTTATCTGTTGTCTTCCGGCATATAAATCCAAAGAATGATATAAATAATGATGCCACTGAAGGCTGTGCACAGCGTCAGCACCAAATAGACCAAACGCAGGATGGCCACATCCCAACCGAAGTAGTTGGCGATGCCACTACATACTCCTGCTAACCAACGGTCTGACATGGATCGCGTCAATCGCTTACCTGTACTCATCGTTAAATCTCCTTTATGATTTCGTTCAACGTTTTACGCCGCTTCTCAGCATGGGGGCAGTCGGCTGCAATATGTCCAAGGGGAATGATGGCAACAGCCTCGAATCCATCCACGGGGAGGAGACACTGGAGAGTCTCAACATGATAGTTGCACACCCAACATGTGCCCAAATCTCGCTCAGCCGCTGCCAAACAGAGATGCTCCACGGCAATACCGAGATCGATGTCGCCATGCGGTTTGTTGTCGTCAGGGCGCACCCAGTTGTTATTCACGTCCTTCATGCACAGCACATACATTGGCGCTGTCTTAAACCAGTCGCGGTCGTAGCATTGACGAATCTTTTCCTTTGCCTCATCGGAGGTGATCACGAGAAATTTCCATGGCTGTCGATTGCAGGCCGACGGAGCCAGTCGCACACAGTCCATGATATAGTCGATGTCAGCTTTGCTGACCGCTTCGTCCGTAAACTTTCGCGCAGAGAAGCGCTTTGTTGCCAATTCCTTCAATGTCATAGTTAATTCGCTTAACGTTTCTGATTTGTCTTCAAAGGTAATTATTTTATTTGAGAAAAGCAAGCGTAAGCAAGTTAAAACTTTCAACTCCAATATACTATTTCTGCTTCAATACACCATTTCAACTGCAATATGCTTTTCCAAATCTATTGTTAGTTTGGTGATAGCAGGTGACTCTTCCCTAAGTCCTCATCGTCATTTTCTCGCCATAAAGTCATGACGCTCACTCTCATCAAACTTTTCTATGGCATAGCGTAGCATAGTTCTCGGCATCTCTTGGGCATGCTGATCGAGGAAGTTGCGTAAGAGATCCATGCTGACGTGCTTTCCCATCTCACGGAGCATCCATCCGACAGCTTTCTGCATGAGGTCATGAGTAGCGTGGAGATGGATCTCGGCATAGCGCAGACACCACGAGGGATCGCCCTGCTGCGTTGGCGTGAGGGTGCAGACCATGCTGATGCGCTGTCGCCACAGATGACTGCTGTTGGCTAAAGCATCGATGATGTCGCACTGCTTACCCAAAGTCGTTGGACACATCAGCCAACGTCCGATGATTTTCGGTGCAGAGGCATCAACAAGATCCCAGTTGTTGATTCTGTCGGAATGACGGAGATAAAAGCTGACAATTGCGTCGCACTGTTTCATAGCTTCTTGATCGCTGCGATTGGCAACATGACCGAACTGCTCCACCAATATCAGCAGCGCACAAAGCCGCACCTCATGCCAAGGAGATTGAAGCAACTGCTCTGTCTCAGCAAACGGCAGATTCTTGTCAACCATCTTCACCACACTGCGAGTCACTGGCACCTTGATGCCCAAGAACTCATCGCCTTCGCCATACTTCCCCACTCCAGTCTTGAAGAAGCGCATGAGTATATCGCGCTGGCTGTCATTGCGCAGGGAGAGAAGACGGTCAGTAATCTGCCGTGCATCTTTCAAAACATCATCGGTAGAGATCTTTCCGCTCATAGTTGAGATAAAAATATGGTTGAGATGAAAATATTGATGAGATAAAAATAGGTTTGAAATGACGACTTTTACTCAATCGATAATGCCATTAGCGATGAAGTAAATTTTCCATTGTCCAGACAAACCCTTTGGCCGTCCGTTGTCCATTGTCTTGGAAGTGATTGCCAGGATTCCACTCAAGGGTGTTGACAACATGGGCCTGCTCTAACAGTTGCTGCTGACGGCGGATGGCCGAGGCAATAGTGGTCAGGATGGGCGTGCGCGAACGCTCCTCACGGTCACCGAGACTGAGATAGAAGGCACCGGACAGAGGCTGATGAGCGGCGGCATAGTCTAACCAATCTTGATACCACACCGATGGGGAGGCGGCAACAACAGCATCGAAGGGTTGGTCGGGCTGATAGCCAGCCCACAGTGCGAAGAGTCCTGCCAAGGAATAACCGCCAATGACAACCTTCATCGGAGCCCCTACAGATGTTGCCATACGCTGTTGCTCCTCACTGACAATCTGTCGGAGGCTGTCGAGTGTCTTAGCGGCACCATTTCCGAAAGGTATCTTGCCAAAGACGGGAGGTGCTGGCCAAGGAGCCAATTCATCAAACCACCGGTCGACATGAACAGCGATAAAACGGAAATCCACAGTTGTATGGCTGACGATCCACTCCATCTCAGTGTCCAACTCCTCACGGTCGTGCTCATCGACGGGCTGCAAAAGAAGCATCTTAGGTGCTTCGCCCCGTTGATAAACCGTGCAACTCTTGCCAAGTATCTCTATTTGTTGTTTCATCTTTGATTATTTTTCGCAAAGATACGAAAAAATCAAGAAAAAGCATCACCGTCGGCTTGTAAACTGGAGAATAGTATTCCATTCTTGATAAGAAAGAGGATAAGAAGTACTCTATACGCAGAATTTTGATTAACTTTGCGACTTAGAAGTCTGAATAAAGGCTCAAAGAAACAGCAAAATATAGAAAAGCAATCGATGATAAATTACGAAAATATTATATTTGATTTAGGCAATGTCCTCGTTAAACTCGATGAGGCTGCCACAATGCGTGCGTTTGAGAATTTGGGTTGGCCTAAGAAGGACCACATCCGAGAGTATGCCGAGGGGCTGAAACTCTTCCAGGCGATGGGCATGGGACTGATGAGCAACAAACAATTCTTTGATGCGGTTCGCGAGACTACTCATTCTGCTGCCACCGACGAGCAGATCACGGCTGCTGCCAACGCGATGCTGCTGTATATCCCCGACGAGAAGAAACGTAAGTTGCTGCAACTGAGAAGAGAAGTGGGCCGTGTCTTCCTGCTCAGCAATACCATTGATCTGCACTGGCAATACTGCAAGGAGAAGCTATTCCCGATGGATCACTATGGTGTAGAGGACTATTTCGAGAAGACATTCCTCTCGCAGGAGATGCACATGAAAAAGCCCGATGATGTGATCTTTCAGCAAGTCATCAAAGACGCAGCTATTGATCCCAACGCCACGCTCTTCATCGATGACTTGGAGGTGAACTGCGAGGCTGCTGAGCGCAATGGCATTCACACCTTTCAAAACAAGAAATTCGACGACTGGATGAAGCTGTTCTGATCGTTTGTGTTTCCGCATGAATGCTCATGACTCATGCAGGTACACGGATGTTCATGACTCATTCAGGCTACACATCATGCTGTCGCAGCCATTCCATGACGACGCGCGTGAGATAGATTTGTTCACGCAGCGTCAGCTGACGGCCCTTGGGAATGCTATGCCACTTCTCCAGGCATCCACGGCAGCAGCAGCCTGTGGCGTGTTGGGCGATGAAAGGCGGAAAGATGCCATGTCGCATGGGTGTCTGCTTGCCGTCGTTGTCGATGAAGGCTGGAGCCAGCCGCCGGGCTATGATCTCTCGCGTGCCCTGCTCTATCTTTTCCCAACCTTTGTCTTGGATATAGGCCTTGTCCTTGGCATTGAGATAAAACGAGCTGCGAAACTGACTCTTGGCCAGTCGCTCAAAAAGAGGCGAAAGATCAATGCCCTCCACCTCTTTCTTTATTTTCTCCTCTTCGTCGTCAGTGGCGAAGAGGTCGAGTTGCTTATAAGTCATTGCCAATCATTACATACTCTCGTGGAGCACCTCCATGAGTTCGTCGTGGGTAAGCTGATGATAGCCTGCATCGAGGAGGAAGGTGCCGCGGGCGATGCCATCGAGCATGTCGTCGGTGGTGCCAATCTCTTTCAATGTCAGCGGCAGTCCAATCTCCTGCATCCAAGCCTTCAACGCGTCGAGGCCCTCATTGGCAATCTGCTCGTCGGTCTTACCCTGCGGACTGACGCCCCACACGTTTTCAGCAAAGCGCACGAATTTCTTCAGTCCGAACTTCATGATCTTGCGATAGTAAGCCAGCGACACGGCAGCAAGCGTATAGCCGTGGGGCGCATGTGTCCAGGCACCAACAGAGTGTCCGATCATGTGCACTTCCCAGTCCTCTTTCTTGCCCTTGTTGATGAGTCCGTTGAGTGCCCAGGTGGCAGTCCACATGATGTTGCTGCGGGCCTCATAGTCCTGCGGATCCTTCACGGCTTTGCGGGCAGCAACGATGAGACTATGCATCAAACCCTCAGAGAGATGGTCCGATGTGCTGTCGTCGTCATCGGAGAAGTATTGCTCCAGGATGTGGCTCATGATGTCGAAGATACCAGCCTTCATCTGCTCTACGGGCACGGAAAGCGTGAAGTTGGGGTTGAGGATGGAGAAATGTGGCAGGAGCCGCCCGTCGTAGACGTGCCCCACCTTCAGCTTGGTGTCGGCATCGGTGATGACGGTTCCGGCATTCATCTCACTACCGGTTCCAGCCATCGTCAGCACGCATGCCACGGGCAGAATCTGTTGACCCTGTGGTGGGTTCTGCTGTTTCAGATAGAAAGCATCCCAATAGTCGCCTTCGTAGTGAGCGCATGCTGCCACTGCCTTGGAGTAGTCGCACACGCTGCCGCCACCCACGGCAAGGATGAGGTCGACCTGATGCTTGCGGGCGATGTCCACGCCCTCGCGCAGCTTGGCCAGCGTGGGGTTCGACATCACACCGGGGTTCTCCACTACGGTCTTACCTGCTTCCTTGAGCACGGCCATCACCTCGTCGTAGATGCCATTGCGTTTGATGCTTCCCCCACCATAGTTGAGCATGATGTTGGGGCCGTATTTCTTCAGTTCTTCTTTCAGTCCATTGAGACTGTCGGGACCAAAATAGAGTTTGGTCGGATTGTGATAAACAAAATTTCCTTTCATGGCTATTGATGATTAAAGGGGTTATGATGATACCTATATATAAATAGGTGTATGATGCTTATTGTCTTTTGATGTTCAGCACAAGATATTCCGATTGCGTGCCGATGCGAAACTTTGCGCCCCAAATGCCGAGGCCCGAACTGACGTAATAGTCGGTATGCCCCTTGCGCAGTGGTCCGAAAGCGTCCTCATAGACAGCGTCGGTGATCCAGCTGATGGGCCACACCTGTCCGTAGTGAGTATGTCCGGCAAACTCGAAGTCGATGCCATTTTTCTCGGCTTCTTCCAAGTGATAGGGCTGATGGTCGAGTTCCAGCATAAAACTATTCTTGTCAGTGCCCTGCAAGATGTCGCTGAGCCGTTTACGCTGCGAGTTGGTGCGGTCGTCACGGCCAGCGATGGTGATGCCATCAAGCGTCGTCGTGGTATCGCGCAGCACCCTGATACCCGCCTCTCGACAGAACTGTAAATCAGCACTGAGCCCGGTGTAGTAGTCGTGGTTGCCCAAACAGGCGATGACAGGAATGTCCAGGGAGCGAAACTCCTCAGCCATGTTCTCTTCTGCTACGGGCCGGTAGCTACCGTCGATGATGTCGCCACCGATGAGGATGGCATCAGGTTGCTCGGCCTTGAGCATCGTGAGCCAGCGATGGAGGTCGGCTCTTCGGTTGTGATAGCCTAAATGCAAATCGCTAACGAGAACCAGTTTCAAGTCTTTACCGATCGGCTTGCTCGTTTTCACCGTCATTTCCACCCGCTTCTTGTCGTTGTAGTGATAATAAGCGTAAGAGAAGAGTGCCGCGAGCACGATAGCCAATCCCACAGCCAACCGTCCGTTTGCCTTCAAACCGGTCGCCGGGAGGACATGGCAGAGGCGGAGCACGTCGAGACAGAGAAACACCAGGAAGAGATAGAGAAGGACGATCAGCCACGAGGTTCCCGCCTCATAAGCAGCTGTTGCCAAGGCCATCGGCCAATGGTTGATGGTGCCCGACATGGCTACAAAGAAGATGATGAAGGCCAACGCCATCAAACCCACGACGGCCATGCGAAGCGCCGGAATAGCGGGAAGCAACTGCCAAGTGCGGAGCATGACATAGGCCTGTCCGGCTATGGGCAAGAGCAGAAATATGATGAAAGCGAATCTCATTCTATATATATTAGCAATTTTGTTTTTGCACTTGCAAATATAGGGCTTTTCTTCCATATCAGCAAATACTATCGTTGAGTTTCTGCCATCAAGGTCAGCGAAACCACGATCTTGGTAAGCAGTAAAGGGAAAAGTGAAAAATGATAGGGACTTTGAAAAAATAATTTTCCGTAACTGTTGCTTTTTACGAAAAAAGGGTTTATCTTTGCCACATCAATCTTAAACTCTAAAAGAGACAATTATAAAACCTTCACTATTATGTCTATACTCATGATCGTAGAGCTCCTTGTGGTGCTCGGGGCCCTGTGGATAGGTGCCCGCTACGGAAGTCTTGCCCTTGGAGCCATTTCCGGCATAGGCTTGGCCATTTTGGTATTCGGCTTTCATCTCAAACCGAGTACGCCACCTACTGATGTGATCTATATCATCATAGCCGCAGTGACCTGCGCCGGCATGTTGCAGGCCTCGGGCGGTATGGACTGGATGATACAGATAGCAGAAAGAATCCTTCGTAAGCATCCTGACCGCATCACGCTGTTGGCGCCATTCACCACGTTTCTCCTCACCGTGCTCGTAGGTACCGGACATGTCGTTTACACGCTCATGCCGATCATCTGCGACATTGCCTTAAAGAAAGGCATTCGCCCGGAGCGTCCCTGCGGCATCGCCAGTATAGCCTCTCAAATAGGTATCACCTGCTCGCCGATTGCCGCTGCTGTGGTGGCCTTCTCTGCTATCTCGGCCGAAAACGGCTATCATGTGAGCAACATACAGATCATCATGGTCACCATCCCGGCTTGTATCTGCGGTATACTCATGGCCGTAGCCTATAGCTGGCACCGGGGACTTGACCTGGACAAGGATCCTCAGTTCCAAGCAAGACTGAAAGATCCCGTGCAGCGCAACTATATCTACGGCAACAGCGCCACCGTGCTCGACAAGAAGATTGAACCCGAAAGCAAGCGTGCGGTCTACATCTTTCTCGTGGCCTTAGGCATCATCGTCTTGTTCTCCGTCACTTCCATGTTTGGCATCAACCTCTTGCCCAGTTTCGATCAGGTGCAAGTGGTCAGTGGCGGACCGGCGCAGATCACCCTGGCCAATGGCGTGACCGAATCGGCCAAGCAATTGGCCAAGGCTGGCGTGGTGGTAGCCGGAGTCACCGAGAAGGTTTCGGAACCGATCACGATGAATATCGTCATCCAGATCACGATGATCGCCGCAGCAGCTCTGATGGTCATCTTCTGCAAGGCCAAACCCAAGGTTGCCGTCAGCGGTGCCGTATGGCAGAGCGGTATGGTGGCTGTCGTGGCTATCTATGGCATCGCTTGGATGGCCAACACCTATTTCGACAACTACAAGCCGGAGATGCAGGCTATGCTCACCGATTTGGTCACCGCTTATCCTTGGACCATCGCCATTGCTTTCTTCCTCGTCTCCGTGCTCATCAACAGCCAGGGTGCTGTCGTGGTTTCCATGCTTCCGCTGGCCTATTCACTCGGCATCGACGGCTGGGTGCTCTTGGGTGTGATGCCTTCGGTCTATGGCTATTTCTTCATCCCCAACTACCCTTCCGACATCGCCACCGTCAACTTCGACCGGTCGGGAACTACGGTCATCGGCAAATATCTCTTCAACCACTCCTTCATGATCCCCGGCCTCATCCATGTCTTCACAGCGACGATCGTCGGCTACTTTGTCGCTTATCTTTTCCACACAATGGGCGTCATCTGATAGAAATAAAAAAGAGATTCAGCAACACTGCTGAATCTCTTTTTTGATATGAATGAATCAAATTCACTAATAACTGATAATAACCAGATTATTAGTATCTTATCATCCGAATATGAAGTTGAGGATGAACACTGCGCTGAGCACGAGTAGCGTGGCGTTGAGATCCTGCCATTTCCTCACACACAGCTTCATGGCCACATAGCTGAGAATGCCCAGACAGATGCCGTCGGCAATACTATAGCACAGCACCATGGTGATCATCGTGATGAAAGCCGGGAACGATTCGTCGATCGTCGAGAGATCCATCCGCTTCACATTGTCGAGCATCAGCACGCCGACCATCACTAGCGCACCACTCGTGGCCGCACCGGGGATGAGCATAAACACCGGAGAGAGGAAGAGCGAAATGAGAAACAGCAGGCCCACAGTGAAGCTCGTCACGCCACTGCGGCCGCCCTCAGCGATTCCCGAAGCACTCTCCACGTAGGTCGTAATCGTACTCGTACCCAGCAGTGAGCCGATGGTCGTGCCCAGCGCATCGCTCATCATCGCCTCGTTGACATGAGGAATGGTGCCGTCGGGCTTCACGATATTGGTCTTGTAGGCCAGTCCCACGAGTGTTCCCACGGTGTCGAAGATGTTGACCAGTAGCAGCGATACCACCACCATCACCGTACGGAACGACAGCAGACCATCAAACTGAAACTTGCAGAAGACCGGTGCCAGGCTCTGAGGCATGGACACCGGCAGCCAGTGCTGCGGCACCTCGGTCACTCCCATGGGGATGCCCACCAAAGTGGTGATGATGATACCGAAAAAGAGAGAGCCCTTGACATTGCGCGCCATGAGCACGCCACTCACCAGGATGGCGATGATGCCAAGAATAGCCGTTGGCGTGAAAGTACCCAACGACACGAAGGTGTTGGGATTGCTGACGATGATCCCCGCATTTTTCAGTCCGATGAACGCAATGAACATGCCGATGCCCACCGAGATGGCATAGCGCAGGTTGGTGGGGATGGCGTAGAGGATATACTCCCGCACATGGATGAACGTGATCAGCAGAAAAGCCACGCCCTCGATGAGCGAGATGGCCAGTGCCTGCTGCCACGTATAGCCCAGTGCCTGACACAGCGTGAAGGCGAAAAAAGCGTTCAGTCCCATGCTCGGAGCCTGGGCAAAGGGCAGTTTGGCAAGAAAAGCCAAGAGCAGCGTGGCTAACGCTGAGGCCAGTGCCGTGCTGGTGAACAGTGCCGCACGGTCCATACCGGTATTGCTCAGCACAGTCGGATTCACGGCAAGGACATAGCACATCGTCAGAAACGTGGTGGCACCGGCGATGAGCTCAGTGCGCACACTCATGGTTTTGGAGTCAAAACCTAACCAATGATACAATTGCATATAAGATCTAATATAACTCTCAACTTTTAATTCTCAACTGATAGCACGCCACTGCCATGGCCGCCGCGACATTGAGCGAGTCGATGCCGCGTGCCATGGGTATGCGCACCACATCGTCGGCGCCGTCGATGACGTCGAGCGGAAGGCCGTCGCCCTCTGTGCCCATGATCAGGGCAAGGCGGGGCCAGGCTGCCAGACGGGGATCGTCGAGGACGATGGAGTCGTGGCGCAAGGCCAGAGCCACCGTGTGGAATCCACGGCTGCGCAGGTCGTCCAATGGATTGTCGACCCACGTCCATGGGATCAGAAAGGTGGTACCCATCGACACGCGTATGCTGCGGCGGTTGAAGGCGTCGCAACTGTCGCGGGTGAGCAGTATGCCGTCCATGCCGAGCGCTGCCGCTGAGCGAAACATCGCACCGATATTCGTCGTGTCGCATACACCGTCGATGACCACCAGCCGCCGCGACTGGGCGCAGAGGTCAGCGAGCGAGGGCAGCGACGGCCGGCGCATGGCGCAGAGCACGCCCCGCGTGAGCGTGTAGCCCGTCATGTCGGCCAACAGATCGCGTGGTCCCGTGTAGATGGGGATGTCGCCCACCCGCGCCACAATGTCGGCGGCGGCGCCGCTCAGATGTCGCTCCTCGCACAGCAGGGCCACGGGCTGGAGTCCTGCTCCCAGCGCGGTGCGGATGACCTTAGGGCTCTCCACGACCACGAGGGCCTCGACGGGATGCAGCCGGTTGCGCAGCTGCGCGTCGGTGAGTTTCCAAAACACCTCTGTGCCCGGGGTGTCCTTACGGGTGATGTGTATGACCGGCATGACGATTCTATACTGTTAAGGGGTTCAAGCAAAGATGAAAACAAGGATCTGTAGGGTGATGATACGCAGGAACATAGCGAACGGATAGACAGTGGAGTATCCCACTGCTGCCGAGTCGGTGTCGCTGCGCTCACCCACGAAGCTCAGTGCGGGTGGGTTGGTGTTGCAACCGGCCAGCACACCCATGAGCGTGAAGAAGTTGATGTGGAAGCAATAACGGCCGATCACGCCGCCGAGCAGCACGGGGATCATCGTGATGAGGAAGCCGTAGAAGATCCAAATCAATCCCGAATAACTCTCTATCGTAGCCACGAAGGTGCGGCCCGTAGCCAGTCCCACGCATGCCAGGAAGATGCAGAATCCCACTTCGCGCAGCATGAGGTTGGCCGAGATGGTGTTGTAGGTCACCAAGTTGTATTTCGGTCCGAAATAGCCCATGAGGATGGCGATGATGAAGGGTCCGCCCGTGAGTCCCAGTCTCAGATTCTCGGAGATGCCGGGGATGAAGAAGGGCACGTTGGCCAGCAGACAGCCGAGGAAGATGCCGAGGAAGATAGGAATCAAATTGGGCGCGTTGAGTCGCTTGAGCGAGTTGCCCATGACCTTCTCGGCATGGCTCACGGCGAGCTCAGAACCCACGACGGTGACGCGGTCGCCCATCTGCAGTTTCAGATGGGGTGTGGCCACGAGGTCCACGCCGGATCGGTTGACGCGTGTGATGTTGGCACCGAGGCTGGAACGGAACTGCAGCTGAGCGATGGACTTGCCGTTGAGCTCCGACTTGGTGATGAGGATACGACGGGAGATGAGCGAGTCGCTGAACTGCTTCCAGTCAAACGCTACTTTCTCGCCCATGAGTGCGCAGATGGGCTCTTCGTCCTGCGGGTGGGCGACGACAAGGATCACGTCTCCGTCGTTGAGGATGGTGTCGCCCTTGACAAGCTCATGGTGGTTGTTGTCCTCGGGGCGGTAGATGCGAGAGATCATGAAGTCGCGCTTGAGGAAATGGTGCACCTCGCGCACAGGCTTTCCATCGATCATCTTGTTGTTGATCTTCACCGAGAAGGTGTTCAGCGTGATCTTTTCGAGGTATCCGGTACCGCGCCGGGCGTCCTCCTCTTCGGCCTTCATGTCGATGTGGAGCACATAACGCAGGATGACCATGGCAGCGATGACGCCGAGCACACCGATGGGATAGGCGACCGAGTAGCCGGTGGCAATCGACGGATTGTCGACGACATGGTGCAGATCGCTGAACGCCTGCTGGGCAGCACCCAGGGCGGGCGTGTTGGTCACGGCACCGGAAGCTACACCGGCCAGCGTAGCGAAGGGCGTGCCGGTGATGAAGTAGATAGCGAGCAGGGTGACCACGCCGATGCCGACGATGATAGCCACCAGTCCGTTGAGCACGCGCCCACCGCCACGGAAGGAGGCGAAGAAGCCCGGACCTACCTCCAAACCGATGGAGTAGACAAAGAGCACCAGGCCAAACTCCATCATGAAATGGAGCAGGTGCTCGTCGAGCATCATGTTGAAGTGGCCGAAAACCAGTCCTGCAAACAATATCCATGACACGCCCAGTGAGATGCCACGAACCTTTACCTTGCTCAGTGCCAAACCGATGGTGAGCACCAAGGAGAGGATGAACAGGGAGTGCGCTACACCCCCACCCCAAAACTCGGGAAATCCCCAAAACAATTTGTTTAATACTTCCATGCTTTGTATTTATATTGATTTTCTTCCTGAAAATAACTTTTGTCTAACCTTTAACGTTTTCCATGTGCAAAGTTACAGATTCTTAATTAGTTAAGGAAATATAAATGGGAAAAAATTCAAAGATTAACACAACAACAAAAAGGACCGACTTCGCAGCCAATCCTTTTATACACATACAAAAACATTATGCTTTATATTTATAGCGAACAAGATTTATGTCGGTTATGCGTCGACGGCATCGGCATGATGGCAGCGCCTGCATTTGCGCTCGCAATACCGCTCGCACTGCGCACAGATGTCGTAGCCCAGCATGGCACCGAGGATGAAATCCTCTTCTGGTGTCAGTCGATTGAGCGGCTTGTCGACAATCATCCTCACGGCATCGAGGCATTCGCGTCGCCCGAAATAGAGATTCAGACAGCCATTGCCCACCGGCTGAAGCAGGAAGGACAACTGCAGACGGCGCATCCGGTCGACGACCGCGGGCTCATATTTCTGATTGAAGGTGAAGAGCACCATCTTGCGCACGCCCTTCTGGTATTCGTAGATGTGGTTCATCAGCACCTTCATGTCCACGGGCATCACAGTAGCGGTTTGATGGCGGCGATCCATGCTTCTATGCGGTTTTCGGTTTTATCATCCTCGTTGACATCATCCAGGGCAAGTCCCACAAAGCGGCCGTCGACAACGGCATCAGAGTCGTCGTAGGTGTAGTCCGAGGCGTCAACGCTGCCGATGACCGTTGCACCGGCTTCCTGAGCAGCGTCACAGAGCTCACGCATGCCACCGCAGAAAGTATCGCTGTAGCTCTCGCTGTCACCGCAGCCGAAGATTGCCACGGTATTGCCCTGCAGTCCGGCACTCTTGAGCACCTTCACGCCATCGTACCAGTCGTCCTGCATGTCGCCCGCACCCCATGTGCTGGTGCCGAGGATAAGATTGTCGTTGGCATTGACGACGTCATCGGTCAAGGCGGTAACATCGATGGCTTCCACGCCGAGCTTTCCGGCGATGTTCTGTGCTATACTTTGGCAGATACCTGTTGACGAGCCATAAATCACTACGGTTGATTTCATATCTTTGAGATTTAACGTTTATGTTTTGCTATCGTTTTACAGCTGCAAAATTACGAAAAATGCCCCGATGCCGCAATACCTAAAACGCATGATTTCCAGCTACCTAATAAACAGGATACGCCCCCGATGCGGGGAGGCGTATAAGAATTTCAGCGTGGTACTGGTGTCTTTTACTATTATACCTATTTACTTTTTCTCATGCAAGTTCAAGATAGAACTGCCATTTCCGGTAATAGACAAAAGTCAGATTTCTCTAATCTGGATACACCGAGGTTCTTGGGAAGAATAGCCACATATCGCGAAAAAACAGATAGTAATACAAAAAACAGGAAGGGGAGACCGCTGTGTCCCAAAGATTACTTACTTTTGCATTGAAAATGTACAAGCAAATAACCTCGGAGTAAACGTACACAATTTCTATCTTACTCCAACAAGGAAAGAACAACAGCTATAACGCGCTGCATAAAACAATTTCACCCATCGCAAACCATACAATTAAAAACACCAATAGTCCTCACCCGTAATCCACAGCCACAGCCTCGCCCCCCAGTCCTCTCTCCAAAGGAGATGGACGTGAAATACTTTAAGACACCCAAGACACGCCAGCAAGACGGGAAGTTCAAGCGCTCGCAGAGCATTCCTCCCTCCTTGGGAGAGGGGGTAGGGAGTGAGACTTTTTACACCTTGAAATAGTCGTTGAGTGCTGTCAATGCTTGTTGGTTGTCATTAGCGAGATCCTCGATGACCTTTCCGTCCTCTAACAGAACGACGCGGTTGGAAACATCGACAAGATGCTGGAGATTGTGACTGCTGATGAGGATTGTGGCACCCGTCTGGCGATGATAGGCAAGCAAGAGTTTTTTGAGGAAGTTCTGTCCGGTAGGGTCCAGGAAGTTGAACGGTTCGTCGAGGATCAGGAGCTCAGGTCGCGAGATCATAGCCGCCATGATTCCAATCTTCTGCTTGTTGCCAGCACTATATTCGCGGATGAGTTTTTTCTGATCGAAGATCTGTCCCTCGGCAAACTCCTTGAATCCCTGCACAAGCAGATCGTCACTGGCATTCCAGTCCATAGGGGGGAGTCCTTGAACCTTGATGATGAAATCGAGATACTCCTCGACAGAGAGGAAGTCAATGAGGAAAGTGTCGTCGATGAAAGCTCCGGTCATCTTCTTCCATTCTTCGCTCTTCGCCGGATTGATGATCTCCTGAGACACATCGTAATGTGCAGCAGACTGAGATAACAGAGAAGGCTGAGAAGTTTGAGAAGACAGAGCAGAGGCTGATGTCCGAGTTGTTGGACCACCTTGCGGCGTGAGAAGTACCAAACCGGAGTCAGCCCACAGGAGGTCAAGCAGCAGGCGGAAGAGCGTTGTCTTTCCGGCGCCATTGTTACCTACAAGTCCAATGATCTCGCCATCGCCGATCTCAAGTTGTGGAATGTCGACAGCAACCTTTTCGCCGAAGGATTTAGATAGTTGTTGGAGTTGGATTTTCATAATCAGCGCAAAATATCAGTAAAACATTGAAAAAAGGGCCGGCCACGGGCCGACCCTTATTGATGAGAGGTCAAGGATTAACGCAATCCTTTACCATGACAGTTCTTGAATTTTTTGCCACTACCGCAGGGGCAGGGATCATTAGGACGCGGCATCTTCTCACGGATGATGGGCTGGCGATGCTGCTCAGCACCCTCGCGGGTGTCCTGCTGTGCAGCCTGCCGCTGTGCACGTTCGATCTCGTCGATGTCGTCTTTCTGCTCCTGATAGCGCTGTGCGTGCTCCTCGGGCGCAGCCTCCTGCACCTGCTGGCTCTGCACCTGCACAGGGATTTGACCACGCATGAGGAAGCTGGCCACACGGGTGTTCATATCGTCGATCATCGAATCCCAGAGCTTGGCACTCTCGAGTTTGAAGACCAGCAGCGGATCCTTCTGCTCATAGGACGCGTTCTGCACGCTGTGGCGTAACTCATCAAGCTGACGGAGGTTTTCCTTCCAGTCATCATCGATGATGTGGAGCATGACAAACTTCTCGAACTCCTTGACCACATTCTTGGCCTCTGTGCCGTAAGCCTCCTTGAGGTTGACACGAAGGTTGACCACATGACGGCCGTCGGTGATGGGCACAAGAATATACTGATAGACGTCGCCCTGTGTCTCGTAGACCTGTTTGATGACAGGATAGGCATCGCTCTGTATGCGGTCGGTCTTGCGCTTGAAGGCAGCCATCGTATCCTGGAAGGCGCGCTCCTCAAGATCAGCCTTGTTGGTGCCCTCATATTCATTCTCATCGAAGGGAATCTCCATGGACAGCACCTCGAAGAAGCTCTCCTTGGCGCCCTCGTAGTCGTTGTTCTCAATGATGTTGACCACACGGTCCCAAAGCACATTGGCAATGTCCATGCCGATACGCTCACCCATAAGGGCGTGGCGGCGCTTCTCGTAGATGACACTACGCTGCTTGTTCATCACATCGTCGTATTCGAGCAGATGCTTACGGATACCGAAGTTGTTCTCCTCGACCTTCTTTTGTGCACGCTCGATGCTGCGTGAGATCATCGGACTCTCGATACGCTCGCCGTCCTCGAAACCGAGTCGGTCCATGACCTTGGCAATACGCTCAGAACCGAACTTACGCATCAGGTCGTCCTCCAAAGAAACGTAGAAGACAGAGGATCCCGGATCGCCTTGACGTCCGGCACGACCACGCAACTGGCGGTCGACACGACGGCTCTCATGACGTGTGGTGCCGATGATGGCGAGACCACCTGCAGCCTTGACCTCTGGTGCAAGCTTGATATCGGTACCACGTCCTGCCATGTTGGTGGCAATGGTGACGGCACCGAGCATCCGCTCCTCGTTGTGGATATTGTCCTCAGCACTCTGTCCCTTGAGGTTTCCGTCAGCACCCTTGGCACCCTTGGCACCCTTGTCGGCAGCGTCGATGAGCTGTTGCTCATAGCGCAGCGTAGTAGGCTTGTCGGTGAAGGCACGGCCGTCGCTGGCCACCCACACCATACCTTTGGTGCTCTTACCGGCCTCAGCGACAATCATAGCCTCCTTCTGATGGAGCTTGGCGTTGAGGACCTGATGAGGAATCTTGCGCATGGTCAGCATCTTGGAGAGCAACTCACTGATCTCGACCGATGTAGTACCCACCAGGCTCGGACGTCCCTGGACACGCATGTCCTCGATCTCCTCGATGACAGCGCGGTATTTCTCACGGTTGGTCTTATAAACACGGTCATCCATATCGTTGCGGATGACAGGCTTGTTGGTAGGAATCTCGACCACATCGAGCTTGTAGATATCCCAGAACTCACCGGCCTCAGTGCTGGCGGTACCGGTCATACCAGCAAGCTTGTGATACATACGGAAGTAGTTCTGCAGCGTGATGGTGGCAAAGGTCTGTGTGGCAGCCTCCACCTTTACGTGCTCCTTGGCTTCGATAGCCTGATGAAGTCCGTCGCTCCAGCGGCGTCCTTCCATGATACGTCCGGTCTGCTCGTCGACAATCTTCACCTCACCGTCCATGACGACATATTCGTCATCTTTGTTGAACATGGTGTAGGCTTTCAACAACTGCTGCAACGTATGTACTCTATCACTCTGAACAGCATAGTGGTTGAGCAAGTCGTCCTTCTTGTCGAGACGGTCCTGGTCACTCAGCGTCTTGTCGCCCTCAAGGGCAGAAAGCTCAGCAGCAATATCGGGGAGCACAAAAAGGTTCTTATCGTTGACCTGCTTGGAGAGCCAGTCGGTACCCTTGTCGGTGAGGTCTGCACTGTTGAGTTTCTCGTCAACAACGAAATAGAGCGGCTCGACAGCTTGGGGCATCAATCGGTTGTTATTCTCCATATAAATCTCCTCGGTCTTCTGCAGACCTGCTTTGATGCCTTCCTCGGAGAGATATTTGATGAGTGCCTTGTTCTTAGGCAGTGCCTTGTAAGAGCGGAAGAGACAGAGGAAACCATCCTCAATCTCCTTCTGATCGTTTTTCTCACGACCTTCGGTGATCTTCTGTCGTGCCTCAGCCAGAAGTTCGGTAGCCTGCTTACGCTGCACCTCGTAGAGGCGCTCCACCAGCGGCTGATACTCCTCATACATCTGGTCGTCGCCCTTGGGGATAGGACCGGAGATGATCAGCGGGGTACGGGCATCATCGATGAGCACGGAGTCGACCTCATCGACGATGGCATAGTTGTGACGGCGCTGCACCAAGTCGCTTGGCGACAGAGCCATATTGTCACGCAGATAGTCGAAACCAAACTCGTTGTTGGTACCGAAGGTGATGTCGGCCTGATAAGCCTTGCGGCGTGCGGGAGAATTGGGCTGATGCTTGTCGATGCAGTCAACAGAGAGTCCGTGGAACTCATAGAGCGGTCCCATCCACTCAGAGTCACGCTTAGCCAGATAGTCGTTGACGGTGACCATGTGCACACCGTTGCCAGTCAAGGCATTTAGGAACACAGGCAGGGTACCCACAAGGGTCTTACCCTCACCAGTGGCCATCTCGGCGATCTTACCTTGATGGAGGGCGATACCACCGAAGAGCTGCACGTCGTAGTGAACCATGTTCCACTTGATCTTGTTACCGCCGGCTGTCCACTCATTGTGGTAGATAGCCTTGTCGCCATCGATGGTGATGAAGTCATTGGCAGGATTAGCAGCGAGTTCGCGGTCGAAATCCATAGCGGTGACTACGGTCTCCTCGTTCTCGGAGAAACGGCGTGCCGTGTCTTTGACAATGCTGAAGGCTACAGGCATCACCTCGTTGAGAGCTTTCTCCAAAGCGTCGAGCATCTCCTTGTCCTGCTTGTCGATCTCATTGAAGATCGGCTCACGCTCATCGATAGGAGTCTCCTCTATCTTTGCCTTGAGCTCTGCGATTTTCTCCTGATAAGGCTTGGCAGCTCCCTGTACATAGTCGCGGATTTCCTTTGACTTGGCGCGGAGCTCATCATTGCTCAACTTGGCAATATCGGGATATGCCTGCTTCACTTTCTCCACCAAAGGCTGGATGAGCTTCATATCACGACTTGACTTATCACCGAAGAGCGACTTTAAGATTTTGTTGAAATTCATTTATCTTGTCTGTTATTTATTACAATAAGGAGTAGAGGGCGAACGGGACGCCCTTGCAAAATTAATAAGATTTTCTGAATTATTACCACCATTTACCATATATTTACGCTTAAGGTGGAGATAATTTCCCTTGTAGCGTCCAACGGGAGCTTAGAACAAGGGAGCAGTGGTGCATGCATTAGGTGCCCTGATGCGGATGGCCTTTGCCACGGTGGAAGCCACACAGTCTACGCTCACGGGTGTCTTGACGACCTCGTGGGACATGTTGCTTCCCAAGAAAATGATAGGGAAAGGCATGAAGCCGGCACTGCTGTAGATGACCTGCTGGGTCTCTTCGTTGAACAGCTTCCATCCCGGTGCCACGTCGATGATGATGTCACCGCAGTTGGTAGGATTGTATCCGTTGCGGATCTTAAGGATGTCGTTGTTGCCGGCCATAAGACGCTCGCTGGTATAGACATCAGCGACACCGGCATTCTGAATGAGGAAGTCCTGGCTGCGGCCAAGAATCTCATTCATCGAAAGCCTCTTCTGCTCGATGAGCTTATGGTTGAGATACATCTCATTGCCATAGCACTGCTCCACATATCTACCCTGACCATAGATGGCGCTGAGATACATGTTGAGCAAATTGGCCGTACGATTGATATAGAAAGTACCCGAGGGTACACGATATTTATCCAAGTCCTTGCGGGCCTCGTCGGAGTAGCCGGTGGAGGTGACCACAAACAGCACCTTGTCCTTACCCACTTGCTGTTCCACACCCGAGATGAGCGTAGCCAGCGTATGGTCGAGCTGCATATAGACGCTCTCCATACACGTCTGCCAACTTTCGTTCTCCTTACCTTTGGCACGTACTGCCGACAAGGTGACATAGAGCAGGTCTGGCATCTCGTCGCGACCCATTGCCGCGGAAGTCACGGCTTGCAGTGACACTGACACGACATTGTCGTTGGCCAGCGCCGCAGTCCTACCCTGCTGAGGATGGAGCGTGTTGTAGGCTTTGAGCCATGCGGGCAATGAGGTGCTATAATACTTAGTGCCTGTCCACGTGCCGTTGTCACCCATCCAAAAAGCACCGTCGGCAGCATGTCCGGCCGACAAGATGGCAGACTCCTTATCTTGAGAAAAGCTGTAGACAATAGCCGTGCCGTTGCTGCTCATCTTAAGCTCATCGCCCAAGGTGGATGTCAGCAGGCGTTGCGGTGAACTGCTGTACTTCTCGTCAGCCACGCAGTTGACAGGACGCAACGTAGCACAGTCGAGCCATTGCGTGCCCACGATACCATGAAGATAAGGTGTGGCACCGGAAGACAGCGTGGCAGTGGCTGACGAACGGTCGACGGGAGTGAATGGATAGCGCCCCCCCTCATACACCAGTCCCTGCTGCATGAGACGGCGGAAACCGCCCTGACCGTAAAGAGGATAGAAAGCCTCCATATAGTCGGTGCGCAACTGGTCGATGGTCACATTGACCACCAGTCGCGGTGCAAGCCCGAAGGCCTGCATCTCAGCGGATGTCAGTGCAGCGATGATGAAAGCTAAATATCTCATTCTTATGTTATTTTCTTGTTACTATCTTTGTTAATACATTGTTGTCTTTAAAGCGAACTGCATAATTGACGACACACCTATCCAACAAACATAATGCCAATATGTTCATTCCCGACGCATAGTCTTGCAGGATGTTACCAATGAAAAACAGTAAAATGCAAATTGCAAACACCGCCCACCACTTGCTGTACTGTCCTCTCCTACTCTTTCTGATCACTGAATAAAGGGCGAAGAGCGACAGAGGATTAAGCAACAAAATCTGTAAATTGAGACTGACTGTCGGATGTTTGGAGAAGATCATGAGGAACAATACGAGACCTGCCAGTCCGTCGACCAACAACAGAGCGAGGTCGATGCCCCAATAGATCTTTTTCTTGCGATACTCACTCACACTGGCCAGCACTACGAGCAACGTCAATATAGAAATAACCACCCGTGGCGTGAAGACATCAAAGAAGAAGCAGTCCGTTTCGGGAGTCTGAGCCTCAAGCACCGTCCAAGTGCTGTCTACAAGGTTGGCTGGAGACTGATGCTCACGGAAAACCTTTGCCGTAGCAAAGGACGCGCGCAGAGAGTCGGGCAGGAACTGTTGCTGCCTCAGAGTAGTGTTCTGGTCGGCATTCACGCCCAACAGCAGATCGCAGCCAAAACAATCCCAAGGATGTTGCTCATCCCACTGATGCACCATTGTGCGATAGGAATTCGTTACTGATGCATCGACCCGATACCCCACATGGCCGTGAATATGGTCGACAATCATATCGCGTGCTCTCGACGAGCAGTTGTCGTAGAAGAAATTGTAGCGGTAGACCTTGTTTTCCGGTCGTGCGTTGAAGGCCAGTGCATTGATAATGTCGAGTTTCTCCTGCCGCGTGAGGTTGATGCGCTGCTCGACTACCCCCCTACCCTCTTCAGTGTATTCCTCCATAAAGAGGTCAAACGGGTAGATCCCCATCTCGTAGTCGCAGAGTCCGAAGACAAAGCGAGGAATGAAATGGGGGGTATGGTAATTAAACAGACCGTAGTTGACTGCTACGTCCTGCCCCGTGGCTGCGTCGCGGACGCGGATGGCTGTATGTCCGTATAAGCTGTAGATCTCCTTTCCCGGAGTGCAGGTGAGCAATCCTATCTCTACACTGTCCATCTCCTGCAACTGTCTCGGCGTAGCTTCTTGCGCCCGAATGGTTGCCGTTAAGAAAACCAAAACAGTGAGAAAAACAACTCGTAAATATCGTTTTAAACGTTTCACGATGCAAAAATACCTTATTATTTTCACTTTCGTGCGTTAATTTCGATTTTTTTCAATACTTTTGCAGTTGACTTCCGCCGAAGCCCTGTGTTTATAAACACTATAGTAAGGATGGAAGCTCCAAGAAGGATAAACGCATTCGTTAGTAAACCAATGAAAAAACAACTCACTGTTATCGCCCTGGCTATGTTCGCCACAACGGGCTGGGCTCAGAGCGGCACCAACTCTCCATATAGCCAATATGGGCTGGGGATACTTTCTGACCCGTCTACGGGCTTCAATCGCGGTATGAACGGATTGGCCTTAGGGTTCCGGGAGCACAATCAGGTGAACCCTGCCAACCCTGCGTCTTACTCGGCCATCGACAGCCTCTCGTTTATTTTCGATGCCGGCATCTCGTTGCAGCAAACCAACTTTAAGGAAGGTGGCAGAAAACTCAACGCCAACAATGCTGACTTTGAGTATGTGGTGGCCGGTTTCCGACTCTTCCGTCATTTCGGCGTAAGCTTCGGCCTGCTTCCCTATACCAATATTGGATATTCCTACTCCACCACAACATCAGTAGGCGACGTCAACAAGACATATTCCTATAATTCCTATAACGGTGACGGAGGCTTGCACCAGGTGTATCTCGGCTTTGGCTGGGAGCCTATCCGAAACCTTTCCATCGGTGTGAACGGATCTTATCTTTATGGTGACTACACTCGCACAGTAACAAACAGTTACAGCAACTCTTCCGCCAATGCACTCACCAAGACTTACTCGGCCGACGTGAGAAGCTATAAGCTGGATGCCGGACTGCAATATACATTACCGCTGAACAAGAAAGACCAACTCACATTGGGCTTGACCTATGGCATGGGACATGAAATCAAAGGCAAACCGCAGGTGACCATCGTCTCCAGCAACTCTGTCACAGCTGTGGCTGACACGATTACCTATCCCGGTGCAGGACAACTGGATTTGAAATTGAAGATTCCCAATACCTTTGGAGCCGGACTCACTTTCAACCACAATAACAAGGTTAAGATCGGAGCCGACTACTCTCTCCAGCAGTGGTCGAAAATCAGCGCACCCGAACTCGTCACCGACAACAGTGACAACATCAACTACCAGTTGGTAAAAGGATACTATAAGGACCGCCATCAGTTCACACTCGGCACACAAATCTGCCCCGACGAGTATGGCCGCTCTTTCTTGAAGCGCATTCGCTACCGCGCCGGTGTGAGCTATACTACACCTTATTATTATATAGGTAGTCAGGAAGGTCCCAAAGAGCTCAGTGCCTCACTGGGTTTCGGAATCCCTATCGTCAACGGATATAACAACCGCTCGCTGCTCAACATCAGTGCCCAATGGGTCAAGCGAAGTGCTAAGAACCTCATCACGGAAAACACCTTCCGCATCAACGTCGGCTTCACCTTCAACGAGCAGTGGTTTGCTAAGTGGAAAGTACAATAACGCAAGATGTACAGGCATTTTCTCATGAAATTATCTCTGCATCATAGTCTTCTCATCCTTCTCTTTGTGTGCTTCATCGCCTCTTGTACTGAGCCCGTGGAGCATACGGCACCCGCTGTGCGCGCCCGCGACTCTGTCGCCGTGATGACATCATGGGGCGTCAACACGCTCATCTCCGATTCCGGCGTGATCAAATACCGCATCGTTACTGAAAAATGGGAGGTCAACGAGAACAGGCGGCCACCAAGATGGATCTTTGAGAAAGGACTCTTCTTGGAGCAATTTGACGAGAAGTTTCATGTGCAGGCATATATTCAGTGCGATACTGCCTATTACTATAGTCAGAAAAAGTTGTGGGAACTCAGATCAAGAGTGCGTGTGAGAACCAAGGACGGACTGCGCTTCACCAGCCAGGAACTGTTCTGGGATCAGAACGCACATGAACTGTATTCCAACGTCTTCTCCCGTCTCATCACGCCCGACCGCACTCTGCAAGGATCTTATTTCCGTTCCGACGAGAAGATGACCCGCTATATGGTCACCAACACCAAGGGATCCTTCTCTCAAAGCGACCTTGAGGATGGAAACTCCGACTCCAGCACAAGCAGCGCCGAGCAGGACAGCATCCAAAAGAGCCAAAGAAGTCAGGCTGTGCCAGAACGTGGTGGAAAGCAATAACATAGAGAAATAGAAAACATCATAATTGTAATCATATAATTGTGCAGCAAGTAGATATACCACTTATCTTAGAGATATTGTGCACGATGGTGCTCAGTGCATTCTTTTCCGGAATGGAAATCGCATTTGTCTCAAGCAACCGCATGCTGGCTGAGATGGATAAGAACAAGAATGGATTATCCCAACATATCATCTCCTTCTTTTATCGCCATCCCAACGGTTTCGTCTCTACTATGCTGGTGGGTAACAACGTAGTTCTAGTCATCTACGGCATCTTGATTGCCCAACTCTTCGACAACACCATCTTTCGCGGATGTGGCGCTGGGTTCACAGTACCCGCCGATACCATCCTCTCAACGCTCATCATGCTCTTCACGGGAGAGTTTCTCCCCAAATCACTGTTCAAGAGCATCCCCAACACCATGCTGACGGTGTTCTCTCCCATCGCATACATTTTCTATATCGTCCTTTGGCCCGTCAGCAAGTTTGCAACCTTCCTCTCAAAGGGCCTCTTACGACTCTTTAGCGTGCGTATGCCGAAGGAAGAGGGTGACGAAGGATTCACCAAGGTGGATCTCGACTACCTGATCCACACATCCATTGACAACGCACCCAACGAAGCCGCCGTCGACGACGAGGTGAAAATCTTCCAAAACGCACTCGACTTCCCCGACTTGAAAGTGCGCGACTGCATGATTCCACGCACCGAGATCAATGCGGCCAACATGGAGACGTGCAGCCTGGAGGAGCTGAAACAGAAGTTCGTGGAGAGTGGAAACTCCAAGATCATCGTCTATCGCGAGGACATCGACCATATCGTGGGATATATCCACAGCCACGAGATGTTTCGTGATCCTAAACGCTGGCAGGATCATATCCGCACCCTGCCTTTTGTGCCGGAGACTATGCTGGCGCAAAAACTGATGCGCATCTTCCTGCAACAGAAGAAGAGTCTCGGCGTGGTCATCGACGAATTTGGCGGCACCAGTGGACTGGTGTCATTGGAGGATATCGTAGAGGAGATCTTCGGCGATATTGAGGATGAACACGACACAGACCACTACATCGCCAAGAAGATTGATGAGCACGACTATCTGCTCTCCGCACGACTCGAAATCGACAAGGTCAACGAGGAATTTGGATTGGAATTGCCCGAGAGTGACGAATATATGACAATTGGCGGACTTATCCTCCGTGAATATCAAAGCTTCCCCAAACTCAACGAAATCATCAAGATCGACAAGTTCGAATTTAAAATCATTAAAAGCACAATGACGAAAATAGAGCTCGTCAGATTGCATATCAACGAATAAATAAGCATCTCTGACATTTTTTTCTATAAATCATTCCCTCGTTTGCTATTTATTTAGTAAATTTGTACGCTTTTAAAAGAGTTTGCTTTAACGCAGAAAATCAATAAACAAAAAATACAATTATCAAAACAAAATGGCAGCATTAGGAAAAATTAGAAGCAGAAGTGTCGCGCTGATCGCCATCATCGGTTTCGGCCTTTTCGCTTTCATCGCCGAAGAGGCCTTCCGTTCTTGCGAGTCATCTCGCAACAATGAGCGCCAGCAAATCGGTGAGGTGTTAGGAGACAAAATCAATTACGAGGACTTTGCCAAGCAAGTGGACGAAGCCCAGCAGGCTATGAAATTCATGGGTCAGGACAATCTCAACGATGACCAGCTCAACCAACTTCGTGATCAAGTCTGGAACAACTTCGTGCAGTATCGTCTCATCGAGAACGAGTGCGACAAACTGGGCATGACCGTGACAGACCAGGAGATGCAGAATGTGCTCAACGAGGGTACCAATCAGATGCTTCTCTCTACGCCTTTCGTCAATCAGCAGACCGGCCGCTTTGATGCCAACCAGCTCAAGCAGTTCCTCGCTCAGTATAAGCAGGCCCAGGCTCAGCAGCAGAATCCACAGATGGCTGAGCAGATGGATGCCATCTACAAATACTGGACATACATTGAGAAAAGCCTCCGTCAGCAGCTGCTCATTCAGAAGTACAACGGACTGCTCGCTCACTGCTTGCTGTCCAATCCTGTTGAGGCTAAGATGGCCTTCAACGAGGAGAGCCAGGAGAGCCAAATCCAGTTGGCTTCATACCCCTACTCCAGCATTCAGGACTCTAAAGTTAACATCTCTGACGCTGACCTGCAGGCTAAATACGATGAGCTGAAGGCGCGTTTCCGTCAGTATGTTGAGAGCCGCGACATCAAGTATGTGGATGTTCAGATCTCAGCCTCTCCCGCTGACCGCGCAACACTGCTGAAACAGTTCAAGGGTTGGGCCGGCCAAATGCAGGCTACCGCTGATCCTTCTGAAATCGTTCGCAAGAGCACTTCTTCCGTTCCCTACATGGGTATCCCCGTTGGCAAAGAGGCTTTCCCAACAGATATCGCTGACAAACTCGACTCTATGTCTGTCGGTCAGACTTTAGGCCCTGTGGAGAACAAGCAGGACAACACTTTCAATATCGTCAAGCTCGTTGCTAAGCAGGAGCTCCCTGACTCTGTGCAGTTCCGCGCTATCCAGATTGCAGGTACTACTCCTGATGAGGCGCATAAGACTGCTGACTCTGTTTACAACGCTCTGAAGGCTGGTGCTGACTTCGCAGCAATTGCCAAGAAATATAACCAGGAAGGCAAAGAGCAGTGGCTCACCACTAAGATGTATGAGTACTCTACATCGATGGACAACGACTCAAAGAACTATCTCAACGCACTGCTCACCTCTAACGTCAATGAGCTGAAGAACCTTCAGCTGACACAAGGAAACTTGATTATCCAGGTTCTGAACCGCAAGAATATGGTAGAGAAGTACACGGCAGCTGTCATCAAGAAGCCGATCGATTACTCCAATACCACGCGTAGCAACGTCTACAATAAGTTCAGCACCTTCGTCAGCGCTAACCAAACTCCAGCCGACATCGTGAAGAACGCTGCCAGCAACGGCTATTCTGTTCAGGAGGCTAAGGATGTGACCACCAGCCAGCACAATCTTGCAGGTATCAGATCTACCCGCGACGCTATGAAATGGCTCTTCGCTGCTAAAGAGGGTGAGGTCTCTCCGATGTATGAGTGTGGCGACAATGGCAATAACCTGCTGCTCATCGTCTGCGAAAAGATCCATCCGATTGGCTACCGCGACCTGATCGATCCTCAGGTGAAGGAGATGGTCAAGCAGGAGGTGATGCGTGACAAGAAAGCTGAGATGCTCATCGCCAAGGCGAAGGGTGCCAACAGCATCAACGCTGCCAAGGCTAAGGGTGCTATCATCTCTGCTGTCAACCAGGTGACTTTCGCCGCTCCTGTCTTCGTTCAGTCTACCGGTGGTAGCGAGCCTGCTCTGAGCGGTGCCGTCTACGCTACAAAGCCCGGTGCATTCAGCAGCCATCCTGTTAAGGGTCTGGCCGGTGTATATCAGTTCCAGGTCGTCAGCCGCAAGAAGAACGCACTGAAGTTCAATGAGGCTCAGGAAGAGATGAAGCTCCGTCAGCGCTCTATGCAGAATGCCGGCAACTTCATGAACGAACTCTATGTCAAGGCTAAGGTTGTCGACAACCGCTACCTCTTCTTCTAAACAAGAGTTGTAGAGCATATATAAAGAAAACAGGGAAAAGATATTGGTCTTTTCCCTGTTTTTTATTTTCAATTGACAAGTGCTATAATTGATGAGTCTCTCAAACACTATAAGAACTCACTGCACCTTCGGCAAAGGATAGTCGTATTTATGAGGGCCAAAGGCGCTGTCTTTGTAAGGGTCGTGATACCAGTCTTTCTCTACTGACAGTTGTAAGGAGAACGACGGTGAAGGCTTCCACTGCACAGAAGCTCCTACCCTGTCAACATTACCATAGTAGCCGGGACTGAAACCATAACCATAAGGACCGAAGCCATAGCCATAAGGACCAAAGCCGTATGGACTATAAGCTAATGAAGGATATCCATAATAAGAGTAAGGATTGAGGCCATTCGAGCCTATCGACTTCTGACCATAGATGGTAGCCGACCATTGATCATTGAACCGATAACCCAACTCGGCATAAACCGAACCTGTCACATAATTGTTTGATCCCTCATTGACGTGGCTGAGATTGCCACCGACGACAAGACTTCCTTTCTTTCCAAGGGGTGCCGCGTATGCTACATTAGCAGTCTGGGCAAAGCCACTGCGATGGCGTCGGCCACCGAAGGTGGTATAAGCACTCAAATCCATGCTGGCGTTGAGCCCTGCATGGAGGCTGTTGCCGTCGCTCCACTCCTCACGGGGCACCGCTTCTGTATAAAGCGGAGCCTTGCTCTTAATTCTTTGAGCAGACTTCGGGATGGAGTCATTATGAGACTGTGAACTGATGCCAGTACTCAACAGCAACAAGCCCATCAACATATAGTTACTTTTATTCATCATCTCATTAATCATTTCCAGCAAAGACTTCTCGTCACCCAAATACTTATCCTGCAAAGATGATTCGTCCTGGCTGTATTTCTCTGCAAAGATAAGAAAAGATCAAATGCCCGCTCTGTTGCTTCATTATTTTTAGGGTTGTTTTGATTAAAAATACATAAATGTCTCAATCGTCATTCCTTTTTAAAAAAGATCATGAGGCAAAAAGATTGAATCTTATTATCTTTGCATATCATTAATATAAAGGAATAACGACTCATATAAAGGAATAACGATATTATGGAAAAGAATCCATCTGCAAAATCAGAAAAGTCTACAGCACTGTTAGACCAGGCAAAAGCAATGGCTGCTCAAGGCAATAAAGTCGTTGCCGTGGCATTGCTCAGCCAATATATTGCCCAAACCCCGGAAGCAGAAACAGAGGAAGCCCACCGTCTGCGCGGTGACCTGCTCTTGCAAATGGGTGACAAGCGAGGAGCGGAAGAAGACGCAGAAGCTGTGCTGCACATCAATCCAAAACTCGCAAACGGCCACTTTCAGCTCGATTAGATATTAATTTTCTATCTGTTTCGCAATTTTTCTATGGAAATGTTTGTGTATATCAGATAATTGTTATACTTTTGCACAAAAATAAAACAATAACATTATGAAGTCATTTGCATCTTTCCGTTATTATTATTTTTACTTTGCATGGAAATGCGAAGCGGGAAGTTGCGTGTAGATTTCAACTTAAGACTGACAATAACCAAACAGGTTTTGCATACAAGGTCCCGCTTCATATCCTATGAGGTGGGATTTTTTGTAACATGACCTTGAAAACAATTATAAGAACAGACAAAGAACAGACAAAGAACAGATCGATGAAGAGAATAGCAATACAAGGACGCATAGGATCTTTCCATGATATCGCCGCCCATGAATATTTCGAGGGGGAACAGATACAGCTCATCTGCTGCGATACTTTCGAACAAGTGTTCGAGAATATCAAGCGTGACCCTACCGTCATCGGATTGGTGGCTATCGAAAACACGATCGCCGGGTCCTTGCTCCACAACTACGAATTACTACGCGACAGCGGAGCAACCATCGTCGGAGAGCACCGGCTGCATATCACGCATAGCATCTGTTGTCTGCCCGAAGATGACTGGACTACCGTATCGGAAGTACACTCTCATCCTGTGGCTCTGATGCAGTGCCGGCAATGGTTGTCAAATCATCCTGACCTCAAAGCGGTTGAAGCTGACGACACCGCCGGTAGTGCTGAATACATCAAAAACAACAACTGTCTCGGATGGGCCGCTATTTGCCACGCCCATGCCGCAAAACTATATGGACTGAAGGTGTTGGAAGACCATATCGAGGACAACAAGCACAATTTCACACGTTTCCTCGTGATCTGCGCACCACAGAAAGCCGACTTCCTGAGACCCGTCAACGCTGTAAACAAAGCCAGTCTCGTCTTTTCTCTTCCCCACTCAGAAGGTTCTCTCTCTAAAGTGCTGACCATCCTGAGCTTCTATGACATCAACCTGACCAAGATTCAGTCACTTCCGATCATTGGTAAAGAGTGGGAATATCTTTTCTACGTGGACGTCACCTTTGATGATCTCGTACGCTACCGACAAGCGGTAGACGCAATCACACCACTGACACGCAACATCAAGATAATCGGAGAATATATAGAAAAATAACAACTGCAATAATCATCAATATGAAACCAGCTCAAAGAGTTAACACAATTCAAGAATACTATTTCAGCCGCAAACTGAAAGAAGTGGCCAAGCTCAATGCAGAAGGGCAAGACATCATCTCGCTTGCTATTGGTTCACCGGATATGCCGCCATCGCCACAGACCATTGAGAAACTTTGTGAAGTCGCTCATGATCCGTCTGCACACGGCTATCAACCCACTTGTGGACTGCCGGAACTGCGTAAGGCTATGGCTGGATTCTATAAGCGGACGTATGGAGTGGATGTCGATTGGGCTACGGAAGTCCAGCCCATCATAGGTTCTAAGGAAGGTATCATGTACGCCACGCTCGCCTTCTGCAACCCTGGCGACAAAGTGCTGATTCCCAATCCCGGCTACCCAACCTACACAGCTGTGAACAAGATCTTCGGTGCCCAGATCATATACTATGACCTGTTGGAAAACAATGAATGGCAACCGGATTTCGATGCACTTGAGAAGATGGACCTTGAGGGAGTGAAACTGATATGGACCAACTACCCCAACATGCCGACAGGCGGCAATGCACGCATGGAGACTTACGAGAAGCTGGTGGACTTTGCCCGTCGCCACGACATTGTTGTGGTTAATGACAACCCCTACTCTCTCATCCTCAACGAACATCCGATGAGCATCATGCAGGTGCCGGGAGCCAAAGACTATTGCATCGAGCTCAACTCTATGTCGAAGAGCCACAACATGCCAGGATGGCGCGTAGCCATGATGCTGAGCAACAAAGACTATATCTCATGGATCTTTAAGATTCAGAGTAATATTGAGAATGGTACCTTCCGGGGCATTCAGCTTGCAGCTGCGGAGGCTTACAACACCAATTCTGAAGATTGGCACCACGAGAACAATATTGAAAACTATCGTCGTCGCCGCGTCATCGCCGAGCAAATCCTCGACACACTGGGATGTACCTACGACAAGAGCCAGGTAGGAATGTTTGTTTGGGGAAGAATCCCCGGCAGCTACGCCGATGTGGAAGATCTGACAGAGCAAGTGCTACATGAGGCTAAGGTTTTCATTACCCCAGGATTTATCTTCGGCTCTAACGGTAAGCGTTACATCCGCATCTCTCTTTGTGCTAAAGACGAGAAGATCGAAGAAGCGCTAAAGCGCATCAAGCATTGGAAAAACAGTGCTAATAAGTAGTACTTGTCTGAACAGTTGTTCATACAGAATCTAATACACAAACAAAAATTGAGATTAAAATAGAAATTAATAATTTAAAACTTAAGGATATGGAACTTGAACTTGAAGCTCTGAATTTACCGAGTGATAATGAGCGACCGATAGTGATTGCTGGTCCCTGCAGTGCCGAGACCGAGGAGCAGGTAATGAATACAGCCCGTCAACTGAGAAGCAAAGGCTGCCACATGTTCCGTGCTGGCGTATGGAAGCCACGCACCAAACCAGGAGGTTTTGAAGGTTGTGGAGAGAAAGCTCTGCCTTGGCTCAAACAAGTCAAAGACGAGACGGGTATGCTGGTTGCTACAGAGGTCGCTAAGCCCGAGCATGTGGAACTCTGTCTGAAATATGGTATCGACATCCTTTGGATCGGTGCTCGCACCACCGCCAACCCCTTTGCTATGCAGGATTTGGCAGATTCTCTCAAGGGTGTAGATATCCCTGTGTTCGTGAAGAATCCTGTCAACCCCGACCTTGAATTGTGGATTGGTGCCATGGAGCGCATCAATCAAGCTGGCGTGAAGCGTATGGCTGCTATCCATCGTGGCTTCTCAAGCTACGACAAGAAGATCTATCGTAACCTCCCGATGTGGCAGATCCCTATGGAGTTGCATCGACGCATCCCCAACTTGCCTATCATCTGCGATCCCAGTCACATTGGTGGTCGACGCGAACTGATCGCTCCTCTGTGCCAGCAGGCCATGGACTTAGGCTTCGACGGTCTCATCGTTGAAAGCCATTATAACCCTGACGACGCTTGGAGTGATGCTCGTCAGCAGGTGACTCCAGATGTTTTGGATTACATCCTCAGCCTTTTGGTTGTGCGTGATGAGACCGTTACCACAGAAGGTATCAACCAGCTCCGCCGTCAGATCGATGAGCTTGACAACCAACTGATGGATCTGATCTCAAAGCGTATGCGCGTTTGCCGTGAAATCGGTCAATATAAAAAAGAGCACAATATGACCGTGTTCCAGGCCAACCGCTACAACGAGATTCTTGAAAAGCGTGGAGCACAAGCCAGCTTGTGCGGTATCGATCCAGAGTGCGCTGCACATGTCTTTGAGCTCATCCATCAGGAGAGTGTCCGCCAGCAGATGGAGATCATCAACCAGTAAACTCTTTATAGGATGGGCAACGAACTCAAGATGAAAAGTCATTGCCCATCATCAATAAATAGATATTCTTACACAGACGAAAAAATGAAGATTCTTATCATGGGTGCAGGAAAGATGGGATCATTCTTCATCGACCTGCTCAGCTTTGACCATGAAGTGGGCGTCTTCGAGAAAGACCCAAGAAGACTGCGCTTCACATATAACTGTCAGCGGTTTACCACCTTGGATGAGGTGAAAGATTTCGCACCTCAACTGGCTATCAACGCTGTGACCGTCAAATACACAATCCCAGCCTTTCAGGAGATCCTCCCCTATCTGCCCACCGATTGCATTATATCTGACATTGCTTCCGTCAAGACCCACCTAAAAGAGTTCTACGAACAAGCTGGACACCCGTATGTCTCGACGCACCCTATGTTTGGCCCAACCTTTGCCAATCTCAATCAACTGTCTGAGGAAAACGCCATCATCATCTCTGAAGGCGATTATATGGGACGCATCTTCTTTAAAGATCTCTATCGGGGACTGGGATTGCACATCTATGAGTATACCTTCGAAGAGCATGACAAGACAGTCGCTTACTCACTCAGCATTCCCTTTGTGTCTACCTTCGTGTTCGCAGCAGTCATGAAGCATCAAGATGCGCCAGGAACAACATTCAAACGACACATGAATATAGCAAGAGGTGTTCTTTCAGAAGATGACTATCTGCTGCAGGAAATACTCTTCAACCCTTATACCCATGACCAAGTAGAAAACATCTGCAAGGAGATGAAAGAACTGCTTCACATCATTGACGAAAAAGATGCCAAGGGCATAAAAGCATACCTCACAAAGATCAGACGTAACGTTTTTGAGAAATAAAGTTTCTCCACTGAAATCCTCCGCAACGCTTAAACAGCGTTGCGGATTATTTAAAGAACTTCAATTCCTTTTAGAAGAGCCTCAATACGTCTAAGAAAAACTACAATACACTTTAGAAAAGAGTAGGACTATCGACATTAGTCTGCATGCTACCTTCCTCTCCTGACTTACATTCATTTTGCTCACCACTAAAATCAATATAAGCTTGAATAACCCTTTGCGATCGGAGATTAATTCTGTATCTTCCCCACCCTATTCTCTCAAAAGGATCTGTCGGCAACGTGCTGTGATTCCTCACTAAATGATAGACAAACTCCCGAACCTCTTCCTTGCTGACAGAATGAAACAAACTGTTATAAGCATTATAGACATGGAGCACTAAATATCTTAAGCTGATACCCTTATTACCAGCTTCCAACATAATGCGAATGACAGCCTCTTTCATATAAAAAACGAACCGCACCTTAGTATGTCTGAAACTAAGCTGCGGCACAAGTATTCACGTATTAAGCGAGCACGACCTTACCTTCTTCACCCTTGATCTTGCCCTCTTTGAGCAACCAACCAATACCCAGCAGGATCTCTGCTTCGGACTTGTCGGTTGCTTTGCAAAGCTCTGAGACAGACTGAGCAGTACCAGCTGCGGACAATGCCTGATACACATCACCTGCACGGAATCCAGCATTCTCAGCGTCTACTAAAATCTCAGCCACCTTCTTAGAGGCTGCAGCTTTCTTTACAGTAGCAGTCTTGCTAGCTGCTCTCTTTGTTGTTGCTTTCTTTTCTGCCATAATTTAGTAAAAATAAATTTTATAGTTAATATACAACTAATTTATTACTTTCTTATTGCAAATATAAGATATTTTTTAGTAACACGTTGTCTCATTGCTTACCAAAGTGATAACCGATGCATTATTTATTGATATACATCAAGCCGGTTTAAAATCAGCTTGATGTATATCAACTCATAATAACGATTATTCTTTGTCAATCTTGATCTTCAATTCTTCAAGTTGCTTAGGCTCAAGGGCTGAAGGGGCATCCAACATCACATCGCGTCCACTGTTATTCTTCGGGAATGCGATGCAGTCACGGATGCTGTCCAAACCTGCAAGAATGCTTACAAAACGATCCAAGCCAAAAGCAAGACCTGCGTGAGGTGGTGCACCGTACTTGAAGGCATTCATCAAGAAGCCGAACTGAGCCTCAGCACGCTCGGGAGTGAAGCCCAACACCTCGAACATCTTCTCCTGAAGCTTCGTATCATGGATACGCAGACTACCACCGCCCACTTCAATACCGTTGCAAACAAAGTCATAAGCCTTAGCACGCACCTGCTCTGGATGAGCGTCAAGCAATGGGATGTCATCGGGATTAGGCATAGTGAAAGGATGATGGGTTGCCATCAGGCGCTGCTCCTCATCGCTCCACTCAAAGAGAGGGAAGTCAATGATCCAAAGACATTTGAAGACGTTCTTGTCACGAAGGCCAAGACGGTCGCCCATCAACAGGCGCAGGCTGCAGAGCTGAACACGTGTCTTGTTGGCATTGCTGCCGGAAAGAATCAGAACCAAGTCACCGGGCTTTGCATCCATCTTATTTAAGACGCCCTGAAGCACTTCCTGAGAATAGAACTTATCGACAGAACTCTTGATGGTGCCGTCGCCATCGTATTTAATATACACCAGTCCTTGAGCACCCACCTGAGGACGCTTGACAAAGTCGGTCAACTCATTGAGTTGCTTTCTACTATAGTTTGCGCAACCAGGTACACAGATACCACCGATATAGTTAGCCTCGTTAAAGACTGAGAATTCGCCCTTTCCTTTGAACTCATCCATCAGCTCCACGAACTCCATACCGAAGCGCAGATCTGGCTTATCAGAACCGAAACGGCGCATGGCCTCATGCCAAGTCATCTGCTGCAAAGGCTTAGGGAGATCCACACCACGAATCTCCTTGAAGAGCATACGACACATCTCTTCAAACAAGTTGATGACATCGTCCTGGCCCACAAAGCTCATCTCGCAGTCAACCTGAGTGAACTCCGGCTGGCGGTCTGCACGGAGATCCTCATCACGGAAGCACTTGGCGATCTGGAAATATCTGTCAAAACCAGCAACCATGAGCAATTGCTTCAAGGTCTGAGGACTCTGAGGCAATGCGTAGAACTGACCGGGATTCATACGCGAAGGAACAACGAAGTCGCGCGCTCCCTCTGGAGTAGAACCGATAAGTACAGGCGTTTCCACCTCGATAAACTTCTGATTGTCGAGGAAATTACGGATAAGAATGGTCATACGGTGGCGCAACTCCAGATTACGCCTGACAACAGAGCGGCGAAGATCCAAATAGCGGTACTTCATTCTCAGTTCATCGCCACCATCCGTATTGTCCTCAATAGTGAAAGGCGGAGTGAGAGAAGGACTGAGAATATTGAGCTCATCGACAATGATCTCTATATCACCAGTCTCCATATTGTCGTTCTTGCTCTGGCGCTCCTGTACCAAGCCTTTAGTCTGGATGCAATACTCACGTCCAAGCTTGTTTGCCTGCTCGCACAGCCCTTTATCCGCGGCCTCGTTGAACACCAACTGTGTGATGCCATAACGGTCACGCAAGTCGACAAAAGTCATACCTCCCATCTTACGAGTGCGTTGCACCCATCCGGCAAGTGTTACCTTCTTGCCGATATCTGAGATGCGCAACTCACCACATGTATTTGTTCTATACATTGCTATTATAGATTGAATATTATATGAATGCAAAGTTAGTAATTTATTCTATAACTACAAAACGCATCCCTTCTTTTTTCATGGGACTTTTACCCACAACTTTTTAAAAATAAGAAGGAAAAAAGGTAGCCCGTTGAGGCTACCTTCATTAAAAATGAGTTACAAAACGATTCTGTTATCCCAGCACCAGCTTGATCATCTCATCGACATCGACCAGATTCTGCTCGCCCGTAACCATATTCTTCAGTGTGACTTTACCAGCCTCAATCTCGTTGTCGCCGGCCAAAGCCACGAATTCGATATGCTTTGCATTGGCATAGGACATCTGCTTCTTCATCTTGACAGTATCAGGATAGATCTCTGTGCGGATGCCGGCGCCGCGAGCCTTCGAAATGATCGGCAGGCAGTACTCAGTTTCGTTCTCGCCAAAGTTGATGAAAAGCAACTGTGTGGAACGGACGGCATCCTTCGGATACAGATCGAGCGCATTCAAGACATCATAGATACGGTCGGCACCGAACGAAATACCTACGCCGGAGAGTCCTGGCATGCCAAAGATTCCCGTAAGGTTATCATAACGACCACCACCGGTGATGGAACCCATTGGCGTATCCAAAGCTTTCACTTCAAAGATAGCACCGGTATAGTAATTGAGGCCACGGGCAAGTGTCAGATCAAGCTGAACTTCATTCTTCAATCCTACTTTCTTGAGCGCGTTAAGGATGAAAGATATTTCTTCCACACCTTTTAATCCCGTCTCAGAATCCTTCAAGACATCAGCGATCACCTTCAGCTTGTCCTCGTTGGAGCCTGTCAAAGCGATAACCGGCTGCAGCTTCTGAATAGCTCCTTCCGAGATACCATTCCCGCGAAGCTCCTCATTGACCTTTTCGAGTCCAATCTTATCCAACTTATCGATGGCCACAGTGATATCTACGATCTTATCAGCCTCACCGATGACCTCAGCCAATCCGGAGAGTATCTTACGGTTGTTGACCTTGATCTGCACTCTGATGCCAAAGCGCTGGAACACCGTGTCGACGATCTGCATGAGTTCCACTTCATTGAGCAAAGAGTCCGAGCCGACGATATCGGCATCACACTGATAGAACTCGCGGTATCTACCCTTCTGAGGACGGTCAGCACGCCACACCGGCTGAATCTGATAACGCTTAAATGGCAACTGCAACTCGTTGCGATGCATCACCACATAGCGTGCAAAGGGTACGGTAAGATCATAGCGCAGGCCCTTCTCACACAGTTTGGACTGTAAATGGAGAACGTTGCGCTCGTGCAACTCTTCATCAGAGATATCCTTGAGATAATCGCCCGAGTTCAAGACCTTGAACAAGAGTTTGTCGCCTTCGTCACCGTATTTGCCCATCAACGTATGAAGGGTCTCCATAGCCGGAGTCTCTATCTGTTGGAAGCCATACAATGCATATACTTCCTTAATGGTATTGAATATATAGTTTCTCTTTGCCATCTCCTCAGGGCCAAAGTCTCTGGTACCCTTTGGAATGGCTGGTTTCGTATTTGCCATACTATTCTATTATCAATGATATTTAATTTCTTACAATGGTCTGATCACGATCCGGACCGATAGAGATGATGCCGATACGTGTTTCCAGCTCAGCCTCCAGGAACTTAATATAGTCTGTAAATGCTTTCGGGAACTGATCCTCAGAGGTGAACTTTGTCATATCGGTCTTCCATCCCGGCAGCTCTTTATAGACAGGCTCCACATTGTCGATCTCATAGGGGAAGTCACGTGTCACCGTACCGTCGGGAAGTTTATAAGCAACACAGGCCTTGATCGTATCGAAGCTATCCAAGACATCACTCTTCATCATGATCAATTCCGTCACGCCATCAACCATGATGCTATAACGGAGCTGTACGAGATCGATCCATCCGCAGCGGCGCTCACGTCCTGTCACGGCACCATACTCATGGCCGAGATCTCTGATCTTCTTACCAATCTCGTCGAAGAGTTCGGTTGGGAATGGACCTGCTCCTACACGTGTGCAATAGGCTTTCATGATACCATAGACATTGCCAATCTTATTGGGGCCGATACCCAGTCCCGTGCAGGCTCCGGCACAAATGGTGTTGCTGGATGTGACAAAGGGATAGCTACCAAAGTCTACATCAAGCATCGTGCCCTGCGCACCTTCGCAAAGGATGCTTTTGCCGCCTCTCAGCAACTTATTCACCTCATGCTCACTGTCGACGATATGGAACTGTCGAAGATATTCCACACCTTCTATCCATTTCTTCTCTACCTCATCGAAACCTTCGAAGTCTGTCCAGCCTAAGGCTTTCAGCATCTTCATGTGACGCTCTTTGCGAGCAGCATATTTCTGGTCAAAGTCCTCGAGAATATCGCCCACACGCAGACCATTGCGGCTGACCTTGTCAGTATATGTCGGGCCAATGCCTTTGCCGGTTGTCCCCACTTTGTTCTTACCTTTGGCAGCCTCAAGAGCACGGTCAAGAATTCTATGTGTAGGCATAATCAGATGCGCTTTCTTGGAGATATGGAGTCTGGAAGTCAGCTCATGCCCACTCTTCTCAAGATCTTTCGCCTCGTCCATAAACAGATCGGGAGCCAGGACCACGCCATTGCCAATGATGTTGACCTTATCACCTTGAAAGATACCAGACGGTATGCTGCGAAGCACATATTTCTGTCCTTCAAACTCCAAGGTATGACCAGCATTGGGACCTCCCTGAAAACGGGCTACTACATCGTACCGCGGCGTAAGAACGTCGACAACCTTTCCTTTACCTTCGTCACCCCACTGAAGACCCAGCAGGACATCTACTTTACCTGTATTCATATGCCTAGATTTATAGTTTTCTCTTTTGAATATCTCTATATAATAATGTTAACTGAATGTCGCATGACATCGTCAGTAAACTCTCGGACCGAAGATTGCAGTTCCGACACGTACGAGCGTGGAACGACATTTAATCGCAACCTTGTAGTCATGGCTCATCCCCCACGACCGCTCACAGAAAGAGTCATCATCACAGAAATACTGTTTCTTCACTTCATCAAAGAAGTCGGCGGCCGTACTCATCTCGCACGCGATCTGGTCTTGATCATCCACATTACTGGCCATCATCATCAAGCCACTGATATGCACATGGGTCAGCGTCCTCCACTCACCGCTACTCAGCAACTCACGGCAGGCATCGAGTGTCAGACCGGTCTTTGCCTCTTCCTCTGCGATATGCAGTTCAAGCAGCACATTGATGACACGATTGTTTTTAGCAGCCTGCTTATTAACTTCTTTCATCAGCTTCATCGAATCGACCGACTCTATCATGCTGATGAACGGTGCTATATATTTGACTTTGTTGGTCTGGAGATGACCGATGAAATGCCATTGGATGTCTTTGGGCAACTGTGCATACTTCTTGACCAGCTCCTGTTCATGGCTCTCTCCAAAGATACGCTGTCCACCCTGATAAGCCGCTTCGATGTACTCATTGGGATGAAACTTACTGACAGCTACCAGTCTGGTGCCTTTTGGCAATTCAGCCAGGACTTCTTTTAAATTCGATGCAACATCAACATCCATTACCCCTCCTCCTTCGCCTTGTTGTCGTCTGCCGATGCGTTCTCCCTTTCGTATTCGGGCTTATCCTCTTCTGCATTTTTTTTCTTGTTAGGATCCAAATCGTGAACAAAGACATCCATGGTAGGAGTCTCGTTGATGGCGCTGATGACATAGTCGATCATCGTACCGCCCATCACCTCTTCCACATACTTGACGGCTTTCGATAAAGAGCCAGCCTGAACGAGATAGTTGACATTGGAGCGCTTCTCCTTCTGTGTCTTCTCGTCGATCGTGATGAATTGCAGTTTAGCCTTATACCACTTGTCATCGGCATTGAGATCGCTGAAGAAGATCTCGTGATAAGGAGCAGGCTTGATGCCGGTGATCTTGTAGTCGCCACTGATGTAAGTCTGCATTTCCTCGATCAGGGCTTTCTCTGCCTCTGTAAAGCTCAGTGCGTCTACGACATACTGTTCCGTGACGGGTTTCTGTCCACCATCCTCTTGTGTTTTGTCGTAGCGTATTTTTGTCTCAAACCAATCAGAAGTTCTTGATTTCATATATTATTTCGTTTACTTTTTATTTTCTAACATTCTCTCTGTGTTCCCCTTAAAGAGATTATCCAATGCACGGTAAGTATAAGCAGCGCGGTCATTGATCGTGAGGTTGTTGTTGAGCCTCGACCGCAGATCGACGAGTTTAGAGACAGCATCCTGATAGTTCTCCGGCGTTATTCTGTCGCACATCTTGTTGGCCAGCGTGTTGTCGAAACTAAAATATCTCACGAGCATATTGGCAAACTGCTTCTTCTGCATATCAGTGACATCCTTGAGTTGCTGATTCAACCGATTCTTCGGCCTGTAAATCTTAAAGACCAATTCATCAGGTTCCCCCCCACGCTGCCCATGATTATAACGTCTGCTATAATCGAAGTAGCAATCACAGAAGCCGTTCTCTGCCAAGGATTCCAGTTCGGCCTTGGCAGGCTCAAGGACTCGCCGGGTGAAATCACTGAATTTCTTGTAGTTGCTTTCCAAACGAAGCATCTTACGGAAGTCTATGGTTTTGATGATGGTACCGCCTTTGTCAAGCCAGCTCTCAATAAACATGTAAATGCGCTGGGTGTACCGGTTCTTGCAGGCAAACACAATCTGCTTGCCCAAACGATGATAACCCAAGTCAAGAGATACCAATCGCTTAGCAACGGTACGGTCGATCTTCAACACTGCGTATTTCTCATAGATTCCCTCATCCTCCGGAATGTAAACATCACAAAGGTTGGTGACCTTTTGATAATGGCGGCCGTCGGCTGTCTTATAGGGAATCTCCACAGGGATGGCAGCCAGCATCTTCAAGCTCTGGCGCAGCTGAGGATAGTGATTGGGATCCACGCCAAGCGTCTTGAAGAGCGTCTTGATCTCCAAGCGTCCGTCATTGTCAAGCTCAGCGTCAGAGAAGATTTCCGGTTGCAGACGCTCTTTGCTGAGCATCTTATGCAACTTCGACTGCATATACTCGACAATCGTGACGAGGATACGTATCTGTATGAGGGAATAATCGTGACGCATCATTGTCACGGCGATAGGCTGGAGAAGCCAGGTCTCTTCCTCTATGGGTATGAGATCAGAGGGTATGTTGCGCTTGATATCACGCTTCTTACCCTTTCCGAAATCACGGTTACGCGTTGTCTTACGCCGTGTTTCCACGTTATCTGTCTGTACACTGGTCATTTCTGGTGCCATATCACTACTCGTTTCGGAGACTTAATCCGAGACATTTGGCTACAAAGATATAACTAATTTTTGACTTCACCAAACGTGTGGATATAAATCTTTTGAAGTAGAGACGCTTCTATTCAAAATTCAGATGCCCCAACCTCTGTCTGAGCAGTTCAGCTTCTGATTTTCTGATGGCTAAAACAATCGAGCAGTTGATGTTAAAATCCTGCGCGACGATGTCTGCTTTCATATCCTTCACAACCTTCATAACACCATTCATCATAGGATAAGTGAAGTCGAACTCCACCTTCTCCTTCACCAGTCGGGTGACGACAGAGCAGTGAGCAATGGCATCGTCAGCAGCCGTGCGGTAGGCCACGATCAATCCCCCTGTCCCCAAATTCACGCCGCCATAATATCTGACGACACAGATAAGGATATCCGTAAGCTCGTTTGAGACGATCTGTCCCATGATCGGTTTACCAGCTGTCGACGAAGGCTCACCGTCGTCGTTGGCCCGCCCCTGCACCTGATCGCCTACCCCAATCTGATAAGCGTAGCAGCAATGACGGGCATCGTAATATTTCTTGCGATAACTGTCGATGATCTGCTTGGCCTCATCGACCGATTCTACATGATGTGCAAAGGCGAGGAACTTACTACGCTTCTCTGTATAGTAGCCCTCGCCCGTGTTTTCTATCGTTTTATATTCGTCGTTCATTCAAATGAATTCTTGAAACCGTATTAGTCCAGACGGTGGATCACCAGTCCGGAGCGCAGTTTGGGTTCAAACCATGTTGCCTTTGGAGGCATGATGTTTCCTGTATCAGCGATGTTCATGATTTGCTTCATGGAAACCGGATAAAGAGCTAACGCCCAACGCATTTCACCGCTGTCTGCACGCCGCCTCAGCTCTTCCAAACCTCTCAGTCCACCCACGAAATCGATGCGTTTGTCACTCCGCAGATCTTTGATGCCCATGAGCTTGTCGAGAATCAGGCGGCTGGAGATGTCGACATCCAGTGACCTGATCGGGTCATTGTCGTCATAAGCATTTGGCCGTGCAACAAGACTATACCAATGCTTATCAAGATAGAGTGAGAACTCATGGATATGCTGTGGTTTATAGATAGTCTCACCTTTGTCCTCAATCTCAAAGTCCTCACTGAGTTTCTTGAGAAATTCTTCCGACGTCAAACCGTTGAGATCCTTGACCACACGGTTGTAGTCAAGTATCGTCAGCTGACTTGCAGGGAAGCAGACTGCCATGAAATAGTTGTATTCCTCTTTTTCCGTATGATGAGGATTTTGCTTTGCCTTCTCGGCACCCACCAGTGCGGCAGCCGCAGAGCGGTGATGTCCGTCAGCGATATACAGATGAGGCATCTTGGCGAATTCCGCTGTTATCGTGGCGATATCGTTCTTATCGTTGATGATCCAGAATTGATGACGGAAGCCATCATCAGGTGCCACAAAGTCATAAACGGGTTTCGTTGCTGCATAGCGCTGAAGGAGACCTGTCAGAACATCATCATCGGGGTAAGCGAAGAAGACGGGCTCCATGTTGGCATTGCATGCTCTGACATGCTTCATGCGGTCCTCTTCCTTGTCGCGACGGGTGAGCTCATGCTTCTTGATGACGCCGGTGAGGTAATCATTGACGGAAGCAGCGACAACCAGACCATACTGCGTCTTGCCGTTCATCGTCTGCGCATAGATGTAATAGTGCTCATCCTTATCCTGTAACAGCCAGTGCTTGTCCTGAAACTCTTTGAAATGTTCGGCAGCACTGGTGTAGACGCGAGGATCATATTCCGACGTACCCGGCTCGAAATTGATCTCCGGTTTAATGATGTGATAGAGCGACATCTCGTTGTCACCGGCCTCTTTTCTTGCCTCCTCTGAGGAGAGCACGTCATAAGGCCGTGATACCACTTTCTCTACCAAGTCCTGCGGTGGGCGTATGCCACGAAAAGGTTTGACTAATGCCATAGTAATAGACTTTAAATGTTAGCTATATAATATAAGGTGTAAAGAAAGACAACGCTTCCTACCTCACCGGACACGGCGAAGCAGGAAGCACTGTCCACAAGGTATTATTTATTTACTTGGAATTTCGTGCAGCCGTCTTTGAAGAAGGCACCGATCTGCTTAGCGGCAGCGATACCAGCGTTGATGTTGGCCTCAGCAGTCTGTGCGCCCATCTTCTTAGGTGTAGAGAAGTATCTGCCCTCAAACTTCTTGAATGCCTCATCAGCGTCCGGCTTGATGTCAGTGATGTACTTCAAGTCCTCACGCTCGGCCAGCAACTTCAGAAGTCCTTCCTCGTCGATCACCTCCTTGCGGGCGGTGTTCAAGAGGATGCCACCTTTCTTCATCTGATTCACGACATCGTAGTTGATGCTGTTCTTTGTCTCCGGCGTAGCAGGGATATGCAGGCTGACCACATCGCAGGTCTTGAAGAGATCGTCGCGGCTGTCCACAGCATGCACCCCACTCTGCTCGATGACTTCCTTCGGGCAATATTCGTCGTAAGCATAGATATCCATGTCGAAGCCCTTGGCAATGCGGGCTACATTGCGGCCAACATTTCCGAAGGCCAGAATACCGAGCTTCTTGCCTTTCAGCTCAGAACCGGACTTGCCATTGAAGAAGTTGCGGACGGTGAAGACAAGCAGACCGAAGACCAGTTCGGCCACGGCGTTGGAGTTCTGACCCGGAGTATTCTCTACGACCACACCTTTTTCCTTGGCATAAGCTGTGTCGATAGAGTCATAACCGGCACCGGCTCTGACAATGATCTTCAAGTTCTTGGCAGCGTCGAGCACCTCCTTATCGACTTTGTCGGAACGTACGATCATGGCGTCAACATCAGCTACTGCGTCGTGCAGTTGCTGCTTCTCCTGATATTTCTCCAGGAGCACGATCTCATGTCCCTCTTCTTGAGCCACTTTCTTAATGCCTCCCACCGCAGCGGCAGCAAAAGGTTTCTCTGTTGCAACTAATATTTTCATGTCGATAGTTTTAAGATTAATGCTGTGTCTCGAAATCCTTCATGCACTGTACAAGAGCGTTGACGCCCTCGAGTGTCTGGGCATTGTAGCAACTTGCACGGAAACCACCTACAGAACGGTGCCCCTTGATACCTACCATACCACGCCCTGTTGCAAAATCGAGGAACGGCTTCTCCAAATCCTTGTACTCCTCGTTCATCACGAAGCAGAGGTTCATCACCGAACGGTCCTCTTCGGCAACCGTGCCCTTGAAGAGTTTGTTGCGATCAATCTCGCCATAGACGATGCGGGCACGTTCCTGGGCACACTTGTCCATCTCCTTGACGCCACCATGAGCTTTCACCCAGCGCATAGTCTCAAGCACAGAGTAGATAGGCACTACTGGCGGAGTGTTGAACATGGAACCCTTGCTCACATGGGTGTTGTAGTCGATCATCGTCGGCAACTCACGCGGGGCACGTCCGAGCTTGTCGTTCTTCAGAATGACACAGGTGACGCCTGCCATACCCATGTTTTTCTGACATCCGGCATAAATAGCGTCATATTTCGACACATCAACAGGACGACTGAGAATATCAGAACTCATATCAGCGATCAGAGGCACCGGAGAGTCGATGTCCTCACGCAGTTCTGTGCCGAAGATGGTGTTGTTCGTCGTGATGTGCAGATAGTCCAAATCAGCAGGAATCGTGTAGTTCTTGGGCAGATGGCAATAGTTATCATCAGCAGAAGAAGCCACTTCTACGGTCCCACCGAAGTGCTTCGCCTCTTTCATCGCCTTTTTAGCCCATGTACCTGTGTTGACGTATCCAGCCTTCTTGATGAGGAAATTTGCCGGGATCTGCATAAACTGAAGCGAGGCACCACCACCAAGGAAGATCACTGAATAACCTTCGGGGATATCGAGCAACTCCTTGATCAGAGCTACTGTCTCATCGACCACTGGCTGGAAGTCCTTAGCACGATGGCTGATTTCCATCAAGGAGAGTCCGGAGCCATTGAAGTCCAGAATCTGCTTGGCCGTGTTCTCAATGACCTCACGGGGCAACATCGAGGGACCCGCATTAAAGTTGTACTTCTTCATTTCCACTTGTTTTTAGTTAATACTTAGAGGTTATTGTACTCTCATGCAAACTTACGAATTATTTTTTAAATCAGCAAATTTTTTGGCAACTATTTATCTTTTGCTCGATGTAAACTGTCAATCTGACACTTATTTAGTATATAGATGGTATATTTATAATGGCTGCCTCTCTGGCTCAAACTGCTTCCTTGTACACTGAAATTACACCTTATTATATAGGGACTTTTGGAGTCCATAAAAAAAACTCTTATAATATGACAGTCATCTCTTACCAAGAAGCAAAAGGCTTTCCGGTAAAAGGCAATTAGTTTCTCGGTTAGAAACTATTAGTTTCTCTGTGAAAAACTCGTAGTTTCTTAGCTTGAAACTCGTAGTTTCTCGGTAAGAAACTCGTAGTTTCAAGCAATGAGACTACTGTGAAACCATACTAAGTACATTACTTATTCAAGTACCAAGTACATTACTTGTCTAAAGTTCTATGTACTTCGACAATCGTTTTCTGTCCCTTGATTTTCTGACCTTTCACCTTCTTGAGCATCTTAGGAGCCAGATGGCGGGCTACAGCCACATAAGCATAGTTGTCGTAGACATCGATGCGGCCAATGTCTTTAGCCTTAAGTCCGCCACATTTGCAGAAGAAGCCGACAATGTCGCCCCTGGAGATCTTGTCCTTCTTGCCCTTACCGATATAGACCGTGACCATCGGAGGAAGCGCCGGAGCTTCACCAGCATGGTCAGAGAGACTGTAGTCCTCGACATCCGCATCGACATATTCCGGCAGGAATTCTTCGGGACCTAAGAGGAAGAAAGTCCTTCCGGTTTTATCCCATCGTGCCGTACGTCCGATTCTGTGGATATAATCCTGTTCGTTCTCAGGAAGATGATAGTGGATGATGTTGTTGATATCCGGTATGTCAATGCCTCTGCTACCCAAATTGGTGCTCACGAGCGTGTTGACGGAGTGGTTGGCAAAGAGATAGAGATGCTCCTCGCGCTCTTTCTGCTCCAAGGCACCATGATAGGAAATGGCAGAGAACCCCTGGTCCCGCAGATAGTTGGTCACCCGTTCCACGGCATCGCGGTAGTTCAGAAATACCACGCTGCTCTCCTGCCCTATCTGACCAAGCAACTGAACCAAAGCGGGCAACTTGTCCTTGTTCTCACTGCGAACCGTCAGCACCTTGATACGCTCTGCCGTGGCGTTGTCCTCTGGTCTGAAATCCAGTGTCGTGATCTCATGACCGGAGCGATAGCTGTTCATCGTTGCCTCCATCTTCTCAGGCTGAGTGGCGGACAGCAATATGCGACGCGCCTTCAAGGGAATGCTATGAAGGAGCGTCTCGATCTCCTGCTGGAATCCCATATCCAAGCACTTGTCAAACTCATCGATGACCAGGAATGCCAACTGCTGAACATCTATGTTGCCTTTGGCGATATGGTCGTTGATACGTCCGGGCGTACCGAAGATGATCTGCGGGCACTGTTGGCGTAGTATGCGATGCTCGTCCATGGTGGGGCGACCTCCGTAGACGGCCATCGAGCGGATGCCCGAGCCGATGTTCTTCAGTACGGTGTCGGACTGCAAAGCCAGTTCACGACCCGGCACGACAACAAGCGCCTGAAGCGTCGTACTTGCCGCATCGGTCTGTGCGACGACGGGCAGAAGATAAGCCAAAGTCTTACCTGTGCCGGTAGGACTCAGAACCATCACATCGTCGTTGCCATTTTTTACTGCATCTATCGTGGCCGTTTGCATCTCATTGGGTGTGATGGCGGCTTTTGCTATTAACTGGGATATATCCATCATTTCAACAATTTATCGATTTCATCAAATTCCTTTCCTCTGTTGAGATTGAGGTAAATGGTGTAAAGCGGCAGTGCCCATCGATCTTTGCGCTCGGGCTGTAGCTGCCGGTATCTTTCCAAGTAAGGCAGCGCCTGCTTATAGAAGCTGATGACCTGCCCGTGTTTCTTTGCGGAGAGAACCGGATTCTTGTCCAAAGCCACTCCTTGATTAAACAGTGCCAATCCGGCATTGAGCCAAGCCTCGGCCACAGAGTCATTCTCATGGATGAGTGTGTCACAAAGGGCGAAGCACTCCTGATACTTGCCCGTATTCAGCAAGATGATGCTCTTCGTGATGCGGAAAAGCAGGTTGTGGCTGTCGGTATCGAGTGCCTGGTTGGTCATCGTCAAGGCTTGCTGCCAGTCATTCTGGGCTGAGTAATAATCAATCAGATGGGAGAAAAAGAAGTCGTCGAGATGATTACGACAGAAACCTTCCTTGAGCGTCTTGACATATCTGACGGTGTCTCCCTCGCCCAGATAGGTTTGGGCGAGCAACTGCAACATCTGATTATAATGAGTGGTATCCTTCAGTGCCAGATAAGTGTGGTGAAGGGTTTGCTTGCGGTTCCCCATCTTGTACGACGCATAGACAGCCCAGTAAGCGGCTTCTGGGAGATGCTGATCTTTCTCGTTATAATGATATGCCGCAAAAAGCGGCTGGTTGGCCGTCTCGATGTATTGGTTGAGCAGGAGATAGGCCACGTCGTATTTCTGTTTTCTGATAAAGAAACGTCCACCATTGAGAAGATTGGGCCGGATCATGTTCAACAGCTGACCATGGGATTTGCGCCACTCTTTAGCATCAGACTCCTTGGGATGTGGAAGGTTGAAGAGCGAATCGTAAGCCTCCCTATCCCGAAACATCCTGCTGGTGATATTGAAGATCGCCGCCGTGTCGTATTTCTGTTTGAGATAGAGTTTCTCATTACCATTTTCGTACTGCCGTCGCTGAGCGTCAAAGAGCACGTTCCAAATCTTTGTGTTCGTACGATTGGCTGAGTCGGCAAGCAGCGTCCTCATCATCTGCTCGGCCTTGTCCAGGTTGGTATTCTTTTTCACATAATCCTTAGCCGTTGCAATCTCTTTCTTTTGTGCAACGCCTACCATGGAGATGAAAAGAAATATCAATAGAAATATCTTTGTTTTCATATCCTTGATCATCATCTTCTACCTCTTCTATAGGAAGTCTTTTTAGCGGTTGGCGCACTCGCGCTGTCTTTCATCTTCTGTATGGCGGCATCGACATGTTCAGCCGCGTCTTTCCATTTCACTTGGGTCTGCTGAGGATCCAAGAGTGCGACTCGTCGAAAAGCGTTTCCGGCATTTTCCAAGCAGACATAACTTTCCGTGCCTTTCAGCGCCTCATCGAAAGAAGCCGGACGATTATCACCGTTGCCTTCCATATCCTTCCCCCACTTTTCCTGGGCTTTCTCTCCCCAGCAGATACCGATATTGTAAACGACCTGCACCTGTGTGCTGTCGATAGTATCTGCTTTTTCCAAAGCCTTGATGGCTCTGTCCCAATCGCGTTTTCGCATATAAATCTCGCCCCACAACGACCAAATATTGGCATTGAGGCTGTCTTTGGCCAGTTCGTCTTTTGCGAAATTCTCCAGTTCGCCTTCATGCCCGGGCCGGGAAAGGAAGTCGGTCAAGAGATGGAAATAAGCTGCGTTGTCCGGTGCATTGTCGTGCAAGGCCAACAAAGCCAATTCGTAGCGTGAGGAGTCAAGCGGCGTGCGCATGAGTTCACGCATACAGTTAACCTTTATCTCTGCCGCATCCTCAGCGACATTGGAGTCGTTCAACGCTATATCGGCATAGTGGTCAGCCTCACGAAAAAGTTTCTCACCATAGGCCAGCAACGAGGCATAATAGGAGACGGCACCAAGATAGGCGTCTTGTTGCTTATCGGAAAGACGGAACAACGGCGACGAATGGGATTGCAGATAGAGATGGAAAAAACGAAGCGCCGTAGGATTGTCGCGATGCGCATAATACATCATCCCCCCATCGATGAGATGAGGCCTCAGCATTCTCAACTGCCGGGACAATTGCTTGCGATGCTGAGGAACGGATTTACCTTTTTTGTCAGGAAGAGCATCTATGGAGTCGCAAACCAATGCCTTAGAAAGGGTCTGATAGAGCAGCTGATAGTAAGTGACAGAATCGCGTGTCTGCTCCATCTGTGGAATCAGATGGGTGATCTGAGTATATAACTGATCGGCCGAAACTTGATTGTCCTGAGATGTGGAGCAATAAGCCACGGCAAAGCTTGCCAATTGTAAGAATAAAAATGCAACGAGTCTCATTGTATCTGATCTTTTTACATCTTCTATCTTGCGAAGATAATATAAAAAAATGAGACTCAAAAGGAAATGTACAAAGATTTATAAGTTGTTAAGTTATTCACGAACTTTGAGATTGGCGCAATTGACTTAGCAACAGATACAATTTATAAAAGCGAAGCACCAAAAAAGAAGGATGAGAAGACAAAAGATTTGCTCTCAAACGATGATGAACAAAGGAGAGTACGGGAAAAGCCAAACGCAACAAGACTCCACCAATATTGCTACCAGCTAAAGACAACAGCGTAGAATAACCTTTCAGGTCTTCACGAAACGTAACTAATACAAGAACGGAATCCTCTATCTTCTTGATATATGATGCGTTGCTCTCAAAGCGATCAAAGAGTACGGGATTATCTATGTGCACGATGGGTAGCCCCTCTTTCTCAAGGTTCTTGCCAAGCATGACATCTTCGTAGCCATAGTGCCGGATGCGCTCATCAAGCGGATGGCACAACAAAATATTGCGGAAAACCAAGGTATTGGACAACTTAAAACTGTGATATGGGGCTTTCTGTCTAAACTCTGCATATTGGCAATACTCAGACGCTTTCTCGTAAAGGTAACGCAGATTGGACGCCGAACCTTCCCCTACCCGATATCCCCCACAGCAGACACAGGGCTGAGGATGATCCGACATAAAAGAAACATATTGACGGATATAGTCCTTCTCCATTACCTTCAAGTCAGCATCGATCATCAACAGCCATTGTCCACGGGCTTCCCTCACCAATGCATTGCGAATGGCAGCCCGCCCACGATTGACTCCGGTAAGCCAATAGCGGCAATGGGGCCATGTGTCGATCTGACGATTGGTATCTATCTTCTGTTGATTTGTGGAGCCATCATCTCCCACGATCAACTCCCACTCCAAGCCTCGTATGTCACGACATTGCGCGGCCACAGCATGAGCCAAGGCCACACAATCGTCGTTGAAAGTAGGAATGAGTATGGAGATCATAGCCAATGCTTCTGAGGATCATGAGAGTTTCTCCTTAAGATACTGCCCTGTCATACTCTGCTGACAGGCCGCAATCGTCTCAGGCGTACCTTCACAGACGAGTCGTCCACCCTGGTTACCACCATCAGGCCCCATGTCAATCAACCAATCAGCGCATTTGATGATGTCCATATTGTGCTCGATGATCAAGACAGAATGGCCACGCTCTATCAAAGCGTTAAAAGCTGCCAGGAGCTTACTGATGTCGTGGAAATGAAGCCCCGTAGTAGGCTCATCGAAGATAAACAAGGTGGAATCCTGCTTCTCCTGACCAATGAAATAAGCCAGCTTCACTCGCTGGTTCTCACCACCGGACAGTGTCGAAGAACTCTGCCCCAACTGGATATATCCCAAGCCGACGTCAGACAGAGGCTGAAGCCGCTTGACGATGTTTTTCTGACTATTCGCTCCAAAGAAGTCGATAGCCTCATCAACGGTCATATTGAGCACATCATTGATGTTCTTACCCTTGAAGCGAACCTCCAGAACATCTTTCTTAAATCGCTGACCATGACAGGCTTCGCACTCCAACGTAAGATCAGCCATAAACTGCATCTCCACTGTGATATAGCCAGCGCCCTTGCATTCCTCACAACGTCCGCCCTCAGTATTGAAAGAGAAATACTGTGCTGTGAAGCCCTGCTGCTTTGCCAAAGGCTGCTCGGCAAAGAGCTGACGGATGGCATCGTAGATCTTCAAATAAGTAGCGGGGTTGGACCGCGTGCTCTTGCCAATAGGATTCTGATCGACAAACTCGACGTGACGGATATCCTGCCAGTCGCCTCCCATTGTCTGGAACTCACCCAGAGCATCAGTCACCTCACCGAGCTTGCGCTTCAAAGCTGGATAGAGGGTATCACGCACCAAGGAGGACTTACCGGAACCGGAGACACCGGTCACCACGGTCATCACATTAAGCGGGAAGCGGACATCCACACCACAGAGATTGTTGGTCCGGCATCCTTTCAGCTCAATGGACTTGGTCCAGGAACGACGCGAGGAGGGCACCTCGATGGTTTCTGTTCCTAAGAAATATTGCAATGTATGACTATGAGGATACTTCCCCAACAAGGCTTTGGCCGTGGAGGCATCTACGTCATGCGGCACCCGGCCTTCATACACAATCTCGCCACCGTGGCGCCCGGCTTCAGGACCGACATCGATCAGCCAGTCGGCTTCACGGATGATGTCCTCGTCGTGCTCCACGACAATGACCGTGTTGCCCAGTTTCTGCAACTCGCGCAGCACATGGACAAGACGGGCTGTGTCGCGACTATGCAGTCCGATACTCGGCTCATCAAGGATATAAAGGCTTCCTACCAACGACGATCCCAAGGACGTGGAGAGGTTGATGCGCTGACTCTCACCACCGGAGAGTGTGTTGCTCTGTCGGTTGAGCGTGAGATAGCCAAGCCCGACATCACACAGGAAGTTCAGTCGCGACTGTATCTCTGTGAGCAAGCGCTTGCTGACCTGCCGCTCGTGATCGGTTAGTTCAAGATGGTCGAACCAATCCTTGAGATTCTTCACCGGCATCTCCACCAAGTCCACAATGCTGCAACCGCCAATCTTCACCCATGTGGCTTCCTTACGCAAACGGGTACCATGACACGTAGGACAGACTGTCTTACCACGATAACGACTCATCATCACACGATACTGGATCTTATACTGGTTTTCCTTCACCATATCAAAGAAGCCGTCAATGCAGACAGCATCAGCCCTGCGCTCACCATTTTTCTTTCTGTCGCACGGCAGTCCGTGCCACAGCATATCCTTTTCACACTGCGACAATTCAAAATAGGGCTTAAAGATGGGGAAATCGTACTGAGCCGCCCGCCGGCAGAACTCATCCTGCCACCACTTCATCTTCTCCCCATGCCAGCATTGCACGCAACCCTCATAGACCGACAACGACGAGTTGGGAATGACCAGTCCCTCGCTGATGCCAATGACAGAGCCAAAGCCCTCGCATGTTGGGCAAGCTCCAAGCGGGGAGTTGAAAGAGAACATATTATCATCGGGCTCTTCAAAGGTCATACCGTCTGCCTCGAAACGTGACGAGAAGTCGTAGCTAAGCCCTGACGGAAGGAAGACCACGCGGCAGGCACCATTGCCCTCATACATCGCGGTCTCTGTGGAATCAATGAGGCGGGCGATCATGTCTTTCTCATGTGACACACTCGTACGGTCAATCACCAAGAACATCTCTTTCAATGCTGAGGACAGTGCGTCATCGTCTTCTTGAAGTAGATCCTCGATACGTAACACATCAGTACCCTTCATCAGTCGGGTGAAACCCTCCTTTAAATACATCTCCAACTGCTCATGGCCCGTGCGACCTTGAGGGATCAACAGCGGCGAGAGAATCATCAACTTCGTGCCGTCGGCAAACTCCCACGTCTTTTGCACCACGTCTTCCGTGGTATGCTTTTTGACCTCCTGCCCCGAAATCGGAGAAAAGGTCTTGCCTATGCGAGCGTAAAGCAAACGCAGATACTCATAAATCTCAGTAGAAGTGCCCACTGTGGAGCGAGGATTCCGGGCTGTCACCTTTTGCTCAATGGCGATGGCAGGGGGCAAGCCCTTGATGAAATCGCACTCAGGTTTACTCATACGCCCCAGAAACTGTCTGGCATAGCTCGACAAACTCTCTACATAGCGACGTTGTCCCTCTGCATAGAGCGTGTCAAAGGCCAAGCTCGATTTCCCGGAGCCTGACACACCAGCCATCACGATAAAAGCGTTACGAGGTATACGCAAATTGATATTCTTCAAATTGTTTACCCGTGCTCCTTTGACTTCTATATACTGATCTTCCATACTTATCTAAACCAAATCGATGCTTGAAAAAGAATATATTCCAACTCTACAAAAGTACGCATAATATTCTAAATGCACAAATTTATGATCATGTAAAAACGACATGTCCACATTTCTTGACTCACCAAAGAACATTTTATGGCTGATGATGGCATTGTTTCACAGATTTTGTGTAAGTTTGCAATAAAAATAACTTCGACAATGAAAATACAACGATCCACAAGCCATCACTGTTACCAGCGGCTGATGGGCATGCTATCCATTTTATTACTCTGCTTACAAATGAACACACCTGTCTTTGCTAAAAAGAAAGCTATCACTTTGAAGATTGTGGAAACCAGCGATGTTCATGGTTGCTTCTTTCCACATGACTTTATTAACAACAGCGATATGCCGGGATCACTCGCGCGGGTGAGCACTTTCTACAAGCAGTTGAAAAGCCAGTATCCAGAGAGCACGCTGCTGCTCGACAATGGTGACATCCTGCAAGGACAACCGATCAACTACTTTTCAAATTTCGTCGATACGCTACAACACAACATTGCAGCAGATGTTGTCAACTATCTCGGCTATGACGCTGAGACAATTGGCAACCATGATGTTGAGACAGCACATGCCTGTTTCGACAAATGGGCCGGCGAACTGCACTGCCCTCTGCTCGGTGCCAATGTGATCAACACAGAGACTGGCAAACCATATTTCAAGCCTTACACGATCATCACGCGCCAAGGCATACGCATCGCCATCCTGGGACTTCTCACACCAGCCATCCCCAACTGGGTGGAACAAACGTCATGGACGGGTATGCACTTCGACGAGATGGTAAGCACCGCAAAATATTGGATGAACATCATCCGCCAGCAGGAGCACCCGGACGTGGTCATCGGACTCTTCCATTCCGGTGCTGAGGGCGGTATCACCACTCCTAACTATGCTGAAAACGCCTCTTTGGCTGTTGCCAAAGAAGTGCCGGGCTTTGATCTGATCCTTTTTGGACACGATCATACGCGCCATCAGCTGATGGTCAAGAACGATATGGGGAAAGACGTGCTTTGCCTTGACCCGGCAAACAATGCACAGACTGTTGCTGTCGCAACACTGAATTTGAAAAAAGAAAAGGGAAAATGGACGGTAAAAGAAAAACAAGGAGAACTGGTGGATATCAGAAATTACGATATCGACCAGGACTATGTGAAGCATTTCGAACCGTATCTTAACAAGGTGAGCAACTTTGCCAATAAACAGATTGGCAACTTTGCACATACGATCTATACACGGGACAGCTTCTTCGGAAACAGTGCCTTCAACGATTTCATCTTGAACCTACAGCTGAAATTAACAGGCGCTGATGTCTCTTTCAATGCACCGCTAACATTGAACGACAGCATCAAACAAGGTCCCATTTCGGTTAGGGACATGTTTAAGCTTTATAAATATGAGAATCATCTTTATGTGATGAGACTCACGGGCAAGGAGATCAAAGGATATCTGGAGATGAGCTATGACCAATGGGTCAACACGATGACCTCGCCAAATGACCATCTCTTCCTTCTGGAGTCTGTTAACACAGGATCGAATGAGCGTGGACGTTTCAAGAATTTCATCTTCAACTTTGACGCTGCTGCCGGCATTGATTATGAAGTAGACGTAAGAAAGCCTAATGGGCAAAAGGTAAACATCATAAGAATGGGCAACGGCAAGCCTTTTGAAGAAGACAGATGGTACAACGTGGCTATCAACAGCTACCGTGGAAATGGCGGCGGACAACTACTCACACTGGGTGCCGGCATTCCACATGACAGTCTGAAATCAAGAATCGTATTGCGTTCTGACCGAGACCAACGCTATTACTTCATGAAAGCCATTGAAGAGATGAGGACTGTGGATCCGCAACCCAATCATAACTGGAAATTCATTCCGGAAGCATGGGTGAAAGAGGCTGGAGAGAGAGACGCCAAGCTCATCTTCAAGTAAATCCCTATTCAACATATTGCCAACATGTTCAGAGATAAAAAAAATCTGTCCTTCGGCAGGCCGCTCATCGTGATGATGCTGATGATCATTACGATGTTACCTGCCGAAGGACAGAATGTTCTTCAAAAGGAAACAGACAGCCAACAGTTGGGCTTTGCCATTACCTACTTTCAGGGTGGCAAGTACCATGAGGCTAAACTCATCCTGCAAAGACTGGATAAGAAGTATCAACTCAATCCAAGATTCAGAGCTTATCTAGGCGTATGCTATTACTATGACCAGGAATACGAACAAGCTACAAACTGCTTGGACTCTGTCATTCCTCAGTTGCAAGCCTTCGATCCGCAAGAACTGTCATTTTACTACTATGCCGATGGTGAGAGCTATTTCATCTTGGACAAATACGCTCAAGCCTCCCCACTCTATGACCAAGCACAAGCACGCTGCCATGAAGACGAAAAAACGAAGATCTATTATCGTTTAGGATTGTGCTACTCCTTTCTCAAACAATGGCATAAGGCGCTGGACGCTCTTCAGAGTGCACTCGTTTACTATCAACAATACCAACCACAGGAAAAAGCAAAGATTGCGGAAATCCGCAATCTAATATTTGCCTGTTGTTATGAGATCAACCAACCTACTTCATAGCACTGTAGTCATCACTTGCCAAAAGCTGCTGGTAAGTTACAGAGGGATACTTATGCATATAGCGGTCAACTATAGATACATACGTAGAACGGAAGAAAGACTTCCCTAAGGCTTTGTTGGCAACCCACATGACTTTACCCATATGCAGATCCTTTTCCAACTGAGTACGCTGGTCATAGTTTGCCATCGGATAAAGACTCAGGAGATAAAAGCTCAAACAGTCCGGCACAATATTACTACGTCCCATGGCTGAAAGTTGCTCCTTGGAAAAACCAAACTCCTTGTAAACCGGATATTTCGCTCCCATATACTTATCAAGAGAGATACCGATCATCTTGTCTCCTACCACAATACTCTGATCCAGGGCACCTATCTGAGCATAGACACGGGGTACCGGCATGTCTGGAAGCCAGTCTTTGAGTTGCTCCAGCGATTGCGACAACTCTTTGTTTAAGTCATCCATGTTGGCATACTCCGACTCTGCATCTGTGATGATAGTCTGCAACGTGGAATCCTGATAGAAACGCAGGAAGCGCTCGTTGATGTCATGATCACTCACCTCTCCAATTTGGAGCATCTTCTCTACAAGTGTACGCGTCTCAATGGGGAACTCTGTATTCATCTGCTGGAGGGCAGAGAAATCCCCTGTAATCAGATAACGACTCTCTAGCCGGTCATAGCGCTCGATATGCACATGACTGGCATCGTTATCATCATCGTTGGGTTTGAGCTTGAACTCGCACCCAACACATAGCAGCATTGCAACAAATAATGCAAAATATATCTTCCGTATCAAAGAATATAGTCTTTTGTCGTTAACGATTTCTATTTTTCAAGCAGTGGCATTATCGTCCACTCTTACATCTGCAAAAGTACTAAAAAATATTTTTTTATCCAAATATAAAGCTAAAAAAAACAAATAAACCTTCTTTTTGGGAAAAAGAAGGTTGATTATACTACTACAATTACCTAATTACTATAAAAAGAATAGGTAAGGACATAATTCGAAGTAAGTTCGTAATGAACGGCTACGGCACCGTTGGTTTTAAGCACATCCACCATGACAGAACCTTCCATCTCATCCTTGGCAACATGGGCATTCCCGTCTAATACCGTATCTATTTCCGATGGTAAACTATGCAGCCGCATGTCGAAATAATCAAGTTTCTGCTCAGAAAACAGCTTATAGACCGTTTCCTTCGCACTCCAATTGATCAACTGCTGCGACAAGGTATCACGCTGCTCATCTTCCCGGATAAAGCGGTCCACGACCTTGCTCACTCTATCGGAGGTGTATTCTATATCGATACCTACTTGAAATTCTGTGGAAAGAATGATAGCTACCCATCCACGTGTATGACTGATGCTGATAGACCAACTTTCGAGTTGAGGCTTGCCAGAGGGTTCATGACCGATCACCAAGTGATCATTTCCTGTCATCGCAGTCAAAAGTGCATAGACACAAAGTTCTTCTTTCAACCGCTTTTCTGATCGGAAACATAAATCAACGCCCTTGGGTTTGGGCAGTTGGTCTATACGTTCTGTCATTTGCCATAATCCTACTTGGATTCCACGGCATGGCTGAAAGATCTTACTTAGAGACATCTTGCTTCTTCTCGTGAACAGTTACCTTCACACGGCTGATACGACGACGCTCGACGCCCATCACCTCAAAAGTATAATTGTCATAGTCTATCTTTTCATGCAGACTTAAGAAATCGCCCTTCAACTCCAAAAGAAGACCAGCCAATGTATCGGCATCACCGGCAACATCCTCAAACTCATCGTCGTCGATCTTAAGTATCTTGCAGAAATCACTCAATAAGGTCTTGCCTTCGAACAGATAGGTATTATAACTCAACTTCGAGTAAGTCTTCTCTTCTTCATCATATTCGTCATTGATCTCACCGACGATTTCTTCGAGAATATCTTCAAGGGTCACCAAACCGCTCGTACCTCCAAACTCATCAACAACAATGGCAATATGAACCTTATTGGCCTGGAACTCGCGCAACAGGTCATCGATCTTCTTGGTTTCAGGTACAAAATAAGGAGGACGTATCAAGCTCTGCCAGCGGAATGAGGCAGGCTTAGACAGATGAGGCAGCAGATCCTTGATGTACAAGACACCACGAATGTTGTCATCATTACCTTGATAAACGGGTATGCGGCTGTAGTTGTTGTCGACAATGCACTTAAGAACATCGCCGAAAGAACTACGGATGTCAATGTCGACAATATCCTGACGGCTCGTCATGATCTCTTTAGCAGTCTCATCACCAAAGCGGATAATACTCTGCAACATGCTTTGCTCGTCCTTGATCTCATTCTTATCGGTCAACTCCAAAGCCTGCTCCAAATCATCTCTGCTCAGCTGGCGTTGCTCTTTAGGCACTGCCTTCTCAGCAAGACCGCCACTCTTGATGAGCAAGGTCTCCAAAGGCCAAAACAATTTTCTAAGCATGAAGATGCCACCGACTACACGACGGCAAAATGCCAATGGATTCTGACGACTGTAGACCTTCGGCATGATCTCGCCAAAAAGCAGCAAGAGGAAAGTCAACAGAACCGTGATGCAAAGAAACTGCAACCATTGAGCCCGAAACTCGATTAGAGACCCAAAGATGTAGTTACAGAGCATAATGATCGTCACATTGACAAAGTTGTTGGTGATAAGAATCGTAGCCAACGTACGCTCTGATTCTTCACGCAGCAACTCTATATTGGCATCTTTAGCACTCTTCTCTGGATTCAACTCTTCCACGTCCTGCGGTGAGAGACTAAAAAAAGCGATTTCTGAGCCACTGGCAAAAGCAGACAACACCAAAAGTATAGCAGTCAAAATTGCTGCTATGCAAACGCCTACCGTTATCGGCTGAAAAGCGATAAGACTATCAATATTCTGTAATTTTGACCAATCCAACTATCAAACAAATTTTAGAAAGGAAGTTCTTCATCCGTCCCCTGCTTTGCAGCAGGCTTCTTTGTAGCTACGGAGTCCTCTGCTGCGGGTTTGGGCTTCGGAGTGAGGAGTTCCAAATTCTCGGCCTGGATCTCCGTAACATAATGCCGTCGCCCCTGCTGATCATCATAAGTATTATAGCGCAAGCGTCCTTCAACATAGAGTTTATCACCCTTATGGACATATTGCTCTACGATCTTGGCCAACTGACGATAAAAAACCAAGCTATGCCAGTCTGTACGGTCAGGGACCTTTGTTCCGTTTTTAAGAACGTAGCCACGCTCTGTAGTTGCCAAAGTCACCTTAGCAACACATTGGTCGGCATCATAATACCTAACGTCAGGATCTTTGCCTACGTTACCAATTAACATCACCTTGTTCATAATATGGCAAAAAAAAGAACTTATATACAAACTATATCAAACACAGTCGAAGACAAGTAACCGATTACTTCCAGCGACCAAGATATTTAAAATTGAAGCTTTTACCCTTTGCTGAGGGGAACTGGCTACGAGGATCAACACGGTCTCGCAAATGATCTACAATACGATTGTAGCAATCCTGGCCAGACACAGCCTTACAACAGGCAACGAAACGTGTATCACGATATTCATGCTTACCCGTTGATGGAATCATAACGACTCGCTTGAAGTTCAACTCTCCTTCATACCAGCCTTCACGCTGATAGACAAGCCTGCTGATTGCGTTCTCTGCCATTTCACGGCGCTCAGAAGTCTGGCCGTTAGCTGGACGTACGGCTTTCTTCTGCTTGAAATCAAGCATTGTAGCTGCTGTGGTCTTGATAATAATGAAATATACATGAGCGCGAATCTTGTAACGCTTAGGGAAAAACACGTCACTTGCCGCATATTCACGAATATCTGCTTCCATTTCAGGAGTAACGTCAATATCTTCTATACTACGCAAAAAAGAGATAGCATCATCAACATTGGTTACTAACGTCTCACTATTGAAATATCTAAGATATAAATTCATTGAATGGATGTTGTTTTTCAGAAAAAGAGCGGCAAACGGGACTCGGACCCGCGACCTCGACCTTGGCAAGGTCGCGCTCTACCAACTGAGCTATTGCCGCAACACAAGAAATAAAAATACAAGTGAAGAGGAGGAGACTCGAACTCCCACGACATAATTGTCACTACCCCCTCAAAGTAGCGCGTCTACCAATTCCGCCACCCCTCCAACATGTAATCATATTCTGAATAGATTAGTGCCCAGAACAGGACTCGAACCTGCACGTCGTTAAACACACGCACCTGAAACGTGCGCGTCTACCAATTCCGCCACCTGGGCATGAATAGATACTATTCAAAATATTTGAGCGGCAAACGGGACTCGGACCCGCGACCTCGACCTTGGCAAGGTCGCGCTCTACCAACTGAGCTATTGCCGCATTTCTTACAATGTTAGTTGTAAGAAGCACTCCCCTGAATGCGAGTGCAAAGGTACTGCTTTTTTCTGAACCTGCAAACTTTTCCCATCTTTTTTTTCGAAAAAACACTATAAAAACATTTTTCATTGGTTCTCAATCCCATTACACCTTATTATATAATATAATTGCCCTCCTATCCGAGATAGCTTCACCTCCGCGCAGGTTCATCATTATCCCTAAAAGAAGCCCGTTTTCCACAAAAATAGAGGGAAAGCACACATGCAGCATTATGTTACCACCATTCAAAAGATTTTTTATAGTTTTTTATAACAAAAATATCAACTCATAACCATCCAATAACCATATCGCCCTTGGCGAAAACAAGGTTAGGAAAATTATCAAGAATTAGAGAATTAGTAAAATCTACAAGCGTGATCAATAATTAGCTTAGATATAAAATAAGGTTGGACCAGCCATTCGTACTGATCCAACCTTTATCAATTGCTATATTCCTTCAAATTAGTCGAGCCACTTCACATAACAGAAGTCCTGACGATGGGGCAAGTTGGCATTGCTCGGGAGCATACGCACGCCGCAACGGAATGAACCTGCCATCTCAGGCTCAATCGAGAGCTCAAACGTATAGTTATTGCCCTCGTGCTTCACCATCTTGAATGGATGCACACTAAGCACTTTACGATCAGAAGGATCTGTCTCCGGTTTCAATGTGACAAGTTCCAAACCCACAGCATTGTCCAAGCCCTGCTCGTCAATAACGTAACGGATCTTATAGCTGACACCTGTCTCGCCACCATTGTCCAGCACGCCATCTTCCCTGCTGACCACATGAATAGAATCCCAACGCTCGGCAACAGTCTCTTTCCACAAAGCGATCTCCTTAGCCAGGCGATTGTTGTTTGCAGAAAGTTTCTTGAAGCGAGCAGCCTCCTTGTTGTAGAACTTGCTGTAGTAGTCGTCGAGCTGACGCTTCATCGTATAATGAGGAGCAATCGTTGCGATAGAATTCTTGATGACCTTGATCCAGTCTGCACTGAATCCCTCCTTATTCTTGTTATAATACATCGGGATGATCTCATTCTCAAGCAGAGAATAGATCGTTGCAGCATCAAGCTGATCCTGGTAAGCCTGATTCTCATAGGTACGCTTCTGTGGCAATGCCCATCCTGCGCCCTTACGGTAACCTTCAACCCACCATCCGTCAAGAACGGAGAGATTGACGACACCATTCATCTCAGCCTTCTCACCTGATGTACCGGATGCCTCCAACGGACGTGTCGGCGTGTTCATCCAAATATCCACACCGGAAACCAAGCGGCGGGCAAGACGCATGTCGTAGTCCTCAAGGAAGATGATCTTACCCAGGAACTCAGGACGCTGGCTAATCTCATAGATCTTCTTGATCAGGCCCTGGCCTGCACCATCAGCAGGATGAGCCTTACCTGAAAAGAAGAACAAGACAGGACGCTCTGGATTGTTGACGATCTTGTTGAGACGATCCAGATCGGTGAAGAGCAGGTGAGCACGCTTGTAAGTAGCAAAACGACGGCAGAAGCCAATCATCAAAGCATTCGGATTGATACGCTCAAGGAGAGACATCACACGAGCAGGATCACCCTGATTGCGAAGCCAGGTCTGAGTGAACTTCTCACGGATATAATCAACAAGTTTATTCTTCAGAGCCAGACGAGTGTTCCAGATCTCCTCATCGGGTACATTATAGATAGCATGCCAAATCTGCTCATTGCTCTGATCACTCATAAAGGTCGGATCGAAGTATTTGTCATAGAGCTCACGCCACTCTGTTGCCGTCCATGTAGGGAAGTGCACGCCGTTGGTTACATAACCAACGTGATTCTCCTCAGGATAGTAGCCTGACCAGATCGGTGCGAACATCTTCTGGCTTACCCAACCGTGAAGTTTACTCACACCGTTTACTTCTTGACAGGTGTTGCAAGCGAAGATACTCATGCAGAAGCGCTCGTTGTGATCCTCAGGATTCTGGCGCCCCATACCAATGAACTCATCCCAAGAGATCCCCAAACGTGCAGGATAGTCCCCCATGTACTTGCCAAAGAGAGCCTCATCGAAATAGTCATGACCAGCCGGAACCGGCGTATGGACAGTATACAGAGAAGAAGCACGAACAAGTTCCATAGCCTGATTGAATGTCAATCCACCCTCAACATAGTCGACCAAACGCTGGAGATTGCAGAGAGCAGCATGTCCCTCATTGCAATGATAGATCTGCTTCTTGATACCGAGTTTCTTCAGCGTCAAAATACCACCAATGCCCAAAAGAATCTCTTGCTTCAGACGGTTCTCCCAGTCACCGCCATAGAGAGAGTGTGTGATGGGCTTATCAAACTCTGAGTTCATGTCGTTGTCGGTGTCGAGCAAGTAGAGTTTGATACGTCCAACATTGACACGCCAAACCAGTGCATGTACCTGATAGTTGCGATAAGGAACATCAACAACAATTTGATTGCCATTCTCATCCAGCTCACGCTCAATAGGCAGTGAGTTGAAATTCTGAGCATCGTATTTGGCAATCTGCTGTCCGTCCATTGACAGGGATTGAGTAAAATAGCCATACCGATAGAGGAAGCCAACTGCACACATATCAACATTGGAGTCGGAGGCCTCCTTAAGATAGTCACCGGCCAGCATTCCCAAGCCACCAGAATAAATCTTCAGCACCTGATTCAAACCATACTCCATTGAGAAATAGGCAACAGATGGACGCTGCTTGTCCGGTTTGACCTCGATATACTCGCGGAATTTCTTATAGACTTCCTTAACATTGTTCATCAGAGCCCGATCCTTAACGATGGCCATCTTACGGTCATAGCTAAGACGCTCCAAGAGCAATACCGGGTTGTGATTAACTTCCTCGAAAAGGTCACGGTCAAGTCGCTTGAAAAGACGACGGGCCTCATAGTTCCATGCCCACCACATATTGTGAGCCAACTCATCCAAGCATTTTAACTGCTCAGGCAAGCGTGACTTAATGTTGAGCTCCTTCCATTGTGGAGCATTAGCATAGTCTGCCTTAATTTTCATAACGCTACAATTTTTGTCTGATTCTTAAAAATTATCCTTATCCTTTAGCCTCAGCGATTATTTGCTTTCGGCTTCACTAACTCCTTTACGCTCTTCAGCCTTCTTACGCTCTTCAGCCTTCTTTAAAGCGATGTCATATGCTTCCTCGTAGTACTTAATGAAATTGCTCCAAAGTGCCTTTCTGGAGAGGCGCTCCGCACTCATCCGGCTCTTCTTTACATCTTCAGGGCTGAAGGCAGAGAACGCAGCCACTGTGTCCTTGATATTGTCGGCCACCTCGGAATAATTATAATCCGTACGATGGATAACCTTTACACCATCCTCAATTTCTCCAGAATGTTCAAGCTCTTTGTTCACCCATAATCCAAAGCCGGAAAGGTCTGTGGTGATACACGGCACATGGAAAGTGATTGCCTCCAATGGTGTATATCCCCAAGGCTCGTAATAGGATGGGTAGATACAAAGATCATTGCCCAAGACTACATCATAATAATTCAGGTTGACAATGCCATCATCTCCTGTAAGATAGCATGGAAGGAAGATGAGCTTCACACGATCTTCTTTCCGATTCTGCATATCAAGATATTTGAGCATGCCTAAGACCTGGTCGTGGCTCATGTTATGTAACCAGTGTGTGATCTGTGGCACTTCCAGTGGTGTATCGAAATGCTTTCCACTGGCCAAGCGCTCTTGAAGATCCTTCCGCGGCTCCCCTACCCAACCGGGCACTTCGATGAAGGCAAGCACAAAACGCTTTAACTGATCATCGCGTAACAAGCGGTTCATTGCCTCAATATAGACATCCACACCTTTGTTGCGGAACTCATAGCGGCCACTGGTGGAAACAATCAGAGTATCATCATCAAAGTCCTGGCCTAGCAAAGCATTGGCAATAGCAAATGCACGCTTGCGCGCAATCTTTCTCTTACGTGTAAACTCCTCCCCTCTTGGCACGAAATCGTTCTCGAAGCCATTAGGCAGAACCACATCCACCGGCTTGTCCAACAAATCCTTGCACTCTTTCGCCGTGATGTCACTCACCGTTGTGAAGCAATCGACATGAAGAGCGGTCTGCTTCTCAATAGAATGTTTGCTCTGCATGTTCAGCTCACCTGCCATCTGATCACCATTGTAGGCAAAGAGATAGTCATAGAGCGGCTTATTGTTGCCTGCAATGCTACGTCCAATGCTGGTGGCATGCGTAGTGAACAATGTGGCTACTGCCGGAAGATACTTACGAATATAAAGCAATCCCAAGCCTGTCATCCACTCATTACCATGATAAATGACTTTGTATTGGCTGCCCAGATAAAAATGATAGAAACTCTCCACTACTTTTGCGGCACCATATGAGAACATGGATGCTTCGTCATAATCGCCATAAGCATGCAAGCTATCTACCTGGAAGTCTTCCCACAGCTGTGTATACAGCTCATTCTTCTGTGCATAGTATTGTGTGAAGTCTACAAGGATTGCTATAGGATTACCAGGTACAGACCACCTGCCAATCTTCAATACCAAACCTTCCTTTTTAGACTGAATCTTCCAATCTGTAAACAGGGAGGCATCCTCTTGGAAATAAGGACTTCTCTGCTTACCCCAACAATCAGGACCAATAAAAATGATATGGCCATGCACCTTTGTTTGCAGCGTCTTGGCCCTTGTGGACAACACCGTGTATATACCACCGACCTTATTACATACTTCCCAACTAGATTCGAAAATATAGTCTGGGAACAACTTGCCCTCTGTCATATTACTATAATGTGCTTCTATACTTGCAAAGGTAATATAAAAAATAGCAATAAGCAAATATAAATAGCTACTATTTTATAAAATATTTGGTGCAATCGAAATATTCACCTATCTTTGCCACAATAAATTAGCATATATTATGAGAAAATTACTATTCATAGCGTTCATCACCCTCTTCTACTTGCCCATGATGGCACAGATACAAAAGACTGATGCAGACACAACTTCTTTTAAAGGTTACTTGTATAATAAAGAGTATAACGTCTATCTCCAAATCGATTTCTACCATCAGAACGTCATCGTTCCTAAACAGGAAGTATATGGTGAAATGGCCGGTTACTTCGGTGATTGCCAGGATGGAAGAAAATGGCTGTTCACCTCCGCTACCATCAAGAACGATCACCTTGCAGAAATAGAGATCATTAACGACTATGGAAGTGAGGACTTAAAAGCTACTCTGACTAAAGTCAATGATTCTACCTTCATCCTCCGGCAAGGCGAAGGAAGTACAATCAAAATTGCAAGAAACCGTAAGTGGCAAAAGATACCCAAAGAACTCACCTTTATCAAACGATAAGACACGTGATTGCTACGTTTCAAAATAAAGCAAGACACGTCATAGAAACATTTCAAAAAAATAAGGCCTGTGCAACCACCATTCGATACACAGGCCTTATCTTATAGCATCTTGCTTGTCTCTGTTAGTTGTTCACGCTACCTCCAACAATATCAAGCATCTCGCTTGTAATAGCTGCCTGACGACTCTTGTTGTACTGGAGTTTCAACTCTTTCAAGATCTCATCAGCGTTGTCCGTTGCAGTCTGCATAGCGACCATACGTGCGGCATGTTCGGAAGCATTACTGTCGAGAAGAGCCGTGTAGACCATCAAATTCAACTGCTTTGGAATCAGAACAGAAAGTACAGACTCCAAATCCGGCTCCACAATGAAGTCATCATTTAATGGCTTCACCTCTTGATCCTGTATATTCTCAGACTGCCCGCGCTTCCGAAGATAAGCCTGAGCCTTAGCCGTCACCTCATTGGAAGACAAATCGCGATCATTGTCTGCACCAATATTCTCTGTTGACAAATCTATAGGCAAGAAGGTACTTCGCGTTAGAATCTGCGTGCCGGCACTCTTGAAGTGATGATAGATCATCTCCACTTTGTCCACTTCATGTTTGGCAAACTTCTCTGCCAACTCCTTGGCAATCGCTGCACAAGGAGCTGCTGAAGGTTTATCTGCCAATTCCACGAAATCACCAGCCACATGATAACCTAACTTTGTAGCCTTTTCCATGACCTTGCGTCCAACCGGATAAACAAGGATATCTTCCACGCCCTGCTTCTTATATTCGTCAACTGCATTCTGCATCATCCTGATGACATTCGCATTATAACCTCCACACAGAGAACTGTTGGAAGAAAACACAATGAGAGCCACATGCTTGATCTCGCGGTTGTCCCCGTCATAAGGAGTCTGAACATCATGCATGGAAACTAAGAAAGACTTTAGAATGTGCTCCAACATATTCTCATATGGGAGCATATTCTGAATAGCCGTTTGAGCGTGATGCAACTTAGAAGAGGCCACCATTTTCATAGCACTCGTAATCTTACGGGTGCTTTGCACTGAAGCGATACGTGTTTTGATCTCTTTTAACGATGGCATAGACTACCTCCTCTACTTTTTGAATTGACCAACGACATTAGCCATTATCGATTCGATGGTATTTGTACATTCGTCGGTAAGTTTACCAGCAGCCAAAGTGTCAAGAATGTCACTGTGCTGTGTACGCATCTGCTCCAGAAACTGATCCTGGCAAGCACGCACCTGATTGACGGGTACATCATGCATCAAACCATGCACACCACAATAGATAATAGCTACCTGCTCGCCAACCGGCATAGGACTATACTGAGGTTGGATAAGCAACTGGTTGTTCTTACGACCACGGTCAATGGTCATTGCTGTTACCGGATCCATATCGCTGGAGAATTTCGAGAAAGCCTCCAACTCACGATACTGTGCCATATCGATCTTCAGTGTTCCGGCCACTTTCTTCATACTCTTGATCTGAGCACTACCACCGACACGGCTCACAGAGATACCAACATTGATGGCAGGACGGAAGCCCTGATTGAAGAGGTCGGTCTCCAGGTAGATCTGACCATCGGTAATGGAGATAACATTCGTAGGAATATATGCACTCACATCGCCTGCCTGCGTCTCAATGATTGGCAGAGCTGTCAGCGAGCCACCACCTTTGACATGACCCTTCATACACCCGGGCAGATCGTTCATCTGCTCAGCCACTTCCTGCTGGTCATTGATACGTGCGGCACGCTCAAGAAGACGAGAGTGGAGATAGAACACATCACCAGGATAAGCCTCACGACCGGATGGACGACGCAAAATCAAAGAGACCTCACGATAGGCAACAGCCTGCTTTGATAGGTCATCATAGACGACAAGAGCATCCATACCTCTGTCACGGAAATACTCACCAATGGCTGCACCGGCAAAAGGAGCATAATACTGCATGGCAGCAGGATCGGCTGCCGTAGCACTCACCACGATGGTATAAGGCAGAGCTCCGTGATCGCGCAAAGTCTGAACAAGAGCGGCAACAGTACTGGCCTTCTGACCGATAGCTACATAGATGCAATAAACGGGCTTACCAGCCTCATAGTTGCTCTTCTGATTGATGATGGTATCAACAGCGATAGCTGTCTTTCCCGTCTGGCGATCACCGATGATCAACTCACGCTGTCCACGACCGATAGGAATCATCGAGTCCACAGCCTTCAATCCAGTTTGGAGCGGCTCCTTCACTGGTTGACGATAGATAACGCCCGGTGCTTTGCGGTCCAATGGCATCTCGAAAGATCCCGTCAAGTCGATGTCACCCTTACCGTCAATAGGTCTGCCCAATGGATCTACGACACGACCTAAGAAATTGTCATTGACACGGATGGAGGCAATATGATGTGTGCGCTTTACTTTCTCACCCTCCTTGATACCTGCGGTAGGACCGAGAAGCACACAACCCACATTGTCTTCCTCCAAGTTCATGACAATGGCCATCGTACCATTCTCAAATTGGAGCAGCTCGGATGCCTCGACGTTGCGCAAACCGTAGACACGCGCTACACCATCGGCTACGGTGAGCACCGTACCCACCTCGTCGAACTGGTTTTCTGCGTTGATGCCCTGAAGTTCCTTTTCGAGAACTTCCGACACTTCACTTGGTTTTATTTTGTCTGACATTCTTTCAATTCTTTATTTTCTCAAGGTTGCCAGCACTTGATGAAGTTTAGTCTTCACACTGGCATCCATTCTATAAGTATCATATTCAAGGATAAACCCACCAATAATATTGGGATCCACCTCGGTATTGAACTCCACACTGCCATGCGTCTTGCTCTCTACCATACGTTTCACCTTTTGTTCCGTCTCAGGAGAGACAGCAACGGCAGTGATCAATTTCCCCTGGGTGACATGCTTCATCCATCGGTAAAGGGAGATATAGGAATTAGCCATGAACTGCAAAACACTTTCCCGATCTTCCCGAAGAACGATCTGGAAAAAACGCTGTGTCAGCTCGGTGACCTTTCCACCGCAGGCCGTAATGATCAGCTGCAGCTTCTTATCCTTTGCAAGCATAGGATTATCGATGGTGAATCGAAAATCAGGGACATCCAGAAAACTTTTGCAAAGTACCTGCATCTCCTGATAAACATCTTCATCCAGTTTCATTGCCACCGCACTGTCGAGCAGTGCACGGGCATATCTTACTGAGATTACTCCTATATCCATACGCTTACAATCAATTAATGAATATCACTCTTTACTCCATCTTTCGACACCTCATCCAGCAGTTTATCAATCAAATCCATCTGCTTGTCGTCGGCAGAAAGCTTTTCCCGCAAGATCTTCTCTGCGATTTTCACAGACAACTCAGCTACCTGCGAGCGAATCTCACCAATAGCCTGACGCTTTTCATTCTCAATTTCTGCCTTCGCATCGCTGAGAAGTCGTGCTCCTTCATCTTTTGCCTGTGTTTGAGCCTTTGCCACTATAGCCTCGCGAGTAGCAGTGGCCTCCTTCAATATGGAGGCCTGCTTCTCACGTGCTTCCTGCAGAATGGATTCTCCTTCTTGTTGGATGTGAGCGAGCTTCTCATTAGCCTCATGCGCCTTTCTCAGACTGTCGTCGATGTAGTCCTTTCGCTCCTTCACCATCTTGGTGATGGCGGGGAAGCCCCATTTCCACAATACGGCCAGCACGACTAAGAAGACGATAGTCATCCAAAACAGAAGACCCGTGCTTGGCATTAACAAATCCATACGCAGTAATGATTATCTTGATTGATTAGATGCAAAGGAAAGCTACCACCACAGCGAACAGAGCAACACCCTCGATAAGGGCGGCAGCTACAATCATATTGGTGAAAATCTTATTCATCACCTCAGGCTGGCGAGCCATAGCATCCATAGCCTGGCCACCAATGCGACCAATACCGATACCTGCACCAATAGCTGCGAGACCTGCGCCGACACCGGCACCTAACTTTGCAACGCCATCTGCGGCGGCTGCCAATAATAATGTTGAAATCATAGCTTTAAAGTTTAATGTGTTTATTTTTTATTTTATATTGTTCTAACTAACTCTACTCAAGTCATTCCTCTGACTTCACGCGGGCCAAACCAATGAAGATGGAACTCAACATAGTAAAGACCATGGCCTGAATGAAGCAAACCAACAACTCCAAACACATCATGAAGATGCTCATCAAGACGCTCAATGCTGTCATTCCGTAGAATGTCGCACCACCGATGGCAGCAACAACAAAGATGATACAAGTAAGTGACAGAGCAATGGCATGTCCGGCCATCATGTTGGCGAAAAGTCGGATCATCAATGCAAAAGGTTTCGTGAAGATACCAACAAATTCAATCAAAGGAATCAAGGGGAAAATCTTCAAGGCCTTTGGCACGTCTGGCCAAAAGATGTCTTTCCAGTAATGCTTCGTACCACTGAACTGTGTAATGATAAACGTACACAGAGCCAAGAAGAAGGTCACGGCAATGTTGCCTGTCACATTTCCTCCACCTGGAGGGAACGGAACGACTCCCATGAGATTACAGGTAAGGATAAAGAAGAAACATGTCATCAAGTAGGGAGAATATTTCTCGTAACCCTCACCTACTCCTGGCTTTACGATGTTTTCTTCAACATAACTTACAAGCATCTCTACAAATCCGGTAAAGCCTCCCGGAGCCGGGTCACTCGCCTTATGATGACAATACCATCTTGCTGGTATCAAGATACAAAGGAGCAGGATGATCGCATCGATAAAGAGTACCGCCACCGTCTTGGTAATACTGATATCAAAGGGCACAATCTCCTGACCGCCCTGCAACTCCACAATCTTACCTGTATGGTCTCCCGTAGTGGCAATCGCCAAGTTATAGGGACCATGCCGATATCCTTTTGCATCTGCTTCCTCAGCAAAGAGGGAAGAACTGAATACATGCCAACCCGTAGAGCTCTTGACAATGATAGGCAGATTGATGATGACATGCTGCTTACCGATATCGGTGACATGCCATTCATAGGAATCTTTGATATGTCCTACCACAATCTGTGATGTATTCAGCTTACCACCGTCAGAGGCAAACACCGAAACAGGCAATGCCATCAACAGCAACAAGACGATACAAGTAATATGTTTAATCTTATTCATTGTCCAAACTTTTTAATGTCTGATCATCAGTGTGACCGTCATCATCGCCGCATACATGATGAGTATCATGATGACAAACGACTTCGACTCGCCAACGCTCTGTGAAACCAGCAATACGTAACATGCTGTCCATGTTGCGACGAGCAGCACTCTCATCAATGCCAATAGGAAATAGAACCTCGGCAACGCTTTTGGTGCATGCTTCATCACAAAGTCATAGCCTTTCACCCATGCCACGCCCAGCATCACAAAGAGCAGGACGCTGACGAATATCACACTTCCACGCAAAGGCACACTTCGTTTTTCTTCACCTCTACAAAGCCCCCATGCACATCTATGCTTTGGGAACCCTGCGAAGCAGTAAACTCTACTCTGCCATCTCCAAGCGAAGAGATAATGGGAGCGTGATTGTTGAGTATCTCAAAAGCACCCTGTGTCCCGGGCACCTTCACGCTCTCTACCTCGCCGTCGTAGATGACTTTCTCTGGTGATACTATCTTTAATCTCAACATAGGAATAGTTTTAATATTCTAAATATGAGAGCAACGTATCATTAAGCCTTCTTAGCGGCATCGAGCAGTTTCTTACCCTTGGCAATTGCGTCTTCGATCGTACCGACGTTCATGAAGGCCTGCTCCGGCAGGTCATCGACCTCACCGTTGAGAATGGCGTTAAAGCCTTTGATCGTGTCTTCGATGCTCACCATCACACCTGGTACATTGGTGAACTGCTCGGCAACGGCGAATGGCTGAGACAAAAATCTCTGCACACGGCGGGCACGGTTCACAACCAAGCGATCCTCGTCAGAGAGCTCATCCATACCCAAGATGGCAATGATATCCTGCAGCTCATTATAGTGCTGAAGGGTTTCCTTCACGCGCTGAGCGCATTCATAGTGTTCTTTGCCGACAATCAGCGGATCAAGAATACGTGATGTACTGGCCAAAGGATCCACAGCAGGATAAATACCCAATGCCGTGATCTTACGGTCAAGCACCGTCGTAGCGTCCAAGTGCGAGAAGGTCGTAGCTGGAGCAGGGTCAGTAAGGTCATCAGCAGGTACATACACAGCCTGCACAGAGGTGATGGACCCATTCTTTGTAGAGGTGATACGTTCCTGCATGGCACCCATCTCCGACGCCAATGTCGGCTGGTAACCCACGGCAGAAGGCATACGTCCCAACAAAGCGGAAACCTCAGAACCGGCCTGCGTGAAACGGAAGATATTGTCGATAAAGAACATGATGTCGGCAGGAGCACCATTCTTGCCACCATGATCGCGGAACTCCTCGGCAACAGTCAAACCAGAAAGAGCCACGGAAGCACGTGCCCCAGGGGGTTCATTCATCTGACCATAGACAAGGGTGGCCTGGCTCTTGCTCAACTCTTCCGGATCAACGAGGCTCAGATCCCATTTGCCTTCATCCATGGCTTTCTTAAACTTCTCGCCATAGCGGATAACGCCTGCATCAAGCATATCACGGATCAGGTCATTACCCTCACGCGTACGCTCACCGACGCCGGCAAAGACAGAATAGCCGTCATGTCCTTTGGCGATATTGTTGATCAGCTCCATGATCAACACGGTTTTACCGACACCAGCACCACCAAACAAACCGATCTTACCACCTTTCATATAAGGCTCGAGCAAGTCGATGACCTTGATACCGGTAGGAAGCATCTCCTTATGTGTGGAGAGGTCCTCAAACTTTGGGGCTTCACGGTGAATAGGATAACTGCCCTCCATATTGAGCGGCTTCATGCCGTCGATAGGCTGGCCAATGACATTCATCATTCGACCTTTGATTTGTTCACCGGCCGGCATTGTGATAGGACTGCCAGTAGAAATCACATCCAGACCACGCTGCAAGCCATCGGTATTATCCATAGCCACACAACGTACCGTGTCCTCACCAATATGCTGCTGCACTTCCATGATCAGATCACGGCCATCGGGTCGCTTTACTTTCAATGCCTCGTAAATCTTAGGCAATACCTTCTCTGGATCCTGACCCTGCGTGTCGAAATACACGTCAATAACCGGTCCAATGATCTGCGAGATACGCCCGTTTATCTGTGACATACGCTTTATGATTTAATGATAACTTATTCTTTCTCTATATAAGACACATCTAATGATGTTTCTCTATTCTTTTACAAAAATACGGAAAATGTCTTTACCGCCAAACTCCTTTAACATACTTTAGAGTGATTATTCACATTAATGACATGAAAAAGGAGAATTTGTGAACATCTGCCGTATATTTGTATGGGGGTTAAATGCTCAGTTCATCGAGCACGGTAATGAGCCCTCTGTCAAACGGCTTATCAGAGCGGATGGCTTCCGACAAGGGAACATACACCACCTCATTATTACGAATACCGACCATAATATTACGCTGGCCCTGCATGATGGCCTGCACGGCACCCACGCCAGTACGACTGGCCAAGATGCGGTCATGAGCCGACGGGCGGCCTCCACGCTGAAGATGTCCAAGGATAGAGACGCGTACGTCATAGCCTGGGAATTCCTTGCGTACACGATCTGCATAGTAGAGCGCACCGCACTTCGGACTTTCTGACACGATCACGATACAGCTGCGCTTTGACTTTCTGATGCCACGCTCCATGAACTGTGCCAACTGGTCTACGTCGGTAGAGTCCTCTGGAATAATGGCAGCTTCTGCTCCACTTGCAATGGCTGAATTCTGAGCAAGGAAGCCAGCATCACGTCCCATCACCTCCACGAAGAAGATACGCTCATGGCTCTGGGCAGTGTCGCGAATACGATCCACACACTCCACAATCGTGTTTAAAGTGGTATCATATCCTATAGTAGAATCCGTACCGTAAAGGTCGTTATCAATTGTCCCTGGCAAACCGATGCAGCAGAGATCATACTCGCGTGCAAAGTCACGGGCACCCGTCAAGGAACCGTTACCACCAATCACTACCAAAGCATCGATCTCTTCTTTTTTGATCGTCTGATAAGCTTTCTCACGTCCCTCCGGAGTCATGAATTCTTTTGAACGCGCTGTACGCAAAATCGTACCACCGTCACGAATGATACCGGACACATTTTCCGTTGTAAACGGCTGAACCTCATCATTGATCAGACCGTCATAGCCACGGAAGATACCTTTTACTTTGAAGCCATTGCAGATACCGGCACGTGTGACGGCACGGATAGCAGCGTTCATTCCGGGAGCATCACCCCCGGAAGTCAGTATACCAATTGTCTGAATCTTTACCATATCGTCTTTTCTTTTTAGAATTTACTAATATTATGATGTTATGTGTTTCTATATGTTTTGGTCACGCAAAGATAACAATTTATCAGAAACAACTCAAACGAAAATCCCATTTTTATAATGCTTTAACGGACAATTCGTGCAATATGAGTTAAAAATTCCCTATTTGTAACCTATATGTAACTTTCTATAGTGTTTTATCTATATCTACTTTTTATAGACAACACGTCTGTGGGTAAAGAAATAGAACCAGTAGGTCTTCCCATACGTATCTTTCAACTCAGAATACCGCTCCTTAGGATTAGCGTATTTCTTACTCATATCTTGATAATCCTCGTAGTCGGCATCCATCACCGCATCGTGATAAACAAGATAAGGATGTTCCCGAAGATGGGTATATAGGATCAGTACCTCACGATAATGTTTAGGCAGGTGGCTGTCCAGCCGATAATATTTTATGATGTTATGAGCAAAGGCATCAACGTCGCAGTCTAGCAGATAAGCACACAGCAGCCAATCGTTGGACGTTTTGGTTGCCCACCATTTTTGATGCAATTTTTCAAAATAGTGCCGCGGACGCATCCGCTGTTTGAAATAGACACCCAGAATTTTATAAACTGGTTCTGTCGAAGCCATCATTACTTTAACAGAAGAGCCATTTGGTAACATGGCATCAGAACCGCCAACCAAAGGATATTCAAAGAGTCTCTCACCAAGCTGGTGCGTACCTGTCAATGCCCATATTCTCAGAAAGGTTAGACTGCTATCTGTCTTTTCCTCATTAATGCCCACCTGCTGCGCTTCTTCATATCTTTGATTGCTCAAATCATTCTCCATTCTCATCCGATAATGGAACACCTCGTCCGAGCAGCCAATGCTACACGTCATCAGCATCATCGCGCCCATGATCGCCAAATTCTGCCATAGCAACCGGCTACTGCTCTCGGTGACAAAGGGAGAGCTATCCAAACTTTCCATTTGGCGACAGAACCAAATAACGGCAGCATAGACGATCATCAACAATGGGAACAACCATGCCCAGCAGCCTATGTATGATTCCGTATCCACATCACGTGTCACATCCGTCAGTATGGCCAGCAACAGTAGCGAAGGGAAATAGCTCAAGGCATGCCCTATCCTTTCCAAACGTATGAAACTGTAAAGTGTGAGTTGCAATAGCCACAGCACGACCGTTATCAGCACAGCGCCTATCAGCCTGTTATAATGGGTAGCGCCCTGAGACAACACATGTTGGATGACAGACATTATGTCTGCCTGATAATCATAGAGATATAAGAATGTAAAAAAGACGAAGAAAATGGCACACGTCACTCTCATCGTGACGATGCCATTTTTGCGATTATTTATCATTGAATTTATCTACAACAATAAAGTTATTCACTTTTTTTAAGCACCACTGCTGAGCGGGCCGGAATATAGAGTTTCAGCCAACCCTTATGGTCTTTGGCATACAGAGGATCGGGATTGGTGAAATGCTCTACACTGTCATCTGCAAAGCCGTAACCACCGAAGCACTTCGCATCGGTATTCAGCACAACATGATAACTTCCCTCCTTTACCAGGAAACCGTAGTCGGTGTAGGACCGGGTTGGCGAGAAGTTAGAGACGAAGACCAGATTACCTCTTTCGAAAGCCAAGATCTGATCACCGTCATTGTGCCAGATCTCCTGCACAGGTGTCAAGTTGAATTGCGGCTCACTCTTGATCACACGCAGCATCTCACGGTCGAAATCTCCAAGGTAATGGTAGTCCAGGTCCGGATTATCCACAAGATTCCACTGACGGCGGGCATATTTATAGCTCCAACCATTGCCTTCTCTCGGGAAGTCGATCCATTCCGGATGTCCAAACTCGTTGCCCATGAAGTTAAGGTAGCCACCATTGATAGCACCCAATGTCACCAACCGTATCATCTTGTGCAGAGCAATACCGCGGCGTACCATCTCGTTTTCATCTCCACGTTTAAAGTGCCAGTACATATCAGCATCTATCAGACGGAAGATGATAGTCTTGTCGCCTACCAAGGCTTGGTCATGGCTCTCACAATACGAGATAGTTTCCTCGTCAGCGCGCCGGTTCTTAACCTCCCAGAAGATACTGCTCGGCTTCCAGTCCTCATCCCGTTTCTCCTTGATCGTCTTGATCCAATAATCGGGAATATTCATCGCCAAACGATAATCAAAGCCATAGCCGCCATCCTCGTACTTGGCTGCCAGTCCCGGCATACCACTCACCTCCTCAGCTATTGTCACAGCAGAGGGATTCACCTCATGAATGAGTTTGTTGGCCATCGTCAGATAGCAGATAGCATTGTCGTCTTCGTGTCCGTTGAAGTAATCACCATAGTTGGTAAAGGCCTCTCCCAGTCCATGGCTATAGTACAGCATGGAAGTGACACCATCGAAGCGGAATCCATCAAAATGGAATTCATCCAACCAGTACTTGCAGTTGCTCAGCAGGAAATGGATGACGTCATCCTTACCATAATCAAAGCACAGGCTATCCCATGCCGGATGCTCATGGCGGTCACCAGGATAGAAATATTGGTTAGGATCACCGGCAAGATTCCCCAATCCCTCGACCTCATTCTTCACGGCATGAGAATGGACAATATCCATAATGACGGCTATGCCCTGCTCATGAGCAGCATCGATGAGTTCTTTCAACTCTTCTGGAGCACCGAATCTGCTCGACGGAGCAAAAAACGAACTCACATGATAGCCAAAACTGCCATAGTAAGGATGCTCCTGAATAGCCATGACCTGCATGCAGTTGTAGCCGTCTTTCACGATTCTCGGCAACACATTGTCTTTAAACTCTCTATAGGTGCCAACCTTCTCGGCATCCTGAGCCATACCTATATGACATTCGTATATAAGCAACGGATCCTTAGAAGGACGGAAAGACTTCACCTTCCACTGATAAGCCTTTTGAGGAGCCCACACCTGTGCGGAGAAGATCTTTGTCTTATCGTCCTGCACCACTCGTGTAGCCCAAGCCGGAATACGTTCTCCCTGACCGCCATCCCATTTCACATGCATCTTGAAGAGATCGCCATGCTTCATGGCACGCACCGGAAGCCGCAGCTCCCAGTTACCAGTGTTGGGTATGCGCTTGCAACGATATTGCTCCGTTTCCGTCCAATCGTTGAAATCACCGACGAGATAGATATCCGTAGCATTGGGAGCCCACTCACGGAAAACCCACCCGCGAGGGATTCTGTGAAGACCATAGTATTGATAACCATTGGCAAAATCCGACAATGTCTCCTTGCCCTGATTCGTCAACTGTGATATTTTCCAAGCCACATGATCATGTCGACCACGAATGGCGTCCTCATAGGGCTCAAGATAAGGATCGTGAGCCACAATGCCAATGTGCTGGGGCTGCGCAGTAGAGGCGGCGTTCAGCACTTTGCTATCACCTGTAGATTTGAATTTCTTCACCATAATATAAAGTTTATGTATTTAGGTTTCAATCATATTATTCGTTAAACCGCCGGCCATTTTCATAATAACCGTGAGCCATGATCTGACCGTCACGGTTTTTCTCCACGAACTTACCGTCACGCACATCGTTGAGATAAGAACCTTCAAAGCGTTTGCCGTCCTTGGTCTCCTCAATAGCCTTACCATTGCGCATGCCATTGCGATAGTAACCTTTAAAACGGGTCCCGTCAGCGTAATGAATGATCACTTCGCCCTCAATCTTACCATTGACAAACTCTCCCTCAAAGACATCACCGTTTTTCTTCGTCAGCCTGCCATGTCCATTCTGTAAATCTTTCTTCCACAAGCCCTCATACTTATCGCCGTTGGCCCAGACAAAGGCACCGTCACCATCGCGGTCGCCCTCGACGAAATGTCCCGTATAGCGGTCGCCATTAGCGTATTTGAAGATGCCTTCTCCCGTACGCTCGCCCTGATCATAGTCACCCTCATATTGATCACCGTTCTGAAACAGATAGATACCCCGTCCTTGTTGGATATCATCTTTCCACTCACCACGATATATATCACCGTCACCATACTTGTTGACTCCATATCCACAGCGCTGGTTATCAGCCCACTCCCCATCATAGGTGGTACCATCGCCCCAGTCAAAGAATCCTTTTCCCTCTTTTTTGTCTGCTTTCCACTGCCCTTGGTAATAAGCTCCGTTGGCATAAGTGTAGCGCCCTTTACCTTGGCGCATATCATGGTACCAGTTACCGTCATACTTGTCACCATTAAAGTAATACATCACCCCATGACCTTCTTGATAATCACGGAACCACAAGCCTACATACTTGTTGTTGTTACTAAAATAGTAAGTGCCTTGTCCATGCTGCTGATTGAGCAGCCATTGACCTTCATATTTCTCACCGTCGGCAAAAGTGTAAACGCCATAACCATTACGCTTGCCTTTGACAAACTCGCCCTCGTATTTATTGCCATTTTCATAGAGGACACTGCCCTTGCCCTGTGGCTTGCCGGAAGCCATCTCACCATTATAGGTTCCTTTGACACCTTGTTCCACAATGGTGCACGAACCTAAGGATATCTTTTGTGCGTAGCTCGTTATAGAAGCTAAGGAAAGTATTATTGCAATGATTCGATTTCTCACTTCGTAATAAATAAATGAATTCTACGCTCAAAGATAATAAGAAAAATTGAAACCAAAAACATGTAAACAAAAAATTAAACGATAAACACTACTATTTAACAAAAATAAATAAGCAGAATCAGAGGAAGATTTCGTAACTTTGCACGAGATAGAACCATTAATAACAGTCAAAATGAAATTTATAGCAATCATCCCGGCACGTTATGCATCCACGCGCTTTCCAGGAAAGCCATTGGCCCTTCTCGGTGGAAAGCCGATCATTCAGCATGTTTATGAGCAAGTGAAAAAAGTGATAACTGACGTGTGGGTAGCCACAGATGACCAACGTATCTACGATACGGTCACTACGTTCGCTGGAAAAGCAGTCATGACAAGAGCCGATCATAAGAGCGGTACTGACAGAATTGAAGAGGCTGCCGAGAAAATCCAGACTGATGCTGATGTCATCATCAATGTACAAGGCGACGAGCCTTTCATACAGCCCTCTCAGATAGAGACGCTCTGTGAACTATTCAAGCATCCACAAACTCAGATCGCCACACTTGGAAAGCCCTTTGAATCGATTGCGACTGTAAAGAACATTAACTCACCGAAGATTGCCACCGATAACCAGGGCTTTGCACTCTACTTCTCACGTTCAGTCATCCCATTTGTACGTGGTGTGGATGAGCGAGAATGGCTCGAGCATTTCCCATATCTCAAGCACCTGGGCATTTATGCCTACCGTCGCGAAACTCTAAAGGAAGTCACTAAACTTCCAATGTCATCTTTGGAAAAAGCAGAGTGTCTTGAGCAGCTACGTTGGCTGCAAAATGGATACCATATCCGTGTTGGCATCACAAATGTAGAGACCATCGGCATCGATACGCCAAAAGATCTAGAGCGAGCCGAGGAATTCTTGGCAGGAAAGGCTCAATAATAAAGACCAAGCCCCTCTTTAACTCTCCCCAAGGGGAGAGAGTCCTTCCCTAAAGCCCTATCCTAGCCCTCCCCGAGGGGGGAGGGAACCACAATACCCAGAAAGCATGCATTGTGTGCGGATGGTATGGTTTAGCAATTCTCTCC
>CAVKHS010000037.1:0-69787 GCA_963656095.1 Paratractidigestivibacter sp.
AACTTCTGCAAAAAGCTTCAGCTCATTCTGATATTGAAAATGGTATTGTAAATGTTCATACAATACTTTTCTTAATGGCTGACCTTTTGGTTCCGTATAGATACTCTCAGGGGTAAGCAGACCTATATATCCATCATTGTTGACGTGATCGAAGGAGTTCTCCAACACGCACTTGTAGAGATTGGTCTGCTGCCCCACGAGCAAGGGGTAGTTGGCGTATGCATTCATGAAGGCAGCATCACCGGCATTCTCCGTTTCCTCATCATGATACAACTGTTCTACGGCAGGGCTTTCCGCAAAGAGTCGGTCACGCATTTTGCGCACATCGGGAGCCGACATCTTGCGGATGGCAACCTCCGGAAAACGCTCAGAAATGATACCTTGCTCGTCAAACTCCAGTTTGATCCATGGCGGGTTACCGCAGATGATGTCGAAGCCGTCGCGAAGCCAGAAGACTTCGAGGAACTCGAGCATCGGGTGGAAGAAATGGTAACGGTCGGCAAGCACCTTGACATACTTGAAGCGCATGGAGTCGTCGAAGAACGTGCGACCCCCACCCTGTACCTCAGCCAAAATCTCCTGCTTCGACTTGATGATGGTTTCGCTGGTCGTCTCGTCCTGCGCGTCGGGTCCGTTCTCATGGACAAGGCCTTCGAGCTGTTGCTGATAGAAGATGTCGTTCATGTGACCTTCGGGAAACAAGCCGAGCTGACCTTTAGAATCGACATAGACGCTGTCTTTCAGTGCCTTACGTGTGCGCTTGTTGATGGCCTCATCGCTGACATTGAGCATGGCGTTGATGTCGCTCCAGTATTCCTCGCGGGTCGGCAGCTCACCGGCATGGTCATAGTCCCAAAACCACAGGGCGCACCAGTAGTCCATGACCATCTTCAAGCGGAAGTAGGCGTTGTCGTGGCGGTAGCGGGTATCGTTGAGTCGTTCCTTCTCGGCATAGTTCTCTGCCTTGTCATACTGCATGGTGGTCTGTCCGAAGACACCCCACAGGTCGGTCTTGTTGTTAGTCAGCGTCTCTAAGCTCCGCTGGAAGTTGAAGTACTCTTTCAACAAGACATCTATCTTATCGGAAAGCCTTTGGAGCTTCGCGAACTCTTCGCCGGACAAAGGTGCTGTCCAGTCCTTCAGAATCTTGTTCATGTGCTTCACCTCGTTGGGGTGTGCCTTCTTCTGCTCCGCAATCTTCAGCACGCCGAGCATATTCTTGTCGGGCAGGAGGAAGTGGTAGACATCGTTGGCTGCACGGTTGACGCGGGTTCTGAAGAACTTCACCTTGTGCGGTGCTTTCTCCCACCAGGCGTTTGGAGTAAGAACGTTTTTATTGTTCTTTGCTACAGGTTTGCACACGATTTCATCCCGATTGTAGACTTTCAGCCACGCCCCGATCACGGCATTGCCAACAGCTAAGCGGTTGGAGAAGAACGGAGTTTCCATGTCGCGATGGATGACGTTGAGCCAGAGCGACAACTTGCCGAGCTCTATGGCGGTGGGGTTGAGGTCGACGCCATAGACGTTGTGCGTGGCGATATAGGCTTTCACCTTTTGAATCTCGTTGCGGCGCTTGGTCGGCGAGACGTGCTTACTGAGTTCCTTCTCCCGGTGGGTGATATAGAGTTCGGCAAGCTGGTTGATGACCTCATTCTGAAATGCCGCGGCGCCCATGGCGGGCTCCAGTATCTTGAGTTTCAGCAAGTCCTGTGCGCAGAACGCATCCTTGGGGTCGTTCAGTCTGTCTACAAAGCCCTTCAAGGTGTATTTCACCGTGCTTTGGGTCAGCACCTCTGGGGTATAGTAGCTTGCGCTCTTCTTGCGGTCGCGGCCGTTGAGCCGGTAGATGAAGGTGCCCTTGGGAATGGTGAACAGCTCTCCATCAGGGCCGAACTTGATCTCGTCCTGATGGAAGTCGTCCAGTCGGCTGGCGGGAACAAGGTAGGTACCGTCCTTCTCAGCCCCCGCCTTGAACACCTCGGCATAGTCCTGCTCGGCATAGAAGCCACGGTAGGCCAGCAGCGACTCATAGACTGAGCCGAGCTGGTTGATGCCGAGGTTGGCATAGCTGATGCGGCCGATGGCCTTATGCTTGCTGTCGGGCTTGGTCAGTGAGAGCTCGCGGATGATACGCTGCCAGACGACGTTGCGGTACCGGATGCCACCAAGCACTTTCAGCTTGTTGTCGTCGAAGAGCGGTGAGTCGATCTTTTTCACGGCAAAAGTGCGCGTGAAGTGTACGTCGTTGTCCTGGTCTTCCTCTCCCTTTTGGATAGTGCTCTCGTTGTATCCGTAGTGTATCATGGAGAAGAGCCGCCACAGCGAGTCGTGGATGAAATAGCCGTTTTGTGTGGCAGGCTTCTGCATCTCCACGCTCTCCAAGTCGCGGAGCTTGTCGAGCGAATAGCCGTTGAGATAGACCTCGTTGTCGGTGGGCAGGATGCCCAGTTCGGGGCGTGCCTCGGCGTAGAAGATGAAGAGGAGACGATAGACGATGGTGATGCAGTCGTTCTTGACGTTCTGCTCAAAGGCATCATCGGTCTCGTCGATGTTCTTGCCCTGCACCTCGTGGATATAGTAGATAGCCTCATTGGCCAGACTCTCCACGGCATGGATGACACCCTCCTTCAGGTCCTTGGTGACGGAGAAGGCATTCTTTGTCGATTCCTCCTCCAGTTTGTTCATCAACACGTTCTGACCTTCTGAGGCCAGACTCTCTTTACCGCAGAGCAGAAAGAACAAGGCGTAGTAGTCGCGGTTGGCGGGTATGGAGACCTCGGCAAAGAGCTCCTCGAGGTCGAAGACCAGATAGCTTCCGCGCTTGAACTGCTTTTCTTCGAGCAGATAGATGCGGTTGCCAGCAAGCATGAGGATGTAGCGGGGGCGCTGATCCTCAGGAAGATAGAAGATTTCCTCGATAGCCTGGTTGATGAGTTTCGGTGATATGGAACAGCCTTCGGGAAGAGGATTGGTATCGACAAGACACCAGTTGCTCCAACGGTAGCGCGCAGGCTCGGCATTGTTATCCGGTGGCAGGGCGTACTGCTGCTCAAAGAGTCCTTCGACCTTGGCATTCTCTCCTCGCTGGATCATGGGCTGCATCTCCATGATGAGCAACTGTGGACGACTGCCCTCCTTAAGGATATGACGCACCGGCACCACACGGCCCTCGTCGAGATAGAACCACTGGCTATAAGGCTCGGAGGTCTGATAGCCAAGGGCTTGAAGCAGTACGGTGTGGAAATCATGGGTATGCTTCAGCACGTACCTCATGGGCAGACTGTCGTCGATGACGGTCTGCTTGTAGTCGAAATATTTCTGGCGTAAGCCGGAGAATCGCTTGTTGAATTCCTTGATGGCATCACTGTCATAGCCGGACACACCGAAGACATTGCTCTTGAAGTCCTCAGTGAAATAGCCCGGATTGAAGTAATCGCCTATATTTTGTATAAACCTATACATGAGTCTTTCTCTTTAGAAGTTGAAGAACACAGCCAATGGACGGATGAACGGCTCTCCGCGCAAGGTGTTCATATCGCTGACATACTTGCTCGATTTGTCGTGAATGGTGCGTATCTCACGCAGTTTGCGCTCACGACGGCCCTTCTGAAGGTTGTATATCGGACTTTCGTCGGTATCGAACAGATCGAGCTGATGCTCACCGTTGAGTTTCCAAGCGCGGAGCTTTTTGAGATTCTCGTCCTTACGGGCCTGCATGATGCTCGTCATCTCGATCTGCTTGCGGTCCATATAGTTATTGACGGCATAGTCGACAGCAGGATCAAGAAGAGCCTCAAGTTGGCTCAGTTCTCCGTCTGTCATTTGCCGGTAGTAAAGCTGCCGGCTGAGATACTGGGTGATAAAGTCCTTGATAGTCATTGGCTTGGCGGCAGGCAGACCATCGGTATTGACGGCCACGACGAATATTTCGCTGATGACTTGCTGCCCAAGCCCATTGGCCTTACTGCCATGGAAAACAAACCAGGCCGTACCTTGAGGAAGATTGTCAAGCCGGGCAGCAGGAGCCACGTCCTTGTCAACACAACTGTCGAGGAGGTTGAAGAAATAGCGTATGACGGGATGAAGCTCATAGAGTATCTGGAACTTTGTCCACTTATTCTGCTCCTTCTTCTCCGTTTTGTTGCGTGTCTCGGCAATAGCTTTCTGCACCGTCTCCTTGTCAGTAGTCAGCCGGAAGTATTCGCTCTGCCCGGGCTTTGCCTCGTTGGGCACTCCACGCAGGGCATGGTCGAGTTGTGGGGTGTCAAGAACCTCAAGATACTTGCCGCCATCCTCAATGTTGACGTCGGTGTCGTGGATCTTTCCAGCGGTTTTCAGGTATTCGAAGAGCTCGGCATAGAAGTCGGCATCGCTCTTGAACAAAGACACTTGCGGCTCTATGCAGTCAGGATTCTCAATGGCCTTGGTGTTGGCAGAGGCGCCGATGATGTCGCTCAGCGACTTCTTCTTTTTCTTAGGGACTGCTTTCTGGATGTGGTCCTTGTCGAGGAAGTCGTCATCCTTATTGAGGATAGCTTTGGAGACAATGACCTGCTCAGTGTTGGCGTCATAAACTTCCATCACGCTGCCCGCATCGCCCAAGGACTTGTAGACCTCTTCCTCCTTATCCCACAGCTTTCGCAGGATGCGCAGGTCGTCGCTGACATGCTTGTTGGCGGAGTGGGCTATCATATAGTGGATATAGGGCGTCTTGGTCTGTCCGTAACGGTCGATGCGGCCATTGCGCTGTTCAAGCGTGATCAGCGACCACGGCAGATCGTAGTTGAACATGCGGTTGCAGTGATAGTGCAGGTTCACGCCCTGACTTCCGGCATCGCTGCAGATGAGCAGACGGATATGGCTGTCACCCTTGCCGAAGTCCTCTATCATCTGCTGCTGCTCGACATCGCTCAGTGAACCGTCGAAGAGCGAGATGGTGCCGTCGTCCTTGATACCCAGGTCGCGCATGAGCCGTTCCTTGAGATATTTCATCGTGGCACGGCGCTCGGTGAAGACCACGAAACGGTCGTCTTTTAGCTTGCCCGACCATTGGAGGTCTGCGAGACGTTGCTTGAAGCGGTCGTACTTGCTGTCGATGTGCCGGCCGATGATAAGCTCCAACTGGCTGTGCATCTGCTTGATGTCGCTGTCAATGTCGTTGCCATGCTCCTGCATCAGCGCCATGCGGTTGTCGAGGGTCTCAAGGGCTGCCGTGGGTGAGGACAGAAATGCTTTGAAGAGCGTCAGGGAAAAGAGCGTGTCGGTGCCCTCGTCGCCCTCTTCCTTCTGTTTGCGAAACTTATAGTTCTGCTGGAATTCAAGGAAGGTCTCTTCCTCCTGAGCGAGCGTTACCTCCTCCGGTATGATCTGCCGGTCTTGGAAGTTCTTGCGGATATTGACATCCTTGATATCGTTCTTGAAGCGGCGTACATAGTAAGGTTCGACATCGCTTTTGGTATAGTTGCCGTCGCGGGGGATAGCCGTGGGCTCGAGCATGCGGATGATATTGGCAAAGCTCTCCTTGTCGCCGTTGTGGGGAGTGGCAGAGGTGAGAATCATACTCTCGCAGTGCTGGGAAAGCATCTGCGCGAGGTCACCCCGCTGACTGCTGGCATTGCTGACGGTATGACATTCGTCGATGACGATGATGTCCCATTGTGTCTCTTCGATATAATGGCGGAATTTGGAGTTGTTCTTCAGCGTATCGATGGAGATAATGGTCTTGTCGTAATACTCAAAAGGATTTTTGTTGGCGGGTATTCGGCTCTTGATGCGGTCCACGCCGATGCTGTCGAGACGGATCAACGGTATGTCGAAACGATTCCACAACTCCTCCTGAAACTGTGAAAGTATGCTCTTCAGGGCAACGACAAGGATGCGCTTGCCACGGCCACGCTTGATCATCTCGGCAAGGAAGATGCCGACCTCTATAGTCTTGCCCAAGCCGACACCATCGGCAATCAGCAAACGGGGACGCGGAAGTTTCAACGCCTTCACCGTGGGCTGCAGTTGATATTGGGCGACATCGAAAGCGCCCTTAGTGACAACGGTAATCTTATCGGTCCACAACGGGTTGTTACGGATGTTCTCTTCTATGTAGAGTCTGGACAGCAGATAGCCGGTACTGGTATCTGCTGTAAAATGGATAGCCTTAGGGTCTACGACATGAATGTCTTTGTCAAGGGTGGTGTCAAAATCATAATACTGGTCCTTGACAAGTTCTGAAAGTCCGCGAGCCTCTATAACCGCCTCACCATTATCCAATGGTAACACATTGGAAATCATAAAGTCTTCACCACGCACCGTAATGCGCTGGCCTGGTGAATAATTGTTGTCTTTCGTATTTTGGCTCATCGCTATATTTTTGATTCCAAATTTACGGCTATTTTCCGAAGTAGACAAATATAATCGTGATAATTTTGAAAATAATGGTATTATACGCCGTTAGTATTCTTTATTCAACACTAAGGTGATAATTTTGTCTTAGTACTTTAGGTCACCCTTTCGTTTACAGACAACTTCTGATTTCTGATATGCCTGCCGTTCATCTCCGTTTTGCAAATGAATGAGGCCGCAATAAGTGAAGCCGTTCTTTGTGAGGCAGTGCATTATGGTATTGTCACTAAGCGTGTCTATAAGGATATTGCTTTCCTTAAAGAAGCACCAGTCGGTCAGATCGTTCATTCCCCATGGTGATGTGGCAGCCTTGCTACTCTATGGATGACGTGGTAGGGTCTTTCGTTCAGCCATTTACCATTGTCAATAAGACGCAGAACCGTGTGGAAGTCATTAGCCGTAGCTCTTTTATAGTACGTTTTTACCGTCATAGGCTCCTCATTGTGCCATCGTTACCTCTTTGAATAGTCGTTCTGACAAATCTTCGAAGGAAGTTCCTTCTGGTATCTTTCCACCTGCCAACTCATTGGCTACCTTTGACATGCACACTGCGCCAACAGCTGCCATGGTTGACAGGTGCAGTTTATTGGCAATGTACGTTGTGAGCCTTGACAGCAATTTCTCTATTTCGAGTTTATCTGTAATCATAAGTCTAATATTAATTGTCTAATTCCTTTTTCTGTACAAAAGCAGTATTGTATGTACTCTGGACCGGGATATTTCAACTGTTTTGCCAACTTGATGAGGTTTGAACTTCTGTCGTATGCGTCGCCATAGATCCTTCGATATTCCTGTAATATGGCATCCACACGTGAGTCCGCAACAGGACCGATAACAATGTCATAGTCATGCTTGTAGGCATGAAGAGTACTCTTTTCTCTGTTCCTTAGCACAAAGAGCGCCCATTCAGCCGTTCTGCCATCGAACTTCTTTATTCTAACATCGGCGGGGCATCTTGATGGATTGAATATGAACGGTGACACTTCCGGACTGCCTTCTCCAATAATAGCAGTGGTCCGCTGAGCCATGGCGACTGCACGAGTATAATCCTTAGTCAGATAGAAACCACGACCAAAGTCCTTGAAGTCCTTGCTCTTTGACAAGTCTATTCTGGTAATCAGTTGGTTACTGCCGTGATAGAGAATCATAGACGACCACCGTTATTGGCACATACACGTGAGACATCATTGACAATCTCTTGATTGCTGAGGGTCTTCTCAATGTCTTGGTATTGGCGCATGAAGTCCATCCCCTTGAAAGTCACGATATAATTGTAAGCCTTAGTGAGAGGAATCTTCTTCTCATCGGCAAAGTTGTTGATAACAGACACAATAAATTCGCTTTCTTCTTGGTTAAAGCCAGCTTTGTCAACAACGTTAATCTGCAATGCCGACCCCATCTTGCCAAGAATGAAAGATGCCACCTCTGGCGTTATCGGTGCTCCATGCTCAATCTTTGATACACGAGACTCCTTCAAACCTATCAGCTTACCAAGCTGGGCTTGCGTAAGGCCTTTCTTCTTTCGCTCCTCGCGTATAATCATTCCTAAGCTCTTGTTTTCCATATCACTCATCATTTGATGTATGGTGCAAAAATAAACAAAACTTTCCAATTGTGGAAAGTTACGGATAAAAAATTGTACTTATAAAAAGTTAAAAAACAAGAGTCTTTTTCTTAATATTTTATAACAAGAAGTGGAATAACTGCCTTAGCAGTAGCTAAACATAGTCTTTTTAGTCATGCATATTTTTGTACCATTTACCACGTAACCATCTGATAATCAAGTAACATTATATTTCCACATGAACACCGTCGTCCGCCAGCTTCTGGAACAGAATACCGACGTGGTCATGGTCGATACTGGCGACTCTTACGAAGGTATCTGCCGCTATTTCAAAGGCACCTACATCACCTACTCAAAAGAAAAGCCCATTTCGATGAACCCGTTCAAGATTACGGACACCGAGTACGCCCAGAACTTCGGCGAGAAGAAGAACTTCCTCAAGTCGCTCATCTTCCTCATCTTCAAGGGCAGCGAAGCACCCACGAAGATCGAGGACAAGATCATCAACCAGACCATCGTCGAGTACTACGAGTCCTACTTCACCTCCTTCAGGGCGTTCACCGACGAAGAGCGCGACCAGCTCCGCAAGCGTCTGCTCTTAGAGGACAAGAAGAACGGCACGTACGAGAAGCACAGTAAGGAACTGGAAGAAAAATACAGACATACTGCGTATGAAACAGACATCCCCAACTCCGGAACATCCGAAGATCCATCTGCCTTTGGCGGACCGGATAGTGAATATGATCCTCTCGATTCTGCTGCTGACATTCGTCTGGCCGGTGACGGTTCTCTACATCCTGCTCAGGAGAAGGAAGCTTACGCACGAATCCAGCGGAAAGTGAACAAGCTTCACGACCTCATCAACGACAAGGCCGCCACCGACGGCGAAAAGGTTGCCGCCAACCGCCAGCTCATGCGCCTGATGCCGCAGCTCATCGAGGGCAATTACCTCATCACCATCGAGCAGCGCATCGACCGCATGGAGAAGCAAAGAAGAAAGATGCACGTCGACAACCTCAGCTTCAACAGCTACTACGAGTTTGCCATCGAGCGCATCCCGCAGATCATGAGGGAGAAGAGCATCACCTTCGACATCGACAACTTCGCCGCCATCTTAGAGCAGTTCTATAAGGGCGGTGAACTCGAGCACACGCTCAACAACGACGTTGATGCCAGCCTCTTTGACGAGAAGTTCATCGTCTTCGAGATTGACAAGATCAAGGACGACCCCGTGCTGTTTCCCATCGTCGTGCTCATCATCATGGACGTGTTCCTTCAGAAGATGCGCATCAAGAAAGGCCGCAAAGCCCTCATCATCGAGGAAGCGTGGAAAGCCATCTCCTCGCCTACCATGGCAGAGTACATCAAGTACCTCTACAAGACCGTGAGAAAGTTCCACGGCATTGCCGGAGTGGTGACACAGGAGTTGAACGACGTGATAGACTCTCCCATCGTCAAGGAAGCCATCATCAACAACTCTGACGTAAAAATCCTCCTCGACCAGAGCAAGTTCAAGGACCGTTACGATGCCATCAGTGCCATCCTCGGACTGACGCAGGTGCAGAAACAGCAGATCTTCACCGTCAACGCCCTCAACAACCACGACGGCCGCAGCTACTTTAAGGAAGTGTGGATCTGCCGTGGCCAGTACTCCGATGTCTATGGTGTGGAGGAACCGCCCGAGTGCTACTGGGCCTACACCACCGAGCGCGCCGAGAAAGAAGCCCTGAAAGTCTATGAGCGCCACTACGGAGACATACAGTCCGCCATCACGAAAATCGAGGAAGACCGCAAGAAACTCGGAATCAAGAAGTACCTTGACTTCGCGGTCAAAGTAAACAAACAACAGAAAATCATGCCACTATGGGACAAATCAGACTGAAAAAGAATAAGACAAGCAGCAGACAGAAAAAATGCTGTGTCCTGACCGCAGCCTTCCTACTCTTCTGTGCCAGTCATGCCTTTGCCGGATGGCGCCTTGTCATAGATACCAAGACCATCGCACAGGTCTCCGCCAACGCCGCCGCACAGAAAGCCATCGAGGACAAGCACAACGAGCGTCTGGACACCATCTCCGACAAGCAGAAAAAGATCTTGCAGTACACCGCCACCATGGAAGGCATCAAGGAACTCTACCACCTGACGATGACCAACGTCCGCGGCTTCGGTGAGGAGACCGCCTACTACAAGGAGATCTTCCAGCTCAGTGCCGACATCCTCACCTCCGTGCCTACGGTGACGAAGTACATCTTCACGCATCCCGTGAAGAACTATATCCTCTGCCTGAACGAGCTCTCCGATGTCGTCATCGAGACTGAGGGCCTTATTCATGACTTCATCGACGTGGTGAACAACGGCAAGATACGGCTGCCCGACAATCCCATCATCCGTCAGAAGATACCCAGCGGCGGCGGACGCTACAACATGGGACAGGGCGACGGCTACAACTTCATGGACCGCTACACCCGTCTGACTATGGCCAACAAGATCTACTCCCATCTGCTGGAGATGAAGTACCGGATGGACGTGATGGTGATGATGTGCCAGTTCGGCAGCTGGGGCGAAGTGTTCTTTGCCATCGACCCCGAGAGCTGGGCTGCCGTCTATCAGGCGAGCAGCATGGTGGACGGGATCATCAGAGACTGGAACGGAATCGGAATATAAGCCTCTCTAACGACCTTGATTCCATTGGAAGAGGCGTAAGTACCCTAAAGAACCGAATAAACACCGATTGAAAATGAAGTACCATACCCTTATCATCTGCATCCTGGCCGTTGCCATCCTCTACCCGTCGAAAGCCCATGCCTTCGACTACCCCAACGACCAGCCCACCATCGAGGCCCTGATCTCGCTGCACAAGCTCATCAAGAAAGAAGAGGAGAAGGCACTGGAGAAGGTGGCAGTAAGCTATGGCGAACAGAGCCTCGTCACCAAGGGCGCGACGAAGTTCAACGACGTGCGCATGACGCTGAACTCCAAGCTCAACAACGCCTACAGCTACGTCATCCTCGGCGCAGCACTCGCCTCTACGGGCACCGACCTCTACCGTCTCATCGACCAGTATGCTACGTTCACGAAGAACACCGCCAAGTACGCCTTCAAGAAACCGGCAGTGATGTGGTACTATACCGAGGCCAACTACGCCTGCGCGCGAGAGATAAAGAACATCAAGGCCCTCTACGCCACCCTTACCGCCAGCGGACTGAACCTCATGCGTGCCAGCATGGACGAGAAACTGGAGCTTGTCAACACCCTCCACAGCTATATCTCCAACATGCTCGGTATCATCGACTCCGCCAACCTCTGGTGCAGCATCGTAGCCATGGGCGGCTTCCACTACGACTACATCTGGGACATCCTCAACAGTGATGTCAAGGATGAGATCGCAAAGAAAGTCATTGACAAGTGGTACGGAGCTTGAATCAACCCATAAAAGAACAGGATCCCAATATCAAACGAACAAACCATCAAATATCCTATACCATGAAACACGGTCATTCTTCCATAATCTTCATAATGTGTACAGCTCTCGCTTTCCTCTTTGTGGGAAGCGGGAGCGCTTATGCGCAAAAGAAAGTGCACGATTCACAAAAGGAGAAACAGTGGCGGAGCATGGAGACCGGTCCTTGGGACTTCGAGCCCGGCTGGTACTACTACTTCCTCCACAAGAACTACTCCGGTGCCGAGACCTACTGGAAGTGGTCCGGCTTCAAGTCCGGCTACCGCGTCCGCTTCAAGGAAAACAAGTCCAATGTCAAGACCATCATGCCGCGGCGCATCGCCCAGGAGGAACTGCAGAAGGAGAAAGTCAAGAAAGCAGAGGAGGAGCGAGTTAAGGTCAAGGAGATGCACGACGAGGAAGTCGTCCGTGCCGCCGACCGCAACGTCGACCTTGTCTACTCCTCCTTCAAGGATGACTTCAACCGTATGCAGGGTGCCATCACCGAGGGCCTCTCTTACTGTCTTACCAAAAGCAAAGGAAAATTGTACCCTCAGGTTAACGAGTTCCAGCGTCAGAACGACATGATCTGCCAGTCCATCGCCTACACCCACAAACAGGGCATTGGCAACGAGCTTGAAAACTCCAAGCGTCAGGAAGCCTATGTGGAGTACAAGAAGCAGATGGAAGAACTCGTCTCTCGTGTAGCTCACCTTGTAGGCATGGCACAGCAATATTATTAACCATGAAAACCACAGAACCATGACAGACTTACTATTATCAAGTTCAATGTTCATCAACCAGCTGCTGACGATGGGTCTCCCTGCCATCGACGACAGTCTGATGCGCCTGTTGACGGCCATGGAGACCTTCCCCAAGTCCGCCGTCCTCGGCAGTGCCATCAGCTTTGCCAAAATGCTCGGCCTGTCGCTCGCCCTCTGCATGGGCTCCTACGAGTGCTGGATGATGATGCTCGGCCGCCGCGGCATGGACGTGATGAAGCTCGCCCGTATCATCGGCCTCTCCCTGTGTATCACCTACAGCAGCTATATCTGCATGTCGCTCAGGATTCCCGGCAAGGGCCTGGAGGATGTGACCCGTCAGATGGCACAGAGCAAGAACCGGGAAGTGGCGGCACTGGAGCTGAAGGTCGCCCAAAAGCAGGACGACTACCTAAAACGCCTCCGTCAGGTCCAGGACAGTATCGAGACCGCCAAGCAGGTGCAGGAGATCGGTGAGGACGCACACTGGTGGGATAAACTTATTTATAACATGGAGAACCTCGGCTCCACCATCAACAACTACGCCCAGCGTGCCGCCGTTGCCGCCGAGACCAAGGTCAGCGAGTGGATCAACGACGTGATACGCTTCGTCGGCGAGCTCATCTTCCAGATGTCCTACTACGGCATGCTCGTTGCCCAGCGTATCTTCATGACCATCCTCGCCACCTTTGCCCCAATTATGTTCGCCTTGAGCATCGTACCGCCATGGAGCAACGCCTGGGCACAGTGGATGGGTAAGTACCTGTCGCTTTCCCTATGGGGCTTTGTCGTGTACTTCTGCCTCTACTACATTGATTTCATCCTGATGTATAATCTTATGGAAGACATCAAGGCCTACGACACCCTTTTGAGAGGCACCGTAAACTCATGGCAGCAGATAGGCGCCTTGGGCTTGCAGGGCATCGGCTCCAACTGTATGTACGCCATGGGCATGCTCGTGGGTGCCTACGTCCTCCGCTTCGTGCCCGAAGTCGCCTCATGGCTCATCCCCGGCGGCATCAGCTCAAGTGCGGGAACCGCATCCGGTAGCATGGCCCAGACCATCGTCTTCGGTGGCACCAGCTACGCCATGGGTGCTGCTACGACCACTGTTGCCGCAGGAGCCGCCGCAGCCAACGGCACCGCCTCCATCATCGGAGCCAGTCAGCAGTCGACCAGTGACGGTGGCGGCCGCTTCAGTGAGACAGCCCGAACCTTCATGGCACAGACCGGCCTTGGAACATCCTATGCCCGTGGTGCCGACTCCGCCCGCAGTATAAACAATGTGGGCAAGTCCGACTCCAACTATAGACCCGGAGGAGCCGAGGGGAGTTAAGAGTTAAGAGATAGGAGTTGGGAGTCGTCAAGCCATGCGAGACAGTTCAAGCTCCTAATCCCAACCCTAACTCAAAACTTCTATCCTTAACTCAGAAACTCATAAACAGCTAACTTAAAAACTCAATAAATCCTAACCATTATGCTGATCCAATCCTTAGAACAGAAAACCAAACTGGCCCTGATGACCGTCATACTCACATTGGCGGCATGCACGGTCATCTGCTTCTTCACTGTCTATCAAAGTTCCAAGCTCGTCAGTGAGGAGCGCAGTCAGATCTATATCCTCGACGGTGACATTCCCTTCCTTGCCGAGCGCAGTCTGCAAGAAGCCAACTTCGTGATGGAAGCCAAGGCACATATCCAGCTCTTTCACCAGTACTTCTTCAACCTTCCGCCCGATGACGACTACATCAAGTGGACCCTCGGCAAGGCGCTCTACATGGCTGACGGTACGGCGATGAAGCAGAAACAGGCCATGGAAGAGAATGGCTTCTACTCCGACATCATCTCTTCTTCCGCCGTCTGCACCATCAAATGCGACTCCATACAGTTCAACGAGCACGACAAGAAGTTCAAGTACTTCGGCACACAGCTCATCAAGCGCCGCAGCCGTGACCTCAAACGCTCCATCATCACCGAGGGTGAGATAGAGAACGTGCCAAGGACACAGAACAATCCCCACGGACTGCTCATCACCAACTGGAGAACACTGGAGAACAAAGATCTGGATTATTAAACCGAAGATACTCACTAACTAAAAGAGAGTAGATCGGTACAATTAAATAAAAAATAATTTTATGTACCATGAAGATATTCAAACGCACCAAAGCAAAGAAAGACGCCAAGATAGCGGAAGGCATCAAGTCACTGACCGACAAGTTCAAGCTCAAGGACAAGATAGCCAAAGCCAACCAATGGGCGGACAAGCACAAGAAAAGAGTGTCCGTCATCACCATCAGTATGCTCATGCTCTCACTGATTGTCGGCACCTGGCTCACCCTTACCTCCACCTACAACGAGTCCGACATGATGAGCGGTCTGTCCGACGTAAAACCCGCCTTCGACGGCATCCGCCACATCTAGCGTCTGAAGTCCATGCAGGTAGACCAGACTGTGGAACTCACCAACAAGGGCCAGCAGCTCAAGCACGACCTCGACTCCCTCGTCCGTCTGCCCGTCAAGAGCCATAAGGACTCCGTGGACATCTTGGTGAAGTACCGCCAGCTCGAACTCGTGGTAAAGTACCTCGACAATAAGCAATAAACCAATCACAATAAAAAAGTATGATATGAACTTACAGAAACTCAAGCGTCTGAACCTCAGACAACCCAAGTACATTTTCCCTCTGGTCATCTTCCTGCCCTTGTTGGGGCTCATCTACTTCGGCATGGAGACCTTCAAGGGCAACGGCAAGACTGCCGGGAACGTCGTCACCGACTCCATCAACATGAGCATCCCCGATGCACGTGGTGAGGGCATGGACAACAAGATGACGGCGATGAACAAGCACTTTGCCGAGGACGGAGCCTTTACCGCCGTCGATGGCATCGGCGACGAGTACGAGCAGAAGGACACCACCGGCAGTGGCTACAACGACGAGGAGCGGCAGCGCATCGATGCCGTCAATGCCGAGCGCCTCCGTCAGCTGAAAGCCGAGGAGGACCTCCGTGAGCGTCAGCGTGCCAACATGAACCGTATCAACGGCTATGGCAGAGGCTATGGAAATGGCGGCTATGGCAGCAGCGGCAGGAGCCAGCAGGAGGATCTCAACACCTATGCCCGTGAGCTCGACCGCATCCAAAACCGCAGTATGGAGCGTCAGCGACAGTACCAAGCCGAACAGGACCGCCGTGACAAGGAAGAGGAAGCTGAGGAAAGACGCCAGCGGCAGGAGATGATCGACGTGCTCACCGGCAACACCAAGAAGAAAGGCAAGAAAGAAGAGAAGGCCGAGATTGTCGAGAAAGTCAAGGAGGACAACTCCGAGAAGTTCAACACCGTTGCCAGTACCGAGAATGTCGGCGAGCCGCTCATCAAGGCGATGATAGACCGCACGACCAAGGCACGTGAGGGCACCCGTCTCCGCTTCAAGCTCCTCGACGACGTGACCGTAAAAGGCATCCGATTGAAGAAAGGCTCATACCTATACGGCATCGTCACCGGCTTCGGACAGCAGCGTGTCAAGGCGAGCATCACCAGCATCCTTGTCGGCAACAAGTTCATCAAGGTCGACCTCAGCGTCTTCGACAACGACGGCATGGAAGGCTTCTACGTTCCCGAATCCACCTTCCGTGAGATGGTGAAGGACGCTGGCTCCAATGTCGCTGCCCAAGGTGTCCAGTTCGACGTGAACGGTACCGGCAGCCTGTCCCCGGAGATCATCGCCCTGCAGGCCTTGCAAAACATGTATCAGTCTGCCAGCTCCGCCGTGTCGAAAAACATCCGCAAGAACAAGGCAAAAATCAAGTACAACACCATTGTCTACCTTATCAATACACAACAGGACTAATCGCCTCACCCCCGACCCCTCTCCCAAGGAGAGGGGAGTAACATGCTTCAATAACTAAATAACTTAAAACTCAATAACTCAATAACACTCAATTCAATATGAACATGAAGACAATATTCCTTTCACTTGCACTTATGCTTTCAATGGCCATCCATGCGGCACAGCCGGATACGGTCAAGGTCCGTTATATCCACCGTCTCACGGAGGACGACGCACGCATCTTCGAGCGCAACCTTCAGAAGACCGTCATCTACGTCAATGACCAGGTTACCACCCATCTCATCATGCCGGAGAACATCAAGCTAGTGGACATCTCCACTGACAAGCTCGTAGGCAACCAGTGCGCCGACAACATCGTCCGCCTGAAGCCCAAGGCCACGCTGATGGATAATGAGCTCGCGGGAACGGTAACAGTCATTGGAGAGCGCCATATCGCACAATTCACCGTCTATTACACGAAAGCCCCGAAGCGTGCCCACTCCGTCTATACAGTCGGTCAGGAGGACATCCGTGACTACACCAATCCGGAGGTGAGCATGACCAAGGGTGATATGTCGCGTCTGTGCTGGTCCATCTTCACCAGCCGCCGCAAGTGCTTCCGGGTGCACGGCAAACAGTATGGCATACGAGCGCAGGTGAACAACATCTACACCGTCGGCGACTACTTCTTCATTGACTTCTCGTTGGAGAACAAGAGTAATATCAAGTACGACATTGCCGAGATCCGTCTGAAACTGATGGACAAGAAAGAACTGAAGGCGACGAACTCACAGACCATCGAACTGACACCCGTCTACATGGTCAACCATGCCGACCACTTCACGAAGTCCTACCGCAATGTAATCGTACTGAAGAAGCTCACGTTCCCCGAAGAGAAGAAGCTGCGTCTTGAAATCACCGAGGACCAGATCAGCGGTCGTGTCAGCTACCTCGACATCAACTACCGAGACATCCTCAATGCCGACTCCTTCTCGCCGGATCTTTTAATCAATCTCCACTGATATCCGGTTGCGCTCGTATGGACGGGGGTCATCCCCGTCCTACCCCTCTACCGTGAGCGCTATTCTCTAATTTTTATATTCTTGATAATCCCCTTGCTATGGAAGAAACCCGTGAACAACAGCAGATGTACAGCATGTTCCGCTCATGCATCTATCTGATACTGATCATAGAGATTGTGATGAACCTGCCCATCACCTCCGACAACCGCATGGTCGCCTTCGTCCTTGAGCTCTTCCACCGCTTCAAGGTCTTCGACTCCGTGGCTGTCTGCAAGGTGATGGAACTCATCTGTATCACCGTTACCTGCATAGGAACGAGAGCACGCAAGAGTTTGAAATGGAACCTCAAGACGATGGTGCTCTATCCCGTCCTTGCCGGAGCATCCATGATCGTCATGTGCTTCATCTTCTATGATATGCCACTCAACGGCTCCTTTGCCGGTTATTCCCTCAACCGTTGCCTCTATGTTCTCTGTTCTGTCACCGGCACGATGCTCATTCACCAGGGCTTCGATGCCATTGCCAAATATTTGGGCATGAAGATTGGCGATGACAAATGGAATTTTGAGAACGAGAGCTTCGAGCAGAGCCGGAACAAGGAAGAGAACGAGTACAGTGTCAATATCCCTATGGTCTACTACTATAAGAAGCGTCTGAACCACGGATGGATCAACATCATCAATCCCTTCCGTGCTACCATCGTCTTGGGCACGCCCGGCTCCGGTAAGTCCTTCGGTATCATCGACCCGTTCATCCGCCAGCATAGTGCCAAGGGCTTTGCCATGATGGTCTATGACTATAAGTTCCCGGCTTTGGCAAGGAACCTCTTCTACCAGTACTGCAAGAACCGCAAGCTGGGCAAACTGCCCCCGAACTGCGGCTTCCGCATCGTCAACTTCACCGACGTGGAATATAGTAATCGTGTGAACCCCATCCAGCGGAAGTACATCCCCGATTTGGCGGCAGCCTCCGAGACGGCAGCCACACTGCTTGCCTCTCTGAACAAGGGCGGTGGCGAAAAGAAAGGTGGAAGCGAAGCCTTCTTCCAGAACTCCGCCGAGAACTTCCTCGCTGCCATTATCTACTTCTTCGTCAACTTCCACCCCACCGGCTATAAGGACGGCAAAAAGCTGAACCGCTATGTACTGTGGAATAACCGGAAGCTCCGTCTTGTTATACGCAGTTGGAGAGACTATAAGGCTTTGGATGAGCGTGGCAATGTGATATTGGACTTTATCGACTGCAACAGCAACAATGTCTCCACCGACAGTGACGATATGTTTGTCGACTTGAACGGCTTCACCTATCTTAATGGCAATAAGCAGGAGATACGCATCGATCGCTGCTGGTATGAGGACGAGAACGGCAACGAAGTGGAGCCCGACACTATCACGGGCGAGTACTCCGACATGCCCCATGTGCTCAGCTTCTTAGGCCGCAGCTACAGTGAAGTTTTTGACATCCTCATGCAAGATTCAAAGATCATGTCCCTCATGGCACCGTTCCAAAGTGCCTACAAGAACAAGGCCAATGACCAGTTGGAAGGTATGGTGGGTACGCTCCGTGTCAATGCCGCCCGTCTTGTTTCCCCTGAGGCCTACTGGGTGTTCACCGGCGACGATTTCGACCTTAAGATTTCCGACAAGTCCAACCCCAGCTACCTTGTCATCGCCAACGACCCGGAGAAGGAACAGGTCATCGGCTCGCTCAACGCCCTCATCCTCAACCGTCTGGTCACCCGTATCAACAGCAAGGGCAATCTGCCGGTAAGCATCATCGTCGACGAGTTGCCCACACTCTACTTCCACAAGATAGACCGGCTCATCGGTACGGCACGAAGCAACAAGGTCGCCGTCACCCTCGGCTTCCAGGAACTGCCCCAGTTGGAGGCAGACTACGGCAAGAACGGCATGCAGAAAATCATCACCACCTGTGGCAACATCTTTATGGGTGCTGCCCGTAACAAGGAGACCTTGGAGTGGGCACAGAACGACGTCTTCGGCAAGGCCAAGCAGACCTCAAAGTCCATCACCATCAATGATTCAAAGGTCAGTACATCCATCAGCGAAAAGATGGACAATCTCGTCCCTGCTGCCAAGATCGCAGATATGGCAACAGGATGGCTTGCAGGACAGGCTGCCCGTGACTTCACCCCCACGGAACGCAGTTCCTTCAGTGGCATCAACCTTGAGGAAAGCCCTGAGTTCAGGACCACCAAGTATTTTTGCAAGACCAACTTCAATATGGGGATGATCAAGCAGGAGGAAGCCGCCTATGTCGACCTACCCAAAATCTATGCCTTCAAGGATGACCGACAGAAAGAAATCATGCTCAACCGTAACTTTGCCCGGGTAAACCGTGAGATTGATGAGATGATAAAAAGCCTGCTGAACTCCGTCTGAATGTTACGGTTTATAATAATATCATCGGGATATTTTCTCAATGTTTAGGGATTATCCTTATGGATTATTGAAAATTATAACTACCTTTGTACCTGACAAAGAAACTTGGTTTGGCATAGCTCTATAAGGGGTTCATAGCTTCCATTCTGAGACATCAACGAGTTTGCAATCAGTAGCATAAAACCATAACATCAACAACGTAACAAATGAAGAAAATTCTTACGCTTATCATGTACGTGGCTTTCTCTGTCACCATGCTTGGACAAACCGCTAAGGTTGAGGAACGTGTAAAGGCTCTCGAAGAAGATGCCAGGACCCTGAAAGGACAAGTAGAGACCTTGCAAGGTCAGATTGCCACCATGCAATCCCGTCTTAATGAGCTTGCAGACCGGAACGCAGAGTACAAGAAACAGTTGGACATTCGACAGATTCTTTCTGTGACAGTGGACAGTGTCAAATATGGCATCGTTTCAGCCATCGGAGATCGTAAGACCGGCAATGTCAAAGTTACACTGATGGCTCTCAACTTGGGACAAGATGCATACCCCGGCATCCTTCATGGAGCATCGTTCAATGATTATGATGGTAACATATATCTGTGCAATGAAGATTCCGTGTCGGTTGGCGGACTAAGCAACTATGAAGTTCTGCGGCATAATATCAATACAAAAATTACCATGATGTTCACAGGCGTGCCAGTTAATACTCGCATCTCCAATATATCTTCCTATGGAGGTGGAGGCGCAACATACTTTAGTCTTCGTGACATTAAAATTGATTGGAAGTAAAAGTTGCCGGGGTTGTCAGCGTGCAAATTGATGATGCCGGCTATTCATCAGCCCTCATTCGTAGAATAGTAGTAAGAGGCTATACGAGTTGCCAGTAAGAGAGATGCAGAAGATAGTCCTTGGCTACAGCCATTGATAAAAGCCTTACCGCTCTCTTCGGGCAACTTTATTTTATCCAGTAAAGAAGGCCTTTACTCGAACAACGGACTGATTATCTTTGCAATCTTCTCCAGTCCATCCTTGTCAATATCATCGAAAGCACTATATCCCTTGCTGTCTACGTCTATGACCGCAATAACGTTACCACCCTTGAACACCGGCACTACGATTTCTGATCGTGACTTAGATGAACATGCGATATGTCCAGGAAACTGTAGAACATTAGGAACAATAATAGTCTGCTCCTCTTCCCATGCTTTGCCGCATACACCACGTCCTTTCTTAATAGTATAGCAAGCCACATCGCCTTGAAACGGACCTAATTCAAGCTCATCTCCATTGACAATGTAAAATCCGCACCAAAAATAATGGAGGAATGACGAGTGAAGGAGTGCTGAAACATTAGCCAATGCCCCGACATGATTGTCAACGCCCTCAATCAGAGATTCAACTTGGGGGATAAGCCGCTCATAGGTTTTAGCTTTCTCCATCTTGATCACCTGCCTTTTGGTATGTTGCTCTTCTTGTATCTTACGTTGGCAATCCTTACAGATATGCAGACTGTGACCCTTGCCACTGAACTTTTCGTTTGCTCTGATTCTTCCACAAATCTTGCAGTACCATTCTTTTTTGTTTGCTTTCTTCATCATCCAGTTCTTAGTCAGTAAGTTGTGGGTACTTCTCAAGCAGCTTGTTCATCAGCACATCGAGATTGTCTCCCAAGTCACGTGAGTAGTCGACTGGAACAAACACCTCATGCGCTGGCATCTTCACACCTAGCATGTTCAATGCTTCGTGATAGATAACAGGGAGACGTATGTCGCCGAAGGCAAATGCGAACTTACCTCCGCGAGCTGTATAGTCGTTGATCTCTTGCTTGAAAGTATTCTTGTCCATTGTCTTTTTCAAATATTACGAGTACAAAGATACAACTGTTTTATGGAATCTCGATATGAATTATTGCTTTTCTTTGTTACAAAGAAATGAATGCCATGTAAAAAAATGACTTGTTTCTAAAAGAGAAATGTTGTCAGCAAAGTGTAAATATTTTAAGCATTGCTGCCAACGATGGCACGATTTGTCACCAATTGCTTATGGGCACGGATATTGCATAAATGTCAGTGAAGTTCGGAAGTCGGACGAGGGCAACGAAAGGAACCTGAGGACGATGGATGAACCGAGGATAAATAAAGAATTAATTGATAATTAGGAGGTTTTGACTTATGTTGTATCCAAACATAGGGAGTGAAAAATAAGGATACGCAAAGAAACGGAAAAACCGATATTATTCATACTGAAAGTAAGCAAGTTACACTATTTAATTGTTTCCTACCTTTTCTACATTGTTAAACATATATAAATGATTTGTCCCCAAGTTGTCCCCAAGTTGTCCCCAACTATTTTTTTTCGTAACTTTGCCATTGAAATAAAAATCTTAGCACTATGGCAATTAACTTTGAACTTCGCTCTGTAAGTAAGAGCAAAACGGCAAAAGCGAACTTGTATATAAGAGTTCGGGAAGGCGGTATCTCTTTCCGCTTTCGCTCTCCCATTGAGGTGAGCGTCTACGAGTATGGCAGGGCGTACCGCAAGGGAGCGTCCCGAATGGCTCTAAACTCCTATAATTCATCTGCTGAAGGTCTGAGGGTATCAAAAGAGAAAGAGACCGCAAGGGAGCAAATAACGCTTGCTCTGTCTGAGGGCGTGACAGACTGCGAGACCATATCCAAGCGAGTACAAGATGCGCTGTTCCTCAACGATGCACGCCAAACGGCAAAGGACGCTGCACAACTGATGGAGTCTCGTGTCATTCCTTTCATTGATGATTTCGTCGTGAGAGCACAAGAAGGTAGCGTAAAGACAGCGAAAAAGAGCGACTATAATAGTGCTACGATTACCTATTACAAAAACACACGACGTTACCTCTCTGAGTACTTCGGGGAAGATAGGCAGGATATAACATTCAACGAACTTACTGGCTATCTTGCTGACGGCTTCGTTAAATTCCTCGAAGATAACAACATTATGAGGGGTACAATATTCCATGTCCTGAATTGTGTTACTGCTATATGTAGAAGGGCATGGAATCTCGGACTAATAGCCCCTGAGAAGGTCGGTGTACTTTCGTTGTGGAAGATACCATCACCGAAAGAAGATGAAGTTAAAACAGAAGTGGCACTCACCAAAGATGAAGTTGAGGCTCTTTGGGATCTGTCGTGTTCGGGTTCTCTTGGAGCAAAAGACCAAATGGTAGTAGATGTGTTCCTCGGTGGCGTTTACTCTATGCAAAGGTTCTCTGACTACTCCCGCTTTTCCAAGGATATGATACAAGAAATAGACGGTCGTAAATTCCTCCATATCAAGCAAGACAAGACGGAAAACTACGTCGACGTTCCGTTGCTTGGACGGCTTGAAGAACTGCTGAGACGGCATGACTACTCGTTCGTGAAGATGGACGTGAAAACCCGTGAATGGGTGCCAAAAGTGAGCTATGACGTGATGACCAAACACTTGAAGAAAATACTTCACGCCCTGTCTGCGAGTGTTCCTTCCCTTGGGCAGGCATACGTTACGCCTCTTACCTCTAAGGAGCAACGTATGGAAAAAGAGTTCTTGGTGCTGATGAAGAAAAACCAAAAGGGACAAATAAAGATTGGCTCTCTCGAATATGGCACCTTTAGACGCTGCATCCGTATTCAAGTTGCTAATGGCTGCATGGGTACTGCCTATCTCTACCAACGTAACGGCAAGGGTGAGACAATAAAGGAAAAGTGGACGCTCGCCTCGTCCCATTTGGCAAGAAGGACGGGTATAACCTTAGCCTTGGAAGAAGGCATTTTGACTGATGACCAAATAAGGAAGATTAGCGGACACAAAACATTGCATAGCTTCAAAAAGTACGATAAGCGAGACAAGAAAAAGCAACTTGATAATATTTTCGATGCTCTGCAAGCTGCGGAAAATACCGCTAATAATACGACGCTGAGTGTAGCAATGTAGCAACTAACACGGGGTAGTAATACGCTACCCCAACAATATTATATCATCAACAAAATATCAATCATGGAAATGGAAGAATTAAAGAGAATTGCAGACAAACTTAACGAGGTCTGCGGTGAGCTGTTGGACGTGAAAAACCTATCTGATGGGCAGGAAGGAGTACTGCAAGGATACGTGGACGTGCTGACTGCCATCTCTGAGGGGTTAAAAGGCTTCGAGAAGTGAAAAGGAAAAAGGGGTCATTGATTTGATGATCCCTTTTTTTTTGATACAAGCCCTAAAAAATGCGTTTTAAGCCATTATTTCATCTCCCGTGGGTAACTATCCCACTATGTCCGTTTGGTGGCAAATTTGGGCTAATATGGGGGTGTCTTTGGCTTTTTCTGTCTGTGAGCAAAAGACGGTCGTCTTGTCTTTTGTCGTGTCGCTGATTTTATGGGTGATTATTCATGTAAAACTTCTAATTTTCCATGACCTTTAGAGAGCCTCAGCTCTGCGCCTCCTTTTTCCTTGATTTAGCCATTTCTTTTCCCCTCTGTGTAGCTATATCCATGATAGCGTCCCATTCGCTATCCGTTAGCTGTTGAGTGGTGGCTTCTGTGTGCCGTTGGCGGTATGCTTCCCAAGCGACGAAAAGGGGACATTCGTAACATCTTAAAGGCAGGTAATAATTAACGTGGCTTTCGGTGGCGTTGTCGTCTCTCGCCCTCGCTGAGACCAGTTGCGCAACATTCATCAAAAGGGTGGCTCTTAGTTTGGGGTCTGTGGTACTGCTCGCCAAGCGGTTCATTTCGTGAATTAAGTCGGCTTTCGTGCGGTCGTCGCCCGTGTCGGTACTGCCTCCCCTCAGCATGGCTTTAACGTCCGTTATATACTTCTTTTGAGCTTCGCCCCGTGCCCATCTGAGGGACATTTGATGAAGTGTGAAGTCTGTGGTCTGTTGGAGTACTGGCTTCCCCGTGGAAAGACGATATAACTTATAGGCTTCGTCGGTTGTGGTGGGGTCTATCGCAATACTGTTTAATGCTATCTTCTCGTATGTATCAAGTTCTTTCATGTTTGTAAAATTGATGATTAATAATTCTTCGTTGAGGCTATCAAACCACGACTTCTAATTGTAGCTTCTCACACAATGTAGCTATGGCAGGTTGACGGGCTATCATGGCTTGGAGCTGTGGTAGCTGCGGGATATGATAGGGCGGTCGGCTCCGCATTATGAGAAGGTCGGCTAAGTCTCCATTACTACCCAACTCCCTAACTTCGTCCTCGGTCGCCTCGTACAACTTGCGGAAGTCCAAGACTTCGATATGATAGCCTTTAGAGTTGAGGCTCTCGGCTTGCTCCTGCCATTGTGCGAGTGCGTCAACGTCGGGAAATGCCAAGATCCTATGGAAACGAATACTCCACAACTTTGAGACGTTGAACTGGCTCCGACTGCCTACCGCCAACCAAGTGTGTTGAGGGTAGCAAATGGAGCATATTAGAGCGGTCTTTGGAGCCTCGACGATCAAAACGGGGGTGCTGTTGTTCTGGGTAAATTGAAGTCCAAAGATGCACTGCTCCAGTGTGAAGTCCTTGTAGATGTTGTGCGCCCATCGCTCGGCTGTGGCGTGGTCTCGGTGTCCGTTTGGTAAGTACTTAATCATCTCGCCCGTTCTGACCTCACCTAACCTATCAATTTGCCAAAAGATGGTGCGGTCGTCCTTAGTGATCCCCATCTTATATCTGTCCCATGCTGCGTCCACGGCTTCTTTGTCGAAGATGCTTGTCAGGAAGTTATAGAGCGTCCCATCGTGGCGGTGGCTCGCTTGTACCTTCTTCGGGCTTATGGTGTCATAGACTTCTACCCATTGTCTGCTCGCTGAGGCGGTGGGGGAAGGCGTGAACTTCTGTGTAGTCCTCCCATGGTCGGCAAAGTATTCCTTTGGCGGGTAGTGGTAGCCACATACACTACATAGTCCGCTGCGGTGGTCGGGGTCTATTGGTTCGTTGGTGGCGGTGTATATATAGAGCGAGAACTTACTCTTGCGTCCGCATACTGGGCAGGTTACTACGTTGGGTTTCCTTCGTGCCAACTGAATGGGTATATCTGTTTTCCTTCTGCTCATGGTCTTGTCTGCTTAGTGTGTCATTGGTGAGGGGGTGGGGTGAGCTGCCCTGCCCATGCCCGAAATGCGCCAAACTGTGTGTATAACCTTTTTCTCCAATATTAAGATCTAAGTCTAATCTAATCTATTCTAATCTAATCTATTCTTATCTTACGCGAAAGATTAGTACGATATTGTACGCTTCCGTACGCTTCCGTACGCTTTATTTCTTCCTTTCGTACTGATTTAGAAGATGTTGCGCCCATTGCGTGTTACTCACGTCCACTGCTTTGTTGCCAACTCTAACACGCCAATGGCGTTGCTTCTGCATCATGTAACCTACATATTCATCGGGGGTTAGCGTATTCCTATCCCTCAGCCATTGAGAGACGTATACTCTTACCACTGGGTCGGGGATCTCCTTTGCGGTGGGGGCGGCTGACGCTATTCCCCTCAGTGCGTCGCCCACGTATAAAATGATTTGGCAGGCTTGGGACGCTGAGAGTTGCGACAACTCCAAGTCCTGCCTTATGCCGTCGAGAACATCAAACGGAATCTGCCCGTACCGTCTGCCCGCCAAAACTTCCTTATATGCGCTATCCAAGTCTTCATCGGTAACTTGTACGCCTTGCGTGTTAGACGCTGAATTTGCCCCGTCTGTGTGGCTCTGAGGGGCGTTCGGGTGGGTGGCAAGATAATTGCTTGCGGGGTCGGTGGTCTGCTTGGTGGTGGGTGCCTCATTCGTCGGGGTGGTCTGCGGTGCTTCCTCTGCGGTCGGGGTGGTCTGTTCGGTGGTGTCTGTTCCCATTTTGGTGAAGGTGTCCTTGAAGGTAACATCTTCACGAGCTGAGGGAGCCTTCACACTATAAAATAATATCTGAACATTCCCGTGTTTCTCCTTCGAAGATACACTAATATACCCGTTCCGTTGGAGCCGTGGCAAAAACTCTTTAGCCCGTGGCACTGACTTCTCGAAGGCTTTGCGGATCTCCGTATCTGCTACGGGCTGATTAGCCTTTATAAAATCATAGACTTTCCGCTCTGCGGTCGTTAGCTCTTTCATGCTTCCTCCTTTCTATATTATTCTGTTACTGCGTCCCTCAGTCTGAGGACTTCTTGCGCATCATAGGTGAGGGTTCGCCCCTGCCCATGGTGAGGGGTGAGTTTTCCGTCCTTGACCAGTCGCCATAATGTAGTACGAGAACAAGCCAAGGTCGCCATGGTCTGTGCCGTCGTAAGACGTGCCGTCTGTGCTTTCTGTGTTGTGAAGGCTTCGTTTACTGCCTTTTTTACTGCTTCCTCGATTACTTGCAGGAAAGCGGGGCTAATTGTATTTGCTTTCATGTTTTATTATAGTTAAAAATTATGTTACGTCCGCAAAGATAGGAAACAATTGTGAAACTGCCAAACTTTTCCTTGAATTTTTTCGCTTTAACACATTGATTTTCAATAAGATAAATAAACAAACAAACAAGCAAACAAGTATTTTAATCTGACAATTTAATCCGTAATTTTTATGTAAATACATTATACAAATAATGTGTTCTGTGACAATAAATAATGGGGAGACCTATACTCTCGTACCTGCCTCCCCTATGCAAACTTAGAAGTGTACTAAAAAGTATGAACAGAAAAATATTTTACACACTAAATTTTAGTGTTTTATTGTCAATCTGAATAAGAAGTCCATGGGCTATTGCCTTGTCGATTGCCCATGCTGCAAACCTTTGCTGAGCCTCAACACAAAGAAACCCAAACAAGTAAACGCCCACCATCTTTGTGAGGTCATTTCTAATGACCACGTGGAGACCCAAGGCGTTATAATCATGGGATATTGCACTAAGACAATTTCTAATGTCCGTGAGGGTGTAAGTAACCCTAAGACTTAGGGTATCTTTTTCACTTTCTCTTTTCCGCTCTCGTCTGGCTATCATACCGCCTCCTTACTTTTAGGGTTCGTTGGGTTCTCCTGCGAGACGATACGTGAGGGTTGTTCCTCCATCTGTGTTCGCCTCAATCGACTTTAATATGGTGGTGGTGCTTGCATTAATAGCGAATTTATCTGCATCCGTAACATTGTCGGGGGTTCGGTTTGACAGCTTCACAACGATGTTATCTTTGTCGTCCCGAATTACACTAATTACCCTCAGTGGGTCAGCACCGATATATGATCCGTTTATCGTGTTCATGTTACGGTTAAACGCCTTCAATGTGTTAGTATACACTGTGCCTCGATCCTCCGCAAGCTGCGACTTTTGACGTGCGATCTCGGCTTCTTTTTGCTTCTTTTGTACGTCACCAAGGGAAAGAACTGATGAGCTATCCCACGGCTTTCCGTTTACCAATATTGCCATATATACTTTAATTATATTTGTCCTTAAAAAAATTGGTGGGCTACTGGGGTTCTCCGTTCGCCCACCTTCTCGACATTAAACATCCCAAAATGGAAATACCATTACTGGCTCTCTTATTTATTGGGATAAGTGGTGCTGCCGTTATGGTAGACGGAATCTCAGCACCTTTATGGATTTATATAAAAAATGTCCGTTATTTGAAAGAGGCTCTCAGTGCCTCAGCGTCCTTGCGCTGTTGCTCTTGACGAGCTGCGATCTCGTTTATATACGCTGTGGTCTGCGGGTTGTAACCTCCGTTTTTTCTGCCCACATATTCAACTTTTCCTCCATCTCTTGAAGTATGTGCTTTGCGGTGAGCACCTTGTTCATCTCGTCTGTTGTTAGCGTCTCCAAAAATTCTGATGGATAGCCGAAAATAGTCTTTTCCATAATTACCTAATTATTAATTAAAACTCTGTCGCAAAAATACGTAAATATGGAGTTATGCGCAATTAGTAGAGCGAAAAACAAGCGATTTTAGGTAAAAAGTTTTTTGCGAGGTCTCCGCAACATGGGAAAGTACGAAAATAAGGCTCATATTTGGCGTTTTAGGCGTTTTCTTTCTGTGGGTGGCATAGTTGACCGCTACACGATTTTGGACGAAAATACGGGCGTTTCTGTGGCTTCTGTCGGGGTTGATGCGCTGAGGGTGGGAGCGGTGGAAGGTCGGGGAAAACGGAAAATGAAAAATTAAAAAATCTCGACGGGAAGTGAATATAGTGTTTTTTGCTCCTGCTTTGGGGGGTGTCCCCTGCCGTCGCTTCGTTGTCGCCTTTGCGCTTCTATGGCAGGAAAATAAGAGCTTTGTTTGGTGGTGCGTTTGGAAGTTCGTATCTTTGTGGTGCTGTTTCCTCCATTAGGCGGTCGGCTACTTAGTGGCAGGTCGCCTTTATTGTTTCACTTGTAGCCCGCTTTTTGCCATTAATCGCCCTATTTGTCCCCTATTTGTCCCCAAATAATCACTTGGTAATGTTTTATCAAATTATTAACTACTTGATAATCAATCGTATTTATTATTTTACTTTATGTTGTATCCAGTATTAAGAGACATGAACAATTGGCTTGACAATGATTTCGACGATATGTTGAACACAAGTTGGATGCCGCGCATGAACGTCGCAGCACCTGCTATCAATGTCAAGGAAAATGATAAAGAGTACGAAGTAGAGCTTGCTGCTCCGGGCACCACGAAGGATGACTTCAAGGTGAATGTCGACAAGGATGGCAATCTGACCATCAAGATGGAGCACAAGGACGAAAAGAAAGACGAGAATAAAAAGGAGCATTATCTGCGCCGCGAGTTCTCATCAGCAATTACGAGCAGGCTCTGACGCTGCCTGAGGATGTTGAGAAGGACAAGATTGAGGCAAAGGTTAATAACGGTGTGCTTCATATCACCCTTCCTCGCACTCAGAAGGCAGAGAAGGAGACAAAACGCATTGAGGTTGCATAACCCCGGCGTTGCTGCTCAGTGGTATTTAAGGGACTGTTCTCTTCTTGGGGGGCAGTCCCCTTTTTATTGTGATTGTATAGCAACCCGTTTGGAGTGACATAAGCAAAATCCTATTTATGTTTGGCTGGTATCGTCAGCATATAGTCTGATGGTACCGGCTTTTTTCGTCCCTTCCGCTATATTCTCGCTAAAACTTCGTACTTTTGTAACACCATTATGAAGCTGCGGGCAGTCATAGAACGGATTACGTATCAGAATGGCGAGAACGGCTATTCAATACTGAAGGCACGGGTGAAGGGGTACCTTGACTTCGTCAATGCGTCACCCAAATTTAATCAGTTCGGCAGTCTATTCTGCCCCAAACCCATGAAACCCTTGCTATGATGCAAGTCGATTCTCGCAGCGGCGTATATATTTTTTCTCGCGGAGCCGCGGAGATAATCGAGCTACGGAGTTATTGCTTCTGAGAATTAGAGCTCCTCGTACGCTCCACATACTCTCCACATAGACCGAATGTCTCTCTGCGCTCTCCTCATAAGACCGAAGGCCTCTCAGCGATCTCAGCCTCTCACACGTATCATCTCTGCGGCTCAATAAGCTCTGCGGCTCTGTGTGAAAAGTCTGATAATCAAGGGCAGTATTTGGTCACAACAAAAAAGTGACGAAGGAAAAGATAATAGTTACGCTCAATCTTTACAACCCTGGTGAAAGCAGAGACAAGCAGATGGCGCAAGCCCAACTCACTGATTATGCCGGAAATGCCTACGAGACATACAAATATCAGTTCGGAAGTATGGATAATGCCAAACCTACTATTGACAGTAACACCAATATCAAGCTCAAGTTCTTCTTTGCAGATGTGTCGGTTGAAACGAAGCGTATTTCCTCGCTGACGGTAAAGGCCTATTCGTCAACATGGGGTAATAGTGACATGACTTTCAACTTCCGCGACCTTCCAGTAGAATGGAAGTGACAAAGCTATACAAGTTGCCCGCAAGAGAGATGCAGATGATAAACATTGGCTTAATGCCTTTGAAAAAGCCCTACTTCCCTCTGTGAGTTACTTCCTTACAGATATCTGTATAAAAGACTATGTTCAGAATAACCTAATAGACTATCATAATCTACTTAACTTTTATGATTGAAACATTAATTTTGTATTTTTTATCTTTGTTATCTTTAAGAAAGTTTACAGCATCGTCATTTGTTATTAAATAAGGGAAAAGATATTTCATTTTGTTGATTTTCCTGTCATAATTATTTATTGACTGATCTGCTTTTTGAATATACTCTGAATACTTTTCAGATAATGCTTTCGAAGTTTTAGATCTACATTGTACTGATAAACAACATGTTAACACATGAATGCAATAGATTGAAATAGCCTTGTATTCATCTATTTTCTTCAATAATTCTTTTTTTCTTTTAGCAAGTAGACGAGAATAGTATCCTCCCTTACCCATGGGATCATTCTCTATAAAATTTTTAGGAATTTTATTTAATCTCAACAACTGAGACAGCATAGCTATACTGTTAAGTCCGTCAAATATTCTATTTTTAATAAATCCATTATGAGATGACTCATTCCTTTCTGATTCTATGTTTATCATCAGATTGTAATATAGAACTTGGGTGTCCAAAACACCAGGGATAGTTATGTTTTTACTTTTCTTTTTAATATGTGTCCAGTTACAATCTTTGTCTTTCAAATTCAAGTTAAATACTATGTTTATCAGTTTGAAAGATAAATCCCTTAGAGTATTTAATTTATGGATTACTACATCATAGTGATAATTGTAATAATCAATAATTGTCATTTCTTCATTTTTGTCTAGATATTTAAGAGTTGGACGTCGTAAAATGAAATTGCGAGCTTGATTTATACGTTGAAAGCATTCAAGAATTCTGTTAATTATTCGAAAAAGATCAATAAAATATGATTCTTCGGCGGATAATTCTTTATTCTTCATATTCTGAAATATCCCTGCAGTCAAATATTCTATATAATCTATTAGTTCGTTGTGAAGCAAATCTTCCTCAGAAAGCATGGGTATCGCAACTGAGATATTGATTGTATTTCTTTCATTAAATTCACTTTTTTTACAGTTGTCAGTTTGGCCACTGAGTTGTGGATACTTATCAAGTATCTTTTTCTTCAGCACATCAAGATTGTCGCCCAAGTCTATTGAATAGTCAACAGGCACAAACACCTCATGTGATGGCATCTTCACACCTAGCGTGTTCAATGCTTCGTGATAGATGACAGGGAGACGGATGTCACCGAACGTGAAGGCAAATTGGCCTCCCCGACTTTTATAATCGCTGATTTCTTGTTTGAACGTAGTCTTGTCCATTGTCTGTTTTCCATTTTTGAACTACAAAAGTACAATAGTTTTCTTGAATGCCCAATAATTTCCGTACTTTTGTAACATCATTATGAAGTTGCGCGCAGTCATAGAGCGGATTACGTATCAGAATGGTGAGAACGGCTATTCAATACTGAAGGCACGGGTGAAGGGGTATGACGATCTCGTCACCCTGGTCGGTAACATGCTCGACGTGACCGTGGGCACCGTACTCGTCGCCGAAGGTCAGTGGAAGGTCAACCGACAATACGGCAGTCAGTTCGTCGTAGAGAGCTACGAGGAAGCCATGCCCGCCACACTCTTCGGACTGGAGAAGTACCTTGGCAGCGGACTTGTCAAAGGTATCGGTCCGAAGTTCTCAAAGCTTATTGTCGCCAAATTCGGAATGGACACCTTTGACATCATTGAGCACGACAGCAAGCGGTTAGCAGAGGTGGACGGCATCGGTCCCAAGCGTATCAAGAAGATCCACGACTCGTGGATGAAGCAGCTCGACATCAAGGATGTGATGGTCTTTCTCTAGGGCAATGGTGTCAGCACCGCCTATGCCGCCAAGATCTACAAGACCTACGGCAAGGAGAGCATTGACAAGGTAAAGGCCAATCCCTACTGCCTTGCCGACGACATCTGGGGCATCGGCTTCAAGACTGCCGACTCCATCGCCGCGAAGATGGGCTGCGGCAAGAATGACGAGCGACGCTGCCGCAGTGGCATTCTCTATACCATCAACCAACTCGCCAACGAAGGCCATGTCTATGCCAACCGAGATCAGCTCTTGGAAGCCGGAGTGAAATTGTTGGAAGCCGACAAAGCATCCATCGAGTCTGCCCTCGACAAGATGATAGCTGACGAGGACCTGAAGACCGAAGACGAGGCCATCTACCTTCCGCCATTCTATTTCAGTGAGGTGGGCACTGCCAATAAGCTCAAGACGCTCTTGACTACTCGACAGCAGAGCATGTTCGAGAAGGAGCCCGACATCGCGGCCATCAGCAAGAAGACTGGCATCACCTACGATGACCTTCAGGCGGAAGCTATCCGTACCGCTGTCCACAACAAGGTCATGGTGCTCACGGGTGGTCCCGGTACGGGAAAGACCACTACCGAGGACGGCATCATCGCAGCCTTCAAGGAGATGGGACTGCACATCCTCCTTGCCTCACCTACCGGACGTGCCGCCAAACGCATGACTGAGGCTACGGGCATGGAGGCCAAGACCATCCACCGGCTGTTGGAGTTCAACCCAGCTGAGGGCTACAAGCGCAACGACGAAAACCCGTTGGAGGGTGACGCGCTCATCATCGACGAATGCTCGATGATCGACATCGTTCTGATGAACTCCCTCTTGAAAGCCGTTCCTGCCGATATGCGTCTGCTGCTCGTCGGCGATGTGGACCAGTTGCCGAGTGTCGGAGCAGGTAATGTGCTTAGAGATATTATCGACTCGGGTGTAGTTCCCGTGGTGCGCCTCACCCGCATCTTCCGTCAGGCACAGACCAGCCGTATCATTATGAATGCCCATGCCATCAACGACGGTCGGATGCCCGACATCCGTAACGGCAAGCAGTCCGACTTCTTTTTCATGGAGTGTGAGGAGCCCGAACAGATAGCCGCGACAATCGTCGATTTGGTCAGCCACCGCCTGCCCAATGCCTACAACATACCACGGAGCAGCATCCAAGTGCTCACACCCATGCAGCGCAGTGCCATCGGAGCCAACAGTCTGAACATGTCCATTCAACAGCGTGTCAATCCCACCGGCAGTGGCCTTACCCGTGCCGGATTCGTGTTCCGCAAAGGCGACCGTGTGCTGCAACTCAAGAACGACTACACCAAGGAAGTGTTCAACGGCGACATAGGACTTATCACCGCCGTCAACATGGAGGACCGCACACTGACGGTCAGCTTTGACGGAAAGAAAGTGGAATACGAGTCTACCGAACTTGACGAACTTAGTCTTGCTTACGCCACGACCATCCACAAGAGCCAAGGCAGCGAATATCCCATCGTTGTCATTCCCGTCCACTTCACTAACTATGTCATGCTCCAGCGCAACCTCATTTACACTGCTGTCACCCGTGCCAAGAAAGTCTGTGTCGTAATCGGGCAGAAGCGAGCCCTATGGTATGCCGTCAACCACGTAACCGTTACCGAGCGCAACACCAAACTGAAAGAGCGGTTACAAGACAAGACCATTGCCATGACCTACAAACGCCATGACGAAGAAAATAAGATGGATATGGCAGCGGAGGAAAATCCACAAAGCAAATAAAGACCTATGAACTACGAGGACATCTGGCAGATACAGGATGAGATAACGGCAGCGGTCAACTCCCTTGGCTTTTCCCTATGGGACTTGCACTACGACCGACAGTCCTTCTCCTTCCTCTTAGAGTTGAATGAGCACGTCCCCGACGACGCCCTGTCATCCTTTTGCTCACAAATGCCATTGTCAACAGACTATGATGGCGAGGGCGACCATGGTTCTGTGTTCACGTTATACCCATAAAAACGAAGGCTATGAAGATAAAGAATATCGACCATTCCGTGATAACAACACAGAATTTGCAGGCATGTCTCGATTTCTATGTCGGAGTATTAGGCATGGAACACCGAGAAAGTAAAGGCCATCACAACCTATACTTCTCCGGTGGCAAAATCTCTATCCATACCTGTAAAGGTGAGTTTCAGCCAGCTGCCCTAAATCCAACTTACGGCTCACAGGACTTCTGCCTGATAGTAGAGGATGACCTGCAAACCGTCAAACGAGAATTAGAGACCAAAGGTATCACACCTTTGACGGATATTATTGAGCGTCATGGTGCCCACGGAGTCATGCACAGCCTGTATGTCAGAGATCCCGATGGTAATCTCGTGGAACTAAGCAGCTACAGGTAAAGTACATGTCCGAATTGCGGTCTTACTAAGCTCAGACAGAGGCTTACTTCTGTGCCGGTTCCCATTTACAACGGACGGGAGAAACGATAGCTCCCTCTGCTTTAAGCTCCTTCATCGCCTTATCCACTTCCTTGCGGTCAAGGCCAGAGAGTTCTGCAATCTTACCTGCGTTGAGCGGCGTTCCGGCCTGCTTCATAGTCTCCAATACTGTGTCTTTTGTTGCCATAATAGTGTCTCCTATATTTAATGTTTTTGATAATGTATCCAAGTTTGACTCATCTTCATCCGTACCATTTTCGGCTTCCTTGATAGCCTTCCAATCAAGCAAGTCATCATCGAGCACGTCATTAATCAAAGACTCCGGCCATATAACTGTATAGTCATCCAGTGAGATGTTGTCCATTAGCATCATCTCCTCTTCTGAATATACAGTGTTAAGTCTTGAACATATAATATCCAAAAGGATTTCTGCATTGTCATGGTATAAGTCTTCATTAAACTCATACAATTCATCAAAGAGCGCATCACTTCCATATTCCTTAAAGAACTGTCTCAACAAGTACATCTCCTCAATAGTAAACCGAAGTGGCTCATTGGTTCCTCGTGTAAGCTTATGGGCTACCTTACCTGTTTCATAATTCTTCCTCGGCTCGAACTCGAAGTAATAGTCCTTTTCGAAAATATCTCCTAAGTTCATTGTTATATGCTGTTTTGGTTCATCCACAAAGGTACGAATAAAGTTTGATAATAGATAGTCTGTGCCATTTTTTTGTATGCCAACTTTTCAGGTACTCATAGAGCCATCAATCAGTTAGTTGTGGATACTTTTCGAGGAGTTTATCCATCAGCACATTGAGATTATCGCCTAAATCGCGCGAGTAATCTATAGGCACAAACACCTCGTGTGCTGGCATTTTCACGCCCAACATGTTCAACGCCTCGTGATAGATGACAGGAAGATGAACGTCACCAAAAGCGAAGGCAAACTTGCCTTCACGAGCCGTGTAATCGCTTACTTCTTGCTTGAATGACCTTGATACGCCTATTATATGTTCTTAATCAATCAAATATAGACAGAATGACAAAAAAAAGTCAAGAGGGTGATTTTCGATTAATAAACTTTGCTTATCTCATTTATTTAACTTACCTTTGCATCGACTGAATGGCTGTTTGTACGCTCGGTTGGAGATTCGTTCTCCTATAGATCTAACAGATAGCATTCCATGTTGTGCTGAAATAGGCAAGTCTTAAACGACAACACCCTTAAGGTGCATGTAAGTGCCTGTAATGGCATTTCGTTGGAACTTTCAGTCATACACATCCGGTATGAATTCGTCGATTGATGAAATTACCCGACAAGGCGGGAAAAAACCTTCAAGGAAAGAGCCTACCCTCAATCCTCCCCCCAAGACAGAGAAATCTACAATTGGGGTGACCTCGAGTTATATCCTAAACAAAAGGTATTCCGAAGAAGAAGAAAAGGATAAATGGTATGTCTTAAGAATTAGATATAATCATGACGAGGATGCTTATAGAGAATTGCTATCTGCTCAAATAAGCAAGGTGTATTTTGCGACACATCAAGTTGTAAAACTTGTTCATGGAAAGCGCAAAAAAATAAAAGCTCCCCTTATACCTGGGTTACTCTTTGCGTTTTCTTCAAGAAAGGACCTGGACTACTTCATGTTTGGAAATTCACCTATGGCAGAGCATGTGAGATATTATAGAAACAGGTCTATGGGCAAGGATGAGTATGGATATAATGATCCAGTTACCGTTCCTGACCGTGAGATGGAAAGTTTTATGAAGATCTGTGATGCTGAAAATCCTTATGTTCAAGTGATTCCCTCAGAAAAGCAGCAGCAAATTCGAAAAGGTGATTGGGTTCGCGTAATTGGTGGTCCATTCAAGGATGTAGTTGGCCGTACGGCTATAGTTAAAAGGCAAAGATGTGTATTAGTTGAACTTAAGGGCATTTGTTCTATATCTACGGCATTTATTACTAAGTCTCTTTTGGAGCCTTTACCAACAAAAGATAAATGTAACGACGAAGTTTAATAAAAGAAAAATTTTTCGACCGTAATAGTCGTGTTGTAGTCACAAAAGAAGGTGTGTTTATGATCGTCACCGCTTTCGTACCAAAATATGCTTTGGAGAAAATACCTGACTAATAGACAAGTTCATATTAAATTATTGGCGGAATTCTTATCGTAGCAAAAGTAGTCCTAAGTAATGAATATGCTGCAAAATTATAAACCACAGAATAAGGAACTGGCGGACTTTTCATCAAAAACACCATACCGTGCGTGTTCAGATAAATAACTAAGACAAGATATTGTGGAATATACATATAAAGGCAAGGACTACCCTAAGGAGCTAAACATAAAGCATCAGGAGGTGTTTACTACACTTTCAAAAAAACTTTGGACATAACCCGACGGGAATTTGATCACCTGCTAGACATTCCTACAGAAGAATTCTGTGCTGATGAAGAACAGCTAATCCTTTGGGAGCTTGGCAAGCAATGGGGCAAAAATGGCTTTACGTACATATTGCCGATATTGTCGATAGTTTTTGAATTTGAACCAAAACTGCTTGAGCCATTCTTGTTAGAGAAAGGCTTAACTGACTATTCGAAACGAATTGTAGCCGAACTATTGGCAAGGATGGGTTGTGATACAGAGACCATGACTGAAGCCTATAACAAAAAGGTACATGACGAGCTGTCTGCTATCTTTAGCAGAGTTCTTGATGCCTATGTCTCTGAATACACTACAGGAAATATCTGTGATAAATACGTTGTCAGCCAGTTATCCAGAGCAATTTGACAAGCTACTATTGTAAGAAGATAGATGGTGCCAAGGCTTTAGCAAGCTATTTAGAATATTACGTTAATAACAATTAATTACGAAAAGGAAACTCATATATGGCAAACATTATTGAAGGTAAACCAACCAAAAAGTTCTTTATAGATATGATAACTCGTGACATTTCTATAGAAGATGCAATCATTGATTTAATCGATAATTCAATAGATGGGGCTAGCCGTTTACGCCCGGAGAAGGATTCTTCCTTTGAAGGTCTTTATGTAAAACTAATTTTAAATAAAGACGAGTTCATAATTGAAGACAATTGTGGTGGCTTCTCTCTTGAGACAGCAAAAAAATATGCTTTTCGTTTCGGAAGGCCAGAAGAGGCTGAAACCGAATTGAATAACTCTGTTGGTCGTTTTGGTATTGGAATGAAGCGCGCTCTTTTTAAAATGGGCAGGCATTTTTCAGTCGAAAGTAAACATAAAGAAGATCATTTTAAGGTTGAGGTGGAGGTTGACAGGTGGAGTAAGCAAACCATTAGGGATAACAACGGACAGCAAATTGACGATTGGAACTTCTCATATATTGATATTCCTGACGAAGAAGGGATTAAGGTAGAAGGTACTTTTATTAAGGTTGAAAAGCTAAATGAAGAGTTTAAAAAATTATTTAACGACGAACATTTTCTAACTGATTTATCGACAGATATTCAGCGTATCTTGAATTTTAGTCTTGCCCGCAAAATAAAGATTAGTTTAAATAGTAAGGAACTAATTGGTACGAAAGTCGAGCTGTTAATGTCAGCAGAGGATAAAATAATGCCATACTATAGGGATGGGAATATAAATGGAGTAGCATACAAAATAATCGCAGGCTTAGGAGTTACAGGCCGTCCTAAAGAGTCTGGTTGGTATATATATTGTAATAACAGACTGGTTGTGGAAGCTGATCAGTCAACAATAACGGGTTGGCACATGAATGGTTTACCGCAATGGGCTATTAAACATGCTATGTTTAGAGGGTTACTATTTCTTGATAGTGCAGAAACTATAAAATTACCATTAACAACCACTAAGAAAGGAATAGATGTAACTTCAAATATTTATCAAACGATATTACCTTTAATGCAAGATGCAATGAGAAAAATTAACGTTTTTCTTAATGAAATCGATAATTTAGGGGCAAATGCTAATGACTATCGTAAGCAGTTAGGGGAGAGCTTACAAGCATGTAGTGCAGTACAACTTAAGATGTACGATTTTTCTAAACAGCAAAAAGGAAAATTTCTGGCACCAACGATAGACAAAGATAATCCTGTCATAAAGGATGATACACAAAGAATTTCTTATGTTGTTTCAAAGAAAATGGCAGACGCTGCTCTTCAACATTCTGGAGCCAGATCCTATAAGGAACTTGGTGAAAAGACCTTTGATTACTATACTAAATTAGAGGGAATAGACGATGAAGAGTACTAACTGCATAAATTACGAGTTGAGACCAAACAAATTTGTAGAAAGAAAGATGTTTGTTTCTTCTCTTGCCCGCATTATGGGATTCTTTAGAAAGACTTACCAATATATAGGTTTTGGAGGCATTGCTTTTACGGATTTCAAATTAATTCATAAGGAACTTAATATTGAAAATCTTCATAGCATAGAAAAAATGTATTCCAAAGAGAAATTGGAATTCAACAAGCCATACGCCCAAATACAAATAGAACATGGGGATTCTACTAATGTTCTAACTAAGCTCGATCTGTCAAAGCCTACAATTATTTGGCTGGATTATGATAATAGATTAGAACCATTTATGTTTGATGACCTAAACATTGTACTTCAAGATATCCCTATTGGAAGCATATACGTTATGTCATGCAATAGCATACTTAAAAATAACGATAATGAAACCATGTCCCTTGTAGAGCTAAAAGAAAAATTTCAAGATTTGGTTCCTTTTAACATTTCAGAAGATTGTTGTGCCGAAAAGAATGCTCCTAAAACCGTATCACGTATGATCGGAGATGCGTGCAATAAAAATATTAAAGATAGAAGTCTATTGGGAGAACAAATACATTTTCAAAAATTGTACAATTTTACATATACAGATAATCAAGCACCAATGATTACATATGGAGGAATTGTTCTATCGAATGAAATGACAATAGCGGATTTGCAATTAGATGATTTCCCTTTCATTAACACAAATGATATATATGAAATAAACATACCTAACTTTACTTTACGAGAGATGTCATATATCAATCATTCAATTACAGATGAAGAAAAAATCCATCATGACTTAATTGAGAAATCGATAGTAAAACTAAAAGAATATGAGAACTACAAAAAGTTCTATAAATATATACCTAATTACTTCGACGTAAGAATATGAGAGAGCTACCAAAGCGCATAAAAGCAGTCATAGATGATATTGCTGATCAATACTTAGAAAAAGATAGATATAATCGTCCTTGGATAATAGGCTTTTCAGGAGGTAAAGATTCTACAGTACTTCTTACACTTACATGGTTGGCAATGCGTCAGCTTCAAAATCAAGGAGTGGAGTTAACGAGAAAAGTCTATGTAGTCTGCAATGACACCATGGTAGAAAATCCTGTTATTGAAGAATATGTATTGAAAGTCCTAAAAAAGATTAACGAGGCTGCTGTAGAGCAGAACTTGCCTATAAAGGTATTTAAGACCATACCAGAATTAGAAGATAGTTTTTGGTGCTTGGTCATAGGAAAAGGTTATCCAGTACCTAACAACGCTTTCCGCTTCTGTACTGAGAAGATGAAGATTAAACCGACATCAAAGTTCATTGAAGATAAAGTAGCTTTTGATGGAGAGGCAATCGTACTTATTGGCACTCGCCGTGATGAAAGTGCTCAACGTGCAAGGTCAATAGAACGGCATGAGATAAAAGGCCATCGTCTTTCCAAGCACCCGCTAAATCCGAATACATTTACATACGCTCCTATTAAGGATTTGATGCTGGAGGAGATATGGTGGATAATTCAAATGATACCTAGCCCTTGGGGATTTGACAATAACATTCTTTTCAATATATATAAGGATGCGTCAGCGGATGACTATGAATGTCCAACAATGATGACAAGTACAAAGCAACCTTCGTGTGGTCAGAGCAGGTTTGGATGCTGGGTCTGTACTGTTGTTGTAGAAGATAAATCTATGACAGCGTTAATTAATAATGGCATTAAATGGATGAAACCATTGCTGGAATTCCGCAATAGACTTGTCGGAAACCGTAATAAATCTGAATATAGGCGTGACCGTCGTCGTAACAATCAAAGAGCAGTTGATAATAACGGACACAATCAAGGAAATTATACCATAAAATATCGCCAACAGATTCTTAAAGAACTTTTAGAAGTTCAAAAAATGACCCAGCAACATAGGGGAAGTATTGAGTTGATAACCCAGCAAGAATTGATTGCAATACAAATTCTATGGTATCGTGATGGATATTTCGCTCCCACTGTAAATGACATATACAATAATGTATATGGTTATGATATTCCTAACGATCAGATTCCACTTGATGAGCGTATTTTGCTGGAGAAGAGTTGCAAAGAAGAAAGTCACTATCAGCTTATACAAGAGTTATTGGCTTTGCAGAAGTCCAAGAACTTGATGATGCGTAAGTATGGTCTTCAAAACGATATAGAACATCAGTTAGAATTATTTATAGAGAAAAACCAATGATTATAAAAAGTATAAAACTACATAATTTCAGAATCTATAAAGGGGATGTCTCTTTAAACCTTAATGTTACTGACAAAAAGAATGTCATTTTGATATTTGGGGAGAATGGGAGTGGCAAGACAACATTCTTGCATGCTTTACTTTGGTGCTTGTATGGCAAGATGGTTATTGATGTTGATGACTCTATTAAAAAAGAAATTAATGATAATGGATATAAAGCGTATCTAGATTCAAATCTCAACCATTCTGTTGAATTGGAAAGTGGTGATGACAAAAAGTATAGTGTACAGATAGAATTTGATAATATCACTATTCCTTCGGTCCCTTGCAAGTCTCTTCTTGTAAGAAGATCCTATGCCTTAAATTCAAAAAGAGAATCTATAGATATTAAGATTGACGGACATGAAAATGAACTTGCCAAACAGATTGGATACGACATCTTCATTAATGACTTTATCCTTAGTAAGGACATTGCGAGGCTTTTTTTCTTCGATTCTGAACGTGTAGTTAATATAGCAGAGGATCAGTCAATAAATGAAAAAATTCGTCTTAGTAACGCATTTAATCAGGTGTTAGGGGTAAAAAAATATGAGGATCTAAGATCTAATCTTCTTAATCTCAGACAAAAATACGCAAAGGAGGCGCTTTCTGATAAAGAACTTCACATGTATGATCATTTGAAGAAGGCTATACAAGACATAGAATTCAATCTTAATGCAAAAAGAACTTCACTATCAGAAGAAATTGCTAAACTTGCAACTTTTAAAGAAAAATATAATTCTGTCTCTATAAAGCTCCTAAGGGAAGGAAGTAATATCACTGTTGACGAGCTCAATAAGACACAAAGAGAACGTGAACATCGTGAGGCTTACAATAAACAATTAAAAAAGAAGTTAAATGGTTTCTTGGAACTTGCTCCGCTAGCCATTGCGGGTTCTTTACTTTCTGACACTAAATCAGTTGTTGAACATGACTATAAGGTAATTTTGTCAAAAAACAATTTTGACAAACAAATTGAAATTGTTAATAATATAAAAAGCTCCATAGGTAATTACCTTGATAATGTATTTTTTGATGGACCATCCAAAGAAACCTTAAAGGATGGAATAAATGACATTCTTCAACAATATACCGGAGTAGCTATTAATGATGATACTCAACTGAATATAACTAAAGAAAACTATGATGACTTTATGTCAGTATTCCATTATCTTAGTGGAACATATCAATTAGAACTTAATAAACTGATTGATGACTATAAACAAAACAAAATAAAAATTGATAAGCTCAATCGAAAAATTCACCAGGCTCAAGTTGAGGCAAGTGATATATATATAAAAGAGCTCAAGTTGAAAGCAATAGATCTTCAGGAACAGATTGAGGCTTGTGATCAAAGTATTTCTGTAATAAACCGGGAAATTGGCTCATTACAAACTCAACTTGATAAAGTTGTTGAACAAGAAAACAAATATGAGCATAAAGCAAAGGTTCTTGAAAAAGATTCTAAGAAGAATATACTTGCAGGTCGACTTATAACAGAGTTGGAAACGTTCTTGAAATCTCTTAAGTTAGATAAGAAGGCATCCCTAGAGAAGAGAATGATAAGCATCCTTAATAATCTCATGCACAAACAAGACTTTATCAAAGATGTACTAATAGAAGAAGAAGGCAAAATACTAAATGTCATTCTTGTAGGCAGGAATAATGAAGAGATAAAAAAAAGCACATTGTCCAAGGGTGAGCAACAATTATACGCTTCCGCTCTTTTACAAACACTTGTTGAAGAGTCTGGAATAGAATTCCCAGTATTCATAGATAGCCCTTTGCAAAAATTTGATGAAATGCATACTCTGACTATTATCAAAGCTTTTTATCCTCATATTTCAAAGCAAGTGGTGCTATTCCCTATTGCAAACAAAGAGTTAACCGAAACAGAATACGAATGGCTTGAGCCTATAGTAAATCAACAATTTAAAATTAATAATTCTCTTGAAGGGTCAACGATAGAAAAAACGAAAAAGAATGTTCTCGTCGATTAAAACTAGTAAAGAAAACAAGGGCGTCGTGACTAAACTTACACGTAAGTTCGGACTTGGCGCAGAAAACGTAATAGCACGAATAGCATTGGCATATTCCATGGAATCAGGTCACAAATTTAAGCCCTCGGATGTTAAGGATTCTGGCGGAAAAGAGTATTCTAAGAAGATTCTTTTTGGCAACTACTATAACATATATGAGGCCATGCTTTGCACCCTTTATAATATGAAGTCAACAGATAAAGACATACCAAAATATTTCAAATTACACCTTGATGATGGGTTAGAGATGATTGCATCTGACATAAAGGATAATCCAAATTTAATTGGTTTTGATTATTTGACCGAAAGAATTAAAGATGGATTTTTAAATATGTAATATTTATGGATGATAATGAAAACATATTAAGAGAACTATGGCACAAATTCGAACATCCTTGGCACGAAAATAGCTTTGTTCTATATTTTATTTTTGTTATAATTATTTTAGGTGGAGCAGGAATTTGGTTGCCATTTTTAGAAAATAAGCCAGTTTTCATTGAAGATATAATAACAAATATAGTAACTTACTCTTGTGCTTTAATTGCACCTTCTGTTGTTAGTATTATACTATCTATAATCAAGGTAAAAAATAAGGTCAGTTTGGCCTTAGTTATTCTTGCCATGTTAGGTATTGTTCTATTTTCAGTGGGATACACGGTATGTGCCAAGTCTATTATTACAGCTGTTCTAAGTGCAATGATCTCGTTAATCTCGTGGGTAATCGCAAATACTGATAATGTTGAGTTAAGCGACTCTAAATTTAACGAGAGCATTAAAGAGGGAGCTGATAAACTTAAAAATAATTGGTAATTTATGGGAAAATTAGGTATACACGGATTTTTAGTAAGCCAAAATGGGCAAGATTTTATAATAGGTAAGGCTTCTATAGGAGAGCTTTTACAGTACACTCGATATACAGAAAGGTTAATCATTGGATATGATGAAAATGAAAAGCCTTTATATAATGATCGAGTCCAAAGAAAAGTTGAAAAATCACGTGTAGAGAAAATCGCTGATTTTTTAATTAATGATGATGCGGCAACTTTTCCGACAAATATAGTATTAAATATACCTCAAAACATGATAGAATCACAGGAAAATAGCGGAGGTGTTATTTCCATTTATTTTAGCAACAAAGTCGTAGAAGAGATTAAAAAGGCAGACCGTCAAGGTGTCGACTGTGCTGATATTTTCGTGTCTATCATTGATGGTCAACATCGAGTAAGAGGAATAGAAGTAGCAATAAACCGTTTGAAGGAATTTATTGATAGTGATAAAGGAAATAATTCAAACTTATGGTACGAGAAGTTACAAAACTTACTTAAAATGGAATTGGTAGTTTCATGTTTCATAGATAAGACTCTTGAATATCAAGCCATGATATTCTCTACTATAAATAGAACACAAAAACGAGTTTCACAGGATTTGGTAACAAGTTTATTCGGACTTTCAACAGCTGACACACCTTATAAAACTGCATTGGAAGTAGTATTGGCATTAAATGGTCATAAAAAATCGCCGTTTTATCAACGAATTAAATTATATGGCGGTAATTATGATAATCACTTTAGTCCTCCGTTGTCTCAAGCATCAATGGTTAAATCTATAGTGTCTCTTATTAGTGAAAATTTACGCGAATCAGAGAATGATAAATATAGAAAAAGAAAAGAGTTGAAAGAATGCAAAACAAGTAAGTTCCTTCCTTTTCGAATTTTCTACGCTAATAATGAGGATGGTAAAATAGCAGACTGTCTCTTCTATTTTTTTAGCAGTGTTAGGAAATATTTCAGAAGTTCGTGGGAATATGATGGACTTGCTAAGCCACAAAACATACTTCAATCAACTGTCGGTTTTAATGCACTTATCCACATTATGACAGATATACTCAAATCAACAAAAATGAACGATTTTGAGAATGGCTGTTTCGATGAATATGTTGAGAAACTTAGCGGTATTGATGTTAATAACACTACCGATTATCCTATGTCTACAAATGGTAGTAAAATATTTTATGATATAATGTTTATCACTATATTTCCTAATGATTCTAGTACAAGAATTAAAAAAGAAGAAATAGACAAACTAAGGCACAAAGTCTAAAATAAGAGGATACAATCTCTTTGATAGTTCTATCCTTAAAATTTTGAAGGAACAAATAGAAAGTTATATTTCTCAAGAATTATCTAAGTTTGCACAAAACTATAACGGGTCAACCGTTGACAAACAACGTTCTTTTTCAGAGTACAAGGATCATCTACATAGCCAATGGCAACCCAACCCCATCGAGTGTATAAAAGATAAATTCTATCATAATAATCCTTCACCCCCTTGGCTACCAGAAGAGCTGACAAAAAAAATTCGAGAATTATACGGTTGAGATATACAAATGCCATTTAAGTTATTAGAAAGAGTATATATGTACTAAATCAGTTTTAGAAGAGCATTCATCAATATGCAATCAATTAGTTGATCTCAAGTGTAAACGTCTTATTTTCCGCCTTGATACCGGCACATAAAAATATTACCTTTGCGGCATCAACTTTACAACAGAAAAGTTATGCCGAAAGAAAAAGTCAATTATCAGGAAGTCTACGATCTGTATCGGCTGTGCAGTGAGACTAAGGATCTGAAGGAGTTCTGCTACAAGTATGGTTTCAACTATGACAAGTTTATGAACTCAAACTGGAACTTGCATTTAAAGTCCAGAAGCTAACTCCCGATCAGATTAAAGTGCGACGGGAGCGACGGTCCAAGACAATAGTCAGCAAAGAAACCTATGACAAGCGGCAATTGCTGCCCTGTTATATCAAAATATAGGTTAAACTTGGAAAATCATTTTTTTGCGTAATCCACATAACCGGCTGATAAACAGCCGGGAGATGTGGTGTGGCGGAAAATAAGACGTTTACCAGCAACAGGTAGATATATTGTCATTTATAAGTTAATAGGCTATGTTAATGAAATATTATAATCGGAACGTAAGTTTGCAATGCGACACGTGTGGTTCTACTTGTTCATTCGTGACCGATGAGAAGACAGAAGTTGTAACATGCAAAAGATGTAATAGAATATATTATGGCGGATATGATGAACTCGTAAACTTGAATCAGAAACGGATTGCAGATGAAGTTGATGATGTCAAGAAAGATGTTGAGAAGGATATTCAGAAGGAGCTGAACAAGATATTCGAGAAATTTAAGTAAAAATAGAATGAGCGCATCGTTATGGATTTCATTAGTCAGTGTTATTATAGCTGCCATATCACTTGTTAAGTCATTTTTCACAGACAGAAAAGCTAAGAAGTTAGATCTTATCTTGAAAGAGAAGAATGTCGAAGAGACCAAACGGCGTGAAGAGAACAATAAGAAAGCTGATTTGAAGGCATCTGTTATTGAAACCCCTTCAGGGAAACGCGATATAATGCGAATTTATAATAAAGGTGAACACGAGGCGACCGATGTAAGGATAGAAATTAGCAAAAAAGATGAAACTGATATGATTAATATATTAACTGTAGATGGCTATTTCCCTTATCCGAAGCTTTTACCTCAACAAAACATAGACATCCCATATTCCACATACTCTGATTTACCACATCATACTGTTAGACTGACTTGGGATGATGCATTTGAAATTAATCGATCTAAAGAAATAGTTCTTGACTTATAGCATAAAGCAGTCTCTTTACCATTACCTTTTAATTGCCACATTAAGAAATAATAGTATAGGATAGCAAATATGTATATATAATATGCAACAAGCCCAGCTTAAAAATAATACCAAGAGAATAGCAAAGAATACACTATTCCTTTATCTTCGCCAAATATTGGTGATGCTCGTGGCACTGTATACATCAAGGGTCGTATTAAGGGTCTTAGGTGTTGTTGATTTTGGTGTTTACAATGTCGTAGGTGGCATGGTGTCGATGTTCGCCTTCCTCAACACCGCATTGGCTCAGGCTACAGAAAGATTTATTTCATTTGGAATAGCAAAAGATAGTTTGGATCAACAACGCAAGACTTTCTCAATGCTTCTTAATGTGCATATGATTCTTGCGATCTTGCTATTTATCTTATGCGAATCTATAGGGTTATGGTTCTTCTACAATAAACTTGTGATACCAGCAGAAAGAATGAACGCAGCCTTTTGGGTGATGCAATGTTCCATCTTTACACTGATGATCTCTGTTACGCAGGTACCATATAACGCATCTATATTCGGTCATGAACATATGAATGCTTATGCCTACATAAGCATTATTGAAGTCTTGTTAAAATTGGGTGTTGTAACTCTGCTTGAATATGCTTTTAGAGATAAAGTAATAGCGTATGGAATCTTACTGGCAGTTGTCCAATTTGTGATAGCAATGACTTATAGGATATATTGTCTAAAGAAATTCGACAACTGTAAATATAAGTTTTTCTGGTCTAGGCAACTTTTTAAGAAGTTATTGGGATATACCAGCTGGAGTTTGATTGGAAATTTTGCTTGGACATTGAATGGACAAGGAATGAATATGCTAATCAATATGTTCTTTGGTCCACTATACAATGCAGCAAGAGGAATTTCCAATTATGTACAGTCAGCAGTCACATCATTTGCTACGAACTTTCTTGGAGCCTCAATACCGCAGATCGTTAAGTCGTATGCTGCTGGAGATTATGAATATTGCTTCAAGCTAAATTTCAAAAGTGGAAAGTTCGGTTTCTTCTTATTTATGCTCATAAGTTTACCAATCATCAGCATCATCAATCCTCTATTAGATATATGGTTGGAAAATCCACCGAAATATGCGGCTGAATTTAGTGTGCTTTCATTGTTATATGTACAAGCAAACACTTTGGGTGGAACATTACAAAATGTTGCCCAGGCAACAGGCAAAATAAGAAATTTCCAAATAGCTAATGGAGGTGTGATGTTACTTGCTATTCCTGTAGTTTATCTCATATATAAACTTGGCGGTTCTGCGGTATGGTATTTGTACGTATTAATTGCTACGTCCATAACATGTCTATTTGCAGAACTTATCGCTCTGAAGTCCATAATTCCAGAGTACCCTGCCAAAAGATATTTGATAGAAGTAACGCTTCGGGAAATATTAACTTTTGCCATTCCATGTACATTGGCTTTAATGTTAAACAAGAAGACATTTCCCTATTTCACATCATTTGGAATTGCCTTAGGAGTATTCATCATTTCGTTTATCTTTATATGGCTCATAGGATTTACATCCGGTGAACGAACTTGGGCTAAAAATATTATCGTTAATAAATTCAAGAAATAACTTTTCATTAATTAAGCCATGTTGATAACTAAGATTTTCCGCCTTTTTCAAGACTTCTTTGAAGTTAGTTAGATAAGGACTTTATTATACAATTTTTCCAATTTGCCATTCGGACAAGCTATACATTGTCCGATTCTATTATATAGTCCCCACATGAATGAAATATCTTATATCCTTCATGGACGGAAATCGGGGGGGAGTAATAATAAATATTCAGAAAGTTAGATTCGGAATGATTAAATTGGGGAAAAAGTCTGAAAATACTTGTACTCAAAAAGGAATCTGGCTATATAATGAAGGTACTATCATTTTTAAAGGATCTACACTAATAGGTAACGGCTGCAAGATAGAGATAAAACAAGGAGCTCAGTTATCAATTGGTGAAAATACAGGCATGACTGGTTGTACAACGATTAATTGCTACGACAAAATAACATTAGGCAAGTTTTTCAGCTGTGCTTGGGACGTATCAATCAGTGATACTGATTTCCATGAATGCTACCATATAATGGAAGATGGTAAAAGGAAAGAAAAGCCGGTAACTTCTTCTATTACTATTGGTGATTATGTTTGGATATGCAAAGGTGTCACTATCTTGAAAGGAACTAATTTGCCTGACTGGTGTACAGTAGGAGCCAATAGTTTAGTTACTTCACATATTAAAGCATCTCCCTATGATTTAATAGCGGGAATACCAGCGAATAATACAGGCAGAAAGATTCAAAGAAAAGATCTTTCATTATTAGCAACCAACCCAAATTTTATTATAACAAAAGGATTAAGGGTTTTTGGATAGAAATAATATTATGACAGTAGAAGAATTCATATTTAAATCAATACGGAAAGTAGTAAAATTACCGGAGTATCTTTGGTCCCATAAAGATAACAAAGGGCAAGGAACACAGTTTTATGGTTATGTAGAACTCTTTGACCAAAAGGCTAATGACTATGTGAGAGAACTGATTCATAGTGGAAATCCCTGTATGATATCAAAATTTGGGACTTATGAGTTAGAAGCAATTGCATCATACCATATTCATAAGAAAAATAATCATTCTTTTCGTGAGTATGTAGAATTCGTTAGAGGATTTATACCGACTTTGGGATGGCTTCACGCCAATGCTTTGGATGGTCTCTGTAGTAATGCTGGTTTTTTCCCAAATGATATTTCATTATTAGATCAATATTATAATGTAAATTATGAAGCATTAAAAGAAATAGATGTTCTTGGTAGTTACATTCCAAGCGAGATAGTTTTCAAAGAAGAATTGTCAAAATCGAAGAAAGTCAATTTGGATGGCTATTATGCGCCTTTCTATTATAAAGATCCATGGACAAAGGAACTTGCAGGCAAGAGAGTCTTAGTAATTCATCCATTCGCTGAGGATATTCTTAGTCAATATAAGAATCATCGCACACGGATTTGGAAAGATCCGGATATCTTGCCAGAGTTTGAATTGATTACCTATAAGAGTGTTCTGTCCATGTTAGGTATAAAGACTCCCTATAAGAATTGGTTTGAAGCGCTTAAAAAGATGGAGAATGACATCTCTAAGATTGATTACGATATCGCTCTGATCGGCTGCGGAGCCTATGGTATGCCATTGGCTGCTTATGTAAAGAATATGGGCAAGCAAGCTGTTCATCTTGCAGGGTGGACACAGGTGTTGTTTGGTATTATTGGTACACGATGGCAGAACAATCCTCGTGTTGCTCCTATGATGAATGAATACTGGATTCATCCGTCAAAGCAGAATATACCAAAAGAGGCCAAAAAAGTTGAGAATGGATGCTATTGGTAAGCCTTCCTTATAAGCAAGTCTGGAAGATACCTATCATGATTTAGAAGTTCAAATTAAGAGGATTGCATGGCGAAATTTAAATTTCAGACTTGAATCAAGACTGGAATGATCAGACGTGGATTCAACCAGGTATCTAAATTTTTGATCTTCTATCAATCGATAATGAAGTGTGCGTAAAGAAGAAAATATAAAATTTCTTCATTTTGCTGATTATAAAATCAAGAAAACAATAATTATGGAGCAACTTACATATCTTGTTAATTGGGGAAAGAAAAAAGAAACAGCATGGAGTGGTACGAACTACTCGCTGTATAAAGCACTTGCTAAGTATTATGATGTGCATGATATTAATTTAAAAGGTAATAGATGGGCAAATGCATTCTTGAGCAAAGTCTTGAGAATTGATGGTGCATCTATTGAATATTATCGACGTCACCTGCTCAAGAAAAATCTGAAAGACATAAAAGGTAATGTTTTCCAATTCAGTGAGGTTTTAAGTGACAATGATAATCGTAATACATTCATGTATGTGGATAATACAGTTTCGTATGTGAACTACTTGCGAACTGAAAGGCCTGACATATTTGAGTTCTCTGCATTCCAAAATACTAATTCCAAAATATTTGAAAGGCGAGGAAAGGAACAAGACGAATATATACGTACATGCTCCGGGCTATTTACTATGGGAAACTGGTTACGTGAATGGCTCATCAGCCGTGGTTTCCCTGCCAACCGAATATATGCTGTAGGGGGGGGTACTAATGTTGACGTAAAACTTATAGATCCTCAGCCTAAAACTCATAACAAAATATTATTTGTTGGAAAGGACTTCAAACGCAAAGGTGGATATATAACCTATGAAGCCTTTAAAATTCTAAGAAGCAAAGGTGTTGGCGTTGAACTCTTTGTCATAGGTCCAAAGAAGAATCCTATACATGAACCTGTGGATGGTTACTATTTTATAGGGCAGATACCTTTTAGTGAGGAGGCAAGGTATTACAATATGTGTGACATCTTTTGTATGCCGAGTTATTTTGAAGCATATGGCCTTGTATTTGTAGAAGCATTAACTTTTGGCCTTCCTTGCATTGGACGTAACTGCTATGAGATGCCTTATTTCATTCAAGATGGTAGTTATCGAGAACACCGAGACGAAGCTACAGGTCTATTACTGAATAATGATGACCCACAAGAGTTGGCATCATTAATGCTTCGTTTGTTGAGTGATGATATTTTTTCTCGAAATGTTATCGCTCGACGGCAACAATATATTAAGGATTATTCTTGGGACACTGTGGCGGAATGTATTGTTCACATCATTGATCAAAAAAAATAAAAAAATCGTATATTGGTATGTTAAAGAGTAGTATCCCCCCCCACACCATCAACACTGTATCTCGATCACACAATAATTATATCGCTATAGCTAAGGCAATTGGTATAATTAGTGTAGTAATATGGCATTCTAGGCCACCTCAAGAAATTGGGATTTTATTGATGTTTTATGCCGTTCCACTATTCTTTTTTACATCAGGCTTTTTTTACAAACCTTGTCACACTAAAGATCAGTTAAAGACGACATATTTAAAGCGATTCAAGGGACTATATCTTCCATTCTTAAAATGGAGTTTAGTATTTTTGCTTCTTCATAATATATTTTTTCATCTGAACATATACAATGGTGTCTATGGATTTGAAGGGAAAGCATCTGAATTATATAATTGGAAAGATTTTATCTTGAGAGGTATACATGTAATTTTTAAAGTCGGAGATGTAGAGCAATTGTTAGGCGCTTTTTGGTTTATTCGAGCATTATTATTCTCATCACTGATGATAGCAACGATTCATTTCATATTAAGAAGGTACATACAGATAAACAGATATATTGTATGCTTAATTTTGTTAGGTTTATCTTTTGTTAGTCTCTATTACAAGTTAAGATTGCCTTATATAGGTAGCCTTTATATTCTTTTCTTTTCATCCTTTTTCTATGTTACAGGTTACTGTTATCATAAGATAGAATCAGAAAGATGCTACTCGAACATAGCTTTTATACTGTCTTTAGTATTGACAGGAATTGGACTCATATTTTTTAATCACGTAGCTGGAGTTCTTGAAAATAGTGTAGAAGATGTTCTTCCCTATTCAATATTTGCTATATCTGGAATACTCTTGGTATTAAATATAAGTAAAAGAATAGAACATTTTAAAGTACAAAACTTCCTTTATTATGTAGGCAATAATACTATGATAATACTTGCGATGCATTTGCTAACTTTTAAACTGATAAGTCTGGCGAAGATTGCATATTATAGTTGGCCAATTGAAAGACTTGCCGAGTTTCCAGCCATCGAACAGAATAACAGTGTATGGTGGTTGGCATACACATTGGTCGGTGTTGGAATACCATTAATATTGAGTAAGAGTTATAATATATTAGTCAATAAATTATATGTAGAAAGATGGTTTAGAACGAACAGACGAAAATTGTAACGTTGCTTATCAACATAGTTTTTACAAATTATAGGTCATGTAGACGTACAATATTTTATGAACTTTTATAAGTATTGTATAGTGATCTTGTCATAATAAGAAACATGATAATAATATTAGTATCAATAATCCTGTTTTTCTTTGCTCTTGTGATAAACAAGAGTAATAGGAGGACGCTGTCTTTAGTTTCTTTTGCTTTATTCGCCTCGATATTGCTTCTGACGAATGGACAGTTTGAAATGAATGACTATCCCCAATATATCAACTTCTATTTAGGCAATACTTCCATGTATGGAACTCTTGATGTAAATGGCGGATACGATTTGGAATGGCCATATGCAGAGTTCGTGAAGATCATACGAGCAATATTCCCACGATACGCATATATTTATGTGTTATGTTATGGGTTGATGTGGTTGATTCCTATGTATAAACTTCTGTCAAAGGGCAGTAACAACATACCGCTATCTTTGTTTTTGATATGTACGGTGCTAAATAATAGCCAATTATTATTTATCATTACCGCACAACGACAGATGATAGCCACAGTATCGATAATGTGGGCATATTATTTTCTCGTTTATTCTGGCTTCAAGAGAAAGAAAATTATTGCAGCTTTATTGTTGCTGTTAGCAACATTTGCTCACTCTTCTTCTTATTTCGTCATTCCGATCTTAGCTCTTTTATATTTTATAAAGCTTCCATCCAAGAAGATAACTTATATTATCGTTGCTATATCATTTATAATTGGTCCATTGGTTCAGAGCTATATGGGGCCATTGTTCGCAAGTCTGATAATATCTTTTGGGTCGGCGGACGAAATAGAAAGATCAACACATTACTTTATAGATAGCGTTTATGAATTTGGAGGAGCACGATACGTCGGTATTCTCCCGACAACTTTAATAGCTTTATTATTCACTTATCTCTATGACAAGAAGATGTTGGAGTCCTATGGGGCAAAATGTCTCCTCTTCGCAGTGACGTTCTATAACATCTTCAATTCTGTTCCATTGTTAGGTCGAAGCCTAAATGCGCTATTCCTTCTTGGCGTAATACTTGGTGTACCTTATATTGTAAGCAGAAAGCAGAGAAGCATATATAGAGCTGTTATGTGTATAATTGCAGCAGGATTGATGTATACCACTGTTCGCAACTATAATTTAGGAACTGATACTAATGGCGTATTCCCTTATCCATATGTATGGGAAGATAAGAAAGCGTTATAAATTTATAGAATATTCATGGACGTATCTGTAATATTAGTAAACTATAATACTTTACATCTCACCAAGGATTGCATTGATTCAATCTTTGAGAAGACACAGGGAATAAGTTTCGAAATAATCCTTGTAGATAATGACTCTCAAGATGGCAGCCAGAAATATTTCTCAGAGGACAAGCGAATTGTATTCGTTGAATCTGGTGGCAATATAGGTTTCGGAAAGGCTAATAATCTTGGGGTTAAGAAGGCTACTGGAAAATATATCTTTTTCTTGAACACCGATACCCTGCTTGTTAACAACGCAATCAAATGTTTCTTTGATTATTGTGAGGAGCATTCGCATGATAAGTTTGGAGGCATAGGATGCCTATTACAAGACAAAGAAAGAAATACTATTCATTCCTTTGCGCGTTTTCCGACACTGACAAGTAATCTTAGAGATTTTTTTGTTGCACCAATATACAAGAAGTTAGGCAAAACTTATCAACGATATGACACGACCGATGATAATGTGACTAAGGACTCATTTCACGTTGATTATGTAACAGGAGCAGACCTGTTTGTTTCCCGTGAAGTGATTGATAAGTATGGCGCCTTTGACAAAGACTTCTTCATGTATTTTGAGGAAACAGAGATGCAACACCGTTGGACACGGAATGGATATCCTAGTTATATCATAAAGTCTCCCAAGATAATCCACCTGGAAGGAGGCAGTGTCAACAAAGATCATGAACAGTTCAGTCCCCGGAAGTTTGTCATGGGTATAAATAGTGCCAAACTCTATATGAGGAAAACTCATGGCACTATTTATAATTTCGCTTATAGAATTGTGAGTCTACTTAATATCTATGTAGTTTACCACCATCACTTCGATGGTGAAATCAAGAGGAAAGCAATTGCTGCCATTTTGAAATAGTGCTTATCTGTCATGCGTCGGTATCTTTCCATAATAATATGTATAGCATTTGTGCTTGGGATGAAGGCTCAAATTGTTACACCTTATTTCCCATGTTCAAGTAAGTTAGAAGAGCCTTATGGTTTCTGTGCCCATCTGACTCGGAATAACGAAAGGTACGACTACTCTACCATGAAGCGTCAACTTCAGTTGATGAGTGAGATAGGAGCGTCAAATGTAAGATGCGACTTGGATGATGCGTTATTGAATACTAAAAGTTCATTAATACTTCCCAATGTGTTAAATCTAGTGGAGCAGAATAAGTTCAACATGTTAGGAATACTCTATGACAGTGAACTTGCGAAGAAGACGTGGAAAGATAATTCCAGTTTTATCAGTCGTATGAACAATCTGCGGATGTCCTACCTGAAAGATTTTACTTATCTCGAGTTCTACAATGAAGTAAATCTGAAGACACAACAGGGACTGACTGGACACTACGTGGATGATCTTAAGAAGGTATACCAGCTTAAGACGAGCAATCCCAAATTGAAGGTTCTTTTCTCTGGACTGGCGACTATTCATGATGTAGACTTTATGGATGAGACGATTAAGAATGGAGCTTATCGCTATTTTGACATTATGAATTATCATACCTACTCTACCCCAGAGAATATTCCGACAGACCTTGCCAAAGTGAAGGCAAATATGACGAAGTACAACTGGAGCAAACCACTATGGATCTCGGAATGTGGTATGCCGACGGAAAAAGATTCCACAAACAATACTAATCATGATTTTTTCTGTAAGGTCGTGCCAGCCGCATTCAAACACCTCGGTTTAAAGATGAAGGGCATGAACTACGGTGTGGTGAAAGATCTGGCAAAGCAGTATTACGTTCTCAATGATGATGAACAGCAAGCCTATATCAAAGACTTTGGAGCAAGACCTTACTTCGTAACACTTGATGGAATAGCTCATCTTGATCCCAAAAAGGTACCAGTATTAGTGTTAACAAAGGATGAAAGCTTCTATGGGGATGCGATGGATGGTGTTGTCAGTTATGTAAAACGTGGCGGTACGATAATCCTGCCATACGGTTCACCATTCTATTATGACTCTTCTCTTGGAGGCAAGGCTGTCGGTGAGAGCTACGCCAATTGCTTGCATATTGGCATGCTCTATTGGTGGACCAAGGATGGCAAGCAGCTGCAAGTACCGGAAACTCCGACACTGCATCATGGGAGTACTGCTCTCCAGGTAAACTATACGTATGGTTTCAACAAATCAAAGGAACAGACAGCTCGCTTCTTGACTGACGACAGACTTCAAGGGAAAGATAAGATGACAGCCATCAGTCTTGCCGGTAGCAACAATTATCAGGGTGTTGTTGCTGCATTATATCAACTGGATAGCGACCTAAAAGGGAATATCATTGTTCAGACACGCTTGCGTACCCAACGATATGTTAACAAGGAAATGGAGCAAGCTCGCAGAGTAGCACGCATCTATTTGATTTCCTTTGCGTATGGTGTTGATAAGGTGTTCTGGTATAAATTCCGTTCTTATGAGAAAGACCCATATTACACGGAAGATAATTTCGGTATCGTACATAGCGACCTAACTCCGAAGCCAGCATATTATGCATATAAAACGATGACAACTTTGTGTCCAAGCGGATCCACCCGTCCTGTGCTTGAGGTTTCTGGAGATATATACAAAGCACATTGGACTCGTCCAGACGGGAAAGTAATTTGGGCTGTTTGGAATCCGAAAGGTGATTGTGGCCTCCGTCAGTTGAGTTACATTGGCTCTCCAACATTCTATGATTTCATGGGAAACAAATTAAAGAATGTCTATAAAGGCAAGTATAATATAACATCCGGAGTACTGTATGTGGTAGGATGCAAAGATCTGAGAGTACATTAATAGTATAAGTTAAATTGAGAACATAAACAAAATATATGAAGATAGGATTAATAATACCTTCTGCATCTATTTCTCCAACAGGTGGCGTAAAGATACAAGGGGAAATGTGGAAAAAAGGTCTTGAAGAGTTAGGACATAAATGTGTCCTGATTGATTTTTGGCAGAACAACGACTGGGAATCTTATGATGCCGTTATAGTTTTAGGATTTGGCGGTTTCCTGAGATCTTTTGCAAAGTATTTTAAAAAAGTATGCAAAAAGTTTGTTCTTGCTCCAATAATAGATCCAAGTATATCTAAGTGGAAGTATAAACTACTCGTTAAGCATTATGGTTGTCAGAAGGTTGGACTGACGAATCGCTTTCACGACCTGTATCTCTCTGCTAAATACTTTGATCTTTTCTTGGCTCGTTCTCAGTTTGAGGCTGACTATATCAGCTATTGTCTGGATGTCCCTGCCGAGAAAATCAAGATAGTGCCTTTATCCGTGCGGACTCCTATGGTTACCGAAATGCCAAAGAAGGAAGATTTCGTATTGCACATGAGTCGCCTTCGTTCTGCCAATAAGAATGTAAAACGATTAATCGAGGCTGCTATTAAGTACAAGTTCCAGCTGCGGCTTGGAGGAATTCTGAATGGTGAGGACGAGAAACAATGGCTGAATAATCTCATTGCTGGGCATGACAATATAAAATATATAGGTTTACTTTCCGAAGAGGATTTGGTGAAATGGTATTCTCGTTGCAAGGTATTTGCTTTGCCTAGTCTTGTAGAAGGTGTAGGTATGGTAGCTCTTGAAGCCGCAGCACAGGGTGCAGAAATTGTCTTGACTAATGATGGAGCTCCAAAAGATTACTATCAGGGACGTGCATATCTTGTAAATCCCAGATCAGTAGATGAGATAGGTCTAGCATGCCTGCAAGCTCTTAAAGGAGGCAAGCAACCAGAGCTTCTTGATTTCATGCATAAGCATTATACATTGGAAGCTTGTACAAAATTACTTGTTAACGCTTTGAAGGATAAATAAGATATATAGTCTGTCAAAGAAAGAGAAAAGGCTTTTCTACAGACATTAGCAATCTCGCGAGAATGAACATATGAAGAAAATATCAGTAATAACATTACAGAATGTCCGTAACTATGGCAGCGTATTGCAGGCATTAGCAACACAGGAAGTATTAGAAAAAGTTGGCAAAGGTCAGTGGAAAGTTGATTTTTTCAACTATTACAAACCTGGTACTGCTACCATAAAAGAGCGAATAGACCGATGGACACGAGGCTTTAACCCAGTCAAGAAGTTGATATATGCACTTATTCTTTTTCCATCTATGAAACGAGAGGAGAAAGTTTTTGGTAATTTCTTGAAGAAGTATGTCAATGTTCAGGATACATTGGTGACTGCGCCTGAAGATTTCAGAAAGCTGAAACTGGACAGTGATATTTATTGCTCTGGATCGGATCAGACTTGGAACAGCAAGTGGAATGATGGAGTCGTATCTGAGCTCTTTTTGAGCTTTGTTCCGGATAACATAAAAAAAATCGCCTATGCGGGAAGCTTTGGGAAAAGTAGTCTTGATAAGGAAGAGATTTATATAACCAGCAAGCTTATTTCTCGTTATGATTATATTTCCGTTCGTGAAGACTCTGCAGTAAAGATTGTCCGAGATTTAGGGAAAGATGCAACCTTAGTATTAGACCCTACTCTTCAAGTGTCACGAGATTTTTGGCTCAAGAAATTTAAGATTAAAGTTGATAAAGAGAAAGATCCATACGTGTTGGTATATCAGCTAAATACCAATAAAGAGTTTGATAAGTTCGCAAAAGAGTTCGCAAAACGGAAAGGATTGCGTCTTGTTCGTTTTTGCATCCGACATTACCAGCGTTTTCGTGGTGGTCATGCTGTGATACTTCCTCCTGTCGAAGACTTTGTAAGACTGATCGCCAATGCGAAGTATGTTATAACTGATTCTTTTCATGCTACGGCTTTTTCCATCAATCTCAATACGGAGATGATATGTATCTATCCACATGAGTTTGGCGGTCGTTTGGCAAGTATTTTAAATCTGACAGGCTTATCCGACAGACATTTGAAAGATTATAATGATTTTTCATTGGTTGATGCGAAGAAAATCGATTTCAAGCCCGTCAATGAAAAATTGAATCAAGAAAGGGCAAAAGGAGTAGAATTTTTAACAAAGGCATTAAGTTTATGAGAACCGATAATATAAAGGTATTCGATAATACTACCAATTTATAATGTGGGTAAGTATTTTAGTGATTGCATGAATTCTATTCTCAATCAGTTACACAGGAACATCGAAATAATTCTTGTTGATGATGGCTCGACTGATGATTTTGGTCAACAAGCAGACGCATTTGCTTTGAGAGATGAGCGTGTTAGAGTAATCCATAAGACAAATGGCGGAGTTAGTTCAGCAAGAAATGATGGAATAAAAGAGGCTACCGGAGATTATATATGTTTCTCTGATCCCGATGATATACTGAAGAAGGATTATGTAAGCTATTTACTAGATTTATGCCTTACAAATAACGTAGATATAGCTGTTTGCGCAGAGGTATTTACTCCATTTAAGAGAATACAACCAAGAGACAATGTAAAAGTTGTTACAGGAGAAGATGCTGCAATAGAAATTCTATATGGAAAAATAACTGTAGGTTGCTATAGCAAAATGTTTAAAACATCTTTTTTGAGAGATAATAACATACATTTCTTAGAGGATGTCTATATAGGAGAAGGATTCAACTTTAATGTTTATGCATTTTGTAAAGCAATGAATGTTGCTATCAGCCAGCATAAGGTATATTATTACCGGCTTGACAATAGTGAATCCGCAATGTCAAAATTTAATATTGATAAATGCGAGATGGGAATCGAAGCTATAGAAAGAATAAAAGAAGAAGTCCCTTACCACACAAGCAAATTGGATGCAGCCATAGATTTTGCAAAGTATTCAACAACTGCTTCAATGGTTGATTGGATGATAAATGCCGGTGTAGAGCACAAGTATATTAAACATTTTAGAAGCTATAGCCAATTTGTAAGACATTTAGCGCCAAGGGTATTACTTGCACCGACAAGTAGTAAAGAAAGAATTGCGACGATGTTTCGTATAATTTCTCCAAGCTTATGGTCCAAGATCAGAAAAATAGCAAGACTTATTGTCTTAAATATTAAAAACAATAACCACAATAACAATGAATTCAACAAAATTACCAAACCTTCTGGGAGGGGCAATAGCGTTTTGTACGGGTTGCAGAGCATGCGAACAGATATGTGGGCATGGGGCAATTTCAATGCAGCCTAACAAAGAGGGTTTCCTTGAATCGTTTATAGACTATGAGAAGTGTGTGGATTGTGGACTTTGTCGACTTGTATGTCCGCAGAATACCAAGCCTCATCTTTTGAAACCGCAAAAGGCTTTAGCTGCAAGAGATAAAAATGACACAGAACTAAAGAAGAGTGCTTCCGGTGGAGCCTTCGCTGCAGCTGCCAGGGTGATACTGTCTCAAGGTGGAGTTGTCGTTGGCGCAGCGTACAATGATGATATGACAGTAAGTCATCACATTATTGATAGATTGAAAGATTTGCCACAATTGCAGAGTTCCAAGTATGTGCAAAGCAATACTACAGAAACGTTTAAGTCAGTTAAAAAGCTTTTGCGTGATGGTAGAACGGTACTTTATAGCGGAACCCCTTGCCAGATAGCAGGCCTGAAAGGATTCCTCCGCAAGGATTACGACAATCTTTATACAATGGATGTTATCTGTCATGGTGTCGCAAGTCCTAAGTTGTTTGTAAAGTACTTGGAATGGTTGAGTGGCAAAATGGGAGGAAAGATAATATACTATGATTTCCGCGATAAGTCAACAGGATGGGGATTGGATTACATGACTAAGACTAAGACTAAGACTAAGACTAAGACTATGCCTTGTAGTCTCGATCCTTACTATCATCATTTTCTTAAGGGCGATACTTATAGAGAGTGCTGCTATCATTGCTTATATGCACGTCAGGAACGGGTAAGTGATATCACTATCGGAGATTATTGGGGTATTGAGAAGGAGCATCCTTCTTTCTATTCCACCAAAGGTGTGTCGTGTATCCTAGTAAATACTCCCAAGGGTCAACGATTATGGGATTTGATTTCATCGGAGTTCGAGTCAATAGAAAGTACATTTGACAAGATTGCCAATGGAAATCATAACTTGAAGCATCCTACAATAAGAACAGCTTTACGTGATAGTATCTATGAAGGAATAGATGCTATGTCTGTAGATGATTATTTTGCCACAAAGATGGCTATTCCTTTCAACTTAAAAGCGCACATGAAGGAGTTGTTGCCGAAGTGGGTGAAGGTATTAGTGAAAAAATATAAGTAGTAAGCACATATTATCATGAATTTGAAAAGAATATTTGACAAAATCAAATTTTTAAAATCTGATTTAGTCCATAAACGACAGTTTTATGGGTGGAAGTCTTTAATTTATACACTTGCTCCTTATACTCATATGGATAATGAAGAAAAACATCACAGAATTCTCAAGTATCTTGAACCATTGTTTTTGGACGTGTTTCGTTCAGTACCCAATAAAGAGAGAATTCAAGAGAGCATATCTAATGATTGCCCGATATGGGTATTGTGGTGGCAGGGGCTCGAGAGTGCGCCCTTGATCGTGCAACGGTGTGTAGAAAGTATTAAAAGAAATTTTGGGGGCATCCTTTGTATTTGTTGTCGAAAGACAATTTAGAAGAATATATCCAATTACCGGATTTTATAAAGCAAAAGGTTGATAATGGTGCAATAACACTGACCCACCTCAGCGACATCATCCGTATGGCATTGCTTGCTAAATATGGAGGATTTTGGATTGACTCCACTGTATTCGTAACTAAGCCTATTAAAGGATATGACTTACCCTTTTATAGCATCAGACAACATTGCTCCAATCCAAGATATGTCGATAATGGTAATGACTGGACAGCCTATTTTATAGCCACTTGCCCTAACAGCATTGTCGCTGAAACCATTTATAAATTCTTCTTAGCTTACTGGAGAACACATGATGTGCTAATAGACTACTACCTCGTTGACTATGCCATTACATTATGCAAGATGCATATTCCCCAAATGAAGCAATGGTTAGGATCAATACCTTATGACAGCGACAAAGTGAATGACATGCGATTAAATCTCAATTCCCCTTTCAGCGTTGAATTGTAGAGTAAATTGAGTAATAATAGATATAATAAACTGGGATGGCGATATCCTCGATTTAAGGCAAATACGATTGGTGATGCGATTGTCAAAGGCTATGTTAAGTAGGAGCAGAGTTAACTTTAGGGACGGTGTATGGTTTACTTTGAATATCCTTACAAACTTACCTCGATCTTTGACATGATGTTGAAATCTTGATTTTATGTAAAATTAGAAAATGAATAACTACCCACTTATAAGTGTTATAGTTCCAATATACAATGTTGAGAAATATCTTCGCCGTTGTGTAGATAGTATTTTGAACCAGAGCTATCACAATCTTGAAATATGGCTTGTAGATGACGGTTCGCCCGACGGCTGTCCGGAAATATGTGACGAATATGCAGGGAAAGATAAACGTGTTAAGGTCATCCATAAGAAGAACGGAGGTCTGTCTGACGCACGTAATGTAGCTATCGATGTGGCTACGGGAGAATATATTTGCTTCGTAGACAGTGATGATTATGTTGCTTCTACTTATGTTGAGACATTGTACGCTCTGATAGATAAATATCAGACTAAAGTTTCCATTATCAATCCTGTAGCCGTTGACGAATTCGGAAAACATACACATTCCTTCCAGTCTGACGGACAAGAATACTGTTGGAATGCAGATAAGGCTCTTGAACAGATGTTCTATCAGGAAAAGTTCGATACTACTGCCTGGGGAAAGCTTTACCATCGTTCCCTCTTTGAGTCCGGTATACGCTATCCTAAGGGGCTTCTCTTTGAGGACCTGCCAACTACCTATCTTCTTTTCAAGCAGTGTGATAAGATAGCATTCAAGGCTGTGGAGTTATACTATTATCTTTTGCGTAGCGACAGTATTGAAGGTTCTGTCTTTAGTACTGCGAAGATGGATAGTGCGATTAAGATTTTCGATTCTTTTAAAGGACATGAAGACTTACTGACAGGTTGCAAGGATGCCTACTATTGTAGGATGCTCAGCTTCGCCTTCCACATATTGTTAGCGATGCCTGATGGCTATCCAAGGAAGAAGGAACTTTATGCAAAGGTAAGAGAATACCGCAGCGGAGTTCTGTTCAACTCTAAGGCAAGAAAGAAAACCCGTGTAGCAGCTTTCCTATCGTATCTTGGACCTGAGGCTGTGAGAAGTTGCTTCAAACTTGTCAGACATAGATAGGTGATGATTATTCTATAGAACTTAATAATGAGAATATTACATATACTTGAGTGCGCAGGCGGTGTCGAGCGGTATCTTGAGATGCTTGCGCCAAGACTGAAGAAGGAAGGAATTGAGCAGTCGATCGTTTGCCCTCATTCTGTCAATCTCGACAAACTGAAAGACAGTGCCAATGCCTGTTATGTCACAGATATGCGGCAGACGTTCAATCCTTTGGCTGTGGTGAAAATTATCAGGCAGGTGCGAAAAGCTATAATAGCTTCTCATCCTGATATTGTTTATTGCCATAGCAGTTTTGCCGGGGTGTTTGGCCGCCTAGCAGCCATCGGAACCCATTGCAAGGTAGTCTACAATCCTCATGGCTGGGCATTCAACATGCGTAGTGCATCGGCTCAGAAGTTGATGGCTTTTAGAATAATGGAACGGATTCTGGAGCATGTGACTGACAGGATCGTGTGCATATCTGAGGCGGAACGTGAGTCGGCTATATATAATAATGTGGCACCGGAGGATAAACTTGCATTGATACCGAATGGGATTGATATTGATGCAGTAAGAACAGCAATTCCTGTAAAGCGATCCGAGCTGGATATTGCTGATGACGCTTTCGTTGTCGGCATGGTAGGCAGGCTGTCAGCCCAGAAAGCTCCAGATGTATTCATTAGAGCAGCGGAGATGATCCATAAGAAGATACCGAACTCAGCATTCATTATTGTCGGGGATGGCGAGCAGCGAGAGGAAATCGAAGAATATTCACGGGTACACGGACTTAATCTTGTTGTGACAGGATGGACAGACAAGCCTTATAGCTATCTTAAAGACTTTGATGTAGCTATGCTCCTATCCCGTTGGGAGGGTTTTGGTCTGGCTATTGTCGAGTATATAGCAGCGCAGAAGAATGTAGTAGCAGCCAGAACCGATGCAATACCCAGTCTCGTAGATGACGGTGTTGACGGATTCTTAGTTGACGTTGACAACGCTGAACAAGCTGCTGGCAAGGTGCTGTGGCTTCATACGCATCCAACAGAGGCAATGGATATGCGAAAGAAAGCCTTACAGAAGGTTATGATGAAATATGATATCAATCGCGTAGTAAATCAACATATAGACATGTTTAATAAACTAATCCCAGTGGGGGGGGCAAAACAAAATAAGTCTCTGATTCTTACACCTGCCTTCCTCAGTAATAAAGAAAGGAGGGCAGCATGAAGATACTACACGTAGGCCAGATGATTGGAGGGTTGGATATTTATATACGAAATTCCATCGTCTACAACAAAGAAGATAATAACTACATAATTGTCTGTGGTGACGAGGATAAGCATAATCCCGTAATGAGAGGTAGTAAGGCTGTCCGGGAATATCACATCTCACTTTATCGTAGCCTCAATCCCTTCAAGGATTTGAAAGCTCTTTTGCAAACTGTTAAGATCATCAAGAAGGAGAAACCTGATGTTATCCACTGTCATAGTGCCAAAGGAGGCGTAATCGGTAGAACAGCCGGTTGGCTTACACATACCCCAACATGCTACACGCCCCATGCCTTCTCGTACTTGTGCACACCCTCGAACCTGAAAAGGAAAATATATCTTGTCATTGAGAAACTGACCAAATTCAAGACGTTCGTGCTTGCTTGCTCTGAATCGGAACAACAAATGGCAAAGAAGGAAGTGGGGTATGATGAGAAGCATGCGCTGGTTTGGCACAATGCTGTCCCCGACGCATCATTGGAACAAGGCAAGCAGGTTAATCTGAATTTTCCTTATGCGTGTTACATTGGCAGACCCAGCTATCAAAAGAACGTACTATTCTTATTGGACGTTATCAAGGAAGCCAAGGACAGAGGATGCCGCTTGAAGTTTATACTGTTAGGCGTAGGATACCATTCACCTGAATTGGCTGAAGTAAAACAAAAGATACAAGACTTGCACATAGCAGATAATATCATGCTAATGCCGTGGGTTAGTCATGCCGACTGCATGGAATATGTCAGGAAGTCCTCGTTTTACTTGTCGACGGCGATTTATGAAGGCTTACCTTTGGCTGTCATTGAGGCAATGTCAGTTGGTAAGGCAATTGTTGCAAGCAATGTAGTAGGAAACAAGGATTGCGTGAAGAATGGCATCAACGGTTATCTGCTGCCAATGAACGTTAGCGATTTCGCTGACAAAATTGTGGAACTTGCACAGAATGATGAGCTACGGGTCAAGATGGGCAAGAAATCGCGCGAGTTGTTCATCAAAGAATTCTATATAGAAAATAGAATACATTTGTTACAAGAAAAGTATGAGGAGAGCATTTCTCAGTGAGTACATTATCTTCTTACGTTGGTGTTTGCATCCAACTGGTAATGTTCCAGCCTGCACTTCCACCATCAATTGGCAAGAGCTCTTAGCTTTTGCCAAGAAACAGACTATCGTCGGAATCTACTGGCAGGGGATTCAGAGGCTTGGAAATATAGCTAATAAGCCTTCTGAGGACGATGTCATGGATTGGATGGGGGCGTATACGAAAATTGTCCGGCGGAATGTAAAAACTGACGATGCTGTTGCTAAGCTGACAAAGATCATGCTCGACAACGGCATCGCCTTTTTTGTTTTTAAGGGTCAGACTGTCGCATCTTATTACCCTTCACCTGAAATGCGGACGAGTGGGGATGTGGACTTCTACGTTTTCAAGAAGGATTGGGCACGGGCTAAATCCTTATTGGAAAGGGCTGTCACGATGACTGACGACCACTCCGGCCAGCATTGGGAGTTTACAAAGGATGGCATCACGTTCGAGATGCACTATCATACAGCAGTGTTCGCAAGTGGCAGCAGACAACGCTATTGGGATGAGCTTATAGACAGCTATTTCGATGATATTCTTGACCATGTGGAGATAGATGGTGTTGGGGTGCCGACACTGCCTCCAACGCTCAATGCCATCTATCTGTTTGTTCACATCTACCACCACTTCCTGAAAGAAGGTATAGCCTTACGACAGTTTATCGACTGGATGATGTTCTTTGAGGCCAAACACAAAGAGATCGTGTTGCCAGAGTTGACGGCTAAACTTGACAAACTTGGTTTGCTGAGCGCATTCAAGGCTTTTGGAGCTGTGCTGACAGAAGTGCTTGGTATGGATGCGGCTTGCCTTCCGTATTCACTGACCGAATCTGATAAGCGCTATGTGGATAAGATCATGACTATCGTCCTGAGATATGGTAACTTTGGCAAGTATGGTCGTAAGGAGCAGCAAGGAGGATGGAAGCATTCCGTAGAGACAGGGATGAGGGCGGTTCGCCATATCACCCAGTTCTTTTGGTTGTCCCCGGCAGAGAACCTGCTGTGGATACCTAAGCTAACCATTCGTTCCATCATCAAGAACGGACATTAAGGAACAGAAATGACATACGAAGAAATCTGGCAGAAGATAAAGAGGATGGGACAGCGTGACCGTAAGCAGCTGGCTTATGAGATGACACTCAAGGGTCTCAACGTGGGATATGTTCATCCTCACTACTACTTTGATGCCAAAGGCGTGCATACAATCCTCTTCTATCCCAAGGGCAGCCAGTATGAGACAGATGATAAGGACGGAACGTATTACAATACATTGAAAGAGATTGTTGAGAACGACGAAGAGATACATGTGCGTGTAAAAAGGTATGCATGGTTGCCACATTTTATCAATGATTGGCGAGAAGGTGAAATTGTAAAATCTTATATCTGTTCACGCTATCATGGTGAATGGGTTAACAGGTGGTACAGGATACTGCCCGGCAAGAGCCTTGATGGTGAGCATCCTCGTTCCCTGTTCTTGTGGGATCCGGAAGAAAGTCAGATTATATATAAGATGACGGGGTGCCACAAGAACAAACATGTCTTGGAAATGACGTTCTTAAAAATGGAGGTCGGCAAATAATATCCAAAATCCATGGTAAACAGTACAGATATTGCCTGTCATTCGGGTTACACAATAATACCCTATGGCATCCGTTTTATCATAGAAGCAAGATAAACAATTCATGGCGGAAGAGCGCACAATACATCTTTATCCCTATCAGGTGGATATGGTCAACAGAATAGAGAAGGCTTTTGAGTCTTTTCGTTCTGTGATGGTGCAGATGCCCACTGGCACGGGCAAGACCCATGTCATCGCTGCTATCGCCAGAAAATTTGTCTCGGAGGGTAAAACCGTCTGGATGGTAGCCCATCGCCGTGAACTCGTTACACAGATACAAAATACCCTGGCATTGTATCTGAGCAAGGACGAAATGAGCTTGGTAGAGGTGCGATCAGTCCAGTGGCTCAGCCGGCATCTTGATGAAAGTAAGGCCTCCCCCCTCTCTGATTATTATCGACGAAGCCCACCATGCCCTTGCCAGAACCTATTCCTTCCTGATGAAAGCCTTCCCCGATGCCAAGAAGCTGGGCGTTACCGCCACACCCTACCGGTTGAGTGGTGAAGGCTTTACTGATCTGTTCGACACGTTGCTTATGTCGAAGAGCATCTACGACTTCATGGCTGAAGGACGGTTGAGCCTTTACGACTATCGTACTATCAAGGAGAATGCCGAAGACTTGCAGCTCATCAAGTCGATCCGGAAACATGGCGCAGACGGTGATTACGACTCTAAAGAACTTGACGGAAAGTACAATCAGTTGAAGACGATAGAACACCTTTATACCTCGTTCAAACGTTACGCCTCCGACCGTAAGGGCTTTGTCTACGCCATGAACATCAGCCATGCCGAGAATATCACCGCCTACTACTGCTCCATGGGCATCAAGGCAGCGGCTGTGAGCAGCCAGACACCGAAGCAGGAGCGGCAGAAGACAATAGACGCCTTTAAGAACGGTGCCATCCAAGTGCTCGTATCAGTGGATTTGTTCTCAGAGGGTTTTGATGTGCCGGACGCAGAGTTCATTCAGCTTGCCCGTCCTACATTGTCACTTGCCAAGCACCTGCAGATGGTAGGCAGGGGTTTGCGAGTCGCCAAAGACAAGGACTACTGCGTTATCCTCGACAATGTCGGCAACTATTGGAATTTCGGTCTGCCATCCGACGACAGAGACTGGCAGCTGTTCTTTAACGGCTATGACAGCAAGTCTGTCAGACTGTTTACGACCAAGATAAACAAAGTCCCTCCTTTCGTAAGTCAACGGTTTGTAGGAACATCCATAATCAATGATGAACCGGAAGACGGAAAATTGGATTTGGTTGCTGACCATCGTGAGCAGAAAGATGATATAGCCATTCTGAATGCCTACCCTATCGTTACGGAAAAGAACGGACTGAAGGGTGTCGCCGACCGCCCACGGGAATATTATTCTTCCCTGTGAGTACCGCAACTTGGAGATCAGTCGCGACGGGATCGTAACAGTGAGAGGCAAGAAGACTTTCTTCCTGGACCTGTATAACGGAAAGAAGTATCAGTCGTGGCCAAATACATTCCGCATCAAAGGCTTCCCCGTTGCATTCTATAATGAAAAGTTGTATTTCAGGTTGCGGTCGAGATTTATCGGAGAGAGAGGATTCATCTGTAGACATTGCCCAAGTCCTCCCCTTTCCCTTTTACAACATCCTCAGATGGGATAAAATTCTCTTCTTCCACGAGGAGGACGGTTGGAAGACATACCGTATCATCAAGCGCAGCGAGCATGGTGCGGTAATCTGTGAAGGAGAATGCGGTGGACTTTACATGCAGCCATCCCCTGATGACAAACCTTTGCTAGTGAATGATCTTAGCGAAGCTGAGAAGTTACTGGAGAAATACGAGTCGGATTACAGGCAATGGACTATAGAAGCCCGGTCACTTTTCCTGGGTTATGTCGATGCTGATAATGTGGAGAAGATATTTGAAAAATGCAAGGTAAAGAAATGCGGTGATGGCATCTATGAGGTAACAAAAATCAATGGAGAGAAATATTGGTTTGATGGCAGCTGTAACGCTAAATTCTCTGTAAGACCCCGGAGAGCCTGTTTCGGAGTTGTTGACTTGCTGTACGTTGACGACGTATATTTTATCACAGTTTCCAACCACTTCTACCCGTCACCACTGCGACTTTGGGAGATACAATCCAATGACAGCGGATGCATTGCCCACGGACTTCTGTTTACCCGCGACAATGAAGTTGTGATTAAAAAGATAGTAAAAATATCCCCTGACGGCCGTTCAATGGACGTGAAGACATCCACTTCCACAGACCACTACGAAATGTACAAAGGACGTTTCGTCATCATTGATGCATGACTCTTAGAGAGAGGCAGCGTCATATAATTTAAAATTCGCCGATCAGAACCTCTTTGATTTTGTGCATTTTACCTTCTCCATTTCCTTCTCTGTGCTTCCTCGTCATCAACTGACATATCCATATTACCGTTCAACTCCCATTCTCGATTAGTGTCAGTGCCTCCTCCGGCATCTGGCATAGGTCGCTGAATATTACCACCATCTTCCCTGTTGTCTCTCTGAGGCGGCAGGGAATTTCTGTTTATGGCAGTGTGGGATGACGGATGCAAGCCTCGTAACCATTCAATTTAGGCCGTCCTGTAATCAAACAAAAAATCCCGAGGTTAT
>CAVKHS010000038.1:0-63450 GCA_963656095.1 Paratractidigestivibacter sp.
TAGAGCAACTGACTCTTAATCAGTGGGTCTAGGGTTCGAGTCCCTAAGGGCGCACTTCTTTTACTTGAGAATGCGCCCTTAGCTCAGCTGGTAGAGCAACTGACTCTTAATCAGTGGGTCTAGGGTTCGAGTCCCTAAGGGCGCACAAAAGCTGAATCTTTCGAGATTCAGCTTTTTTTATTTTCATACTCCTCTCCATCCCCTATTTTGAATGTGCCATATTTTGTAGTTTGCAAATAAAACACTATCTTTGCAATAGAAATAAGCAATAAAAACGATGGGAATATTCGGACTTTTTAATAAGAAGAAAAAAGAGACGCTTGATGCAGGACTGGAAAAGACTAAGCAGAGTGTCTTCAGTAAGATCACGCGTGCCATCGCGGGTAAGTCCAAGGTTGACGATGATGTGCTCGACAACCTTGAGGAAGCACTGATCACCTCCGACGTGGGTGTGGATACCACCTTGAAGATCATCCACCGCATCGAAGAGAAAGTGGCAAGAGACAAATATGTGTCCACATCAGAGCTCAACACCATCCTGAAAGAAGAGATAGCCTCACTGCTCACCGAAAACAACACGAAAGACAGCAGCAACTGGGATCTGCCCAGCGACCACAAGCCTTACGTGATACTGGTAGTGGGTGTCAACGGTGTCGGCAAAACCACAACCATAGGCAAACTGGCTTACCAGTTCAAGCAAGCAGGAAAGAAAGTATATCTCGGCGCCGCCGACACTTTCCGTGCTGCTGCCGTAGAGCAGATACAGATCTGGGGCGACCGCGTAGGAGTGCCCGTCATCAAGCAGCAAATGGGTGCCGACCCTGCCAGCGTCGCTTTCGACACACTGCAAAGCGCAAAAGCCAACGGTGCTGATGTCGTGCTCATAGATACCGCCGGACGTCTGCACAACAAGGTTGGTCTGATGAATGAGCTGAAGAAGATCAAGGATGTCATGAAGAAAGTGGTGCCCACCGCTCCCGACGAGGTATTGCTGGTGCTCGATGGCAGTACAGGACAGAACGCCTTTGAGCAGGCCAAGCAGTTCTCTGCTGTCACCTCCATCACTTCTCTGGCTATCACCAAACTCGACGGTACTGCCAAGGGCGGCGTTGTCATCGGCATTTCTGACCAGCTGAAAGTGCCCGTGAAATACATCGGCCTCGGAGAGAAAATGGAAGACCTCCAGCTCTTTAACCGGAAAGAATTTGTTGACTCACTCTTTTAATCGCTCAATCAGCTGACGCCGTTCGACAAACGACAGCAGCAAAATATAAAATGAAGAATAGAATAGACTTTATCACTATGGGGTGCTCAAAAAACCTCGTAGACTCTGAACAACTCATGCGGCGCTTCGAGCAGGAGGGCTATCATTGTGTACACGATCCAAAGCGCCCTGCCGGAGACATCGCCGTCATCAATACGTGCGGATTTATAGAAGCGGCCAAAGAGGAAAGCATCAACACGATCTTGGAGTTTGTAGATGCCAAGCAGCATGGCAAACTCAAGAAGCTCTTTGTCATGGGCTGCCTCTCACAGCGTTACCGCAAGGAGTTGGAGGAATCGATCCCCGAAGTCGATAAATTCTATGGTAAGTTTGACTTCCGACAGTTGCTGCAGGACCTTGGACCGGCAGAAGTCGAAGCTGCAGACGCTGACGCAACTGCTGGCCAGCAGCAAGCGGCGCAGGCAAACAAGAGCTTCAGCCAATCGCGCGTTGACGCCAACAGCCGTCGTAAGCTGACGACACCTCATCACTATGCTTACATCAAGATAGCAGAGGGATGCGACCGTCACTGCGCCTACTGCGCCATACCGTTAATCACCGGCAAACATGTCTCTCGGACGATAGACGACGTCCTCAACGAGGTGCAGGAGCTGGTCAAAGAAGGCGTGAAAGAGTTTCAGATTATCGAACAGGAACTGACCTATTATGGCATCGACCTCTACCACAAGCCGATGATCGCGGAGCTCATCAGCCGCATGGCGGACATCCCCGGAGTGAAGTGGATAAGGCTGCACTATGCCTATCCCAACCAATTCCCCCTGGAGTTGCTGGATGTGATGCGGGAGAAGCCAAATGTCTGCCGTTATCTCGACATTGCTCTGCAACACATCTCCGACCATATGCTCGAAAGAATGCACCGCCACGTCACCAAGGAAGATACCATCAATCTTCTCCGTACGATTCGCGAGCGGGTTCCCGGCATTCACATCAGGACCACGCTGATGGTGGGATTCCCCGGTGAGACTGAGGAAGACTTTAACGAGTTGCTCGACTTCGTGCGTGAGCAGCGCTTTGAGCGTATGGGAGCCTTTGCCTACTCTGAGGAGGAGGGCACCTATTCCGCCCTTCACTATGACGATGACGTACCGGAAGAGGTAAAGCAGCAGCGCCTCGACAAGCTCATGGCACTGCAACAGCAGATCAGCGAGGAGATAGAATCCGAGAAAGTGGGTAAGACTTTCCCCGTGATCATCGATCGCAAAGAGGGCGACTATTATGTCGGCCGCACCGAATTCTGCTCTCCCGAAGTAGATCCCGAGGTACTCATCCCCGTGAAAAACAAGCACTTGCGTGTCGGTAACTTCTATCAAGTGAAAATGACAGGCAGTGACGAGTTTGATTTATATGGACAAGTATGAACAACAAGGAATTCATCAGCACCTTAGCCGCTGACACCGGCTACACGCAGGCCGACACTCAGAAAATGGTCAACACTGTCATCGAGGCGATGAAAAAAGCCTTTGAAGACGGCGACAGTGTGCAGATCACCAACTTCGGCTCTTTTGAGGTGAAAAAAAGGCTCGAGCGCATTGTCGTCAACCCTGGCAACGGACAGCGGATGCTGGTACCGCCAAAACTCGTGCTCAGCTTCAAGCCTACCTCCGCAATCAAAGAAACTTTGAAAGGAAAATCATGAATAAACAGTTCATCAAAGACTTATCACAAGAAATAGTAGACAAATTTGAACTTGACAAGAAGCAAGCCAACAGCTTTGTCGAGAAAATGTTCAGTGTCTTGCAAGAAGGTCTTCAAGACGAGAAGATTGTGAAGATCAAAGGATTGGGTACTTTCAAAGTCATCAGCGTGCAATCGAGAAAGAGCATCGACGTCAACACGGGTGAACCGATTCTTATCGACGGTAGAGATAAGATCAGCTTCACGCCGGACAGCGATATGCGTGACTTTGTCAACCGCCCCTTCTCTCAATTTGAGACGGTAGCCGTCAACGATGGCACCGACTTTAGCCTTATCGACAAGAAATTCGAGGAAGAGGAAAAAGAAGAAACATCGGAGGATGCGGTTGAAGATAAACAAGAAGAATCGACTGCAAATCAACAAGAGGATTTAATTGCAAGTCAGCAAGAAGATTCGATTGAGGATCAACAGCAGAAAGATTCGGTTGAAGATAAGCAAGAGGAAACTCTCGCACAAGAAGCTCCATCTACGATTGAAACTGCCAATAACCAAGAAAGTGAAGAGCCAAAAGACGAGGAAGAAGCTAAGCAGGAAATGCTGACGCAAGAGCCAAATGCCCCCGAACAGACATCGGAAGGAAACGGGCTGAAAGCTGAAGACATAGGACAAGAGATTAAAGATACTAAGTCGGAAATACAAGCCGTTGGTATTGAGGAGGAAGTGCATGAGGCAACTGCCAACATCAGCCGAGAGTTCGAGGACGAGAATCATCAACTACAAGTAGCGAATGAAGAGCTACGAAATAATTTTCGCCATCAATATCGGATGATGAAGGGAGTCATTTCTGTTTTTGTGGTTGTTGTTTTGCTATGTTTGAGTGGTGGTTATTTTCTGCTCAATCAATTGAAGAAGCGCGATCACCGCATTGAGATGCTGGAAATATTAGCCTACCGCAATAAAAATGGCATAAATGCTCAATCCAGCAACGACTCTACGCTCTATGCAGTACCATCAGCAGCAAGCCAACAAAACCAAAGCAAGCAGACCAGCGAAGCCCTGGCTAAAGACAATATTGAGAAAAAAGCAAAGACTGAGAGTAAACGTACAACCAACAATAGTGCTTCACTGGCCTCAGGCGCTGTAGCAAACAGTAGTAATCAGTCAGAAGATGGCCAACGCAATGCATTGAAGTCGTCAAATGCCAACAATACAAAGCAGAAGCCGTCTGAAATTGCTTTGTCAAAGCAAAAGACTGACAAAGAGCAGGCTGCCTACAACAAAGACGTTAGGATCCGCACGGGCGCCTATCGCATTGTAGGCATCAGCCATACGGTGAAAGTACGGGGTGGACAAACGCTCTATTCCATCAGCCGTGCCAATCTTGGACCTGGTATGGAGTGCTATGTAGAAGCCGTTAACAGTGGTAAAACTAACTTTAAGGCAGGAGAAACTGTCAAGATCCCCAAGCTTCAAATCAAAAAGAGAAAATAAATGGAAAAAGAAGTGGGTATAATCCTACTTCGCTGAAGATTATACTCAGAGAAAAGCAAAAGCGATTTTGCAGGATAGCCCCCAAATGCTAAAGAAGTAGGTTCCCTTTAGCTGAGGTTACCCTGCAAAAGTATTATTTAGAAGGGAAGATCATCAGCGGCATCGCCGTTGTCTTGCGTTGGTGCTGCCGAAGCGGCCGCACTTGTCGGAGCAACTGTTGGAGCAGCAGGAGCCTGACCACCCAACTGACTTGTAGGAGTAGCCACAGAAGCACCGCCGACAGCGTTAGGATCTACATGGTCAACGCGGAAAGCATTGATATCATTGAAATAGCGGTCTTGCCATGGACGTGCGTTAATATCCAGCCACACATGCACTGTATCGCCCTGATGAATATTGAATTGCTCGAGCTTGTCAGCGCCGAAGACGCGGAACAAGCAAGCGCGAGGATATTGGTCTTTCGTCTGAATCACAAATTCCTGAGATTTCCAAGCGTTACCAGTGCGCTGAGAAACGCCCTCTTTAGCAGGGTACTCCTTGATAATCACCCCTTCTACTTCTATTCCTTGTAATGCCATTTATGAGAGTTTTTTTAGTTGAACTATTTTTGTTATACTGCAAAGATAATGATAAAGACGGAAATATCAAGCAATTCAATTGAAAAAAAACAAAAAATAAAAAATAATACGCCATAGCTTTCCGATTCTGTTATTTTCTTATTATCTTTGTATAGAAGAAAACAAATAAAACCATTATATTATATGAGATTTAGTCTTTCAAGCTCCGCATTGAGCACTCGACTGCAAACATTGGCCAAGGTCATCAACTCCAAAAATTCCATGCCCATCTTGGAATGCTTCGTATTTGATGTCAGCCAAGGACAACTTCGCATTACAGCCAGCGATGGCGAGAACCGCATGACTTCTTTGGTCAGCTTGAACGAATGCGACAGCGAAGGCTCTTTTGCTATTTCCAGCCATCTGATTCTCGATGCAGTGAAACTGCTTCCTGAGCAGCCCCTCGCCTTCGATGTCAACTTGGATTCTTTTCAGGTGACCGTTGAATATCAAAACGGTCAGTATCAGCTCGTGGCACAAAACGCTGAGGAGTATCCTCAGGTGCAGCCTATGGAGGGCGACATCCATACACTGACAATTGACGCCAGCGTTTTGGTAAACAATCTCTCACGCACACTCTTTGCTACGGACAACAACGAGATCCGCCCCGTGATGAACGGTGTATACTTCGACTTGACACCCGAGCATCTGGCTATAGTTGCCAGCGACGGCCACAAGTTGGTGCGCTGCCGCAACTACGATATCAAGTCAGAGACTCCAGCCTCTTTCATCCTTCCTAAGAAGCCTGCCAATCTCTTGAAAAACGGACTTGACCCAACCAGTGGCGACGTAGTCATCAAATTCAACAACAATGCAGCTGAATTGTCATTTGCCGACGGCACGCTGCGCTGCCAGCTGATCGAGGGCACCTTCCCCAACTACAACGCTGCTATTCCTACCGACAACCCTAATGAGTTGCTTATCGACCGCAAAGCGCTCATGGACAGCATCCGCCGCGTACTGCCTTTCGCCAGCATCAGCAGTCAGCTGATTCGCTTCAGACTGTCAATGGGCTCTCTGCAACTCTCTGCAGAGGACATCGATTTCGCGACAAGCGCTAAAGAGACCTTAGTATGTGAGTACAATGGCCAGCCCTTGCAGATCGGCTTCCGCGGTGACTATTTCTGCGAAGTCCTCTCCTCGCTCGACAGCGATGACGTGAAGGTGATGCTGGGCGATCCCAGCCGTCCGGGTATTGTATTGCCAAGTGTACAGGATGAGCATGAGGACGTGCTGATGCTGATCATGCCGTTAATTCTGAATGAGTAATTGTCAACTATCATAAGATGATATCTTCGCTGCTACGAGTCTTGAAAACCGAATCGTTTGGCATTCTCTTCAAGACTCGTAGTGGCATATTTGGTGGAATATATTTTTCATGAAACTGAATCTTAAAAAGCCTCTGGTCATCTTTGACTTGGAATCAACAGGTTTAGACCTCGTCAATGACCGAATCATACAAATCTCTTACGTGAAAGTCTCACCCAACGGCGATGAGGAGCGGAAAAACATTTTTGTCAATCCCGGAAAGCCGATTCCCCACGAAGTGCAAGAACTCACCGGCATCACCGATGATGATGTCAAAGACGCTCCCACTTTCAAACAGTTGGCCAAGCAACTGGCTGACAGTTTCTCCGGTTGTGACTTTGCCGGCTACAATTCCAATCGCTTCGACATTCCCCTGCTGGCCGAGGAGTTTCTCCGTGCCGGCATCGACTTTGACTTCTCGCGTTGCCATCTCATCGATGCCCAAAGCATCTTCTTCAAGATGGAGCCCCGCAATCTGGCTGCTGCCTATAAATTCTACACGGGCCACAGTATGGAAGACGACTTGAAAGCTCACCGCGCTGACCAAGACGCTGAAGCCACCTACAGAGTGCTACAAGGTGAGCTGGACATGTATGACCCAGAGAAAGCTGAAGATCCGAAGCGTGCATTACCCAACGATATGGATGCTTTGGCTGAGTTCTCTGCCATGAACGACAATGTCGACTTTGCAGGCCGCATCGTGTGGAAAGAGATGAAAGACGCCCAAGGGCATCCTATCCTCGACGAGAACGGAAAAACACGCCGCCAAGAAGTCTTCAACTTTGGCAAATACCGTGGATGGGTTGTCACCGACGTGCTCCATCGCGACCCCGGCTTCTTCAGCTGGATGCTCGGAGCCGACTTCACGCTCAACACCAAGCAAGTGCTCACACGCATCCGCTTGCGCGAGGCTAAACTCAATATGCAAGCGGCTGCCCATACAAAATAATCATGATGAAACCAGCATTTCTCCTTTGCCTCTCTTTGCTCTTGATGCTTCTCTTCCCTGCAAAAGGAGCATCGCAGGAGCTGAACATGAAAGTGACCGTCAACCACAGTCAGATTCAGGGTACTGATGCCTCTGTCTTCGATAATCTGCAACAGGCGATTACCACTTTCGTTAACGACAGACAATGGACCCACATGCAGTTTCGTAAAAATGAGAAAATCAATTGCAGCCTGACCATCACCGTAAGTAAATATGACCCTGCCACAAACATGTTCACCTGCAAAGCACTGATCCAAGCCAACCGTCCGGTGTTCAACGCATCGTATACAACTACGCTCTACAACAACAACGACAAGGACTTTAACTTCAAATACGCTCAGTTCGACCAACTGGAGTTCAAAGATGAGATAGTAGACAATGCGCTTACGGCGGTACTGGCTTACTACGCTTATCTCATCATTGGCCTGGATTTGGACAGTTTCTCACCTATGGGCGGCGAAGATGTGCTGCAGCTTTGCATGAACCTGGCCAATAATGCTCAAAACTTGGACGTGACAGGATGGAAAGCTTTCGACAACGACCGAAACCGCTTCGCCATCATCAACGACTATCTTGATGGCAGCATGAAGCCTTTCCGCCAACTGCAATACGACTATTATCGGCTTGGACTCGACCAAATGGCCGAAAACAGCGAGCGTGGAAGGGCTCAAATCACCAACGCTATCGAAAACGACTTAAAGACAGCCCACGAGAATAGGCCCACGAGTATGCTCCCACAGATTTGGACCGACTACAAACGCGATGAGTTGGCAAATATCTATCAGGGTAAAGGTACTCCGAAAGAGAAAGAGACCATCTATGACATACTCTTCTCGATCAACGCCTCTCAGAACAATGCTTGGGACAAAATAAAACAATGACATCATGCTCAAACAGTTATACATCAAGAATTTCACGCTCATCGATGAGCTCAACATTGATTTCCATCCGGGATTCTCTGTCATCACCGGTGAGACGGGAGCTGGTAAAAGCATCATTCTCGGAGCCATCCATCTGCTCTTGGGACAGCGAGCGGACACCCGACAGATTAAGGAAGGAAGAAACAAATGCATCGTTGAGGCACATTTCGATTTGAGTACTTACCATCTCGAAGACTTCTTTCAGAAAAACAATATCGATTACGATGCCTCTGACTGTATCCTCCGGCGAGAAGTGAGTAGCAGTGGCAAGAGCCGCGCGTTTATCAACGACACCCCCGTGTCCTTGGCTCTGATGCGCGAGTGTGGTGAACTCTTGATGGACATCCACAGCCAACACCAAAACCTGCTATTGCAAAAAGAGGATTTCCAAATGAGTGTCGTGGACATCATCGCCGACGACAAACCACTCCTTAACGACTACAAACATCACTACGCCGACTATCTCCAGGCTGTGCGCAAATATGAGGAGCAGAAAAAACTCATCGTACAGAATCGTGATAATGAGGAGTTTCTCCGCTTTCAATACAATGAACTTGACAAAGCCAATCTTCAAGCCGACGAACAGGAGAGTTTGGAGAGCCAAGTGCAGACGTTAAGCCATATCGAAGACATCAAGAGCGCTCTGTTTCAAACGACTTCCCTGCTCAGCAACGATGACAATGGTGCTGTCAACCTCGTGAAGAATGCGGCCGACTCGTTGCAAAACCTTGTCGATGTCTATCCTGAGATTCAGGACGCTGCGCAGCGACTTGAATCGGCTGGCATCGAGTTGAAGGACATTGCCAACGAAGTTGACCACAAACTGGAAAACATAGATTTCGATCCTCAACAGCTCCAACAGATGAACGACCGACTGGACGAACTCTACTCATTGGAGAAGAAATTCCACGCCAGTGGTGTCAATGAGCTCATTGCCCTACGCGACCAACTCAAGCAGGAGATTGCCAACATCGATTGCGGCGACGATATCTTGGCCGACTTGGAGAAAGCGATGAGCGTCGCCCATGAAAATTGCGTCAAAGTGGGACAGCGACTGAGCAAAGCACGACAACAAGCCGCGAAAAAAATCGAGACAGAGATGCATCAGCGTCTGGTGCCACTGGGCATCCCCAAAGTCCGCTTCTTCATCGACATCCAGCACACTGACTGTCAGCCGATGGGACTCGACAAGATCTCTTTCCTCTTCAGTGCCAACAGTAGCACCCCACTCCAACCCGTAGCCCAAGTGGCTTCCGGTGGTGAGATTGCTCGCGTGATGCTCTCACTGAAAGCAATGATCAGCGGTGCCGTAAGACTCCCCACTATTATCTTCGATGAGATCGACACGGGTGTCAGCGGACGCGTGGCTGAGAAAATGGCCGAGACTATGCGCGAGATGGCACAACAGTATCGTCAGGTCATCGCCATCACCCACCTTCCGCAGATAGCAGCCGGCGGCACCTCTCACTACAAAGTGAGCAAAGAAGAGACATCCGAGGGCACCGTCAGCACGATGCGTGAACTCTCTGACGATGAGCGTGTACGCGAAATTGCACAGATGCTTAGCGGCAGCGACATCTCGCAGGCTGCTGTCGATAATGCTCAGGCTTTGCTGAATGCTCAGAAATAGCTCTGAACAAAAGAAAATACTCAAATTTCAAAAAAATAATCCAAAGATCAGGAACTATAATATAATATGAGAAAAACAATATCAAACTTTCTCTTTCTCTTCGTCATGCTGCTACCTGTTAAGATGTTGGCCCAAGGTGCCAGCATGGCGAAGGTTGCATCCAATATCTTCACGTTGACAACCTTCAACGCCGACGGCTCCATCCACGGCTCCACCCATGGAGTCTTTGCTGGGCCTCAAGGTGAAGCCATAGCTCCATGGCATGTCTTCGTAGGAGCAATCCGTGCCACTGTCATTGATAATAAAGGCCAACAGCGCGATGTCGACGCAATCATCGGTGCCTCTGAGATATATGACCTCTGCCGCTTCCGAGTGAAAGGCAGCCATTTGCCAACTGGCTTGAGCATCAACACGGTGGATGCTCCAGTCTCGCCCGCCACCCTCGTAAGCTTCTCGACCAAGAAAGTTGACATTCACAAGGTAAAGCCACTGCGCACAGAGAAGTTCATGACTACCTATAACTATTATGTGTTCAACGATGTCGACGTATCCTCCACAGATCTTGGCTGCCCCATTGTCAACGGTGCCGGTCAACTGCTTGGCCTCATGCAGCGTCCGCAGGATGGTGGTCAGGCTTTCTCCGCAGACGCCCGCCTGACCACAACCTTCGCGACCAACGGTTTCTCACTCTCCGACCCTACGCTCAAGGCTACCGCCATCCGTCCGGTTCTCCCCATTGAGGAGCAGCAGGCCACACTGATGCTTGTTCTTGCCGCTGAGCAAACCGACAGCGCCAACTACGAGACCTATATCCACGAATACATCACGCGCTTTCCCACGGCTACCACCGGCTATCTGACACTGGCCAACTGGTATGAGCGTTATAATAAATTCAGTCTTGCCGATGCCACGTTGAAGACTGAGACCCAGAAGGCCGCTAAGAAGGATGAGGCTTACTACGACTATGCCAAAACAGTTTATCAGGCCGCCATAGCCCGTGTCGACACCCTCTATCCCGCTTGGACTTTCCTGTACGCCACAGAATTGGCCCAGCAAGCCGACAAACTCAATCCTCTGCCAATCTACAAGCATCTGCAAGCACAAATCCTTTATGCCACCGGCAATTACGATAAAGCGCTTGAAACCTTCACTGCATTGCAGAGCACTGACTTAGGCAAAAACGGAGAAGTGTTTTTTGAAGCCGCCCAATGTAAGACACAGCTCAAGGCACCAACAGCTGAGGTGCTCGCACTGCTCGACAAAGCTGTCAGCGTACAGTCTGGCACTCCCTCCGCTCCCTATGTCTTAGCTCGTGCAAGAGTCTACGATGTCACAGGTGACTACCGCAAAGCCTTCAACGACTATCTGACCTACGACTCTTTGGTCAATTATCAGGGCACTGACGACTTTTATTATGCGAAGTTTAAATGCGAGATGAAGCTCCGCCAATATCAGCTGGCTCTCAACGACATCGCCCACGCCATTGTATTGAACCGCACAGCACCCACCTACTATGCCGAGATGGGCAGTCTCCAGCTGAAAGTCGGGAAATACGACGATGCGGTGAAGACCTGTGACTTAGCTCTGCAATTGACACAGCAGTATAGCGATCTCTATATCATCAAGGGCATCGCCCTTTGTGAGTTGAGGAAGAAAGAAGAAGGTATTGCGGCTTTGCAAAGTGCTAAGCAGTTGGGCGACAGCAGAGCAGAAAGCCTCATCAAGAAATATCAGAAATAATCATCTGACGAAATAAAACGCCAACGGCGGCTTCCAAGAAAACTTCTTGGAAGCCGCCGTTTTTGTTATTATCCGGGAAGTAGTTTACTTCTCTTCTTCCTGGCTGCCGTTTTCAGCATGCTTAGCGCTGACATACTCAAGGAAGAGGCGCAATGCCTTATTGGTCGCAATCTCCAAGTTGATGTCGCGTCCAAAATCTTCTGTAAGCTTAAACGTCCGCACATCATCCTTAGCACCATAGCCGAGCCAAATCGTACCCACAGGGATCTCCGCAGTACCACCACCGGGACCGGCAACGCCCGTGGCTGAGATGGCATAGTCACAGTTCAGCGCATCACAGGCACCAATGACCATCTCACGGGCCACCTCCTCACAGACAGCAGTCTGCTCGGCCAACACCTGAGCAGAGACATGAAGTAAGTTCTCCTTCACCTCATTGGTGTAGGAGACTATCCCACCCTTGAAATACTGGGAAGCGCCGGGGACTGAGATAATTGCCTCGGCAATGCGCCCGCCTGTGCAGCTCTCTGCCGTACCCAATGTCTCATTATAATTGTAGAGAGCCTCCTGAATCTGACGGCTCAACACTTTGGTTTCAAATTCCATAATTGTCGTTCAATTATCTGATATATATTGTGTTATACAACGATTATTACACGCTTACTTAAATGTAACCTTGGAGAAAGCTGGAGCATCGATAGAGCAGAAATCCTTGTCGAGATACTTATAATATCCTACGATACCGATCATCGCCGCATTGTCCGTGGTGTAGCTGAACTTAGGAATGTAGATGGTCCAGCCATAGCGCTGAGCGTGGTCGCGGAAGGCCGCTCTCAGTCCGTTGTTGGCCGAGACACCACCTGCAACAGCCACATGCTTGATGCCCGTCGTCTTCACGGCCAATCTCAACTTCTTCATCAGTATGTCCACGATGGTGTGCTCAAGACTTGCGGCCAAGTCCTGCTTGTGATGCTCCACGAAGTCAGGATCTTCCTCGACCCATTTCCGGAGGTTATAGAGGAAGGAAGTCTTCAAGCCCGAGAATGAGTAGTCCATCCCCGGAATATGCGGCTCTGCGAACTTATAAGCCATTGGATTGCCCTGACGTGCAAGCCGGTCAATGATCGGGCCACCGGGATAACCGAGTCCCATCACCTTGGAACATTTGTCGATAGCCTCCCCGGCAGCATCGTCAATAGTCTGCCCCAGTACCTCCATGTCGTTGTAGGCGTTGACCTTCACGATCTGAGAGTTACCGCCAGATACCAGCAGGCAGATAAAAGGATAAGGAGGCATGTGGTTGTCGTCGTCGCTCTCTTTGATAAAGTGAGCCATGACATGCCCCTGCAAATGGTTGACATCGATGAGAGGAATTTCCAAGCTACGTGCCAGTCCTTTGGCAAAGCTCACGCCCACAAGTAGCGAGCCCATGAGTCCCGGTCCACGGGTGAAGGCGATGGCCGACAATTGTTCTTTGGTGATACCCGCACGTTTGATGGCCTGATCCACCACGGGTACCACATTTTGCTGATGTGCGCGGCTAGCCAATTCTGGAACCACACCGCCGTAGGCGCGATGCACCTCCTGCGAGGCCGTCACATTACTCAGCAGCACACCATTGCGAAGCACTGCTGCCGAAGTATCGTCACACGATGATTCTATACCTAAGATATAGACATCATTATTTGCTGTTTCCATATTTTCCATCTTATTTCTCGTAAAAGCAGAATACCACCATGCATGGTCTCTGTCACTCCGACAGCACCTCCACTCCGTGCTCTGTCATGAGGAAGGTGTGCTCCCACTGTGCCGAAGGCAGTTCATCACCAGAGATTACTTCCCATCCATAGGGATCGTCCTCGTCGATAAATACTTTCCATGTGCCCATGTTGATCATCGGCTCTATGGTAAACGTCATGCCGGGCACGAGCAGCATGCCGGTGCCTCTGTGACCATAATGCAGGATATCGGGCTCCTCATGCATCTGAAGTCCAACTCCATGACCGCAGAGGTCGCGAACTACGCCATAATGATATTTCTCGGCATGTTTTTGTATGGCATGGCCGATGTCACCCACGAAGCAATAGGGTTTAGCAGCCTCAGCACCAATCTCAAGGCACTCCTTGGTCACTCTGACGAGCTGTTCCTTCTCAGGTGTGGTCTTTCCGCCAATGATGAACATACGGGATGCGTCGCCGTAGTAGCCATTATAGTCGAGCGTCATGTCCACATTCACGATGTCGCCCTCCTGCAGCACATCTTCCTCTTTAGGAATGCCATGGCAGACGACTTCATTAATACTGGTGCACACGCTCTTGGGATAACCCTCGAAGTTGAGGCAAGAGGGATGACAGCCATGATCCTCGCAGAACTTCATGCAGATATCATCGATCTCCTGCGTATTCATTCCCGGGTGGATAGCCTCAGCCACAGCATCAAGGCACTGTGAATTGAGTTTTCCTGCAATACGAATACCCTCTATCTGTTCGGGCGTACGCACCATATCACGTGTAGGCACTTCCTTGCCTTTGTTCTCCCAGTACATCACCTTCTTGTCCAGCTCTGTGAGCTCTTGACCGGGAAGGCAATGCCAACGTCTTTTCTTCTTAAACATATCTTTATAATTTTATAAGATTCTGATTCTCTATTCTTTAGTCATTAAACAAGTTGAGCTTGTTATCGCGGGCTTGATCCAGCGACATGAGTTTAGCCTGCTTTTCCTGATATTGTTGTCTGAGCTGCTCATAGCGTGTGGCGAGCTCATCCACGTAGTTCTTTCTCGGCTTTGGATCCATGAGACGGGCGGCGATGATCGGCGGCTGACTGGCGTCTTTGGTCCATATCACGGGAGCATCATAGACAGGTGCTATCTTCAGAGCCACATGCAACTCGCTCGTCGTGGCTCCGCCGATAAGCAATGGGATGTGCATCCCCGCTTTTTGCAACTCTTCGGCCACATGCACCATCTCGCCAAGCGAAGGAGTGATAAGGCCGCTCAGTCCGATGAAGTCGACATGGAGCTGACGGGCTTGGGCCACAATTTGCTCAGCGGGCACCATCACGCCGAGGTCGATAACTTCATAGTTGTTGCAGGAGAAAACTACACCGACGATATTCTTTCCGATGTCGTGGACATCACCCTTAACAGTAGCTAACAACACACGTCCGGCGGTAGCTGAGCCCTCCCTCTTCTCTGCCTCGATATAAGGCTGAAGGATAGCGACGGCTTGCTTCATCGTGCGCGCGGTCTTCACTACTTGTGGGAGAAACATCTTACCGGCTCCGAACAGCGTACCAACCTCGTTCATGCCGTCCATCAGCGGTCCTTCGATGATGTCTACAGCATGGGGATATTTCTCAAGTGCCTCGTGGAGATCGGCATCCATATATTTTCCAATACCTTTTCTCAAAGCATAGCCCAGACGGCTCTCCACACTCTCATTGCGCCAAGCCTCGTCTGAGACTACTACCGTCTTGCCACCTTGCGAAGCAGCAAGTTTGGCGGCCTCCTGCTCGGCACGTTTCTTTTCAGCCAGCTCCACCAAGTCCTCAGAAGCACCCTGCCGACGGTTGAGGATGACATCTTCGATGATGGTCAGTTCATCAGCAGGAATATCGGCGTAGGTCACCTTAGTAGCCGGATTGACGATACCAAAGTCCATACCCTGCTCAATGGCATGATAGAGGAACACGGCATGCATCGCTTCACGGATGTAGTTGATACCACGGAATGAGAAGCTGAGGTTGCTCACGCCACCACTCACGTGCACGCCTTTGAGATGCTTGCGGATCCACCCCGTAGCACGGATGAAGTCCAGGGCATAGCTGTCGTGCTCGGCAATACCGGTAGCCACAGACAGGATGTTAGGATCGAAGATGATGTCCAACGGATCCATCCCCACTTGCTCAACCAATATATGATAAGCACGCTCTGCAATTTCTATCTTCCGCTCGTAGGAGGTGGCCTGGCCTTGCTCATCAAAGCACATCACCACAACGGCAGCTCCAAAACGCTTCACGTCCTTGGCATGGCTGATGAAAGTGCTCTCGCCCTCTTTCAGAGAGATAGAGTTGACGATGCACTTGCCCTGCATACATTTCAGTCCCGCCATGATCACCTCCCAGTCGGAAGAGTCGATCATCACGGGCACACGGGCGATGTCCGGGTCACTGGCGATGAGATTGAGAAACTTCACCATCTCGGCCTTGGCATCGAGCAGACCATCGTCCATGTTGATGTCAATCACGAGGGCTCCATCTTCAACCTGCTTGCGAGCAATCTCCAAAGCTTCAGTATATTGTTTTTGCTCGATGAGTCTCAGAAATTTGCGGCTACCGGCCACATTGCAGCGCTCGCCAACGTTGACGAAGCGCACCTCCGGCGTAACGTCGAGCAATTCCAGTCCCGACAGCCAAAGGGTTTCTGAGCGTTGCACGACACGATGAGGCTGATAGTTTTTGGCTTTCTCTGCAAAAGTCTGGATAAACTCAGGCGTGGTGCCGCAACAACCTCCGACGATATTGGCGAGTCCCTCCTTCATAAACACTTCCATCTCTCCGGCCATCTGCTCGGCCGTCTCGTCGTATTGTCCCATGGCGTTGGGCAACCCGGCATTGGGATAGACACTGATATAGAAAGGAGCACGTGCAGCCAATGTTCTGAGATAAGGCAGCATCTGCGGCGCACCAAACGAGCAGTTGAGTCCCACCGAGAAGATGGGATAATCAGCGATACTGGCCAGAAAAGCCTCAAGGGTCTGTCCGCTCAGCGTGCGTCCGGCAAGGTCACTGATGGTCACGCTGACCATGATGGGCAACTTACGTCCGGCTTTCTCCATGGATTGCACCGAAGCATCGATAGCAGCCTTGCAGTTGAGCGTGTCAAAGATCGTCTCAATGATGATGGCGTCAACACCTCCGCGGATCAGCGCCTCCACCTCTTCGCAATAGGCGTCGAAGAGCTCGTCGTAGTGAAGGTCACGCGCTGAGGGGTCGCTCACATCCGGGCTCATGGAGCAGGTCTTGTTGGTAGGTCCTACAGAACCGCACACAAAACGAGGATGCTCGGGAGTGGAATATTCCTCAGCGCACTGTCTGGCAATGCGCGCACCCTCATAAGCCATCTCTGCGCAGTCAGCCTCGAGATGATAATCGGCCTGTGATATACGCTGCGAGGAGAAAGTGTTGGTGGTGATGATGTCGGCTCCTGCGGCCAGATATTGCCGGTGGATGTCCATGATCACCTCCGGCTTGGTAATATTCAGCATATCGTTGTTACCCTCCATCTGCACGTCAACACCAGCATAGCGGCTACCACGGAAATCGGACTCGTGGAGCCCATACCTCTGAATCATGGTTCCCATGGCACCGTCCAGCACCACAAGTTTCTCTTTTACAATCTCTTCTAGCATATATGTGTATTTCGGTTGTCTGTTGTTGCCTTATCCTCCGCCGTGGCCTGCACCATGGAAACACGCAGGCTCAAACCGTCATCACCCATTAGAAATGCTTGATGGCACGATCCATCTCACGCCGGTCCTCTTTCTCCTTGAGCGTCTGTCGCTTATCAAACTCTTTCTTACCTCTTGCCAGCGCTATATCCATCTTTGCCCTGCCGTGTCCGTCGATAAACATCAGCGTAGGCACGATAGTATAGCCCGGTGTCTTACTGTCCTCAGCCAGTCGGCGTATCTCGCGTTTGGTAAGCAGCAGTTTGCGGTCACGTTTGGCCTCATGATTGGAATAAGATCCGTAGAAATAAGGAGATATATTCATTCCCTTAACCCATACTTCACCATTGTTGATGTAGCAAAAGGCATCCACAAGCGAAGCTTTGCCCAGTCTCACGGATTTGATCTCAGTACCAGTAAGCACAATACCAGCTGTGTAGGTGTCTACAAAAATATATTCAAACGACGCCTTTTTGTTCTTTATTTGTATAGGACTTTTCTTGCGAAGTTCTTGTTGTTCCTTGTTCATCTTTCCATCTTTCTTTTCTCAACCACTACTTATCGATGACCGCAAAATCACTGATATGGTCATCGACATACTGCGCCACGGCTTCGGTGAACTCCTCCTCATGCTCGACGAAATAATCATCGAAATCGTCAAATTCAGGATAGCGCTCATAAAGGGCGTCGAACTCCTCTTGGGTGCAGTCATGTTCGATCTCGAGACGATATTTCTTGAAATAGCGGCTACATTTATCCAATAACTTATACAAGTCGCGCAGGCCCCACTCTCTGACTGCCTTACCAAATGGGTTGAAAAAGATGAACTCCCCCAGCCCGTTGTGGATCAGTTCGATGAAGCCACCGTCCATCACGCTGTCGCGAAGCATCAGATAGCCCAGCAGCGTGATTTGATCGGAATTGAGCTCACCCATGTTGTCGGCATTCAGCTCTCCACCGATAGCCTCCCGGATCGCTCCGGCAAAAGCCTCCAGAAAGTTGTCCATGCCTGCTGTTGCAGCCTGGCGCAACACGCCATCGTCTATGTGCACTTGTACCATTGTTCTAAATCTTACTTTTAACATGCAAAGATACGAAAATTTAGTGTAGTAAGAGAGAAATCGCTAAAAAATACACATTAATAATGAAAAATATCGATTTATCTGAAACAAAACCGCTATCTTTGCATGAGATAAAGGTTTATCAAGGCTTTAAGTTCTGTATGATGGAAATTCGTAAAACATTGCTTAGTCCCCTCCTCGCCTGCTGTGCTGCCCTTGCGTTGCTGATGGGCAGCTCGGCCTGCAGTGGAGACAACAAGGATCAACTGGAAAACACTGTAGACTCTTTTTCTACAGCTTACTTCAATTGGCGTTTCCCTGCGGCTCTAAAATATTGCACGCCACAATCACGACAATATCTGGTATTTGCAGCCAGCCAGGTCAACAAAAGCGATGTTGAGGCTCTACGCAACAAACAGGAAGGTGCCAACTACAAAATCGCTAATATAGATTTCAAAGATGACTCCACTGCTACAGTCAAGGTAGTTGTGAGCAACTTTCTCGCCATGGACACTATCGGACTCGCTCCACAGGCTATAGCAGAGAAGACTTTCCACCTTCATGCTATCGAACGGCAAGGCACATGGAAAATTGCTCTTGAGGGCCTGCCAAACTAAGAACCCATTAAATCTAACAGCTTTCAGCCTTATCATAAATGCAAAAAAACTTTTGTAGAGATGGTCAAACAATTGTCATCCATATGGACAACGTTCGTTTGACTTTACGTATGACGTTCGTTTGACCAAACGTACAACGATCGTTTGACCAACTATGCAAAGGCTGTTTTTCTAATACATGACGACTGTTCTGCAATTATATGACGATAACAACGCAAATGAATATTCTCATTTTCATGTTCAAGTAGACGGCAATAGCGTCCAACACAGACCAACGAGAATATAACAATTAGGCAACTTTCTTTCTTACAGGTAAAAAATATTCCCCATCAGCTCATCTAAATAGAAGAGCCAATGGGGAATAAAAAACTATGGGCAAGGGACTTTCTCACTCAAAGGTAAAACTAAATATCACTCACTCCAACCATAGGAAGAGCATTATAGTGTATGAGAATCGAGAAAGTCTCCACTCATACACCATATTAATATTCTCCCCAAGCCTTGATATCTATATCATCTGGCTTCAAGGTACAGAATGCATTAATGAAGGCACTGGCCAATCGGCTGTTGGTGATCAAAGGCACATTGAGGTCAATGGCAGCACGACGAATCTTGTAACCATTGGTCAACTCGCGCGAGGTGAGATCCTTCGGAATGTTCACCACCATATCTATCTTCTTCTCATGTAAGAGATCAAGCGCCTGAGGCTGCCCTTCCTCTGACGGCCAGTAAACAAGCGTGTTGTCCACTCCATTCTCAGTGAGATAGCGCGAAGTGCCACCGGTTGCGTAAAGCTGATAGCCATGAGCCAAGAGTTGCTTGGCAGCATCGAGCATCTCAGCCTTCTGCTTGGCACCACCGGTTGAAAGCAATACGGTATGCTTAGGAATGCGCTGACCCACGGAAAGCATACTCTTGAGCAATGCCTGATTGGTGTCGTCGCCCAAGCAGCCCACTTCACCGGTAGAACTCATATCCACACCGAGCACTGGATCTGCCTTTTGCAGACGGTTGAACGAGAACTGGCTGGCCTTGATACCAACATAGTCGAGATCGAAGAGATTCTTATTGGGTTTCTCAACAGGCTCTCCGAGCATCACCTTAGTAGCCAAGTCGATGAAGTTGATCTTCAGCACCTTGCTCACGAAAGGAAAGGAGCGGCTGGCGCGGAGGTTGCACTCGATGACCATGATGTCGTTTTCGCGGGCCATGAACTGAATGTTGAACGGACCGGAGATGTGCAGCTCCTGCGCAATCTTACGGCTGACGCGCTTGATGCGGCGCACTGTCTCGACATAGAGCTTCTGCGGAGGCAACTGCAAGGTGGCATCACCCGAGTGGACACCGGCAAACTCGATATGTTCACTGATGGCATACGCCATGACCTCTCCTTGTTTAGCCACACCGTCGAAGTCGATCTCCTTGGCATGCTCAATGAACTTGCTGACCACCACGGGGTGATCCTCACTGACGTTAGCTGCCAATTTCAGGAAGCGTTCCAGCTCTTCGCGATTGGAACAGACATTCATGGCTGCTCCGGAAAGCACATAGCTCGGACGGACAAGAACCGGGAAGCCGACGCGGTCAACAAACTTATCAATGTCATCCATCGACGTCAGTGCGCTCCACTCTGGCTGGTTGATGCCATTGCGGGAAAGCATCTCCGAGAACTTCGCACGATCCTCTGCGTTGTCAATGTCTTTAGCTGCTGTACCAAGAATGTTGACATTCTCAGCATCGAGATACATGGCCAGGTTGTTAGGTATCTGACCACCCGTAGAAACGATAACACCATAAGGATTCTCCATATCAATGATGTCCATGACGCGCTCAAAGGTCAACTCATCGAAATAGAGGCGGTCGCACATGTCGTAGTCCGTAGACACTGTCTCCGGGTTATAGTTGATCATGATACTGCGGTAGCCGCTCTTGCGAATGGTATTCAGAGCCTGCACACCACACCAGTCAAACTCCACAGAACTGCCGATGCGGTAAGCACCTGAGCCGAGAACAATGACCGAGCGCTTATCGTTGGAGAAGCTGATGTCACTGGCCACACCATCATAGGTCACGTAGAGGTAGTTAGTCTGAGCCGGATACTCTGCTGCCAAGGTATCAATCTGCTTAACAACCGGCAGGATGTCGTAGCTCTTGCGCAGGCGGCGCACGACAAGCAAAGCCTTGTGCATGTTGCCAAGTTCCTGCTCCAAGCCTACTGCGCGAGCAATCTGGAAATCGGTGAAGCCATAGACCTTTGCCTCACGAAGCAATTCACGGTCAAGCGTGTTGATATTGCAACGTTTCAGTCGCTCATCGATGTCGATAATGTGTTTCAGTTTATAGAGGAACCACTTATCGATCTTTGTCAAGTCATGAATCTGATCGATGGTGTAGCCCTTATGCATAGCCTTAGAAATGACGAAAACACGCTTGTCGGTAGGTTCACGAAGCGCCTCATCGATATCATCGATTTTCAACTCTTTATTCTCAACGTAGCCATGCATGCCCTGACCGATCATGCGCAAGCCTTTCTGAATAGCTTCCTCGAAGTTACGGCCAATCGCCATCACCTCACCGACACTCTTCATGCTGGAGCCCAACTCACGGTCAACGCCACGGAACTTTGACAAATCCCAACGTGGAATCTTGCAGACCACATAGTCCAAAGCCGGCTCAAAGAATGCACTCGTCGTCTTAGTCACAGAGTTTTTTAACTCAAAGAGACCGTAGCCCATACCAAGCTTAGCAGCCACAAAAGCCAAAGGATAACCAGTAGCCTTCGATGCCAAAGCCGAAGAACGGCTCAGACGGGCGTTAACCTCGATGACACGATAGTCCTCTGAATTGGGATCAAAGGCATACTGCACATTGCACTCACCTACGATACCTACATGGCGCACAATCTTGATGCTCAATGCACGAAGCTTATGATATTCTGAGTTGGAGAGTGTCTGCGACGGTGCGATGACAATAGACTCACCCGTGTGGATACCCAGCGGGTCGAAGTTCTCCATGTTACACACCGTGATGCAGTTGTCATATTTATCGCGCACCACCTCATACTCGATTTCTTTCCATCCTTTCAAGCTCTTCTCCACGAGCACCTGCGGCGAGAAAGAGAAAGCTTTCTCACAGATGCGACGCAGCTCATCGTCGTTGTCGGCAAAACCTGACCCCAGTCCGCCCAAAGCATAAGCAGCACGCACAATGACCGGATATCCCAAATCAGAAGCAGCTTTCAAAGCTTGATCCATGGTCTCGCAAGCCTCACTCTTGATCGTCTTAACGTGGATCTGATCGAGTTTCTCAACAAAGCGCTCACGATCCTCTGTGTCCATGATAGCCTGAACTGGCGTACCCAAGACCCTCACACCATATTTCTCCAGCACACCGCTCTCATAGAGTTTCACACCACAGTTCAATGCTGTTTGTCCGCCAAAACTCAAAAGAATGCCATCGGGACGCTCCTTCTCAATGACGCGCTCCACGAAATAAGGCTGTACCGGCAGGAAATAGATTTGGTCGGCAACGCCCTCGGAAGTCTGCACAGTGGCGATATTTGGGTTGATCAGCACCGTAGAGATGCCCTCTTCGCGAAGAGCTTTCAGAGCCTGAGAACCAGAATAGTCAAACTCACCGGCCTCTCCAATCTTCAATGCTCCCGAGCCGAGCAAGAGCACTTTCTTTATACTTGAATCACGCATAGCGTTTGCAATTTAGAATTAATGAAACGAAAAAGATGACATCCTTATTACTTCAGACTCTCAACAAACTTGTCGAACATGAACATTGTGTCGAGCGGACCGGCACAAGCCTCAGGGTGGAACTGAGAAGAGAACCAAGGATTGGTCTTGTGGCGGATGCCCTCATTGGAACCGTCGTTCATGTTGACGAAGAGTTCTTCCCAATCAGCGCCAAGTGTCTTACCATCAACGGCATAGCCATGGTTCTGAGAAGTAATATAGCAATTGGGTGTCCCCACCATCTGCACAGGCTGATTGTGGGAGCGGTGACCATATTTCAACTTATAGATGTTCGCACCTGAAGCTTTGCCAAGGAGTTGGTTACCCATGCAGATGCCACAGATCGGCTTACGCGAACGGCTCATCTGCTTGCGGATGATGTCAACAGCAGCCTGGCAAGTGTCAGGATCACCAGGACCATTGGCAAGGAAAAGGCCATCGAAATCCATGTCGGTATAGTCATAGTTCCATGGCACCCGGATAACCTCAACACCACGGTTGATGAGACAACGGATGATATTGGCCTTCACGCCACAGTCGACGAGAACTACTTTCTTGCCGGCGCCCTCGTTGTAGTGGATAATCTCCTTGCAGGAAACCTTTTCAACAAAGTTCACACCCTCGTACTCAGCCTTAGGCTGATTATCGGGATCATCGTCGAAAATAATCTTTCCCATCATCACACCATGCTCACGCAGCACCTTTGTAAGCTGCCGCGTGTCGATGCCCGTGATACCGGGCACATGCTCACGCTTAAGCCATGAAGCAAGGCTTTCTACGGCATTCCAGTGGCTGTACTCTTCACTATAGTCAGATACGATGATGGCAGAAGCGTAGATCTTGTCACTCTCCATAAAGGTGGGCAGTCCGTTCTTTTCCAAAGTAAACGGCGGCACGCCGTAGTTGCCTACTAAAGGAAAGGTCAGTGTCATCAGCTGTCCGGCATAGGAGGGGTCGGTGAGGGATTCGGGATAACCCATCATTGCTGTATTGAACACCACTTCGCCGGCTACGGGTTGGTCGTAGCCAAACGACTTGCCATGGAACTTTGTCCCATCAGACAATACCAAGGTTACATTCTTCATCATTTCGCGTTATTATGGTCTATTGATTGTGATGCGAAAGGCTTGTACACCTTCTCATAATAATTCACATAAGCCTGGTTGCACAGACGGGTGCCACCAGGCGTGGGATAGTGTCCGGAGAAATACCAATCACCCGGATGGTTGGGAATAGCCTGATGCAGGCCGTCGAGACTCTGATACACAATGTCGATCGGAGTCGTCATGCCCTCGGGACGAAGCATCTCCACGATCTTATGGTTGATCTCATCGACTGTGAACGGTGCATAGATGTCACGCACAGCATTCTGCATCTCTTCACGGGGCTTTGCCAGTTCAACAAGGCATTCGTTATAGACCTTCTCAAGCACGTTTTCCATACCACGCTCCTTGAGCAGGGCAACAGTAGCACGGAAGACACAGAACTCCTCCAGACATGGCATGTCGATGCCATAGTAGTCGGGGTAGCGGATCTGCGGCGCCGAGCTGACCATGACGATCTTGCTAGGATGAAGACGGTCGAGAATATGGAGAATGCTTTCCTTAAGTGTGGTACCGCGAACAATGCTGTCGTCGATGATGACGAGATTGTCGATATTCGGTACAAGGGATCCGTAGGTAATATCGTATACATGTGCCGCAAGGTCATTACGGGCACTTCCCTCGGTGATGAAAGTTCGAAGTTTGATATCCTTCCATGCGACTTTCTCACAGCGCACGTATTCGTTCAGGATTTGCAAAAGCTCGTCGTGTGTCGGCGTATGTCCAAGCTGCTCGATGCGCTCGATTTTCTGATTGATGACATATTTTTTAAAGCCGTCTATCAAACCATAGAAGGCAGCCTCAGCCGTATTGGGGATAAAGGAAAACACGGAGTGGCGTATGTCACCATTGATGGATTTCAGTATGGCAGGCATAAGTTGCTCACCCAGTTTCTTACGCTCACGGTAAATATCCTGATCCGAACCGCGTGAGAAATAGATGCGTTCGAAGGAGCATGCCGCATTATTGAGAGGTGCCAGGATTTTTTCAACCACTGTCTCACCACTGCTGCGCACGATAAGTGCCATGCCAGGCTTGAGTTCCTGAACGTCGTCGTACTCGATATCGAACGTGGTCTGAAGGACGGGGCGCTCAGAGGCAAGCACGACGACCTCATCATTCTTATAGTAGAAAGCAGGACGGATGCCATGGGGGTCGCGCATGGCAAACATTTCACCACTTCCGGTGAGACCCGTCACCACATAACCACCATCGAAATGCTTCATAGTGGTCTTGAGCACATTCTCCATCTTCACGTGTCCGTCGATGTAGTGTGTGATATCCTGATCAACCAATCCCAACTTCTTCGCTTCGCGGAAGTTACGCTCTACCTCGCGGTCGAGACGATGCCCCATAAGTTCGAGCATGATATAGCTGTCGCTGTAGATGCGTGGACACTGTCCTTGGCGGGTAAGCTCTTCAAACACCTCTTCCACATTGGTCATATTGTAATTGCCGCAGAGACAAAGGTTCTTAGCTCTCCAATTGTTACGACGGAGGAAGGGATGGACATATTTCAATCCGCTCTTGCCTGTAGTGGAGTAACGGAGATGACCCATATAGAGTTCGCCCGCAAAAGGTATCTCCTGAAGACAAGACTCGTCAAAGACGCTATTTTCCTTGACCACCTGATTGATTTGACAATTGGCGGTGCCAAAGATCTCAGTAATGGCATTAGGACCTTCCGCGCGCTCACGGAACATATATTCGTTTCCTGGCTGTGTGTTGAGCTTGACAGATGCGATACCAGCGCCTTCCTGTCCACGGTTGTGCTGTTTCTCCATCATCAGATAGAGCTTACCCAAACCGTATCTCCACGTACCGTATTTCTTCTGATAGTAACTAAGAGGTTTAAGAAGTCGCACCAAAGCTACTCCGCAATCCTCATGAATGCTGTATTCCATCAACAATAAAACCTTATATTGAATTAGTAAGTAAGCATATACGAAAAAGATTGAAATCATCCTTGGTCTTTCCTTTCGGAAACCAACGACTAATTTCAATCTTTCTGTTCATATTATTAAGTGACTAAACTTAGTTCCTTAAGATATTAACTAACAATGAAGCGACAGAGGTGACAATGCCAATGAACGAGAACCACAACGATGTACTACTACCGATACCAGAGTTCTGAGACTTGACCGAGTTAGGCTGAACATAGACAATGTCGTTTTGCTGGAGATAATAATAAGGAGAATTAAAAATGTGCGCATCGTTGAGGTTGAGACGATGGGCATGCTTCTCTCCTGTAGAATCCTCACGGATGAGCAACACGTTGTCACGGCGTCCATAGATGGACAGGTCACCGGCACTTGCCAAAGCCTCCACAACGCTCATTTTCTCTGTTGTAACCGGAATAACAGCAGAATGGCCGACCTCACCGATGACAGTAACACGATAACTGGACATTCTAACGGTGACGATAGGATTCTCACGTTCATTGAGATAAGGTTTCACCTTAGCACGGATAATTTCCTCGCATTGAGTCTTTGTCAATCCCTCAACATGGATCTTACCCACAATAGGGAAATTGATGTTACCATCATTGTCAACAAGATAACCTTGCAGCGAACCGGTGTTAGCAGAGAGCTGTCCGCTCGTGCCAACAGTGTTACTTACAGAAAGGTTGAATGGTGCAGAAGCTTCTGGGTTGGATGTGATGACCGTGATAGTCAGCATGTCTTTAGGCATAATCTTCGCATCGTACAATCCCCGGGAGGCTGCCAAACTGATAGAGTCAATGTTTTGGAAATAAGCAACTTTCTTGCTGCTTGCACACGACCCCATAAGCATGATCAGTAACATCATGACGAGAGGAAAAAGCAATTTCTTCATATCTGTGCTCAAAGGTTGAATTAAAAATATGTTTTATAACTTTGCAAAATTACTATTTTATTTCCAAAAGACAAAGAAATTCTACTAAAAAAGTAAAACTCACTTGCCTTCTCACCTATTCGTAGAAGTGAAAATAACGTCGTGCATTATAATAAGAGATGTCTTCTACCATGCGCACAAGGTCTTCGCGACTGTCAGGAAGCAGGCCACACTCTACATCATTGCCAAGTATATTGCACAACAGACGGCGGAAGTATTCATGCCGGGGATAACTCAGGAACGAACGGCTGTCGGTGAGCATACCCACAAAACGAGAAAGCAACCCCAACGCAGAGAGCGCATTGATCTGCTTGGTCATGCCATCGAGTTGGTCATTGAACCACCAGCCGGAGCCAAACTGGATCTTTCCGGGTTCCGAACCATCTTGGAAATTACCGAGCATAGTCGCGATCATCTCGTTGGCAGAAGGATTGAGACAATAGAGAATGGTGCGGGTAAGCTTATGCTCTGTATTGAGCTCATCCAAGAAACAACTCAAAGCCTTGGCGGTGCTAAACTCCCCGATAGAGTCGAAGCCGGTGTCCGGTCCAAGTTGCTCATACATACAAGTATTGTTGTTGCGGATAGCACCATAGTGATACTGCTGTGTCCATCCCGCATTGTAGTCCATCTCCCCACAGTCTTTCAAGAATGCATGTTTATATTGGTGAACTTCCTGCTTAGAAAGCCTCAGACCACGTAATGCCCTGCTGAAAATAGTCTCAATCTGAGAGGAAGTATAAGGATCACTATAGAACTCCTCGACACCATGATCGGAGAGACGGCACCCGTTCTCACGGAAAAAGTCATGACGGCGTTGCAGGGCATCAACAAGATGCTGATAGCTGTCAATCTCAATGCCACTTACTTCAGAAAGCTGCTCCATGTAGGCAGAGAAATCGGGATGCTCAATATTCATCGCCTTGTCAGGGCGCCAAGCTGGAAGCATCTTTATCTCGAAACCACTATCTCGTGTCACCTTATGCCAGTGCAAGTCATCGACAGGATCATCAGTGGTGCAGACGCATTCTACATGATAGTGACGCATGAGCCCGCGTGCACTGAACTCTGGCTGTTGGAGCTTCTCGTTGCAGATGTCGTAGATTTCACGTGCCGTAGACGGTGAAAGTAGCTTATCGATTTCAAACGCTGTCTTGAGTTCAAGATGAGTCCAGTGATACAACGGATTGCGAAAACAGTAAGGCACCGTTTCGGCCCATTTCTCAAACTTTTCCCAGTCAGAGGTGTCCGTACCTGTACAATAGCGTTCATCGACGCCGTTAGTACGCATGGCTCTCCACTTATAATGATCACCTCCCAACCAAAGCTCGGTGATGCTTTGAAAACGATGATCCTCGGCAACCATCTTTGGCTCGAGATGGCAATGATAGTCGATGATGGGCATCTTTGCCGCATAATTATGATACAAGTCTCTGGCAATATCTGTCTCTAAGAGGAAGTCCTCATCCATGAATTTCTTCATAATTGTTTCTTTTTATGATGGATTGACTAATAATTGTAAGTGGTTGATCGTTTAACTAAAGTCACCAACGCAAATATACACTATTTATTTGGAATATCGGCTAATTTAAATTACTTTTGCAGAAAAAACTAAGAATAGCGATGAACAGGGTTCTACTTATCTACACGGGAGGCACAATCGGTATGGGACAAAATCCATTGACGGGCGCATTGGAACCACTGGATTTCAACCACCTCGTGGAGTCGATGCCAGAATTCCAACTGATCAAGACAGACATTGACGTCTATCAGTTCACTCCTCCTATTGACTCCAGTGAGATGTCACCCACCAAATGGGCACAACTTGTGAGAATCATCAACCGAAACTATGACGACTACGATGGATTTGTGGTGCTTCATGGTACGGATACGATGGCATATACGGCTTCTGCTCTCTCTTTCATGCTCGAAGGACTGACCAAGCCTGTAATTCTCACCGGATCCCAGTTGCCCATTGGCCAATTGAGAACTGATGGTAAAGAGAACCTTGTGACAAGTATAGAGCTCGCCGCCTTAAAGGATGACAACGGGCATGCCCGAGTACCGGAAGTATGTATCTATTTTAGCGGTGTACTGCTTAGAGGCAACCGCTCGACAAAAATCAATGCCGACGGATTTAATGCTTTCGACTCTTTTAACTATCCCCATCTTTGCGAAGCTGGTGTAAGCTTTACATTTCACGACCATCATATACTGAAACCCGACTTCACCAAACGGATGCTGGCTCATTTGACAATGGACACTAACGTGGTCGTTTTCAGTCTCTTTCCCGGTATTCAGGAAGGAATCCTCAGACAAGTACTGCAACTACAAAGTCTTAGAGGCATAGTCATGCGCAGTTTTGGCAGTGGTAACGCTATGAAGAGCTCATGGCTCATGCATCTGCTCAAAGAGGCGACACTAAGGGGTATTGTCATCGTGAACATCAGTCAGTGTGTTGCCGGAACTGTGGAGATGAGCCGCTATGACACCGGATACCAACTCAAAGACATCGGCGTCATCTCCGGCCACGACTCTACCGTAGAGGCTGCGGTCACCAAACTCATGTATCTGCAAGCACGATACAACGATCCGAATACAATCCGCAACCTGATGGCAAGAAGCATTGCCGGCGAAATAACAATCTAAGCTAACAGAAAGCAAACAAAATAGATGAGCCGAGGAAGCTCCATAGATATGCTTATCAAGAATAGCAAAACGGGAAATCATAGCTTTCCACGATACTGCTTGATAAGCTATAATTGCTATTTTCCATGAACATCATATTGGGAAATTGGCACTGCCACAAAAAAAACAAGAGGTTGACCAAAACAGTCCAACCTCTTGTAACATTTATCTTTAAAGTATCAAAATCCGAGATTACTTCTTAAAGAAATCCTTGACGGCCTCATTGGGAACCATCTGCTCATCGAAGATGTAAGCACCCGTCTTAGGGCTCTTTACCATCTTAATAACCTTTGAATATGCGCGACCATCCGTAGAACCTTCATGGAGGGTAGCGACCGCTTTCTTTGCCATAGTTTATATGTATCTTTTAACTATTAACGTAAAACGAGAACTCTGGAGAGATTACTTAATCTCCTTGTGAAGGGTCATCTTCTTCAAGATGGGATTGTACTTCATAAGCTCCAGACGCTCGGGAGTATTCTTGCGGTTCTTTGTCGTAACGTAACGGCTAGTGCCTGGCAGGCCAGAGTTTTTCATCTCTGTACATTCCAAGATCACCTGAACTCTATTTCCTTTCGACTTCTTTGCCATGATGATTATTCTCCTAATACTTTAATGTCCTTCCAATCGCAGTAGCCTTTAGAGACAGCCTGCTTCAGAGCTGCGTCCAGTCCAACCTTATTGATGAGACGAAGACCAGCGGCACTAATCTTGAGCGAAATCCAGCAGTTCTCCTCTACATAGAAGAACTTCTTGCTGAAGAGATTAACGTCAAAGCTGCGCTTTGTGTGGTGCTTTGAGTGAGACACATTGCAACCTCTCTGTGCCTTCTTGCCTGTAATCTGACAAATCTTAGACATCGCTATTCTTTGTTTTTGATTCGATTTTTGATACTTATTCCAAACAGAGTGCAAAGTTAGCATTTTTTTTCTGATTAGCAAATAATTAGCGAAAGAATCTTCACTATTAACTATTTTTTTATTTTTTCAATTCTCAATTCTCTCTATTTTACCTTAGCCAAAATAAAGACCAAGAAATGGACTTTCTCACACCATTAAGTTTTTTTGCATTGCAAGAAGAGTGATAATTGAAGAGAAATATATACCTTTGTAGAAAATTATAACGCAATGCTGCATTTTATCTCATTCGGCAGCGGCAGCAGCGGCAACTGTAGTCTGATATTTAGCGAGAAAGAAGGACTGCTCATTGACGCTGGCATCGGTGTCCGTATTTTGAAAAAACACTTGAAAAACTACGGCCTAAACATTTCCAATATTAGGTCTATACTGGTCACACACGATCATGCCGATCATGTGAAGTCAGTAGGTAGTGTGAGCAAGGATTATCACATCCCCGTATATGCCACGCGAAAAGTGCACGAAGGCATAGAGGAAAATTGGTGTGTGAGAACCAAAGTGCCCCAAGACATGTCATTTGTCGTAGAGAAAGGACGACCGTTTCATGTGGGCGGATTTACGATTACAGCTTTCGGAGTACCACATGACAGCAAAGACAATGTCGGCTACTGCATTGAGGCTGAAGGCGTCATATTTGTATTGATGACGGATATCGGTCATTTCACAGACGAAATGCTGGAGTATGTTGGACGCGCCAATTATCTCGTAATAGAGGCTGACTATGAGAAAGCCATGCTTGAGGCCGGCCCCTACCCCGAAGAACTGAAGCGAAGAATACAAAGTTCATTGGGGCATACAAGCAATTTCGATTGCGGTCAAGTGCTTGCCCACTATGCTACGCCAGCGCTCAAGGGTGTATGGCTCTGTCATCTGAGCGACACCAATAACCAACCTGAGTTAGCCGAAAAAACGGTCAAGCAAGTACTTAGGGCCAGCGGCATCGTAGCCGGCAATGATCCCGGAGCAGACTTCACGCTGAATGCACTTCATAGAAAACTGCCTACGGGCGTTTTTGGCTTGAAATAATCAGTGTTCTCCTTAAATTATACGTCCATTAGAAAGGCATACCCACTGCGAAGTGGAACGTGAAATCACGAGAAAACTTCGGATGAAAGATTGCCCAATGCTCTTGCTGAGTTGTCCAAGCCGGATTAATGGCTTTCATGCCCCCATCGAAGCGAAGGATGAAATAGCCGAAGTTGACGCGCAAGCCTAATCCATAAGATACAGCGATCTGCTTATAGAATTCATCAAAGCGAAACTGTCCTCCTGGCTGATCAGTATAGTTGCGAAGCGTCCAAATGTTACCGGCATCAATAAAGGCAGCACCATTGAATTTCCAAAAGAGAAAGGTACGATACTCCGCACTAAGGTCCAGTTTCATGTCACCAGTTTGGTTGATGAAGTCGATGCGACCGTCTTTGCCCCGGTAGCTGCCCGGGCCAAGTTCTCGCACAGACCATCCTCTCACACTGTTGGCACCACCAGAGAAATAGCGTTTTTCAAATGGCAGCACCGTGCTGTTGGCATAAGGATAGGCCAAGCCAAAGGCAGCATGGAAAGCCAGCATATTGCGAGTATCGAACTGCTGGATACGCGTATAGTCAAAATCAAATTTCAGATACTGGGCATACGGTATATGATTGAAGAGCGTATACTGCCCATTCTCATTTTTCTTCAGTCCCATCAAAGGGGAGAGTGCTCTCAACAATCCTCCACCCGACTCAAAATTCAACTTTAAAGCATTGATGCCATTATTATAGCTGAGACCTACTCCCATTCTTAGGATAAAGAGATTCTCATAGTTATAGCGCAGGATGGCATTTCTATTTGAGACATCGTCAAGATAGTCTTCCTTAAAGGTAGCACTGATCCATGGCATATAGACATAGTTCAGATCCAAGAGATCAAAACGGTAGTGGGTGTTGTGCCCTGGATCAGCCCAGCGATAACGCCATCCCGCCGACAAGACCCGACGATGGAACTCAGGCCGGTTTTGCATGTCCCAGGCTAAAGACAACTCAGAAGTGGCATTGCTTTGACGCCGGAAGCTCCGCGAGAGAAAAGGAGCCAAGAACTCTGGAAACTGAAGTTTTCCCTGCACACCATATTCTATATAGTCTTCATCATTGTAACCCTCCAATCCCGTAATGGCCTCAAAAGCGCCACGCAACTGCACACTCAGCAATTCTGAACCACGTAGCAAGTTCCTATTCTCATAGATGAGAGACGCTGCAGCACCCAAGTCGCCCGCTGTATTGGTACCTTCTGGTTGAAACGCAACCGTGGACTTTTTGTTCATGCTCAACTGGATATGGCAATCTAAGAGATTGGAGTCCGGAACCTCGTTAAACAGAATATTGGTATATTTCACAGCCTGAAGTCGGCTGAAATTAGAATAGGTCTTCTGTAGATCTATGTTGCTAAAAGGGCGACCGGCTGTGATCGCCGTGTTGTTTTCCAACACACTCTTCCGCAGTCGTGCGCTGCCTAAGTCACCGTCGGAATACTGAACAGAGCGGATCATATAACGAGGATGGTCTGTAGGCCGGGCATCACTGTTGGCTTGGTATTTCTTAAGATGGAGCACGATGCCTACCGAGCGACTGTCAGAAGAGGAATCGGCCGTGAAAGAGATAAAGTCCCTATGAAACTTGTAATAGCCAGAATTCTGAAGCAACGCGGTCAGCCGGTCACGCTCCGCCTCTAATGCTTTGATCGTGAAGGGAGCCCCTTCGCACAGAACAGATGCCGTTTTCTTATGCTGTCGCCGCGATATACTGTCGTCGCCATCCAACAATTGCCGAATAGCGGGATCCTGAATGTCATAACTGATATGTCCAAAACGATATTGTGCCCGCGGATGAAGCATATAGACAGCTTTGAGAGAATGTCCCCTAATAACAGTGTCGAGCGTAACGCTAGCATGGAGATAGCCCTGATTGATCATAGCCTGACGCAAATCGTCCATTGTCAGCCGTGCCGTGAGCGTGTCAAAGATCACTGGACGCTCACCAATACGCTTGAGGGTACGGTTGATCCATTTCGTACTGTCCTTGCCGGCAAGGGTATAGGTACCCATAGGTATCTTGAAAAGTGAGAACCACTTCGAGTTGGCTTTCTGACGAATATAGGGAAAAAGCTGTGAGGCATCGAACGACCTCTCGTCAGATCTGATCTCCACAGAGGTGAGCAGATAACTTCCCTGAGGCACATACTTGGAAGTGCTGCATGCCGATAAAATGCATATCGTCAAGACAAGGAAAACATAGAAATATGTAACTTTTGATTTCAACTGCTATATTTTTGGTACAAAGGTAATGTATTTTATTGACAGATTACATAAAAATAACACATTATTTTTATCGGTTACAACATTAATCGCTAACTTTGCAATATGATAAGCAAGGCAAGAATAAAATTTGTTCATACACTTGAACAGAAGAAGGCACGCACACGCGAACAGCTCTTCGTCGCCGAAGGCCCCAAGGTTGTCGGCGACCTAATGGCACGTTTTCAGCCCAAGATGCTTTTCCACACGGCTGACTGGCACGCTCCTCAAGGTAGAACAGCCGGAGTGGAGACCGACGAAAACGTCAGTGAGGAAGAGTTGAAGAAGCTCTCATTCTTGCAGCACCCGCAGCAAGTGCTCGCCGTCTTCCCCCTACCCCACACAGAAACTGCTGATACTAAGTTGCCAAGTCAACAGCTCTGTCTTGCCCTCGATGGGGTGCAGGATCCCGGCAATGTGGGAACAATCATCCGGGTGGCCGACTGGTTTGGCATCACACAGCTCTACTGTTCCCATGAGACTGCTGATGTTTACAATCCCAAGGTGGTACAAGCTACGATGGGCAGCCTGGCAAGAGTGGACATTCACTACACTGATTTAGTATCACTCATCGACCATCTCCCCGAGAGCTGTCCAGTCTATGGTACTCTGCTTGACGGAAGCAACCTATATCAGCAAGAGTTGAGTGACCATGGACTGATTGTCATGGGCAACGAAGGAAAAGGACTAACGGCTGAAGTCAGACAACGCATCAACCACAGACTGCTGATCCCCAACTATCCTAAAGGCAGAGACACAGCAGAAAGTCTGAACGTAGCAATAGCCACCGCCATCGTGTGCGCAGAGTTTAGAAGAAGAATAGAATAAACAGTATAAACGGACTGAAATCATGAATACAGAACATATTGAGAATGAACTTTATAAAGTAAAAAGTGTCAGAGCCTGCATCAAGTCGGCCACTGACATGATGATTAGTAACCCACTGACTATTCTTCGCCGTAGTTGGCTGCCAACTTTGGTGCTAAGTATTGTTGCGGGCTTAAGTATCTTGCTTCCTTCCCTCTTTGAGTCCCAGCAACCTACTACAACAGGAGCTACTACAGTAAATTCATCTCTTCTGATTCTCTGTGTCATCTTACTCATCGCTTACATCGCAATAGCATCATGGTGGGAAGCCTCTGTGATCAGCCTTCTGACAGGTCGCAAGGTGAAAGACAATATCCGACGCATACTTTATTTGTTGTTGGCATTGCTCGGACTGTATATAATCGTGGGCGTTTGCGTCTCTATGGGCTATATGCTGCCTATATTTGGCGGTAAAGCTTCTTTGGGCCATCATACTATAGTCTCACCCTTAGTAGCAGGCATCATACTTGTCTTAGCACTTGTCTTTACCCTGCCCGTCGGCTATTCTTCCATGAAATATCTCGTGGAGCCTCAACAAAAACTGATAAGCATTGTCGGAAAGCCATATATAACAGGACTGCACCGCTGGGGCTTTCTTTTCTTGACTGCCCTACTCGGAGGTATCATCATCAGTATTCTCTTCGTCATCACCGGTGTTCCGGAGATCATCCTTGAGACTGCTAAAAAAGCCAATCACATTGGAATGATCATGGGCGACAGCAATGGGCTGACAGCTTCTTTCACGGTGCTACAGTTTTTCGTCACTATCCTGTGCTACTTCATTTGGTGTTATATCTATTGCTGGATGAACTTTGTATATTACTATGTCTATGGCAGCATTGAAGCTAAAGAAAAAGCAAAAAAGGATGTTGTCTCTGTAACCACAAGCAAGAGTGCAAACAATAACAACTTTGAGGCTCTGGACAAGTGCTTAAAGCAGGAAATAGAAAAAGCTCCTGGCAGCAGACTCGACATAGAAGATATTCAATAAGAATCATATTTATTAAAAGGAGAGATGGAAAAACAACGCATTCTTTTTATTGACCGAGACGGCACACTTATCGAAGAACCCGCTGACGAGCAGATCGACTCTTTTGAGAAGTTGCGCTTCGTGCCAGGCGTATTCTGCAACCTGGGATATATCCACAAACGGATGGGATTCCGCTTTGTGATGGTCACCAATCAAGACGGACTCGGCACGCCCTCGTTTCCCGAGGAGACATTTTGGCCCGTGCACCGACTGATGCTTCAAGCACTGGAAAGCGAAGGCATCACCTTTGACGACCAACTCATTGACCGACACTTCCCGGAAGACAATTCGCCGGAGCGCAAACCGGGCACTGCCATGCTGAAAAAATACATCGATAATCCGGCTTACGACATCGCCGGGAGTTATGTCATCGGCGATAGAGAGAGTGACGAACAGTTAGCCAGGAACCTGGGATGTAATGCCATCATCCTTGGACGCGACGGTATGACTTGGGAAAAAGCAGCCGAGCTGCTGATTGCCGGAGAACGCACGGCAGAGGTAAGACGTACCACCAAGGAGACAGATATCCTCGTACGTGTCAACCTCGACGGATCGGGCAAGACAGACATTGACACCGGGCTTGGATTCTTTGATCACATGCTGGAGCAAATCGGCAAACACGGCATGATAGACCTCACCGTACACACGAAAGGCGATCTCTGGGTCGATGAACACCATACCATTGAAGACACTGGCATTGCTTTGGGAGAGTGTATCCTCAAAGCATTAGGTGACAAGCGTGGCATCGAGCGCTATGGATTCTGCCTGCCAATGGACGATTGTCTGTGTCAGGTGGCTATCGACTTTGGCGGACGCCCCTGGCTCGTTTGGAATGCTGAGTTCCACAGAGAAAAGATCGGTGAGATGCCAACAGAGATGTTCATGCACTTCTTTAAAAGCTTCAGCGACGCTGCACGCATCAACCTCAATATTAAGGCAGAGGGCGAGAACGAGCACCATAAGATAGAAGGTATCTTTAAGGCGTTGGCACGTAGCTTGAAGATGGCAGTAAGAAGAGACATCCACCACTTGGTGCTGCCGTCTACGAAAGGAACACTATAAATACGATTATAAATCAAATAAGGAGAGAGGAATTGTTCTGCTCTCCTTATTTTATATATAGAGGTTCAAGGATCTGACTTGACACTCATTTCTGTTTTACATGCTGTTGAACAGAGATCAAGTCATATCGTTAAGACTCTGACATCTATCTTCAACAGCAGTATTTCTACTTTACTCTGCTTTCCCCATCAGCTTTTTCAAGAGGCCAGGGATCTCGCAGCTCTCCATAGCCACAGGTACGCCTGCAGACTTGAAAGCAGCAATCTTGTCAGCAGCAGAACCTGAACTGCTGGAGATAATAGCTCCAGCATGCCCCATCTGCTTGCCCGGAGGTGCTGTGCGACCATCGATGAAAGCAACGACAGGCTTAGTGATATGCTCCTTGATATAGGCCGCAGCATGCTCCTCTGCATCACCACCAATCTCACCTATCAAGGCAATGGAGTCGGTATCCGGATCTTCTTGGAACATCTGCAACAGATCCTCAAAGTAGAGACCCACCACAGGATCGCCACCAACACCTATTGCAGTGCTCTGTCCCATACCTGCCTTTGTGAGGTTATCGACGACTTCATAGGTCAGCGTACCCGAACGGCTGATGACTCCTGTGTGCCCCTTTTTGAAGATATTGGAAGGCATGATGCCCACCATACTCAATTCTGGTGAGATCAGTCCAGGGCAGTTCGGACCAATCAGATGAGCACCCTTCACCTGAATATAGCGCTGGGCAATGACAGCATCCACTACGGGAATGCCCTCTGTGATGCAAATGATGAGCTTGATGCCGGCATCAGCAGCCTCCAGAATAGCATCCTTGGCAAAGGGAGCTGGAACAAAGATGATCGACGTGTTGGCCTTGGTAGCCTCAACGGCTTCGCGAACTGTGTTGAACACAGGAATACCATCCACCTCTTGCCCACCCTTTCCGGGTGAAGTGCCGCCAACAACGTTTGTTCCGTATTCCTTCATCTTTGCAGCATGGAAACTGCCGTCGCGGCCTGTGATACCCTGAACAATCAGGCGCGTATCTTTATTGATCAAAATACTCATGATAATAACTTTTAAAAGATTAAAGATTGTTCATTGCCTCTACAGCCTTATGACCTGCATCGGCCATGGTCGTTGCCACGATGAAATGAGAATTCTGCAGCAGGCGACGTCCCTCCTCAGCATTGGTACCTGTCAGACGGATGACGATCGGCATGTCGGATTTGATGCTCTTGAAAGCCTCCAAGAGTCCTTTCGCCACATCGTCGCAACGGGTGATGCCGCCGAAGATATTGATCAAAATCGCCTTCACATGCTGGTCGCTCATCAACAGATTCATGGCATCTACAATCTTCTCAGGGTTAGAACTGCCACCGATATCCAGGAAGTTGGCAGGATTGCCTCCATAGAGTTTGATCATGTCCATGGTAGCCATAGCCAATCCGGCACCGTTGACCATGCAACCGATATTACCACCTAAGTTGACATAGCTGAAACCTTTGGACTTGGCATAGAGCTCTTTCTTCTCATCCTCCGTAGGCTCATTGAGTTCAGCCACATCAGGATGACGATAAAGCGCATTATTGTCGAAAGTCATCTTGGCATCAATGGCTTTCAACTGTCCCTCTTTTGTCAACACGAGCGGATTGATCTCAGCCAACGAAGCATCCTTCTCCATAAAGAGACGATAGAGATTCTTGAAAAGAGGTATGGCCTGCTTCACCACAGCCTTATCATCAAACAACTTGTAAGCGGCAGCGCGAGCCTGGAAATCGGCCATGCCGATAAGCGGATCGATCACTATCTTCTCGATCTTCCCCGGTGTTTCCTTAGCAACCTGCTCGATGTCCATACCTCCGGCACGAGACAGCATCATCAAAGGAGACTTGCTCTTACGGTCAATCAGAATACTAACGTAATACTCTTTGTCGATGTTCACCGCCTCAGTGACGAGTACGCGGTCAACGACATAGCCTTTGATGGTCATCCCAAGAATGTCAGATGCCACCTGGCGCACCTCTTTTTCTGAAGAAGCTAACTTCACACCACCGGCTTTTCCACGTCCGCCTGTGTGCACTTGCGCCTTGACTACTACTCGCCCAGAGCCTAACCGATGATGGTAAGCGTCAACACATTCATCAACGCTACGACACAAAATAGGGCTGTCTACGGGCAAACCATACTGAGCAAAGAACTCCTTTGCCTGATATTCGTGTACCTTCATAATATATTAGTTAATGAATTAACAAGTCACAAAATTAACGATTTCTTTCAAAAGTGCAAAATAATCAAGCAATTATTTTCCAATTATTCTCGCCTGATGACAAGGATGAAGAGTTCTTCCTTTACATATTGCTAATTATTGGCAAAGTTGCAAAGGAATTTGCTTTCGCCATTCAAGGTAACAATGTGATAGAAGCACAAGAGGAAACTTCTCTTTTCCATTTTTATGAGAGCTGGAAATCGAAAAGATTTTGCCAAGTCGGATTCTTTTTGTACCTTTGCAGCGCAACCTGTCAAGGCGAGATAACATGTAGTGTATTCCGAAAGGACGTTACGCGTAAGTCTAGTTATGAACTCTTACAGGTACTTTATTATCAGTTCATAACAATAATTTACATGCGCATGTACGGGCAACACTCGTTACACTTCTTATCAGGAAAAGCACTGCAAAAGTAACGAATATCCTCGCAACCACCCACAAAAAGGCGGTCAACTTTAATATTATTATGCCATATTAACTAAAGGAGAAACTTCAACCGCTACAGTACCAAGCTCCTTGGCCAGTCGCACAATGAGTATCATCAGTGCCTTCAGACATAATAAATAACAGCGGGCAGAAAAACGCAGAAGGTTCCAAATAGAGAAATAGAAAAAGGCGGAGCTTATGTACTGTCAGCTCACAAGAGATGGAAACGTTATGTTATTCATCAAATACAGTCCTCTACCCTGCTTTACCTTGACATGTCTTTGCTGTACATACTACAGAAGAATGACCATACAAAAACGCGCCAGAAAATGCAAGTACTCAGCATTCTCTGGCGCTATTCATTCAATAGGATTAATTACCCGAAGTTGTCGTACATAATATTCTCGGGCTCCACGCCGAGAGAATCAAGGTAGTCGGTCACGGTCTTGATCAACATTGGAGGACCACAGAGGTAATACTCGCAGTCTTCCGGTGCATCGTGATCCTTGAGATAGGTGTCGCGGATGCAGTTCACTGCAAAGCCGGCATAATACTTCACACCGGCAGCGTCGGCCTTGGGATCAGGACGGTCGAGAGAGAGGTGGAAGTGGAAATTGGGAAATTCTTTCTCCAGTTCCCAGAAGTCTTCCAAGAAGAAGGCCTCTGTCAGCGAACGGGCACCATAGAAGAAATGCATCTCACGGTCGGTGCAGTGCAGCGTCTTGGTCATGTGCATGATCTGAGAGCGCAGAGGAGCCATGCCGGCACCACCACCAATCCAAATCATCTCCTTGCCAGTGTCAAAGCGGGGATGGAAGTCACCATAAGGACCACTCATCATCACCTTGTCACCAGGCTTGAGACTAAAGATGTAAGACGAGCCGATACCTGTCGGCACATTCTGGAAGCCCACCTGCGGTCTTGGCAAGAACGGCGTGGAAGCGATACGCACGGTCAGCGTGATGATATCGCCCTCGGCAGGATAGTTGGCCATGGAATAAGCTCTCACAGTAGGCTCTGGGTTATGAGCTTTCAGCGAGAAGATATTGAACTTTTTCCAAGCTCCGATATAGTCATCGCCAATCATACTTTTGTCGAAGTCCTTATCATAGTCAATGCAGTCGTAAGCCGGAATCTTGATCTGAGCATAGGAGCCAGGAATGAAGTCCATGTGCTCACCCGGCGGCAACGCCACCTTAAACTCCTTGATGAAGCTTGAAACGTTTTTGTTAGAGATGACGGTACACTCCCACTCTTTCACACCAAGGATAGACTCCGGAATCTTAATATCGAAATCACCCTTGACCTTTGTCTGACATCCCAGACGCCAATGCTCCTTGATCTGCTTACGCGTGAAGTGCGGGCGCTCTGAATCGAGGATCTCACCGCCACCACTGAGCACCTGTACCTTGCACTGTCCGCAACTGGCCTTTCCACCGCAGGCAGAGGGCAGAAAGATGCCATTAGCATTGAGCGTAGACATCAGGCTATCGCCCTGAGGCACCGTGAGTTTCTTGTCGCCATTGATCGTGATGGTCACGTTACCGCTGGGCGAGAGATATTTCTTCGCGATGAGCAGGATGATGACCAAAAGGAGAATCGCAGCAAGGAAGACTGCGATACTTACTGATATAAACTGTCCCATAATCTATGTTTTCTTCTCCTTAAAATTTAATACCCGAGAAGCACATCATGGCCATAGCCATGAGGCCAACAGTGATGAAGGTGATACCCATACCCTGCAATGGCTTGGGCACATCGCTATACTCCATCTTCTCGCGAATGGCACCCATGGACACGATGGACAACGTCCAACCCAGTCCGCTACCGAGTGCGTAACCAATGCTGTCCCACACGGAGCCTATGTACTGAGCGCTCGACGGATCCATGTTGATGCGCTGCTGCATGAACAGCGAGGCACCCATGATACAGCAGTTCACGGCAATCAGAGGCAGGAAGATGCCTAATGCCGAATAGAGTGAAGGGCTATACTTCTCCACTGCCATCTCCACCAACTGCGTGATACCGGCAATAATAGCAATGAACAAGATGAAACTCAGATAGCTCAGGTCAACGCCCTTGACGAGGCTGTCCGGCCCCAGGACATGCACCTGAAGCAGATAGTCAACGGGCACGGTGACCAACAACACGAAGGTCACGGCCATACCCAATCCAAATGATGTCTTCACATTCTTCGACACAGCCAGGAAAGAGCACATGCCGAGGAAGAAGGCGAATATCATGTTGTCGACAAAGATCGACCTGAAAAATAATCCAAAGAAATGTTCCATAATAGAAATATCGCTTTAATAATGATCAATACCGACAAACCTTACTTCTTGTCCTCTTTATAGAAATAGGCGCGGTGAACCCAGATGACACATCCCAATAGAATAAGAGCCATGGCTGGCATGGTCATCATGCCGTTGTTGACATAGCCCGCGTCGTAGAAGCTCTGCGGGATGATCTTGAAACCAAGGAGTGAACCACGGCCGAAGAACTCACGAAAAGCACCGACGATGACCAAAATCATCGCATAGCCGAGACCGTTGCCGATACCGTCGAGGAAACTCGGCCAAGGCTTGTTCATCATAGCGAAAGCCTCCAGTCGACCCATGAGGATACAGTTGGTGATGATCAATCCTACATACACCGAGAGCTGAACACTCACGTCGTAGGCCACAGCCTTCAGAATCTGACTGACGATGGTCACCAAAGCGGCGACGACGACCAACTGCACGATGATGCGGATACGCATTGGGATGGTCTTGCGGATGAGTGCAATGATCACATTAGAAAAAGCCGTAATCACTGTCACAGCCAATCCCATAACAATGGCCGGCTTGAGCTGAGATGTCACAGCCAGCGCAGAGCAGATACCGAGAATCTGAACGAGGATTGGGTTATTGATATTCAACGGACCACCCAGCACCTCTTTATTTTGCTTACTGAATAAACTCATAATTCGTCTTTATTATTTAGCATTCAGAAATTTAATATACTGTCCCAGACAATCGTGAAGCATATCCGTGACACCATTGGATGTCAGCGTTGCGCCTGTTACGGCATCTACAGAGTTAGGATCATTGCTGTCACGCTTCTTCAACACCGAGATGGCGATGGCATTGCGGTCAGCACCCTTGAAGAGTTTCTTGCCCAGGAACTGCTCTTGCCACTTCTGGTTGTCCTTGATCTCAGCACCCAGTCCGGCGGTCTCACTCTCATGGTTGAAGTAAGTACCATAAATTGTGAACTTGTCGTCGTTCAAAGCGATATAGCCACTGATCGGTCCCCACAATCCCATACCATAAACAGGAATCACATATTTAGTCTGTCCATTGACGGAGCAGACATACACAGCCAACTTACCAGCCTTGAAATCACCAGAGTTGAGCTTAAAGCCGGCAGAGGTACCACCTTTTGAGCCTTTGTCAACAACATTGCCGTTGGCATCAATAACCTCGTCGGCAGTGACCACCTCTTTATATTTAGCGGCAGCAGCCTGATCCTGCAAGCCACGGATGTTGAGAGAATAGAGTATCTGCTTCTGCTTGTCAAGTGCCACATTAGCTTCCTGTGCCGGGCGCAGTGCCTGAAAGACAAAGGCCAGCAAGAAGGCAACGATCACCACAAGAACGGCAGCATAGACAATCGTATAAGAATTGGAATTTGTTTTCATACCTTATTATATAATGTCATCTGCTTGATTAGTTAGAAGAACGTTTGGCACGCTTCGAGATGTTGGACTGAACGACACAGTAGTCAATCAGCGGTGCAAACATGTTGCCGAAGAAGATTGCGAGCATCATACCCTCAGGATAACCAGGGTTCAGCACGCGCACCACCACAGCCATGATACCGATGAGAAGCCCATAGATATACTTGCCGGTCTCGGTACGTGCTGAGGTAACAGGGTCGGTAGCCATGAACACGGCACCAAAGCAGAAGCCTCCCAACACGATGTGCTCATACCAAGGAATAGGTGTCTTGCCCGTCACGGCAAATATCAAAGCCATAGCAATGCCGCCGATGAAGACGCTCAGCATGGTCTTCCAACTGGCAATGCCTGTCCACAGCAGAATGACAGCACCAATGGCGATGGCGATCACCGAAGTCTCACCTACAGAGCCGGGGATGAAGCCCAGAACCATGTCGGCCAAACTTGACTGTGGCGTGATGCCCTGAGCAATCTGTCCCAGTGGTGTAGCGGCCGTGAAACCATCGGGCAACTGATAGCCGAGGCCACAGATGGAATCAGTGCTTACCCACACTGAATCACCCGTCATCTTGTTAGGATAAGAGAAGAACAGGAACATGCGGGCTGCGATAGCCACATTGAAGATGTTCATACCTGTGCCACCAAAGATCTCCTTGGCAAAGATGACAGCAAAGGCAACGGCAATGGCCAACATCCACAAAGGTGTAGTCACGGGGATGATCAGCGGAATGATGATACCGGAAACCAAATAACCCTCCTGGATCTCCTCGCCTTTCCACTGAGCCCATGCGAACTCAATGCCCAGACCGACGATGTAGCTCACCAGCAAATTAGGCAATACTGCCAAGAAGCCATAGAAGAAGAGCGACCAAAAACCAGTCTCGGCCAGTTTACCGGCTGCTGTGGCATTCTGATAGCCTACATTGTACATGCCGAAGAACAGCGCAGGGAGCAGAGCGATGACGACGATGCTCATGATACGCTTCGAGTCTAAGGCGTCGTGAATACTGGCACCGGAATTCGACGTAGTATTGGGAACGAACAGAAAACTCTCAAAGCCTTCATAGATGCTGTTGAAGGCATGAAGTTTCCCGCCTTCTTGGAAATTAGGTCGAATGCGGTCAAAGTATTTTTTTAAACCATTCATAGTTTTATATTATTGTTTCTGTGCTAATTTACATTAAGCATTCTCCTTGCGCAGGATATCAAGTCCCTGACGCACAATCTTTTGTAAAGGCAACTTTGAGGAGTCCACGAACTCAGCCAAAGCGAAGTCCTCGGGCGACACCTCGTAGATACCCAACTGCTCCTGGCGATCGATGTCACCAGCTATGAGCGCCTTGATGAGGTACTCACCGTAGATATCCATCGGCAATACCTTGTCATATTCGCCACTCATAATCATATGGCGCTCTCCACCTTTTACTCTTGCATCAAGATCATACTCGTGACGCTTACCCTGAAGCCAAGAGAAATAGCTATGAGAAACCGAGAAGTCATTGGTGCGAGGAGCGATCCAACCCAGCAGCTCGTCGCGGTCATCACCTTCAGGAATAACCGTCACCTCAGATGTGTGAGCGCCCAGATAATCATCCAAGCCACCCTTCTCACCCGTCAACGGATTGCCGTTGAGAATACGCACATGCTGATCTGTTGCTAAGCGGTCCTTCAGAATGTCAGCCATCTTCGTTCCCACCAGCACATTGGCGTATGCCGGTTCCTTCACCTGACTACCAGCGATAGCGATGACACGGTGAAGATCCACCTTACCGGTCAACATCAGACGACCGATGAAGATGACGGCTGACGGATCAACGGTCCATACCACCTCACCGCGGTTGACAGGATTGATATGATTGACTTGCACACCCACATTACCGGCAGGGCAAGGACCATCGAACACGGTAATCTCTACATCCTTAGCCTGCATGAGTGCTGCAGAGTGCTGTGCGGCACCGATACCTAAAGATACGGGCGCCATCTTCGACAACGCAGTAAGACCAGCCTGAAAAGCAGCTTCATTGCCTTTAAGTTCTACTTCAAAGTCAGCAGCCAACGGCATGTCACGCAAGGCGGAAACAAAGATAGCCTTAGGAGACGAAGCGGGTGAAGCCACAACAGCATAAGGCAATTGATTGATATAAGCAAACAGCCCGGATTCCAACAGCAATGATTTCACTGCATTTCCGTCCAACAATGCGACATCGTGTTTGCCATAATCATGGAAGCTCTGCTCTTGATCAACTTTTACTTTCACATAGAGCACTTTACGCCGTTCACCACGAAGCACTTGCTCTATAGTGCCACTCACAGGAGAAGCACACCGCACCTCCTGAGATAACTTGTCCACAAACAAGGAATCTCCGGCAAGAACATGATCTCCCTCCTTGACAACGACTTTTGGCTTTAAACCTACGAAACTACTTGGCACAAGGGCAAACTCCCCAGAAGAAATCACTTCCACGCGTTTGTCCGTTGAAGCCTTTCCCTTTAAATGGATGTCTAAGCCTTTTCGTATCTTAACTACATTTGTCATAGAAAAAATAATAAGTAATACTTCTTATGATATGATACTGAAATGTCTCATTGTGTACTAAAACGCACGACTGCGGTTTTCCCTTTTCACGGTGAAGCAATCTTTGACGTTGCAAATATACTGAAAATTTAGATTAAAAATGATAAAGATGGCTATTTTATTTCATTTTCGAGTTTAATTTTATATTTTTGCACATAAAATGAAATGGCTTAGGCACACTATCAATACTGTGGTATGGGTTTTATTGACATTTTACGTCACCCTTACCATTTCTGTGAACATACCTGCTGTACAAAAATATTTCGGACGCGAAGTATCCTCCGCATTGTCTGAAAAATTTGGCACGAAGGTATGTGTAGGACGTATTGACGTTGGCCTGTTCAATCGTATCATCATCGACGATGTGACAATGCTCGACCATCAGCGCCACCCTTTGCTGCGTGCCGGTCGTATCTCAGCCAAGCTTGATTTGCTCCGACTGCCTTACAACGAGATCTGTATCACCTCCGCCCAGCTCTTCGGTGCTGACATCCACATCAACCGTGCCTCGGCGAGTGCCCGCCCCAATTATCAGTTCGTTGTGGATTCATTGGCTTCCAAAGACACTACAGGTCATTCCAAACTCAACTTGCAGATTCACAGTCTGGTCATCCGACGCGGTGCTCTCCGCTATGACCAGTTCGATATGCTGAGGATGCACACCTTAGACATCCATCATCTCAATATTAAGAATATCAGTACACATATCTTGTTGTCAGACCTGACAAAAGACGCTGGCAGCATCAACATCAAGAAACTCAGCCTCACAGAGCAATGCGGTCTATATATACAGAAGCTCACCGCCAAAGTCACTCTGTCGAGCCACAGACTTGCTTTGGATCATCTCTTCCTTCGAACACCCACCTCGAAAATCAATTTGAGAGAGATCATAGCTGACTTTCAGCGTAAGGACGACAAGATAGACTGGAACTCAATGTCTTACGTCGGCAGCATTAAACCTTCAGTTATCAGTACGTACGACATCAGTTGCCTCACTGACAAAATCAAAAGATCACAAGACAACATTCAGCTCAGCACACGATTCCACGGTACAAAACATCATGTCACTGTCGAAAACGTCCATTTTGATGTCTTTCACGGCGCAGCCCGGAAATCGTCCATCCTCCATTTTAGTGGCGACATTCATTCAACACTCGACAGCCACCAACCCAATTGGAGCATCATCTGCCACAGCCTCTATATCAACCAAGAGGGTAAAAACATATTCAACGTTGATCTCCCGGCAGTTACCGACCGTCTTGACCATCTTGCTTTCACAGGCAGTGGACGTGGAAAAGGCACGAGACAAATCCATGTCAGTGGTTCCCTGCTCTCAGACGCAGGAAACGCTAAGGTGAATTTCAAAATAGATCACCAAGCGCTTGCCGGTTATCTTGAGACACAACGCTTCAATCTCCAACAGATCACTGCTAACAAGGATTTGGGTGAATTGGCTGCCAGCATCAAAGTGGCAGGAAATCTTCATCAGAAGATGTTCCTCGCGGATGGGCGCATTGACAGAATCGACTTCAAAGGCTATCCCTATCAGCATATTAATATCAATGGCGCTTTCAGAAATGAGACATTCTCAGGCCATTGCTCCATCAACGACCCCAACATCGTTGCTACTATAGAAAGCAAGGACGGAATATCGCTGTCACAGCATCATTACGTTCTTGATGCGGAGATTTCCCACTTACGCCCTTCTGCCGTCAATCTACTCAAAGGCAAACTTGGCGACACCAACTATGCGGTCAACTTATCGGCCAATCTCTCTGGCTCAAGCCTCAACAACCTCAACGGTCTTCTCAAGGTCACTAATTTCCGGGCCCGGAGAGGTGATGAAAGCTACGAGTTGCAATCCTTGCAGATCAAAGCAGGAAAGAGCAATCATGATCATTTCGTCACGATGCTCAGTGATTTCGGGCATATCGAGGTGACAGGACAGTTTGATTATACTACGCTATTGCAAAGCATCCAAAACGTCTTTATTCATCAACTTCCCAACATTCAGACACTTACATCTTTCAGATATCGTCCTTCCCACTCCAACAACTTCGCTCTGACAGCCACCATTCTACATGACGACTGGCTGCGCTTCTTCACGGGTGTGGATCTGAACCTTCTGCAGCCTCTCTCCCTCACTTGCAGTTTGGACAGCAAGACCGAGGGCATCGACTGCCATGTCGTTGCACCGGATCTTGCCTACAATGGAGGACACTATCAGAATGTCAACATCATTGCCACATCACCCAACAACCAACTCAACTGTCGGGGATCGCTCACCAAAACAGATGACAATAGGCCTGGCACTGATTATCAGATCCAAGCTACCGCAGTCGGCAACACCTTGCGTACAAGCCTGTCCATGGACAATCATGCCAAGAAGCAACGTTTGAGAGGACAACTCAATGCCGACATGGCATTCCTCACCAATGAGAAAAACCAAGTGGTTGCGTCTATTGATGTTAAGAAATCCCATCTGTTCGTTGGCGATTCTGTGTATACCATCCATGCCGACCAGCTCACTTACAGCAAGAAGCACCTCACCATCAACAATCTCAATATTGCCAGCAACTCACAGTCCATCCGGATCAACGGCCAGGCATCACCCAATCGTGATGACTCCATCATTGTGGATCTCAACAATGTCAATGTTGAGTACATTCTCGACCTTGTCAACTTCCATTCCGTAGACTTCTCCGGCAATGTCAACGGTAAGGCTTATCTATCCTCACTCTTCGGCACACCGAAAGCCAAAGGAAACATTGTAGTCTCTGACTTCCAGTTTGAAGAAGGCAATATGGGAACGCTCAATGCCAATGTCAGATGGAACAACGAGAAAAAACAGATCGACATCGATGCGATCGCCTTGGACACGATGCATACTGATAGGGGCTTTCAAGATCGACGAACTGTCATTAATGGATACGTCTCACCCAAGCGCAACGATATCAACCTCACCTTTAACGCCGAGAACGCCAGAGGCGAGTTCCTCAAAGGCTTTTGTTCCAATTTCATGAGCGACATAGACCTTTCCGTAAATGGCAAGCTCAATCTTTGGGGAGACTTGAAGAAACTCAACCTCACGGGTGGTGCCAAGGTATCGGGAGCCACCACAATCACACCTATTAATACAAGATATTACCTATCTGACGACTCTGTCCGCTTCCTGGTAAATGAAATTCGGTTTGCCGGTGATACTATCCGTGACCGACTCGGCAACCGTGGACTTCTCTCCGGAGCCCTTTACCATACCCATCTTTCACACCTGAGCTACGACCTCCATGTCAAAGCCAACAACCTGCTTGGTTATGATCTCGGTCCGGACGATGGCAATACGGTCTATGGAACTATTTCCGGAACAGGCTCCGTCGACATCAACGGTAAGCCTGGGGAAGTAAATATCAAAGTAGATGCCACTCCTTCCCGTAGGTCCGTGATGTGTTACGACATCACCAGTCCGGAAGCCATTGGCACACAAGAGTTTATCCAATGGGTATCCAGAGACTCTCTCCAAGCTCAACTGGTCAATACTCTGCCTCCCTCAGACAACGACGTAAAACAGGAAGATGTGCCTACCGACATACATATCAACTTCCTCATCCATGCCACACCCGACGCTACGCTGAAGATCATCATGGACAAGACAAGCGGAGACTATATCGACCTGAACGGTACAGGCATCATTCGTGCCACTTATTATAATAAAGGTGGTGTGAAACTCTATGGTAACTACGTTGTAGATCGTGGCATCTATAAACTGACCATCCAGAACATCATCAAGCGTGACTTCACCTTCAAGCAAGGCAGTACTATCACTTTTGGCGGTGATCCAAGCTATGCCAACCTCAACCTCGAAGCACAATATATGCTCAATTCCGTGAATCTTGCAGACCTGCAATTGGGTCGTAGATTCTCTGGCAACAACATCCGTGTCAACTGTCTGATGAAAGTTACAGGGACACCGTCTGATCCCAAGGTCGACTTCGACATGGACATGCCGACTGTCAGTGCCGACGTGAAGCAGATGATCTACAGCATCATCAACAGCGAGGACGAGATGAAACAGCAGGTGCTATATCTGCTTGCCGTAGGCCGATTCTATAATAAGACCGAAAACAACGCCCAGGACGTAGAAGCCAAGGAGAGTAAGACGACACTCGCCATGCAAAGCATCCTCAGCGGACAGCTGAGCCAACAGATCAACAACGTGCTCGGCTCGGTCGTAAAGAACAAGAACTGGAACTTCGGTGCCAACATCTCTACAGGTACTGAGGGCTGGAACAACGCCGAGTACGAGGGTATTCTCAGCGGCAGTCTCCTCAACAACCGTCTTCTCTTCAACGGACAGTTTGGCTACCGCGACAATGCGACTACGGCTAACCAATCATTTATCGGCGACTTCGACATCCGCTACCTCATTGTACCCAACGGCAATCTGAGTGTACGCATCTACAATCAGACCAATGACCGATACTTCACCCGCAATGCCTTGAACACACAAGGTGTTGGCTTTGTGATCAAGCACGATTTCGACAATTGGAAAGAGTTGTGGCATAGAAAAAAGCAAACATCACAAAGTAAGGAAACTGCGGGTACAAAAGATGTTAAGCAGACAAAGATGAAAAAGAAAAGATGAAATGACAAGAGATAAAACACGAGCCAAACTGAGCAAACACTCATTTTTTATATGAAAAGCGCTCTCAATTCCGTCTTTTTTCTTAACTTTGTATTCTGTAAAATGATAAAAGCAAATATAAAAGCAGAAAAATGAGAAAGATTTGTTTAGCGGCTCTGCTCATGTTCTCCATGATGACAAAAGCACAAAACATTGGTAAAGTTCAATTTGGCACTCTTCTATCTGAAGCTAAGACAGAAATCACTGCACAGTTGGGCACTCCGTCAAAGGAAAGCGATGAGGAACTCTGCTACACCAACAAGGTCTTCAATGGCTTTAAATGGAATGAGATCCACTTTTTTTTTAAGGACGGAAAACTCAACGAAGCCCGTTTCTATATGACCGTTAAGAACAAAACCGCAGCAAAAGTACAGGCTAAGAGCGTCTACAATATGTTGGGCAAAGACAATATGATGACTGAAGACTATGAGGACGACGGCACTCCTTTCTACGCCGGTGGCAAGTCTCCCGACGGTTTCGGCCATCTGTTCACCATCTTCGTTTCACCAAGATCAGGACATTGGACGACTCAGCTTCGTTATGGTCCCTTTGAATTGAAGCACTAATCGAATATCGACATTTTCCACACATGATTCCATTCTTATCCAACAATCTCTTCCACCCCATCCGGCGGCGCTACAGTCACTGGTTGATGTCGGCTTGTCTCTTTCTTGCGTGCGGCGCACCTCTTCACGCACAAACCCTGACGGAGATATGGAAAGCTATGCCCGACAGTATCCTCCCATATCTCGACCACAACCAAAGAGTAGATATGCCCAGCTATACTTCCATGCATGTAGACGGCACCATTGACAACCAGTTAGGAGGGAAAAGCAGAATGGACACACTGACAACAGATTTCACAGAAGTTAAACTCAATGAGGCAACCGCTCTGCAACTGAAGTTGTTGCCAACAGAGCGTCGCGACACTGTTGTTTGCCTTTTGAAGACCTGGACAAGCGGTGACACAGGTGAGAGCCAGATATTGTTTTTCACTCCCCAGTGGCAGCCACTTCCTGTACAGCGCTTCCTTGGAGTATCTTCCCTACAGGAACTCGCTGACCGTCTGACCTCACGTCCGGATCATCTCAGTACGGTAGAATACGGAAAGCTGAAGTCTATGATCGATCCGGTCATGGTCAAAGCATCTCTCAGTGCAGAAGACCATAACTTGACCCTTCAACTCTCTCTTCCGCTGCTCTCCAAAGAGGATAAGGACAAGGTTGCTGCTATCCTTGTGCCGCTTCGATTGAAGTGGAGCAATGGAAAGTACGTCGATCAATGAAAAAAGCCATAATACCCAAGACCAATCCTAAAAAGACACGACTATGAACTTAAAAGTGCGTTTGGCATTCATGAACTTCCTACAGTTCGCTGTATGGGGTGCTTACCTAACCTGTATGGGCATTTATCTCACCAATGCCGGGATGTCCACTCATATCGGTGCGTTTTTTGCCATGCAAGGCATTGTCTCTATTTTTATGCCCGCACTCATGGGCATTGTAGCAGACCGTTGGATACCAGCCCAGCGTTTGCTTGGCCTCTGCCACCTGCTGGCGGGTGCCTTTATGATGGGTGCTGCGGCTTACGGCTATTATGCAGGCTCTAACGTGACCTTTGCCACTTTATTCACCCTCTATTCCGTCAGCGTAGCATTCTACATGCCCACTTTGGCACTCAGCAATTCCGTAGCTTACTGTGCACTCACCCAAGCCGGCATGGACACCGTGAAGGACTTCCCGCCCATCCGTGTCTTTGGTACGGTCGGTTTCATCTGTAGCATGTGGTTCGTCGATATCATGGGCTTCAAGGCCAATGAGTTACAGTTTGTCGTCAGCGGCGTGCTGAGCATTCTTCTCTTCCTCTATACGTTCACCCTGCCAGCCTGTCCTGTCAGCCATGACGACAAGCATAAGAGTCTGGTCGATGCTTTCGGTCTGCGTGCCTTCACGCTGTTCCGTCAAAAGAAGATGGCTATCTTCTTCATCTTTTCCATGCTGCTGGGTGTCAGCCTGCAGATCACCAATGGCTTTGCAACCCCGTTTATTGAGAGCTTCGCCAAGATACCTGAGTTCGCCGATACCTTTGGTGTGAAGCACTCTGTCATTCTCTATTCGATCTCCCAAATCAGTGAGACGCTGTGCATTCTGATGATACCTTTCTTCATGAAGCATTTCGGCATCAAGAACGTCATGCTCATCGCTATGTTTGCATGGGTTCTCCGCTTTGGCTTTCTCGGTGCCGGTGATCCGGGCAGCAACGTATGGATGTTTGTGGCCTCCATGATCATCTATGGCGTCGCCTTCGATTTCTTTAATATTTCCGGCTCACTGTTTGTCGACAAGGCCACCGATCCTTGTCTGCGTTCTTCCGCACAGGGTCTCTTCATGCTGATGACCAACGGCTTAGGCGCCACGATAGGTTCACTGGCTGCACAGGAAGTTGTAGACCTCCATACCGTCGGCGGTGTCACGCAATGGCAGTCGTGCTGGTATATCTTTGCAAGTTATGCCCTCATCGTAGGCATTGCTTTCGCACTGGTCTTCCGCCCCAAGAAGGAAAAAGCTACAAAATAATCTCTATCAGGCAATGGCAAGTATACGGCTTAGATTCCAAACTGCTGCCGAAGTCAACGGCAAAGAACAAGATGGTCTATTGCTACTCTCGGATCAGGAGCAGCAACGCCAACTCGTGATCACGTGCAGCAGAAAGATCCTCAAAGAGATCACAGAGAGTAAGAACAATGACATCAACAACAACGATGACATTGCCAAGATACTCTGGGAAATGATCCATTGGCAAACCACGCTGGAGCTGTCTATCCATATCAATACATTGGAGGATGGCGTGTACAAGGCATTGCTCATCAATGAAGAGAATCAGTTCAGTCTTCCCATCAAAGCCGATACCGCTATCCTTCTCTCTCTTGTCAGTCACAACGAGATCCCTATCTACATGGATGCCACGTTGTTTCGCAGACAGAGTTCTGTCTATCAGCCCAATGCCAAAGGATTGCAACTGCCCCTCAACATCATCAGCGAACCAATGCTTCACGATCTTCTCGACAATGCCGTGAAGACCGAGCGCTACGAAATCGCCTCTGAACTGAGAGATGAATTGAAGAAAAGGGAGGAAGAAGACAAGAAGCGCAGCCAAGAAAGCAAAGACGAAGCAGAGGATGCCCAATAACAGCCCACAGCCATGAAGGAAGAAAGATATTTCTATGTGCCTGATGCCAACCATCAAAATGAGTTGCCGAAAGAAGAAGCGCAACACGCCCTAAGAGTGCTACGCATGCAAGTCGGTGATGAGATGTTTCTCATGGACGGCTGCGGCACCTTTTATCAAGCTGAGATTTCAGCCGCCAACGCCAAGCATTGTCTCTACAACATCCGGCAAGCACAGCCTCAAGAGACGACGTGGAACGGCCGGATCCATCTCGCCATTGCACCTACGAAGATGATGGACCGGATGGAATGGATGACAGAGAAATGCACAGAGATCGGCTTTGACGAGCTCTCGTTTCTGAGATGTCAGTTCTCTGAGCGCACGACGATCCGCACCGACCGCATCGAAAAGATTGTTGTCGGAGCCGTCAAGCAAAGTCGCAAGGCATGGAAGCCGGCGGTCAACGAATTGATAAAGTTCAGCGACTTCATCCATGCACCACGGCAAGGACGGAAATTCATCGCCCATTGCTATGATGAAATCGACCGTGCCGACCTTTTCCAAGCCTTGCAACTGACACCAAAGGAGCAGGACGTAACCATACTTATTGGTCCGGAAGGTGACTTCTCTATCGAAGAAGTGAAGGAAGCTATCAGCCAAGGTTATGAGTCCATCACGCTTGGCAGCAGCCGACTGCGCACTGAAACCGCCGGACTGATGGCCGTCGCTATGGCCCAGCTGTCCAAACGGAGAGTCTAAAGTAACAGGAAAGTCTAAGGCGACAGTTGACAAACACATTATTATATATTAGGTATAAGGAAGAAATCTCAATAAGTGATCAATAACGGGTAACGCGACAATGAAAAGAATATCATTTGTACTTTCACTACTCATAGCACTGGCATTGTCCCTCTGCTCATGTTCCAACAACGACTATATCAATTCCATCCCAGGCAACAGCACACTGCTGATTTCCATGAAGCCTGCCAAGCTCAGTGGTGTCGGCAGTCCCACCATGCTCAAGGCAATGCTTCATGTGAGCAACCTCGACGATGCCGGCCTCGACCTCTCTGAGGATGTCTTTTTCTTTGAAGACGCCCAGGGCAATTTGGGACTGTGCGCCAAAGTCAAAGACGAAGACGATTTGGAGAAGACGGCCAAACGTCTGAAATGTGACGTTCACCATAAGCGCAACTTCAATTTTGCAGTCCTGCCCAACAACTGGATTCTCGGCTGGTCAAAGCGAGCCGCGTTGCTGATGGGTCCTGTCGTACCGGCTGCCCAAGCCGAGATGATGTCGCTCATGGCCAAATATCTTGGTGAAGATGAGGACGACGGCATCAAGGCAACACACATCTACGACAAGATTGACTCCATCAACGCGCCGATGTCACTCGTCTGTCAAACCAGCGCCCTACCCGACCAGTTGGTAGCTCCGTTCACCCTGGGCGCTCCCCGAGACGCCAATCCCTCCGATATCTATATTGCCGCGGAGATGAAAGTGGACAACGGACGACTTCATATCAATGGACAGACTTTCTCTTTCAAGCGCAACATCGAACAGGCTTTGCAGCAGGCCTGTGCCGTCTACCGTCCCATCAAAGGTAAATACGTGAAGTCGATGGCCAAGAACGACATGGTCGGCATGTTCCTCAATGTCGACGGCACAAAGTTCATCAAGCTCATGCAACAGAACAGAGGCATCCAGGCTCTCTTGGCCGGTATCAACTCTGCCATCGACATGGACAACATCATCAAGGGTGTCAATGGCGACATGACCATCATTGCTCCTTCCCTTGGTTCAGACAATTTCCAGATGACCATGGCCGCACAGCTCAAAAACGCTGATTGGCTCGGCGATGTGGACTATTGGAAACAGAGCGTACCGCAGGGCGGACATATCGGAGACTGGGGAAGAGACTGCTACTACTATACTGATTCAAAGACCACCTACTTCTTTGGTGTCACGCAAGACTGGCAATACATGAGCGGCAGCTCCAAGGAGAAGGCTTTACAAAGCATCAAGGCCGCCGCTGATCCTATCGACGCCACATTGCAACAGAACATCAAGGGACAAAAGCTCGTACTGGTCATCAACCTCGCCGCCGTCAATGGCAGCAAAGCTCAGGCCGTCACCGGCATGCTCGCTCCACTCTTCGGCAAACTCAACGCAATTGTATATACACTTCAATAAGATACAACCCGCTTTTCTCTCCTCAAGAGAGGAGCGGGACTTTATTTTCAATCAGAGATATGCAAACCATTAATTTGTCTTCCGTGCTGCCTCAAGTGTTCCAGCAAAACAAGGATCTGAAGTCAGAGATCTGGAAGCAAGATGTGAAATTCGAAAGAGGGCACCTCTATCTTGTAGAGGCTGACTCAGGAAAAGGAAAGAGTACTTTTTGCAGCTACATAGTTGGCTATCGCCACGACTATAGCGGTACCGTGATGTTCGACGACCTCGACGCCAAGACTTTCAAGGTCAAGGACTGGGTGGAGATGCGCCAGCAGCATATCAGTCATCTATTTCAGGAGCTGAGACTGTTCCCGGAACTCACCGCATGGGAAAACGTACAGATCAAAAACAAGCTGACCAACTTCAAAGACGATGCCACCATTCGCCAATGGTTTGAGATGCTCGGCATCGGTGACAAACTCGACGCCAAGATTGGGCGCATGTCCTTTGGACAGCAGCAGCGCGTGGCAATGATTCGCGCCCTCGTTCAGCCATTTGACTTCCTGCTCGCCGACGAGCCGATCTCCCACCTCGACGACAACAACTCACGCATCATGGCCGACATCATGATGACCGAGGCCAAGGCACAGGGAGCCGGCGTCATCGTGACCAGCATCGGTAAACACATGGACTTAAACTACGAAAAGACATTATTGCTATGAACTTAGTTTGGAAGCTGCTTCGTCAGCATATCAGCATACCCCAGTTTGTGGGATTTTTCTTTGCCAACCTCTTTGGCATGCTCATCGTGTTGCTGGGCTATCAGTTCTATCGCGACGTGATGCCCGTCTTCACCTCTGAAGACTCTTTCATGAAGTCCGACTACATCATCGTCAGCAAGAAGATTGGTATGGGCAACACTATCTCCGGCCGCACCAACACTTTCTCGCCCACTGAGGTCAACGAAGTAGAGAATCAACCGTTTGCCTCCAGCGTGGGCACCTTCACCTCCACAGAGTATAAGGTGGAGGCCAGCATGGGCGTCAATGGCGTCAATGTGCTCAACTCCGAACTCTTCTTTGAGAGTATCCCCGATCATTTCGTTGACTCGCCCAAGGGCAGTTGGATATACACGCCGGGCGACCATGTCATACCCATCATCCTTCCGCGCGCCTATATCACCATGTATAATTTCGGCTTTGCCCAAAGCCGTTCCCTGCCTAAGATCAGCGATGGTCTCGTGGGGATGATCAACTTCGATATCTTCATCCACGGCAACGGACACGCCGACCGTTTCAAAGGTAAGGTCATCGGCTTCTCATCACGACTCAACACGATTCTCGTGCCGCAGGCCTTCATGGACTGGAGCAACAACTACTTCGCACCGGGCAGCCACTCCGACCCTACCCGACTGATCATGCAGGTTGACAATCCTGCCAACGAGAAGGTGACGAAATATATCGATCAGAAAGGCTACGAGGTGGAGGACGATAAGCTGCAGGCCGAAAAGACTACATACTTCCTGAGAATGATTGTCACCATGGTCATGGTTGTCGGTCTGGTCATCTCTATCTTGAGTTTCTACATTCTCATGCTGAGCATCTATCTGCTCGTACAGAAAAACTCGTCGAAACTTGAAAATCTGCTGCTCATCGGCTATAGTCCCAACAATGTCGCACGACCCTACCAGCTGCTCACTATCGGCCTCAACATCGGTGTGCTGCTCATCGCCTGGACTACGCTCTACTTCGTTCGGGACTACTACATGGGCGTCATCGAGACACTCTTCCCCGACATCGACAACAGCACGATGCTGCCGGCTATCATCCTTGGACTCTGTCTCTTTGCCTTGGTGAGCATCTGCAACACCATCGCCATCAGACATAAGATCGTCTCCATCTGGAAGAGAAAAGAATAAACCCCGACACAACCATTCTGGCATGAAACAGTTCGATCACTACACGGTTGAGGCTGATGCCCAACTACTGGACTGGCTGCTCGCCCATATCGATGGCAGCCATTCCAGAATTAAAGCCACCCTGCAAGGGCGAGGCATACAGGTCAATGGCAAGACCATCACACGATATGACTATCCGCTCAAGGCGGGGATGAAGATTGCGGTCAGCAAGACTAAACGCAACCTCACTCTTAAAAACCATTACGTGAAGATCGTCTATGAGGATCCTTATCTCGTCGTGGTGGAGAAAAACGTAGGTATTCTCTCCATGGCCGCTGGTCACAGCACACTGAACGTCAAGTCGGTGCTGGACGAATACTTCGAGCAGACCCGACAGCATTGCACCGCCCACGTGGTGCACCGCCTCGACCGAGACACCAGCGGCCTGATGATCTATGCCAAGGATAAGAAAACAGAACTGAAACTGGAAGAGAACTGGCACCACACGGTTTATGACCGCCGCTACGTGGCAGTGCTCTCCGGCGTGATGGAGCAAAACCAGGGCACCATCACCAGTTGGCTCAAAGAGAACCGGGCTTATATCACCTACAGCAGTCAACGGGAGGGTGACGGCAAGTTGGCTATCACCCACTTCTATACGCTCGACCGCAGCAGAGACCATTCGCTCGTAGAGTTCAAACTGGAGACAGGGCGCAAAAACCAGATACGTGTGCACTCCGCCGACATGGGGCATCCTGTCTGTGGCGACATCAAATACGGCAATGGCGATGATCCGATCGGACGTCTCTGTCTCCATGCCTACGTGCTTTGCTTCTATCACCCGATTACCCACAAGCCGATGGAGTTCAGCACGCCTATCCCCGTGATCTTCCGCCGGCTCTTCGGAACCGGTAATAATCCGTAAAGGCATCATTAGAAACATTTACATACAACAGCTCAATCCATGGACACCCACTTCACCTTCTACGTCATTCTGATTCTGGCCTTTGTCGTCAGCATCTTCATCATACGCAAGATTGCGAGTTGTCTCCTCAAACTCATCATCGCTGCTGTCGCCCTTGGAGTAGTGGTGGCAGCCTATTTTCTCATGCAAGGTTAACTAAGTTACAACGCTCATGATCTTTTTCTTCTCCGCAACGGGTAATACCGCCTGGGCCGCCAAGCAATTGGGCTTCTACACCAGCGACCGGCTCATCAACATCGCCAAGAACAGCGCCGGGCCTTTCACCGCTCAGCTGGAACCAGGCGAGGACATCGGCTTTTGCTTCCCTATCCATGGCTGGCGTCCTCCGCGCATCGTCGTTGACTTTGTCAAGCAACTTGTGATCGACACCACCGGGCACTATGTCTATGCGCTCTGCACTGCTGGCGACACGGTAGGCGAAGCTATGGACATCTTCCGCCACGAGTTGTCAGAGAAAGGCATCACGCTTGATGCCGCCTTCTCGTTGCTGATGCCGGAGTCGTATGTCGGCCTGCCCTTCATGGATGTGGACAATCAAGAGCGGGAGAAAGCCAAGCAGGACAAGGCTGCGGAAGACCTGAAGGGGTTTGCCCAACTGATCAAACAACATCAAAAGCACGTAGAGCGTCTGATCATCGGCCGTTGGCCGCGCATCAACAGCCGCGTCCTCGGTGCCGCCTTCTACCGCAGGCTGATCACCGACAAGCCTTTCCGTGTCGTTTCAGACCGTTGTGTGAGATGCGGTATCTGTGCCTCGGTCTGTCCTGTCCACGACATCGACGGCGGACTCGGCAAAGAGCCCCGTTGGCTCCACAATGGGCAATGTCTGACTTGCTTCGCCTGCTATCACCATTGTCCGCACCACGCCATCGAGTTTGGTAACAGAACGAAGCATAAAGGACAATACTTCTTTGGCAGAAGAAAGCTATAGGACTTTGAAGAAAACAGAAGCTCACCTAACGTTCAGACAGTTCTCTTCACGATGCAAGTAATACTATAATAGTAGCTAAGCTCTTATTGTAATGGGGAATTCATTGTATCAGCAATATTTGTATACTTACATATATTGTGCCCCCCTTCTTTTTATTTATCAAACAAAAAATATCATATATATGTTGTCACTTTCATCAATTATTAGTATTTTTGTAAAGTGAAACCTATTTATTTGATATGAAGTATTCTGCCCTTAAGAAAATGCTATCCGTGATCGCCTTGTTATTATGTATCTCGTGTAGCGATGAAACAGAAACAATCTCTGACCTGAGAGGAGGAGACGAAGTATCCCAAACGGTACTCGACAAAGGAAGTTATACCCTCAGCAAGGAAGGTGGAATGACCGAGTTCAAGTTTACGAATGTGAGCGTTGATTCGTGCTATATTCAGTCAGAACATCCAGACTGGCTCATGTTAGATAAAATAGGGAGCTATTCCGATGAACTGGATCTATACCTGACAGCTCAGCCCAACAATGACTGGGACACGCGTACGGCGAAGCTCTGCTTGATGAAGGGAAAAGAACGTAGGGACATTACCTTCAGTCAGAGCGCCTTTCCGAAGATGAAAAGTAGCACGCAAGTCATCAAGTTGGCGCCTAACGATACGGTTTTCACGTTTACCGTGAAGACGAACGTTCCCGTGCGTATGAAAGCCGATGTAGCAGAAGGACTGTCATATATCTACTATGACTATGAGGAGCCCAGCCATGAGGATGGCAAGGCATGGACGCTCGCGGTCAATGGCAAGGTGCCGAAGAATGAAGGTTTAGGCAAGGCATCCACCATATACGTAATGGGTGATGGCGTGCCAACGGCAAATGTCATCGTGTGGCAAACTGGAACCGTAGGTGATGTGAATCCCGTGCTCAACAACTTAAAACCAGGTGCCTTAGCCGAATTTCTCTCGGCAGATCCCAAGACCACGCCCTACATCAAAAGTCTGAAAGTGTCGGGCGAGCTCAATGGTGACGATATCTACGCACTGCGCACATTACTGACCCGATACAAGACGCTGAAGGCCCTCGACTTGTTTGGCGCACGTATCGTCAGTGGTGGCAAGGCGTATCTCACGACGGCGTTGAACGAGCAGTATTATACCCGTAATGATGAAGTGGGCGAGGATATGTTCCGCGACTGTACGAGTCTCGAAAAGATCACGCTGCCTGAGCATCTCAAGGCGATTGGCATCCAAGCCTTTGCTAATTGTTCTTCCCTGCAAGGTATCGAGATCCCCTCTACGGTGAAGAGCATTGACAGTCAGGCTTTCTTTTCCTGCACGAACATGTCATTTATTGGTATCCCCATCGAAGGCTCACAGTTAGAATATATAGGGTCAGGAGCCTTCTCCACAGGCTCAGTCCTTGACGACCTGTATATCCCTGCCACCGTGAAAGACCTGAGCAGACTTGCCTTCTCACCCTGTCGGGTGCTTGAGTTGCATGTGCAATGGACAACACCGCCTAATGTGGTGATCACCAAGCAACTTGCCAAGGGCAAGCTTTATGTCCCCAAGGGCTGCAAGGCCGCTTATACTGCCGACAAGAATTGGGGTAAGTTCTCAGATATCCAAGAGGAATAACAACGCAATATAAGACACAAAACTGTCAACCAAAATCAGTACACAACAGACCAAGTATCAAAAGGGATATGAGGAGGGCTATGATGATGGTTATAGTGCTGGTCAATCAGAGTTAGAAGGGCAACAACAAGAAGAGGAAGATTGGTAGTATTAACAATAATATAATAGACAACATGAGATTATGAGAGTAAGCAATATGAAAAGCGCCGGCATAGGGATGGCACTTGTCATCGTATTTCTATCCAATACACTGCATGCACAGGAAATCCAGAAGATCAATGTGGGCACAGACCGAAACGGGAATCCCATGAAAGGCGATTATGTCAGCCTGAACATGACGCCCGTCCACTATAGTGCAAGCCCATCCAATCTACTCGTTGTCGCCAAAGACAAGGATGGCTTCACCCATAATTTCATCTACCGGCGTAGCGACATGCAGCTTGCCGCGCAGCCATCCGGCACGATAAAAGCCATCACCGATGACGGCTATATGACAGAGGGTGGTGCTATCATCGGTACCACCATGCACGATCTCAACGGCAAGAAACGCTGGCGCAAGAACCTGCAACTTGTAGGGACGACACCGGACGGAAAGCTATGTATCTTCCAGAAAAGCCTGAACCGCCACAGCGACGAGTTTATTGCCCTCCGGGCCAGCGATGGCGGCGAGTAGTGGCGTACGTTCATTTCACACAATCTGCACTATCCGTTTGCACATGCCATGGCAGACCAGTCACGCCAATACCTATTGCTCATCGGAGACAGTCTGATCAAGTTGAACGTAACTACCGGACAGACGATCGGCAGACCTTTCGCCGGAGGCGTGAAGGAACCGATGAAGTCACGCTTTAAGTTCGTCTGGCGAACCACGACCGCCCTAACCCTGAAAAACCGGAACGACGTGGCGCTCTCCGAAGAACCGTTTATCAAATCGGCCATCCTGACCGCTACCCACAGCAACTTCATCCGCAGGAAAGACCGGTTCTACGTGGCCGATGCCGACAGCATCTACTGCATGGACTACGAACTGCGCACCATTTGGGCCACAGCCCTGCCCGAAAGGATGGGGAGCAACTCAGAGATCCGCCTGCAGGGTGACAGTCTGATGATGAAAAACTACGGCGTCGCGTTCCAGAAAGGATGTCAGACCCGATACGGGAAGCCATTCGCAGCCATATTTGACAGAAACAATGGCAAAGAGATTTCCCTCCAAATCATCGAGAAGAAGCCATCAAGGGAGAGTGTGGAGGACGAGGATATCAAGATCTCTGGATGGATAACCGACGAAGAGAACGACCGAATGGAAGGGGAAGTTCTACTGACAGACGGGATCAGAATCCGTACGTTCAAGAACGGGTTCGCCGTTGTGAAAGCGGAAGAGAGCGATTCTGCGCAACCGTAACGCAATGTCGTTGCAGGAGAGGGGGGAGTTCTCCGTCCCGCCTTCAGCATGACCCCAAGATCCGCGGGTAAAGCCCCCATCTTTGTAAGCATGGATGTAGACGGCAACGGTAAGGATGACCTTATTGGCGTTGAACAAAGCCGGGAGGACAATTATTATCCATGCACCATACTTCAATACGAGTCCGTTTGGTCCCTGGCGAATTTCCAACCTTCACAATCCATGCATGACGGCCAATCATATGAAGTTAGTGCAGGTTTTAGTCCATTTACAGTAACGGGAAATAGCAATTTGGGTTATGTACTTAAACATGAGTAACCATTCAATTTAGGCCGTCCTGTAATTGATAAAAAAAATCCCGAGGTTATTCCCAGGATTTCTTGTATTGGTATGGCAGAAGTTGTATGATCTCATCTTCATCCATATTGTCCTCTTAGCCTGCCAAGGACATCGGTGAGCCAGCCAAGAGGGTTCAACTGCATGACATCGCAGGATTCAAGCAGCGAGTAAATATAGCATTGTCCTCAGCCCCTTTGTCATCATGGCTGAATAGATAGTTCTTCCTGCCCATGCCAGAGGGCCGTTGTCCGCGTTCCACATCATTGTTATCCAGGTGATACCTTCCGTCAAGGGCATAGTTTCTCATCCTGGGCCAAAGTTTGTAAGCGTAGTCCAGGGCCTTCCCCAATAAGTCTGACGGTGTGGTGGTCTTACTGGCCACCTTCATCCATGCCTCCATGGTATCCATGATAGGCAGTCCCTTCTCCTTTCGCTCCTTTGCCACTTCTTCATATGAGGCCTTCCGCTGGCGCAGGTTTTCCTCCTGTGTATAGAGCAGACCAAAGTATTCCAGGGCTTTTGAAGACACGCCGGGACACGCCCGTTCGGCCTCTGCGAACTTGCGACGGATGTGAGCCATGCAACCCAACAGGGTTACATTCTCCTGTCTCTCAAAATAATCATAGACTTTATAGCCATCTGTTTGTATGGCTCCATGGTAATTCTTAAGTTGTGCCCTAGGTATCTCTCCTCCACGAGAGCCTTTCAAGTAATAGAAATAAAGACCGTGGGAATCTGGACGGGCATCTCTAAATTGCCATGCATAGCCATGCCTGCACTTTTCTTTTCTGTCGGCTATCCTCCACGGCACCTCATCTATTTGAAGATAGTCACTTGCCCTGACGTCTTCTATGAAAAGGACCAGCTCGTCCCAGCGTATCTCACGGAATCCTATATGCTG
>CAVKHS010000039.1:0-35857 GCA_963656095.1 Paratractidigestivibacter sp.
CAAAGGTCGAAAATTTACAGCTTATAGAAAAGGCGGCCTAAAATGGATGGTTACGTTATATCTCATCTTTGCACTCTGTTGGGTGTTGGCTAAAGCGAAGCCTTTATGGAAGTGACGGATATAGTCTTCCATACCGACCGAGAATTTATAACTGTTGCTGACGCTCTTTGTCAGGCGTGTCTTAAGATGAATCTCACTTTTCTGGTCTATATACTTGTCATTTGGCACCATGGCACCCTTGACAGCGCTGCGGACCCACGACCATGCTGCTCCCGTGAACCAGCTCCAGCCATGATTGAAGTTTGTCTTGAGGACACTATTCAGATAGATATTGTCCTCACTCATATCCATGTCACGCTGGTTGTCGTTGATATCATCGATGTGGTAGTTGAGCGACGTGTGGTCATAACCAGCATAGTTCTTTATCACTGTTGAGCCAGAAGGCTCTATCTTATACTGCATCTGGTGAGAGAACTTCCTGAATGGCTCGTTCCAGTCATACTCGTCTGGGAAGATTTTGTTGTACCATCTTAAGTCCTGATACTCAGTGTTAAACGACAGTGCGCTGTTGCTGAAGCTCTTGTTGCCACCGGCGGCCATGCTGAGAGGTGAGAAGTTCAGTCCGAACTTATCATGAAGCTCCACGTCTTTCGTCTCCATGGGCAGCACCGACGACAGAGCCTGACCGTACTCGCTGTCATATCCGCCCAGAGAGAAGTTTATACCTTTGAAGAGGAAAGGAGAGAAGCGGCTCCTCGTGACAGTGTTGTTAGGCTCAGTGTCGTAGGGCTGAAGCACATGCATGCCATTAATGAAGAACTGTGTCTCGGTGTTGTCACCACCTCTGACATAGAGCCGTCCGTTTTCTCCCACCGTCTGTACACCGGGGAGAGAGTGCAGAGAGGCGACAATGTCTCCACAGGAGTTACCGGACATCACCACGTCAAGAGGCTTCATCGACTTCATTCTGTCGGTCTGTCCGAAGTTGAAGCTACTTACCACTATCTCTACGTCGTTAAGGCTGACAGACTCCGGCTTCATCCTTATCTTTAGATTCTTGCGATAAGGTAATGTGACCTTTCGCTCATAAGCAGCATAACCGAGATAGGTGCATTTGAGGGTTATCTCTCCATTAGCAGATGTCGTGAAGGAGAAATGACCAATAGAGTCAGACAGATCCCCATCGATAGTAGCATATATATATACATTGGCACCTGTTAATGGCTCACCATGCTTGTTGCATACCTCTCCGGAAACGATGTTCTTCTCCTGACCACTGATGTCGATACTGACAAATATCATGATCATGAAGCTGAGAAATCTGATAATTCTGTTCATCATACTGTTGAATTTTCGCTTGCAAATTTAAGGCAAAAATACTTTTTTACCTAATATCTGACTTATAGAGCTAAAAATATGTACAGATAACTAATCTCTGTTGCGAATGACTAAAAAAGGTGACGAATGACAAAGCTGAATATCAAGAAGTAATAAAATATGTTTGTAATATTATGCAGATGGCGTTTACGTACAAAAATAGTCATATTCTTCAAACAGGGTAGTCAAATAGAAAACCTCTTGTTTTGTACAGAAAAGCTTCCTAAATTTGCAGCAGAAAAAATAAAAGGATAGAAAATGAATAAAGAAAAGTTTTCGGATACTTTATTAAAGGTAGCGAATAAGGAAGAGAAAGTAGAGACGCTGATCAACAGACTGCTTTCTCCTGAGGCCGACGAGCTGGACCAATGTGAAAAGCTGTCAATGCAGGCTTTCTGCTGTGCCCTTCTGGCCGATATTACAAAAAACATCATTCAGATCAAGCAGTATATAAATGAGTGCTGTGAATATCTGAATGACGCGTTTGACCTGAATGCCGACTCATTCGTTTGCCGACTCATTAGAATCATGGTAGAAACTAATATGCATGATGCTACGTTCACCAGCCATATTCAAGAAGACGCCGCGTTTCTTCGGAATTATCCGGGTGAGGTTGAGGAAGGCTATCGCACATTGGCAGAATACATGTTGTACAACATCAGATAAGGATAAGATGCTTACCATCTACGTCGTCAAGATACCTCATTCACCAGACAAGCACGGAGTGCTTAGAAAGGCTTTGCCTACAATAGGCTTGTGCCAAGGGATGGACTCTTCTGTATTCAATATAGTCAAGGAAGGAATGGGGAAGATTAAGATAGGAGACATTTCTGTGAACATCACTTATGCCGACCATTATGCTTTTGTCTTCTTAAGCAAGCAACGCTTTGGCATCGATGCGGAGACCATCAAACATCAACCCAAGGCTTGTCGCATCACACTCTCCAGATGGCTCTCTACGCCCATCAACAACGATATGGATTTCTATCGGGCATGGACTGCTATGGAAGCAGAGGTGAAATACTATGGTGACAGAGGCTTGTTTGACGTCATTGAAGGACGACTGCATAAAAACAAAGAACTGCAGACTATTTACAGCTCGTTTCAGAACAATATGATAGCTATTGCTTCAGACAGTGATAATATAATGGATCAGGAAACATTTTTTGTTGAGATATGAAAATGATAAATATTAATGAGGATGCCGACAAATATCTACCACAAGCCAAGCCGATGATGCTCATTGACAAGGTCATAGCATCGGATGTCAAGGCTAATATTATCACAGAAAAGACTGTGGACATAGATGACATCTTTTTCAAGGGCCATTTCCCGAGCCATCCTGTCGTCCCAGGCACTTGCATGATAGAGATGATGCTCCAGTCATGTGGTGTGTTGCTGACATTGATCTACAAGAAAGCAGTTGGCAGCGATGTCACCCCCGGTATAGGACACGTGGCAAAGATCCTCTCAGCTACATTCATCAAAGAAGTGCTTCCTCAGAGCACCATCAGGTTCAACTGTCATATGGAGGCTATACTCATGAATTTCTCCGTCTTCAGCGTGACGGCAACAATAGATGATGAGAAAGTCGCTACTGCTAAGTTTGTTTTGGCATCATGAAGACAAGAGACGTTTACATAACCGGTGTCAGCTTCCTTACCCCTCTTGGGTATGGAAAAGAGCAGACGCTGTACATGCTCCGCAAAGGAGAGAGTGGCTTACGAGTACAGAAGCTCAATGACGATCAGGAGCCCTGTCTGGTGGGCCAGCTGCCAGAGGTAGAGTTCGACCAGTTTATCCATTGGAAGGAGCCTTTCAAGCCCACACCCTACAGTCAGAAGTTCATACTTGGCTGTCTTGGTGCCATCGACGATGCCGGTTTGCAGCCTGACGACATTGTGGATGCCGGATGTATCATGGAGACAGAGCTTGGACCGTCGGAGAGTGTTGATGACTATCTGAGACTCTTGCTCACAATGAAAAGAGGTATCATCAGTCCGATGAAGTTCACATACACAGTGTCTAACACCGCTTTAGGTGATGCGTCGAGATATTTCCAACTAAAGGGTCCGAGCAGTATCCTCCTGACAGAGAGCTCAGTCAGTTATTCATATGACCTGATAAGACAAGGAGATGCCGACATTGTCATGTGTTGCGCTATTGACATGCTCACTGATGAGGTGATACGTTACAAGCGCCATCGGGGAGAACTCTATACGTCAGAGCAAGACATTCAGAAGAGAGCCAGTGACCTGACCGACAGCTATGGCGCCTGGAGCTCAGGCTGTTGTGCTGTTGTGCTTGAGTCAGGGGAGAGCGTGAAGAAGAGAAATGTCAGAAAGTATGCACAGCTGGCTGATTGCATTGAACACCCTACAAGCTTCTCTCCGAACATCCCTGTTGAGGAAGACACGCTCAGAGTAAACTGCCTTAAGAGCTTTACGGGAGATATGTTCTATGCAAGTACCCTGTTCGGACTTGCTGCTAACAGCATGGCTCTCTACAATGGAGAGATCTATGAGACAGGGAAGGCGGGCAGAGCGACCGACAGTCGGTCGATGATGATCAACTCGCTGAGAGATGGGAGCATGAATACAAAGTTCATAATAAAAAAGACCATTTAGATGGAAGCTAAGAAGAATGTTTTTGTTTCAGGAGGATCAGGCGGCATCGGTAGTGAGGTAGTAAGAGAGATCTTCTCTCGTGGGCATAATGTCATCTTCACTTATTACAAAGGAAAAGAGGAAACCGACAGACTGTATGAGGAGCTGAAGCAGAAGGCACAAGATAATCAGTGGATCTATGCCTTTCAATGTGACCTATCAGATGAACAGCATGTAAGGAAGATGATCAATGAGAACAAAAAACTCTTCAGTACCATAGATGTATTGATAAACAATGCGGGGCGCATATCACCAGCCCCTCAGTTTCTCATCATGGCTGATATGAACCTATGGTGGACAATCTTCCATAATAATATTGGTTGCGTTGTGAATGTCACCAGAGCTATTGTCCCGTTCATGATACGAAGGAAGAAAGGCACAATAGTCAACGTCACCTCGCTGTCAGGTATCAGTGGCGACCCGGGACAATCAGCTTATGCAGCCTCGAAAGCCGCCATCATCAATCTGTCAAAGACACTCAACAAAGAGCTCTGCAGCTTTGGCATAACAGTGAACTGCGTGTCACCTGGACTGATAGACACCAAGATGGCTGATGAGGCGTCGAAGACCTATCGTGAGGGTATCATCAAATACTCGATGGCCAAAAGACTGGGCAGGGCCGACGAGGTGGCAAACATCATCGTTTATCTGGCTGTTGAGGCACCTGATTACCTTGTCAATCAGAATATCACAATATCAGGCGGACTATAGGACGCAGACTATAAAACAAAGCATGATGAAGGATTCTAATAATTCCGACCAAAAGAGAGTTGTGATCACAGGCATGGGTACATGCTCGTCACTCGGACATGGCGTCGGGGAAACAGAGGAGAGCCTTCGCCTTAGTCGGGTGAACTTCAAGGACATACCGGGATCGAGGTTTAAGACTGAGAATCCGATACTTCGCATAAAGAAGTGTTTTCAGATACCGGAGGAGACCTTCCTGAGATATAAGAAAGAAGACCTGTCTGTGATATATCCCATGGGAAGAGATGCTATCCAGCAGGCCGTTGACGAAGCACGGTTGACACGCATGGATCTGGAGAAAGCCAGGACATCTTTTTGCGTAGGCATGTCGGTGTGCACTACTTTCGTTCGTGAGAAGGTCATCAGTGAGAGATACATCAATCATCAGGAGGCATGGGACGAGATCGGTTATACCAACCCGGTGCTTGCTACTCGTCTGGCAGCAGACTATGGTGTGAACGGCACGGTGTCAGTCATCTCCACGGCCTGTGCCTCAGGCACGAACTCCCTGGGCAGAGCCTTCGATCTCATCCAGACCGGTCGGGCCGACTATGTGATATGCGGTGGTATCGATGTGGTCAGTGAACTGGCGTTTAATGGCTTCAACTCACTCCTGGCATTGTCACGAGGACGGTGTATGCCTTTTGGCGTAAAGCGCGATGGTATGTCGTTGGGTGACGGCTGCGCCATGTTCGTGGTAGAATCGATGGAGTCGGCACAGAGGAGAAAGTCCAACATCCTGGCGGAGATAAAAGGCTACCATATACTTAATGAGGCCTATCACCCGACATCGCCCCATCCGGAAGGCATCTACGCACTTAAATGTATGGCAGAAGCACTGCGTAAGAGTCATCTGTCAATAGATGATGTCGATTATATCAATGCCCATGGCACGGGAACAAAAGTAAATGACTCTTCGGAGTATAAGGCTGTGGAAAATCTCCTGACCGACACCGACAAGCATGTCTATTTCAACTCCACAAAAGGTCTCACAGGCCACACTTTAGCAGCTGCGGGAAGCATTGAAGCGTTGATCTGTATCCTAAGCATGAAGAACAACATGATCTACGGAGATGGTCGTGATTATGATGTGCTGTCGTCTCCCAAAGTAAAATATACGAGAGACCAGGTGACAGACGCAGATATCAAGGTCTGCTTATCCAACTCATTTGCCTTTGCCGGAAACATGGCAAGCATCGTCTTAGCAAAAGTTTAACAATAACTATAACAATGAATCAAATGGACAGAAACGAATTGACAGAGAAAGTGAAGGAGTGTATCAAGAATAGCTTGAAAGATATCAAGGGTGTCGATGAGCTTCATGACGACACACCCCTCCTTGGAGACGAGAACACTAAAGGACTGTTCGACAACTCTCTTTGTGTTCTGGAGGTTACATCAAGTCTGGTAACAGAGTTTGAGGTCGACCCTTCGATCTTCAAGAAAGAGTCCTTCAAAGACGTCTCTTCTTTGGTGGATACCATTGAGGAGGGATTGAATAACGAAGAAAAACAAGAACTTTGATAAGCGTAATATCGTTACGCATAGAGATTAATTCACATGTTTAATTTAAATGCTGTTATGTTATGAAAGAGACGGATGTTTAGAGCTTAGAGGAGCGTATCGAGCCAGCCGCTATGACAAAGGTTGCTGATAGCATCTCATTCGACCACCTCTGCTAAAGACAGGCTCAGGATATTTTATTCTGAGGCGATATGAGATATTGTCTATTCACATGTATAATTTTAAAATGATTCAATATGAAAGAAATTGAGATCAAGTCACTTGAGGAGCGTATGGAGCCTGCTCTAGAGCACATGACTATTAATATTAACTGCTAATTATAAATATTGTAACAATATCAAAGTTCTTAAGCCAAAAGAATATTCCAATCAATATTCTTTTGGCTATTCTATAAATTTATTATGAATAATTCTTTAAATCGCTTTGATTATAAAATCATAAAGCGTAATGATGGTGAATATATCCTGCAATATCGCAAACAATATTTCGAGGTAGGAGCACTCATCTATCAGATCTTGTTTTACGGGAAGTCGTCGTCGTCTTTGGAAGAGATCATGTCAAAGATAGAACGCGACGATCTGACGTTGAACAAGTTGAACAATATTATAGAACACACCATACTTCCTATCTTCCGCAAGTCAGGCAAGACCTCTCAGCAAGAGCAGACAGAGAAGAAGTATTGGTGTCAGACGAAGCTCATGTCGTCAGGCAAGGTCAAGCCTGCCGTTGACATGATGAGGCCGTTGTTTGGCAAGGTCTTCTGGCCATTGTTAGTCATAGCAGTGTTACTGAATGTTGCCTTCTTTGCCATACTCCCTAAAGTAGAATTTACCAATGGTGTTGTTGATGTCACGCTTGATGTATTGATAACCTACTCCCTATATATTGTTATCTTGTTCTTACATGAGTTTGGTCATATAGCCGCCACACTCAAGGCAGGGCTCAATAGCCGCTGCGTGAACTTTGGCATGTATTATGTGCTGCCGATCTTATATGTCAGACTTGATGACACATGGACACTCAGTAAAGAATGGAGAACGAAGATTAACCTGGCCGGCATCTTTATAGAGCTGCTGGCAAACATCCCAATATTCTTGATGGTTTATTTGTCACCTTCGCAGAGCTTGACACTGATGGTATGTTATACAGTCTTCTGGATGAACACAGCTACGTTGTTGTTCAACCTCATCCCTTTCCTTAAGCTTGATGGTTATTGGATATTGTCGGACATGCTGAACATACCCAATCTGACTGCAGAATCGAACAGATGGCTGAGGTCGCTGGTGGTCAAGCCGAGCCCCTTTGCTACCAGGACAATAGAGACAAAAGGATTGCGCAGAATGGTGTTCATCGGCTATAGCTTGTTGAAACCGTTATTCCTGGTCCTGTTTGCCCTTTGGTTTATGGCGTTCCTTGTCTATGTGTCGGCGCATGGCTATTTCTTGATAACTAATATGCAGTATGTACAGATGGACAAAGAGGCATTGTTGAATTTCTTACCTGATATGTTGATCTTCCTGATATCAATACTGATAGTGGTAAGATACCTTAATCTTTTTATTAAGACAATAAGACAAAGAAAGAAATGAACAGAGAAGAAATAAGAAGGCAGATAGTAGAATATGTAAAGGACCAGGTTGGTAAAGGTCTTGAAAAGCGGAAGGCAGAGTATAACCTCTACAGCTATTGTACCTTGTCGCATAACCTTTATCAGTTCTTGCCGTCAGTGTCAGGTGACGAGCATTGGGATATCTACAAGAATATCTTAGCGTGCAAGGCACTCTCTGCCAATACCGATTATTTTCATACTTTTGACTATGAGCATATCCTGCGGAATGTGACAAAGGAGACGCTCAGGCCTTATCTACCATGCATCATCGCATGTTTCCACTTCTGTGATCGTACAGGATATTTTATGCCTCTGATACGTGAGAACATAAACTTTGCCATCATCACAGGATATGAAGGCGAAGTCCTTCAGAAAAAACTCGAGGAGGTGACTGGGGAGATAGAGTTCACGAAGAAGTTTTTTCCTGGGAGCACCACCAAGGTTGAACTGATCTCTTACAAGAGCAAGAGTCTGTTTATCGACTTACTGAGGAAGATCAAGGAAGGATGTTCTATCATGTGGTTTCAGGACTGGGCTGACAAGTATGTTAATCCTGAGGAATGTGTACCTGTCTCTTTCCTTAACCACCAAATCTTAGTACCTAAAGGCATGGCAGTGTTCTCTTATGTTACAAAGCGCCCTATCGTACCATGGTTTGCGTTTTACAGCAAGGACATGCAGTCGGAGTGCAGGCTTGGTGACATCATCAAGCCGCAGAGCATGACACAAGAAGAATACATCAAATACGTACCACAGGAGTTATACGGACAATTGGAAAACAATGTTCGCAGCCATTACCAAGACTGGGAAGGATGGTTCAATATACATAGGTTTACCACCGGCGAGAGTGCTCCTGTCAACACTAAGCCTGTCAGTCCTGCTGTGTCATTCAAGGATCTACATATCAGTAAGACCTCTTCAATGTTTAAGATAGGTAACGAGAGCTTTATCATGAATCGCAAGTCGGGGAAGCTCATAGAGATAGATGACCGTATCATAAAGATTATCAGCGAGCGGCGGCTCTCTGACCTGACAGAAAAAGAGTGTGAGATACTATGCCGAGATGAAATACTTGTCGAGTAGCTCTTTAATGAGCAGGGTGTAACGGCGTGAGACTGGAATGACATCACTGCAATTTTTGAGATACAACCTGTAGCCATTGGAGTTTCCTTCTGCAGAATCGACATATCTGATGTTGACGATAAAAGAACGGTGGCAGCGGACTATGTCTCCAGAGCAGATGGCTTTCTCTATGTTGCAGATGGTTGAACGCATCTGATGACTCTTCATCACGCCGTTATGCATAAAGTTAATGTAAAGCGTACAACTCTTTATCTCAGCATATACAAAGTCTTTGGCACAAATGGTCAGACTATTGTTGCCTAAGCTGTCCATGAACGTGATAGTGTCATTGGACTCTGCTGTCTGCTCGTAAGAAAATTGCTGTTTTATTTTCTCTACTGTTGAGTGATATGAGATATACAATACAGAGAGTACTGTAGGAAAGACACCTACACTGATCGTGATCTTTATCCAATACAAATAATCATAGAAATCCCATCTGGATAGGTTAATGGCTATCGTATAGATATAGTTTAGTGTGGTAATAAATAGTAGCAGACCTAAGATAAACAAGATTTCGTTAAAAATGGTCCATTTTTTCGTTTGTTGGTAAATAATCTTTTTGAGCACATTGTTGAAAAAGAATATGCTTATTAAAGTTATCAAACCATAAGAGAGAGAGGAGGCTACTATACCGATCTCTGCACTTGCTATAGAGAAGGGTTGTAATAGTAAAAGTAATACAGTTACACATAAGGAAATTAATATTTCCACTTTACCTCGCATGAGAATAAAAGGAAATTCTCCAGTGAGCTTTAGATGAATCATATATGTCCTGAAGTAATAAATTTTTAAATTAGTAATGCAAAGTTATTTAATTTTGCAGAAAAAGTATTTTTTTCTCCCCTGTTTTTTTGTTGTTGATTTTTTTTTTTTTGATATAGATCAAGATTGGTAATATCGCTCATCGGGTACCGCCCATATCGCTGTCGTGGTACCGTTAGTTTACACGGTTAATTATTTCATATCACTTTCTTGGTACCGCCTGTATATATTCTTTCCATCAATCATTTCATGGTATCGATTGGCAGAGTCTCCATTAATCAAGATACAAAATCTAATTAGCAGAATTACGGTCTAAAACTTACATGGCAAGTACAATCAACTCTATTATTTATGAACGAATAATGGCTGATTGGACTTGATTTAGGCTTTGCAATTTATGGACCCTCATAAATCGTTTTTATGTTCATCAACATACATCTTCACGATGCCGTTGATGATGTGCTTGAGGCTCGAAGGCTTGCCATGCTTGAGGTTGAGCAGCTCAAGCTGATGACACAGGTCAGCATCAATCCATACCTGCTTCTCCTTCGGCTTTTTCGCCTTAGAGATGGCTGCAGCTTGCCACAAATCATCCAAAGTCGTGGAGGGTGACTGGTGATGGTATGAGGAAGACGAAGTCCCCTTAGTTATGGAAGACTTCGGAGCAGAACACTTCTCCGTCTCGTTGACCAGAAAGAACGGAACATTTTCCTTCGGCTCTGACTGTTCAGCAAGCTTGGAAACTGCAGGCTTGGCTACCTCTGGCTTTGTTGATACAGACTTGGGTGCTGCAGCCTTCGGAGTAGCTCGCTTCCCTGCACGTTTCGGTTTCTTTGGTGTTGTGTCAGAAGTTGGGCCCTCTGAGGCCAGTGTCTCGTTCTTTTGAGCCATCAGTGCACGGCTCTGCTCGAAGAAGGACTTAAAATCCAGGTCTTCAGGCTCTCCGTTGACTCTCTTGACGTAACCACGGATATCTCCGTAAGTTGTTGGCTTGTCTTTTTTCATAATGAATATGTGTTAGATGTTATACAATGTGATCTTATCTTTTGAGGCTGCGCTCATCATCGATCTCCTCCCAGCGGGAACGTCCACCGACCTCATACTCACGGTTATGACCCATAGAGGTAGCGTTGACGGAAAGCACTGACTGCAGTCGATGCATAAGGGCGCTGTGCTGCTGCACGAAATTCATCGTTCCAACAAAGCCGTCCTTGCCCTGCTCAGGACGGATGCCCACCTTATTATATTGGTAGTGATCGGCTATGGCCTCGGTTTCCTCACGCAAGACATACTCCTTGACAAGACGATACTTCAGGGCTTCGCGCTCCTTCGGGACATCGTCGGCACGGTTGCACATTCTGCCTTCTTCCTCCGTAAGTGTGAACTTGACGGGCATATGCCCAACGTCAATAGCCAACTGCCACCGGCCGTTCATCAACTTGTAGAGTCTTACCTTGTCGTAGGGTATCTGCCAAGCTGGCTCACCATTCTTTATGCGTTCCTCTATCAGTCGTTTCCGGTATGCCTCATAAATCTCCTTATGGAAGTAGAACGCTGCAAGATGAATGGCGATATCTTCACGATACTCATCATTTTTAGCGCTGCGGTACCATGCTACCTGCTTGTCTGAGATCTCATGATCATAGGTTCTGCCGTCCATAGTCATTCTTACAGTGTTTCTTCCGTTGATAGTCCCCACCTGTACGGTGAACAAGTCGTGGTAGACGTCAAGTATGGTCATCCGCTGATAATGATGTTCCTCCTTCGGCTGACAAGGCTGCTTTTCCTTTGGCTTTATCGGATCGGTATGAACTTGTACTTGCGGCCGTGCCTGTGACTGTGGTTGTACCCGTGCTTGCGACTGTGCCTGTGCTTGTGGCTGCCTCTGTTCCTTGAAGTCGACTATGTCTGCAAGCTTCATCACCTCACTGCCGTTGAGTGCCATCTTTCGGGTATGGTCGACGATGCCGTAACCACGGACGACACCGTTGCGGTCTTTCTGAAAGATGATGCTGACACCGAACTTGCTCCGCAACTGCTGCAGAAACCACAGTAGCTGTTGCTGTTCCTTCTTTCCGAGACGCTTGCCTGAAGCGTCCATCAGCCGGGCTATGTCACTCTTCAGTTGGCGATCCGGCTTCATCAGGTCCTTTCTGTTCTTGGCACGTTCTGATTTCTTCTGGGCCTCGTCCTTTGTCCCGGATAGCTTCAGGCTTTGCTCACGGTACTTGAAGAAGATGGCTTTCAACTGCCGGGCTGCATCTTCTCGGCTCTTCATCTTCTTCCGGTCACCCTTGTTGACGGCATTACGTGCTGTCAGGTCGGCAAGGTTAGCCTTGAAGGCTTTTGCGCCGCCATGATAGAATATTACTTTGTCGGGCTCTTCCTTATTCTCACCGGTCGTATAACCGAACTCACGGATGATGTTCATGAGCTGGCCCTCGTTCTGGAAGCTGTACGACAGCAGTTCGTTCATGTCCTGGAACTGATCTTTCTGCACGATCCTATTGAGGCACTCGTTCAGTCGCCGGAAGTCCTGATGGTCAGAGAGCAGCGTGCCGTTGGGCTTGACCCTCGTGCCGAGGATATGCACGTGGTTATTATCCGTGTCACGGTGGAAGTAGATGAAATAGGGATTGTGTTCGGCACCGAATTCCTTCATGAGCTGATGGGCAATGTCTACAAGCTGCTCCTTGCTTTTCTCCCGTCCCTTGACGGATAGGGCGTAGTGAAACTGTAAGCGTGTCGACTTGCTATTGCCGAAGGTGTTGGAGTGGTCCTGCAAGTACTGTTCCACCTCATGGGCGCAGTTGACTCCAGCATCATGGAGCATGTCGAGCACAAGGAGGAAGTTACCATCAACATTGGCGGCTCCGGCAAAGTCGGCCACGCCCTGCTCAACCTTCGTCTCATTGTAGGCGGCACCGGGGAACACGCCTCCCGATACCTGTTTTAGTTTCTTGATAATCATGATGAATGATATTGGTTAACAATAGGGTTGTTGATTAAGAGATTAAGTGATTAATCGATTAATCGGTTTGGTGATTAATAGCTGTCTTAACCTTCTTCCACCGGTCTGCCGACTGGCTGCGAAGAGAGCTGAGGTCGCTGGTTGCCCGTCCTAAATCATCCGCCACCTGACGGGTCATCGGGTTCGGGTAAGTCATAGCGTTGGCATTGACATGATGGGCAATCTGATTGATATTGTTCCCGATGGCGGACAGTTCCCTGTTCTCTACCTTGTATTCGTCATAGACAGACCGGAGCCAGTCTACGACCTCTTGGGTTGAAGATCCTCCCGCGAAGGGTGCATTACAACTAAGGTCATAGCTGTTAGCTTCTGTCGTATTATACATTTTCGTAAGATCAGTATTGTTCAGCATGTAGCGGAACATGGCGCTCATCTTCCCGTCGAAGTATTTGTCGGCAAGCGCCTTGGCTGTAATCTTCGAGTCTCTGTCCAGTCGGAACTGGATGAACTCAGTCTTGTTCTGTGTAATGTTTTTACTCATGATTAAGTAGGTTATTAGTATATCAAGTGATAAAGTGAGCGAGTTTCGAGCAAACTGATTCCCAGCCCTGAAGGGTGGGCAAGTTGCCGTTGTCATGACAAAAGGCATAACTTGCCCCACTGACTATTCAAGTGATAAATCAACAAAGTGATTAAGTTTCATTTTCCTGTAAAGCGTTTGCTGATCTGACCGGAAAGATAGGCATTGATATCCTTATCCACGAAACTTTTGTCAACCTTGATGAACTTGCCAAAACGGTCATCATAGTAGTCACAGTTCATGTCGATGTGTTGATTCATTATTCAGGTTATTCATTTTATTCAAATTATTCACTTATGCATAACTGAATAAAGTGAATAAAATGAATAATTGCGCCATAGCCTACACCTCCTTTACTTTACTTGGATTCAACACCGCCTCTATCTCCGACTGGCGATAGAGACTCTTGCGGCCTACCTTGACAGGCTTAGGCCAAAGTCCATTCTTGGCATTGCGCCACAACGTTACTTTTGAGACGCGGTACTTAGCCTGCACCTCGTCAGGGGTTAGAAACGTCTCCTCCGCCTTGTCATCCTTGAAGGAGGTGTTCTGATACTGCTCTTGCCACTCAAGGAAGAGCTCTCTTAAATCAGCCAGTGTCACAACGATCTGGACATTGGGATTACTTGCGAGTTCTGCTATTTTCATAATGATTCAATAAAAATATGATACAGTCGCAAATTTCGCCATATGCTTGAGGGGCAAAAAGTAAAGTTGAGGGGTAGAACAGAAAAAGAAAGCCAGTTACACTACTGATAATCAGCAATGTAACTGGCCCATAAAGTTAAACTCTTTAAAATGCGGGGAGAAAAGGTAAGACGCTGTCGATTTGTGGGTAAAACTACTCTTCTGGTGGCTCGAACTTGGGATATTTCTGCAAAATTCTGCTTATTTCCTCCATAAAAGCAGAGTCTTTCTTGCTTTGTTTCCGATAACCATCAATGAAAGAGGTCTGCATCGCAGCATCACGATGCTTCTTGTGCATATCGTAAGGAATACTTGCTTTCTCTACGACATGCTTCTCCCATGTCTCCCTGACAGCGTTGATTTTCTTCTCAGAACTTAGCGACAGCAGTTTCAGCAGCAAGGTCTCCTCATCAAGTTTCGACCACTTGGGGTAGATAGTCCGGTCCACGTACTGGGCGACATTCTTGTCGGCGTGAATATAATCAGCAAGGATATGGATTAACCCCTGTACCTTACGTGTACACATGTGCCTTGGCTTTATCTCTTCTTCGGTATTACGGAGGTTGAACCAGTTGAGAAAGTCGATCCAGTCGACAGGCTCTATGATCTTGCCGTTGCACAGCACCTCTATGTCTGAGCATATCTCATAGTTCAGCCAGCGGTACTGCTCCTTTGCCTTGTTGAATTTGGTGAGTAAGAAGCTCATTGCCCGTCCTCCTTTCCCTTTAGACGCTGGAGGTCATCAATCAAGGCCTTTGTCAAGTTATCAAGTGTATAAGCCATCATGACAAGTCCGCTAAGATTAAAGTTGAACAGCCCGGCCGTACGTCTGCGCTCGCGGTCATACACAGCAAACAACTCCTTGGTACGCTTACTGCATTCATCATAGGCAGCCTTCTTCTCGGCATGCAATTTCCACATGCGGGGCAACTCCTCCTTGCTGTAATGCAACTCTGCCATATCCAGACTGTTGTCGAGGCTCTTGTACTCCTTGTAAGCTGCAGCTGACTTCTCCTGAGCCGACTGATATTCAGACTTCATCGGTTCAAGATGCTCCTTATAGATAATCTTTGGATCAAAGGAAGCGAACGGTTCCTTTGACATATTATATATATGTAGGATCTCAGCGGTCTCCTTTTCCAGAGAAATGGCATCTGACAATAGCTCCGGATAATCTTCCACCGGCACCTCTTCCACATAATCAATAAAGGCATCAGTGTTCTTGTATCGCTTGTAGAATGTCACCAACCGCCATGCCTCGTCGAAGGACAACTGCTGGCTGTCAGCAATTGCCCGGAGAATAGGCATGATAGCCTCGAAGCCGGATATGAGATCTATTGTTGCCATATTGCTAATATCTTAGACAATTCTTGAACATTATTTGGACACATCTTGGACACTTTCGCCTAATAGTTGTCTACCTCTATCTGTTAAGCGATACCTCTGATTAGGAGAACTTGGCTTGTTTGGAATGGTCCTTTCCATGAATCCAATTTCAATAAGAGGATTCAAGTAGTTCCTTCGGAAACTAAGTCTTGACATTGCCGAGACTTTCTCTAAAAGCGTTGCTATTGCAACTGAAATACTGTTGTCGGCTGCATATAACTTAATGATACTTAAGAGATTTGGCTTATACTGTGGTGAAGCCAAGGCCGATTTTAAGCCATCCTGTTCAAGCTTGTTCATAGCTTGTTCAAGCTTGTCCAAGACTTGTCCAATCTTATCAGAAGAAATAACATCCTTATTTGTATCTATTTGATTATCAGTATTCTTGTCATGTACAACATCATGTGCAGGCTTGGTCAAGTCTTGGACAGGCTTCTTGAACCACAATATTGTCCACAGCCCAGTGCCATCGTAATCCCACTCCGGAGACGGACAGCCATAGCCCTTGCAGGTCGTGGCAATCTTCTCAATGCCCCGGCCCCATGACTCAATAAAACCTGCACGGAAGAATGTGTTGGCAATATCAGGATTGAACGGCTTACTTCCATGACTGCCGGTAAGTCGCTCTATATTCCACCCATTGGGAAGATAGCCCGGGTTCCAGATAGCGATATGGTCTTCGTATACTCTTATCTGAACCGGTGTGAATTCACCATATGCCTTGTGAATGATGGCGTTGAGAACGGCCTCGCGCAAGCCATCCATCGGGAGAGGCTGCTCATCAACTCGGTGGATGCCCTCATAGTGGATATAAGCCTTTGTATATTTTGTAGTCAACAAGTCCATCGTTTGGGCTACCTGCCTGAAAAGACTGCCATGTATCTCATCCTGATAGGCGAGATCTGCATCGTTGAGGAAGTAGCCTATCTTGACGAATGCCCCTGTAATAAACCTTTCAGGGTCAGGATGGAACAGCAATGCCGCAGCGCGCTTGAGATATTCACCATCATATAAGTGCAGTTTCTCTAACAGCACTTTCCGCGAACCGCTTACATCCTCAGATTTCATGCGCTGGCTACGGACAGACTCTTTCTTGAACGTATTGATAGACTCCGTGTCAAGGCTCTTAGTTGAAAGTCCCGGCTGAGGTACGCTATCCCAGGTCCGTCCTTGACGGGAAAGTATAAACGTATCAAGCGATGCTCCACGAAGTTCCTGAAGCGTGCTGCCTGTACGATAATAGTACTTTCCCCGCATACTGATCGGATTATGGGATTGCTGAACGGATACCTCTATATAATCCTTTCCGTCAGATGAGAGGAGATTGACATCTACGATGATGCCGAGACGGTCCTTCACCATGTTGGGTATATCCTCCATGAGCTTTTTGGAGTTCTTCACCCCGACCACTTTCTTGTCATCATCTACACCTATATATAATGTGCCACCCTGGGCGTTGGCAAAACCGCATATCCACTTGAGATATTCGTCCCGCCAACTCTCTTTGTATTCTATGTTCTGACTTTCGCTCTGCATAGTCCGTGTGTTATTTTCGCAAAGGTAATAACTTTCTTTATAATTCTCCTATCCCATCTGGTCAATGATGGCCCTCTTTGTCGATTCCTCGATATTCCGGTAACGACGGAAAGACTTAGAGCCATCAACGTGACCGCTCATTGCGCCTACGATACTCGGATCAGGAGCCTTAAGGTAGGCATTGCCTACGAATGTACGACGGGCAAGATGGCTGCTTGCTATCTCGTTGATGGGGTGCGTCTCATATTTTCCTGTGGTCGGATTCCGGATGATGACTTCACGGGTAATGCCCGCCATCGTGAAAATCATCTTGATCGCGTCATTGTATTTCTGGCTGCTGATAAAGGGAAACAAACGTCCCAGCTTGTCTACCCCTTTGTATTTATCAATGAGCGCCACTGCTTTTGGATGAAGCGGCACAACAGCCATTATCGGCTGAACACCGTCATTCTTAGTCTTGTCGGGAACATATTGAAGCTCATCTTTGATAATATTCTTGCTTGTCAGTCTCATCAAATCACTGACACGACAACCGACAAAGCACTGGAATACGAAAATGTCTCTTTGCTGAATCAGAGTCTCCAAGGACACATTAAGCAGTTTCTTGTCTTCCTCCGGAACCTCTTGCCAGGCAGTGGCCATATCGGTCTCTGCTATCTTATTTCTCTCAGCAATGGTAATATAGTAGGGCTTGCCATAATGAGACGTACCGATCTTCACTCCCTTAAATGGATCGTTCTGGGTATACTCTTGCTCATTAAGCCAAGCAAAGAATGAGCGCAGCCGCTTCATTAACTCTATCACAGCGTTCTCACCTTTTTCCTTTATTACCTTGCTTCCGTGTTTGATGTCAGCGGGATAGGCATCCGTAAGCTTGTAGAAAAGTCTTGGATGTCTCTCCGACAGTTGCTTCTCGTTGCGCAGATACTCCCGGAAATCTTCGATGTCCGACTTCGTGACCTGATCAATGTCAAAGGAGTAATCTTTGCGGTTCTTATCCGTAGCCCTTACATAGCCAATGTAACGGGCCACATCTCGGAACAGGACCCTGAAGCCTCTCTCCCGTGGAGTGGAAAAACGCTTCTTAGACAGGTATTCGCCAGTATAATTGAAGAAGTCCTTGTCGACTTTAGCCTCCTCGTACTTTTCCGGATGAAGATAGCGGTCAACTACATTCTTCAGCCAGCCATTACCAACGGCATCAGCTCCGACTGCGTTGAAAGACTCGAGCACTACTTTCGTCAGTGCCTCCAGCTTCTCATTGGCCTTTTCGTGATAAACAACATCGGGAGTACGCAGACGACGGTTACTTACGATCAATCTACCGCTGCTGCGTAAAATGAAACCGAACTTGTCTGCCTCCTCCAGAGTCGCCGTCTCTGTCTTGGCTGGAATTCGTATCCCGGCCTTCTCACTCTTTGCTCTGTCTATATAATATTCAAAGAAAGAAGGAATAATAAAAATCTCAGTACCAGTGCTCTGGTTGATAGACCGCCCATGAAAGAATCTCATCATGATTTCGGCTTTTCCGTCCTGTTGGACCTTCGTTGAAAGTCTGTATTCGATTGTTGCCATAATGGGAATAATTGGGTGAAAAATGTTTCTTGCAAAGGTAGGGGTTCGAACGTAAATCGCCAAATTTTTTGCGACTTTTTTGCGACTTAGTCGCAAATTATTGAAATTACGGGAAATTCAATGAAATTACAAAAAGCGTATAACTAACTGATTAACAGTGTAAAATATAGCTTTTTAGTTAATTTCAATTTGTCTTTATTTCAGTAAAAGTGTTTCGAGTCTGGGTACCCTTATAATCCCATAAGTCCTTTTACATAAAGAACTTACGGGATTTTTCATTTCCTCTTGGGAAACATTTGAGAAACATTTCGGAGACTTGCTCGTTTTACTTGTACAGATTGTTAAATGCCACACTTACAAAAACACTTACTTGAAAAATAAGATTTTCATTCCAACCATTGAGATTTAACGCATCCGTATCCCGCAACGCATCCGTAACCATCGGAGATATTGGTATATGTCGGTTGGATGAAAGCAAGACCGTGAGCTCCTATGTCATTATTGTTTATGTCATTGATAGACTTCAGCATCTGATAAAATTCAGGCGAAAGCGAGAACAATTCAACACGATAAGCCGAAGTGTATGACAGTTCAAGGACACACAAATGCAATGTCACCGCCTGCGATGTCACTCGGGACGAATCAAAGGCATACATCAAATGATAGAAGTCGTTGTTGGTACCAAAGTTGAGTTCTGTGTCAGTCAGTCCGTTAAGCAAAGGCTCAAGACTTGTCTCTATTTCCTCAGACACACAGCTTATAGAGTCGACCGACTCGAAATACTCCATTCCTTTGACCCTTGCGGCGTAATATTGTACGCCATGCGTTTTGTTGAACGATACCTTAAGTCTAGTATAGTCATCTTCTTTATGGAATATGGTATCCATGGAAATGCTGTCAATGGATGGTGACTCTGGTATTTGTGTCTCCCCCCACGCCTTTGTCAAGTCTAAGCCATCTTGATGACTTGCTGGTTCAACAGACACTCTAACCCTGTCACCTGTCTTGTGCTTACCAATGGCATAATAGGTAAGCACGGGCAGGCCGGAGACATTAGACGAGTCAGCAAACATTATCTCGTCTGCTTTGCCGTTTGTCAGGCACGTGACACTTATCGTTGCATGTGAGAGGGCAGGCGTGTTATGACCAGCCGGTTTAGTAACGGAAATCGTTATGGGGATGGTGTCGCTTGCGCTTGGAAAGGCGTAGATGACAAACTTGGGAGTCTCCCCTTGACGGATGTCAATGTTGTCACTGCAAGACGTCAGTATGCAGAGTGTGATAAGTATGAAGGATAGTATTTGTTTTGCCATTTCATTCAGAACTTTATAGTATAACTTACCGATGGGATGATAGGGATGTATCCCTTCGCTTTTGCCGTTATGCTTCCGTCGTTGGCCTGCTTTACTTTGGCATACATGGTGTTCAGATGGCAGTAGGCATTATATACGCTGACATTCCAGATGGCTTCATGTCCCTTCCTCGTGGTATGCTTGAAATTGAAACCTAAGTCCAGCCTATGGTAGAGAGGCAACGGCAGATTATTGGGCTTACCGTAAATGTAAGTCGGTTCCTGCTCACCATCATCTTCAGGCATCCGTGGGTTGACGGCAGGGGCCGTAGGAAACGACACACGATTACCGCTCTTCAATGTCAAGGCGGCATACACCGAGATCTTCTTTGTCATTGTGTATCGTATTGTCGTATTCAGCCTGTGACGGTTGTCGAACTGATCGTAAAACCAACCATCGTAAAGTTCCGGAAACTTGCGCTTGCTCCACGATAAGGTGTAAGCCATCTGTGCGGTCAGCCGTCGTGTTCGATACCGTGCCTCCATCTCTATGCCATAAGCCTTGCCGCGTCCTTGCGTCACATTCTGTTCCCAAAAGGCGGCAGGAGGCTGCAAGCCCATCCAGTGGCGGTATTGCAGAAGGTTGTCAGTAGATTTGAGATAACCCTCAAGGGAAAAGGATAACTCTGAACTAACCTGCGTATATATCCCAGCTGCTACCTGATGTGATCTGACGGGTGGAATGACGGCAGTGGACGGCACCCAGAAGTCAGATGGTATATCGAGGAATGTACTCGCAATGCGGTGAATGCTCTGCGACATGTGGGTATAAGAAATCTTGAATGTCAAGGGAGTCACCGGGTGCCAGCGTATCGACAGCCTCGGGTCAAAAGAATGGAATGTCTTGTCTGACACGTGATAGAATGTGAAGCTCGTACCCACGTTGGCGTTAATCCAGCGGTTTAGCACAATGTCGTCCTCTGTGTACAACTGAGCTTCAATAGAGGACATTTTCGTGTGTCCCGACACGTCAGTCGTATCAACATGCTCGTTTGGGTCTCCGAAATAGAACGATTGTATCGTAGTTTGTGGATTAAAATGATGGATAGTGAAACTGCCACCAAAACGAATATTATGATTTTTCCTTGGCATCCACAAAAAGTCAGTCTTTAATCCAAAGTCGCACATTCTTGTTTTATTTCTTCTTATGTCAAGGCTATTGCGATAGCGTATACCAGGCTCCGGAAAATAGAGGTCGTCCTCATCGGTATTCTGATTTGTGTAGCTGTATGTTCCGATAATAGACGTATTGTTGGAAAGAGACTTCGAGAGTTGGAAGTCCCCGGCAAGCGTGACATTGAGGTTGCCCCAGTTGAACTTGTTGTCCGTTGTGTTGCGGTATTCGTTCCAGTTACTTTCGTCCTTTATTCCGTACCTGTCTCTGCCGGAGTAAAGGCTTATCCACAACTTGTTGTCGTTGCCAAGACGGTGGGTAATCTTAGCGTTGAAGTCGTGGAAGGCATAGCTCAGGCGGAACTTCTCACCGTCATCCTTTTGTCTGTTGATAATGGCGTAAGCAGGAACAAGCAGAAGGTCTATCCAGCTTCTGCGCAATGCAACGTTGTAGGAAGTTTTGCCCTTTACGATAGGACCTTCAAACTGCAGCCTTCCGTCAATAAGTCCTAAAGAGAAGGTGCCGTGGTGCTCATACATATTTCCGTCTTTGGTTCTCACATCCGTAATCGACGACACCCTGCCACTGTATCTCGCAGGAAATCCAGACTTGTAGAAGTCCACGTTCTTGATAATATCCGCATTAAAGGCAGAGAACAGACCAAGCGAGTGGTTGGTCTGATAGGTTGGTGTTCCGTCGAGGAGAAACAGGTTCTCATCCGCATTGCCGCCATGGACAAGAAGTCCGCCCGACAACTCTACGCCTTGTGCAACGCCAGAAGTCTGTTGTAACGTCTTTACGAGGTCGGGTGAACTGAGCAACGAGAATTCTGTCTTTATATCTTCCTGCCTGAGAGTAAGTTTCCCTATCTGCGTCGTATTCAGCGGAGAGTTGACATCGCCGCTTACCACGACCTCTTTTATCTGCATCGTACTGTTTATGACAATGTCCTCACGCATGTCTCTTTGAATGTTAACGCGTAACGTCTTCTGCCTTTGCCCAAACCATGAGACATCAATGACATGCTCACCCTTGTCTAAAAACAATGTATAATGCCCACGCTCGTCTGTCAAAGTTCCTGTCTTAGAAGTGCGGTCACAAAGCGATACGTTTATCAGAGTCTCTCCTACGGAATCCCTCACAATTCCTTTTAGCCGGAATGGTTTGGCTGGTACTTGTCTGGCTATAGGTTTTACAGACGGATCCTTAGACAACAAGATATTGGAGCCATGCCGTTCGTATCTGATGCCATTGGCCGAAAAGACTTGTTCAAAAGCTTGCTTGAGCGTCAAGTCCCTGACATCCTTTCCCCTATATGGATTTTTCAAGTTAAGGTCTGACTCATAAATGAAATGAACGTGATGTATGCTTTGCAACTTCCGCATCTGGTCGTAGACAGTACCAGACTGAGCGACAGCCGACAGACTCCCGAATACAAAAAATATATAAAGCATTATCGCTTTCATTTTACCTTTTCAATCTTTATATTCAGAGTTGCCTGTAGCAGATCTATGGCTTCGTCAACATTGTGAGCCTCAAACTCCCCCGATATATCTTTTGTAGTATCACTGGCTTCAAGCTGAACGCCATAAAAGTTAGAAACATCCTTCAGCGCCGAGTTGACAGGTGTGTTGTCAAAACGGAATATCTTCACGCTGTCCTTTACTTGCACAGAAACTTTTGTCAAAGTATCAGTTACCATCTTTTCTTTATTAGCAGATGGTGTCTTCGGGGGCATTTTACTACGATTAGCGATAAATATGGTAGCAGCAACGGCTATAATCGCTGCAAACGCAATGCATGCTGCTGCAAGCCACCGCCTGCTGGATGTTCTTGTTGATAATCCAGACAATCCCAAAAACTCATTCCACGCCGTATCGGGGTTCTTGTGTCCTTCCTTATACTGGTTTACAACAAACTGTAGCTCGTCGTTATTATTCTCTTTCATAGTATGTCGTGTTTAAAAGAAAACCAACAAATATATCTCCTTGGCCTTGCCACGCAAAGTCTTGTAAGCCTTATACAGGTGCGCCTCCACAGTCTTTACGGATATTCCTAAAGTTTGAGAAATCTCATCGTTATGCATCCCGTCTCGTTTGCTCATCAGTAAAACTTCACGTCGCACAGGAGGCAAACTGTCAATAGCTGTCCAAAGTCTTGCCTCACGTACGCTGCGCTCTGACACATCATCAAGATCCTCAGAAGTCCTGCTCGTCTCAGTCAATTGTACTGTTTGGCCCACATGCCTTGCCTTATCAAGACTCCCATTTCTCACCATTTGGTATAGGTAATGCTTGGGGGTGAGTATTTCATCTCCATGCTCGATCCTTTCCGACAACTTAAGAAAGCAGTCCATAACAACATCTTCAGCCGTGTCCATGTCTCCGACAAAGTGCAAGGAAAATATGCACAGCGCATCCCAATTGTCCTTGAAAAGCCTTTCTATCTTATTCCTATCTGACATTTTTTACCGTTCTATTTATTACTATGACGTGATTTACTCAAAAAACACTTGCTACTATCACCACAAAGGTACCATTTTTTTTTGCGAGAACAAAAAAAATATCAATTTCGAGTAAGTGTTTTTTTTGTTTTCCCGTCTTGTATATGGTTTAATCAAAATCAAAACATGAAAAATAAATTTGTAATGATTGCGTTCATCGCTATGTCGTTAGTTGCTTGTGACAACGATGAGCAGAATTTATTGGATCCGCCCAAACCAGAATCCACGGTATCCGCCGTTATGATTAAAGACGGAAAAATAGTAAGTACCCAAACTCGTGCATCAGAAAATATGGGTACAGTTGCACTTAAATTCAAAGATGAAGCATCACTGGCTTCTTTTAAAAGATCTCTTTCCAATGAGACAGATGCCGAGAAACAGAAAACCATTATGTCCTATGGAGTACGAACTCTCCACGATTTAGCAGAACAAGCCGATGATGAACTTGAAAAGATAGGAGTAGAGGCATCGTCAGAAGAACAGTTCCGAAGCTTGTATAATGTATACAAGGCTAAATATAATGGGCTGCTGATTAGCAATAAACACGACAGTACAGACTTGACGCTTTATGTGCCGGATGAAGACAACGTGGAGTCCTATATTGCCAATAATGAAGGTGTTTATGTTGTAGGCAATATTGTGGTCAAGGCTAATTTGAATAATGATGTCTCTACATCCGTTATAAAAATGTCCAAGGCTTTCATGTCCGACAATAACAATATACCCACCAACTCGTCCGTTTTCAAACCTAACAAATACAAAAAGGTTTACCTTGACGCTTACATGATCAACACAAAGATGGGGGTTAGAATGCATTGCAAAAAGAAAACGTGGTATGGATGGAAGAATGATCCTGACCGTGCATATTATTTGGTTACGAGATTGAAAAATATCACTTATCTTGCCCAAGGAAAGTATGAGCAAGAAGTGTCGAAAAGTCTGTTACCAATGTTTATATTTGATAATCATAAGAAAGTACAAAATGGTTTTAATATTATACTTGGTAAGGTAAATGGTGACCGTATAACAGGATCCCTTTATGTCTGGACAGATCTAACAATAGACCGAGATCCAAAAAGTAATATAATAATGGTCCAAGAAGGTGAAAGAACTCATCCTAAAGGTTCTATTGAGAAAGCTCAAATTGTAAAGGTAGATTTAATCCCAAACAAGCAAAAAGAAATATTTTAATGTTTAATAATATAAAAATGAATTTGTTTAAGTTGTTTAATCTGTTGCTCCTCTTATTCATTGGGGCTACACTCTCATCTTGTTCACAAGACAAAGATGAAACTGATGTGAATTCAGAGGCTAAGGTGCCATCCAATCAGATTCAAGTTACTAAACTTGGAGCATATTTAGAAGGCACAAGAGCTACCCAAAATGGCAATGAAGAAGTCCTGAAATTTAGTGATGAAGCTTCATTGGTAAGTTGCGTAAAAGACTTCGAGAGTATGGACGAGAAAGAAAGAGCAACATTTTTTCGATCTATTAGCTTTGACGGTTTGTACGAAACCTATAACAATGCTGACCGTCAATTAGATTCCATTTTTGATATAGACAATGATACTGAATTTCTAAAGGCATATACTACTTTTAGAAATAAGTATGGCTCTATCTTTGCATACAATGACAGCGACAGCTGTGATTTAACATTATACCTGCATAATGACGAAGAACCCATAAAGTTTTTTGGTAGCAAAAGTGGCTACATTATAGTAGGAAACAAATTACGCTCATCATTTCCTGAATTAGTGGCTACACGTGCAGTTGGCCCTATAGAACCAAAATTCATAGGATTCGATTGCAATTCTACAATAAGTGAAGGTAGATACAGAAGCGACATAACGTTAGGGTTTGAAAAATATTCAAGAGTTTTGAATATAAGGGTTGCATCCCAAAAGAAAAAGAAAGTATTTGGGAAGACCTTGTATAAGAAAAGATATAATACAGATTATCATGCTGATATCATGATTAATGGAATGAAGTATTGCCACACTGATGTTTTCCATGCAAGCGATAGTCATGCAACGATAGGACCTAATGGGGGAATTCCAATTAGAATTTTTGGAAAAAATCAAGTAAAGTTTCAAATCATGAATTTTACCTCTGGGTGTTGTAGTCATCAAAAAGGAAATAGTAAAGAGTGCACGGTCGACTTCTCTAAGATCAACGTTTGGTAATCATTTAATTAATATAAAATCATGAAGAAATTATTATTAATACTTTTTCTCGCTGTCATGGTTTTAAGTTCTAAAGCCCAAAATGAGGCTAAGACTTGGACCATACAGCCAAAAGTCGGACTGAACATTGCTAATTTGACTAATGGAGATGGGAATAAAGTGCGTACAGGCATCTCTGCCGGTGTTGAATTGGAATATCATCTCACCGATATGTTTTCTCTTTCGTCCGGTGTCATGTATTCTATGCAGGGTTGCAAGAATAAGTATTATGCCAACACCGATTTAACCAACAAGTTAGACTATATAAATATTCCGATCATTGCGAATGTTTATGTAGCAAAGGGACTTGCAGTCAAACTGGGTGTACAGCCAGGGTTTAATATCCGTAATAAGACGACAGGCTCTCTCGGAGATTTGGCGAAAGATACATATAGAGACTCAGAAGTTAGGCCTTTTGACTTCTCGATACCTATAGGGGTAAGTTATGAATACCATTCTTTTGTAGTTGACGCAAAATATAATTGGGGACTTACAAATGTTATTAAGAATACAAATCTTAAGAATTCTGTTTTTCAGTTAACCCTCGGATATAAATTTAAATTGTAGATACCTCCAGCTAGGATTGCAATTCGTGAGCGAACATTTCTTCACGAAAGGAGGTTTCATACTGAATAAATTGCGAATTTCACATCTATGCGATCTGTGCATCTGTTGTTTGAAATACAATGGCTTAAATGCACAGATACCCGCATAGAGGTTGAAATTGAATTCATTATGCTGGCAGCATGTGAGAATAATGCAGAGGTATCGTTAGACACTGATACTCAACAAATAATAGAGAATGGAATATCTGTGCCCGAAAATGGATGCGACACGGCCATAGCATTTCCTTATACTTCAAATGGCTACCAGACAAGGATAGAGTATCAAGATGGAGAATCAGGAATCTGTCTATAAACGGGTTAGTGGATATGGGAGATATGAGCTATTTTGCCAATTTAGCAAAGAAATATGCCCTACAGTCATTGGATCTTTCAAATACCCACTTTAACCGAAGCGATCGCCTCAATGACACAGAGAAGTCCGTCTCTGAAAGAATGTTCTTTGGAAGTACGTGTTCTAATATAGCAATCCCTTCCAATACGGTATATATAAGAAAAGAAGCATTTGCAGACTGTAACCAATTGACATGTTTTACAATACCTCAATCGGTAAGGTATATTGGAGACCGTGCCTTTGCAGTTTGTAGTAATTTAAGGGATATTACGATAATGCATGACTCAAAATTGTCGAGCATTGGTGATGAAGCTTTCAACACTGGTACCGTTCTTAACAGCCTGTAATCCCTTCTACTGTGCATAATATATCAGACAGGGCCTTTGTAGGACTTCATACCAAGGAACTTCATGTTGAATGGATGGTGCCCCCTGTCCTAAAAGAGGGATTCATTACAAAAGGATGTAGCCTCTATGTCCCTAAAGGATGTGTCGATAAATACAAGTCCGAAAAATACTGGAAGGATTGTGATCAGATACTTGAAGAACCATAAATAACAAAATAATAAATCAGCAAGGGTGCATCAAAATTCAGATACACCCTCGTTTTTGTGCTATTTTACAATAGAATAGATATGGGGATTAGGGCATATACACATCAAGCTCTTCCAACGGCATCTTGTCAATGTCGGTTGCACCATGGTTGCGGCTGACTGACATCCAGGCTTCTCAAAAAGCTTCTCGTTTCTACAATCTCAACTATTACAACGACTTGCCATTCGCTTCGCTTGGCGGTAAATACACGCTACTGGATTTGAACCAGTTAAGCCTGTGTCATGCCCGACACACCAATAAAAAACGACCCACCCCGAAGAGGGATGGGCCGTATTTCTTGTGTGTCTTTATGATCAGTTCGACGACAGATGTTTGGTGAGGAACTTATGCGACTCAAGCATCTCCTTAGGGTCGAGGGCTTTGTCGAGTTCTTCCTTGGTCATGAGCTTGTGCTCGAGCACAAGGTCGTAGACCGAGCGGCCGGTCTCGTTAGCCTCCTTGGCAATCTTTGTGCTGCTCTTGTAGCCGATGTAGGGATTCAGGGCAGTGACGATGCCGATGGAGTTTTTTACCATCTCGTAGCAACGCTCTTTGTTGACAGTGATGCCGAGCACGCACTCGTCGGTGAGCGTGGTGATGGCGTTGCTGAGCCACCAGAGGCTTTCAAAGAGGCACTCAGTGATGACAGGTTCCATGACGTTAAGCTCAAGCTGACCGGCCTCAGCAGCAAAGGTCACGGTGGTGTCGTTGCCGATGACTTTGAAGCAGGTCTGGTTGGTCACCTCAGGGATGACAGGGTTGACCTTTCCGGGCATGATGCTGGAACCAGGAGCCTTCGGCGGAAGGTTGAGCTCATGCAAGCCGCAGCGTGGACCGGAAGCCAGCAGGCGCAGGTCATTGCAGATCTTGGAGATCTTCACGGCCAGACGCTTCAGCGCTTCCGAGTAACTGACATAAGCTCCCGTGTCGGGTGTAGCCTCCACGAGATCGGGCGACGAGACGAAGCTCTCACCGGTGAGCTTGCTGAGGTTAGCGGCGCAGAGCTTGGCAAAACCAGGTACAGCATTCAGCCCCGTGCCAATGGCGGTGCCACCCATGTTGATCTCATGGAGCAGCTTCACGTTGCGCTCCAGGTTGAGGATCTCTTCCTCTAAATTGTCAGCATAGGCATTGAACTCCTGTCCGAAGGTCATCGGCACAGCATCCTGCAACTGTGTGCGTCCCATCTTGATGACATCGCGATATTCGTCGGCCTTGTAGCGGAATGCCGAGATGAGTCCGGTGAGCGAGCCGACAAGCGTCTTATTCATGCGGATGATGGCCAGACGGATGGTCGTTGGATAGACGTCATTGGTCGACTGTCCGCAATTGACGTGGTCGTTGGGATAGCAATATTGATACTCACCTTTCTTGTGGCCCATGATCTCCAGTGCACGGTTGGCGATGACCTCATTAGCGTTCATGTTCACTGACGTACCGGCTCCGCCCTGCATCATGTCGATTGGGAAGTTTTCGTGGAGTTTGCCATCAATGATCTCGCGGCAAGCCTGCGAGATAGCGCCCGCGATCTCGTCGTTGATCGTACCCAACGCGTGGTTGGTCTGCACGGCGGCGAGCTTTACATAGGCGATGGCGATAACATAGTCGGGAAAGTCACGCATCTTCTTGCGCGAGATATGATAGTTGTTGATGGCGCGCTGCGTCTGCACACCGTAGTAAGCCTCAGCGGGCACCTTGAGCTCGCCTAATAGATCAGACTCCACTCTGTAATTCTTTTCTTCTGCCATAGTAGTAATTGTGAATGGTTGATGAAATGATTATTGTTTACGCCTGCAAAGTTAGGCGTTTTAGCATGAATCTATTTACAAAAAACATTCGTCTTTTTGCAAATAACGAAACGCACCAGAAATAGTAGACGCAACTAAAGACCTTCACACATTTTCAAGAAGTCTGAAGGCATAGAATGCTACACTGATTTCACAGATTCTCACAGATCCCTGCTGTCGCAATGTCTATGGGTGGAATTTAGAAGCACTTGATGCGATACATGAAGCCGAGCTCGATGCGCGAGGTACTGTAGTCCTCAAGTCCGCATTTACGACTGAAGTCGTAGTGATGTCCGACGTAGGCCAGGAAGAGGCGCAGGTCCTGATCCTTGATAGGATAGTACTCCAGGCTGGCGAGATAGCCGATAGACTTACGGTAATCCTTGAGCTGCTCGATCTTGCTGACGCTCGCTGTCTCATAGGTGCCCTTGGCCATGAAGTTCCACCGTGGCACAAACTGCCAGTTGACCTTCGAGATCAAAGAGTTGTAGTGCACGTCACTGAAGTAAGCATTCTCCCGTCCGTTGAGGAAAGCACCAAGGTCGTTGGTGGCGATGCGCAGCCGGTCGAGTCCGTCCCACGCCCCCATGTAGTCGACATACCACTGCACGGTAGGCAAGTTGAGCTTTTGTCCGAAGATCCACATGCGAGAGTACTCGTGGCGAGCCTGTGTCTGCAAGCCCCAGCTCCAGCGTGTCTGGAAGCGTCCGCCGAAGAAGTTTCCATTCCAGTTGACGATATAGGTCAGTGGGTTGTTGCTCTTCTCGAGTTGGCGGATGCCGTCGCCGCGCCCCGTGACAGCCACAGCGCCGGCACCATACTCGTCAGAGAACTTCCCGTTGTTGGCATCCGACACCTCCACGGCAATTTCCTGCGAGGGCACGGGATGATAAGCCACCACGACGCCCGCCATGAAGTTGTCCATATTGTCGACCATGTCGGAATACTGGTAGATATACATCGGGTTCTCATCGAACTCATGTCCGCCCCATATCTGACACATCTTACCACCCATGACGGTGAGCTTGTCATTGATGTTGTATCCCACCATCATGATGTCGGTAGCCTTGGCGAAGTTGTCCTCACCCTGCGCCGTGTTGGCCTTGTTCATGCGGTGGCGCAGACGGTAAAAAAGCTGTGGTGTGATGTTGCCTTTGATCTCGAGTCTCAGCTGCTTGTTAGCCAACTTACTGTTCCACGTATGCCCGTCGTAAATAGCTTGCGCCGAGGCGGCATAGTTGAAGTAGACGTTGAAGGCATCGTTTTTTTTCTCGATGTTGGCGATGCGCTCGGCCAGACTGGCATAGTTGCCGTCGGGACCGCCCATGCCGACATTATCTCCCTGGGCGGCAGCACCCATCGCAAGGATAAGCGCGGCCGCTAATGTCATCATTCTTTTCATGGTGGTAGACTGTTATTGGTTGTTGATGAGATGAGGATTAAGATGAAATGATGTGTAGCTTTAGTACTTCTGGAAATACTCTTGTATCTTCTGCCAGTCGCGCGTCTTGGTGAGTGCGAGCATGAGCAGCACACGAGCCTTCTGCGGGTTGAGCGTGAGCGCGGCGACGAAGTGGTATTTGCTATCGTCGACTTCACCATTGAGACAGGTGGGACCTGTGGGTACACGGCTGGAGCGTACGATGTTGATGCCCTTGGCACGCGCCTGCAGTGCCACGTCGAAGACATCCTTGTAGAAGTTGCCGTCACCGACACCAGCGAGAACGATGCCGTCGAAGTTGGCGTCCATAAAAGCTTTCATGGGCAGCGGTGAGCAATTGGCGTAGCCATAGACGATGCCTACCTTCGGCAGTGAGGTGAGGTTGTCGACATTGAACTCGCTCTTATTGGTGTGGAGGTTGGTGATGTCGCGGCAATAGATGGCCTGACCATTGTAGACATAGCCCACCTTACCGAAGTTGGCAGCCTGAAAAGTAGCCACATCGGTAGTGTGCATCTTTGTGACATCCTTGGCGTCGAGCAGCAGATTGTTCATGCACACCATCACGCCACGGCCTACCGACTGTGGACTGGCGGCAGCGACGACACCGGCATAAAGGTTACCGGGACCATCAGCACTGATCGCTGTAGACGGCCGCATGGAGCCTACGAGGATGACAGGCTTGTCGCTGTGCACGGTGAGGTTGAGGAAGTAGGCGGTCTCCTCCATCGTGTCGGTACCGTGGGTGACGACGACACCGTCGTAGCCTTCGTTGTTGAGCAGTTCATTGATACGTTTGGCGAGTTTGAGCCACACATTATCGTTCATGTCCTGCGACCCGATATTGACGAGTTGTTCGCCGCTGACATCCGCCACATCGAGCATCTGCGGCACGGCTTGTATCAGCGTCTGCACACCTACCTGTCCGGCGCTGTAGGCAGAGTTGGTGGCGGAAGTACTCACACCGGCAATAGTTCCACCGGTGGCAATGATTCTGATCTTAGGCTTGGCATTGGCTGCGAGACACACCACAAAGGTGAAGAGCAGCAGAAGCAGAGAAAGGCGTTTTGTTTTCATAGAAGTAATGTATAATGAGTAATGTATATATTAATAATGAGTGACGAAGAGCAGGGTGATGAGATAGCCCACGCCGATGGAGACAAAGGTAGTGACAAAGCCGGGAAGTTGGAAGGAGTGGTTGATGACGTACTTGCCCACATGAGTGGTGCCCGTACGGTCAAACTCCAGTGCGGCTACCTCCGTGGGATAGTTGGGCAGGAAGAAGTAGCCGTTGACAGCTGGGAACATCGCCACGAGGAGCATGGGTGAGATGCCCAGCGCGATGCCGACAGGATAAAGCGTAGTGACAGTGGCGGCTTGAGAGAAAAGCATGATGCTCATCAGGAACAGGGCTACGGCAAAGAGCATCGGTGCCGTGGCAACCATACCGGAGAGCGCGTTGTCGATGGCCTCAGCATTACCCGTGTAGAACGTGGAACCCATCCACGCCACGCCGAAGATGGCAATGACGGCATTCATTCCCGCCGAGAAAATGTTTCCCTTGGGCAGTTCCTTCACACTGGTCTTGCCAACAAGCAGGATGAGGATGGCATCGCTCATCATCACCATCTCGATAGTCTCGCTCATCGTCACGCCTTCGGGACGCAACGTAGGCACGAAGCCGAAGAGCACCACGAGGGCCACACCCAGGAAGAAAGCCCACACGGCACGCAGAGCACGCGGGTTATGCTCGGTCTCAGCCTCCTTGAGATTGTTGGCATCAGCCTCGGGGTCGATGAGTCCCTCGCGCACGCGCCGCTGATATTCGGGGTCATCGACAAGTTCCTTGCCGACATGGTTCTCGATAAACGCCGCCACCAGAATGGCAACAACACTGGACGGCAGACAGACCAAGAGGATGGTGCCCAGCTCTATGCCTTGTCCGCCGAGCAGATCAGAAGAGATCATGGCGGCCATGGCAGCCGACACGGGACTGCTGGTGATGCCCAGCGAGGCAGCGATGACCGAGAGGCTCATCGGTCGCTCGGGCCGTGTCTTGTTGGCTTGAGCGATCTCGCTGATGATCGGCAGCAGGCTGTAGCTGGTGTGTGCCGTACCGGCAAAGACGCAAAAGGCGAAGCAGCAGAGCGGACCATAGTAGGTGATATGGTCGGGGTGGCGGCGAAGAAACAGTGCGGCACGCCCCACGAGATATTCCAGTCCTCCCGTAGCCTGCAGAGCTGCCGAGGCAGTGATGACGGCAAGGATGATCAGCATCACGTCGATAGGTGCCTTGCCCGGGGCAAGGCCAAAGCCATAGACGAGGATAAAGGTGCCGAGCATGCCATAGATGCCCAAGCCTACGCCGCCCACGCGTGCTCCGATGAAGATGAACACCAGGACGACCAGCAGTTCTATCAGTATGAGGGTTGTTGCCATATTAGTTTTGCGTTTAGGTTTAATACTGCTGCAAAGATAAGGTTTTCTTGGGTATAGTATTTAAGAATGAGAGAGTTTTTTTTGTAAATTCCAAAACTATTCGCTATATTTGCCGCAACATTCACTATGGCCAGTCGCGGAAACCTTAGCTTACCCCAGCTTGCCGAACGATATCACATCCGGGATATCTTCGGCGGGAGTGTCGCCTACTTCTCTTCAAAAGAGGGCGGCAAGAGCGATTTGCGCGCCTACACCAACAGCATCAGCTGCCACGAGCTCCACCTCATCAGCTCGGGCACAGCCACCGTCACCGTGGGCGGTGAGCGTATGGAACTGCATAGCGGTGATTTGCTTCTGCTTCATCCTTTCCAACCCGTCGACTGCTCATTTCCCGAAGATACGGAGACTGAGGGACTGCTCTTAGAGGACGGCTTCTATCATCAACTCATGCAACTCGACGGTGGCGACGCACCCTTGATGCCCAAGGGTGGCACGGAGCCCTGCCTCTATCATCTCGACGCGGCACAGGCTGCGGAACTCAGTGGTATCTTCCAACAGATCCGACGCACGATCCACTACGTACATATATATAAGGTGGAGATGCTACGCTCACTGGTGCACGTCTGCCTGCTCTTTGTCAGCGAACTGCCCTACGACCGCAGTCTCGTAGCACCCGACCTCCGGCATAAGCAAGACATTCTGAGGATCTTCTTCTTCCTGGCCCATAAACACTTCCGCCAAGAGCGACAGATCGGATTCTATGCCGACAAGCTCAGCATCACCACCACCTATCTCAGCCGCGTGGTACGTGAGCTCACGGGTAACACCATCAATAACTACCTCAACAACCTTACCTTTGATGAAGCCTGCACCCTGCTGCGCTCCTCCGGCATGCCCATCGGCGAGATTGCCTTCACCTTAGGCTTCGGCGACCAAAGTGCCTTCACCAATTTCTTCAAGGCACACGCCGGCTGCACGCCCAAAGCCTATCAGAAGGAAAACCGCCAGCAGAACTATTAACTCTGTTTGGCACTCTTCCCTATCTGCTTGTTGATCTCTTCCAAACTGATCTTTTTTCTTACCTTCACACGGTCGAAGCCTTGTCCATAGACACCTGTCACGGCACTCTGCGCCACAAAGGCATCGGGGTCGATCTCATCGATAAGATCGAAGATCAGGCTCGACTCACTGCGCTTGGCGATACAGAAGATGACCTTGATGGCCTTCTTGGAGTAGAATCCGTTACCGTTGAGTGTGGAGCAGCCTCGGTCCGCGATCTTGTTGATGGCCTCGCCAATCTCCTGATACTTGTCCGAGATGATGAGGAACTGCACGCTCTGCCGCAGTGAGTTGATGACATAGTCCACGCAAAACGACACGATGAACAGCAGCACATAGCCATAGAGCACCTTCTCCCACGACCGCAGCACTACATAGCTGGACGTGATGATGGTCATGTCGCAGAGCAGGATGATCCGGCCCAGCGACACGTCGCGGTACTTATGCACGATGGCGGCGATGATGTCCGAACCGCCCGTGCTGCCGCCTGCCGACAGTCCGAGTCCCACACTCGTGCCCATGAACACACCGCCGACGATGCACGCCATGAACTTCTGATCGGACAGCGCATGGACATTCATGCCGAAGATGTACTGAAACAGCGTGGAAGCCACGGTGAAGACGATAACCGCATAGATAGTCTTGGCACAGAAGCGCCAGCCAAGCACAGCGAGCGCAGCGATGAGCAGCAGCGCGTTGAGCACGAAATAGGTGTTCTGCACCGGTATGCCCGTACCCCAATAGACGATCGAGGCGATACCCACGATACCGCCCGTGGTGACCTGGTTGGGTACAAGAAACACGTTGACGCCGATGACTCCTAAAAACATGGCGATGGTGATGATCACATAGTCGCGTATGGTGCGATAGACCGACTTACCCTTTTTTCTTTCCATTCTGTCGCTTAGTAATTACTGTTTCTGATTTCAATGGTTATCTCACGGAAGTCGCGCCGGCCCTCGATATAGTCGGCATAGAGAGCTTCCGCTGCCCGTCCCTCGAGAAACTGGCACGCCCCGCAGTTGTCGCAGTCGCTGATGCAGCGGAAGGCCTCAACGACAAACTGCTCACGCTCCTCGCGTGTGGAGCCCTTGATGTCCGGCGGAGTCATCGGCGCTGCCTCCCCACGAACCGCTCGCTGTATTCCCGATTGATGTCGGCCAGCTCCCGTTTGCCGTCGATATAGTCCTGATAGATGCCGTCGACAGTGCCGCCGCCGAGCCAACAGCTCGAACAGTTCTCACAGCCACCGGCCCCGCAGTCGAGCGAGCCGCGGATGATGCGGACGCGCTCCTCGCGCGTCGTGTCCTTGATGAGTATACTTTTTCCCATGGTCTTGCGTACATGATTGTCACGGCAAAAGTACTAATTTTCTGTTATATCCTCCCTCTTTTCCCTGTATTTCTTTTCTTCAGAGAATTGTCACCCACGACACACACTATACTATGGCGGAGATTTGTGCGAAGTTCGACTACAGCTATGGCCGTCAATCTGTTGGTACAACCCCTTGCTCATCTACACTTGACACTCTGCGAACCTACCAGTTTAGGAAGCAAACGCAGTATGCCACAACGATGACAAGTCAGCGAAATCTCACTTGAATACCTGCTGCCACAGCGTCTTGTCGCTGACAATGATACGGGCTGAGACCTTCAATCCCGGCGGTACGTTGCTACCATTAGAACGGATGTGAGTCTTAGCGGTAAAATAATGGTTTTCGCCTACGTCGAGCAGCTTGTCGTTGTGGCTGGTGATGGGGCACACGATTGGGGCATCGTCATTGTCCTGCCCTTCTAAGGTGATGCGTGCCGTGCGCGGCGCATCAAAGAGATAGAGGTATTTGTAA
>CAVKHS010000040.1:0-35213 GCA_963656095.1 Paratractidigestivibacter sp.
GTCGTCATCAATGGGGTCGTCGCTGAATTGCGTACTGTTCCATTTCATCAGACTCCCATCGTACCTTGCCTCGATTACCTCTGTCAAAGGCCGAATATATGCTTTCTTTGTCATAATTTGCTCTCCTTATTTGAGATAACTTTCTTGTCATTGTGGATATATACTCCCTTAGACGGCTGGCTCAACTGTGTCATCCGCTTGTATTGCAGCGGAAGATAAGGTATCACATGACAAGCCTTCGTAAAAGGACACAAGTATGCGGACAAAGGAACCACATGAGCGTCCTTTGCCTAAAGGGGATGCGCTGCGTCTCACGCGCGCGTATGCGAAGAAACTTAAAAGAATGATTACACCAGTAGCGCTTATATGAAGAAACAACGTGTAAATGAATGCAAAACAGGTTTTCCGAAAAACAGGATAGTTGGCTTCCAATGATTATCCTAAGCAAAGATTTTTTCGTATAGCTTCAAAAAGTTCATTAAATCCAAAAGGGAGAACAAGAATAATCTTGCTCTCCCTTTTATCTTGGTCATACAAGATGGCTGTGATGGCTGCGAATATATCACTTTAAAGCTAATATGCTTCGTACACCCACAATGTTATTCTGCCTCCTCGGTATTCTCCTCAGGCTTCATATTCGTGTAGACATTCTGTACGTCGTCAAATTCCTCAAGGCGCTCAACCATCTTGTCGATTGTCTCACGTTGCTCGGGAGTGACATCCTTCAGATCGTTTGGAATGCGGGTAAACTCGGCACTGGTGATCTCGAAGCCGTTCTCTTCCAAATACTTCTGAATGTCGCCAAAGCTTGTCGGCTCACCGTAGATGGTGATCTCACCGGATTCCCCATCATCGTCAAAGTCGTCGTCCACCCCGAAGTCGATCAATTCCAGAATCAGATCATCCATGTTGGTACCGTCCTTCTTCTTGAAAGTGAACACACATTTGTGGTCAAACAAGAAGCTCAAGGAGCCCTGCGTACCCAAGTTACCATTAAACTTGTTGAATACTGAACGCACGTCAGCAACCGTACGGGTCGTGTTGTCCGTCAGAGTGTCTACGAAGACAGCGATTCCGTGAGGGCCATATCCTTCGTAGGAAACTTCCTTGTAGTCGCTCTGGTCTTTGCCCATTGCATTTTTGATAGCACGCTCGATGTTGTCCTTAGGCATGTTCTCACGCTTGCAAGTGGCTATGATGGCACGCAATGTCGGGTTGTTCTCCGGCTCAGGACCGCCAGTCTTGACTGCAATGGCAATCTGCTTGCCCAACTTGGTAAACGTACGGGCCATGTGGCCCCATCTTTTCAGCTTTGTAGCTTTACGGTATTCAAATGCTCTTCCCATAATTGAAAAGTAATGTAGCTAATCTCGTAGCTTAAATCTTTAACTATATTATTATTGATTCTCTATTTTGATTTACGCTTCATGGCCAACCTCCCCTACCGCAGCTCAGCACCGAGCTTTGTAGTAAGATTATTGATGAGCTTCTTCATGATCGCATCGATCTGCTTGTCGTTCAACGTCTTCTCCTCGTCCTCAAGAATGAAGTTGACGGCATAGCTCTTCTTTCCATTAGGCAGGTTCTTACCCTGATAAACATCAAAGAGCTCGACACGCTTCAGGAGTTTCTTCTCACTTTGGTAGGCAATCTGCTCGATTTGGGCAAACTCCACATTATCGTCGACTAACAGAGCCAGGTCACGGCTGACAGAAGGATACTTGCTGAGTTCTTTAAACTCCACCTTATTCTTCTTAATAGCCTTCAGAATGCCGGTCCAGTCAAACTCAGCGTAGAAGACATCCTGATCGATGCCCTGCGGTGCCAGCACCTTGTGGGAGAGCTTGCCGTAGTTAACGAGCGTCTTGCCAGCACGATTGTTAAGTGCGATACCTTCCGAGAAGATGTTGTTCTCGCTGTGGGCCTCGATAAGCATGTGCGGAGCTACGCCTGCGCGCTTCAGAATGTTGTAGACATAAGCCTTCAGTTGGAAGACAGAAGTGTCCTCATCGGCATGTGTCCAAGAGCCCTCAACAAATTTACCAGTCAGCCAAAGGGCGAGATGATAGTCCTGGGAATAGGCCTTGATGGGAGCATCGGGCGTATCCTTCTCAGCAGCATAGCTGTAGACATTGCCAACCTCGAAGAAGCGGATATTCCTGGCCTTGCGGTTGACATTGCGGGCCAGTGACTCCAAGCCACCGAAGAGCAGCGTCTGCCGCATCACGCCCAAGTCTGTGCTGAGCGGATTCATGATCTTCACCGTCTTTTCCCAAGGATAGGCATTGAGCTCATTGGGCTGATAGAATGAGGTTTTCGTCAGAGAGTTGTTCAGAATCTCGTTGAAGCCACAACCCACGAGCTGCTCGCTGATGATATTCTCCAGACGATGATCCTTATCCTCCTCACCGGCAACAGTCAGCGAAGACTTCAACTGAGTAGGAATCTCCACGTTGTTGTAACCATAGATGCGAAGGATGTCCTCAACGACATCGCAGGGACGCTGCACGTCCACACGATAAGCAGGTACGGTGAGTCCGAGTCCTTCCTCGTCCTCATGGTCGATGCGCATCTCCAAGCTCTTGACAATGCTCTTGATGGTATCATGACCTAACTGCTTACCAATCAATCTGTCGCAATATTCGTACTTCAAATTTACTTTAAAGTCGGGTAACGGGTCTGGATAGACATCGTTGATCTGCATCGAAACCTTGCCACCGGCCAACTCTTGACAAAGGATGGCAGCCTGCTTCAAAGCGTAGATGGTACCGTTGGGATCGATGCCACGCTCAAAACGGAAGCTGGCATCCGTGCTCAATCCATGACGGCGGGCACTCTTACGAATCCATGTCGGATGGAAATAAGCACTCTCTAATACAACATTCTTCGTCGTCTCATAGGTACCACTTCCCTTGCCCCCAAAGACACCGGCGATACACATCGGCTCTTCTGCATTGCAGATACTGAGGTCGTGTTCGCCCAAGATATGCTTCTGACCGTCGAGTGTGATGAACTCTGTACCCTCGGGCTGCGTCCGAACCACAATCTTATGGCCCTTGACCATATCGGCATCGAAGCAGTGCATCGGCTGGCCATAAGCCATCATGATATAATTGGTGATGTCCACGATGTTGTTGATGGGACGGAGACCGATGACCGTTAACTTGTCCTGGAGCCATTTGGGGCTCTCCTTGACTTCGCAGTCCGTGACGCTCAAGCATGCATAACGCTTACAAGCCTCATGGTTCTCAATATCCACCTCAATGTGCAGGTCGCTGTTGTCGACATGGAAACGTGAGCAGTCGGGACGATGCAGACTGGTCTTGTAGCCGCGCTGGACGAGCCAGGCATACAAGTCACGTGCCACTCCATAATGGCTGAGGGCATCGGCACGGTTGGCAGTAATATCAATATCGATTACCCAATCGCTTTCGAGATGATAATATTCTGCAGCTGGCATACCGACGACAGCGTCGGCTGGAAGCACGATGATACCGGCGTGGTCAGTACCGACCCCTATCTCATCCTCGGCGCAGATCATGCCGTAGCTCTCCACACCACGAAGCTTTGATTTCTTGATAGTAAACTCTTTGTCGCCGTCATAGAGCACGCAGCCGAGATCTGCCACGATGACTTTCTGTCCGGATGCCACATTGGGAGCTCCGCAGACGATCTGCTGGGGCTCGCCCTTGCCGAGATCCACCGTAGTGATATGCAAGTGGTCACTATTGGGGTGCATCTCACACGTCAGCACCTCACCAACGTAAAGACCTTTTAATCCTCCTTTGATTGCCTGAACTTCCTCCAAGGCGTCAACTTCCAAACCTGTAGAAGTAAGCGCGTCCGCTGTCTCCTGTGGCGTCAGGTCGAAATCAACATATTCCTTGAGCCATTTATAAGAAATCTTCATTATATAATGATTTTATGTTTCCGTGTATTGATAATATGATGCAAAGTTACTAAAAAAAAACGAGCCCTCAAAAGTTACTTTAGAAAAAATCGAAATGCCTGAGAATCATTCTGTCTTATCAAGCCTTCAACACAAAGAGAATAGCGTAAAACGGCTCTATTTCTCTCACTCTCAATGAGCAGCCACGATTCGAAAACAAAAAAAGCAGCTCCTACCATTAGATAGAAACTGCTTGAATAAAATTTTTATTCTATAGAAAGAGAGGTGTCCTATGACATCCTTTGTTTATTGTGCCATCTGCATCTGACGGAGCAAATCCTTTTGCTTGTCGTTGAGATTTGTCGGCAACTTCACTTTGTAGGTGATGATCAGGTCGCCATACGTGCCGTCGCCTCTGTCATAGCCTTGGTTACGTACGCGCACTTTCGTATCGTTTTGCGTTTCTGGCTTTACTTTCAGTTTGATCTTCTTGCCATTGTTGAGCTGAATAACAATTTCTCCACCGAGCAACGCCGTATAGAGGTCGATGTAGACATTGGCATTCATCTCACCGCTGCTTGTCCGCATTCTGCTACCACCCGCCGAGGAATGAACACCTCCCATATTGCCAAAGAGATCCTGGAAGAAGCTGGAGAAGCTTCCACCACCGCCAAATTGCGAGAAGTCAAAATTGTCGAATGGTGATCCACCACCAGAACTCCAATGAAACGTGCTGCCACCATTACCTCCTGTGCCACCGGATCCATTGAAGGCATCAGCCTCTTTCCAGTGCTCGCCAAACTGATCGTATTTCTTACGCTTCTCAGGATCACTGATCACTTCGTAAGCTTCGTTAAGAGCCTGAAACTTTGCTTTTGCCTTAGGATCACCAGGATGCAAGTCAGGATGAAACTGCTTTGCACGCTTCAAATATGCCCGACGGACATCCTTCTGCGGGATGTCCTTGTCGACGCCAAGAATCTTGTAATAATCAATAAATGCCATAATCTAATCCTCCTATTTTTGTATATATTAACTACAAAAAACATGCCACGCAGCCAAAAAGGCATAAAAAAAGGATGCACTGCAAAAAGCAATACATCCTTTGATTATTTCTTTGAAAGAAAAGTGAGGATTAAGCCTCAGCAGAAGCCTCCTCTACGGGAGCCTCAGCCTGAGCCGCCTCAGCAGCCTTTGCGGCCTCAGCCTCTGCCTTCGCAGCAGCCTCAGCAGCCTTCTTATCAGCCACCTTCTTGGCAATAGCCTCGTTCACTTTCTTCTCAGCCTCCAACTCCTTGGCAGCTGCGTCCTGACGGTTCTTGGTCTCAGCACTGCGGACAGCGTTCAGCTTCTGCTCCTTGGCAGCTTTCCAAGCGTCGAACTTCTGCTGGCAAGCAGCCTCGTCGAAAGCACCTTTCTTTACGCCACCGCGCAGGTGCTTCATCATGTAGACGCCCTCACCCTTGAGGATGTTGCGGACTGTGTCTGTTGGCTGTGCACCGGTCTCTACCCAGTACAAAGCACGGTCGAATTTCAAATCTACGGTTGCAGGATTGGTGTTCGGGTTGAAAGTACCGATTTTCTCTGTAAACTTACCATCACGTGGTGCTCTTACATCAGCGATCACAATACTATAGAAAGCATAGCCTTTGCGACCACCGCGCTGTAATCTGATTTTTGTTGCCATTTTGTTTTGTATAAACGATTAATTGTTTGTATCATGCTCCTAACTCGTAGAAGCGGTTGCAAAGATACTACATTTTTCTAAGACGCCGTGTGTCTACGGCTTCCTACCAATTAATATTTAAGAATTATTAAGCCGCTACGGTTATCTATCCTTGATGGGCACATAGCTTTTCTGCTCCAAGATGTTCTTGTAGGCAGGACGGATGATACGACGCCCCTCGAAATTCAGCTCCTCGATACGGTGAGCTGTCCAGCCGACAATACGTGCCATGGCAAAAATAGGCGTATAGATCTCCTGCGGAAGACCAATCATCTCATAGATGAAGCCACTGTAGAAGTCGAGGTTGGCACAAATAGGCTTCGTAGTCTTTCGGAAAGTAGAGACACACTTCACTCCTTCCTGCTCGATGAGTTTCAAGAAGTTATACTCCTTGACCATACCCTTCTCCTTGGCCAGCTCACCAGCCAGTTTCTTCAACTCCACAGCTCTCGGATCGCTCATGGTATACACGGCATGGCCGATACCATAGATCAGGCCAGACTTGTCATAAGCCTCCTTATTGAGCATACGGTTGAGATAGGTGTCGATCTCGTCGATATTGGTCCAGTCGGAAATCTGCTCCTTGAGATGATGAAACATGTTGATAGCCTTGATATTGGCACCACCATGCAGAGGTCCCTTGAGAGAGCCAATTCCCGCGGCAATGCTGGAATAGGTATCGGTGCGGGTTGAGGAGGTCACACGCACCGTGAACGTAGAGTTGTTACCACCACCGTGCTCAGCTTGGATGATGAGCAGCAGATCGAGCATACGCGCATCAAGCTCGGTGAAGTTCTCGTCTTTGAGCATATAGAGGAAGTTCTCTGCGATCGTCATATTCTCGCGCGGATGACGAATATTGAGACTACTACCCTGCATGGAATGGCGATAGATATTGTAAGCGTAGGCGATGATCGTCGGGAACTTGGCGATGAGCTCGATGGACTGCCGCATGAGATTATCACGCGAGATGTCGTCAGGATTGGGGTCGAAGGTGTACATCTCCAGCACGCACCGGGCCAGGATATTCATAATGTTGCTGCCCTCCAAATCGATGATGTGCACGATTGTACGATGGTCAAGCGGCATATTCTCATTGATCAGCTCGCGGAAAGCCGTCAGCTCCTCATCGTCGGGCAAATTGCCGGAGAGGAGCAGATAAGCAATTTCCTCGAAGCCGAAACGTTTCTCTTTCAGCAAAGGAGTGACGAGATCGTCGAGCTCATAGCCACGATAGTAGAGTCGGCCCGGGCAAGGGCGCAGCGAACCGTCGTCATTGCGCTCGTAGCCAACGACATTACCGATATTGGTCAGACCGACGAGCACGCCGGTGCCGTCCTCGTTGCGCAGTCCGCGCTTCACACCATATTTAGTAAAAGCCTCACGAGGGATCTTGCAAGAGTTCTTCACCTCATCGCTCAACTTGTATATCAGATATTCCTTTCTCATAACATCGTAACTTTTAGTTTACTTCAAAATACCCTTGATGACAGCGTCACCAAATTCTCTCGTACCCAACGCCTTTCCATCGGTCATCATCCGCGCAAGGTCGGCCGTGGACGTATGGTGGCAATAAAGCTCGGCCAAGCTCTGCTCAATAGCCAGTCCGGCTTCTTTCCATCCGATGTAGTCGAGCATCATCACTGCAGAAAGCAGGATACTCGACGGATTGACGATATTCTTTCCAGCTATGTCAGGAGCGATGCCGTGGGTAGCCTCGAAAATGGCATGACCCGTCTGGTAATTGATATTGCCGCCAGGAGCAATGCCAATGCCACCAACCTGAGCCGCCAACATGTCAGAGACATAGTCGCCATTGAGATTCATCGTGGCAATGACGCTGTAGTCCTGTGGCTTCAACAAAGCGTTTTGCAAAAAGGCATCACAGATGCAGTCCTTTATCACTAAACGGCCGGACTTCAGGGCATCGCCATACTCGCGCTCTGCCAACTCGTAAGCCCATTTCTTGAATCCGCCTTCGGTGAACTTCATAATATTGCCTTTGTGAACCAATGTCACAGACGGAAGATGATGGGACAGGGCGTATTCTATGGACGCACGGACTAGACGCTCTGAACCCTCACGACTGACGGGCTTAACACCAAAGCCGGAGGTTTCGGGGAAACGGACCTTCGTGACACCCATCTCTTCATGGAGGAAGCGATAGAACTTGCGGGCGTCGTCTGATCCTGCTTCCCACTCAATCCCAGCGTAAATGTCCTCGGTGTTTTCACGGAAGATGCACATATCCACCTTCTCAGGATGCTTCACTGGACTCTCGATACCTTCGAACCAATGTACAGGACGCTGGCAGACATAAAGGTCAAGACCTTGGCGGAGCGCTACATTCAAACTACGAATACCGCCTCCGACCGGAGTCATCAGAGGACCTTTGATACCCACAAGACACTCGCGGAAGGCATCCATCGTGGCCTGCGGCAGCCATTCACCGGTCTGCTCGTGGGCTTTGCCACCGGCAAGCACTTCTCTCCATTCGATCTTGCGCTTACCGCCGTAGCACTTCTCAACTGCAGCATCCACGGTCTCGCACATGATGGGTGATATCTCTTTGCCTACGCCATCTCCTTCGATGAAAGGGATAGTCGGCTGATCGGGTACTACGAGTGCCCCGTTTTGTTTGCTGATGTTCATAATTGTATCCTGTTTATGATCTTAAAAGGTTGTTCAAAGCCGAGCCTGCCTTGAACCACTCTATTTGTATTTGATTATAAGTGTGGAGAGCCTCGAAGCTGTCGCTCGACCCATCCTTATGTGTCAAAGTGACAGTCAACGGCTTTCCGGGAGCGAACGCTTTCAAACCTGTCACCGAGATGCGGTCATCCTCCTGCACCTTTTCGTAGTCATCCTTATTGATAAATGTGAGTGCGAGCATACCCTGTTTCTTCAAGTTGGTCTCATGGATGCGGGCAAAACTCTTTGCCAACACCACCTTGACATTGAGGAAACGAGGCTCCATGGCTGCATGCTCACGCGAAGAGCCTTCGCCATAGTTGTCCTCAGCCACGATGATACTGCCCACGTTGTGTGCTTTATAGTCTTTCGCTGCAGCAGAGACAGCTTTGTACTGACCATCAATTTGATCCTTCACCTTGTTGCTCTCACCATTGAAGGCATTCACAGCTCCCATCAGCAGGTTGTCGGAGATGTTTTGGAGATGACCACGGAAGCGAAGCCAAGGGCCTGCCATAGAAATATGGTCGGTCGTGCACTTGCCTTTGACCTTGATCAACAGCGGCATGTCCAGCAAGTCGTTTCCATCCCACGCAGCAAATGGCTCCAGCCGTTGCAGGCGCTGAGAATCGGGAGCGATGACAACGGGCGCATCAGTATGCTGATCTGTAGGAGACACAAAGAGCCCCTCCTGCTCCAATGTGGTGACGACATCTCCTTCTTTTCCATAGGTGAAGCCCTGAGGTGGGAAGACAAAGCCCTGAGGCTCTTTGAGCATCACCTCTTTTCCTTCTTCATTAACCAAACTATCGGTAGCAGGATTGAAGTCCAACTTACCGGCTAAGGCCAAAGCCACAGTCATCTCGGGTGAGCCTATAAAAGCATAAGTATTGGGATTGCCGTCGGCACGGCGGCGGAAATTACGATTGAAAGAGGTGACGATAGTATTCTTTCGAGTGTTGTCGTCGGTATGTCGTTTCCACTGACCGATACACGGGCCACAGGCATTGGCCATGACCACAGCGCCAATAGCGCGAAAATCATCCAAGATGCCGTCACGTTCGGCCGTACAACGGATCTGCTCCGAACCAGGGCAAACAATAAGTTGCGCCTTCACCTTCAGATGCAATGCCAAAGCCTGACGGGCAACGGAAGCGGCGCGCGACAAGTCTTGATAAGAAGAGTTGGTGCAGGAGCCAATCAGCGCAACCTCTACGTTCATCGGATAATCGTTGGAGGGTCCTTTTTCGCGCATCTGGGAGATCGGTGTGGCTGCGTCCGGCGTGAAGGGACCATTGAGATGGGGCTCTATCTTTGACAAATCGAGGTCAATGACCTGATCGTAATACGTATCGGGACGGAGCTCCACATCAGCGTCGGCTCTGAGATCCGCAGCATGTTGGCGCGCCATCGTAGCCACCTGCTCGCGACCGGTCTGACAAAGATACTCATCGGCGTTGTCGTCATAAGGGAATAAAGAGCAGGTTGCCCCCAGTTCAGCTCCCATGTTGCAAATTGTGGCCTTACCTGTGGTGGACAGGCTCTTGGTGCCTTCACCGAAATACTCCATGATTGCGTTGGTACCGCCTTTGGTCGTCAACAGTCCGAGGATCGTCAATATGACATCTTTTGGCGCGGCCCATCCCTGAAGTTGTCCATGGAGATGAACTCCGATGATACGGGGCATGCGCAACTCCCAAGGCTGTCCGGTGAGAACATCTACGGCATCAGCACCACCAACTCCGATAGCCGCCATACCCAGTCCTCCCGCGTTGGGCGTATGAGAGTCTGTACCAATCATCATACCACCGGGGAATGCATAGTTTTCCAACACCACTTGATGGATAATGCCGGCACCAGGCCCCCAAAAGCCAATTCCATATTTCTTGGATGCAGACCGAAGGAAATCATATACCTCTTGGTTCTCTTTACAAGCCACTTCAAGATCGTTCTTAACACCTTCGTCAGCTCGAATGAGATGGTCGCAATGAACCGAAGCGGGCACGGCGACATGCGCTCTTCCCGCATTCATAAACTGCAACAAAGCCATCTGAGCTGTAGCGTCCTGCATCGCCACTCTGTTCGGACGGAAATCAGCGTAATCGACACCACGATTCAGTGGCTTCAACGATGCTTCATCATAAAGATGAGTGAAGAGTATTTTTTCGGCATAGGTCAACGGCCTTTTCAATATCCCTCTTACCGTTAAAATCTTGGAAGAATAAGCAGCGTAGAACTGCTTCACCATTTCGATATCCAACATATAATTCCCTTTATTGATTAAACTCGTTGCAAATATAGTAATTTTTTCTTTGAATTGATACTATATTTGAATAAAAATTAATCAAAAAGAAAGGAAATCCTATTAAAATTCAATTTTATAGCCATTAAACACGTTAATGTCTACCTCACCGTGTATACCGTCAACTTGTCCGTCGGGCGCCAACTGCCATATCTTCAACTTGATGTCCGGCTTGTATTCCCCGTATCGAGCGATCCAAATTGGATAGGTATGTTTGATGTCCGGCGCCGAGTCGAGATAGCGGTTGACAAAAGTCTGACTGATGTATAGTATCGGCCGTTTACCCGTGCGATGCTCTACCGTGCGAAGCCATACTCTCACATTTTGCCACATAACTGTCACGCCTCCCATCTTGCGTATTTGACTGGGCAGCAACTCTAAGTCCAGTACTGGCGGCAAGTCTTTCTGCGCCACGCGGCTGTTTGACAGGAAGAAGGCTGACTGCTGACTGCCGGAGGAACGATGCGTGAAATAGTGGTAGGTGCCAGTGGGATAGCCATGTTTACGGGAAGCGGCATAATCAGAAAGGTAATAAGGATTCAGCATAGAACTGCCCTCCGTGGACTTGATGAAGATAAATGAGATCTTATAGTTCACGTGCCCACTTACATTTTTTTTTGACAGAGTGCCCAGATGGGTAATACGCAGGCGCGCCCAGTCAATGTTATAGTGACGCTTTCCCTTCACATGCTGGTATTTCGACAGGTCTATGCCATAAAGCCGTGAAGAATTGTAATTCAACCGCTCTCCTTTATACACATCATCCTTCCACTCTCCTACCCTGAAGAAACGATGCTGACTGGAAAAGCCAAAACCTCTGCGACTACCCTTTTGCCAGAAGCCCTCATAGAGCGTGCCCTGATTATCGATCAGTATGCCATAGCCATTGGCCTGCAGCTGACGATTAAAGTCTCCCTTATAAAGTCCGGTAGAATCTCTACGCACACCACTTGCCAGTGTGTCATGGTTCCATACGCCGTCTATGCGGTTTCCTAATGAGTCCAAAGTCCAGCCTTTGCCCTGGCGCAATCCTTTCTTCCATATACCACTATATATAATGGAGTCGCCGTCCGAGAGGGTACCCAAGCCGTCTGGCTTGCCATGAAGAATCTGCCCGTGATAGGTTTTGCCTTGCCACGACATTTTAGCAGCGTCGTTGGTTTTCACCGTACAACCGTTGAATAGGATTGCCAATAATGGCATGAAAAGAAAAGCAGAGAAAATACATCTCAGAGAAAATTTCATAGCGAGCCCTCCTTATCCACTAATCCCATAAAACGACCATGAAGCGTAAAGACAGCGGTGCCAGGCTGGGCAAAAGCATGAGCCACACCTATCTTTTGCCCACGGTCATAATCTCCGCGGGTAAGAATGGTATGGTCTTTCCGTCGGTTGTCGTCTGGTGACAGGGTGACGGTGATCACCTCTTTATGGCGGGACACTCCCCAAGGCACATTTTTTACCGCCCGACATCCCCATGGTATCACATCCTTATCGGTATGAACAATGACTGGAAGGCTGACGCTATCAGCCGGAATGCGCAGCAAACGGCAGGAGCGACGATGCAACTGCCCCTTATCATCATACCATGATACTGTGAAGCGGCATTTATAGAGGAATTTCAAATGACGTTGACCTAACTTGCTGATCGCCAAATTTAAACTACTCAAGGAGTCAAGTTGGTGCTTCTGCCATGCACTGTAAGCAGCGATACGGTTGTAGCCCTCATCTTGGACATTATGACAGCGGAGATAGTATTCCAATTCCTTTCTGACCATTGTAGAGCGATGCAGCGCCACGGACAAAGAGTCGTGCTGACGCTTCAGAGCGGTGTCAGGCTGTATCCTTGTGAAACGAGAAGAGGGAAAAGCAAGCAGGGTCAATACACGGCCATCACAACTGGGCCACCACCAATGGCGATTGATCCACACACCTTGCTGATGGACAGGATGCACTTGTAAGTCAGCAACATGGCGACCATCGCTCAAGCAAAGCGTAGCTGTCCCGTCCAACATGCAGACAGACTTGCGCATGTCGTTTTCCGTAGCTGGCAATGCCATGCAGGTAAGCCAAAACAACAACATTAATGGGAGAATCACCGCAATATAGACTCTCCATCTCACAATGAATGGCATGATTTTTCTTTTCAGCATCACTCTGATCCCAATCCTCCAATTCGATACTCCTAAATACTAGTGCAAAGTTACTAAATATAAATGAGAATCCTTTGCAAACGGAAGAGCATTTTTATTGGTCGGTATCGTCCCAAAGATGATTGGCCTCTTCGATCTCGTCCTCATCAAACCATTTCGACAGCTTGTCGTAAGCGCGCTGCTTAACTTCATCGTTAAGGTCACCCTTGATCTTGCGCAACACATACAACAGTACAGCTACATCATCGCCCAATCCGGCAATCGGTATCGCATCGGGGATGACATCCAGGGGGCTGATCAAATAGCCCAAAGCGCCAATGATGATCGCCTTGTCCTTCAATGGGACATCCTTACTCTGAAGCGTGTAGAAAAGAATGAACGCAGCATATACAAACTTAGCTCCCGCCCGCTTGGCGACATGCGAAATCTTCTCGACAAACCCCGATGCTGAGTATTTGTCGCTGTACTTCATAAAATCCGGCAACTGAAAATCTTTCATATAGTTTTAGTCATTAAGTATCCATATAGTTTTAGCAATTACATATTCACATCGTTTTAACCATTAGGTATTGGTCTACCGCGTCTGCGTATTGTGCATAAGCCTTCTGCTCTCTTCTCAACTGATACAAGCGATAACGCGTCACCAACATCCTTACCCCCTTGGCCATGAGCGCCAATACCAGTCCGACAGCTAAACCCACGAATAGCGACTTGTTGCCCCAAGGCAAACTCTCCTCGGGAAAAGCACTCAGCACGAGCACGGGCAATACAGCGATAATTCCATAGAGCGTCAGCTGCTGCCGTTGGGTACCTTCACTGTCAAGAATATCCTGATAAGCCGAAAGAAAGCTGTCCAACTCATCTCGTACTACGTCATACTGCTCCATACGGGGAAAATTCTCCTCGTTACCGTAGTGTTCGATGATTCGAGCGATCCGGTGCTCATAATCGTTAAGTATATTAGGCTCTAAATTCTTCATAGATGCAAATAATAAATTAAAGACGTTGCTTGAAATTTACTGCCGATGTCCAAGGTAATATCTCTGACAGAGATAACCACATAACTTTACTTATATTGTATAGCGATAACAAAAAAGTAAGACAGTGCTCTGATAAGCCGGGTTCCGTAACCGTCAGTTCATAAGAAGAGACGGCGCTCTGTCATTTATCTAGGTAATGAGTCACCTCACCACTCAAGCGTTCTACCCTCTATCGTTGCCATCAAAGTAGCATCGGGCGGACAACCCTGACATGACGATAGTATACATGAACTTGCAGCCCTCAGACGGCACAGCCCGGCGATCACCCGCCGGCTGGTGGTCTCTTACACCACCTTCTCACCCTTACCGCCCACAATGAGCGGCGGTTATTTTCTTCTGCCTACACCTACTGTTGCCAATAGCTTCTATTTTCGGAAGTGAAGTGTCCTATGCTGCCCGGACTTTCCTCTCGCATCTGAAGCGATGCCAGCGACGAGCCGGAGCACTGCCTTACATCTTGCAAAAGTAATAAATTATCTCCAAACAGCCAACCGGCAGATTAATATTTTGTAAGTTTTTAAAGGAATGTAAAATCAACTTTTATTCTACTTAATAGCAGTTAAGCGCAAAAAAGAATGTGTTAAAGTCAGATAAAGTAATAGGACAAAATGACAGTCATTCATCTTTTGATGCTATATTTGCAAGTGTTTCAACAGAGTTTATCAGTCCTCTGTCAAAAATTAGAGAAATCTGATAACAAAGCGAAACAAAGATACAAAGTGGAAATATATAAAGATAATATAAAGATAAAGATAACATAAAGATAAACCATAGAAAGACATCGAAAGAATGAAAAAGTATTCCAGTTATTTGCTCGTAGGACTTTGCTCCATGGCATTGACCCTACCAGTCGGCAAGTATGCCAATGCTTCCGCAGCCGCCAACAAGGTAGAAGTGGCAGGACAACCGGTTGATTTGACCTATGCTGCCGAAAAGGCTCTGCCTGCCGTCGTCTATATAAAGTACGTTCAAAACTCCAAGACAAAAACCGTAGAGGTGCAGAGTGATCCTTTCTCTGACTTCTTCGATCCTTTCGGATTCTTCGGTAATCCTAATGGAGGTAATGGCGGTGTGCAAAAGCGACAGATCAGAACTCCTAAGCAGGAGGCCGCTGGATCAGGAGTTATCATCAGCCCCGACGGATATATCGTCACCAACAACCATGTCGTCAACGGTGCTGACGAGCTGACTGTCACTCTCGAAGACAACAGAGAGTTCAACGCACGCATCATCGGAACTGATCCTACTACCGACCTTGCCCTGATCAAGATTGACGGCAAGAACCTGCCTACCCTGCCAATCGGCAACTCCGACAACCTCAAAGTGGGTGAATGGGTCATCGCCGTGGGCAATCCTTTCGGACTCAACAACACGGTGACAGCCGGTATTATCAGCGCCAAGGCTCGGACACTCGGTGCCAATGGCGTCGAGAGCTTCATTCAGACCGATGCCGCCATCAACAAAGGCAACTCGGGTGGCGCTCTTGTCAACACCAAGGGCGAGCTCGTCGGCATCAATGCCATGTTGTTCTCAGAAACCGGCTCCTACGCCGGCTATGGTTTTGCCATTCCTACAGCCATCATGACAAAGGTCATTGACGACTTGAAGAAATACGGCACCGTACAGCGCGCTTATCTTGGCATCCAAGGCCAGGACGTGCTCAACTACGTCAATAATCTGAAAGATCAAAACAAGGATGTTCCCGACCTCGGTACAGTAGACGGTGTTTATGTCGCTAAGGTAGAGGACAACAGCGCTGCCTCCGCAGCCGGCATCGGGAAAGGCGATGTTATCGTCGGCGTTGATGGTAAGAATATCACCAAGATGGCTGAACTTCAGGAGGTCATCAATAGCAAGCACCCGGGCGACAAGATTACCATCTCATGGCTTCACAACAAGAAAAAAATGAGCAAGACTGTTACTGTCAAGAATATGCAAGGCAATACTAAGGTGATCAAGACCGCCGACTTAGATGTCCTCGGTGCCAAGGTCATTCCCGTCAGCGCTGAGTTGAAGAAGCAACTGGGCATCAGCTACGGCCTGCAGGTTAAGGACGTGAAGAGCGGTGCCTTCAAAGATGGCGGTATCAGCAATGGTTTCATCATATTGACCGTCAACGACAAGCCTATGAAGACCATCTCCGACCTTCAAGATGCTGTCAAGGATGCTTCTACCAGCAAGAATCCTGTACTCTTCATCACCGGAGAATGGCCATCGGGCAAGACCGACTACAAGGCTGTGAACATTGGTACTGACAAATAAATAAGGAGAGAGCATGAATTATTAGAAAGCTCTTTTATATTAAAAAAGGTGTATGGACTTGCTCCATACACCTTTTTTTCGTATCTTTGCACTATCATATCCTTTGGAAGCACACTGATATTCTCGAGGAAAAGTAATCAATTCAATCAAATTGAAACAACATGAAGACCATTATCAAAAGATGCTTGTTGGGAGTTTGTGCCATGGTTGCTACACTTGGTATCTCAGCTGCCAACACAGCGAAGACCATTTATATTTATGGTTTTGCTGTCTCTTTCAACGACTCCACCGTCTACTTCACGGAGCTGCAGAGACTGGACTCAGCATATATCGACTCAAAGACAAAGTTTCTCTACGGTCGAGAAAACTATTCCTATCAGCTCCAAGACTATCTTGATCAAAGGGGCTGGAGGCATGCTGTTTGTATTACTTCGTATGGACTGACGAAGAAAGAAGCAGAGAAGAAATTTCTGAATCTCAGAAAGAAATATGTAGACAAAGGTAAGTTTGATATCAAATATCTAAAATCAAGCGATTTCACTTATCAGGCAATCAAACCAGAAGATAATTAAGATCTGATGTGGAAAATACGACTCCAAAAACTCATCAGTCCACCTCATATTGTTTTGAAGTAGCAGACTTTGAATGTGTCATTGACTTCTCGTCGAGCGATAACAACGATTTGCATTTACTGCCTTCCTTGCGCCCTTTTCTTACAGAGCATAGGGAAGGCGACAGGCCTTTGTTTTCTCTACGGGTAGATGATCAGACCAAACCTTGGCCGAAAGACCGGCGCGAACGTATCCGAGCCTTTGATACCGGCAACGGAGACACCATCGTAGACTTACTTGACAATGGTGGGTATCAATATATCATCAAAGACATCCATGGCCGTGAATGTTGTCTGCTGATCACGAACAAAGACTTCACTAAATGTCAATGCGCATTGAACGGCAACTACACGATGCGTAATTTTGGACTCAACAATGCCCTAATGCTTATCTTCGCTTTTGCGGCAGGCTATCGCGATACATTGCTGATTCACGCGTCCCTGGTCAGAAATAATGGTTGGGGCTACCCTTTCATTGCGAAGAGCGGTACCGGAAAATCAACACAAGTGAGTATGTGGCTACGCTATATTCCCGGCTGCGATTTGATGAACGACGACAACCCTATCATCAGGATCATTGGCGAGGATATCTTCGTCTACGGATCACCCTGGAGTGGAAAGACACCCTGCTATAGAAAAGAAAAAGCGAAATTAGGAGCTATCACTCGCATTGATAGAGCAAAGAAAAACTCAATAGAGAAGTTGTCTCCCATAGATGCTTTCGCCTCCTTCCTGCCCTCTTGTTCTTCTATGAAATGGGACTCTGACATCTTTGACCATATCTGCAACACAATAGGGAAGGTCATAGAGCGAATACCAATCTACACCCTGCATTGTCTCCCCAATCAGGAAGCAGCAGAGATCTGTTATCAAGAAATTCATCAGAACAATGGCCATGGAAGAGATTAAATGTCCAAATGCAGTGATTTTACCAGAAATCGTCAAACTGATGGATGAAGGGCATACGATCACACTCCGTTTGCGAGGCTTCTCAATGAGACCCTTTTTAGAGGATAATCGTGACAAGGCTTTAATGACCAAGGCCACCCATCCCCGAGTGGGTGATCCTGTCTTAGCAGAGATAGCGCCCGGACACTATGTGCTTCATCGTATTATTAGCATCGATCACGATCACGTGACTTTGCGCGGAGACGGTAATATTGGCACAGAGTATTGCCGACTCAGCGATGTGAAAGGAGCTGTTATCGGTTTTTATCGAAAAGGAAGAGAAAAACTCGACAGGACTGATGGAAAGAAATGGAAGATCTATTCTTGGATTTGGACACATCTCTTTCCTATAAGAAGATACCTGCTCGCTTTTTACAAAAGGATTTGGATTCCCGTGTTTAGCACGGTATAACAGACAACGAAAGCATTAACTCGCTAAAATGCTGTACATAAAAGAATATCATAATCAAAATAATATGAAAGCTAAGAAAGGATTTAAGATCAGAAAGGTATGCGGTCAAAACCTCATCGTTGCTGAGGGTAAGGAAAATATAGACTTCAGCTCCCTCATCAGCATGAACGAGAGTTCAGCCCTTCTTTGGAATGAGATACAAGACAAAGAATTTACTGCTGAGACGCTCGCTAAAATACTGACGGATAACTATCAGCTCGACGATACAACACCTCTACCCCATTCTCAAGCTCTTGCTGACGCTGAAAAACTGATCAAAGAATGGGAGAAGATCGGTATCATTGAAAAGTAGACAGTATAGATCCATAGAACTGGCTACAGTTTAGCACATAAAACTGTAGCCTGTTAAGGCCGTTTGAACCAAACCAATTAATCGATAACGCTTTACTATGAAGAAGTTTCTATTGATCAAGCTTCTTCATCAGCAGGCCTTGACCGGCATCTATTTGATGGGCTTTCATATCCAATCGATAGACGAAGGTTTCACCATTTCCAAAATCACAATATAAACGATGATGCTGGTAGCGGAAAGTTCCATGGCTGGTTTCTCCTGCAGAGGTTTCTGTGATACGGTTGTCATGGATAGAAACCATGATGCCCCCATATTTTGTATTCACTTTCCACGTACCCTGTATCCACGCCGGTGCTTTTTCCTCAGGCGCACTGGCATCAAAAGCCGGTGTAGCAACATCTTCTTCTGTCGGTACATTAGCGTCAGACACCTCCTCTATGCCTAAATTCATGGTACTGTCATCATTTCCTGAGCATTCATGAGTCAGGAGAAAAGCTAAGACAATAACCGCAAGCAATCCCAGGATATATCTCCATTTGCTGTGCCTCTGATGGATGTTCACCTTCATCGACGACGAGTCTGAGCGATCGTAAGGTGTCTGAAGACTCTGAAATGATGGCGATTGACGAAACGTATCTCGAGTAGTCTCATTGGACAAAGCTGCAGTATCGTAAGATGCAGCAGCACTCGACGAAGATGAAGCATTGGAAGCAGAAGAAGAAGTCTGATGATCGCCAGCTTCCTCACTTACGGTTGCTTCTCCTTTATCGCTCTGGTGGCCATAAGCTGGCTGAGACTGATGCAACAGGGAATCCTCATTATGGTGATCAGCCTCATCCTTAAGTTTCTCAGCTTCTTTCGACAAGTCTTCAGATACTTTGTCTGTAAAGGTAAAGGGTGTGCCACAGCGCGGACACACACACTGAATCTCTTCACCATTATCACCTCCCGGCTGATCGAAGCGAAATCTACACTTTGGACATTTAACCCACATGTTGTTATTGCTTATGACTATTTTACCTACAAACTTCATCTATCTACGAGCATCATCTATCTTCAAAAAGCAATCTGGCTTTGGCCACCAAATGCCACGAATTGCCCTCTTTTCTTACCACACCCTCTTCCAAGGTAGTGACTCTTTGAGGATAGCGGTGTGTGTCGCCCTCAATACGGCAAACGGGCTTGATAAATTGGCTGACGCTGATCATCGCCGTAGCAATGGAGTCTTTATCCTCCAAAATAGAAAAAGTACCATTCTCCTGATCTTTCGTCTTCAACAAATAGATACTCTTTCCCACTTGCTTAGACTCACAGACTTCCTCAAACACTCCGTCAGGTGAAGGTGCTGGAAGATAAAACTTGCTGATATCATTATAGTCGGCATGATTTTCTATCACCTTACTGTTGGCTCTTTGGGGCTCGTTTTGAACCATCGTTGGCTCTCCATTTTTCCAGTCAGCCAAAGCCGATTCCAGCGTCTGAAGGCGAAGGTCCAACGCAGCCATCCGCTTTTTCTGAGCCGCCTCAGCACTCTTCAGCTGTTCAACCTCCTGCTCAAGCGCCTCCACGCGAGTCTGTAGGCTGTCCACAAGGGCATCATTATTTTTCTTTGAAAACATCACTGTCTGAATTATTAATTAGATTCAACTTGTATCCTAACTTACAGATTCTCAATGAGATTATCGCGTATGCATCCGATGATGGGATAGAAGAAGACCACATCCTCAATCACATCAGTAAGCTGTCGCTGTGGTTCATTCCGGTTGAAGAAATTCCATCCATTGACAAGATAATGATCGAGGTCGCGGTTCACCCACTCAGTGAAATGCTGCATAGCAACAGGATCTACCAAGAAGCGATCCTCAACATGTATGTCTCTGCAAAGGGCAATAAAGAAGTCATTGAACTGACGGACTGCGTCCACGAGTTTTCCGCGCGTCGTCTCATCATCAATATCAGCGTAGGTCAACACCTCTTTGTCGATTCCTGTATAGTTGTACTTCAGATGCGAGTCAAATCTGTCGAGTATATTGTTTAACTGACTGACTGCAACAAAGCCACTTTCATCACGCACTTGCATCAGCGCGCCGCGGCAAGTGATCTGCTTGGGTGCGTTGCGCTCCATGACCACACTGAAGCCGTCGTCACCATATTGCTGTCCGTAGACACGCTCAAAGATTGCTTGTGATATCAAATCTAAGTCGCGCTGACTGCCTACAATATCCAATACCTTGGAGCCAGTGCCCGAGAACATGACTGAGCGCGGCATGTCAAGCCCTCTATGCTTCATCATCGAAGCCACATAGTAGATAATGGCTGAATAGAAATAGATAAATGCTATCTTCAGGCGCCCATCCTCGGACAGGCGCAAGTCATAGGAGAAGACTTCGTTGCCGCCAACATTCTTATTGTCGATCACCGAGAAGAGGAAAGCATTGATATCCTCGCTCTTGCGTTTGGAGGTGATATCATCGAGGATACCATTGAGTTCACCATAGCGGTCATCATCGGCATCAAACAGCCTACGGAAATAGTCGACATACTTCACCGTCATCGGATTGCTGTCGCCCTGAGGCACATCAGAGAAGGCATCACCAAACAGCACATTGGCAGCAAAGCGGAAAGACGACAAGATCGTCGGCTGACTGGCATTGGAGTCAAAGACCACCACATCGCTCGAGCCACCGCCGATGTCGATCGAAGCCACAGTAGAGGCAGCTCCTCTGAATTTGCTCGAACAACGGTAGAAATAGTAAGGAGCAATCGACTCGGGCATCTGAATGAGGTTGTGCTCATCGGGATCAACATCGAAAATATCCCGGAAGATACGGCTCCACATATCCGCCATCCGATGGACGTTGCCCACCTTCATGGCCAAAGGATAGAACCACACCAAACGCACTTTGGACAGATCGCCGCCATCCAACAGCACCTTAGCACGCATCAGCAGTGCCAATTCGGTCAAGAAGCTCTTGATGCGCTTGGCTGTTGCCGGGAGCACGGCCCACTTCAGATTGGCCACCACACGGTTACCGTAACCAATACTTTCCTTCTCATAGATGAAAGGAATATTGGCATCGGCCAAAGCTACTATCTCATCAATATTTTCAGCATCCAGTCGCTCACCCTCTGACAACACCGTGCGCAGCGGGAAGCCATAGTCGGTGCCGATGACCTTTGGCAGGAATTCCTGCTTGAGGATGACATCATAGAGCAGATGCTCGCCATTGTAGAGGGTAGCCACCAGGCGTCCGGCAGCCAAGGCATCGAGCTTCAATGGCTCGGGCATCTGCCCATTGCGCATACACTCCACGTGTGTGTTGGTAGTTCCGAAGTCGATGGCAAAGGTGAACTTATCATGTCCACCCGTATAATGGGGCCACTTCGGACATACCACACCCTGTGTGGCCAACGTGCCACGCTCGTCGAAGAGCTGTACGGTGATGTAATCAAAGGTGGAGAACGGACGGTAGTAGTCCGAACCCACGCGTTTTTCCTTCTTCAAGCTGCGCTGGCGGCTCTTCACCTCCATTGGTTGGCTGGCAGCCCCCGTCTTGAAGAATTGCAATCCTATCTGATAGTTCTCAAACAGACCTAAGGCTCTGTCCACCACTTGCACCCGATAGCTGCCGATATGATCGGGCTTGATGAAGGGGAAGATGCTGAGTGCAAAGGGCACGGTTACGAAATAGCCCACGTCAGCACCTACATTATAATGCAAGTCCACGCCAATCGCAGGCACATAAGTGCGCTCCAAGGTAATATACCCGCCCTGCTTCTGAACGGGCAGCCGCAGTATGACCTTGAGTTGCTCCTGACCGCCTACGACCGAATGAATCATCTCAAAGCGACGGCGCCCACAGATAGTCCCCTGCAGATCGTCGACCGTGAAATATTTGAAGTAGGTGTCTGACAACGGCAAGAGGAAGCCGGAGTGATCGACATTCTGACTGGTCTGAGTCAGCGAACCGTCAAAGAAGCAATCGCTGTTCAGCGCATAGTCGAGCTTGATCAACGATGGCTGGAAGAAATCAGCGGACGTCAACCAGGGATAGGGATGGGAAGTACCCGGAAGGATACGGTGAGACGGACTCTCGGCATAGTCTTCAGGGCGGATGGTGATCGTGTCATCCCAAATGTCGGAGATATAGTGATAAGGATTGTCCGTCGGCGCATTGAGATGTTTTTGCAGCACCAAAGGAATCAGCTCACCCTCGGGTTGGGGCAACGTCGGCATCAAGAGGAAATCGCTATGCGCGATGTTCTCCAAAATGTCTTCACGCCGCAAGCAGAAGAAGGGCACTCCCAAAGCCTGCACCCCCTCCTCGATTTGGGCATACTCATGCTGAAGATACTGCCGTGCACCCTCACAGCTATTCTCGTCTTTGACCATCGGGTTGCCGATAGTTGTCAAAATGGTCTGCTTCAGACTTGTTGGCAGCAAGCCAAAGCAAGTGATCAGATAGCTGTTTACCTCACCGCAAAGATCCTTTAGCTGAGGATAGGCCGTGAAGAGCGCATAGAGGCAAAGCACAAACTTATCCGTACGCTCGTAGAGAGGACGAATCTTATCGAAGAGATTGACATTCTGCTCGATAGGAATGTTCCAAGTATTGGGCTGTGCATTGGGAGTAGCCATAAACAACGTCACCGGAGACGTGCAGCCAATCACCTCATTGCCATGCACCAGGAAGAAGAGCCGGTCCAAGTGATCGAAGTTGAACGACTCATTGTCCTGCCGCAGAAACATTTGCAGCGTATCACCGAGCAGCCGATGGGAAGGCGATGTTTGCAAGAGCCCCAACTCTTTGTCCTTATTCCATTCTACAATATGGAGTTGCGTGCCGTTAACTCCCGACGTGCCCGTCTGTCCGCCAAGATTATGCTTGAGTTCCTTGATATTGAAAAATACCTGTGCAATATCCAAGGCATAGCTGACCAGACGCTCATCCATCACCTCGCCGTTCAGATGCTCATTAGCGCTCAGGCGTCGAAAAGCGTTCTTCACCAAATCCATCTGGGCAAACGGAGAAGGAATGGCCGTTCGGGGTTTCACCGACAAGCCACCATTGGGATCGCTGATCATATTGATCTCGTCAGCACCATATTGTCCGGACAAGGGAATCCATCCTTCGCCGGTCGTCTTTTTATTATAGGATAATATCTTCGACATCTTTATACTTATCTTCTGCAGTCCAACACGTAGGATGCGCTTATGCTATGCCATCATATTTTTCATCTACCAGTTTGTCGAGTACCTCGTCCAACAGCGTAGACAAGCGTAAGGCGACATCGCCTGATCCGAACCGTCCCTGGCGCGAGGCAGCCTGAGAGGATTTGTTCATCGCGCTCAACAGGGTCTTATAGCTGATCTCTCCCGAAAAGAAACTCTTCTTCGGCGCAACACCACAGATAGCGTCTGCCAGCTGCGTCGTGTTGAGGTTGAAAGGAGTGAAGGACCGCTGATTGGAAGCCATCTCCTTGAGCCACTGACGATAGCCCACAAAGAAATCGGCCGTAAGTGTCTGGAAGAAGCTCGTTGCCAGGAAGCCACGCTGTATCTCGGGCTTATCCTGGGTATAGCCGCGGCCGATATCCTGCGAAAACTGATTGGTGATATACTGATAAGCCAAGTAGAACTTAGCCATGTCTTTATTGACAGCCACCCGGGTCTGCACGCCAAAGTCCTTCAATGTCAGATGCATGAGGTCACGGGAAAGGCCATACTCCTTGAAAATAGGCTTTTGAGCATTGCCGTCGGCAGTCACCAAGTCGTCATCGGGTATGCCCAGGAAGTCGAGGATCGCCAAGGCACCGACATACTCCACCACATGGGCATCGTTGCGCTGTCCATTGTCGCCGGGGTCGTTGTAATAAGGATTCGATGGCACCTCATCGCCCAGATAATAGCAAGCGTTGACCTTCGACATCGGCAAGTCTTTGCCGGCATGACGAAGTCCGGTGAGATTATCGTGATAATAAAACAGGGCCGACTTGGTCTTCGAGATGAAGTCACCGCGCGATATCGGGCTGTTGCTGTCCTGCTGGATATTGAAATAGGGCAAGACCGTGAGTGCGCCGATACGGGCATCTCTCAGGTCGCCACGGTTGTTGATAGCCGCATTGTCTGCCGCATTGCGGATATTCTTGACAATGATAGGATACCCGGCGGCACCGGTACCCCCAAAGATACTTGACACCACAAACACGCGGTCGTCCTTGCGGAACACGTTGGAGAACTGTTTAAACTCTTCTGAGTCCTTGAACTCATTGAGTGCAATCGAGCCGATGTTTGGCGATCCTACGAAACCGATATCCATCTTGGTCTGCAGCTGGTCTTTGGAAAACATCATGCTGCACAGTGCCTGATTGGCAGGATCCAAAGTGTTGAAATCGATAAACTCGCTAAACCTCTCCTCTTCCACGGCTCCGAGGTTGAAAAGGAAGGTATCGCTCAGATTGCTGCCTCCGGGGAGTATGTCGCTCAGCGTGGAAATCTTTGCCGAGAAGAAGCCTTTCTTCACATCCGAGCGATCACCATACAGACCCTTATGGATGCTACGGTACCAGCGCAAGAGGTTTTCGGTACGCTTCAGGTCCTCGTTGGCTTTATGTGGATCGACAATAATCGGGATGACTTCCAAGGCGATAGGCTGGCCCTGCTCATCTAAGGGATGCACACCGGCAGCCAGCTGCATGATAAAAGGGCGCATCACACGTGAGCCTGTTCCGCCTGTAAGGAATAGAAATAACCGCATGTTATGATGTTGTTATTATTATATATGTATTGATATTTTTCGTTTCACTCGGGGATTGGCGTGTGCCGGCAGTTGCTGCTCCACCATCTCATCGAAAAACTTGCTACCACATAGAGGAGAGTAGCAATGACAAAGTTGACAACACTGAAGCCGGAGAGCTGAGACTCAAAATCATACCCAAGACCGTCTAAAACGCTGTTGGCATAAGCAAAGCCACACACAGCAGCCAGTACGGACGCGGCAGCAAGCACAATCAGCCAATGAAACCACCGGCTGAAACTCACGCTGTTAATGACATAGTAAAACAGCACAGCCCCACCCCATGAGCAGCAAGTCGTGATCAGCGCTGTGATCAAATAGAGATTTTCGTTGTACATCTCGTTGGAAAACTCATTTTGATAATAGCCTAACTCGTAGACAGTGGCTGGAAAGATCAAGAACAGCAGGGTCAGTACCAAACCACCGCCAAGCAATATCGCATTTTTCATATGATGTTATGGTGAAAATCAGTTGTCAATATTCAAGTTCAGTTCAAAATAAGCCGGCGTGTCGCTGGCATTGCGGCTATAACTGCCATAGATACCCTGCAGCAGAGGACTTAGCCCAAACGTCGTGGTGTTGTCAGGCGTCAAATCGTTGTCTGTCGATCCCCGCTGTGTCCATACCGGCAACTGGTTGACCAGACGTATCTTCAGCGACTGCTCATGGGTGATCTTGGGCACGGTGAGCAGGAACAGATGGGTTGCAGTACCAAGATACTTTTTCTCGGCCGGCGTGCGGTCAGAAGCAACGATAGGACGGATTGCCTTCAACTTGATGCCATCGTCGGAAATCAACTGATAATGGTGGATATCTGTCAGATAGTCTGCGTCTATCATCATGCCTTTCAAGTCTACGGCTAAAGCCAGCTGCACGTAGCCCTTGTCCTTATCAGACTCTACGTCGGTGAGACTGGTCACAGCATCTTCCTGACCGTGGGCCGGACGGAAATGACCGGCGAGGTCCTTACCCCCTAAGAGGAACGAACAGTAAGGGCTGTAGATAGGAGAAGCCGTGAAGAGACACATATTCTCGTAGCCTTTCAAATTCTGGAAGTCAGAGAAGGTGCGATAATCAGGATCGGTTGTCAGCTGCTCCATATTGCTGTTGGAGGTGATCACGATGATGTAGTAAGGTCTGCGTCCGTTAAACGCCTTCACACTATTGTCGAAAGAATAATAAAGACCATTATAAGAGCCATTCATGCGCACCACCAGCATGGCCTTGTCTTTTACGGCATCCTTGAAGACAGAGCGCACCATCTCCTGCGCCTCATTGAAGATCTTGTGCGGATTGACACCCTGCATGTCCTTCACAGAGTAGATCATGTCGGTCACCAAGATGCTTACCTCGTTGTCCTGTGTGCGGTTGAGCATCTCGTCGAAGATCTTGCGATAGTCTGTATAGCCCTTGTCGCCGATGCTGTCAACCCTGACTTTGCCCGAAATGCTATTCTCCATGGCCATAATTGCCGAGCGGAAGGAGCCATCACCATTAGGACTGTCGTAGGCCATCATCGAGCCACTACGCTCTACGAAGATATGGAATTTCAGCGTCTCACCATTGATGCCCACAAAGCGGACATGCTTTGGCGGACGGCGCTTGGCAAAGAAATCGGTGATATAAGCCTCTACCTCGCTGACCTTTAAACGACCATCCTCAAAGAAGTCTTCGAAGTGATCCTGATTGGCCTGGAGAAAGTTTTGTATCTTCTTCCAGTCCTGACCTGAGATCTCCTCGTCCTGCCCTGCCAATTCTACGAGCAGGTGGTTGAAATCTCTATGCGAGCTGTCTGTGCAGGAAGCCAGCAATATCACTACCAAGAATGACAAGACATAAAATAGCTGTTTCATCTATCTTTGATTTTCAATTTTACATGCAAAAGTAATAAAAAAAAACGAGTTTCTTATCAAACATTGGCAATTATTAATCTTCAAGCAGAAAGTTTCAATCTTTTCTTTTGACATTTTCGAGAAAAGGAAACGCCGTGATAATCTAAAGACAAGGATGGACTTGAAACAACTGTTCACGCCGCCACAGGTACTACTCTGTCGTGTCATCTTGTCCCTCATCTTTGAGCAGAGGGAGAGAAAGATGGTATTTTACTGCTAATACTCTGATCGTCACGATGATGACAAAGACCACCACCACAGTAACTGCCACATTGGCGTGCAAAGAGATCATCAGCCAGTAGACAAGCCCGCCCAGGATACTTGCCATGGCATAGATCTCTTTCCGGAAGATCACCGGCGGACGATTGAGCAGCAGGTCACGGATGACACCGCCTGCCGATCCGGTGATACAGCCCATGGAGATGGCTACCCAAAACGGATGTCCACAGACCAGCGTCTTCTGTATACCTGCTATCGTGAACAGTGCCAGCCCCAGCGTATCAAAGAAAAACCAAGCATTGTCCAGATGTCGGAGTAGCCGTGCAAAGAGTATCACCATCGCCTGGGCTAAGAAGGTGCATACGATATACATCGGCGAGGTCATCCAGAAGGGTGTCACTCCCAGCATGACATCGCGCAAAGTACCACCGCCGATAGCCACGACAAAACCGCACACAAAGCCCCCAAACCAATCATAATGTCTGGCTGCCGCATGGCGGATGCCGGAGATGGCAAAGGCTAAGGTACCCAGGATTTCTATCGTCTGTTGGACGGAATGGATGAAGACTGGATCGTGATAAAACATTCTTTATTGATGCTTCCTATTAATGAATTGATGTCTATAAACCATTAAATTAACGCTCGAATGGATATTATCATCCTATTGATTTAAACATGATTTAAGTTTCTACCTTCAACAAATGCTTTAATGTTATCAACACATATCTTCATCAGTCGTTCCCGTGCTTCCTTCGTAGCCCAGGCAATGTGCGGAGTGATGTAGGCATGAGGCTGGGCAAAGAGAGGATTGTCAGCCCGTGGCGGCTCCTCGGTCATCACGTCAGCGCCATAGGCTGCCAGCTCGCCGTTTGCCAAGGCGTTGGCCACAGCCTCCTCATCGACGAGAGGTCCGCGACCGGTGTTGATCAGAATGGCAGACGGACGCATCAGCTTCAAGCGCTTGGCATCGATGAGATGATAGGTATCTTTGGTCAATGGGCAATGGAGCGAGAGAATGTCGGACACAGCCAACACGCCCTCCAACGTGGTTTTCTGTATGCCTTCGGGGAGATCAGTAGCGTTTTTTGAAGTCAGGGCAAACACATCCATACCCAGGTCACAGGCGATGCGTGCCACCCCCATGCCGATATGTCCGAGTCCTACGATGCCCATCGTCTTTCCTGCCAACTCCGGCAATGGCGTATCCCAATAGCAGAAGTCTGGGTTATGGCTCCATTTACCTTGGCGACTCTCTTCGGCATAGTGAGCCACCTGATTGGTGATGTTCAAGATATGCGCGAATGTCATCTGCACCACGCTGTCGGTACTGTACGAGGGGATATTCGTCACCACGATGCCACGGCGGTGAGCTGCTTCCACATCCACCACGTTATAGCCGGTGGCAAGCACACCTATATATTTCAATTTTGGCAGTTGTGCCATCACTTCGTCGGTGATATTCACCTTGTTGATCAGTATGACATCAGCATCCTTGGCGCGCTCTATCACGTCTTCTGGAGCTGTTCGGGGATAAACAGTGAGGTCGCCAAAAGCCTTGAGTGGCTCCCAAGAAAGATCTCCGGGGTTGGCGGCATAGCCGTCGAGTTCTACAATGTTCATGGTCAAATATCTTTTCGTTGATGTGATTATCTTATTAAATAAGTTATGACACCTTATATATTATTAATATCAAGTACAAAAATGAGCTTAAGCCCGCTTCGACTATTCCTTATACCGGTCTCCCCAACAGCTGAGCATGCGCTGATAGAGTTTTTCTTCCGAAGGAGAGTGCTGGGCATGCCAGAAGCGCTGATCCTTCAACTCATCGGGGAGATATTGCTGTGGCATGAAGTTGCCGGGATAGTCGTGAGGATATTTATAACCGTCGTGGTATCCGAGCTCCGCCATCAGCTTGGTGGGCGCATTGCGCAATGGCAGGGGCACGGGCTGGTTGCCGGACTTCCTGACTTCTGAGAGTGCCGTGTCGATGCCCAGATAAGCCGAGTTGCTCTTAGGACTCGTCGCCAAGTAGACAGTCGCCTCGGCAAGAGGAATGCGACCTTCGGGCCACCCGATCTTCATCACGGCATCAAAGGCAGCATTGGCCAGCAGCAGCGCGTTGGGGTTGGCAAGTCCTATGTCTTCCGCGGCGGAGATGACCAGGCGACGCGCTATGAACTGCGGGGCTTCCCCACCCTCTATCATCCTTGCCATCCAATAGAGTGCGGCATCAGGGTCAGAACCACGAATACTTTTAATGTAAGCCGAGATGATGTCGTAGTGCATCTCTCCGTCCTTGTCATAGGCAAGCGGATTGGTCTGCAGGCGGTCTTCCACCATGGCGTCGGTGATGACGATGTCGGAGGTGTCGTTGGCACCTACCACCAACTCCAGGATGTTGAGCAGCTTGCGCGCGTCGCCTCCACTATATCTGAGCATGGCTCCCGTCTCCTTCAACTCGATATGCCGCTTGCTCAGCACCGTATCCTTCGTGATGGCGCGATGCAGGATCTTCAGCAGATCGTCCTTGTCGAGTGACCTGAGCACATAGAGCTGACAGCGCGAGAGCAAAGGACGGATGACCTCAAAGGAAGGATTCTCGGTAGTCGCACCGATCAGCGTCACCACACCTTGCTCTACAGCCCCCAACAGCGAGTCCTGCTGTGACTTGGAGAAACGGTGGATCTCATCGATGAACAGGATGGGCGACTGCTCCTGAAAGAACCGTCCCTGCTTGGCCCGGGCAATGACATCTCTCACCTCCTTCACGCCACTGGTCACAGCACTGAGTGTATAGAACGGCACCTTGAGCGTGTGGGCGATGATCTGCGCCAGCGTCGTCTTGCCGACACCGGGAGGTCCCCACAAGATGAAGGAGCTGACGTGCCCCGACTCTATCATCCGCCGCAACACTCCATTCTGCCCCACAAGATGGTCCTGCCCGACATAGTCATCGAGGGTCTGCGGCCGCATACGTTCTGCCAATGGTTCTGACATATCTAATCGCTTTTTGTTTTCAAAATACAAATTTACGCTTTTTCTTGGAATTACCCTCACACTATCCACAAAAAAAATAACGCTACACCGCTACACCGCAACACCGCTACAATTATAGGTATCGCATATACGAAAAACGCATAATGTAAAGTTATAACAAGTGTATAGTTTATTATATAAATAATTATTATATAGTATATTATATAATAATATTATTAATAATAATATAATATATTTTCATTCTATAGTCTCATTTTCGGCGTTTTGACGACCGAATATCAGAATGCACCTTATGTAGCGGTGTTGCGGTGTAGCGGTGTAGCGCAAACTTCATCCGTATCAACATTCAAATTCAAATCACCATTATAAGGCTCTCAGAATAGCTGTCCGAACTATGCAGAGCATAAAGACGGATCTGCCAAGCCACAAAAAGGAAATCGAACATTACCGACGTTAAAATATCATAAATACAGCATAACCCACTGACCCGGTGAATGATATATGGGAAAAAAGCAGTATCTTTGCAGCCGATTTGAATGGGTGTGGGTATGCTGCGCCCTATAGATTCACATAAAGTCTAACTTTATTAATTCATTAACAACAAAATTTTTTATGTCAGATTTTAACAACGTCAAGAACGTGCAGCCATTGGCCGACTTCAACTGGGACGAGTTTGAGAACGGCAGCAGCTCCAACGTGAGCAAGCAGGATCTTGAGAAGGCCTACGATGAGACCCTCAACAAGATTCAGGAGCACGAGGTAGTAGAAGGTACCGTCATCTCCATCGACAAGAAGGAAGTAGTCGTCAACATCGGCTACAAGAGCGATGGTATCATCCCCGCTTCCGAGTTCCGTTACAACCCCGACCTGAAGGTTGGCGACAAGGTGGAAGTCTATGTGGAAGACCAGGAGGACAAGAAGGGTCAGCTGGTACTTTCTCACAAGAAGGCTCGCCTGAGCAAGAGCTGGGAGCTCATCAACAAGGCTATGGAGGACAACGAGGTCATCCAGGGCTACATCAAATGCCGTACTAAGGGCGGCATGATCGTTGATGTCTTCGGCATCGAGGCCTTCCTCCCCGGCAGCCAGATTGACGTTCATCCTATACGCGACTACGACATGTTCGTGGGCAAGACCATGGAGTTCAAGGTGGTGAAGATCAACCAGGAGTTCCGCAACGTGGTCGTATCGCACAAAGCACTCATCGAGGCCGAGCTCGAGGCTCAGAAGAAAGAGATCATCTCTCACTTGGAGAAGGGCCAGGTGCTCGAGGGTACTGTCAAAAACATCACCTCTTACGGTGTATTCGTCGACCTCGGCGGTGTGGACGGACTGGTGCATATCACCGACCTCTCTTGGGGCCGCGTCAGCGATCCGCATGAGGTTGTACAGCTTGACCAGAAGATCAATGTCGTTATCCTCGACTTCGATGAGGAGAAGAAGCGCATTGCTCTCGGCCTGAAGCAGCTCACTCCGCATCCTTGGGATTCTCTCGATCCTAACCTCAAGGTGGGTGACCATGTCAAGGGTAAGGTTGTCGTCATCGCCGACTACGGTGCATTCGTTGAGATCCAGCCCGGTGTTGAGGGCCTGATCCACGTCAGCGAGATGTCTTGGAGCCAGCACCTCCGCTCTGCTCAGGAGTTCCTGCACGTAGGTGACGAGGTAGAGGCCGTGATCCTCTCTCTCGACCGCCAGGAGCGCAAGATGAGCCTGGGTATCAAGCAGCTCAAGGAGGATCCTTGGGAGACCATCGAGCAGAAGTATCCTGTTGGCAGCCGCCACACTGCAAAGGTTCGCAACTTCACTAACTTCGGTATCTTCGTAGAGCTCGAGGAAGGTGTTGACGGTCTGATCCACATCTCTGACCTGAGCTGGACCAAGAAGGTGAAGCATCCTTCTGAGTTCACTTCTGTTGGTGCAGACATCGACGTTGTCGTTCTCGACATTGACAAGGAGAACCGTCGTCTGAGCCTCGGTCACAAGCAGCTTGAGGAGAATCCTTGGGACAAGTATGAGGAGATTTACACCCCGGGTTCTGTCCACGAGGGCAAGATCACCGAGATGATGGATAAGGGCGCTGTCATCACCCTGACAGAGGGTGGCGAAGGCTTTGCTACTCCTAAGCACCTGACCAAGGAAGACGGCTCTCAGGCTAAGCTCGGTGAGGTTCTTCCGTTCAAGGTGATCGAGTTCAACAAGGATTCTCGCCGCATCATCCTCTCCCACTCTCGTACATTCGAGGAGGGCAAGGACGAGCCTAAGGCAACACGCCGCCACAACTCCGGCGCAGCTCGCAAGGCTCAGGATACTCCGGTGATCAACAATGTTGCTGCTGGTACAAGCTTGGGTGACCTCGACGTGCTGGCTAAGCTGAAGGCTGACCTTGAGAACGGCAAGTAATCAATAGATTGCAAAATTACAACTCTCTCCGATCAACTTAGTATTGAGAGAGTTTCTACTCATAAAGACTGCAAGACTTCGGTTTTGCAGTCTTTTTTTATACTCTTTCATGCTCAATCAATAAAGCATAAGTGCCATGGTAAATGGCTATTCACCGTGTATTAATTAATAAGTGTTAATATACGGATATTTCATTTCTGTTTATTCTAATAATTGTCGATTTTTCATTACCTTTGCAATGATTTAAAACACACCGACGTTGCTATTCTTGCAACATCTTGTACAAATCAAAAAGCATATTTTTTATATTCTATGTATAGCAAAGAAGAATTATTAGCTAAGAATACTTCTGAACTGGAAGATATTGCTCGGCAATTAGGTATGGAGCTGGATCAAAACGTCTCTAAGGAGGATGTCGTCTATACCATTCTTGACAAGCAGGCCGACGACAGCAGCCATGCTACAGCAACAGCTACAGGTAAGAGAAAACGCATAAGGATAACAACTCCTGAAACCGATTACGTGTATTCTGTAAATGGAAAAAATGGAGAAAACCTCGATATGAAAAGAAATAAGAAAGTAGTTGAGAATAACTTGTTTTCTGACAATGCCAATACTCAGGCTTCTGATGAAGCAGAGGAAGAGAATAAAACCAACGATAATCAGCCAGCACAGAATGGCGAGCAGGGATCCCTATTCCAGCAAGTAGAAGCCCTCAAGCAAGAGCTCGACAACCTACCTAAGCATCGTGGCCCCAAGACCAAGCAGGAGAAGGAACTTATCGAAAGAATCAACCAACTCCAAAAGCAAATAGAAGTTGCAGCTCTGAATATGACCAAAGAGACTAAGGCTGAAGAGAACAGAGTTAATGGTAACGCCGAAGACAACACACCTATCGTCAACACGGAAATAGTGCCTGAGGAGGCTTTTGCAATTGGCAACAATCAAGCAGAGAGTGATCGTCAAAACCACAACATACTGGCGAAACTGCAGGAAAGGGTCAATGAGCACAACAAGCAGCAGGAAGCTCCAGCAAAAGATGAAGACAGTGTGTGGGAAGGTGATCCCGGCGACGGCACGGATTTCATACCTGTCGTGGATCTTCCGATAGAAGATCAGGGGTTGACGCCCAACTATGACATGTTTGACAACCCCACGACTCCTTATAACAATAATGAGTATCCCGCTTCCGACTATCAGGAGGAAGAGGATCAGCAGGAGCATTGCAGTAATTACGACTTTGATGATATCATCTCCGCCAATGGCGTGCTGGAGATTATGCCTGACGGCTACGGATTCCTGCGGTCAAGCGACTATAATTACCTGTCTTCTCCCGACGACATCTATGTTGCCGTCAACCAAGTCAAGCATTACGGTCTGAAGACAGGCGACGTCGTTCAGTGCCATGTCAGACCACCTAAGGAGGGTGAGAAATATTTCCCTCTGACTTCCATCGACTCCATCAACGGCCGGAATCCATCAGAAGTAAGAGACAGAATCCCATTTGAGCATCTTACTCCGCTCTTCCCCGACGAGAAGTTCACACTTTGCGGTGATCCGAAGACCACCAATCTCTCCACTCGTATCGTCGATCTCTTCTCTCCGATCGGCAAAGGTCAGCGTGCGCTGATTGTGGCCCAGCCTAAGACCGGTAAGACCATCTTGATGAAGAATATCGCCAACGCCATTGCGGCTAATCACCCCGAGGCTTATCTGATGATGTTGCTCATCGATGAGCGCCCCGAGGAGGTGACCGATATGGCCCGCACTGTCAACGCAGAGGTAATCGCCTCTACTTTCGATGAACCGGCAGAGCGCCACGTCAAGATTGCCGGTATCGTGCTCGAAAAAGCCAAGCGCATGGTAGAGTGCGGTCATGATGTAGTCATCTTCCTCGACTCCATCACCCGACTGGCCCGCGCCTACAACACGGTGTCTCCTGCCAGCGGCAAGGTGCTCACCGGTGGTGTCGACGCCAACGCACTGCAAAAGCCGAAACGATTCTTCGGTGCTGCACGTAACATCGAAGGCGGCGGCTCACTAACCATCATCGCTACAGCGCTTATCGATACCGGCAGCAAGATGGATGAGGTGATCTTTGAGGAATTCAAGGGAACCGGCAACATGGAGTTGCAGCTCGACCGCTCACTGTCCAACAAGCGTATCTTCCCGGCTGTCAACCTCGTAGCGTCCAGTACACGTCGTGACGACCTGCTGCAAGACAAGACCACACTGCAACGTATGTGGATCTTGCGCAAGTTTATTTCAGACATGAATCCGATGGAGGCCATGAACACAATTCATGACAAAATGGAGCGCACAAAAGACAACGCCGAATTCCTCGCTTCCATGAACGAATAAGAAATTTGGAAAAAAATAACGAAAAGTTTGGTGGGTACCTAAAAAAAGTGTACCTTTGCACTCGCAATTCTAAAACAGACGGTTGAGGATTGCTAAACACTTAAAGAATGCGCCCTTAGCTCAGCTGGTAGAGCAACTGACTCTTAATCAGTGGGTCTA
>CAVKHS010000041.1:0-32005 GCA_963656095.1 Paratractidigestivibacter sp.
CAGCCGCCGGAGCGGTGCTTAAGCCGTAAGGCGGGAATTATGCGGTATTGCCTAAAGTCCTTTCTGTCATGTGTGGTATTTTATCGGTGATGTTTTCCGTCAGAAATCATCACCGCCGAAATCATCAGAGTCAAAGTCGTCTGAACCAAAGTCATCAAAATCAAGATCGTCCGAATCGAAGTTGTCCTCATCGTTATCGAACTCATCCATCAGCGCCTTACGGTTTTCTTCTTCCTCTTGGATACGATCCATTGCCAGCGAATGGTGAATATATCCGTCAATGCCCTTACCGTAGACCCCGAAATCCATATCCTTCAGCATAGTAGAACGCCACGGTTCTTGGTCTGCGTTTATAGTTTTCGATATCGTATTGCATAGACTCAACCTCCAACCCGTATTCTACCTTTTTGCCGCTGCCCTGTGAAATGTACCCGCCATAACGGCACAAAAATGCCGTGGAGGATGATCCGGCATCTTCCACGGCACGATCTGTCGTTATAGCTGTGCGTTTCTCTCCCTCTGCCATTCCAGACAGGCAACCCTTCCCGGCGCTGTGCCCCGCTCCGCCTTTCGGCTGTGCGGTATGTTCTCTCGCATCTTGGCACGCTCGCTTACTCTCGGTCTTGGCGCTGCTTCCCCAACGCGGTACAACAGAGGACGCTATTCTTATGTCAGGAGGAATTTATCCCCCTATACTATAAGAAGTCAGCTAACCCGAGAAAATCTGCGCAGGAGGTTCGAGAGTTTACAAAATGTTCACAATTGTATAGACTTATCATCGCCGATTCCAAGAAGGATATAGTCGCCATAGGTGTTTGCGAATGCACATATCTCTTTCATTAATTTGCTAGGTTCCTCATTGTCACCTTTAAATTCAAAGTGCGGAAACTATCCAAGCACATGAACAGCTCGATCAGTCAGCGTGGTAAAGGCAGTATGACGCACGGCAAGGGAAAAGAAAACGGAAATAATTTCATCGCTATATCATCGAGGGTACGCTTCCACTCAATATGGATTCGTACCCTCTTCTTGTCTTTTCTAATCACCACGTGAATGTGAATTGACAAGAACAACTACAATGACTATAATGGCGATTAGGAAAACTACAGGAGGTGCCTTATGACATTTGTTGAGAGCGAAACTATCGAACTCAAGTCTTCGGTTGTTGCAGACCTTTGCAAAGAGGTTGGTTGCCTTTGCTAACACAAAAGGCGGCACTCTTTACATTGGCGTTGAGGACAATGGTACGGTGGTTGGTGTGAATAGTGCCGACCGTGTTACCTTGCAAATAAATAACATGGTTCGGGATTCCATCAAACCTGATATTACAATGTTTGTCCACTACGAGACACAGGTGATAGATGATAAACAAATTATCGCCGTGACCGTCCAGGAGGGTACAGATCGTCCCTATTATCTGGGCAGCAAGGGATTAAAGCCCAGCGGCGTGTATGTCCGCAATGGTACATCTACAGATCCTGCCTCTGATACCGCCATCCGAAAAATGATTAAAGAAACCGATGGCGACAGTTTTGAAACCATGCGTTCTTTGGAGCAGAATTTGTCATTTCAGGCAGCTGAAGCACAGTTTGCCAAGAGGAAGGTTCCCTATGATGCTACTAAGATGCAGACTTTGGGAATGGTTTCCTCGGACGGCATTTACTCCAATGTAGCGTTGCTTCTGTCCGAACAATGTCCGAATACCATCAAGGCTGCAACCTTTGCCGGTGTTGATCAGAACGTATTCCAAGATAGACGTGAGTTTACCGGTTCGCTGTTTCAGCAGATGGAAGATTTGTATGCCTATCTTGATCTTCACAATCAAACCAAGGCCACATTTGAAGGACTATACCGAACTGATACCAGAGATTACCCAGAGGACGCTTTGAGAGAAACATTGATGAATTCTCTGGTGCATAGAGATTACTCCTTTAGTGCCAGCACCCTTGTCAGTATTTATGATGATCGAATTGAATTTGTATCCGTGGGCGGTCTGCCTACCGGGATCACTTTGGATGACATTATGCTCGGCCTCTCCGTTTGCAGAAATCCGAAATTAGCAGCTATCTTCTATCGCTTACAGCTGATTGAAGCTTACGGAACTGGTATACCCAAAATCATGAAAGCATACGCAGGCACAGGGTTGGAACCTAAAATTGAAGTAACAAACAACGCTTTCAAAATTACACTCCCCAATAGAAATGCCGTTAAGGCAACTGATAGCGTGCCCAATGAACGCAAATCCAATGAAGAAAAGATTCTGGACTTGATTGCCCAAAACGGCTATGTAGTGCGTAGCGATGTGGATCAACTGTTAGATGTCAGCCAAACAACGGCCAGCCGTATTCTAAAACGCATGGTTACAGACGGCTTGATCTATCAGGACGGAAGAGGCAGAAAAACAAAGTACAGAAAAGGTTAACCGTTTGCAACGAATGGCTCATTAAGAAAGCCTTCCGATATCGGTCGAACGTAAGCGCAAACATGGTATAGGAGTTGTCTCTTTCACAGGATGTCAAATGTTGAGAGGTTACTGACAATTCTATTTTTGCTTTCAGGATTTTGAGATTTTGCACACACGTGTGCAAAATCTTAGTTGGTCGCATTTGCGTCCATTATTGCGTGTTCATGATGAAAATTCTCGCATTTGGTATATGAATGAAGCTGTCAACATTTATGATAATTGGTGGACAATTCAGCCTAATTGCGGTACGATTTTGATAATATGTACTCCATGTAAAGCGAGGTGCGATTCTGCGTGTTGTTTTTGCTGATGAATAAAGATACCAAGTGGCTTTTGTTTGACTGCCATGAGGATGAGTTCGGCTTTGTGACCGGCAAAGAAATTGAATGGTATACCGAACTCCGACCCATCGGATATGATAACATTGGCGACTTTCTGGATACACGCAAAGCACCTAAACACTGCAAACACATTGCAGAAATGCTGAAAAAGTATGGCTGCGAATCCATCGAGAATTTCCTAAAATCAACTCATGCGCTTTCTCTTAATGACACATTCTGGGTGAAAGAACTGGAAAGTCCTTTGTCGTGGAACGAAGTCTCCCTATATCGCAACGAGTTTAATGAATCGGTTTCTAACGCAGCTTTCGACGGTGTCGTTTCTTCAACCATGCTGTTTTCGGCGTCTCCCGAATTTGGGACAGATGGTGCTTACGCAAAGTGTTGGCAGCGGGAAAAATGAACAACCTATCTGTACAAAAGTGGCAGTGACACCTACGAAATTGAACCATTGTCCGAATTTCTTGCCACCCAGGTAGCTGACATTCTTTGCCGAAACAACGTCAAGTACGAGCTCACTTTCTATCACGGGCGATTGGCATCAAGATGCAAACTGTTTACCAGTGAGCAGTTTGGCTTAGCTAAAATGTCAACATTACCGATTTCTAACCGCCGAAATCCTGCCGCACTCCTAAAATTTGCTGAGCAATATGGTAGTGAATATCTCATGCGCAGAATGTTCGTATTGGACGCGCTTATTCTCAACATTGACCGCCACTTAGGAAATGTCGGCTTTCTTTTTGATAATGACTCGATGCGAATTGAGGGAATGGCTCCCGTATACGACAACAACCGCAGTCTGCTGTTCCAATTTGACACGGAAACACTCGAAAAGAACCCGGAATGGTGCATATCGAAGTGTGAGCCAAGGATCAGTGGAGATTTCATCAAGACGGCTTAGGCAATGCTTACCGATGAGTTGCGTTCGGAACTAAAGAACATGGCTGGTTTTAGATTCCGGGAGCCGATAGACATCGAAGTCCCTAAGGATCGACTGGAAGCGTTGAGCAAGATCCCGAACCTGCAGTTGAACAAAATCCTGCAATGATTTGTCAAAGAGAAAGAATTAATATAAGGCAGCACACCGTGCTGCCTTATATTAATTCTTAGTAAACAGGTCATTAGCCTTTGAAGATTTTCTCACGGTGATACGCAAGATACGCCTTATTCCCCTCCTGCAGCGTTATCTGCATATTTTCGTTTATATGCATCGATGTTCGATCCCGTTGGCAAAGTTCTTTGGCAAGGCAGATTTTCCCGCTATCATCAAAAGTGATCCACCCTTGGTCAAAGAGTTGGTCATGGCTGGGGCAGAACAAGAATCCATTGTCCACATCCAGCCGTTCTCTTGCGTTGCTTTGCGACCACGGCTTAATATGGCTTGCCACCAAAAGGGACGGTTCCCTCACTTCGCACAGACAGCAGTGCTTGTATCGTCTGAACAGATAGTTCCTGAATGCAGACTGATTTACGCGCGACTTTATAAGGGCAAGACGATCTCGACCTTCCCGAATGGTGCTTATTTCCGCTTCCATTGCGGCGTCCTGACGCGCTGTTTCCGACACACTGTACGCATTATCATTCAAGATCCAGGTAGTCCAAACCAGTGAATGGGCATCGATTTTTTCCACGTCAAGATTCAGCTGCTCTTGCAGTCTTTTCTGCACATCATCAAATATGCGAAGGTACTCCTGATAGTTTTCCCATGTACATTCGGAAAGGCAATCGGATTGGATGCCCAGCCTGGCAAATCGCGATTCCATATTTTTGGGGCTAACCGGCAAATACCGGATAGTCCCGGCAGGATTGCCACCCTCACCCTTGAGAAAAAACAGAAAAGCCATTAACGGATACTGCTTTCCAAACAGCGCACACCCCTGGCGAAAGGCTTTTTCCTCGTCTGGCGAGCAATAAATTCGGCGGATTAAATCTTCAACCTCCTGCGGTTTTTCTTCCAGTATCCTTTCGTAGCGCATTCTTTCTGTGTAATACAACAGGTTTTGCGGCTTCCCCGTTTCAATTTTGATATTCATGCACTTTAGAACACGGTTTGTTATATCCCGTCCCGGCAGGTCGTTTTCCAGCCACTCATTGCATTTCAGAATTTTCTGTGCTTCGTGCCAGATATACCTTTTATAGCCTTCCTGTTCACAGAGCCACCCCGAATGAAAATCAATCTTCGTCGGATTATCGCAATGGTTCTTTTCCTGTGCACCTATTATATACCCGATGAGCAGCTGCAAAGTTTGATTGAATTTCTCTGTATCAATTCTGTACATACGACTTCCTCTTTCAAACAGCCCATTTGGCAATCATCGCGTTCAGGTCAAGCTATTCCTCGCCCGCAGCTGCCTTTCATACCCAGCGGGAAATACACTTTACCGATGCTGTGTTAAAACGGTACTTAAAGTTATAGCTCCCCGTTGAAAAATGCGGAACCCGCTCGTTCAGCGAATATCCAATAAACCACCGACACGTCGTCATACCATATCGCGACCCAGTTATCAACGGCTCTGTAACAAAATTCTAACGTTTTTTGATATTATTTGCAACAATTTTCTCTGCTATTATCATGTTGTCTGCAACAAAATTCTTGCCTTTCAAGATATGGTTTGCAGCAGTCAAGAAGAGTCAACCGAATGTCCACAAAATATAAATCCCCGCATTGCCTGAAGCGAATGTTCCCCACCCAATAAAACATACGTCCCAGCATATCATAAAGCAAATAACAGTTTGCTTTATAATCAATATCGCATATAATATAAGAAGAACTATTGCGCTTGGAAATGTTCAAAAAACGGGAAAGCGTAATTATGGGGGGTGTTCCCATGAATGAAATCTCAACAGTCTCTTCCAGTAAAACAGATCTGATGCAGCAGAGCGAATTGTATAAGCCCATGCTGTACTACGGCTCTAAGCCAACCATCAAGTTCGATTATGTATCGGATATTCATCTTTTGCATCATGTCCGCTATTTCGATAATAACATCAACAAAACTCTTCGCCTCACAGCAAAATCCCTCTATGAATCGACACATCCTTTAACTATGCCGCTGTTCTTAGGTGACATTTCCTCTGATCGGACTTTGACTGTATCCTTTTATAAGCAATTCAGGATAAATGTCCTGTTCCCCCAATATAAGAGGTTCAAGCGCATGTTGCTTAATGCAGAAGACATTTCTGAACTTGAACGCAGGCGTGATGAAGCGTTACACCACAGAGACATTCTTGCAAAGTATATTTCTCAAAAAGAAGCCAGGTTTCAGTCGTTGCGGTCTAAAATCAACAAGTACATTAACTACAGAAAAGTCATCGCACCGAAAGGTCGATTCGATGACATTAAGGAATATCTGGTAAGTAGTTATTACAAAAAGCGCAATCTTCCAGATTCTGTTACCGAAACAATATTAAAGGCCGCAGCAGTGTCGGAGGAAATCTATTTATTACAGCCGTCGCTGAACAAACTAGAGAAAATTATTTTCTCGGAAATTCCAAGTGAACCTGTTACCTTGAGCGATTTCAAGTACGAATCGGGTTCCCCCATCGGGTTGGTGATTCTTGGCAACCATGAATACATCGGCTTTGCAAATGTCGAAGATGCTGTTGCATATTATAAGAAGGAACTCGAACCGTTGGGATATATTGTCTTACAAAATGAGTTTGTAGAGTTTGATCGTGCTGTCATTTATGGAGGCTCAGGATTTGCGAAGTATGACCAGCACTATAATGCCAATAACCTTCTGTGTTGTGATGCCATGATGGGGAATCGCACCTATGAAATTGAGCAAACCACACTCTTCGAAGATGGATACCAGAAAGCAAAAAAGCATGCTCTCGAAAGCGGCAAGTGCTTTATTTGTGCAGCCCACTACCCAGTAGAAAGTTGCCTTGACAAGTTTGACAGGGAAACAGTTTATTTCACAGGTCATACTCATAAAAACAAACGAATTCTGTCTGAAGACAAAGCCCTTTATGCAGACAATCAAATCGGCTATCACAATAACGGCAAATTCGATGGCACGATTTGTTTCAAGAGTGCCTCGATGGACCCTGCAACCAACCCATATATCGATTTCAAGGACGGATACTATCAGACGACGCCAGATGCCTATTTCCAGTTTTGCGATTATGTCGGAGAAAATATTGGTTATGGAAAATTGATTCGGAATCGATGCGAAACAGGCACGATGTACGTTATTAAAGCCCAGGGTTATTATGGTTTCTTTTTGGTAAACGCTTCAGGTTTATCCATCGTAAATGGCGGTATGACAAAGAAGATCGCACTGAGCACGAACATTGAGTGGATCTACAATAACTTTGGCATCGTTGTCCGCAAATATCTAGCTGCGCTCGAACCGTTGCGATTGTGCCAGATGCAGATTTCAAAGCACTTAAAAGAACTTGGCTTTGAAGGTACGATTCACGGTCTTATTGTTGATATTAACATTTTCAACCACATTATGGTGAATCCAACTGATGGTTCGATCACTTTTTACTATTCTCCCGATTTTGGTCTTATAAAAGCCTTCGAGTCTTTCTCAAAGCAACTCGCATTTATGGGGTATACAGAATTGTTAGAAGCCGAAGAAAACAAATCCAGCCGCAACAATCTTATTCTTTATGACCAGAATGGGTTGGACTTTTTGGATAGCGAAGACCCTCAATCCGAACTGACTTCCGTAGATCGTAGTTGTAGTGCCTATGGAGTTTCTCGCGCGATTAGTCCTTTACAGCGATTGTTCACAGGACATGTTTTGCGCGACTTTGATTTGAGGTTTATTGAAAACATGGATGGACAGACAACATCGAGAAAGAAGTCTTATATTGGCCGTGTCTATATGGATAAATACCAAAATTATCATCTTATTGTCCGTGATGATTTAGGTGAAATCATTTATGTGCTCGATGAACATGGTAAAGAGTCTGCCGTTAGCGTTCAGAGGTTGAAATCATCCATGTCAGGAAAAGTATGGTCACGAGCTTGTTGGATGACAAATAACATCAATGAGACCGTCGCTGAATATGGCAAAAGTCTTCCTCAAGTAGATGAATGGCAAGATGCCATCCAGAAAATGCTTCCCAAGAAAATCAAAGGGAACAATTAGCAACTATGCTTGACAATAAGTCGGACTCAGACTGTCGATAAACTCAATGGGAATATTGCAGCCCGCTCACCAACAGATCAGCAACAAAATTCATGCACTTATCGGCAGCATTCGCGACAGTTTTCTCAGGTATTAGCCAATCTGGGCAGCCAACTGATCGCATACAACGGCAGATTCGTAAGCCACTCTTCTTTTTTGTAGTCTGTCATGGAGGTTCTGACAGCGATGCGGGGAGAATACTTCTCACAATAGGTTTTCAGGCTTCTTGCACGGAGATTGACTTCTGCCTTCACCTCAATGGGAATGACCTCCTCACCGGTGTCTGCCACAAAATCTACCTCGCAGCCGCCGCGGTCATTGGTGTAGTAATGCAAGTTCAAATCCTCAACGGTCTTCAGCTGTTGGCAGACATATTGCTCCGTTAAGGCTCCCTTGAATTCTACAAACATAGAATTACCGTCCAGCAGAGTGCGGCTGTTCAGACCGACCATGCATCCCAGCAGCCCCACATCCAAGACAAACAGCTTGAAAGCCTTCAGATCCTCATAAGCCTGCAGGGGCAAACCTGCGGCATTAACACAACTGATCTTGTAAACAAGACCGCAATCAGTCAGCCACATGATAACGGTCTCATATTCCTTGGCACGTCCGCCTTCACGAACCAGCCCGTAAAGGAACTTTTTGTTTTCCTTTGCCAACTGAGAAGGAATACTGTTCCACAGCATACGCAGCTTCGAAACGATTTCGTTAGGGGCATGCTTGGAAAAGTCCTGCTCATACGCAGCAAGGATTCGTTTTTGGATCATGCGGACTTCTGCAAAGTCGTTGTCCTCGGCAAAGCATTGCACGGCTTCCGGCATACCTCCAACGAAGTAGTAATATTTCAGTGTGTCAATATAGGTCTGCTTAAAGTCGGTTATCATCGCAAAATCGCCGGTTTCCAAGAGTTCTGCAAAGCGCCCCTTTCCGGTCGCCATCAGAAACTCCTGAAGGGAGAGCGGATACAGCTTGAGAAAATCCACCTTGCCAACAGGGAAAGACGTTCCTTCGTGGAGTGCGATTCCCAGCAGTGAGCAAGCACAGACGATATGGTACTGCGGCGCATTCTCGCAGAAATATTTGAGCGAGGCAAGAGCACGCGGCACCTCTTGAATTTCGTCAAAAATCAGCAGCGTATCCTCCGCATTGATTTTATGACCGACATACAATTCCAGCCCAAGGATCAAACGGTTTGTGTCCAGATTTGTTTCGAAAAGCGATGCCATCCGGGAATTGGAATCAAAGTTGACATAAACGGTTTTGGCATAGCATTGCCGACCAAATTCTTTCATCAGCCATGTTTTTCCGACCTGACGTGCCCCCTCGATAATCAAAGGCTTCCTGCGCTTGCTTTTCTTCCAACGCATGAGCTGTTCCATTACGATTCTTTGCATTCGGCGATTCCTCTCATATCGTATTCTTATAATCGGATGGCACGGATTTACATTTTTTACAAGCTATAATTGTATTGTAGCACATTTTTTACGCCGTAAATTTGTTATTTGCTTGTAAGGCTTGCCTCGGAGTTTAATTCAACCGACTACAAACCAACTGACTGCCTTCTGTGGTATCCACGGAGGGCAGTTTATTTCTGTCACAAACTATACTACCGTGTCCTTATCACTTCTTCATCTTCTCCTTGACCTTTTCCGGCACGTCAATCAAGCCAAATCGGTAGAATATTCCATAAATATACGACACACCTCGGATATCTCCCAGAGCCTTGGGTCTGTCCGCGACCTCTCCGATTTTACCGATATTGTGATACACCAGGATTACGGAGCTCCAAGCAAGGCTCTTGCTGTCCTCTCTGTGGTCGATCCACAGTTCCTTGGTGAACTCATCTCCCCTGCCCTTCTTCAGCCTATAGGTAAAGGGCAGGCCGGACAGAGTCTTGAACTTGTAGCCCCGAAAAGCCACCACGCACTTCCAGAGGTTCTCTTCACACGGGTTTTTCTTCAGCGCAACCACAGCTCGGTAGTGGCGCTGTCTCTCTGCCCCCGCACTGATATTCTCTGCTTCAGCAGTTTTCGGGAAGTACACGCCTTTCTCATACGGCAGATAAGAGGTCACGGAGGGACGGGACAATTGCAAGGCAGACATGGTGGAGGTGACGGCAGTGGAGTAGTCCTGTGTTTCTCTGAAGGAATGAAAGGTCTGCCGGACGAGCTTTGCGGTATCCGACTCGTAGACTCCGGCGGTGATAAGCATCTTCCGAACCTTGATGGGGTTGAGGGACAGTGCATCTGCGATGACCTGCAATGACATCTCAGAATTATAAAGCACTACAGCAGCATCCAACTGTTCCTTCAGCTTTTTCCCTGCGTCGTACTTCGGCTTCCGCTTTTTCCGACCGCCGCCCGGATTTCTGGCTTTATATACTCTTTTCTCGCCCATGATTATTCATGCAGCTCCAGCGGCAGACCATCCGGATCGTGGAAGAAAGTCATCTTTTTGCCGGTATAACTATCCACACGAATTGGCTCACATTCAATTCCAGCCTCTGCCAGCTCTTTCACAGTCTGTTCTATGTTATCAACGCAGAACGCAAGGTGGCGTAGACCACAGGCCTCCGGACGGTTCACGCGCTTCGGTGGATTCTCCTCAGCGAAAATTTCCAGCTCCGTGTGTTCATTAACACGAAGATCCAGCTTCCAGTCCTTGCGCTCCGGGCGGTAGTTTTCTCTGATGACAGAGAATCCCAGTTTGTTTACATAGAAATTCTTTGCAGCTTCGTAGTCAGATACAATAATTGCAATATGATGAATTTTTGATAAATTCATTTTCATACACTCCAGTTCTTTTATTTCTGTCACAAACTATATATCGCTCTCCAAATATGCTGTGCGAACTTTCGGAGTTCAGTCCGCACGGCATATCCCTTTATTTCAGCTTTTCGAGAATCTCATCTGCCGTCATGCCGGATGCCAGCAGCTTTTTCAGCACAGCTTCGGCCTCGACCTTTTTAGCAGCTTCGGCAGCTTTCGCCTCAGCGGCAGCCTTCTTGGCCTCCAGCTTTGCGATTTTCTTTTCGGTCTGCTTGATCTCCGCCTTCTGAGGCTTTAGACTTTCACGCAGAGACTTTATGTCGGTCTTTAGCTCTTCAATCTGGGCGACAGTCTTGGAAAGACCTTCTTCGAGCGTCACCTTGTCTTTCTGCAACTTTTCGATCTGAGCATCGAAGTCGGTAGATGCGGTAACACGGTTCTTGCTGCCTTTGGTTCTGGGCATAGGATGACACCTCCGAGTTTTATGATTTTAGGTCAGTATAGCACTGTAAAAATTATATATCATATACCTCGCTTATTTTCGGAATCCTGAGGCCATTATGTCTGTACCTGTAATTTCACAACTTATCTCATCGATATATTGATATAATGCCGTTTCGACAAATTTATGGATTAACCAGTTTTGCTTTGTATGCATGAGTTTTTCAAACTTTTCTGGATTATAGCGTACAAGCTCACTGAGCCAATGCATCACCGCAAATATCAAAGTCACTGAACTTCTTTGAATGGTACTTTTGTTTGACGGTATTGCTTTCTTTATATACCACAGTCTCGTATCTCCAAATATGTATAGAATATCTTTGCGAATTTTCCCATGGTAGTCGCTTAATCGTTGAATTCGCTCTTCAAGTTCAGACGCGTGGATATCCCAATCAAACCGTCGTTTTGCCCGCATTATATAATGTTCGTCATCTGATTTATACGAATCCCTTTCATATTTTGTCGGAACATTTTTAGGGAGTTCCCATTTGCGTATCTCTCATCGACTTGGAACTGAACCTACCCCTTTTTTATTCCGATATCCACAACAAATTTAACATCACGAACCGGGATAAAAAGCTCTGTGCATTGGTATGTTAATGAAAACGCCCTATGGACACAAGGTATATTATAGAGCAGGTCATATATGGTATAGGTTTTTTTACAAGCCTCTTCTTTTAAACATTTTGACAACTCATAGAGTACACCAGACCCATTAAACGTAACTTCTGCATTTTTTAGATTAGTAGAATTACCCCATTGGTTTCGATCAGATGATATTCCATGTACCAAATTGCCGTCAAAGTCAATTGATCTATCACCTTTAATCGCTAACAATGCCTTTGCTGCATTCATACAACAATAGTATGCCGTTAACGGCTTAGATTCAATCGGGAGTAATTCGGATGCGTCATAAAAATTCTTTGCTTGTTCCCAATAAAACAATGCTCGCTTTGCACGTGTTCCTGATTGGCGTCGAAACCACAAATCTACATACTCCCATGATGAATTTGTCAACACAGTCTTCTCGTTATACGCTGCCCCTGTTATCGGTTTCATCAAGTGAATTTCTTTTGAGTTAATCTCAAGAACTTTAGACGCCACAGTGTTTCACCTCAATGTGTTCCTAGTGTCCTTTGCATTCTCATATGTTGCCTGCCGCTCACCACGTAGAGGTGTGCAAAGTTTCGAGTGGCAAAGCTGTGAGAAGTCTCCCACAGTCTTATATTATACTAAAAACCGGTATTTTTCAAGGATATCAAGCAGATATACAACACCGCAGTCAAATAATCATCTATGTTTAAATGCGGAGGTGATTATAATGAAAACACAGCTCAAGAAATTTACAGTTCTTAAAACTATTTCCTCGAAAATAGGTGCTTACCTTCATAAAATTGATGCTGTTCCACAAGAAGATGAATCAGATTTTGACGACGAGGAATGGATGGATCATCCAACAAAACCGTCTCTTTCCCACGTCATCCTTGATCTGGTACTCTCCCCTACATACCGTCTACCCAAAACTGTAACCACAGTACGCATCTATCGAGATGAAAACATCTTCTCTATCTGCCCAAGGTGCGATGTCTGCATAGAGCGAGAATACCAAGGGTACTGCCATCGATGTGGGCAACACCTCGACTGGTCAAAACTGGAGGATGCAGAGGAGATCTTCATAGGGTGGAGTGGCTTTGAGGATGACTAAGTCCCCCTGTTCCGAAAGCGAGAACACCACCAAGATGCTCTGTGAATTAAACAGCGTAGCCTCTGCTCTTGATGGTCTCCACGACCTGAGACACATATTTCTGGCAGGTGTCGTGGTCGGGAGCTTCGACCATCACACGCACAACTGGCTCCGTACCAGATTCACGGACAAGGATACGGCCGGTGTCACTCAGTGCCTCGGCTACGGCCTTGACTGCTGCCTGCACTGCTTCGTCGTCCTGTGCGGCCTTTTTATCGGTCACACGAACATTCTCCAACACCTGCGGGTAAATCTTCAGGGGCTCAGCCAGCTTACTCATAGGCATCTTCTTCGCCAGCACGACTTCCATCATCTTCAGGCTAGTCAGGATACCATCACCAGTGCTGGCGTACTTGGAGAAGATGATATGACCACTCTGCTCGCCACCAATACGGCAGCCGTTCTTCGCCATATACTCGTAAACATACTTGTCGCCCACTGAGGTCTTAGCATAGCCAATACCCTGCTCATCGAAAGCCTTGTACAGACCAAAGTTGGACATAACCGTGGTAACGACGGTATTGGTCAGCAACTTGCCACGCTCCTTCATGTAGCAGCCGTAGATGTACAGAATATGGTCGCCAGTGATGACATTGCCCTTTTCATCCACACACAGGCAACGATCAGCATCGCCGTCATAGGCAAAACCGATGTCCAGCCCCTTCTCTACCACGAACTTCTGTAAGCCCTCGATGTGGGTGGAACCTGCATTGTTGTTGATATTCGTACCGTTGGGCTGTGCATTGATGACATAGGTATCAGCTCCCAGAGCATCGAACACGGATTTAGCAATGTTCCAGGAACTGCCGTTGGCGCAGTCCAGACCGACCTTGACACCCTTGAAAGAGTAGATTCCGAGGCTGATCAGATAGCCCATGTAGCGGTTGCGGCCGGACACATAGTCCACAGTACAGCCAATGTGTTCCCGGTGAGCGAAAGGTAGCTCCGGCCAGTCCTTATCGAACGCATGGAGCTTTCCGTCAATGTAATCCTCGACTAACAGCAAGATTTCCTCCGGCATCTTCTCACCATAGCAGTCGATCAGCTTGATGCCGTTATCGTAGTAGGGATTATGGCTGGCAGAGATCATAATGCCACAGTCAAAGTCATCCACACGGGCAATATAAGCCACGGAAGGGGTGGTAGTGACGTGCAGCAAGTAGGCGTCTGCACCGGAAGCGGTCAAACCAGCCACCAGACTATACTCGAACATATAAGAGCTGCGGCGGGTATCCTTGCCAATGACGATGCGGGCAGGCTCGTTGTTGCCGTTGCGCTCACGCAGTGCGTTGTAGTACCAGCCTAAGAAGCGGCCAACCTTGTAGGCATGGTCAGCGGTCAGAGTGATTCCAGCTTCGCCACGGAAGCCATCGGTTCCAAAATACTTTCCCATTATAGTTTTTCCTCATCCAAAGAGTGAATTAACGAATAGAAATGTGCCTTTAGCCGGATAATTATCCGTTGCCTGCTGCTCACCACGGAGAGGTAGCACACTTGAGTAGCACAGCCATGTGGCTGAACACATGGCTGCAATGAGTATTAGTCTCTGCGGAACAAGTCGCGGGTGTAGACCTTATCCTGCACATCATCCAAACAGCTATCATAGCGGTTGGCAATGATGGCTTGGCTGCGGTTTTTGAATTCTTCAAGGTCATTCACAACTTCGCTGCCGAAGAAGGTAGAACCATTCTCCAGAGTCGGCTCGTAAATAATGACTGTCGCGCCTTTAGCCTTGATACGCTTCATAACGCCCTGAATAGAACTCTGGCGAAAGTTATCAGAGTTAGATTTCATGGTCAGGCGGTATACACCAATTACACAAGGCTTCTCCTGTGCCTTATCATACTCGTTGTCCTCGCCATACCCATAGTATCCTGCCATTTGAAGCACACGGTCAGCAATGAAGTCCTTGCGGGTACGGTTGGACTCGACAATAGCTTCAATCAGATTTTCCGGAACGTCAGCATAGTTGGCAAGAAGCTGCTTCGTATCTTTCGGCAGGCAGTAGCCGCCATAGCCGAAGCTGGGATTATTGTAATGGCTGCCAATGCGGGGATCCAGGCAGACACCTTCGATAATCTGCTGGGTGTTCAGACCCTTCATTTCAGCGTAAGTATCCAGTTCGTTGAAGTAAGACACACGCAGAGCCAGATAAGTGTTAGCAAACAGCTTAACAGCCTCGGCTTCCGTGAAGCCCATGATCAGAGTGTCGATGTTTTCCTTGATGGCGCCTTCCTGCAACAGGCCTGCAAAGGTGTTGGCTGCTTTTACCAAGCGAGCATTGTCCACATCGGTGCCCACAATGATGCGGCTGGGGTAGAGGTTGTCGTACAGAGCCTTGGATTCCCGCAGGAACTCCGGGCTGAAAATGATGTTGTCGCAGTGGTACTTTTCACGCACAGATGCCGTGAAGCCCACCGGAATCGTGGACTTTATAACCATGATTGCATCAGGATTATACTGGATGACCAGCTTGATTACGGCTTCCACTGCAGAAGTGTCAAAAAAGTTCTTCTTGCTGTCATAGTTGGTAGGTGCTGCGATGACCACAAAGTCCGCATCCTTGTAGGCAGCTTCAGCATCAAGTGTTGCTGTCAGGTTCAAGTCCTTCTCTGCCAGATACTTCTCAATGTACTCGTCCTGGATCGGAGACTTCCTCTGGTTAATGAGGTCAACCTTTTCTTGGATAATATCCACTGCCATGACCTCATGATGCTGCGACAGCAGCGTGGCAATGGACAGGCCGACGTAACCGGTACCTGCGACTGCAATTTTCATATTCTTTTCCTCCAACGGTTATTTTCTTTTATTTTGAATGACTTTCAGCATACTTCCAGCATAACTTACTGCATCAGACAGATACTGACGGTAGCAAAACAGTGTGACCAAAAGTACGCCCGCGCACATCAGAACCTGGATCAGAGAGAAAAAGTGCGTGCTTCCGTAATATGCGAATAAGAGCAATGTGAGTGAGACCAGCATAAAGTTTTTCAGATGGTAGTCAACATAAAACACCTTATTTGCAAGCACCGTTCGCATAGCGAAAAACACGATATAAGAAACACCCGTGGACAATGCTGCTCCACGCGCTCCCATAAGTGGAGTCAGAAGCCAGTTGCCGAAGAAGTTTGTGATGCAGGAAACGCCTGCGATCAACATCTGATATTTCGATTTCTTTTGAACAACGATGCCTGTGGCTGTTGTCTCCGATATCGTGTACATGATCGGCTCAAACATCAAAAACGGAATGATCTGCGCCGCTTCCTGATACTTATTTCCCAGCAGCATTACAAATAAGTCCTTGCAAAGGATCACCCCGGCACCAAACGAGATCATCAACACGACAATAAAGGCATTTCCTCTTTGATAAAACGCTTTATCATCCGGTTTCTTCTCGTAATGTTCTACTGCAGTTGGCATCCACAGGGCATTGAACGTTGTTCTTACAATCGTAAAAACAGCCATCAGATTCATTGCACTGGTGTACACGCCCACATCCGTCAAGGTGCAGAAATGGTTCAGGAACAGCTTGTCCAAGGCGTTGAAAATCATCGTGATACCGCTTGAAAACATAATGGGGATGCTATAGGACAGCAGTTCCTTTTGCGGGATCCAGTTTTCCCTGGACAGAGCGCGGAAGTCCCACACTTCCTTTTCCAACAGCAAAGCGCATACTGTTGCGATCAAGGTGCTCAGGATCGTGGAGACCGCAAGGATGTAAAAGTAATAGTCCCTCAACCACACGACCAGAGCAACTGCAATGATAAGATAGGTCGCTTTCTGGATGATATTGATCGTTGAATACTGTTTTGTATGATACCGGAGACGCAGCAAAAGGATAGCGTAGCGATGTACCACCAGAACAAAAACATTGATCTCCAACAGCACCAGCTCTGAGATTGGTTGGCTCGTCCAGCCCATCGTATTGGTAAAAAGGGCAGCCGGAAGGATCAACAGACCTAAGACGGCACACAGGATCATAGGCGCACTCATGCATTCAAACAGTATCATACGCTTATAGTCCAGATCATCTCTGTGGTAAAAATAGCGAACCAACGTCTGGTCGAGTCCAAGCCCGCAGAACATCAGGCCGATATTACTATACACCGTAAACATGGACATATAGCCATATTCTGCGGGGTCTACCAGTCTTGTTATGACCGGTGTTCCAATCAGGCCAATGACCAGATAGATAAAAGAGCCAAATCCCAGCACAAAAAAGTTCTTGATGAAGGATTGACTTCCCCTTGTTTTGCCCATTATCGTTTTCCTCTGTTCTGTTTGATCTTAGCCCTTTGCATCTGGGCACGCAGCCTGTATATCATACCTTTCAAAGCGACCTTTTTTGTCACGGGGAGCGCGAACAGACTTTCGGTCTGATAAAGTTTCCTCAGTCGGGTCTTTTGATTTGTCATGGAGTATGGGTGCCGCTTATAGGCGTATTCGTACTTGCTCTGTTCAAGCGGGAACGCTTCGCAGTTTTTCCGGATAGACGACACCATTTTCTGCCCGATCTCTGTGTGCACCCCTATCAAAGAGATACCCTCGTTGGTATCCGGTATCTCCGGAGAGTTTTTGACGCCCCAATAGTCACCGATTGTGATATCAGCATTGCTGTGTTCCAGCCTGTGACAGGTGAAACAGTTCTCTCTCAGACCGGCATTTTCAAAGAACATCCGCAGGTACGGGTCCTGAAATCTTGTCTTGACATACTGATTTCCATTCTCAAGATCCGCAACGATGCAGTAGGACTTCCAGCCGTAATACTTGGAGCGGAAAGACAGCCATCTTATCTTTCCATACGCCCGCTCAAGGTCAGAAATATATTTCTCGTAGAGTCCGGCTGCTGAGACACCGTGACACAGAAAATCACAGGTCACAAGGTTCGGGTAAGGCTTTTTAAGATAGTTCTTCAATCCGTCGATCTGGCAGGACGTTCCACAATACAGGACATTTTTTCCCTGTTCCAGACATCTTTTTACGTCTTTGAATACGGTTCCGGTCTTTCCTTCAACATACTTTGATTTTTTCAGAGCTTCCAGCGAGACCTGTTCCGTACTTGTGACATAAACCGACTTATAGTCGTCTGAAAATACGGTACCGAATACGACACCGTTTTGCTTCAGCACCTCATCTGCCAGCAGTCCGAAAATCCCTCCAGACGAACCCGTCTGCCTCTCTGCAGGGTTTTTAGCCCACATTGCGTAGTAGGTTCCCTCTTTCCAGTCCTTTCCTGGGAGACGTTGGGTTGCCGGACACACGCGCGAGCAGGCACCGCAGTCGATGCATCGTGCTTCATCAACAAAAGGCATATAATAGCCCTCGCTGTTTTTCCGGATCTCAATGCAGCCGACGGGACAACTGGACGCACAGGCACCACATGCTGTGCAGGGAGCGTGCGTGATGCGGGATTTTTTTTCACCCTGAACTGTTATCTCTTCGATAGAACTGTTCAGGAACGCTTCCGAGTGAGCAATCAGTTCCTTTAATTTTTTTTCGACTGCTTCATAGTCAATTTGGCGGGTAAAGTCAATTATTTCCGCAGTTTCATCCGTGAAAATCCGGTCTTCCAGACCAAGCTGCTTCAACAGAGACAGCATCCGGTCATTTCGAGAGTCCGCACCACTGCTTATGCGGGTAAAGAACTGCTTATGAAAAATAATGGAAAATGCGGTGGCGTGGAAGGAATTTGTCACGACCATTTCAGCATCATCGACCGCAGACAAAAATTCCTGCGGGCCGAGGTCGTAGCAATTGACTGCATCATTGCCGACATCCCGCGGAGAAAAGCCGATAGAATACAGCTTACGACCTGCGCTGTGCGCATAACTGCATGCTGCCTTGATGGAATGCCCTGGGTTTGACAAGAAATAACCCAAGATATAGTTTTCGTCCCTGTGATCAAACGCTTTCTTAACGCTGCGCCATGTTTCTGCCGAAAGGAGAAAAACGGGGTCAAGCACTATCTCTGCATCTCTGCCGCTCAGTTCTTCCACGATTTTTTTTGCGCTGAACTCCCGGCAGCCAAAGCGCTCGATCCTGGCAATCCTTCTTGCGATCTCTTTTTTACTGTCATCATCCAGAGAATCCTGTCCAAAGCTTGCCGCATACGCCATCCGCTTTACGGTTATTTCGGGATATGATAAGAAATAAGCCTCATCGAAATGATGCAACTTCGGGTTCCAGATCTGGTCACTTCCGCAAATCAGCAGATCGAACTCGTTTGCCAGAGCAGTAAGTTCTTCTCGCTGGGTCGCTTTTTCGTATGTAGTGCGCAGATATTCTTTTTGGAACTGCTCAAAACGCTGCTTCCGCGTTTTTCTTTCCTGATAATGCAGTGCCTGGAAACCCGCCAGCAGCACCCCCGAAGGACTGTGCGGTGCTTTTATGAGTCGGTAAGACTCTTTCACATAGTTCGGACGATAATCCAGTATCTCGCAGTGATACCCCGCCCCGTTCAAATATGTACTCAGCGCATACGCCTGCAAGACTGCACCATAATTCAGTGCGCCATGTGTTGTGATGGTGGCTATTTTAATCATATCTTTTTTCCCGTCTTTTCTGCCAGCCCTTTGACAAACTCGGCATAATTATGTTCTGCATCATACTGAGCCTTGAACTTGCTTCTGGCATCCATTCTGTACCTTACATACTCTTCTTCCGGCATTTTATAAAATCTGTAGAGCAAAGCAACGAGTTCTTCCGTACGAAAATTCTCATCCAGCAGGAACCCGTTTTTCCCTTCATCGACCAACTCTGCTGTTCCTCCAACTGACGTCGCAACCACAGGGATGGAAAAGCTCATAGCCTCCATAATTGAGACAGGAACACCCTCCGATTTGCTGACATTCACAAACACATGGAACGGCTCGGTCGAGTAAATTTGATAGACTTTATCGTTCAAAACAGTTCCTGTCAACTTCACATGGATATTATCCGGCAGTTCGCAGACAGCCTCCCTGATGGAATCTAGGCACTCTCCCCCTCCAATATGTGTCCACTCAACGGAAATGTTCTTGATCTTCTTTAAGGTTTCTACGATCCTGTCAAGACGCTTGACAGGAACTGCACGTGCACATGACACGATGCGAAGCGTATTTCGGGCAGATATCGGGTTGGTTATTCCCCTGTCCTGTGCTCCCAGATGACAGATGGAGATATTATGGTTTGTACCATACTTGCTTTCGAGATACTGTTTGCCATCCAGCGAAATAGATGCTATTTCGTCAAGCCGTTCGACTAACTGCCCCTGAAAAGGCAGATAGTTCGACTTGATTCGCTCCGCATACAGGTCAAATCCATGTGTTCTCGAAATGGAAAATGCATCATCCAGTTTTTCGAGCTGCTTCAGGCGGACTGCCGCATATGCTGTGATCTGGAGCCAATAACTGTATATCACATCCACTTGATATTCCGGGTGGCAGCGCATCCACTTCCGTGCCTGAAGTGCTCTATGGTTTCCACACAGGGAAACCGAAAATAGCTGTCGGAGTCGACCAAAGTTAAACCGTTTTTCCCTGACGAGCTGAGCGATCTCACGGTAGAACATCCGGTCGCTCAACATCAGAGGAACAGCCTGAAGTATCGAACACACATCCCCGCTCAATGTGTAGTCATTGATAAATTCCAGTGTATCATCTTCGACCTGTCTTGTCGGTTTTTCTCCTTTTTTGCAGCCAGTTACCACCAATACATGATCAAAATATGTTCCATATTTGGGGTATTCCTTTTCCAAAAACGGCTCACTAACATTATACGGAAATCCTTTCGCAAATAGAATCATTGCACGCTTCATACCACAATCTCCTTTCTTTCAGATACATACCCCAAAAAGAGTAGCAGCAAAAGCAGCATCAAATTCGGAACCGACAGAATTTCGGTCAACCATTTGAAAAAAGCTCCTCTGGGCAACACAAGAACAATGCGCATACAATTCATCATCATTGCAGACATAATCCAACCCACTCGATCAACTTTTTTAATCCAGTTCAGGAGGAGTGCTATAACAACGCTGCCCAAAATGAGCCCTATCCAAGATGCGTCTTGATAAAGCTCCGCTAAATAACAAGTGCCACATCCAATTCCTCGAAGGTAACTGCTCGGCAAAATGATATACATCATTGTCGAACCAAGAGACGATCCGCTCATCGCCATTTCCACCGTATTGCCGACTATTTTTTTGAACCCAAAAAGAGTACGGAACAAGACATTCTGCTGCAAGTAAGAGACAATCTGCTTGATAACAAACGCATGCCCGCCAATTTGGGAAATCTCATTACGGTACTTTATTTCATTTGAAATGATGTTGATTGAAACGCCCTGCGACTCAAAGAATTCAAAAAAGCCGTCCCAAAAATTGATATCTGCAGCATTTCCAACGCGCGTATACTTGATAATCTGTAGAGCAAATGCCGCAAAAGGAAGTGAACAGCAAATCCCAACAATCGCTAATTTTTTATGAATCAAAAAATTCGGATCTCTCCTGCACCTGAAAATAGTATAGATTATAAGGATAAGAATCCCGCAGACTGCTTCGCCTCTGTCGCCCGAATTTAAGATCATTCCTTCAATCAATGCTGCTATTCCAAAGGCAGCGTAAGTCGATCTCTTGGAAAAATCACAGGACAGCAACAACATAAGGGAAAAGTAAAAAAATGCACCAAAATATCGGATAACACTCGGGAGATTAGAGGATTCACGTGTATACAAAGAAACATATCCGTACACAGTCGAATATGTCATCGACTCAAATGCCATTGCGTATTTACACACCGCTGCTACTGCAAAGATGACTACCACAACTTGTTTTTGCAACTTGGAAGGGACGGCAGTCTTTTTCTCCTCTACCAAAGGGGCAAAATTATTATCACTGACTAAAAAATAGACAATGTCCAAACAGGCTATTCCAAATAACGCTATTCCGCAGGCTAAATTCAATTGTCCTTCGGTCAAGGAGACCGAAATATAATTTGACACTTTGCCTGTTTTAATTATCGATGTCGTACATCCGCCCAGCACAAAGATCCAGTATGTGATGTTAAAAAAGAATACCGGAATATCCTTGAAGCCATCCCTGATAATCTTGAACATTGTCAGCACAACAAAAACATCTGCAACGATAATACACGCCTGCGGCATAATTTGAGTTGGAACATAAAGTACAGAGATAAGGAGAAGTATCTCAACACAAAGAAAGATAAAATTATGTTTTATAAGTTTCATTGTTTCCCCTCTATCTGAATAATTTATTTTTCCCTGCATTCCAATTTATTCACCACAGAATACAGCGTTGCCTTCATACTGCTCTTATGTGAAATGTAATCACGGATATTACTGGCAACTTTTTCGCGTGTTTTTCCTGTTTTGTAGCATGCTTTAAAAAATTCTGACACCTTCTCCATGTCGATTGGGCTTTCGTCTGCCGGAACCTGCAAAAGATACGGAAAGTCATTGTCTATAATATCAATTTTACAGGAGTTAATAATAGGGATTCCCTTGGCCCCATATTCCCGACTTTTCAAAGAGCTAAGGACGCTAATACCGCTGCGATGCCGCGCCAGCGAATCGACACCCAGCGCACACTTTTCATACAAAGCATCCAGCTTTTCGCCGTGCATTGCGCCTTCCATGACCACATGAGACTGAAGCCCGTACTTTTCGGCAAGCTCTTTGTATTTTCCGTATTCACGGCCATTACCGACCAAATGTAGAATAAAGTTTTCGCTTCCGTTTTTTTCGTAGTAGTTATGCAAACCCTCAATCATACGCTCATATCCATGCCATTCACGCATAGACGAAACTGCAATGATGTGGATTGCATCCTCAGGCAGCTTGGTGTGAACCATTTCCATCGTGGAAAAGTCAAACCCGTTTGGGATCACCTCGACCGGAATACCAAACAGCTCCTTATGCCCTTCGTAGAATGTGACGATAAAGTCAATATACTTCTTCAGCTCTTTGCGATAGTAAAGGTCGATCTGCATTTTGATCTTATTCAACACCCCGATACTGTTTTCTGCCTCATAGGGATATGTTGGAAGTTCCAATGCCACTTTTCCGCAGTGCTGATCGATGCATCGCAGCATTTTGATGAATGCAGCATCAGAAAAATCATAACGAATGTAGCAAGCATCATATTGTTTTTCTGCGATATGCCTGCACACTGCTTTCATCTGGTTGTGTTTTGCCCGTAGATTCCTCAACTTTGGATTTTTTAGTATGCTATCACCGCGAAAAATAACCGAAGATTCCCCGCTGGGGCTGATTACTACAGTGTCCACCCCTTTTCTCCCGACCAATTCCACTTCATAGCCATACTCCTCAAATGCTCTGCACTGAGACAGCACTTTGGCGTTTGCTCCAAAGTGGAGGTTTGAAAAATCCTTGAATGCAATATATAATAGTTTCATCTGTTTCCTTCCCGCTCCATAAGAGACTGCTCAAGATACTTTATTCCGTTGCTACGCAAAACTTCTACATTCCTGTCCAGTCTATCAAAATCCACCGGCGTATTGAGAACGGCTTCCAACATTTCACTGGTCGTCACCTTTCTGTTTTCAATGCCAATCATCTGTAGCAGATGCTCCAGTTTAACACTGTTGTTGCTGCGCACAAAAACAGCCATCGGCGTATGTGCAATGTAGGATGTGATAGTGCCATGGAACGTGTCTGTAATCACCGCCTGTGCATTTGCAAAAATGCGGATCATCTCAAGCGGGTCACAGTTGATCTTCTTATCGCACCATTTGTAGTAAACGCCAACAGACCAAATCTCACATCCATTTTTCTTTGCGTATGCCCGGATTGCACGATTCCTCGCCTTATCCTTGAAATTGGACTGGTAGGAATAAACAACGATGTACTTCTTCTTCTCCTTAACAGGATGTGGAAAAGGATACAGCAGAGCCGGGTCGCATACAATCGGAGCATCCTTGCCGGTAAGCTCGTGGAGCAACTGCTGTGTTCCTACATCACGCGCAGAAAGTGCCGTGAATTTTCCAAAACCGGAAGCCAGAAGCTCCTTGCAGCCAAATTTCTCCACGCGGGCAAGGTCTGTTTGTCCAGCACTGGGCGCATATGCCACAAGCCTAGGCGACGTGATGCCATGGCCAAACATCACAAAATTAACGCCATTTTCCAGCGAAAACACCTCATCTGCGCCTACAATTACACAGTCCAACTGTGCTGATTCTGTATAGGGCAGCATCTTGAAATTGTCCTCACGGAACTTTTTGAGCACCTGCTGCTTCTTAAACTGGTAAAAGAGACATCCAAGTCCATCTTCTCCCATATAGGAAGATAGATAGTATGGTATATTCTTAATACTTGCACTGAATCGTTTTTTTGTTGCCTCATCAATAAAGTCAAGATTTCTTGTGTATGTTAGTATAAAAACTTCATGTCCAAACTCCTCAAGTGCTTTTTTTAACCCATACATTTGAAGCAGTGCACCATGACTGGACACATTATAATGCGTTAAAATTCCAACTTTCATTCTTTCTTTAATCCCTCATTATGCTTTTGGATATAAAAATTCTGGAGCCACGGCGCAGTTGTATGAATATCATAGCCAGAACTTTTGATTTTTTCGTAAGTGTCATGCCGCTTCTTTTGAGCGGCAGAAAGCAACGCATCCGCCCATACTCGTTTGGGTTCACTCAACGGTATATATTGCACCATGTCAATAGCGTTCATTTCATCCGTCACACCATCAGACACCACACAGTAAAGACCTGCTGCCTGTGCTTCAATTCCGGTAACCGGCAACCCCTCCCAAAGAGAAGCTAACGTAAAAACATCCATCGCCTGAAGAACATCAGGAATATCTGTTCTCATTCCAAGGAATAGTACTTTGTCCTCAATTCCCAATTCCATTGCATGTTTTCTTACGTCCTGTTCAGCCGGCCCCTCTCCCGCAAACATGAGAACGGCGTTTGGCTCTGTTTTAAGTATCTCCTGCAGCACATCAATCAAGAACATATGGTTCTTTTCAGGGCGAAATCTTGCTACACAACCGATTACTATCTTACCATCGACTCCTAATGTTTCCCGCATTTCTTTTCGCTTTGCCGCACTATATCTAAACTTGTCCGCATCAACTGCGTTTGCAAGAACTGTAACTTTTCCTGCATCGACCTCCTCTTTAGGGTAGAACCAGTATGCCGCCGCTTTTGAACACGCAAACCAATCCGTTGCATTTTTATAAATTGGCCGCTGAAGAATATCCGTTACAGCCCCAAGTAAGCCCGCTTTTCCATGTGTGTTATGGCTATGTGCAATCCGACATGTCACTCCATGCTTCTTTGCAATGGGCATATAAATAGATGCTGTATTAGTCATGTGACCGTGAATAACCCTGTACTCTTTATGTTCTTTGAAGAAGTGATTCAGCGCACGAATATACGAAAACAGTCTCCAATAATAGACGTGGGTATCATCCTTTAATGCCGGCATTTCATATATCCGACCTCCCATACGACGAATCTCATCATTATAAACTGCTTCTCTTCCATAATGCGCCAAAAAATCAAATTGGACCTTATTTCTATCAATGTTACGATAGAGGTTCATGATCATGGTTTCTATCCCGCCGCGGTCCATGCGACCAACAATCTGAAGCACACGAATGGGTTCTTGTTTCTTTTCCATCTTCTTTTCCTCTCCGCATATCAAAGATTACAGCCCAGACTCATCTCAAAGAGTCTGAGCCGTTTTTTCTTATAAAGCTCTACTAATCGTCCTCAGCAGTGTGAGTCACACTGCCGCTATGTCTTGTACCGCTACAATAAACGTTGCTACGTCCATGTTACGGTAGCTCCCGTCTTTAGTCCCGATGGTACCAATCCTCGCTACGGTAGCCGCTATCTTTAGTCCTGATGACACTATCACTCGCTACGGTAGTTCCCTTGCTTATGCCGGATTACCCCACACGAATGAGTATCTCCGTGAGCGTGTGTTTATCACATCCGCCTTGTTATCTCCAAGACCGGGATAAAATCGCAGATGATGTTATCATCGTCAAGTCCCGAAACTGTTATGTGATAATCGCCACAGTGTCGGTAATATCATCACAGTGCCATCCGGCATAAACCCACGAGCTACGGTCGCATCCATACAAGTGCTTTTTCGGGGCATAAAAGCTTCAATTCACACTTGTTTTGTCCTCTCTTACGCCCACGTTCTCGGCATTTTGCACCACTAAATGCAGTATTTCGGCTTCATACAGGGCAATCTGCCGGTTTTCCTGCTTGTCGCTACTGTAAGAGCTGCATTTATGCCTGACTCCACTCTGGAATTACTTTCAATTTTTAGCAGTTCAAAATGTGCAAAATCATCGGTATTTAGTTGTTTTCTCCACTCATAGCCGTGGTTTGACCCTCGGAAATTCCCTCGGTACTTTCAGGCATAAACAGGATCTTCACCGTTGCAAACATGATCTTGAGATCCTCGACAATGCTGGGGTGTGCTATGTACATCAAGTCCATAACCAGCTTGTCGTAGGGGGTCGTGTTGTACTTGCCGTAAATCTGCGCGTAGCCGGTCAGACCAGCCTTTGCCTGTAAGCGCAGAGAGAACTCCGGCATTTCCTCACAGTACTGGGCAGCAATTTCAGGGCGTTCGGGGCGGGGACCCACAATACTAAGCTCACCTTTCAGAATGTTGACAAGCTGCGGCAACTCATCTATGCGGCAAGCGCGAATCACCTTGCCGACAGGCGTGATGCGGTCATCATGATCGCCGCTGGACAAACGGGCTACGCCGTCCTTTTCCGCATCTACGCGCATACTGCGGAATTTCAGGATGCCGAACTCCTTGCCATCCTTGGTCAAGCGAATCTGCTTATAAAACACTGGACCGTGATCGGTCGCCTTGATGGCAATCGCTGTAATAAGGAAGATCGGGCTGAGTACAACCAGCGCAACAGCAGAAATCACGATGTCCAGCAGACGTTTAATGAACAAATACTCTGGCTGCGGATGGTAACGCCCCACCTTCAGCATAGGCAAGTGGAACATGTGCATCGGATACGCGCCGGACATAATGGTGTCGCCAATGCGGGGGATAACGAAGGTTCCGATATTGTTTTCCACGCAGTACTTCAGAATCACATTGCGGTCATGGCTATGAATGCCGCTCATAAACACCGTGCTGACGCCGTCCAGCATGGCAAGGTTCGCAATGCATTCATCTGCCGTTGCGGTAAGCACAACCTTGTACTTATCGTCCAGCCCATACTTGCCAATCAGTTTTTCCATACCTTGGCGGATGTCGTAAATCACAGCCGTTGCCTGCGGCGGAAAAATCTTGAAATACGCGTGGTGCGCGTTATATGCCCAGACGGCTGCCAAAATCACCTGCCCGATCAGCGCCGCAACGCCCGGCAAAATGTTGGGCAGATGCTTGCTCAGCAGCCAAATCACAATGTACATAATGAAATCGCTGACCGCCACTGCCAAGAACTGCGCATAGACGATCTCGGAAATGCGCTGCATGGACATCAAAAAGGCATCGTATACGCGCCCAAAGATGATGAACAACACAAAGAACAGCGCCACCACCAGATAATCGCCCTTTGCGTAAAATGGCGATGCAATGTGCTTTGCATAGTACAAATACCAGCATAGTGCAAACGGGACAGTTACCAAAACCGCGTCCAGTATTTTTATGATCCGTAAAATCAAATCGTGCTTAAACCTTGTCATGATTTCTCCTTAAACCTTACCCTACTTTTTCTGCCGGTTCCTCGCCCAACAGTTTCCGCAATTTATCTATTTTGTCTGCACTCAACTTCGGTGATTGCTTGCGCAGCAGTACCTTTTGCTCATAGAGCCAGCGCCCCAGCCAGATACCGTCATCTGTTTTGTATTTAGCAGGAATCAATAGGTTGCCATGTTCCTGCAGATAATCCTGTGCCAGTTCATACCGATGCTGCCACGGATCCGGCTTTTCCCATTGCATACCGATAGCGTCCAGCAGCGCTACGCGCTGCGGCGTGAGCTTGCAGTTGCTCTTGCCCGGATTGTTGTGTGCATACTGCTGGCGCGCCACCCACTTGCCGAGGGCAATGCCATCCGCCGTGGTATAGGCGATGGGGACATTCAAACTTCCGTATTCCTCAAAATACCGCTTGGCTGCCGCATAAGCTTCACTCCACTGGAAGTCATAATTATTCTGTTCCCACCGGATTCCGATGCCTTCCAGCCGCGCAGCTTTTTCCTGTTGCAGCGTGCCATTTGCATAGGTTTGCTTCTGATTTCTTACCCAAACACCCAGACGCAAGCCGTCTTTGGTTGTGTAGGACACAGGCATGACCAGATTGCCATGTTCTGCGTAATATTGGGCAGCTGCTGCAAAGCCGCGCTCCCACTTTTCGCTGAAGGCATCCCACACCATGCCAATGTTTTCGAGTTCCTCTATCTTGTCATCGTCGAGTTTTCCTGCAGCTTTTTCGGCGCGTCGGTTGCACACCCAGGTTCCCAGGGGGTAGCCGTCATCCGTCACCCATCCCACGGGAACCAGCAGGTCACCGTGCTTGGCATAATACTGCTTTGCCGCCGCCAGCCCACGCGTCCACGCAAGGTCGTTGTAACTATCCCAGCGCATACCGATACTGTCCAGTCGCTCGATTTGCTGCTGAGTCAAGCGACCACCGCAAGTACCGCTGCGAATTTGCCGCTGCAATTGCAGCCACGCGCCAAGGCTTAGCCCCATCGGCGTTTTGTACCGTCTGGGGATGTCCAGATTCCCGTTTTCGGCGTAGTAGATGCTTGCCTCGGAGAAGTAATGATCCCACGTTGAGGACAGGCTGCTTTGCAGCTGCTCAAACAGAACGCGGCAGTCGTGCACCTGCTCCACGACCTCGAAGCGGTCTGTGACAACCTTGTTCCCCTCGCCGTTAGCGTACAGGCGCTGCACGGCGGCGGTCATTTCGTCCTGCAAGCCGCTGATGCTGGACAGTCCCTCGAAGTTGTTGACCACATCCAAAATCAGCGGTATGGCGCTGTCCCCTGCTGTCAAAGCGCGACCAATTTGCTGCTTATAGATGATGGGCGAAATCGTCGGGCGGAACAGAATCACACCCGAAATGCCCGCAACGTGTACGCCCTCGTTGAGCATATCAATGCAGAACAGCAACTTGAGGTGGTCGCTGCTGTCCGCCTTAAAGTCAGCAAAGGCTTTGTCGGTGAATGGATCCTCGGACAAAGCCCGATAAACCGTCGGCGCGGGGTCAATGGTGGCAAACCACTGCGGCACATGGGAAATCATCTCGTCCATGTGTTCCTTGCCGGAGCAGAACACGATGTACTTGCCGCTTTTGTTGGTGATGTGGCGGGCAAAGACTTTGTCCAGTCCGTCCGCCTGCTCCAGGGCACGCTTTAGGGCGTCCAGATATTTCTGGTTCACGTCCTGAATGCCGGGGCTGCGCAGATTATTCACACGATTTTGATACCGCGCTAAATCTTGCTGATACTTGAACACGGTGGTTACATACTTCGGGGTAGGCAAAATACCCCTGACGATGGCTTCGCCCAGGGACATTTCGGAAGCAACATGACCGTCAAACAATTCCTCGGCCATATCGCGGTTGTTATCCAGATACCGCACGTTGGTGGCAGTCAGTCCCAGCAGCTTTGCCTGTGGACACAGCGCCAACAGCTTTTGCGTGCTGTCGCCCCAATTCTCTGCACCGGCACGGTGGAACTCATCGAGTACAATATAAGCGGGGTCCTGCGCAGCGATTTCCTGCAGCTGCGCGGGGGTACAGCAAATCAGCTTGGCGTAGGTGTAAAAGCGGACGTTTTGCAACGGAAAATCAGGGTCTTGCCGCAGCAGGCTTTCGCGCTGGGTCTTAAAGATATACTCACTTGGGGAAAGCCATACAATTACAGCGTCGGGGTGATCCTCAATCAGCTTAAAGGCGATATAGCTTTTCCCGGTTCCCGTGGGGTGAACGATAGCGGCCTTGCCGTATTGCTGCATCATTTTGACTGCCGCTTGGTAGGCTTTTGCATTGTGTTCAAACAGCTGCAGCGCCATGGCGTTCCCCCCTTCAGTCTTCAGGGTATCCGCCATTTCGATAATGGAGAATCGTCTTTACTAAATGGTTGTACGGTCGTAGATTTGTGCGAATTTGACCATGTATTTGACCCCTTATTCAAGGGAAAATCCGTTCCATTTCCGCGCGTTTCCAATCCCAGCAGGTGTGGACATAGCGCTTCATTGTAATGTCCGAACCGGCGTGACCCAGCAGCTCGCTGAGCGTCTTTACGTTGCATCCGGCTTGCAGACAAGTTGTAGCAAAAGTGTGACGCAGAGCGTGCGGATTTACGGTAGGCACACCGGCACGGCGCAGATAGCTGCGCAGGCTTTTGCGGTAGCAGCGTGGTTCCACAGGCTTGTCGGCATTGCCGGACAGGAACCATTCCTGCGGTGCATGACTGCTGTAAAGCCGATTCAGAATTTGCAAAATTCCTTTCGGAATCGGGATTTGTCGTAGGGAGCTGTGCGTTTTGGGTGTTTGGACGACAACTTTTGTCCGCCCACCTGCTATATAGATGCGCTTGACGGTGCGCCTGACCGAAAGCACACCCGCCGTTAAATCAAAATCGTTCCATTGCAGCCCGCAGACCTCGCCAATGCGCAGCCCCATTTGCATCATCAGAAGAAGCCCTGCCTTGCGGGACGTGGGCGCACTTGCAACATAGCGGCCAACCTGTTCTTGCTCATGCTTGTTCAGAACTGCGGATGATTTTGCCGTCGATTTTGGCAGTGTGATCTCAATCTGCACGGGTGGCATCAGATGCAGATGTGCGGCATATCGGCAAATTCTGCGCACCAGCACAAGGCACTCCTGCGCCATGCTGTGCGCTAACGGTTTGTGACAACCATCTTGCGGTGTGATGATTTGCAGAAGTCCCCGTTCCAAAATCATTTCATTCAGTGTTTGCAGGCGCATTTTACCCAGCACAGGCAGAATGTAGTGCGCCAGCGTATAATGATAGTGCGCTGCCGTGGAAGCTTTGACCCCTAAAGAAATGGAGCTTTCCCAGTTTTGAGAAAGCTCCGAAAATGTCACGCTGTTTGCTGACAGCGTGTAAGTTTGCAAGGCATTCTTACGCGCTGTCAGCTCTTTTTTTACGGCTGTATAGGTTCGCCCATAGACATAGCCCCAAATGGCGGCTCTGTCCGGCTTGCGCCCCTTGATATAGCGCCCCTCCCAGCGACCGTCCTTGCGTTTTCGAATGTTTTCTCCTCGTCTTGCCATAATAAATTTTGACTCCTTTTCTGACCCCTGACGGGCGGTGCGTTTTCCTGTCGCATACAATACCTGACAAAAAGCCAACAACATAGTGGTGTGTCTGTGGCAATGTGCCGAAAAACAGTTGTAGTAGAAATAAATGCGACAGGATATGTTGTAAATTGTCGACTCTTGTGGTATTATACTATTGATTAGCATAACAAAATTTGAACTTATAGGTATCCTCCATTATCGAAATGGCGGATACCTTTTTGCTTTTTGATTCATACAGGCCATCTTCCTGCATGTGAAATCCCACGCGGGCGTCACCGTCCAGCAGAAGTTCGGTAAAGATATTCTTGTGACTGTCGCGCACAAAGTGCTGCCGGAAATTTGGGCAAAGAAAAAGCGGAGGGCGATAATTCGCTCTCCGCTATCGGGGCAGGTTCGGTCAGATTTCGCACAGCATCGGCAGGACTACTTCCTCCGCGTGCTGTTTCAGGCTGCCGCACAGCTACACCGCCCAGCGCCGGATAAATGTACAAAATGGGGCAAAATAAAACAAAAAGTCCCGAATTGCAGATACAAGCAATTCGGGACTTGATAGGATTTATAGAAGAGCCTTAACTGTCAGGTCTTTCCAATTCCCCGGCCAAAGTACGTAACCACGCGAATTTCGATAGGCGCGAGCCTGTTCGTAATTCAACTTAATGGTTATACTCGCTGGTAAATCAGCCGCGAGGCGACTTGATGGCTGCCTGCTTATTGGGTCGTCATCATAGGTATGTACCCAAAAGCGCGTACTGTT
>CAVKHS010000042.1:0-30624 GCA_963656095.1 Paratractidigestivibacter sp.
GGGCTTATCACTATTGTCATTGGAGAGGACAAGAATAGCCATGAGGTTGGATTCAGTAGCATGGCAATCATAGAACAGTAAAACATTCTCTGTATGATTGTGCATAATACTGGGTGCCTGGATTTTATGAGAGTATAATATGCAAACTTCATTTCTATTTTGGGCAAGTTTTTATTCATTCAACTATCGTTGCCACTACCTTCCGTGCTCCTCCGTCATTGCGGAACTCGCAGAGGTAGACACCCTGCCATGTGCCAAGATTGAACTTTCCGTTAGTGATAGGAATGTTGATACTTACACCCGTAATGATACACTTTGCGTGAGCCGGCATATCGTCGGAACCTTCAAACACATGCCGATAGTCGGGCATGTTCTCGGGAACGAGCCGGTCATAGATAGTCTCCATATCACACCTTACTTCCGGGTCCCAGTTCTCACAGATGCTTAGTGCACAGCTCGTATGCTGCACAAAGAGGTTGAGCAGTCCCGTCTTTGGCAACTGAGGCAGGTGCCGGAGCACCTCATCCGTAATCAGATGGAAGCCACGGGACTGAGGCTTTAACTTAAATGCTACTTGCTGTATCATCAGAATTTTATCTCTTTCATTGGAGCTGAGAACGAGCAGAACTGCGCAACGCCGTCCGTGATGTAGAGCACAGCCGTATTGTCGTCGTCGGCCGAGTACATACTCTTCAGTTCCGGATTCTTGTCAAGCACATAAGCCTTCGCTTCATGACTGTCGTCGTTGACGAGCTTCCCGCTGATACGGATCCACTCCGTGCCGGATGGCTTCACGGCAGTGATCTCAAACTTTGGGTTGGCCATCATCTGCTTGAACACCTTTTTCTTCTTTCCAGTCTGGATGTAGAGTTTGCCATTAAGCACCTCCGCTACTCCGAATGGACGCACACGAGGCTGGTCGCCATCCACTGTTGCAATATAAAACACACCACACTCATGGAGATAGTCACGAACTTCCTGCACAGCACTTTTCGTCTGTGCATTTACTACCATTGCCGTCATAAGCATGAAAAATAATATTAGTTTTCTCATTTCTCTGTTCTATATAATTTCACAACAAAAGTACAAAATAATATCTGAGAAACCAAAGAACTCGTGCATTTTAAGTTTGGATGGCACATCTCGCTAAAGTTTACCTCTATAGCATGAGGCTATATGTTGGGTACTTATCAGTAAGTCCTTTCATATTAGACCCTATTCTGCAAGTTCACCCTTTAGCTTTCTATCTTCAAGTTCCTTACGATAAATCTCGCCATCATCTTTCGTCTCACAACAGAAGACAACGTTGCCAGTGTATTGTCCGGTAAGCAGATGCTTCATTACGACGGCTATCACATTTTTTGCATTTGTATTTTTCTTGGCTTTGCCGCAATGCATATTTCCGCAGTTGAATACGATAGTCTTCCATTCGTTCTCTTCCGCTTTCTTCATATCCTCCTCTACGCTTTTCTTATCAGCAACATCAAAGACGATGTCATCCTTGAAATGATTTACATCACCATATTTCACCTTTATGGTGTTTGTCGTACGCTTTAGACAACTGGTCTTATTCCAATAGCCACACTCTTCATTAGCTCTCCGTACCCACATCTGCTCATTGTGTGTACTGTTCTCCGCAAAGACCAGCTCTTCCGGCTTGTTGCTCACGGGGTTAAGATTCTCATCCAATCCTATAGGCTGCCACATTTTCCTGACCCACTTGTCCGATAGCGAATGACCATGTACCGGCTCAGCTGATTTTATTTGCAAGTCATGACGGGCGTATTGGACGAGTAACGTATCATCGGGACCTATAGCCGATAAAGATTTTAAACTTATCTTTATATGATATTTTCGGGCGAACGCAATGGCATCATATGGCAGTTGAAGGAGCAACACCAGCACCATACCCGCATAATGATAGACATCCATGACGATGAAGTACAGGTTGCGACCTATGACGCATTCCTCGTACGCTGATGCCTTCAGTTCCTTTCTGTTTCTTGTCGGGAAGTCCTCTACATTGAGTAATCCGGGCGATGCCACCATGAATCTCAGTTTATGGACGGGACGCAACAGCTTTTGGGTAACTTCCATCTCAGCCCCACAACGGATAACTGAGCCTTTCTTATATACTTTATCCACGTCTATGGGAGCATCCGTGTCGCGATAGTAAAACTGCAAGGGACTGAAATAGTATCCTGTCCATTCCTTCAGACTTGTATAGAAGCTCTTTGTGTCGACTGTCTTTGGATACAAGACCAAAATATCTTTTGGCTCTGACAAATTCCATTCCAACTGTTCCTCTGTAATGTCGTTGCTGATTTCCTTATCCGGTATCTTGCCAATCCCGAGCGGTGCCCTCTCAGCCTGACTCTTCAGATACATTTTCCTCGTTCCGCCGGGATAGAGCAGATAGCAAGCCCTCTCATCCTCGGCAAACCAGCAGTCCATTTTCTTAAAGTCATTCCAGTTGATGGCAGTGTACACCATGGGAAAGAGATAAGTACCGTCAGTCTTCAGAATGCCATATTTGCCTTGCTGATGGCATACGGCAAAACCTTTGTAAAACGACGGTGGAATGTCATAGCTGTCAGGATAAAGAGGCTTGGGAGCCGGTGCCGGTTTATGCGGTTGAACAGAGGGCGTGAACACTCCTTTTTCATTGACGATGCCCTGCTGACCGTCGAGCGTGGTCACGGTGTAGCCCCACTTGCGGTGCGCACCCATCAGCGCATAGTCAAAAGTCCCGACAGCGTTGCCCTTCTCGTCAACAAGTCCCCAGCGTCCGTCCTTCTTCGCCCGTGCCGTATGCTGGTGAAACACCCCCAAGTGCGTGAGGCCGACGGAGTGCGGTATCACTTCCTGGCCTTCGAGGTCTACCGTTCCATAGACATCGCCCTTCAGCACGCGGATATAACCGTCATCGTCATAATCGAGGATTTTGTCATATATCGCAGGAAGAACAACATGACCGTCTGCGTCTTTCAGTCCGGCCTTTCCTTTCTCATGGAAAATCACATACCCCGTCCTGTTCATGGCCTATTCCTTTTCCTCATTGTTTAGATACCATACCACGGTCACGGAGTCAGAGACAGAGAGGTCGTCGGGGGTGATGTCCAGCGACTCGGGCTCACAGCATATCGCTTCCTCCGATGAGCGTATCTGCCGGGCCTGCGAATAGATATGTATCTCTTGCTCAGAATAGTCCATTGACTTGACGGGACCAAGCTTACACCCACAGGCTTCTGCCATGATGGAGGCTTTCTCCTTGGCATCCTTCACGGCGCGTTGCAGCATCTTCAACTCCGCAGGACGCTGGTCCTTGACAGTGTAGCCGATATTGATTTCAGCCTGCTTGAGCTCCTTGCCGATGAGCTTGATGATACTGTTGAGTAGGACCGTATCTATGCTGATGTCGATTTTCACCCTGTGTTCCAACTGAAAGCCAAGAAACTTCTCACCTTTGTAATTGTGGTATTTGTCGTATTCCGTTTTCACCTTTTTCTCTATGTCGAAACGGATGGTCTTCGGAAGGGTCTTCGGAAGACCGAGCTCCTTCATGATAGCGGTTAACTTTTCAGTGTTGTCCTTACCCTGGGCATAAGCATCCTGATAGGTGTCATGCAGACTGACGAGCAACAGATCTATTCGGATAACATCGGGAACGACATGAATGTTTCCCTTGCCGGTGACTGTGATAATTTTCTCCTTCTCTTCCATAGCTTTAATGTTTAAGTCGGTTTACTATTGCAAATATATTGCTTTTTATCATTAAAAGAAACAATCATCCGAAAAATTAAGCAGAGACGTCAACTTTTCTATACCTGTACCACGAAATGAAACAACATTGTCGTATCTTTGTGCGCAGATAAAGACTGAAGCGTATGAAGATACCTGCATTGTTCAAGGAATATATCTGGCTTGTGAGAACCATCTATCGTGCGAGGCGCATCTCGCTTGTCGAACTGAACGAGCGATGGGTGGAGACTGACATGAGCGGTGGCGTGGAGATGGCACGCACTACCTTCAACCGCCACAAGGATGCCATACAAGACATCTTCGGCATCTATATTGAGTGCGATCGCAAGGACGGTTACCGCTATTACATCGGCAACCCAGAAGTACTGGAAGATGACTCGGTGCAAAACTGGATGCTGTCCACACTTTCACTGAGCAATGTCATCAGCGAGAGCCTGTCGCTCAAGGAACGGATCGTGGCCGAGCGGGTGTCAGTAGACGAGCAGCTGCTCGAAAAGCTTATCAGGGCGATGAAAAGCGGACACCGTGTCAGCATACGCTATTGTCAGTACGGCTCACCGCAGAGTTTCTGGACGGCTGCCGACCCTTACTGTCTGAAGCTCTTTCATCAGAGGTGGTATCTGTTAGGCAAACTCTTCGGCAACAAGTATGAGATGTTTTGTCTCAACAAGATAGTGGAGATTAAGATTCAAGAGCATACGTTCAAGATGCCCAAGGACTTCGATGTGGCTGATTTCTTCAGTCCTTACTTCGGTGTGGTCATCGATGAGGAGATGTCCACGAAGCGAATCGTGATCAGAGCATACGGCGACGAACGTTATGAGCTGCGTGACGTACCATTGCACAAGAGTCAGATTTTCAGGTCATGGCAGAGTGAGTCAGAACTGATAGACAATCCTGAGCTATATCGGGACTACGCGGACATAGAGGTGCAATTGAAGCCGACACCTGACTTCATTGACTATTTGCTCTCAAAATGTGGACGTTTGCAGGTACTCAGTCTACAGTCGGTCATCAATAAGATAGAAGAGCGTATGCGTAAGGCAACAGAAATGTATAACCATCAGACAGAGGAGAAATAAAAATGACAAGCAAAATCGACAATTATTCGGACATCCCAAAATGCTATCGTGAGTTCTACCTGTCTTATACGGACAACTTTGAGGATTCTGGCTTTGACAAGGAGTATGTGGAATGGCTGCTCGACTTGTTGAAGAACCACCCGGACGATGAAGAATTTCAAGACAAGGATGTACAGAACAATATCGGTACCATCTTTGAGGATGGCATTATGGTCAAGAAAGACATTCGCAAAGCGGTCTATTGGTATGAGCTGGCAATAGAACAGGGCGACGACCTGGCGATGAGCAATCTCGCCGACATCCTGCGCAAGGGAAGTCAAGGCTATCCGAAAGACTTGAAACGGGCCTTCGAGCTCTATAAGCGATGCGGACTGCCCTACGCTCACTACCGTGTCGGCGAATTCTACGAGAACGGATGGGGTACAGAAAGAAACCTCGATGAAGCCAAACGTTACTATCGTCTTGCGTATAAGGAGCGCCATGCACTGGCGGTGAAGAAACTGGAGACATTCGACTTCCTGCACTGAAATTGCTTTTTACTTACGCATGTACCGTGATATGGAACAACGGACATGTAACTTTGGACCATCAACCATATAAAGCAATAAAAAATGAAGCAGAAAATCATTCTCTTGATGGCTCTCATCGCAGCAACCATCACATTCAGTGCATGCTCATCGGATGACGATGACGACAAGATTTCAACGAGTTCGCTCGTCGGCAAATGGTACGCCGAGGACGAGGGCTACGGCTGTGAGTTCCAGTTCAATGCCGATGGCACACTGACCTATATCGAGACGATGCTCGACGCACCAACGTCAAAAGTGCGCGACAGCGGAACTTATAAGCTCGATGGCAACAAGCTGACGCTACACTGGACGAAGTCGGAGACTTGGAGCAACTACAGTCAGCAATGGATTGTGGACGATACAAGTACAGAAACAGCCGTGGTCAAGATAAGCCTTAAGGGTAATCAACTGACCCTCTACCCAGACAAGTCTGATGACAGTAGCAAGCCTGTGACCTTTACACGAGAGTGAAGCTTTTTATATTGGTTGGTTCCGTAGCTCAATGGATAGAGCGTCTGCCTCCGGAGCAGAATGTTGCAAGTTCGAATCTTGTCGGAATCACGGAATAGTTTTATGATATTGACTGTCACATATAGACTTAATGTGCTATATGCGACAGTACACTCACACTAATAGTTCTATTACATTATTGCTTGTCGCTGATAATGATATCAAGCATTTTTTGCTGATGCACTTTCATGTCATCATCATTCCATTCCAATCCAGGGCTTCTACGCAATTCAAAGTCAAGCATTTGGGCATAATTGTCCTGGCACATCTGCATCATAATCTTAAACTTCAGCGAAGCCACACTTACCTGGTCCGCCTTCTCATCACTATAATGATCCAACTTGGCTTTCGGACTCCAATTGGAGCCTGAACTGTTTGCGTCAGCACCAATCATGGCAAAGTTGCCAAAGCAGTTGATGACTTCCGAGCTTAGCAGCTTCCCTTCCCCGGCTTTTTCTTGTGGATAGAAATGCTCCAACGACTTTCTTGTACGTGAGAAATAGAAGTTGTTGAATGGGTCAAGTTCAAAGTCGCTGCATCCAAGCGAATCGAAGAACTGGCTACGTTCGCGTGAACCTTTCTTTGTCTTATTGCCACGCAACTCATCAGAATATTTTCTCCAAAGCTTATAGTCGGTATAGTTGAAGACATACAGAGGTATATCCATTTTGCCCCGCTTGTATATTTCATTGAATCTTGACTTATAGTCTACGCTGTCTGTTCCAATCTCATCCAAGTTCAATCTGCCGTTTTTCAGCACGACGTTGTCAAAGGCGTTTGGCAATGGCTGATTTCTTTCATTCAAACATTCCTGATTGAGATAAACGTCATAGAAATACTTGTCGGCGAGCTGACGCAGAAACTGTAGATAATCACAGTCTGACTTTATACCGTTCTTAAACAAATGTGCCATGCAGTAAAACAGGTAATTCTTACGCTGCTTGGGAGTGAACGTTACTTCGAACATCGACAACAGATGGACCAGCTCTTTCTGACTGTCTGCATCTTCGGATAAATTTTTTAGATATTGTTTTTTGTTATTTTCTTTGTAAAGATATTGCAGTTTCCATGGATTGTCACCCACGGTCTCCTTGTTGTCCAAGGCATGATGGACAATATAATTATCGAGGAAGAACTTTGCTTTGAGTAGGTTGAATGCGAATTGTCGTGCAAAATAAGCTTTGTCGGCGGCACCGTCTAATGACTTCTTAAATTCATCCAGCAGCTCCTTATCGTCGAGGATGAAATCTGAAGGGACAAAACCTTTTTGATCCATCATAGTTACTTTCAACACGATTAGCAGAAAATTAGGAAAGTCAATGATGGGCTGGAACTTATCGCTCTGTTCGTAAGCGGTAGATACATTTTGCTGTTCTATAGGCTTACCTAACAGATTGATGATAGTTTCTTTTCCATCCGACTCATCGCGCGCTGGTATCTCGGAAAAATTATTGATGGCAAAATCATTAAGATGATCCCCAAACATTTGCTTTTCAGAAAACGTCTGTTGGATGTAAGCATTCATCTCGCTGCAAGCCTCCCACACCTTACCGAATGTTGCGATGTCGGTCTTGTTCAAGTGCTCGCTCAGCATAGACTTGACAATTTCATGTTTCTCCAACTGCTCGCCCCGTGAGTTCATCACCTCAAAATAGTGGTTCAGATCGACATCTTTCGGAACACTATAGTGTATGATATGGACGTTATTGAGGAAAAATTGCGTGAATTCTTCCTTTTTGCCATAGCCTACAATACTATCCAATGCCTTGCTCGCATATTTATATCCGTCTCTGATGCCATTGTCTACTTCTTCACCCAAGTCTGGATAATTATCCAGATGCCTGATAGTCGATGCTGATCGCTTGCGGGCACTGTATGTCAACTTGTTAAAGACGTTGTTGACCCTCATAGCTTTTAGTATGAGATAAATGGTGGTCAGACGCTGTTGACCATCAATGACCTCGTAAACATGATCTCCACGGTTGTAGGTTACCAATGTTCCAATGTAGTAAACCGACTTGGCCGACTTCTTCATCGAGTCGTACACGTCCTTTATCAATGCACGAATTTCATCTTCTTGCCAAGCGTAATTGCGTTGGTAGATAGGTATCAAGTAGGTTTTTGACTCCTGGCCCTGACAATAGATGTCATTGATTGAGCACTCCAAGAGGGGCAATTCCTTTTCCTTCATATTACTCATTATAATACGTATTCGATTTAAAAAAGTGCAGGTAATTCTTATAAATCACTTTCTCATTATTATCATCTTGATGTTTATCTTCAATATCCACTTCATTGAGGATTCGGAAAGCAACGTCCTTTCTGGATAGTGGCGCCAATCTGTCAGACAAATCACTGAGCAATGTTACAGGATTGTCGGAGGCCTCTATAATCTTATACATGTTGAAAGAGTTCTTTAATGGCCTGCCACTTCTCTCAAGAATGTAATTCTGAGCTGATTGCCATCCAAGATTGGTGTACTGAGCACGGAGCGAATAAGCCCAAATGAAAGCATCTACTACGAATTGTTCAAAGAGATTCGTGTCCTCTTGTGTCGGATAGGTAGCCGGACAAAAGCGGTCTACATACAGAAGTAATACCGTGTCGAAAAGCAACCTTGTAATTTTGTTGCCAACCCCCTTGTCATAGAATTTGTCAAGTGTATTGACAATCACATTTCCTTTTATGTAGAATCCTTCGTACTGGCTGTTGTCCCGGATGTCTTCTAGAATTTTATAGTAATGCTTTGTGTAGTCGAAGAAAGACTTACCGGCAATAATGGGCGAGTTAAGCTGAAAAGCATTCACTTTTCTTGTTCCCGAAACAAAAGGCATAGCCGAAGAGTTGACCAATTCTGCATAGGAATACGCGCTCTTATAGAACTGTGCGAAAGGAGTATGGGCATACCGTGTGATGCCCTTAAATTTGTAGATGTTATGCTCGTTAAGGTTGTAAGCCCAGTTGCCATTAATCCATTCTTTGATACGGTAGATGTAGTCGCCAAAAAGAGAGGCCAATTTGGACTGAGACGCACTTTCCCAGTCATTTACAATCTCTTCTGTTGTCTTTTCGTCAACATCGGTCATCTCTCTGAGGTGGTAGGCCTTCAACAAGTCGTGGGGATAAAGGGCTTTCCCTCTCGCATTCTGCGAGTCAAAGAACTGGAAGGCTTCAGATAGGTCGTCCGTAATGACAACAATCATTTCACATCTCTGCTCTATGAAGTCACGCAAATTCTTCATATCCCTTACATGGTCAATGTTCTCTTCTTCCCCAGGATTCTTGTAAACCCTGCGTCTGAAGGCATTTAGATTATTGGGTATGTTGCGCCTACTGTAAGCATTGTTATATACTGTTTGGTTGAGAAAATTGATTTCTCTCCTTTTCTCATCCGTCTCCATCTCATAGAGTGCATAAAGCAAGAGAGAGAAGGTGATAGTGCGTTGCTGGCCATCCACGATGTTGTAATTCCCATTTTCACTATGCAGGATGAGCGTGCCCACCCGATAGACTTCTTTGTTGCCTTTCTTAGCCTCTATGATGTCATCAAGCAGTTGTATGGCATTGCGTGCGGTCCATTTGTATGGCCGCTGATAATCCGGGATGGTAAGTCTGACATCGCCTATGGATTTACCGTCCTGGTCTTTTGAAATTTTCTCGTTTAACAGCAAATCACCAATCGTTGTTATTGCTAAAGTCAAATTACTCATGATTCATCATTAATTTTTCAAGCCTCCATCTTTCTATCCTATTTCAGTAGCAAAGATTTTACACCTACTCCTGTTATGAGAACTTTCTGCATGGCACGCGTTATGGCAACGTACATCAGGCTGCGCTGGTTCATGATATGATTTGTCTGCTCCCGTTTGTCCATTCCATTCCAATTGTATGGCTTAGACGGGAAAGAGCTCTGGTTGATACCTGTTATGATCACTACTTTGAATTCCAGTCCTTTCATGTTGTGCATGGTTGAGAGCACGATGCCGTCTTTGTCGCCGCTGTCACTGTTCTCGATATTCTTGTATGGAATGCCACTTATATGCAAGGAGGACTGGAAATCGCGAAGTCCGTCCCTTCGTGGGTTGGCGATGGCAATATCCTTATAGTTGATACCACTCTGATGGCACTCCTTAATGAATTCCATAACGGCATTTTGCTCTTCCTGCGCAGTTGTAAAGACGTAATACTCAGGTTGTGGCCCATGCATTAAAGATACATAACCGTCTAACTTTTCCTCTTCACCGTCAAAGTTATCGTAGGAGCAACCCTTCACCACGCTCACAGCCTGCCGCTTGATTTCCTCTGTCGTGCGGTAGTTCACCTTCAGTCGGCGGCTTCGTTTTCCTCTGACATTGATGCCCACTTTACTGAAGTTTATCTGTCTATTGTTGTAAATACGCTGGTAAGGGTCTCCAACCATGAACAGATCGTTGGGACCTTCCGGGGTGAGTGCTCTCAGGAAACGGAGCTCCGGATTGGAGAAGTCTTGGATTTCATCGGCGATGACATGTGAGAAAGGGTGAATGCCATTGTCATTCATGTAGTTGGCAGTGAGATTAAACAGCTCCGAGCGGTCGAAGTAGTGCTGTTCTTTTTTCTCTGCGACATACATCTCTACCAGTTTCCATATCTCCATACGCTGCTTGACCGACAGTGCCTTGCTCCTTCCCCGCCGCGGCTGATGAAGATAGGTCTTCATGTCAGAGATATTGTTGTAGGCGATCACGTCAAGATATTCCTGCGAAAGGAAGTCGGCATCGAAAGCTGTCAGATTGTTGTCGACAATATCCTCCCAGATTTCCTGGTTCTTAGTCTTTCCATAATCCACTTTGATATAGTCCAGCACGTTCCAACCCTTTGGTTTGATGCCATATTTCGTGGCTATCTCCGACAGCAAACCGTCAATGTTGTCGATGATGCACGCATCCTCGTTGACATGGAGGTTACAGATTTTCTGCTTCACATTGCGAATCAGCGCTTTCGTAAAGGTAGTGTACAGCACGCTCTTCTTTGGTGCCCCTTCCGCGAGTCGCTTCAGTCTGTGCAGAGCGGCAACCGTCTTGCCTGTTCCGCCTCCACCTGTCACCTTCACGCTTCCTTTATAATCACTCTCAACAAGAACGCGTTGCGTCGGGTGAAGGAATATCTGCCATTTCTCGAAGTCGCCGTCGAGATACTTCTCCAGTTCGTTCTCCCCGGTTATCTCTATGAAATGGCTCTTATTGTTGGCACTTTGAGCATCATCAGTGTTATTGCGGCCTTCTTCTATCTCGGCAATAACCTGGTCTATGTTCTTCTCGTCAAGCAAGTCAAACAGATGCTCGAAGACATCCGCCGGCAGATTGTCCTCATTTTTGTCCAGATCATCCAGCCCTTTGATGTCCTTGACCAGTGTTAACAGATTTTCCGGCACCCCAATCTTCAAGAGCTGCTCATCAGAATATGCGGCAAAAGGATGTGGTTCGTCTGTTTCGTCAGCGCCGCCGGGGACGGTGGCCAATGCGTTTACAATGGGGACGACCTGTATCGTGCCCGTGGCTTTGTTCCTTTCAAAGCGTTTGTTCATTGCCCACTGCATAGCTTCGTCGTGGTGGTCCACATACAGCAGACAGTAGTCGTCGCCGGGCAACAAGCCAATGATAGCGCGGTAGTCGTCACCGATACGGGCCGTACGCATGTTCCCATCCTTAAAGCCTACGATGGGCTCCAAGTTGATGGCATGCCCATGTGGATTCTTCTTGAACTTATCTTGAAACTCCACTACCTTTTTCTGCACCTTTTTAGGCAGCTGAAAAAGTTTCTCCCAGCAGGTATCTCCTAAGAATAGTCTCATTTTATGATCGTTTTAATTGTTTCCATATCATCAGCGGCAATGACCTTATAGCCTGCCGCCTCAAATGCTTTCTGCGAATCTTCATCAAGCGGGTCTACGGCAATTTTCAGTTCATCCGAACCGAGCATAGCATCTGCCACCACCTCCTCGTCTTTCATCAGCGTGTATCCGCCTTCGGGATTGATTTCCACATGATGCTCCAACAGGTATCGTGCGATATCCTCTACGCCGGGGTAATTTCTAAGGATCTCATCCACATCAGCCTCGTTCATCTCTGCTTTCTGTTCCTCAAGCGGCTCACTCTTTCTGACAGCATTATCGCCAAGGTTCAGAAGATTATAGAGCCGCCAGAAGTAGTTCCATTTGTCTTTATCCAGATTCTCCTCGCCGGGAACAGTGATGATATTGTATATCACTTCCGGAACCGCCTCTTCCTCACTCGTATTATTGTCTGTTATCAGAGCAATGTTCACGCCGACATTCTTTGTTTTCATTGCGGCATCCGTACTCACGTATTGCTCTATGCCCTGCTCCTCAAGTTCACCGACGGGAATGTCTATGTTTCCACTTGCATGAACGTTGAACGTGTTGAGGAAGGTATTGATACTTGCAAGATTATGCACGGCCGTCGCCAGGTTCTCGTTCCATTGCAACAGATAGTGCGCCACCGATGGCTCCAGGTTGTCCATGGTCTCTATTTTCTCCATGACGTAGAGCAGTCGGTTCATATTGTTCAGTTCAGCATTCCATGCACAATCATGGCTATCATAGAGTTCTGTCAGCTGCCGTATCGTTTGGTCATATTTGTCATGAGTTATCATCATGGAGTCCTGCTGGTCAGCCTTCTGCTCCTGTCCCCAGATATCCAGATCCTCCCACGTCAGCGTCCATGAGATGATGTTCTTTCTTGAAGACTCGCGCAGCGCCTTCCTCTGTTCCAGATCATGATAGAATCTGACATGTCCGTCGATATTACAACCGTGGTATTGGTAGCCGTCGAGATACAATGCGATGTTCGGTATCGTGTCGACCTGTTTTTTCTGCGTATTCTGCGCGGTTGTGACCGTCCACATCGTGCAGACAAGGTAGAAGTCTGGACGTGTGCGGTATCTCACGCCATCCTCCATACCCAACCAGCGCTGTGGATACATCAGCCAGCGGCGTTTTTCGTTGTCGTCGTTGACGGTGATGCCATAGTATCGCATGCCGTTGTCAAACAGATCCTCGAAAGTCCATCCGCGGTTGTCGCATGCCTTCTTCATGCATTGCACAAACCGCACTTCGAGCTCACTCTCCTCCAGTCCGCCGTTGCCGGCCATCGTCCCGAGAGAGCCCGTCATCTGCTTCCAGTCGTCCGTCTCACCGACAATCCGCTCAAAAAGATGCTCCGCCTTGCTGCGGCTCAACTGGCTACGGGTATATTGGTTGCCATAGTTCAATATACAGTGATAGCATCCGTCCTTACCATCGTACTGACATTTGCAGTCACGTATCCTCTCATAAGCGCGACGAAGCACCAAGGTAAACTCCTGAGGGCTGAACAACTTGGCCAGATAGCCGGTGCCGCCGGGAATGGAGTCATACATTATTAAATATTGGTCCATCTTGTCCGTAGCCTCGTTATACTCCCGGTATTCCTCCATGCGGATATGCGACGGATTGCCCTTGAAGTAATCTTTCAGTCCGAGTTCCAGTCCCGCCCTGAACATGGCCACGGTAGCCTCCGTGTCTATTTCCTGCACCGGCAACAGTATCTTTATGGCCTCCGTCTGCAATTCACGATAGAAATAAACCTCCTTGAACACCTCGCTGCTGCCTTTGCCGCCATAGACTGTATCCTTATGCTTGCAATAAGGATAATGCCATTCTCTGGCCGCCTTCAACCGGTCGTCCATGTTGGCGATCGTCTCCGGGTTGGGAACCGTCTTTCCGCAGTAGCGGCATGTGACGAAGCCTGCCTTCGGCACACGCTGCTGTCCGTTGATGTTGATCGTCGCTGAACTGTGCTGGTCGGCTAAACCGAGGTTATCTTCTATCAGATGCACATTCTTCACAAACTCGATACCAAAGGGAATGTTCTTCAGCCCATAAGACACAGTGGAGCCGGGGATGTCAAAAACGAAATGCGTGGAGCCACGATAGTTCTTCGTCTCACGGTCATCGCTGCGGTCACCGGCCAGTGCATCCTTGCGGAGCATATCACTCTTGGCAGTTGTCATCCTCACAAACTCATGGACATTGCTGTCAGCGCCGAACGACGCGTCGCCACATTTAGGACACACCAGGGCATGTCCGCTGGTCTCGTCTTCTATATAGTCGCATTTCGAGCAGAATCGTTTCTTGATCAGTGAGGAGTTTTGCAGGTTCCAGTCGTAGGTGTCCACACCGTCAATCCGCATGCGATACTTGCCGGTATAGTAGTAATTACCGGGAGCCAGCTCCTTAAGTGCTGACGACGCAGGTCGTACCAGTTCCATATTCTCGGAATAATACTTCTTACCTCCGGCCATAGCCCCTTGCGGCTGATAGCGAACACTGCCCTCAAAGGTCACACCCTTCTCCGGGAAGGCATAGTTGGGCAGCAAGCCCTCATCGGTCATAAACTCCAGGACCTGCTGCTTCAGTATCTTGCTGCGTTGGTTGCATAGCGAGCGGCGCTGGCTGTCGAGTTCAGCATACAGCGGATTCGACTGCGCTATCTTCTGTTCGCGTATGTAGTCGTGTATGTCGTGCACCTTGTCGCGGATGTCGTCGAGCTTCTGTTGCAGACGTTGGAACACCAGGCGCATCTGTTGCTCAAAACTTCCATTGGGGCCGAGTGTGGCATAGAGGGGGTCTATGGCATTGTGCCGTACCCCGTCGTCATACTGACTCTTGAAATTCTCTTTCAGCGCGTCAAGATGTTCATTGATATACGTGATCAGCCTATTGAGGAAGAAGTCTGGGTTTGTGAGGAAATCCGCGCCCATGCCCATAAAGCGGATCTGTGGCGGAATGCTATTGCTGACAGGGTCCTCACCGGTCCAGCAGTCTATACAGTAGGCCAGGAAATGGCGGCGCAGGATGTCCTTGGCCGAAAGGAAGCAGCCGGGTGTCAACACCTCGCCTTTCATCATCTCTGTTGGCTCCTCAAAATAGAACAGGTCATGAGGCTGGTCTCTCGCGAAGTCAACGATCAGTGCCGTGCCACTGTCACGTCCGGCGCGTCCTACCCTTTGCAGGAAGTTGCTCACCAAGGGCGGTGTGTCGGTGTTGACGACGGTGTTCAGGCTGCCAATGTCGATACCCATCTCCAGTGTAGAGGTAGCCACGAGCGTGTTGATGCTGTCGGGCTTCGGCCGGTTCTTGAAGTCGTTCTCCACCCACTCACGTGTCTCACGGTCGAGCATTCCGGTATGCTCGTGGGCATAAATTCTCGGTGCCCAGTTGCGTTGATAGACATTCTTATAATAGTTCAGCTCCAATGCCTCTTCAGCGGAATACGAACCCTGGCAGCCGTTGAAAAGACAGTGCATGTCCGTGGCATACGCGTCTTCTTTGGCTACGCACAACATCGACTGGCACTGGCTGCAACGCAGATGCCGCACGTTTGGGCTTACCATGATATGCTCTGGGTTGATGGCATAATTCGGTCCGTCCTTGCTCATTACCTCTGTCGTGATGCCCAATAAGGTGAGTACGCGGAAGATCTCTTTATAGAAGTCAGTGACAAACAGCGTGTCGGTGATGACTGCCGAGGGCAAGGCAAGCTTATAGTAGTTGTGGAACCAACTGCGGGCGTTGCCACGGGCCTCTATGGCATCAGTCATATTGTTCCTGGTCGGATAGATGCTCACAAGCTTGGGATATTTCGACCTTGGTCCGAAATGCCGTGCGAGGAAATGCTCCTTTGAATAGGTCCAGCTGAGAGAAAAAGTATCGAGGCGGGAACGGTAGTTTTTCATGTATTCATGGTCCACACCGCCACGGATGCGCATGCGGTGCAGGAGTCCTTCTACGAACCGCAGCAGCTCGTCGTGGGGGATGCCCGTCAGGTTGTTGGCCTTCATATAAGGTTGCAGTGCTTCCCACACAAGTTCCATGTCTTCCTTCATGAAATACGTTGCCGACGTCCCCGTCTTCTCCAGTGTACGGCCGAGCGTTGAGTTGAAGGTCATCTCCGCCCACACTTCCCATGTCAGCCGGAGACAGAACTCGCGCATAAACGCCTTTTCAAACTTTCCCCTTGTCGTGTGGTAGTCGGTATCTTTATTGAGCCTGCCCTCGCAGTCGGGTGGGAAGAACCGCTTCACAAAGCTGTCCTCGTCTTCCTGTTCCTGCCAATAGCTGACGAATTTGTTCTCCAGTTCCTTCAGGTTCATGTTCCGGCCTTCGTTGCTGATGACTTTCTGTATCGACGCACGGAATGTGAAGCGATAGTTCCTTGCCTCAAAGAAGGCACTTTCATGGGCAGCATCCTGCACGCCATTGGTAAACGCCAGGACTTTATGGTATCGCCGCGACGAAGCGTCGAGGTCTGAAGCGAGAATCTGACTGATTGACAGCGAGGCCAGCGTGGCAGCCTTGGTGCCGATGATGCTCACACTGTCGCCCGTGGCACAGCATTCGGGACATTCCGCCTTCATCCTTTTCGAGCCGTTCTTTTCCTTCTCCTCGGCACGGCAGGCTATCAGACTGAAGTCGCCGTCTTTCTCTTTTTTAGTCTCACGTATCTTGAAAGTCTCCGGGTCTATGAACAGTTTGTTCATCACCATACCGGAGTAATCGTCCGCCTGCGTGTGGGGATTGTCTTCGGTATTGGTGTTGACGAGATAGACGTTCTTGTTGTAGTCCATAAAATGCCTCCAGGCCTCATCGGAATCTTTGTGAAAAGCGTCTTCGTTGTCTCCTTTCACCATCAGCCAGCCGCTTGCTCCGCACTCACGACAGAACCATGCCGGCATGGCTACTCCGTCGTATTTTTCCATTCGCCATACAAACTTAGGCTCCATACCGACAATACGACGTATGCCGCTGAGCTCACGTATCCATATCTGCACCTGGATGGGCAGATATGGACGTTCACGGTCGCCAACCTTGATCTTGGCAAGGGATATGTCACGCAACAACTTTTCCAAACGCTTATAGCGTGGACTTTCCGTTCCTCCTGCCTCCGAAAGTTTACCGAAGTCCTTGTTTTGTGCTGCAAGCCTGCGCATCAGATCATCAATATGGATCACCTGCGCATTGGATGTTATTTTCAGCAAATCAGGCGTCAACGGATCCTCAGCAATGTCTTTTGCCGTAAACGCTGTGAGATCCTCTATTTTTCTCGAAAGAAATGTGTCCACATCCAGGCGATGCTCCTCGATGATGCTCTCCGGGGTGAACGGCTCGCCGTAGACATCACTGGCAAACTGGCACAGCGCTGCCTTCGCGTCATCGCCATTGCCCATCGTGGCGGATGTGCCGACACAGCACAGATGGCCTTTGGGCAGGCGGAGCTTCAGTTTCAAACGGCGAATGAGGTTGGCCACGTCGGTGCCTTGTGCACCGTCGTAGGTGTGCAGCTCATCAAGAACAAGATATTTCAGCAGGGTGTTCTTGTCGCCCTGATTGTTGTTCCACAGGCGCTGGTAACGCGACCGCATGAGTCCGTAGTCGAGCATCTTGAAGTTGGTGAGAAGAATGTCGGGCGGATTGCCGAGGATACGTTCCGGATCCTCTATGACATGCGTCTCATCCATCTGTGTCGACAGCGTGGTGGTTTCCTTTCCGCGTCCGATAAACAGTCCCACAGTCACCTGGCCGTTGAGGCGTGGGTCCTTGTATATGGCCTTTGCCAGTCGGCCAGCCTGGTCGGTAGCCAGGGTATTCATCGGATAGAGGATGATCGCCTTGATGCCAGGGAACAAGCGGTTGCGCCAGCAATAGTCGAGAACGGGAAACTCAAAGCATTCGGTCTTTCCCGAACCGGTGCCAGTGGTCAGCAACGTGTTCTCCGGCTTATGTCCGTCTTTTGTGGTCAGACGGTTGAAGGCCTCCAACTGATGCTGGTAAGGTGGGAATCCAGGCTTGATGTCGAGGGGGATCGGCGTACCTCTCTGTGCGCTGATAAAAGGTGTCTTCAGCGAGACATACGGTCCCTTAATCATACCGTGGCGAGGGTCTTCTATAAATTGATAGAAGGCATCACCCACATTCCTGTCCTTAAAGCGAAATGTGGCGCGTATATATTCGAGGATAGATTCCCTTACCTCGTAGGCCTGTTGTAGTGGTAGCATTGGCGGATTGTTTTATACTACAAAGGTAATACATTTTCTTGAGAGTTCGAATATCTCAATACTATTTTAAAACATTTTTCCATAGTTTTGAAACCAATACCACCATATTGGATTAATGATATCATAGACTTTACACCTGCTTTATTGACGGCATAATCTATAGTTTCTATCTGTTTCGTAGTCCTTATACCAGTAACCTTTTTCTTCTGTGCAAGCGGTATAGAATTCCATTTTCTCTTGAATGTTTCAAACAGATCATCTGCTGCCAATGGATCATACTCATAGATTTCGATTGGAATATTGCATCCTTGAAGATAAGTTTTCATTATCTCAAGAACTTCATCTTTATCTAATCCTCCATTGTTGGTTCCAAGAAGTGGAAAAGCAACAGATACAATGCCCTTTTCCTTATAAGTGTCTACAAATTTTTGTAATCCTTTTTTGATGTATTCTATCTTGCTGGGATATTTCCAATGAAACTTTGTTGGGAAGTTCAACACCCAAGGCTCGGTATCCTCACCTTTATAAAGCCATAATTTGCCTATATCAATAAGGTGACGATGACAATAATCTTTATAGATGTCAAACATCTTGGGATAGCGAAGTTTGAAAACAAGGGCTATACCTTTTCCCATAACGCCAACACAATTAATAGTGTTAACTATGGTTTGCATCTTCGTATTGAAGATGTTACCTTTGATTATGTGTATGTTACTGCTCATAGTTAATTCTTGTATATAAGCCATCTCTCGCTTCTCGGGATTGTTACTTCAAAATATATCTCAAATGGAACATCTTTTTTTATGTCCACTTTTTCATTTAAAAAGATCGACTTTCCTTTTTGCCGTGAAATGTCATCTTTATTGACTATAACAGGTATTTTTTCTGTGTAAAGGACTCTGAATACAAACTCATCCTTGAAATCAGTATTGATTATTAGTTCATCGCCCTCCTCATCAAAGTACAACTGTTTGTTTTGAAATTCGTAAACTTTTCGATTCACTGATATTCGATGTAATAAAGGACTTTCACTAACTGCTTTCTTAAGAAGATTGCATTGTTCTTCATCACAACAGAAGATTTGTAGACTTGATAGTTTAGAAAGGTCTACCTCTCCTTCTACTAAAAATTCTTGTTGCTTAGCATCTTTGTCATAATCATCATATACACCATAACCATCAATCATATCAGGTTCATCTATAACCTTAAAACTGGACGTAGATGATTTCTGCATATTTCCATTGCTATAATAGCATCTATCAGGGAACGCCGAAATAGCTTCTTCCAAGTCAAAGACGAAGAATACAGGCATTGGGCATTTAGGTAATCCAAGTCTTATAGCCTTGTCATAATACTTTGTCATAGAGTAGTCTTTTCCTAAAAACTCATTATAGAACTGTGTTGGGGTACCAGGTCTATAATAAAATCTGGCAAACCTGTGCGCTTTCGTTGATCTGTCAATTACACCCAAACCTGCACTATTTTCAAAATTCCCATTGGCAAAGTTTCTTGACTTTATCTTTTGACTTAATATGATCTTAACAGCGTTACTCATATGAGTAAAGTGATATGCTTTAGGAGGTTTAGCAAAATTACTAATAAAGCGATTGATATTCTCTGCTTTTACTTTTGGAAAATCATGTACATTTACCCGATTGAAGAACGCTTTGTTCTTAATGAGAATAGGCCAATTCCATTTGTCAGCATAAGTCTCAACAAGTTTCTTTGAGAATTCTATATCTTGAGAGGCAGAAGCTTGATTCCAATCTATATAGTCATGAAATTTCTGCAATTTTTCGACATTATAATAGAAATCTTTCCTGCTGCATATTACTGTCCAGTCAAGATAATTTTTATACTTATACAATATACTATCATCATTAATGCATAAATCAAGGTTGTCCGATAGAACATGCCAATTAACATATTCTAAACAGTCATCTAACACGTTCACTATACTTCTACGTGAAGATAAACATTGCCAATTTAAGCTTTCTAGAGGAACTTTATAAAGAACCTGTTTCGAAATAGGAAAGTATGGATATGAAGAAAGATTGTACCAATCAATGCTATTACAGATAAATTTGTTCTCTGCTGCTTTGACTATTAAAGCTTCATTTGACCATAAACTTTGAATATTTCTCTTGCTTAAGCTGTTCCAGTCTATATCGTTATCTAGATGTTTAAGCATGAATGTTCCTGTTGGTGCAAAAGATGTAGATTCTGACACCAATTTCCAATCCCAATTATATTTAGGATAGTTGCTTTCGATGTCTTCTTGAGTAACCATGAAGGTTCCATTTGCAATCATAGCATTGAAATCGTAAGTTTCTTTGGGGAATGCTTTTACCAAAGACGGAACATCTATATCAGCTCTTTTTGACAAAGCCTCAAAAGATATATATTCCCTATAAGGGGATATTCTTCGACGTATTTTATCTATATCGGAACCAAATGAAAAATAGGGACTCTTTTCTGAAATAAAAGCCCAGTCAATCTTGGTCTTGAAATATTGCAAGAATTGTGGTAACGCATATAATGCGCTATGATGGGAAAGTTTATTAAAATTCCATTTATTCTTCGGATTTGTCAGTATGGCAAAAACTTTTTCATACCATTTCTTTTGCGTAATACCTAACTCTTTGTTATAATGGAGTTGCTCATTTATATTGTCACTAGACGATAGAGCTTCCCAATCAATGAAATCCCTATACTCATCCAAATCAGTATAAATATCAAACTCTTTTCTTGTACAGAAATCTTTCAAATCCCACAAGAAGTACTTAATCTTTTGAGTTTTTTTAAGTACTCTCTTTAACTCATCAAATGAGAATTCGTGAGTAAATTCGGTCCATGCCTTTTCACATTTCTCATTACCCTGAATGTTGCTGATTATTAATGCATATTTATTAAGAACCTGTATATCCTCTTTATCTTCTGTCTTTAGTAACCTGTTAAAAGCCACTTGCCAGTTCCAATGGCTACAGTATTTGGCAAGGTTATCACGAAGGAAATCAAGACTGACGTTCTCTGTAAGATATGACCAATCCCATCTATTAACGAAATATGAATTTCCAAGATTGTTCAACTTTAATTCTTTGAACATGCGACTTGTAAGAACAGACCAATCCCAAGGGTATTTATAGTTTGCTGTTACGAAGCTAATGTCTGCACGGGATGAAAAAACTTTCCATGCTTCTCCATTCTCTCCTATTAATTCTTTAATGTTTGTAGTATCTTCAATAAAAGAGATATTAGGTACTGATGTAAGCGCGTTGACCCAATTGAGTTTACTACCAAACTCTTGGAAGAAAACACGATTACTAAGCAAGGATACGTTTGCTGACAGTATATTCCAATCCCAGTTGAAAAATGGGAAAGACTTTACAATATCAATGTCTATTATTTTTGATGAAACGCCTTCAAATCCTTCTTTTGTCTTAATTTTTGACTTATTTTCTTCAAAGAATTTATAATTCCATATCAACGATTCATTACATTCCAAGCCTTTTGTGTATTGTGAGGATTGCCATGTAATAAAATTGTTTCCCTCAAACCAGTCAATAAGTTCTTGAGTCCACAAATAGTCCTTGTCATTGGCAACAAAAGATGTCAAAGAACCATTATTAGCAAGATTTTCTGTCACCGCATTACGAAATCCAATGTTATTCAAATACTTATCTCGCCACGAAGCTTGACAAAAAACCCTATCAAAGAGCTTTTCCATATTTAAGTACGATGAAAGTATTGTTATGTTGCCAAGAATATAATCCAAGCCAAAGTCAGACACTACTTTATTCCAATCCCAGAGATTATCTGGATTTTTGATAATAGAGTTCCGTACTTCGAATGTATCATGAGTATATTTAGATAAATCTAATCTGACTTTATCAAGGTTTTTCAAGATAAATTCCTCTGATAGTCTATGACTCAATTCATCCCAATCCCAATCTTCTTTGGTTTCTTTTCCTATAAGAATGAGTTGCTCAATTGTCTTTACGTTTCTTTCAAAATCATTAGATATTATTTCTAAATCCCAAGGATAAACCTTGAAATTATCAATTAAGAAGGTATCATCAACTCTTCTTGTTAATCGTTGCCAATTAAATTGAACCGTGTATTTTGCCATATTACGTTTTATGACATTCATATCACAGAACATAGAGATGTTTCTCCAGCACTCTATATCAGAATTTTTAACGATTACATTAAACAACTTATCATCGCTCCAAACCACACGTTTGTCTTTGGTGAGTTCCACGAAGTTAACAAGTTCAAAGAATGGAGATTGTGTTTCAAAATCAAAAATAGCTTTTTGATCATTCCATAGCTTCTGAAAGCGACAACCTAATATTATGTTCTCACATAATAAATGGTTTTCATCTTCCAATAGATAGTCCGTTACAACTTTGGCTATTGAGCCTCCGTTCATAACAACAGGGAAGTAGCCATTTAAATCTTGGTATAAGTTTACTTTTACATCAACAGTATCCGGATCAAAGTATTTCCCTTCATCAGCTTGATATATATTGTAATGTATATTTGACTGGAGATGGAGTCTGTTAATAACCGGACTCTGTTTAGAGAAAATAGTATCTCTTATAGACTCGTCTTCTGGCCAATATTGCAAACCCTCTTCCAAAAGGGTGTAAATACCCATATCTTTGTAGAATGGGAAGTCTTTTAAATCGCTATCACTAGATTTCAAACTCAAATGTTCATATATTGTCTGATTTCCTTTAAAGAATGTAAAGTGTTTATTTTGCTCTAGGGAGATTTTGCCTAACTCTGTAAGCCTTACTTCTGTGTCAGAGATAGAAATTAAATGCTGCTCCTCAACACGCTGAAGGATATCATTAAACAAATGAATTTCAGCTTTATCTCTGTACATTGTAGTAGTATTTCCACTCTCAAAAGTCATCATACTAAATCCCAATAGAACGCCTAAGCTATCTTTAGCATAGGTTCCACCATTAGTGTTAAGAATAGAGCAAATTACCCAATACAAATCTTCCAGTGGCTCCGTTTTGTAGAAAGCCACTGTACAATTGTATTTTTTCACGCCCCACTTTATTGTAGCGGAATAAATAAGTTCAGACTGAGAAATTCTATTTTCTATGTTCATAATTCTTTCTCACTTAAAACCCTGTCATGGGCATTATTCGTTATTACAAGGAATAGTCTTCGATATATTTCTAAGTTTGAAAAGTGCTTTTGATTTCCAACAATGATAAGTAATCTTTTTGCCCTTGATAAGGCAACATTTAATCTATTAGGTGATTGTGCGAATCCTAAAGAATTTTGCCGCGGATACCCTAATTGTGGATACTTTTCAAAATCAGGTTCTTGATTCATTGAGCTTTCTATTTTATCACTCCTTACCATAGAGACAATAACAATATTACGTTCCATGCCTTGAAAACGGTCTACAGTACTTACCCTTGTAGGTATGTCCGTATGCTGTCTTGCTATATTACGTAATTGTCTTACCTGCTTACCATAAAAACTTATTATGCCAACTTGTCTGTCTTCTTCTTTAGAAAATTTCTCGAGATACGCATGGAAAGAATCCGATTCTGAGAATTTTCTAAGTATCTTGTCCACAATATTTATTTCCCCATAATTAATACGTGAAAAACCATCTTGCATTTCCGGAGATTCTGTATCTATAAATAATACATGATTCTCTGGAGATATTAATCCTGGGATGTTAATACCATGATATCTGGATGCAGGATTAGAGACATCAGGATCATCTACACCCAGATCAACAGGTGTTATCAATCCACATTTTAATCCTCCGTCCTCACGATAAAATTGTTCTATTACTTCATTTATGTCAGGATGCATGCGATACTGCAGATTGAAGGTGCCTTTTAAAGAATCATCAATGTTTTCATATAGTCTTTGGAAATGGGATATCTCCATTTCTTTAAAATTATTACTAATAAATTTTTGCAAATGTACTATCGACTCTTTTTCTTTCTTGCTTTTTGCATTATTATAAGCATGTTCAAGAGTTGTCTCAAAGTCTTCTTGATCAAGCATAGGTGGTAATTGCCTATGGTCGCCAATTACAATTGCTCTTTTACCATAGACAAAAGGAAGTACCAATTCAGCCGGAGTTGCTTTTGAAGACTCGTCCTGAATAACAGTTGTAAAAGATATTTGTGCTCTTTTCCTATCTTTGTGTACAACTTCGCAATAATTATAGAAGAATGGTGTGTATCCTTTTTTGTCAGCTTTCTGATCTCCGATTGAACTACATGTTGCGCCTATTACATTACAATTAGATATGTAATTTTCATATACTGATTGTCTCAGATCTTTGTCAGGAGAAAATAGAAATTGTCTCCATTTGTTTATAATTTCATTCTCATCACTGGGCATACCCATGAAAGAGCGATTGGCAATGTTCTGTAACCACTCTTTTAGTATAAGATCATTTTTGATATTTTCCCCAGTCTCCTCGTCTTGCTCATCTGATATAAGTACAGAATCTCCTTCATCCACCCACTTCTTCATGAGTTCGATGGAAAATTGAAGCCCCTCAGCCTCTAATTTTTCCTCACCTCCAAAGCGAACTGGCTTGACAATGTTGGACTTCGAGTTCTTCACTCTTGATATTGCATTGTCTACAGCTAAATTTGTCTCTGAAGTCAGCAGAATAAATTCGTTCTTATTGCCTGGCTCTAATCCTTTTCGTATAAGTTGCCACAATAGTTCTGCTATGGCAGTTGACTTTCCAGTTCCAGGAGGTCCTTGTATTACAGCCATATCATCTGCGTACATTGCTTTTATAATTGCTTGCTTCTGCGATTCGTTGATATTTGTATTGAGCAAATGATGGCACAAATCTATATATGGAGTGCCGTCCTTTCTAAGGAAAAAAGATATATCTTTAGTAGGTTTTGCCAATGAGGAATCGAATATAAAGTTTTGTAGGTTCGGATTAATGAGACCTTCCCCTTTAGTTGCTTGCGTAAAAGTCTTTTTTAATCTCGATATTTTCTCTATATCTCCAGTTAGGATTGGTACAATTGTAGAAACGGCATGGTTCTCAAATGCATCCTCTATGGATTTCTTAGTCTCATCGTTTTCAATGTCTATATCAAAAGTCAGTTCGGGATAGTTTGACTTTATCAACGTCCCGAAATGAATTTCTTTTTCTTCAACCTGTATTCCAAAATCCGCTTTTTTCATTTCAGACAATCTTTCCTCTATATCCTCTATTCGGGAAGCCTCGTTATAGTTTACTCCTAAACGAACTTTCCCTTCTTCATTTTGCTGGATGTTGACATCGAGTCCCATTGCCTTTAACGGGGAAAGATCGTCTTCCAAAAAAGACCGAAGATTATTATAATATTTTATATCTGTATATGGGAGACTTATTTTTATTTGCTGATGAATACTGTCATTAGTGACACTTATATTAGTAAAATCCTCTTTTAACTTATCTTTTAGAAGGTTGAAACCAACGAAGTTGACGTTAACTGAGCACTTATATTTATGATCTTCGTGTCTATTAATAGTTACGAATGGGACATTATTCTCAAATTCATGAATCTTTTCTTCAATGTCATTTTCTTTCCAATTGAAGTCTATGCCAATTTTACCATTAACATCGTTGAAACTCATGCCTTCATGGTTTCTTACATACAATTCTGTCTCTTTAAATTTTAAATCTATTATTTTGCTTTTCTTTACACAATAGGTAAATCTTACACCTACTTCAATATCTTCCAACCGACAGTATTGACGAGCTTCGTTCAGGAAAACTTTAATATTTTCGTCAATCATTGATATTGTGTTTTCGTCAAAGTCTTCGCCTTTAGGAAAAGTGTAGTTGAAAAAGAATGCATTCTTTTCAGGATCGTATGTGTCAAATACTTTTAGATATTTGACAGCAGCGATATCTTTAATACGGAATGCGATCTTAAAACTTTTACATTTTAGTCCTATAGACTCCTGATATGACTTATATGCGTCAAGTGGAATATATTTGTTATTATAGATAAACTGATAATGTGGCTTTAGTTCTTTGGTCTTCTTGTCCTTCTTCATGACAACAACAAAGTGTTCACCAAATAAGTAGTGCAAGAATTCTTCCATCTTGATACTTATTGGTGCAATGCATGCCACCTTCTCATCTATATTGCCCTCTATTATAGAGTTATTCTGTAGCTGTTTGTTATATTCTCGTATTTGATTGAGAGACAAATTCTCAAGAGTGCCATTATTACGTTCTCCGTAGTTTATTGTAGCTGATATAGAGGGTGTCGTTTCCAATTGAACGTAACATTCGGATAGGTCGCTTGTTATCTTTGATAAGTCATTTTCAGATAAATTGCCCCATACATCCTCATCTACAAGAATGTAACCATTGCTTAGGTCATACTTGTCAACCTTGAGCTTATCCTTGAAAATGTTCTCTACAGTTCTCTCTGTGAAAGAATCATCTACTTTTACTATGAGCTTGTCATTTCGAACAACTGCAGAGTCTGGGTATATTTGTATTGGTGCACTTCGTTGCTGGACTATCTGCTCTTGTATCTGCACATAATTTTCCCAGACATCCTTAATATCTTCCTTAAAAATGGTTTTACTATCAGACTCTACAATAGATACAGCTTGTTGTTGACGCTTATTCTCCTCTTCTGTTTTAAAATTCCTTTTAGGCCTCGTTGCCAAGTTTATTGAAGAAAGATCTATCTTCCCCAAGACGGTAACATTGTCACTTTTCTGATAAATATTACGTTCTATTTTGGTTGTGGAAACCACTTGCTTGCTCTGTGGATTTTCGTTTACTTTATTTATCCTCTCGCCATAATGCTCTAACACTTTTGCATATAAATACCCCGGAATAGCTTGGGAGAAACGGTTAAACTCTTTAGAGATGCTAGAGAGAAAATTAATTAATTCTTCCTTGTCTACTTTTAACCAAGCAGCGACCGCATTTAGGCTAAAAATAACGCTCCCGTCTTGAATTATTGCTTGTGGAGCTTCATTCACAGAGATTTGAGTTTCATTTTCTTCGATGGTCGAGGCCTCATTTTTCAGAGATGATACATTTATGTCGTTTTTTAGCTTATTTTCTTCTTTATGAGTTCTTTTATGAGAATCTCTTCCTTTTACAAATTTGTCAATTAGTGCATTATATTGTTCGTCACTTAATTTGAATGAGAGATCTTCCAGAACCGAACCAAGTTCTGGAAACTTCTTCAAATAGGTAACTGCGGTTTGCATACCTATGTTTAATTCACGCAATGCTTTATTTAACCGTATAGACATAATAGCTATTTTTGATATTTTTTCAAATACGTCATGGTATCCATGACTGTGTATCCAGCGTGTTCAAAAGCTTCTTTGTCCATTTTGCTAAAAGGGTAAAGAACTATTTTTTGTGATTCAATACCCAGTTCAGCTTCTGCCAATACTGTACCATCCTTTAATAGAGAGAAGCCACCATCCTTGTTAAATGCTATTTTGTGTGACAATAGAAAATTAATCACAGGATAAACTTCCTTGTCATAATATGCATAAACCTCTTCATCACCATTATCTTTTCTATTTTCTGTTGTATTTGCATCTAAATTAAGATTCAGAGTACACAACTTTGTATAATATTTGATGAATTGGGTAGGAAGATATACGTTAGATAATCCGACGCATCCTATAAAATATGGCGCTACCTGACTTACCTTAAATCCTGCATGACCGCATCCTATAGGAGTAACAAGAAAAGTAGATTTATTGTTTTTCCTTGCATAATTCTCAAATGTTTCAACAGCAGATGCTAATCTATCTAAACCAACTCCCATAGAAGGTATGGCATAAGACGAACCCATAAAGCCTTCATTCTGGCCAATACGAGCTCCAAAGCGTTTTGCAGCAAGCCCTGCTGCACCAAAACGTTGAGACCCATTATTATCTGTACCAAAGACAAATATCTGTCCTGTCCTCAAATGTGTGATCCGGTTAGGTGTGAACCGATTGTAGACATTGAGAATATCGTATAGGAGTTTATAATATGGTTCGTTACTCATAATTTGCTCCATGATTTATGACCGAATCGTTGCTCTGATTTTCATCAGTATCCTTAAACCATAGTCTTTCACGTATGGATTTATAGTAATCAAGTTCAGATTCGGTATATTTTGTTTTTTCATTTTTATCAAGAGCTTCAATGTTACATTATATCGCCATGTTACCACCCTGTGGTAATGAGGTTACCAATCCGTGGTAATCGCATTACCGCTCTGTGGTAATGGTGTTACCAGACCGTGGTAATGCCGGCATGACGGCATCAGGAGAAGTCGTAGACATCGCGGTAGCCGTCGAAGCGGAGGTTATCGGTGTAGCCACGCTGCCGGAAGAGGGCGAGGATGTGGTTTTGTTGCTCAGGTGTGAGAAGGCGCTCGCCATTGTTATACCGATAGTAGGTGCCGTTGCCGCCAAGGTAATCTTTGATGGCAGCGCGCAGCGGAGCGGCATCGCGCTGCTTCACGTCGGCAAAGAGCGTGTCGAAGCCCCAGGTGGCACGTATCTTCCTTATCTCCTTGTAATGGCTGCATCGCCCGTCGTGTAAGGCCGTGGGATAGACGGCCGGACCCCATGTCCGCTCTTCGGGCAGATGGAGGGCGGCAAGATGATTAAGGCAACGGTCGGCCAAGGGGCAGTCGGCCACAAAGCACACCGGCCATGAGGCAGGCACGAGGTCAAAGTTAAAGTCGGAATAATCGTTCATAGCAGTGGTTCTTATAGCAAAGTTACTCTATCTTTACGTGCGCAGCAAGACAAGTGGTTTAACCCACCTTGCCGGCAAGCACATCACAGGCAAGCGCATGCTTGATATGTCCTTTGCCATCAGTATATACGATCGACTCGTTGCGTGAGGCCTTGTCGTGCAGCATGTCTTGCTCTGCCATGGCCAGACCGTCATCCATCTGCTTGACGTAAGCTTCTATATCTTTATTTGACATAGTCCTTGATTTAATACGTTTAGCTCTATTCACTTGCAAATATACAGTTTTTCTTTTTAAGAAGACCACTTATAGTACATTATTTTTTATCTGTGATCAAGACCTTGTACAATATCTTGATGCTCTTTACCATGGCTGTTTAATTTTCTGAGTTAAACCACTTCTCGAAAAACGCCCAGGCACGGCGGTAATCGGCGATGCGGTCACACTTGGTGTAGGGCGGATAGTAGGTCACTTGCTGACCGCCATAGAGCTCGCTCTTCTTCGGGTCGATGGTATGGACGTACTCCTTGCCGTCGCCGTCATAGGTCAGTCCGTCGGAGTAGAGTTTGCCACGGATGGTTTCCCACTCCTTGCGGTCGCAGCCCACGCCCGTCAGTCCCTTGGAGACGGTGAAGACGATATTGCCTTTCTGGTCGTACCACGCGTCTGCCTCGTTCTGCTGGAGGACGGGGAACTGGATGTTGTAGATCATCTCCAAGTCCTTCAGCGTCAAGCCCAAGGCCATAGCAGCTATCACGTCAATCTCCACCAACGCCTGTCGACGCTCAAAGTAGTTGCGAAGCGGGGTCGCCCACTGCCACTCCTTAGTCAGCGTATCGAAAGGCTTCAACCGTGGATCGTCAAGAGACCATTGCTCAGACTTGTACTCGTCTTGCCACAGCTCCTGCCAGAGGTCGGCGTAATATTTGGTCAGGCAGTTCAGTTGCAAGGTACGGACAAACAAGGCGGGCTTGAATTCGTCGGAGATGCCAAGTGGAAGTTTAACAACACGATTAGGGTTGATGTGCGATACGTCCATCATCTTGACATAAAAGTCAACTGGAATAGAAGATGAAAGCCCTGTCAACTCCACAACGTCTGTATTTTTATGAAAAGCAACTGAGGTAATCGTGTTGATATGTGCACAGTCTCTTGGCAATATTGCAGCGACGAGCGTCCGTTCGGAATCAGGGCCTACAAACTCACGGAAGCCACAGCGATAGTGATCAGTCCATGTATCGAACTGTTCGTTGCCATCCGAATTCTGGCCTATGCTTAATCCTTGAAAATAATCCTTGAACTTATTGACTGGAATATTCGGCACATAGTTCGTTCTTGGTACGAAGTCTTCGTCTATAGTAGAAAGGGAAACGACATCGTAGTCGGAATTAAGTAGGCAAATGGGCCTTGGTGATTTCACAATAGGATTACACAGCCCAATGTGAGGACCACTATAGATCAACTCACACTTGGACAAGTCGGGCAGTTTGTTCTCACGCCGGATTACACCTTTATCTACGTCCGTTGTTTCATTCAAAGCAACTGTAATTCGAGTATTATAGTCTCTAATATGCTTTGGGAATTCCGCAACATCACCGAGTACGTCAAGATTCTCATTTGCTTGAATACTTGCAAGGCTGATACCTTCCCAGTCCTCACCATTTCCAAACGCTTCACTCATAATGCGAAGTTGAGGCTCACCAATCTCCACAATGCGATCACGATGTGCGGCAGTGTTCCATTGACCATTAACCTTCTTGCCACCCACAAGACCGTGCCCATCATTGGCGAAACAAGCATCGACAGTAGCTGGGGTAAAAAGGTTTGATATAGACGCGAAGCGCGGTGGTGAACTTCTGC
>CAVKHS010000043.1:0-20350 GCA_963656095.1 Paratractidigestivibacter sp.
TGATGGTCAACTCGATTTATTTCGAGATCTAAAATCTTAACGGGACAGTAGTGTTAAATCTTATAAAAAATTAGGTGTGCCCACTGAGACTTTGCTTCCTCCACGATATAACTATGAATGTATTGCACGCTTAAAGAATGGCTATCTTATAGGACCCAAGGGAGACTTATATAAGTGTTGGACTGACCTAGGCAACTTATCTATGTGCTTAGGTTATATAAATGATTTAGACAACATTTCGATAGATTTACTGTCTGAATACATGGTAGGTAATGACCCATTCTGTGATTCAGAATGCATGAAATGTGTCCTATTCCCAATTTGCGGTGGAGGTTGTCCACATTCCCGAATAATGAATCAGTTTCACGGTGCTAAAAACGATAACTGCTGTTTTGCAAAAGAGAATATAGAGGAATTCATTGAAACCTATTATCATTTGCAACAGTCTATTAATAACTTTTAAATAATTAAGTATGGTAAAATTATCAATTACTGTATTAAGGACTTCGCGTCCTTTAGAGATCGATGCTAAGTCTGCTATGTGTCGAACTATGAGTCCAGAGATGCAGGCAAATATTTTGGGAGGAAAAGCATCTGTCGATAATGTTGACAAAGCGCAGATGTGTGATGCCGTCTGTTATCCTTCGGAAATGGGGGTTTGTCATTGTTACCAGAACCTATGCTAATTAATTATGAGCCGTGGCTTGACAGTTTCGAGTCACGGTTCTGTCTTTTGAATAAATTTTCTTATGAGATCTTTTGCTTTTTGTTTCTTTCTATGTATGTCCATTTTGCCAATAAGAGCTCAAATCGACACACTGAACATACAACACTTGAAAGGTGTAACTGTAAGTGGTCAATATATACAACAAGCAGCCGACCATTACAATTGCATTCCTACGTCGAAACAGCGTAAACATTCGCACTCAGGTTATGAACTTGTAAGAAGCATGATGATACCGGGTGTTGACGTGGACACAGAAAGCGGGAAAGTGTCAACTCCTGCCGGTGCTGCCACTCTCTATATAAATGGCCGCGAGGCAACCTTTAGAGAAATACAAAGTCTGAGGACGAAAGATGTCGTACGTGTAGAGTATTACGATATTCCGACAGGAAAGTACGCTAAGGATTTGGCAGTGCTAAATTATGTTGTCAAGCAGTTCAAGTCAGGAGGCTACACGCAGTTGGACGCGCTGCAAGGCTTGGGCTACAAGTGTGGAGGCTACAACATCACTTCCAAATACAGTTTTGGAAATTCTAACGCAAACCTATGGGCTGGCTATAGCAACGCCAATCCAAAGGAAGACATGGTCTCAAAGGAAGACTACCTGCTGCCTGATGCTGTTGCAAAGGGTTCTTCATCCAGTGGCAATGACAAAGAAAACATCGGAAAGTACATAACAGCAAGCATTAGTAACATGACACCAAAACGGACGTGGATGCTTCGGGCAAGTATTGAGGCCAGTAAACAGTGGGATAATATTATGAATGGCAAAACGGAATATGCTTCAGAATATGGAAATTTGGCTTTTGACAAGACGCAATACTCACGAAGCAGTACTGTAAAACCTACATTATACGCTTACTTTCAAAAGCAGATAGGATCGAGCCACAACTTTGACGCTGTCCTCGATTGCTATTATGCCGACAACAAATACAACCGTGACTTCCTTGAGGGCGGCAGGTTTGTAAGTGATGTCGATGAGGACTATTTCTATGGAAAGTTCAATGCCAACTACAGCATCGCCCTGCCTAAGAGTAATAACCTTACGTTCAGTCTTCATGAGTATATGCGAGTCTCTCAAGACAGCTACGGAGGTTCTGCCGATTATTGGCAGCATCTGCATTCATCAGAGACAATATTCTTTGTGGACTATAACAAGAGGTGGAAGAAAGTGATGCTTGACTTCAATCCCGGTCTGTCGTATCTTGTCTACAGACTGCATGGCGATGATGCGGTAAAGCACGTCGCCCCACGTCTTCAACTCTCATCGTCATGGATGCCAGACAAGTTACAGCGTGTCCGTTTGTTCTTCTCCTTGGGTAATACATTCCCTTCATTGAACACTGTCAACAATGTGAGTCAGCAGATTGACCGCATCATGATACGTCGTGGTAATCCGGATATGGACAACTCCACTTTGCTCGGTCCCGGCTTTACCTACTCCCTCAATTACAAGCAGATTTCAGCAATGCTATCATGCTACTACATGTATATGAGCAATGCCATCGTAAACACTTACTCTGTTGAAGGCGGTAACATAATAAACACATTCTCAAGCGATGCGCGAAGTCATCAGACTTCCACATCGTTGTCCGTTACATGGAAACCGTCGGCAAGTTTCAACGTCAAGATGGATGGCAACTTCACATATGCGAGAGTGACTATAGCAGATGAAGAGCAGCAGAGAGGATGGCAGATGGGCTTGCAAGCCAACTACTATGTTCGCGACTTCTCCTTCTCAGTTTCTTGCAAATCATTGACCCGTTCACTAAACAATTATCAATACCATATCCGTCAACCGTGGCAATACGGTCTGTCTGCAGAATGGAGCCACAACAATCTTGCTGTGGTGTTGGAGGCGAAGAACCTTTTCATACAGGACAACGTTTTGAAACGGTCATTATCGGCAGAAATTTACAACCTTTCTGAGCAATTCCGCCGTGAGAGGGACAATTCCTACGTTTCTTTAAAGCTTATCTGTTCAATCGATTATGGAAAGAAAGTGAGCCATTCCCTAAAGTATGAAACAAAGAATGCCGATAGTACTATAATGAGATAATGATTATTCATAAAGGTAAAACTTGACTTAACAATGAGATCCATAAAGAAGACTCAAATAATAGTTAACTTGTAAAAACAGATGGAATACCTTTTCCGGCCAAAGCCTATATTGGCTCTGATAGGTAAAATGTCCAAAGAGATCTGCAAGTTGAAATATACGACCTAATTGCTGCGTCAAGACTTCGTTCAATGACTGACAGCACCTTTGCTAAGGCTTTGCACCGGCTGGTAAACTACGCTTTACCCAGGGTAAAATTGATATAATCAGCTTGTACCACCGAAATACAAAGGCATCTTCTTGGCAGATGCCATTATAGGACTTGATACCAAGCACAGCGATTATGAATTAGGATTTAACAAAAATGTCAAAAATAAATCGTAAGTCCGATCTACCGTTACAGACCTAACTACAGTACGTTCGGAGACGATTCTCCGTGGGCAAAAGTTTCTGCTGATGCTTATATATAAACCATAATGCCATGAAGTTGAAGAAACAGTATGATTCTATGCAATGCGGAATGGTATGTTTGCAGATGGTTTCCGAACATTATGGACAAACGCATTCGGTCAAAAAAATATCCGTTCTTTGTCCACCGACTAAGGAGGGGACATCATTGTTAGGACTCAACGATGCAGCGGTAACGTTGGGCTTTTATACTGTTTGCGTAGAGACGAAAGTTAATGAACTAAGTTATTTACCTCTTCCCAGCATCCTTCATTGGAACCAAAATCACTTTGTTGTCCTATACAAAGTCAAAAAGGGTAAGAAGTTCTATGTCGCTGACCCTGGCAAAGGCCTTGTAAAATATAGTCTTGAGGAGCTCAAGAGTCATTGGATCAGCACGCGGTCTAACGGGGAAGAGAAGGGTATAGCGATGTTTCTGGAGCCCACACCAGCTTTCTATTCCCACAAGGAGGACGATGAGGGTGAAAAGAATAAGAATCCACGGTCGTTCCGTTTCCTCTTCGGCTATGTGAAGAAGTACAAACGCTATTTCGGACAAGTCGTATTGGGCATGGTCGTGGGCAGTTTGTTGCAGCTCGTCCTGCCATTCCTCACGCAGTCCATCGTCGACGTGGGCATCAAGAACCGGAACATCGGCTTTATCTGGCTGATACTGCTCGGTCAGCTGATGCTTACCTTCAGCCGTACGGCCATCGACTTCATCCGCCGGTGGCTGTTGCTGCATATCTCCATGAGGGTCAACATCTCGCTGGTGAGCGACTTCTTCATCAAACTGCTGAAACTGCCGATGTCGTTCTTCGACACCAAGCTCATGGGCGACCTCATGCAGCGGATGAACGACCACAGCCGCGTGAACAACTTCCTCACCAGCCAGGCACTGAGCGTGACCTTCGCCATGCTCACCTTCGTGGTGTTCACTGTGGTGCTGCTGTTCTACAACAAGCTCATTTTTGCCGTCTTCCTTGCGGGCAGTCTGCTCTACGGCCTTTGGATGACGCTTTTCCTGCGCCGCCGCAAGGTGCTGGACTATGAGCTCTTCGAGCAACAAGCCATCAACAATAACAGGACCTACGAGTTCATCACGTTCATGCAGGAGATCAAGCTTCAGGACTGTGAGCAGCGACGTCGGTGGGAATGGGAGGATACGCAGGTGGACCTCTTCAACGTACAGATGAAGTCGCTGAAGTTGCAGCAGACGCAGGAGGCCGGCAGTATCCTCATCAACGAGGTGAAGAACATCGTCATCACCGTCGTGGCAGCAGGTATTCAAGTAATGCCTTGTTGCTTCACCTGTGTTACAGGTGCATGGTGTCTTTCTGTCAAGAAGAGGCACTTGTTGTAGCGCTAATAGACGTACAAATAGACGTACAAAATTTATTTTAATCTGTATACCATTAAATATCATCGAGGTAGCAAAGTTATGCAAATTAAAGAAATAGACATCTTTTATTTGCTGCATTGACAATTTTTGCGTATCTTTGCCCAAATTCCAGACTCATGAATAACAAAAGTCTTATCATATTACTTGTGTTGACTGTGTTTCTTGTTACGGGTTGCAAGGAAACACACAACAGAGCTATTGACATAGCATACCAACTAACGGCAACAGCACCGGATAGTGCCTTGTCGGTACTTAATGGAGTTAACCAGGCAAAACTTGGTAAAGCCGAAATGGCGCGGTATGCCCTCGTCTACACCATAGCACAGGACAAGAGTGGACAGGATGTTGACAACGACTCTTTGTTAAGAACTGCCTACACCTATTTTAATAATAGAGAGCAAGACTCGCTCTATGCCAAGTGCGAGTACTACATGGGCAAATACTACATGCTCAACGACAGCACAGAACTGGCTATAGACTGTTTGCAGAAGGCTGCTAATGCATCTGAAAAACAGGGTGACAAGTACACACAATGCCTTGCCTTGGAGAAATTGTCAAAAGTCTTAGGAAGTTCAAATCCACAAAAAGCAGTATTCGCAGCACGGAAAGCTGATAGAATTTATTCCAGTTTGCCTAATGCCACAAATATAAACAAAGTGTATTCCAGATTACAAGTAAGCGTTGCCCTGTTACTCGTTGACAGTTTGAATTTAGCAGAAAAGGAGTGTGCTGAAGTGATAAAGTTAGCAAGGCTGACCGAAGATTCCTCTTGTCTTTCTGATGCGTATCAAGATATGGCCAACATTTTGAATGCGGAGAAGGATTATGAAGAATCTTTATGGTACTCATGTCAGTCGTATAATCTGTCCGAAGGGAAAGACAACACCAAATTGTTGAATTTGTCATGGGCTTATCTTGATACCGACTCAATAGACAGTTGCGAAAAACTTTTGAAAAGATTACGAACAGATAATCTTTCAGAACTTTACACCGCCTATTATATCCGACATTTGGCTGCAATAAAAACACACGACTACTCTAATGCTGTTACATTGGCGGACTCTGCATATCACTATATAGAAGAAATGTATGGAAAAGAGCTTAACGATAAGGAAAAGTACTATACATCCTTGGTTGCTGCTCAATACGAAAAAGGCATCAGCGAGGGGAGGGCTAATCTGCTTACATGGCTCGTTTCTTTGATCGTATTTTCAGCAATCGCCGTTACAGCTTTTATTTTATATGTATATCGACAGTATAAACAGAGAGCAGAATGGAAAATTCAAAGTGAGCAAGAAAAGCGTGAAATGGAGGAGAAAATGTACGAGGAGAAAATGCGGCATAAGGAAATCCAACTTTCAACCATGCGTAGTTATCTTCTCAAGAAAATCAATATAGCAAAAAGGATTGAGGAAATACGTGGAAACAAAAAGGAAAAAGTTGTGCTGACAGAGGAGGACTGGAAAGAAATTAAGATGTTTGTTAATAATGTAGAGGGTAATTTCATATCAAGGCTAAAGAAGCGATTTCCAAAATTAAGCGATGAAGATGTTAAGTTCATGATTCTTATTCGCCTCAAAATGTCTTCCAAGGCTATGGGATTGATTTACAATATAAGTGAAAAGTCAATCCGTCAGAAGTTATTCGTGTACAAGTCAAAAGTTGGCTTGGAGGGTAAGAACAGCCCATCTCTAAGGTCGTATATTGAGTCTTTTTGATGTCCTAAAATGAAGAAATAGACATCAGGAATGGGGGAGTGGATTGATATTTTGTTGAATACCAATACTCTTTGTTGATTTTTATAATTGGAGAAATAGACATAAAATATTTTGAGGCTTAGAATAAACAGTCTAACTTTGCAATCGGAAACAATAAATGGACCGATGCTCAATGGGATGCATGGTGCGACCAATATGACAAGTTCTGCTAGAAGAATATTATATTCTTATCAAAGCAAGTATTAATCATAAAAGAAGCAGTAAAGGAACTATGTGTAAGCTAGCACACATAGTTCTTAAACTTAAAGGGATGCAAATGAGACACATTGGATTACTATTAGTCATAATTTTCAGTTTGTCCGCTTATGCCGCAGATCATCCGGTGAAAGCATTAGGACCGGCTGTGGCCGAGGTCGTATACAAAAGGACAAAGTGCCTTGACACAACAAAAGTGGGCATAGACTATAGAATCGACTTGATGACGCTAAAGGCCGGCAAGAGCGCAAGTGCTTTTTATTCCGACGACAGAAGGCGCTTCGACTCTATCTGCGAAGAGCAACCGGAATATGGCATCAAAATCATGGAGGACTTCGATGCTTTCGAGAGGGTAGCCCGCTATGATCGGGAGGTCATTTTCAAGAACTACCCTATTGGAGAGAACACCGTGTTGCAACGCTATGATCTCGACAACTGGATTTACACTGAGCCAAGGGAATTGCCACAATGGACAATGGTCAATGACAGCACAAGAAACGTATGCGGATATGATTGTTTCAAGGCAGAAGCAACTTGGCGTGGCCGCATGTGGATAGCATGGTATGCGCCCGAGATACCTCTCTCTGACGGTCCTTGGAAACTTGGCGGACTACCCGGACTGATTCTCATGGCGTATGACAGCAGGATGCATTATGTTTATGAGGCACAGTCGATCAAGTTCACAAACATCGGCAATGTAGAGTACTTCAATTATTTTTTCAAAAGTCTGAAAACAGAACGGACTAAGGGACTCACGCTCCGGCGCAAAGCCTTGGGTGAAAGCATCAAGAACAAAATTGTCGCTTCCGGGGCGTTTGGTATCGACCGGAAGAACGTAAAGCAGGATGCCGGACGGCCGCCACACACCAACTACGACTTTGAGGAGACCGACTATCCACACAAATAACAGCAGAAAAAGGAAGAAATCATGATCAAGCAAATTCTCTTCACACTGTTGCTGTTAGTGGTAAGTCAGCTACACGTTTCTGCCCAGAGCCGTGGTGTTTCAGGACGTGTCGTTGAGAAATCAAGCGGCACGGGCATAGCCATGGCCAATGTCATCGTCAAAGATCAGAACGAAAAAATCATCACCTTCGTCACAACAGACAGCATTGGTGCTTTTGCTCTGTCGGTTGGCGATGCTTCTGGTATGACGGTCAGCGTGAGTGTACTCGGTTACAAAAACTATTCTGCACCGCTCACGCATACAGCCCAACCGCTTGTCATTGCTTTGGAAGACGGTGCGCTACAGCTCAAGGAAGTAACCATACACGGCTCAAAAATCAGAGAACAGGGCGACACGCTGACCTACAACGTGGCATCCTTCGCGCAAAAGCAAGACCGCACCATAGGCGATGTACTCAAGCGGATGCCGGGAGTTGCTGTGGACAAAAGTGGAAAGATACAATATCAAGGACAGGACATCAACAAGTTCTACATCGAGGGCAGCGACCTGCTCGGCGGAAAATACGGCGTAGCAACTAACGGCATCTCCTACAACGATGTCGGCTCGGTGGAGGTCATGGAGAAGCATCAGCCCTTGCGCGTGCTTTCCGGAGTGAGTTTCAGCGACCGTGCCGCTATCAATCTACGGTTGAAAAGCAAATCCAAAGGTACATGGCTGACCAACGGACATCTTGGCGGTGGTTATTCCACACAACCCGAAGAAGGATTATGGAACGCAGAAGTTTTTCTGATGAAGGCCCAAAAAGGCTACCAGTCTATCACCACTCTGAAAAGCAACAACACAGGAGAAAGTATTATTGGGCAGGCCCAGGACTTTCTTGCCGACAGCAGACTGGCCGGCATCAAAAGCTACATCGGGCTGGAACTGCCTTCTATCCCCACCTTTGGGTCCCGGCGCTCGTTGCTCAATCGCAGTCACTTTGTCTCTACCAACCACTTATGGAAGAAAGGAGTGTATGAGTTCAAGGCCAACGCTGACTACTGTTACAACCGCGAGAAATCGACCTCTTCGTCTGTGACACAATACTATCTGCACGACGGCAACAAAAATATTACTGAGGACAACATCGGAAAGAAACACGACAACAAACTGACAGGGTCGCTGACCATCGAGGCCAACCAGACAAGATACTATCTGAGCAACACGTTGAGGACCGAACTGTCGTGGTCAGACATCTCCACAGCGATGACCGGCACGTTGCCCAACCATCAAGACGGACGTCTGCCGGATCATTATGTCGTCAACCGGCTGCAACTCATCAAGCGGTTCGGCAAGAACCACCTTGTTTCATTTTTCTCTCTTAATGAGTGGGAAAACAGTCCGCAAAGCCTGACGGTGACCGTAGCCGACGAGTCTGCAAAAGACTTCCACCAACACATAGGCGACCACGCCTTCCACTCCCGTGAATACGCCGGGTATTCTTTTCTCTTCCATCATCTGAACATATCACTTGAAGGAGGGGTGGAGGCAAACTTCAGACACATGGGCAGCGAAGTGTATGGCTTAATGAACTTGGAAGATTCTGTGTTCAACGACGTGACGACAAACTACCTGAGCATGCAGTTATCGCCCAAAATAGAGTATGCCATTGGCCAGTTTGTGATCACAGCCCGTGATCCCATGAGCTTGACGCGTTATTTCTTCAACCAGCGAATTGGCAACCAATCTGAATGGCTCCATGCTCCGTCACTAAAGATCAGATGGCAACCGACGGGCCGCCTGTCCTTCTCCGTCAGAGCCAGCGCCAATAAGTCTCCCATAGACTTGCACGACATTCACGATGGGCTGACAGCAAGCAACTATCGCTCGTGGTACCGCGGCTCAGACTGCTTCTATACCAGCAGTGGCAAAGGTCTGGACGGCAATGTCGCCTACCGCAATGGAGCACAAGGATGGTTTGGCAATGCCTTTGTGTCCAAGTCATGGACCAACTCGCCTTATCAGCAGGCGCAAGACTTCCGAGGCAATGACATCATATACTCATGGGAGTCTAACAATACTTCTGCACAAAACGTAACCGCGCTGGCCAACATAAGCAAGACGCTCGACTTCATCCGTGGTGTGATAGGCTTTACAGGCGCTTACAGACATTCTCGCATAACAATGCTTTCCGACGGCGTACCGACACTGACAAGACAAACCACGTATCGCTATGGAGGCAGACTGAATGGCAATGTGAGCCGTTGGCTCTTCCTTTCATACGAGGGGATGTTATCCATTTCCAAACTTGGGATGAACAACGTCTCTCAGCGTGCACTCCACAATGCCCTTCACCAATTCGGCATGATAGTCACGCCAATCAGCAAACTCTCTATAGAGGGCGGAATGGATTATTATCATAACCAGGAACTCAGCGGCAACAAGCAGAACTTCTGCTTTCTTGACGCGAAGTTCACATGGGCTCTCTCCAAAGTGGCCGACATAGAGTTCTCTGCCACGAATCTCTTGAACAAGAAGACATACAGCTACACCACTTATGGCGATCTCGCCTCATTCTCCTCCACACGCTATCTGAGAGGCAGAGAAGTGATGGTGACTGTATATCTTAAACATACATAGACGCGGAAATAGACCCCCGTTTACTTGTATGGCAACTATAAATTACTTAACTTTGCAATAGAAACACGAAAATATTTTGATATGAAGAAGTTGTTTTTACTTTTTTCTATAGCAAATACTATATTGCTCCTTTTCCCAATGGCCTTGATGGCACAGCAGACGCATGTACTGGAGCCAAGCATCATGGAAGTGGCTTACCATGAAATATCCGGCAAATACAATGATGACTACGCATTGCGTGTGGGAAAATCTATGAGCCAATATTTCAGTTATCATAAACTGCGTGACGACTCATTAAGCAGCAATGCACAGACATCCATGATCATTCTTCAGGAAATGCTCGATGAGGCAAACAACAGAAATGATGCCTCCAAGCAAAGGGCGAGTGGTCCGGACCACGGCGACTATTTCTATAGAAGCCAAGCCAACAATACCTTTGACACATATACCAGTTTTATGGGACAAGGGTATAAGATAACTGAACCTATAACCGTACAGGATTGGAACATCGTCACGGACAGCACACGCCAGATTCTTGGCTACAACTGCTGCATGGCTACGACAACCTTCCGTGGCAGACAGTGGACGGTCTATTATACAGAGGACATTCCCGTGCCGTTAGGACCTTGGAAGCTGGGTGGTCTGCCAGGATTAATATTGTTTGCGGAAGTCAAAGGATTCATCACAATTGAAGCTTCTGGCATTAAGACCAAGAGTACATCGCCCGTCACTTTCTATAACTTCCTGAACAAAAAATACGAAGCCATTCAGCGAGACGTTTACATCAAAGAAAGAAGCAATCCCAAGGCATACCCCAAGAACACGATTGTAATTCCCCAAATGGAGCTGCAATGAAGATGTTGAAGATTATCAGCTTGCTCATCTTTCTGTCAGCCTTGTCAGTTTCCGCACAGACTGTAGTCACAGGCAAAGTCGTCGATGATCACGGAGAGTCTTTGTCTTCGGTCATTATCAAGCGATATACGCAGGGACATAAGTTGGGCGGATACACCAACAGTGGCAGCGACGGATCTTTCAGCATCAAAGCAGAGGCTGGTGATTCGTTGATATTCAGTATGCTTGGTTTCAAAAACCAGCACATTGCCGTCAGTAGCAACATGAAACCGCTAACGATCAGAATGAGCGACGGCGCAATAGAGCTGCGAGAGGTGAAGGTAAAGTCGGACAAAGTGCACGAGCATGGCGACACCATATCTTATATTGTAGGTGCTTACGCCAACGGCAATGACCGGAGTATCGGCGACGTGATTGCGAAGATGCCCGGTTTCGACGTGGACAAGTCAACAGGAAAAATCTCTTATGAGGGCAAGCCGATCAGCAAGTTCTATATAGAAGGCCTTGACATGCTTGGCGGTAAGTACGGTACAGCCACCAACACGCTGCCGCAGGGCGAGGTGGGCTCTGTGCAGGTCTTGCGCAACCATCAACCCATCCGAGTACTGGAAGACTTCACGTTTACGGACGATGCCGCCGTGAACATCAAGATGAAGAGCAGTGCCAAGACCCATTGGGTGACATCGTGGAAGGCCGGCGGAGGATATGGCAGCGCACACGACGGCTATGACAAAGGCAGATGGCTCTTCGAGGGATTCGGCTTGAGGTTGAAGTCGGACCTACAGACGATGCTGACCTACAAGACCAACAATACGGGTACGGATGTCAGCCGTGAGTCGACAAACCTATTCAGTCTTGACGAATTAATGGGTGAGCAACCTAAGAGTTTCATCAGGCTCTCCGTTCCCACAGCGTCAGGTCTTTCCCGTGAACGTAGTCTGCTGAACCGTAGCCATGCCTTTACGGCGAATATCATGAAACGTATCAGCGAGGATTCACAGATAAACTTCCAACTTGTCTACAACAACGAGCGGGACAAGGCATGGGGAAGTCAACGGACGGAGTATGTCCTGACGGATGGCAACCGTATCATCAACAATGATCTCTCGTGGCGGTCGAACAGCAACAACCTTTATGCCCTGCTGAAATACGAGCATAACTCTGCGAAGAGCTATCTTCGCAACTCGCTCTCCAGCGACATGACGTGGCTGTCGCAGCATCTCAGTGAGACAGGTACGCACTCGCATGCTCAGCACTCACTGCTGCCGGTGTTTGACTTCCGCGACAATCTCTACGTCATCCGCCGGTATGGCAACACGCTCGTCTCCTTCTACTCCAACAACAGTGTTCAGCAGCGTCCTCAGCATCTGTATGTCGACTCCACCAAGCAGCAGAACTTGTTACAGCGGTTCTACTCCACCGACACGTATGCTTCCGGTGGATGGAAGTTGGGACTGCTTAGCCTAAGCATGAAGTTTGGTGTAAAAGGTTTGCTGCGCTACCTCACAGCCAATGCCTACTGCCTGCCGGACTCCATTGGCACGACAACCGGAAAGAGTCATTTTGGCTATGCCAAGCTATATGCCAGTCCGCAACTGGAGTACAACGCCAATGATTTCAAATTATCTCTTTCCGCACCTGTTGAAAGCTCGCATTACAAATACAGTGAGGACACAGGCAGAAACCGATTAGACATTTCTCCGTCGCTGCATATCCGTTGGGATGCCACCTCCCGGATCACCATGAACGTTCACGGCAGCTATAGCGTAGAGCCGCTGGACTTCAACCGCTTCTATGGCTCACTGATCATGCAGGACTATCTCTATCTTAACCAAGGCTATGCCGGATATGATGTAGCCAAGAGTAAGACGGTAAGCTATTCGCTATTTTACCGCAACAGCTTGAAGGGCACGCATTTCATGGGTCGCGTCTCCCGCTCGTTCGACACCACGCCGTATACCTTGTCGCGCAAGTTCTCCGGTGAATATATCATCATAGGAACGATTCCCGTCAAGACGAACAGCAACAGTTGGAACTCTACGCTGATGTATCAGCAAGGACTGCCCTTCCTCAACGGAAAGTTCACCTTGCGCGGACTCTACAGCCACACGGACTCGAAGATGTATCAGGACGGTAGCGTTTCGCCGGCAAAATACAATGCACTCAGCACCAAGGCATCGCTGTATCTCTCCCCTTACACCGACATGTCCATCGACTATTCTGTGCAATACGCCTACGACGACATGCTGCCTGAGAACGGCAACAAGTCTTCGTTCAACAACTGGCAGCACACGGCAAAGATCATCATACCCGCCGGCAAACTGCGTTTTACCCTCAAGGGTGAATATGACCACAATCAGCTGATGCCGTCGAAATACAAGGACATCTTCTTTGCCGACGCAATCATCGGACTCACATCCAGACATATCGACTATGAATTGGGCCTGAGTAATCTGCTTAACGAGAAGTCCTATGTCCGTTCCACCGTTGCCAACCTCACAAAGATGCGCTCAGAGACCATCCTTCGAGGCCGGGAGTTATTACTGACACTTGTGTATAAGCCATAATATATGGAACTGATAAAACAAAATATGAGGAGGGCATTGCTAAAGGTAAAGCACGGGTCTTGTCTTGGCTCATAGTCATCGCATCCTTGCTTGGTCTGGCTATAATTGTATTTATTCTGCATTCTTACCGGCAATTTAAGTCAAATGCAAAATTCAAGCTGAAGACCGAGAAAGAAAAGTTGCTCCAAGAAGAAAAGATACACAACGAGGAATTGCATCACAAGGAGATTCAACTCTCCACAATGCGCAACTTCATTCTTAGGAGGATAGATACTGCCCAAAAGATTCAAGAATTGCGAGGCAACAAGACCTACAGCGTGCTGCTAACGGAAGAGGATTGGGAAGAAATAAGACTATTTGTAGATGGTGTAGAAGGCAACTTCGTGTCCAGGCTACATAGTATATTCCCCGACCTAAGCGATGATGACATTAGACTTATGATGCTTCTCCGTCTTAAAATGCCCACAAAGGCATTGTCTTTGATATATGGGATTGGCGAAAAATCGATCAAGCAAAAGTTGTTTGTCTATAAGGCTAAAGTAGGAATTAGCGGTGAAAAGACGCCTTTGCGTACGTTCATTGAAGCCTTTTAGTGACTCCAAAATTGCAGAAATAGACCTACTTTATTGAATATAAATTATAATAGCTTAATATTTAGGATATTACAGAGACAATGGAAATAAAGAAATAGACCTGATTTATTTGCTTCATATCTCTAAAGTGGCTAAATTTGCAATCGAAAACCATAAAACGACTTTAATATGAAGAATTTGCTTATACTTTTATTAGTGTTCGTCACATTAATACCAAGCAGTGCTTCTGCTATTGATATTCGAAAAGAAGGAACAGTCCATCAGGGTGGAATGCGCACGCCTTCTCTAACGCGTGTATCTGCCGACTATGAGAATGGAATCATCACCATAGGAGTTAATGGTTACACAGGTGGTATACAAGTTCTCGTTAGTGATTCCCAAGGTAATATAGTGAGCTCCACCATGTCTTCTATAACAAATAGTGGTGTGGTATCATTGGATTTAGGAGTTCTTGCAGAGGGTGGTTATTCATTAAATATTATTTTGGATAATGCGACCTATTATGGACAATTCGATGCGTAGCATTTAATCAATATCGCAATAATAGAGGCCAATATTATAAGCAGACCACACTGATAAAAGGAGCGGATACCGAAAGGCTGTAAGAGTAGGGTTAAAAAGAAATAAAATATGGAAGTTAGAATTTTGCATCCAAATGTGATGCTAAGTACTGAAGAGGCAACCAATATTAAGGGTGGCTTTAACTCAAGTTTTGGCAGTATGGAATGTACTTGTGATTGTTTTATTAGCAACAAGAATGAGGAGAAGTCTACCCCTCAAAAGCCTTCAAAGCCAACCAAAGGTTTAGCGTAAAAAATGCGTGTATGAAAATAAGAAGTATTGTAGAATCTTCTTTTACAGAAGATGACGCCATTAACATCAAAGGAGGCGTAAATTCTCTAAGCTCAGCAATGGAATCGAGCTGTACAGCTTGTAACTGCTGGTTTGGTAACGAGAATGTAAGAAAGCCTGATACCCCGAAACCATCAAAACCAACAATTGGCTAAAACTATTAACACGTATCTATGGATACCCATAGATACGTGTTGTATAGGATTCGTAATGACATGAATTATGGATAAAAAAATAATCTCAAGATACTGTTATTTGTTTAAGACATCAAAATCTGTGTGTTTGGCATATTCGTCAAAAACAAATTCTTTTATAGAACTGTCAGAAGATCTTTATGACATTCTCAACGAAAGTATAAAAGATGGGTCTAATGCCATCTCACGCAATATCCCAAATGACATATTAAACATTTTGGTACGTGAGGGAATCATTTGTGGGGAACACGATGACGATGACTACGTGAATAAATGTCAATTTATTACCCAGTCTGTTCAACATGACACATCAAGGCTAAACTTAGTGCTGGTGCCGACACTGAATTGTAATTTCAATTGCCCTTATTGCTTTGAGAAAGGAAAGCGCATCAGCCGGATGGATGATGGCACTATAAATAAATTGATCGCATTTATCAAGGATTTTGAAGATGCAAAAGAGTTGTCAATTACATGGTATGGAGGAGAACCCTTATTGGCATTCCATACGATTGAAAAAATATTAAATCGTATAAGTAGTGAGCTGTCAATAAAGATTACGAAGCATTCCATGATTACCAATGGTTACATGATTAATGATGACGTTATTCGTCTGTTCCAAAAATATCCCCTTGACTCCATACAAATAACATTAGATGGAACAAAGGAGAGACACAACATGTTGAGAGGATTGAAGCGGAATAATGCTCCGACATATGACCGTATCATGGATAGTATAAACTTAGTAGCAAACAATTTGCCTAATACAGAACTTCATGTCAGAGTGAATATTGACAAGAATAATGTCAATGATTTCTTTCAAATTAATGAAGAACTGAAAAATAGTTATAAAAACATTGTCGTATATCCAGGTATCATTAGACTTGATAATGAAGAAAAGACAAATTTGGTAGAGCCCGCCTTTGGACGTTGGGAGACCGCATATCTACTTTTTGATTTATATTACAAGGGGATTATAGATGGAAATATATATCCAACACATCGAGTTTCCAAAACATGTTGCGCATTGTGTGTAAATTCCTATATTATAGGGCCGACGGGAGAAATCTATAAATGTTGGAATGATGTGTCTGACAAGTCTAAAATAATAGGACACATAGATAAGCTTAATATAGAAAATAAAACTTTATATTATAGATACCACGAAGGCTGTGCTTGGTACAACGATTCTTCATGTAAATCTTGCTTCTTCCTTCCTATCTGTAATGGAAAATGTGCTTGGTATAATGAAAGGAATCTCTATCATGGTGCTAACTACAATCTGTGTCAATGCTTACAGAAAGCACCAGGGCTTCTTAACAAATGTTTGGAGTATTTTTATGAGGGTCAATCGTCCCGCTCGCATTTAGATTACAACAAAAGGGAAAATAAATGAGAAGCTTATTAACGATTGCCTTGGGAGTTGGAGCAGAAGTCTGTATGGCTCAAAGTGTCGTTATTGGCAGTGTCGTTGATGAACGCATGCAGCCAATGCCATTTGCAAATGTCATTTTAATAGACCAAACAGATTCTACATTCATCACGGGGACTGTGACAAAGGATGATGGCACCTTCGCAATTCAGAGCGATCACGATGGTGGGCTGCTGAAAGTGTCGAGCGTCGGCTATGTGTCTCAATACGTCCATCCTCTACAAGGTAATGCAGGAGTCATCAGAATGCAACCCGACAATCAGGCATTGGATGAAGTCGTTGTAAAAGGGTCTCGCCCACAATACAAAATGACAATGGGTGGCATGACTGTTGGTATACAAAACTCACTGTTGAAAGATGTGGGAACAGCTGATGATGTACTGTCGATGCTGCCGCGAGTACAAGGCAGGGACGGCGAATTCACCGTATTCGCAAAGGGAACACCCGAAATCTACATCGATAATAAAAAGGTACAGAACACAAGTGAGCTGAAGCAACTGAAGTCAACCGACATCAAGAGCGTGGACATCATCACGTCACCCGGTGCCAAGTACAATGCAGAGGTTGGCGCCGTTATTCGCATCAAGACCATCCGCCCGAAGGGAGATGGCGTGAGCCTGGAACTATACAGTTACTTGAAATACAATGAGAAATGGACTACCTACGATGATGCAACCGTGAAGTATCGCACGGGTGGCTTGGAGATATTTGGTAATGTGATGCTCAACCACGGTAACCATTCCGAGGATAACAAACTGCATTCAGAAATCTATGCCAATGGCAACCACATCAGTATCAACCAATACGCTCCCAATAGCTTCTGGTACACAATGCCAGGAGGCCAAGTTGGTGCCAGTTACGATTTCAACCCTGATAATTCCGTCGGGATTTCTTATTCGCTGAATGGATCAATCTACGAGGGTGGAACGTCACTAAGCCAGCAGACTATCATGCGTAACGATGCACTTGAGGGCCAGGTTGACCAGCTGATGAAAACAAGCATGAGTGACAACCCGCAGCACGAAGTCAACATCTACTATGTAGGTAAGGTCGGAAAACTCGACATAGACTTTAATAGCTCTTGGGTTTGGAAAAAATCCATCCGTAACCAGACTTCCTTTGAACAGAGCCAGCAACTGTCCGACCGCATGGTGACCACACTCAACGAGAATCGGAGTAATATGCTGGCAGAGAAGCTTGTGCTAAGCTATCCTATAGGGAAAGGCAAAATTAGTGCTGGCGCAGAGGCGACTCGTTCTCGTAGCCACGGCATATACAATAATTTGGAACAAGTTGTTTCTCCGTCAAACGATGAAATCAAAGAGCGTAACGTGGCTGGATTTGCAGAATACAAGATAAAGTGGGGTTACTGGAGTTTTTGCGGTGGTCTGCGCTATGAATCCGTCATCTCGGACTATTATTCCTTGGGCAAATTTCAGGCAGGGCCAAGCCGTAAATACCACGATTTGTTTCCCAATCTCACAATGGGCTGGCAGCGGGGCAAGTGGGGCATTGAACTGAACTACAACAAGCGCATCAGCCGCCCAAGCTATAATCAACTCAACTCAAATATACAGTATGATAACCGCTATACATACGAAGGTGGAAATCCACTGCTGCGCCCAACTATCAAGCAGAATATCGACTTTGATGTAATCTACTCGTGGTTCTCCTTCACAGCTGGCTACGACCATAGCAAGGATATGCAGTTGAGTTTTGGTCAATTGTACCAGGATAAGACAGAAATTATATTCTGGAGCAGCCGTAACTTCGACAAATTCAAGTCGTATCATGTCGCAGTGACGGCGTCGCCGAGGTTCGGTTTCTACAGTCCTACACTGACTTTCAGCTACTGGCAGCAAGACTTTGACACACAGGCGTATGGCATTGCAAAAAGCTTTGACAAGCCTAAATTCGAAGTGGATTTCCAGAATAGGTTTTCTATCGGCAAGACCATAAAAGCCATGCTCCGTTTACACAACTCAACAAGTTTTGACGACGGTTTCACGCGTCGTTCACACCGTTTCAATATAGATGCCCGCATTCAAAAGACGTTCCTTGATGGAAGTTTCACCGCATACCTCTTTGCCAACGACATCTTCCACAACCTCCACGAACGATGGACGGGCTACTATCCTGTAACCACGATGTCGAAAGACGCCTATACCTATACGCAGTTTGTTGGAGTATCTATATTGTATAACTTCAACACCACCAAAAGTAAGTACAAGGGCACAGGTGCTGGTAATGCAGAAAAGAACCGTCTTTGATGAATCCTTCCAGCCTGAGTTATCGTAAAGGAGGCTATAGTACTCTTTGGAAAAAGCATGATTTTATTTCCTTTTTACAAACAGTATGATTCCATGCAATGCGGTATTGCATGTATGGCAATGATTTGCAAATACTATGGGAAAGGGTATTCGTATGATACACTTTCCCGTCAAAGTACAGCAACAACAGAAGGCATGTCGCTATTAGACTTGAAAAAAATAGGAGAGGAAGTTGGGATGAAAACTCTTTGTGGAAGAGTAAATATGTCACAAATAACAGAAGTCAATTCTCCATGCATCCTCCACTGGAACCAAAACCACTTTGTCGTACTCTATAAAGTTAAGGCTGGTAAAAAATATTATATAGCTGATCCGGGGAAAGGACTTGTCAAGTATAGCCTTGAGGAGTTCAAGAGTCATTGGATCAGCACACGCTCTGACGGGGAAGAAAAGGGCGTAGCGATGTTTCTGGAGCCCACGCCCAGTTTCTATTCCCACAAGGAGGATGGCGAGGGTGAAAAGAATAAGAATCCACGGTCGTTCCGTTTCCTCTTCGGCTATGTGAAGAAGTACAAACGCTATTTCGGACAAGTCGTATTGGGCATGGTCGTGGGCAGTTTGTTGCAGCTCGTCCTGCCATTCCTCACGCAGTCCATCGTCGACGTGGGCATCAAGAACCGGAACATCGGCTTTATCTGGCTGATACTGCTCGGTCAGCTGATGCTTACCTTCAGCCGTACGGCCATCGACTTCATCCGCCGGTGGCTGTTGCTGCATATCTCCATGAGGGTCAACATCTCGCTGGTGAGCGACTTCTTCATCAAACTGCTGAAACTGCCGATGTCGTTCTTCGACACCAAGCTCATGGGCGACCTCATGCAGCGGATGAACGACCACAGCCGCGTGAACAACTTCCTCACCAGCCAGGCATTGAGCGTGACCTTCGCCATGCTCACCTTCGTGGTGTTCTCGGTGGTGTTGTTCTTCTACAACAAGTTGGTTTTTGCTATCTTCCTGTTGGGAAGCATCCTCTATGGAGGTTGGATGACCTTGTTTTTGAAGCGAAGAAAGGTTCTCGACTATGAACTGTTCGAGCAACAAGCCATCAACAATAATAAGATCTACGAGTTTATCACCTCCATGCAGGAGATCAAGCTTCAGGACTGTGAGCAGCGCCGTCGGTGGGAATGGGAGGACACGCAGGTAGACCTTTTCAACGTGCAGATGAAGTCGCTGAAGCTGCAGCAGACGCAGGAGGCCGGCAGTATCCTCATCAATGAGGTGAAGAACATCGTCATCACCGTCGTGGCTGCCGCTGCCGTCATCCACGGGCAGATGACGCTCGGTATGATGCTCGCCGTGCAGTATATCATCGGACAGCTCAACTCACCCGTGGAGCAGCTCATGAACTTCTTCTATTCCCTGCAAGATGTGAAGATTAGCTTGGAGCGCATCAACG
>CAVKHS010000044.1:0-9362 GCA_963656095.1 Paratractidigestivibacter sp.
AAAAACTGATTGTTCTCGTTGAGATTAAACATAAAGCTGTAAATTTTCGGCAAAGATCGAAAATTTACAGCTTATAGAAAAGGCAGCATAAAATGGATGGTTACGAAGAAAAAGAGGAGTTGCGGGGCGGACAAGTCCGCCCACGACTTGGGGAGGGATAAATCGAAAAATGCTTCCATACTGCGAAAGTACGGAAGCATTTGTATGTGGGAAAAGCCAAGATTATTTTATAACATAACGGAAGATGTCAAAGCGAGAAAAGCCAATGCTTTCGAGAATTTCCCTGCTTTTGATTTGATTGCTTTTATTGTTGTAGTTTTTTATGAGAGGAATTCTGATAATGGTCTTATCTGCATACCCATTGTCTACAAGCCATTTGAGATTGGCTAATACAAAAGAGTTGTCCTTGCCTGTGTATTGCTTGTAAATAAACTCGTCCATATCTTTGATGTCAATCACTAAAAGGTCAGCAAATTGAGCAACTTTAAAGATATTTTTGTTCGGTACATTCAATGAAGATTCTATGGTGATTTTCCATTCCTCTGGCATTTTTCGAGTAAACTCACTTATAAAATCAGCGTACAGCAGTGGCTCACCACCACCAAAAGTAACTCCTCCACCCGTAGCCAAAAAATAAATATTGTCAGGCATCAAGCGTTCTATCAGTTTATCAACAGTAAGTTTACATTCTGGAGATTCTTTGAAGCATTGGGCGTTTATGCAATATGCACATCTAAGTGGACATTCATGAAATGCAACGAGAGTAGTGATGCCGTCACCGTCTGTAGCCAAGCGGTGACGGTCAATTCCTATCAATGGTGCTTCTAATGGTGGCATAAGTTACTTTAGTATAATATCTATTGGTATCATAATTTTCGCACATGTCGGCTTGCCGTCTTTTAAGGCTGGCTTCCATTTAGGCATCGCTTTTACAAGTCGTAACACTTCCTCTTTCATCTCTTGAGGACAAATTGTTATGACTTTAACATCGGCAAGACTGCCATCACCCAACACATAGAAAGAAACATTTATGCGTTGCTGATATGCTCCTTGTAAAGTTTCAGGTACACATAAATTTTGTTCTACAAAATGTAGCAGGGCACTGTTGCCGCCAGGATAGAATGGCCCTGTGTCAAAATCTTTATTTTCAACAACCATTTTTCCTTCCTGTTTTTTCTTGCGACGCTTCTTTGTTTTAGGCTTTTGTGGTGCAACTACAACCATTTCTCCTAAAAGATTATTGCTTTCTTCCGTTAGGCAAAGCGTGTTAAAGCCTTTCAAGTCCAGTTCGCTGAATGGATAGACCTTGTCTTTATAACCAATATATTCCAATCGTAGCGTGGAATCCCTTGGAAAGGTAACAGAAAAGTTTCCGTCAATGTCTGTAATGATGCCGGGTCGTTTGTTTCCTACAACAATAATTACACCAACAATAGGAGTTCCGTCAGCATCTTTCACACATCCATTGATTGTAACTTGTGCTCTTGTTGGCAGAGAGTCTGCTGCGATTACTTCATTACCAATAGGTACAGACGGTGACGAAGTTTGGGCATATACATTGTATGGGGTCGCCAAAATGCCAATGGCAACACCTGTAACACAAACAGCCTCTCCCATGCGTTTGCGTAAAGACAATTCTGACTCTATATATTTTCTTTCAGTCTCGCATGCTGGACATGTTCCACTGCAATGTCCTTTGAAGTGGCAAACTCTTGGCTCGTATGCAATGCCATTCATGTCAGCAATCTTTTTTCTGACAGCTTTCAGTACGTCGCAAATTTTTCTACCCCTATCCATACTGGTTATTATTAGTCAATGGCAAAGATAACAATTTTTTCTTAGAAAAAGTAGCCTCCAGCTTGCTTTTTGTTTTTATAACCATGGTCTTCAAAGAATTTGGCAGTCTCTGAGTTTTTCCATTCAGCGAATACGTTGCCTTTTGCTAAACGTATGCAGTTCACGATGCCGATGATGCTTGGTATCGGATATTCACCGATGCGGATCTTGCTAAACAGTTTGTATTATCAATGATTATTCGTATCTTTGCGACGTCAGTCCTCGCCAAGCCTCTTAACAATGCTCAAATCGTGCGAGGCGTTTTTTGTTTATACACATTTGAACATGGCGAGTCTTATTCCCTTTACTAAACGGTTTGAATCTTCGGAAAATCTCGTTAATTTGCTTGAATCACGAGGTTTACAAATTTGTGACAGAAACAAAGCCATACAGTACCTTGACAATATTGGTTATTGCAGATTGTCTGCTTAAAAGTACCTAACAACTATTGTGGCATGCCCCTTTCGGCATGACCTTTCGAAAAACAAACTTATTGACAAAAGTCTGTCAACCTTTTAACACATTATAGAGAAGCTTCCGAGCTGAAAGCTCGAAAAAAGGAAGATCAAAATGAGAATAAAACGGGATGACAGGATAAAAAAGGTGAGATGATAGGATGAAAAAGGCGAGATGACCGGGTGAAATAACCGAGATGACCAGTAGAAATAACCGAGATGACAACATCAGAAAGGTACTTTGACGAAAAATTCTCTAGAGAATTTTTCGTCAAAGTACCACTTTCATAATGCTACAACAATGGATTCTTTCGTATCTAACTATTAATCAGTGAGTTATAAAAATCTTTCAAAAATCACGAAAATCAGAGCAAGAGACGCTTTGATTCTGAGAATCGCATTCTCAGAGCCACTTTTTTGTCAGTTTATTCAACAACCGAACAAGATATGAAAAAACGTATAGGGCATATCAATTCCGAAAGGTTGAGGTAAGGGACAAAAAAACTCCCTGCCCATAGCAACTACGAGCAGGGAGCAAATAGATATGTTTGTGAAACGATTACTTCACGTAAACAACAGCCAGACGATTGGATGTATTACCCTGAACGCCCTTGCCGGTAGCCTCATCGACTACAACACCATTGTTCTGGAGATACTTAGCAACCTCATCGGCACGAGCCTGAGACAGCTTGTCGTTGATCTCTTTGCTACCCTCTGGAGAAGCAGTACCAACGATCTGAACGTGCTTGCCGCTCTTCACACCGTCAAGAGCTTTCTTAGCATCCTTGGTAAGGTTGCTCTTGCCCTGAGCGAATGTAACGAAGACAAGGTTCTCAACCTTCACCACCTGAGGAACAGGAGCCTCTTTCACAACCTCTTTGACAACCTCTTTAGGCTTCTTAGCCAGCTCGTTGCGCAGGTCGTTGATCGTGCTGTTGAGCTGATCGATCTCTGCCTGATCGTAAGGCTTCACAATCTTGAAGTTATGTGTGCCATTGCTGTTATTGAACTTGTAAACAACACCAGCGTTGAGCTGTACGAAGCTCTTGTTGATATCGTAAGCAACCTTCTGCTTACCATCGAAGCCATTGAGAGCCCATGTGATAGAAGGCTCAACGTATACCTGCCATGCCTTAGCCTCACCGAGGTTGAAAGCGAAGTCAATGCCAGCCTTAGAAGTCAGGACATTCTTCTTTGCGAAATAGGTTGCAGCAATATCATCGGGATTGGCCTGAGCGATCTGCTGAACGTTCCAAGTGCGGTTAGCAACAGCGCTGTTGCCGAAGCTGTGGTACCAACCGAAACCAAAGACAGGAATGACCTCAAACGAGCGAGGCTCACCTTTGTAACCACCAAACCAGTTGCTGAGGTTGACAGTAGCCAACACGCTCGTGTTCATAGCACGAACAGCTGTGCCGAAAGAGTTGGCCGGCTTATTAGAGAAATATGCATTGCTCTCAGCAACGAGACCAAAGACAGGAGTGAACCAACGGCCCACACGAATGCCAAAGTTAGGATCGAGACCCTTCATCCAAGCATGGCCAGTTGTCTTTGTTGCCACACCACCATTCACGCCAACATAGATGTTGTCGAATGTCTTGCTTTCCTGAACAGTCTGTGCAGATGCGCCAGCAGCTACCAAAGCTGCAGCCATCAAGGTAAATAACTTTTTCATAATTTATTCGTCTTAATTTAATTAATATATATTTCTGTTATACTGCATACAAACTGTGTGCAAAGTAAAGGATTTATTTTTAAATCTCCAAATAATTTTAATAGTTTGAAACCAATAAAACAATAATTAACAAGATTCTGAGTATTGAGGGCTATAAAATAGGAAGAAACGAACAATCATCTACAGAAAAAGGCAGACGACAGAAAGTCACTGTCACCTGCCTATATGCCAATCGGCGAAGTCGTTTATCAGCGAGTCCCCTGCACTATTTCCGAGGTATGGTGATCACTTCCACAGAATAGGGCTTGAGCGTGATCGTGGAACCACTGACACGAGTAATCTTGACCTTTACATTCTTATCGTTGGGCTGTCCGCTGAAACCGACAACTTCAGCTTCCGAGGGAATCGCCATTCCCTTTACCTCCACTGTCAAGGATTGTGGCAAGGCGTTGACGAGTTTCACCCACGTGGTACCCGTCTTCTGGTCTCGAACGACACTTGATGCCACACGATAGCGAATGCTCTCGGGCAAAGAGAAATGGGAAGCAAGATAGCGGTCACCAGCACTGTTGCCCCACAACTTCTGAGTGTAGTAGCTGGGAGTGAGCGCCGTGATACTGTCGGAATTGAAGTAGATCATGTCGGGATTCCAGTTCTGATGAGCCTCATTGCAGAGCAACGGAGCATAACTTGCCATGCTGACGATGTCGCCATTGCGCTCGACATTGCACAGATGGATGGCCTCGACCAACGCATTCTCCACACGGCGATCACGGGAAGCCCATTCGCCGAGATAGACCTTTGGCCCCTTTCGGTCATAGTCATCGTAGTAGTCCTGATGATGCAAAAACCATCCCAGCGACTCGTAGTAATGCTCGTCCACCATGTCGATCAGATCGTGATGGGCTTTGGCGAAGCGCCAGCCCTCAATGTAGTCGGCCGAAGGATTATGGAAGGGACCCACCGTACCACAGACGATGATGTCGGGATATTTCTGTTTGATGGCTTTACAGATCATCTCATAGCGCTCCTCAAAGGTAGTGGACACGAGATCTTCGTTGCCTATACCTATATATTTAAGGTGGAACGGTGCCGGATGACCTGCGTCAGCGCGCATTTTGGCCCATTTCGAAGTGGCCGGATCACCATTGGCCCACTCGATCATATGGAGGATCTCCTGACAATAAGCCGGCATGTCGGCCATCGGGATACCACCTTGCTGACCGCCGTAGCCATCCTTATCAGCAGCAGAATTCTGACAAGGGACGCCAGCAGCCAACACAGGAAGCGGCTCCGCGCCGATGTCCTCACAGAACTGGAAATACTCATAGAAGCCTAAGCCACGTGTCTGATGATAGCCCCAGATGTTCTTCGCGGGCTTGCGGTCTTGCCAGGGGCCGACGCTCTCATTCCAGTGATAGATGTTACGGAGTCCCTGACCATGGCTCATGCAGCCACCAGGGAAGCGTACGAACCGAGGATGAAGAGCAGCGATGGCCTCAGCCAGGTCTTTGCGAAGCCCGTGTCCCTTAAAGGTATCATGGGGGAAGAGGCTTACCATGTCAACGGCGACGCTGTCTTCTTTCAGGGGTGTCAGCATGAGTCTGACCTGACTTTTCACGGCTTTCTTGTCAATGATCAAAGGCAGGGCATAGCGCTGCCAACCCTCACCCTCGACCTTTATCTTCTCTTTTGCGAGCATTACGCCCTTGTCGTCGATAAGGCACACCAACAACTGACTCTTGCGTCCATTCTTACAGCAGGCAAAGACAGAGAAGTCGAACTGCTGGAGTGGCTCGGCCATCACACCTCCCCACCCCGTATTATAGAGTGTGTCTTGTTTGGCCAGGAGCACATAGTGAGGATTGTTGGTGCTCAGCGGCTCAGCCGTGCTGATGCGAATCGGATGATTGCTCTTCCATGCTGTCGTAGCGTCCCACCCCCGGTGGTCGTCGGACGTATATTCGAAATCACGGTTCTGAACCAATTCGGCATAGAGGCCACCGTCGGCCGCATAGCTGATGTCCTCGAAGAAAACGCCTATCAGCCGATCACTGATCGCCTTCTGTTTCGACGGGTCAATGGTCAGGGTCGTCTTTAGTGGTGAAGTGAGAGATGCAAAGCGCTGCGCGTCACCACTCATCGTCTCAGCACTCATGCGGGCATCATTGGCCATGGCATCGAAATACTGGAAGAGATAATCCAACTGCAACTTAGGCACGTCGAAGGCATTGCCCTGAAAGGTAGTACCGGCGACGGTTGCTGTATCACGCATCCAGGCTGCATCTTCTATCGTGCTTGCCTCAGCGGATTCCGTGAATTGGCGGAAGTCATTAGATGCCTGGACATAATGACGGGTACCGTCTTTAGCCTTGAAATAGATGTCGATGTTGTCGGGATCCATCTGGAACATGATCGGCTCCAATACACCTTTCTCTTTGACACGCGGATAGTCCTGTGGGCGCCACGTTACCAAGTCCTCACTGTAGGCAGCTGCAAAGCAAGGTGCATAGTTGTTGACGGAGAAGAGCAATCGCCATGTTCCATCCTGAGCCTGAATAACATAAGGCGAATACATCTTTTTCTCACTACCCCATGCACCATAATCAGAACTGCAGAGCTGTCCCAAGTCCTGCCACTGGCCGTGATCGGTGAAGTAGGCAACATGCAATCCTTTAGTCGGTTCGGGAGAATAGAGAAATAGTTGACACGTAGTGTCGCGTCCGGCAATCTCATAGGAAGCTTGCTGGCGCTGTCCCCAAACTGCCGACGGCAGTGAGGCTGCAATGAAAAGCGATGTAGAGAATAGTAATAGTTTGGTGTTCATCGGTAGAAATTTTGAAATGACAAGTAGGTTCTATAAAGAGCAAAGCAGTGAGCCCCCGAAGGGACCCATTACCTTATTTGTAGTATTCTTTCCTGGCTGCGGCCAGCGTGTTCTTCATCAATGAGCAGATCGTCATAGGACCTACGCCGCCAGGAACCGGTGTGATGAAGGAACACTTCGGTGCCACCTCGTCGAACTTCACGTCGCCATTGAGACGGAAACCTTTCTTCTTTGTAGCATCGGGCACACGCGTAGTCCCGACATCGATGATGACTGCGCCTTCCTTCACCATGTCGGCAGTGACAAAGTCAGGACGACCGATAGCCGCAATGATGATGTCTGCTTCACGGCACTCAGCCTTGATGTCCTTAGTATGGGAGTGGCAGACCGTCACTGTGGCATCGCCATATTGCTTCTGCATCATCAGCTGAGCCATCGGCTTGCCAACGATGTTGCTGCGCCCCAGCACCACGCATTTCTTTCCGGATGTCTCGATGTGGTAGTGCAGCAAGAGCGTCATGATGCCTAACGGTGTTGCTGACACAAAACACGGAAGGCCAATGGCCATGCGGCCTACGTTGATCGGATGGAAGCCGTCGACATCCTTGCGATAGTCAATGGCCATGATGATCTTCTGCTCATCGATATGCTTCGGCAGAGGCAGCTGTACGATGAAGCCATCGATCTGGGGATCGTCGTTGAGCTTGGCCACACAGGCGAGAAGCTCTTCCTCAGTGACATCATCCTCATAGCGGATCAGACGGGACTCGAAACCGCACTGCTCGCAGGCGATGACCTTGTTTTTGACATAGGTCTCGGAACCGCCATCATGCCCCACCAACACGGCAGCCAGACAAGGACGCTTAGCGCCATTGGCCACCATTTCCTTCACTTCCTCGGCAATCTGCTGCTTGATGGCAGTAGCAGTGGCCTTTCCATCTATCAACGTGTACATAGCTTATATTTATTGATTCATTGCGCCTTTCATGCGCGCCATATTTGCCATCATAGACTTCATCTGGTTGCCAGTGACCATCTTCATCATCTTACGGGTCTGGTCAAACTGCTTGATGAGCCGGTTGACTTCCTGAATCGACGTACCGGAACCTTTGGCAATGCGCTGACGACGGCTCACGTTGAGCACCTCGGGATGAGTGCGCTCCTGCGGCGTCATACTGCGGATGATCGCCTCAATGCCATTGAAAGCATTGTCGTCAATGTCAATGTCCTTGATGGCTTTTCCCACACCCGGGATCATCGAGGCCAACTCCTTCAAGTTACCCATTTTCTTGATCTGCTCGATCTGATTGAGGAAGTCGTTGAAGTCAAACTTGTTTTTCTGAATCTTCTTCTGCAGTTTACGTGCCTCTTCCTCGTCGAACTGCTCCTGGGCACGCTCCACAAGAGAGACAACATCCCCCATGCCGAGGATACGGTCAGCCATACGGTCGGGATGGAACACGTCGATGGCTTCCGTCTTCTCACCGGTACCGATGAACTTAATCGGCTTAGTAACTACTGTACGGATGGAGAGAGCGGCACCACCACGGGTATCGCCGTCAAGCTTGGTGAGCACAACACCATCAAAATCCAAACGATCGTTGAATTCCTTAGCGGTGTTGACAGCATCCTGACCTGTCATGGAGTCAACAACGAACAGAGTCTCATCGGGCTTGACGGTCTCCTTGAGTGATGCAATCTCGTCCATCATCTGCTCATCGACAGCCAGACGACCGGCGGTATCGATGATGACCGTGTCATAGCCTTTAGCCTTAGCTTCCTGGATGGCGTGGAGAGCAATCTCGTTGACGTTTTTGTTCTCAGGCTCTGTATAGACAGGAACGTCGATCTGACTACCGACAACTTTCAACTGATCGATAGCTGCCGGACGATAAACATCGCAAGCCACCAACAGCGGATTGCGGTGTTGCTTGGTCTTCAGCATATTGGCCAACTTGCCACTGAACGTAGTCTTACCGGAACCCTGCAGACCAGACATCAAAATAATGGCCGGCTTCTGTTCCAAATGCAACTCGGCAGCCTCGCCACCCATAAGGCTGGCCAGCTCGTCGTGCACGATCTTGACCATCATCTGTCCCGGCTTCACGGCCGTGAGCACATTCTGACCAAGAGCTTTCTTCTTTACCGTGTCGGTAAATGTCTTGGCTACCTTATAGTTGACATCGGCGTCCAGCAATGCGCGCCGTACGTCCTTGAGAGTCTCTGCGACATTGATCTCGGTGATTTTACCTTCACCTTTCAATATCTTGAACGACCGCTCAAGACGGTCACTTAAATTCTCAAACATAATGTTAGTTCTATTCTATGATTAATTATACTTGCAAAGATACAGAAAAAAAACGAAACAGCATCTTTTTATCAATGTAATCATAGAAAAAAGGCGAAAAGCGTAACCATAGAAAAATCAGCTTTACAGAATCTAATCTCAATAGAGCAAGTGTAAAGCGAAAGGGTATAAAAAAAGAGGCTCTCTCAACGAGAACCCCTACTCCGGCGGTGCGTACGAGATTCGAACTCGTGACCTCCTGCGTGACAGGCAGGCATTCTA
>CAVKHS010000045.1:0-9000 GCA_963656095.1 Paratractidigestivibacter sp.
TTAAATTATCTCAATATTTTACGCGGATTGGTCCGGCAACAGAGTTGAATAAAAGGTCGCCGTTAGCAAGATACTGAATGATGGCGTAGGCACCATTGGCTCGGTTGTTCTTGCCCAATATGCTGCGGTGACGTGTGGCACCACTCTTCCAGTCAAGTCCTGTAACTTCCCAGCCCGAAGCATCGTTCCAGCCACATACAAATACCATCTCTGACTTGATACTTACGGCAGGAATCATACTTACAGAACTTACATCGCTGCGCGTCCACTTACTCTCCCACTTTTTCTCCTTTGTATTCCAACGTACACACTCGGCACCTTGAGGGCCTTTGACAATAGGACCAATAGCGATTACACCAATAATCTTGTCGTTTATTTCCTGATTGGTAACATTAATATTGTTTACAACAAAGGCGTCATAGCCGCCTACTACAACAGACTGCTCAGACTGTATCCACTCTGTTGATGTTCCAAGACCACATGTAACCTCGTGCACTCCGGCTATACGCTTGTCGTATCCTGCCACTTGCTGTGCGTCTGAGGGGATTTCGTCACGCCAGAAAGCTACCAGTTTCATACGCTTAGAGCCATCGGTAATAACTACCAGCTTGTCCTTGTCTTGGCCAAAGCCCATAAGTGTAGGCGTTGAACCAGTGCCATGTCCGAGTTTGATACATGGTGCTTGCGGACCACCGTCGTAATAGGCTTGCCATGCACCATCAGCCTGGGAGGTGGAGATTTTGCCGTCCTTGCAGATGAGTTTCTGCATAAGGCCTTTTCCGCCTGGTGTGCGGCTGTTACTTGCTACGTAAACACCGCCATTCTCGTCGATGCAGATAGAGTTGGTGAGAATCTGGTCTGATGGAAGAGGGTATGAATCTTCGATTGTAGTAAGAGCACGATTCAGCACAAGAAGTCCGTTCTGAGCAGCCACAACAAGGTGTCCGTCATAGGTCATAGTAGCGCCTACGAGTGTAAAAGAGCCGAAGGTAAAATTCGTAAGTCTTATCTGATGATCCAACATGATACCATCCTTGGGATTATTAGGATTGGCAAGGCGATAGCGTGCCATTACCTGACCTGCATTGGTGTAAGCATAGTTATCCTTGTCGCACAAGACATAATTACCGTTGGCCATAGACATTTGTGGCACCGGACCCAATATATCGGTAACCGTCTTGGAAAGTTCGTCGTAAGTAGCATGATCGGCAATTATACGTGTCAGTTGCTCCTGGGTCTTCATTGTAATCCCTGGCAAGCCAGCCTCGGCAACCCTTTCAAGTTTGCCGTCGCTTATGTCAAGATACGACACGCGGTCGCTACTCATACCCCACATATAATTGGGCGAAGTCGAAGCAAGAGTCATCAAATTAACAGGACCGCTCCATGTCATCTGACACTTGGAAAGATCGATATTGAAAGTTCCATCCTTGACAGCAGACGAGAAAGCATCAGTCTGAGCCGAATTGAAGTGCGTAATACTATACTCTTCCTGTGCAAGCCAAGGGTTAGGTTTGGGTTTTGCAACTTGTGCCAAAGGCACTTCGGTAGTGCTGTCGCCATCGCCATCGCCACCAGCATCAGGAGAAATAGAATCTTCGGAACACGAAGCTAAAGACATAGCCCCTATGACACACACCATTAAATAAAGATAGGTTTTTTGCATAGTGAATTGTTTTTGAGAATTTATATTTGAATAGTTTGAATTTCCTCATGCAAAGATACAGGAGCATCAACCATCAAAAACCTCAAAGACATCACTTGTGTGTCACTCTTATAGAAAGGATACGTCACAGTAAGAAAGGTTACACTTTGCCTTATTATGTAACCTTCGTACAAAAGTTACACCTTACATTCAGTAGCAAACGCACACATAACCAGTATATTACCGTTGACGGCGCCACTCGGCGGGAGTCAAGCCCGTCCTTTCCTTGAACAGACGCTGAAAATACACACGCGACGAGAAACCGCACTCCATAGAAACAACCTCGTTACTATATTCGGGGTGTGCAGCCATGAGTGCCTTTGCCTCCTCCACGCGAATACCCGAAAGCCATGTACGGAAATTCTTACCATATATGGAAGTCAGATACGAAGCAACGTCGGTACGATTAACCATTATGCGACGAGCAAACGAGGATAATGTCAAGTTGCTATCTCTAAAACCGCCCTCGCTTCGCCATTTGCTTACCGCCATATCTATTTCGGCAATACGCTCAGGCCCAATCTCCCTAAAGACTTTAGCAGCGGCTATCTCGTCGTTAGTCTCGGTAACAATCTCAGTTACTCCCTCGGACATACTAAATCCAAGCGCCGTAAAACTAACAATAAACAGCGAAAGCGAAATCAATCCCAAAGGTCCAAAGACAAAGAGCAGCGGCCGCGACAATATATAAAGAGGCGAAATTACAGCAAAAGCACACACCACAAAAAAACCAAAGCGCATAGTGCGCAGGTAGGCATCTGCAGGATTACCATGTTCACTGTCGAGCCGACGTTGAACATTACCAAGTTCCCTCAGCGGTGCCCATGTATAATACAATAGAGTAAAGAAATGAATAGCATCAGCAACATATAGCATAGGACCAATATGCAGACTGCCATTTGAAATAACACCTGCGACTATGCACAATACCATAAGAGCATATCCAACAACGCCATAGCGCATAAAACTCCAACGTCTATGCCCAGCGCGCAGAATATTAAGCTGCGACCATGACAACAAAATAGCCGAAGGCGAATAAAACAGCAGATTAAACAGAACACCCACATCGTTCCCCTGTTGTCGCCAACCCAACCGCATCTGACACATGTAGTGTACAACAAACAATAGTAATGCCACAACAATCATCCAACGCGACTGCTCAAACTGTCTGTTACGGCAAGTTACATAGTAGCGCGACACAAACACAAAAAATGCAAGCATGGCCATCACAATCATGCAAGTATATTGAAGAGCAATAAGGTCTAAGCAAGTATCCAAGATTGTATGTATATTAAATAATTTAACGTGAGTTCGACGAAATATAAGTGCCTGAAAAATGGTGATTAGCGAAAAATTGTTGTAATCTTAGAGTGTTAAATATCAAAAGTTTACAGACAATAATTGTCTATGATTACCGAGGACAAAGTTACTGAGATTTTCTGTATTACGGATGACTTCTGCAAAGTTTTTGATGTTGTTTCTCGGTCAATACCACACTTAGCCATGAATGAAGCTGCATTACAAATCGCACCTATAACCTTTTCTTGTTCAATAGCACTTTTAATAATTGGCATAACCTTTTCTGCAACAGGTGTATTCCAACCAAAACCGCCAATTAATACCAATGCTACATAATCATCAGGCATTGTGTCAAACGAATAATCGGGTAATGTGCGGAATCCACCAATCGAACTTATTGGTTCTAAGGTGGGTGCGACAACCTTATTGACATATTTTGGATTTTTTTTCATGGCAAAATCATCAGCTGTAATAGCCTGTGAAAAGTACACAGCTTCATGTGCTGCATAATCCGGCAAAAGGATAAATAAATAAAATTTCTTTATTCATGATTTTTTTATTTATAAATGTTCTTTTATAACTCTATATTTACTTTTATCTTCCCTATGGTTTTTTGTTCATCACGTATCCGGCATAGTTCCCGGTATGCCTTTTCTTTGTACTCCAGCAAAGCGGAGTTTTCGGAGCGCAGCCGGGCAATCTCCCTTTCTTGTTCTTCGCTTTTGGCTTCTGCCTTTGCTTTTTCTTCGGCAGCATGGGCGATCAGTTCCGGCGCTGGGAGTTGCTTGGCGGTCTGTTCCCGGACAGCTTGGAGAAGCAGGTGCACCGCTTCCGTCCCCTCGTTGTGTCGTTCCATGATCTTTGCGGATTGTTCCAGCCGCCCGGCAACCTTTTCTAATGGGGAGAGGTCAAAAGCTTCACCCCGGAGGTCGAACCCGGTTCTTTGGAAATAATCAACGGACAACTCGACAAATTCTTTGCGAGTTATACCCGTACCGTTTAAATACTCGTCTAATTTTTTGGCGTACTCTTGGCTTATCGCTATGGTGGTAAGCGGTGTTTTCCTCTTTTGCTTGCTTTCCTGTCCTTTCTCCATTGCTGTAAAATGCTATATTCTGTTACAAAGGTAGTTATAAGTATTATTATAGCAATTTATCACAGATATTATTGCAATTTATTGCGATTATAGCAAAATAAATCACCTTGCTATTAGCTGGAAGTCATGGTAAACACCCCCCCCCTCTTCCGCAGGCTTCCGGACATGGTTCGGTGAATATCACTGTTACGAATATTGCCCCGGCGAACTTCTCTATCTCTGTAACTATTGCCCGTAAATCTCTGCCATAGCCGTTTATTTCGGCTGGTACGATAACTTTATCACCTGTTTTCATACTTGTATGTTTTTTATTCTATACCAAAATCTTCCATTAAGCAAACCCGGATGATAGCCCCTATCTGTTTGGCTGGCTTGTCTATATATTGCTCAAACTTCTTTTGTATCTTTTGCGCCACCTGTACGGCTATTTCCGGGTGTAACTGTACGGCGTTCACTACACGCTTAACATATCCTTTGTCACTTTTAGAGAACCTCGAAATAGTGGTTGTTATGTAGATGATCGCCTGTTTTGCGCTTTCGTATTCCAATAGCTTTTGTTGTTCGGTTTGCCTTGTGTAAACGTAGAATTTGTATTCGGTAACTTCCTTGCCTTTGTAGCTCTTTGGCTCGAACTCGAAGTATAAATCGCATTGTCCGGCATTGTACAACTCCCGGAGTTCCTTTTGCGGATCGTCAAGTACACGCCTTTTGAAATCGCATCCCCGTTTGTATTTCTTTTCCAACATGAACATTTCCCGAAGCTTTTCGACTGTGTAGAAAAAGAACCCGGCGTTTCGGTATTGGCAGCACAGTTCGTAAAACCTTTGCGAGAATGTGCTTTTGAGTGCGATTGCTACCGTCATGGAGTAACTCGTGAAGTTTTGGGCGAGTTCCACGTAATAGGGTAGTACCTCTTTGGAAACTTGCACCTCAAAATACGATTTATTTTTGATATGCTTGACGTAATTGACAAAACCGATACTTAGCCACATTTTTTCGTTGTTAATCTCTATATCGCGATTTCTAAGCCGTTTTAGCGCATCGTAGATGTTTTGCATCTTGGTATTGTCACCGCATTTCTTTAGTTCTTCCTCGTGTATGGTGATAATCAGATCATCGAATAAGTCCCGTCTGCCGTTCTCGTTCTCGATGTATTGCGCCCGGATATTTCGTATAATGGAGTATAGGGCACGTTTTTCGATAAGGTCGAACTTGTAGCGTGCGGTAGTCAGCGCATTGTCTTGCGACAGGACTATATCCCTCTGTTTCTTGTCTTTCTTCTCCATGACTTTAATGCTTTTCGCAAAGGAAATATTTATCTACGACAAAAACAAATATATGGCGTATAATATTTGTCGTAGATAACCGTTTTTTTCGGAAATTTGTCGTAGATGCTCGGAAATTTGTCGTAGATGCTCGGAAATTTGTCGTAGATGACCTTTGTAAGATATTACAGCACAATGTGTTATGCTATGCCGTAAAAGTAACTAAAAAGAAACTAAAAATTACCGTAAAGCAATGGAGTGTTTCTTTTTTGGTTTATAGAGGTCGCTTCGCTCCACTTTTCAGCGTGTTTTTTGATACGACGAATTTCCGGAGAATGGGAGAGAGTGGAAACAAGTAAAGCCAAGTGCAACGGATTAGGAAGATTTTTTGGCGTGTTAAATTTTGTATAAATATGACTTTTAATGTATAAAACAAGAAGTTTCCGGGAGCGAAAACGCATCCCGGATTTAATGTAACTTTTTGTTGTATAGTTAGTTACCATAACGCAACTTTACCCATGCTTCCGATTTCAAGTTTAGCACTTATCCCCATAGCCTTAAAAACTCTTGCAATGGTGGAAAAGGTTAAATTCTTACCGTTTTCAATTCGGGAGATTTGAGCCCGTTGCACTCCTATCAGATTACCTAATTCCTCTTGGGTTAAGTTCTTTGATTGGCGAGCTTGTTTAATGGCTTCACCTATCAAAAAAGAGTTAAGTTCTTCTTCGTAGGCATCACGTTTGGGAGTACCTTTTTCTCCGATGTATTTATCCTCGATTTCTTCGAGTGTATAAAATTTCTTTGCTTCCATACGCTTTATCTTTTTGAATTAAAATAATCTTTTCTAATCTCTTCGGCTTTGGCTATTTCTTTGGGAGGTGTCTTTTGGGTTTTCTTGATAAACCCATGTGTTGCGATTACCAGAGTGTTTATCTTATCGTCCTTATCCCAAAAAGCAAGAAGCCTGTACTTGGTTTTGTTATAGAACGTTCTGAATTCCCAAATATCCGTATCATCCAATTTCTTGAATAAATCTGGATCAAGTACAAAGGTGGATTTACGAATATTGCTAATGATCTTCTCACGTACCTTGTTGGGCAATCCGTCTAAAAACTCTTGGGCTTCGTTGGATAATTTGACCTTGAATCTTGATTTTGCTTCCATATAAAGTTTTTTAGTGTTGCAAAGATAATATTTTGTTTCCATATAGCGAAACAAAATATTGATATTTTATGCAGCCTGTTGTGCCGTTTTGATGTGTTTTTTTGTTTGTGGAATAGGTTCTTTCTTTGTGCCTCGCTCCGACTTCTCCCCGTCCCCCTTGTACGAGCTTTCGCCGTACCGCAGGGGAGGGTGTTCGTCGATTGCTCGGCAGTCGAAAGAATAGCAAGAGGAAACCGGGCTTTACCCTGTTTTTCCTCTTGCCCTACGGGGTTACGGCTGAATATCAGCCGTTTAAGTTTTTTAACCGCAATTAGTTTGAAATTGTGGTTAAAATCATACCTTTGGAAATCAGAGATTTAATAATATAAACAGCAATTAAAACCGCAATTGTATGGATAAGGAAACCACCACTTCTGTCACCATTGACCGAAAAACGTTTGCCCGGCTTGATAGGCTGGCAAAGTCCAATAATGTATCAAAGAAAGAGTTCCTTTCCTGTGCGCTGGAGTACTTCGAGAAGTACGGCATCAACCCGGTTGAGCATGAGAGTCCGGCAAAGGAAATGCAGAAACTTATCAAACGCTGTGATCAGGTGATAGCGTTCATCCGGAAGCAGGAGCAGGATTTCTTGCGTCCGGCTTGTGAAGCCATGGGCAGTACAAGTATGAGGGTGACCATGAGCATGGACTCGATACTTACGGAAAAAAAGTTCAGCCAATACCAAAAAGACAATGACCTATTCATGCGTGACCTTGCAAGCCTTGCCGGGATAAGGGAGCAGGCTTTGGACCGGGCGGAAAAGGCAGTCGGTCAGTCGAGGGATATGCTTCTGAAGAACCAACAAGCCATTTATGCAAGGCTGGACGCTGTGACGCAAAGGCAGGAGAAGATCTTCTCCTATATCGCAAGCTATATCGATGCGAAAGGAAAAGCCGGGCTTTTCGATGATATAAAAGCCTTGTACAAGAACGAGAAGAACAAAAGGGAAAAGATATGAACGTGAAGATACAGGGAAGCGGTAACGGCACATATGCCAATACAGGCAGTTGTGTTGCGGTGACGAACTATCTCCAGCATGAGGATTTGGAGAGGATGAAGAAAGGGGAGGAGGTGCAGCCGTTCTTCAACCAGTTCCGGGACTACGTGAGCGCAAGGGAGGTCACATTCAAGATAGACAACAACAAGGCTAAGTTAAGCCGGACTGACGCAAAGTTCTATGTTATCACTGTCAGCCCTTCAGAGAAGGAGCTGCGCTGCATGGGCAGAACTCCGCAGGAGTGTGCGGAAGCCTTACGGCGGTACATACGGCAGGATGTGATGAGAAACTATGCGGAGGGCTTCGGAAAAGGCTTGAAAAGCGATGATGTGGAATATTATGCAAAGATCCATTTCAACCGGGACGGTGAAAGTGACAGCGATATGCACGCACATATCATCGTCAGCCGGAAAGACCGGAGCAACACCAGGAAGTTAAGCCCTAAAACGAACCACACCGGGAAGAAGAACTGCGGCAACGTGAAGGGAGGTTTTGACCGGACGGATTTTTTCCGGAAGTGTGAAAGCTCTTTTGATCGGCGCATGGGGTTTGACCGGGAGCCGGAGGAAAGCTTCGACTATCTTAATGCCGTCAAGAACGGAAGTCCGGCGGAAATAGCCCGGCAGGTGGAACGTGCGGAACGCATCAGAAAGGAGAAATGGGACAAACTCAAAGCAGAGCTTCAATCCCGGCAGGAGCCGGAGAAGTCGAAAAATCAACAGGTGGAGAAAACGCCGGACATCGAGCAGCCTATTCCCAAAAAGAAGCAGCAGGAGGAAGATCTGGAACTCCTGAAGAAGCCAAAAAGGAGCAGAGGTTTCGGAATGGGCATGTGATTTTTCTATTTTCCGGCACAAAGGTAACTCCGCACGCCGCATTTGTAAAGGGACGTTTCACTCTCCAGGTAAAAAATCTCCTGTGCTCGCTTCGCTCGTGCGGTATTTTTTACCCTTCGCCCTTGACAAATACACTGTGCTTCGCTGGAAGGTGTTTAGGAAAAAAGAAAAAAATGTTGTTCTTTGGTGAGTGTCCGTTTTGTCATTTTGTTACCGGGATTTGTCCGCATGGTGGAGGAACTGCCCCGATCAGTTAGGCACGTAATATCGTTTTGTAATAGTCGGTGGTCTGTTTTATGGTATACGCTCCGATATCGCTTTCTTTTTGCTTTTTATATGTGCAAAGGTCAAAAGCCCCCAGCGAAAACCCCGCCGGAGGCTTGTTATAATCTGTTTCTTATCTGTTATTTATCACCTGTATCTAGGAATAAAGAACAGAAGCCTTGTTTATGGAACTGATAGAACATTTCAATATGTTCGGGTGTGTCATTACAATACTTCGGTAATTTTTTAGTGAAGTATTGACATAACTGTTATATGATGATTAAATTATCTCAATATTTTACGCGGATTGGTCCGGCAACAGAGTTGAATAAAAG
>CAVKHS010000046.1:0-5422 GCA_963656095.1 Paratractidigestivibacter sp.
CGCTCAAGCGAGTTTGAAGGGTTAGCAGCCGCGTAGAAGAAAAGACTGCGCTGTTAATCGTGTGCATTGCATTCGGACGTCCATTGACCTCTTCAACCATGTCCTCAATGTCATAGGCATAGCGGGTTTCGTTCGCACCGCCATACATCTCACCCAAAATCCCGCACCAATACCACCGAGAAAGAGTTTTGATTGTGTTTGGCTCATTGCATTTGGATTTTCCGAGAACAGCACAGATTGCCGCAAGTGGGATCAACTGCGTTGTATAGGGCAAATCTCTTTGACGGAAAACGCACTGATCTCGAAGAAGAAACTCCTTTGCGATTTTGAACCCAGACAGAACCGCATCACGGTTTGCTGTGTACGATTCGTAGGGCAGTCCCAGAACATCTTTCTTTTTGCAGGAGATTGTGTTTGTCTTTCCAGATTGCTTGTTCAAATAGCTTGTATAGAGGCATACAGTTGTCAGGAATGTAGTCTCATCAATCCCATCGAACAGATCTGTTCTTAGCGTGTCACCGAAGCCACAAATGGTATTTCGGCACTGTACCCAGTCTTTTCTCAGGTCGAAGTCTCTTGTGGCATAAGTCGCAGTGACAAGTTCAAATACTGTAAGAGGCACACCACCCGTGTTGACATTTTCGAAGACCTTGCAAACTGCCTCTCGCGGCGTGGACTTGTCCAGCGTAATCACGGGCAGCTTATACCCGGAAATTGTATTCAGCACATCCGCCTGAAAACGCTTGAACTCGTCCATTGCTTCCGGCTTCATTCCATAGTGCGTCATGTAGCCCATGAACCAGTCCATAACGGCGTTGCTATCGAACACAATATTGACCGGAAACAGCTTGTTCTCGTATTCATACTCTCTGGTGGAGAGATCGAGCTTCACATCACGGTCAAAGTTTTCTTTGATCTTACGGTCTTCCGGAATAGACAAGACTGCATCAAAACGATCCTCATCATCGTCGAGGCACTTCTCCATTGAGAGATAGTAATAACGCTTAATAGCCTTGCCTTTTTCTGTTTTGGTCGAGACCGGCTCTTTAGAGGATGTTGCCTGATAGATGGAAGTAAGCCGCTGCTGTCCATCAAGAATCAAATGCTCCGGCTTTACTGAGACGCCTTTTACGCCCGTAATTGTGCGGTATTTGAATTGAATGTCCGGATTACCGTATTGCAGCCGCATAATGGCACCCATAGGGTAGCCTTGCGACAAACTGGCGATAATTCCTCTAATTCGGTTATCATCCCAAGTCCAGTCGCGCTGAAACTCCGGCAACTGCATTGAGCCGGACTTAACCTCCGCTAAAAGCTGACTTAGGTTTGTATCAAGAGATTGTGGTGAAATAATCACGTCTGCGCCTCCTTCATTGAGTTTTACTGATCGGACGAGCCCAGTCTGCTTTCCAAATCTGAAATATCGCTGCGGATGGAAGAGATGTCCGACTCAATATCGTCAACCCGCTCGGATAAAGAAGCCTGCTGACTTTGAATGTACTCCATTTGTGAGTATAGACCTCGCACTGCCAGAATCAATTCTACCATCAGCCCCTTATCATCGAGGGAGAGAAGACGGTCTTTTTCAGCCTGTATCTTTTCCGCCTCCTGTTGAAGCCGTTCTTTCTCACGAACTGCTTCTGCTGCGGCTTTCTCAAGACGAACCCGTTCCTTTTCAAGACGCTTTTTCTGGCGCTCGTCTTTGCTTTTTTTCAAGCTCTCCTGAACTTTATCAAACATGGTACAACCTCCAAATCAGGTAAACGATAATTTAGCGGCTTAGAGTTGGACGGCGGAGACATCAATCTCGCCGGACATGAGCTTAGGTAGCAATGAATCCCGTAGTGTTGAAAGTCGCAAGTTTTCGATGTTGTTGTTAAGTACCTCCTGAAACATGGGTTCTGCAACACGGAGAAACGCCGTAGCATCATCATCAGAGAGTTTCATGATTTGCTCTGATTCAAAATCTCTGGTGGTAATCGCATCAAATACGGCTCCACTTGCTTTGTGCTTGAGCCTATCAACAGCTTTGAGTGTGTAGAAATATACAAGAAGTTGATGCGTCTCTTTACCGACAAGCGCGTAGCAGGATTGGTTCATGGCCATCGGAACTCCGGACATACCAACTTTACCAACAGTGCCTCTTGCAGTGACGAAAACGGTGTTCACAGGATACAGTCGGCTGTTACAATGTGAAAGACCTTCTTTTGAGATAGTCTTTTCTGTGATAAGGGTGTATGGTATGCCAACATCTTTTGGGGTAAAGAAGGCAATATTACCGTTCCAATAAGTGTTTTCGCCTGTTTTCGGTGTCCCACCGCCGAGTATCTGTATCAAATCGGTGAATCTAACCTCGGTGTTTGACCGATCATAGAGGCTTGAAAACAATGCGGCTGCTTGCTGCTGTAAATTATCGTTTATCTGCTCGTTGCAGGTGATCTTATCTTCGAGACATTGCATCGTTTGTACGATAACTTCTTGTACAGCAAGCGAAGGAACGGGTATGGTCAAATTGGCAACTTCGGAAAATGTAATCTGAGGGAATGTGCCAGATCGCGTTTCAGCTAACAGTTGAAGTTCTGCAACTGTGGAACTATTCTTCAAGAAATAGTATAGGTACTTAGGAGATACCACATCCTTTTTTGCACGAATTACCATCAGTTTAGTTGAAGCGATATAGTCTATGGGCGAAAAATCCACATAGGCAAACCGCCTGTTCTGTGGACGGATCTCGCTATATAAAATATCGTCTCGCTGAAAAGTCTTCTTGAACTGCCCTTTCAAATTGGAGTTTGGAACTCGTTCGTGGTTGAGAACTCTACCCTCTAAAACGTCCGAGGTATTGATAAGCGTCACCATATTCTTTTTTTCGCGATAAGTGTCCGAAATAGACGAACAAACTTCACCAACGGGCATATATATTGTTCCATTCATACTACCCACCATCCTAACCGATGTATTTTCTATGTGCCAGCTTCACATTCTGCTGTTTCACCATTGCATAGTGCATGGTGGTGTCGATTTTCTGATGCCCTAAGAGCTGCTGGACTTGCTCTATGGGCATTCCTTTGTCTATGGCAGTTGTAGCCAGTGTACGCCTGAACTTGTGAGGGTGAACCTTCGGGATATTCAGACGCTTTCCCAGCTCCCGAAGGCGTGTCTCCACTCCGCCAATCATCAATCGGTCAAAGGGAGCTTTCAGGGAAACAAACAAAGCTGGGTTTTCATCCGTTCGCCCCTCAAGGTAGTTTTGAAGGTGGATTTTCGTCCTTGCGTCGAAATAGACCAATCGTTCTTTATTACCCTTGCCGATAACAACGCATTCGCGCTCATTGAAGTTGATGTCTTCGCGGTTTAGTGTGACCAGCTCACCAACACGCATTCCAGAGGAAGCCAGAAGATCAATCATCGCCAAGTCTCGTGCTGTTGTGCAGTTGTCACGCATCAGCTCTAACGCTTCATCGGTGTAGGTGTCCTTGACCACCTTTGCAGTCTTAACTTTGTGAATCCGGCGTACCGGGCTTTTCACAATGAAATCCTCATCTTCAAGCCATGAGAAGAAGCTGGACAGTATCCGGCGGATGTTGTCTATGGTCACTTTACTCGACCTGCGCTGAACCTGATAGTTGGTTAGATAGCGGCGCAAATCATCTGTGGTGACCTGTTGCACAGCCTTTCCGACTCCGGCAATCAGAGATTCAATCGTCTTCCGGTAGTAGCTCAGGGTTTTCTCTGAGCAGCCTTCGATCCGTTTTGCCGTGATAAATGCTTCGACTGCATCTGTTTCTTCTGCTGGAATTGAGCCACTATCATAGGTGATCGTTGCCCCTTCCAATGTCTCAGCCATTGCATCCCGAAGGTGCATGAGCTGTTCGTTGTTAAGATACGGCAGCATTTTTCGCTGTATCTCCGTGATGAGTTGTTCTGTCATTGTCGTGTCTCCTTTCGAGGTAAGAGAACGACATTCAGTGGCAGTCCCTTTTGTAAAACTCTCGCCACTGGTGAGAGTTATTCAGACGGTAAACGATAATTTACAGCAGCAGGCTCAGGCGATTTACTCTTCAATGTTCATTGATAACCCTGATCCTGCATGGTCGCATGGACATCTATCTGATCTCATAACCGTAAAATACGGTAAAGACCACAAGAAATTAGCTGATGGTATCTATCCCGTCTATGGCTCTGGTGGGATAATGCGCTATGTTGAGCGCCCTCTGTATAATAAGGAATCAGTTCTGATTCCAAGAAAAGGGACTCTGAACAACGTCATGTATGTCAATCAACCGTTTTGGTCTGTTGACACCATGTTCTACACCGAAATGAAACTTCCGAATGTAGCGAAGTTTGTATATCACTTTGTCAAGGCAAAAGACCTCGCATCAATGAATGCTGGATCCGCCGTCCCAAGCATGACAACGGATATATTGAATGCGATGGAAGTTGTCATCCCCTCCGCATCAGCCCTTGAAGAGTTTGAATCTCTGGTTGCGCCAATGTATGAGGCTATGGAAGCAAACGATGTTCAATCGAAAGCACTGTCCCAAATGCGTGATACCCTGCTGCCGAAGCTCATGTCCGGCGCGATCGACGTCTCCGACGTTCAGCTCTAAGCCGCTAAATTATCGTTTAGCTCTTGATTGTTCGCAATCTTTTTTTGAATTGTGGAAATAATCTCGACAACACGTTTCTGAATATTTAATTCAGGCAATACGACCTCAATCTGTTGAAAGGTCGAAGATGGTCTCGCCAATGCAGGGACGCCAACCTGTGAGGCATTGCTTAGAAGTTTATGCTGTCCTATTGGAGTGTGGAAGTAATAGACAAGATATTCAGGCAAAACCTTGTCGTTGCATCGAACGCGAAACTGGGATTGTGAAATCACATACCGGTCATATCTGGAATCTTGCGGAATAAACGCTATTTGTCCAAGCGTTCCTCGATGCGTTATTACTATATCGCCTCGATGCGCATTTGCCTTGTTAAGAGAATCAGCTTTTTCCTTTGTGACGAAGCGGAACGCCTTTTCAGATAAAGAAAATCCTTCAAGATTGCTGCCATTTAGAACAGGTACTCCACTGTCCACAAAACACGAGACTTTAATATTTGAGCCGAATGGACCCATCGCAATTTCATCAATTAGGTCAGCAACACGATACGTCTCATAGCCCATATCCAATCGCCCCCAGTCGTTCTTTGATCTGAGCTTCAAGCTCATGAGACTTAGTGAAAAGCTCAGACAGTTCAGAAGTCAGGCGCCCCATTTTCTCTTCAAACGGCTCACCGTCATCTTCCTGTTCCTCAATGCCAACATAACGTCCCGGTGTGAGAATGTAATCCTGCTTTGCAATGTCCTGCGTTGTAACAACAGCACAGAAGCCCTTTTCATCTTCAAGCGTTCCTTCAACGAATGCGTTGTAGGTGT
>CAVKHS010000047.1:0-5127 GCA_963656095.1 Paratractidigestivibacter sp.
AATGCAGTAAGCCTGGCCTATCTAAGCAAATTGAGGTATCGAAAGATTCCCTCAAACTCGCGACTTCAGTCGCGGGTAGTTGACGAGCCTTTAACGGATCTGTCGTATCCTTGATAATCTTCTGCGTGCTTTGCTCGAAAATGCCGGTCGTGACACGCCAAACTAGGACCTCTCGGACCGTGCGGATGAGATTTGGATCGTTTGCAAGTGAACGAATGGCACTGAGTGCACGTTCTTCTTCCCAGGTCGGTATATAGACCATCGGAAATCGTGCGCGAAATAGCTCAGAAAGTTGCGTTTCGAAAGAAGCAGCTGTCTCCATAGAAGTTTACCCCCCTGAGTATCCTGTATTTTGCAGGATAACAATAGTGATTATATCTCACTATTTCTACACCAAATCGCAAATACATGCTAATATAGATAATTTTTTATCACGATGGACTTACAATCTAAGTGCAACAGCTCTTAGCCAACCAAATTAAAATGACACATAGACTTCTTTGCTATAATGGTGTTTGAAAAGAACTACCTATAACAAAAGGAGAGCCTATGTGTCACTACACACATCTTACACATTTGAGCGAGAAAAGATACTCTTTTTTCTTGCTGAGGGCAAATCCATTACGGAGATTGCCCATCTGCTGAAGCGCAGCAAGTCGACCATCTCACGTGAGCTTCGCCGCAATGCGGCTCCCGCATGCCAGCCTATGTCGTACTGCCCTTTGACCGCGCAACCGCTCTACAAGCAGCGCAGGAAAGCCTGTCGCCCGCATAAGCGGCTGGCGTATGCACCACTGCATTCCTACATCCAGATCTGTATCCTGGAGTACCACTGGTCGCCAGAGGAGATTGTCGGACGGATCCAGGAGGATTACATCCAACGGAAATACCATGAGCTGAACTTGCGCCCTAGGAAGTGCCTTGGCTACAAAACACCATATGAGGTCTATTTCTCAAAGGTGTTGCACTTAGCTTGACAATTCGCCCCACATGTGCAAAAAGAATTCTCGTCCCTCAGGGGTAGTCAACCCCAGGGGATTATTCTTTTTATTCTTTAAATCTTGTAAATGACCACCACCGACAACATAGACGGCAGCTTTGCACCAGTCACGAACCATAGGTTCGTTGAACTCTAACATCTCCGCTAAATCCGTGATGTACTCGAGCTGATCATTGTAGATGCGTTCGTCGAGGGCTGCCATCATGAACATCCAGAACATAGTATCAAGACTGCCCATGTCTTCGTCATTAACTGTATGTTTGATAAGGTAAGAGGAGTCCCTCGTTAGGCCCATTAGGGTATCTAGGTATTTGTTCCGTTCTATGTATTTGTTCTGTATGGCGTCTGTCGATGCTGAAAAAGGTGATTCACACGTGCAGGAACGAATTCCCGCAACACTATTGATATCAGAAATAGCAAGTGCAGTACGATTTATGATGGTTTCACCGTCATCATCGATATTGCTATTGACAAAAATTGTACTCTGTAGAGCCCTGATGTATATATTATCTGTATACGCTTCTATCCAGTTAGGACAAAATGGCACACAAGGCACCTTATATAAATCTATTTTCCCATCGCTATCATCTTTACAAGGCCACAGATAAGATTGTAACCCTACAGCCATAGATTTTATTTTTTCAATCTTGAAATTCGATTGTTCTACCATGATAATTCCCTCTCTCTCAAATGCGAATCTTCACATCAGATAATTCTTCTTTTGCGGCAAGGAACAATGGGCTGATTGTCATGATTTGCACATTGTTTAACTCTTCGCTGGCAGCGCGCAATAATGCATTCGTAGTATGACTGTAATCACGGCGTGAATAGGCATCTTCCGTAGGTTCATTGGCAACCTCGGGAATTTCAGATGCCTCCATTGGTGCTGTTGGCGCTGTTATGTCTGCATGTTCTGAAGCTCTTTCAACGATGGATGAATATGCTTCGTCATAATAGATTTCGCCAAAGAACTTGATGCCGAGGCTGTCGAAATCGACGACCTTCTTGCTGCGGATTGTGGCTGTGATATGGTTGCCAATACCGATGTAGGTCTTGTTCTTGGCTCGCAGGGGAATGGTGTAGGTGCCCGGACAGAGATAGATTTCATCGATTCCCTCATCGAGCAGGTCGGCAAGGTCCTCTTGATCGAACGCGACCTGATTGACTTTTGCGAGCAGTTCTTCATCTTCTGTAAATTGACGAAGGTGCTCCAAGCGCTCGGTGTCCTGTTTGACACCAAACACCAAGGCAAGTTGCTCTTTCAGGTCAGCATCGTCTTCATCTGCATCCAAAGCCTCGACTTCATCTGCCAGCTCGTCTTCATAGCGATCGCGTAGCCAGGTGACAAGACTGCCATCGCGATAATACTGCAAGATGGTATCTTCGTCGTAGTTTTCCAGCAGCCCGTCGACATCGCGTACTTCGATGTCATCCTTCATGATCAGGGCAAATTTCTTTTTTTTCGCCATTGTAGTCTCCTTTTTCGACAGAATACGCTGCACTCAATCACCGAAAATCAAATCCAGAACGCCGCCGACGACGACACCGACAGCCAATACGGGAGCCGCAGCGACGGCAGCGGCCCCGGCGGCTGCTACTGCACCGGCTGCAACGGTACCGGCAGCAGCAGAGGTAGCGAGTGCCGCGCCGGCACTTACAGCTGAAGTAGCTACACCTCCGATGGCACCAGCAGCTGCTCCTGCAGCACCGACAGCAGCTCCAACGCCGGGTACAGTCATAGCAGCGGCACCTACGGCACCAGCCGTCTCGATGGCAGCAGCACCGACAGCAGTTTCCGCCACTACACTGCCAACCGCTCCAGAAACGTAGCCAACAGCTGCTGCGCCTGCCGTATCGACAGCAACATCAACCGTTGCTTCGCCAACTGTTTTGTTGCCACGTGCCAATTCTACAAGATTGGAACCGATACTCAGGCCAGCGCCGCAGACAGCGCCACCCTTTGCCGCCGAGATTCCAGCACTATAGAAAAATAATTTAGCCAATAATTTAGCTAAAAATCTTTCTTAAAATAGTACTGCATAATAAAGTGACAAACAGCCATGTACCAAAATTTGAGCGAGATAAAGATACTTTTTTTCTTGCTGAGGGCAAATCTATCACGGAGATTGCCCATCTGCTGAACCGGAGCAAGTCGACCATCTCGCGTGAGTTTCGCCGCAATGCGGTTCCAGCTGCCCAACCTATGTCGTACTGCCCGTTGACTGCACAAGCACTCTACAAGCAACGCAGAGAAGCCTGTTTCCCTCATAAACGCTTGGCCTATGCCTTACATCCAAACCTGTATCGTGGAGTACCACTGGTCGTCAGAGGAGATTGTCGGACGGATCCAGTTGGAGCATGGCTGCCGTCTCGTCAGTGTTCCGACGATCTACCGCGCTATCCACGCAGCAAAGGTGTTGCACTTAGCTTGACAATTCGCCGTTTAAATTTATCAATACATGATTAAAAGTGAACTCTATCTGACTAGATAAAATATAATTACGAACCCGATGATGCTTTTTCAGAAATGATTTTTTTCATTATTGCACTGGATTCGAGTATATTCATTGATTTATCATTGACTTTCATAGCACCAACTCGGAAGTTTCCATCTTTTAGCATAATGAATTGCATTTTGAAATCGGCAGGCTCGCCATTCCATCTGCATTTACCAGTGAACTCTACAACTTCTTTATTGTCAGTCGACGTAAAAGAGGTCCATTTCGGCTCACCGAAAAATTCTTTGAATGCTGGGCCAATTTTTTGATTAGGGATGGCCTCTAAGTAGCCATTTTGAACAATTTGTATATTTTTATTAAGAGGTGATGAACCATTGCTGGTAGCAAAGATAGCTATGACAGCTATGATGATGGCACCTAATAAAAATCTCCATTTTTTCTTTTTAGGGAAGATAGACATATTTATTCCTTCTTTCTATGTTATTCTATATACTAGTCGATATGTGAAATTGGGTTACAAAATATCTGATAGAAAGTCAATGACGTCACCGACAGTATCGCTAGCTGCATCTGCAACATCACTTGCCGTATCGGCAATGTTGCTGGCAGCGTCCGATAGTGTGTCGTGATTATCACGAATGAGATGATCTGCTAACTGAGCGCCTACATTGGATGAAAGTATGGAACTGCCGACCGAAGATGCAGCTTCAGCTGTTGCTACGCCAGCGCTTCCGTTCATGGCACCAGCGGCCATAGTGCCGATTCCCGCGCCAACAGCACCGACAGCAGCAGTTTTTAGATAAGGATTCATACTGACTGTCTGCGCCGTTGCCATGGACAGATTCTTAGATAAATTTGCAATATCTGCATATTTATCAGCTAGAGCCTTCAATTGTTGCAAAAGCGCTTGGTCTTGGCATTTGGCAGCTTTGTCCAAATGGGCATAGACAGCTTGCAAGTCTGGCAAGTTTACTGCAGCCATCATGCTCTGGGCTGTTGTCAGCTCTTTCTGAGCAGCTATGGAATCAGATGACTGACTTGCAAGTACAGGTGCTTTGTGCCCGCATCTGGTGCAAAAATTTTCTTCTGGACTGAGTTCTTTGCCACAGTTTGTACAAAACATAGATAATCCTCCCTTCTGTACAGTTGCTGTAAGTTGCTCATCAATATAGTTTATTTGCTCTGGTTTGCCATCAGCGCATATCTGTCGAAATCAATGATAGAGTTATGTGCATTAATGATTTTGTATAATGCTAAAAGCCCCACGAAAGGAATTAGGAGCATGATAACAAAACCAGCTCCAGACCCGATGCGGTCACCAATCATATGTCGCTTGTCCATTGCTTCATCGAGAGCAGCAGCCATCTTATTAAAGAACCAAATCGGATATATTCCGAAGGAAAAAATAGAAAATAGTACAATCTGGAAGCCGCTGGAGGTCGTGTGGCGTCCCAACATACTGGATACATGATAAGGTAAAATATATTTCGCAAATTCAATTTCATAAAAAATAGACATAGTCTATTGCCGCTAGTACAATTAAGTTACCACACAAAATTCGTAAGGAGGCAATAGACCATGTCTGGTAACATTATACAACTTAACGAGGATCTTACAGCAGTTTACAGCTTTTAAGCCGCTTGCTCATCGCCCCAAGCCAATGCTTGC
>CAVKHS010000048.1:0-4415 GCA_963656095.1 Paratractidigestivibacter sp.
GTGAGAAGCAGGGCAAGTCCCGGGAGGATATCTGCAGTGCGCTGCGCGAGAAATTTGGGGAGAAGAACCCGGAGATGCAGGTCCTGAACAAATGATAAGGAGTTGTTTTGTATTATGACCATTCAAACGGTAACAGATGCCATCCGCTATGTAGGGGTGGATGATAACACATTGGCACTCTTTGAAAACCAGTACCCCGTCCAGCCTATGGGAGTGAGCTACAACTCCTATGTCATTCTGGATGAGAAGATCGCCGTGATGGACAGCGTGGACGCACGGGCGGCGGAAGAATGGCTTTCCAATGTGGCGCGGGTGTTGGAGGGGCGCAGCCCCGACTATCTTGTGGTCACACACATGGAGCCGGATCATTCCGGCAGCCTCATGCGGCTGGCACAAAAGTACCCGGAGATGAAGATCGTGGGAAACGCGAAAACATTTACCCTGATCAAGCAGTTCTTCGGCACAGGTGCATTGTCGGAAGACCGTATGCTGGAGGTTGGCGAAAGAGATACGCTTTCCTTGGGTTTGCACCGGCTGCGCTTTCTGCTGGCGCCGATGGTACACTGGCCGGAGGTGATGACAGCGTATGAAGAGGAGGAAAAGATCCTGTTCTCGGCGGATGCCTTCGGCCGCTTCGGTTCACTGGAACGGACTGCCCGTGCCCCCTGGGCGCCGCAGGCCCGGCGGTATTATTACAACATCGTCGGAAAGTATGGCGCACAGGTGCAGGCGCTGCTGAAAAAAATCTCCGCGCTGGAGATCAAAACGATCTGCCCGCTCCATGGCCCCATGCTCACAGAAGACTTGGGGGAGTATCTGCGGCTCTATGATCTCTGGTCACAATGGAAACCGGAAAAACCGGAGGGCATCCTGATCGCTCACGCATCCATCCATGGAAATACCGCATATGCATCGGAGGCCCTCAAGAGCAAGCTGAAGGGAAAAAGTGCGCAAGTCACCATGTGCGATCTGACGGCAACAGACCTTTCCTATGCCGTGACCAGCGCATTCTACTGTGGGAAACTGGTGTTGGCCTGCTCCACTTATGACGGAGGACTGTTCCCGCCCATGAAGGCCTTTTTGGATCATTTACAGACAAAGGGCTTCCGAAACCGCCGGATCGGCCTCATGGAAAACGGCTCATGGGCCCCTGCTGCCGCGCGGCTGATGCGCGCCGAGTTGGAAAAGATGAAGGAACTCCGACTGTGTGAAACAGATGTATCGCTGCGCGGCGCACTGAACCAAACCAGCGAAGCGCAGATGGACGCTCTGGTGGCGGAGCTCTGCGCGGAGTAGGCGGCGAGTCTGGCTTCGTCTGTCCGCCCGATGCCTCAAAAGCAAAACATCGTCGCTGATTTATTTACGAAAAGAAGAATCTGTCTGAGCTTATTTCGATGATACAAGATTACCATGTGAAAGAAAATGACGAGAATTTGATTACCTGTAGGATAGAAATGCAAGGAGAGCACAGGGCAATCAAATACACAGGAAAGCATTTCTTGGCTTTGCAAAAGGCCATCGGGTTTTATTCTGATGATGCTAAATGATGTCGCGGAAAACAAATACTCTGGAAAGAGACACACCAGCTGTGATTGGAAGAACTACAAGATGCTTTTGAAGTGTTTGAGAACGCCGCCAATGGTGATTTGTTATCTAAAAACTTGGGAGCAGCATAGAATAACTCAATCTACCGCCTTATCGTGAGATGGGGCGGTATTTTTTTGAAAAAATTGTAGATTTTTCTCCAACTTTTACCTTCCTAAAGCGATATTCATATATAGAGGGACAAAAATGCCCTCTTTCCCCCTTTTTTCTCTGCACCTTGATAACCGAATATCCGAATCACCGGCTACATACAACTGACCTTGCCGCAACCCAAGGAGCGTTTCGGCAGGTGCGTCCTGGTTCTGACGCGATGAGGCTGCCTAACCGCAGCGGAGCGCCCCCAGAGGTGGGAGAGGTGGCGTGGAACACATACCTCAAGCGAAGGGTCAGCAATCATGATACACACCGTGGCGATGCTCTCAAGGCGTCGGCGGTACTGCCAACAATGTGGTACAGGAAGTGGGAGCTGTTTCCAGCAGCCGGGTCGGTGGTTCGCCCTTATATCCGGGGAGTAGTGTCGAATAGGGTATAAAATTTGATTCCAGATTATGGCGGCCACTTGTTTTCCACAGGTGACCGCTATGCTTGTGGAATCAAATACATAATGAACAGGAGGTATACTATGAAATGCACACATCCCACGGATTCTCCCCTGCAAATCAGTAGTGATGTCATTGCCGTGAAACTGGTTGCTGTTCTCTACCGTGAGGGTCTTATCAATCACACGGTTTACCGTCAGGTCACAGCACAATATTCCGCACTTGTCAAGCCTGTCAAGCAATAAAACGACAGCCTACCATCGTTTTTCAACTTCCTATATACTGCGAGGAAAGGAGGTAACGCAAATGCAGACAACACAACAACAGCTATATTTCGGGTCTATGAATTTAGACCGCAACCGTGACCGCCGCATGGTCTTTTACGGTCGAGTTTCCACACAGCACGAACAGCAGAAGGACGCGCTCAGCAATCAGATGCAATGGTACGATGACCAATTGAAGTACCACGCGAATTGGCAGCTGGTCGGGCGCTACATTGACGAAGGCATTACCGGAACGCTTGCAAAAAAGCGTCCATCTTTTATGCGAATGCTGGACGATGCCCGAAACGGAAAATTCGACCTGATCGTCACCCGCGAGGTATGCCGCTTTGCCAGAAACACCGTTGATACACTCTCCATCACAAGAGAGCTTCGCGGCATTGGTGTGGAGGTTTACTTCGTGTCTGACAACATCTGGACATTGGACAGCGATGGCGAACTGCGCCTGAGCATTATGTCCTCTCTTGTGCAGGAGGAAAGCCGCAAAATTTCCGAACGTGTCTTAGCCGGTCAAATGATCAGCCGCCAAAACGGTGTTCTCTACGGGAATGGCAACATTTTGGGCTATGATTTAGACAAAGCTCATAACACCTACACCATCAACGAGGAGCAGGCAAAAGTCGTTCGCTTTGTATTTGATATGTACTCCAGAGGCTACGGGCAAAGTCTGATCTGCAACGAGCTTACGCGCCTTGGGTATAAGGATAGCCAAGGCAATGTAAAATGGTCTTGCATCAAAATCAGTAAGATGCTACGCAACGCCATCTATATGGGGTACATAGGCTACAACAAGTCCAAGACCACCAATTACATTGACAAGGTTCGCGTAAAGAATCTCGATGAAGATAGCATTCAACTTGTCAAGGGCAACTTCCCGCCGCTTATTTCTGAGGAATTGTGGCACGAATGTGATCGAATCCGCAAGCAAAAAATCGCCACATATCGGATGTCGGACGGCTCCACACGCCGCGCCGGTTATCTTGGTCCGATGCATCTATGGACACAAAAACTTCGTTGCCGCTGCGGCGGCGGGTTTAACCGTTTCAAGTGGCGCGTTTTGAAAGACGGAACGCCGGTTTACGGGTATCAATGCAATTACCGGACAGTGAATGTTTCCCGTTCTTTTGTTGTGGAACACAATCTGCAAGGACAGTCATCCTGCGATGCAATTTCGATATGCGAATGGAAACTGGAACTTATGGCAAAGTTGATTTTTGACCGTATCTGGGGCGACCAAAATGCGGCAGTGAAAAAAGCGGTTGCTATGATAGACTCTGTCAGCAACCGCGCGGCTCCTGCCTGCTCGGTTGCCAGCAGCAGCGCCTAGATCAGTAAGCTGAAAAATCGCAAACTGCGGCTTGCTCAAATGTACGCAGACGGTGACTTGGGGCGTGATGAGTACAAGGAACTGTGCGCCAAGACGGAGCAGGAAATCTGCGCTTTGCAGCACCCTCCAGCCGAAATGGCAGCACAACAAAAAGCAGCAGCCACTCCTTCTATGAAGGAACTGACTGCTGCGCTGAATCGAATCGTGGATCTTTCTGCACCGAAGTTGCCTGATTCACTGATTCAGGAATTTGTAGAGGTTGTCACGCCTATCAAGGACAACCTCTACCGCTGGAAGCTGAATTTCGGTCCGCAGGTTCCTCACGCTGAACGAACCGACTTGACGAAAATCGAGCAAGATCCCCTGCTGAAATTCAGAATCAACTTCGAAACCGCACGTCAATATCGTCAAAAAAACGGTATGCCGAGCCAGTTCAGACGCTGTTCTTGGACAGATTTAAGGGTTGAAGTGTATGTTTGACGGAAAAACAAATGTGCGCCGCTGACAAGCAGTGGCGCACATTTTAGTCAATTTTCAGCCTTTTTCGAGCTTGAATTTTTAACGATGACTCGTCAAAAATCAATTACTTCGCTCTGGGAGCTTTAATAGCTGCCTGCTTATTGGGTCGTCATCATAGGTATGTACCCAAAAGCGCGTACTGTT
>CAVKHS010000049.1:0-4404 GCA_963656095.1 Paratractidigestivibacter sp.
TTCCGAGTGCTGCGTATCTTATCCAAAGATACTGCAAACGAGTGAAATAGCAAAGAAAAAATCCTTTTTCTTTGCTTTTCCGCTCCTCCCTCCTATAGTTCCTTTAAACTTTTAACCTAAAAAATTTGGATTTTCTCCAAGAATGTTGTACCTTTGCACTTACTATTTACATCATTGCGTATTCTTACGCGCATGCCCAGATGGCGGAATAGGTAGACGCGCTGGTCTCAAACACCAGTGCCGCAAGGCATCTCGGTTCGAGCCCGAGTCTGGGTACACGATAAAAAGTCAAAGTGTTGATATTCAACACTTTGGCTTTTTCTTTATCTTGTCGTTTGCGACTTCCTTGCGACTTAATCAGCCCTTACTCCAAGGTCGTTTGGCCGCTCAAGAACATTTTTTGCGACTTTCAACTTTCGAAGCAAGAGTTCGAAGCATTGTCTATTCCTCCACTATCTTCTCGAAATTTTCCAATATGTGGCTGACGTATACTTGTCCTTATGTGCTTGTTTGGCGACTGAAATATGTGTCAATCATTTATTAATGCTCTTCTTACGGATCACATACCATATCAGGAACCAACCTACGACCGTTAGGATGAAAATGACTGTAGCCGATGTGTCGTTGAAGATGTTGTTGTCATTGCCACGCTTCAAGAGGTTGAAGCTGCCATGTAGACATGAACAGAATATCAGCGAGTGGCTATCAACAGCTATCTGGTCAAGACCCCATGTGGAGAGCAGGATGATAAGTAAGAAGACTATATTTGTCAGATGAGGCGCATCCATATGCCACAGAAACCAGAAGACTGTGATGATGACGACGCGCTTCCATTGCTTCAGAGAAGAGAACTCTCCGAGCAGATAACCGCGCCATCCTACCTCTTCAAGGAAAGCGTAGATTATACATGCCAGGAATAGGACTGAGAACTGTAAGCCGTTGCTCCAGTCAACTGCCACAAGCAATACTACCGGTAGAGCCAGACATAACAAGCTCTTTGCCACAGAAAGACCGAAGACGCTACAGAAAAGTCGTTTCCTAAAGACAGCCATGACGAGCAAGGCTCCCAGGCAAGGACCGGCTCCGCTCAGCAGCTGTCCCCATAACGTTCTGTCAAAGCCGTTAATGTGGGTGGGGAGAACGTATATCGCCAAAAAACGGATAGCCAGCGCAACAACATAAAACAATAGGATAGAATGATAATCTATCTTCTTTCTCTCTACTTGGTCAACCTTTGTCATGACACTATTTATTTAATGTGACAAATTTACCACTTTTAAATAAGGAGGCCAAATCTGTCATGTAAAAAAACGAATAATTTTCTGTTACGCGAGGTGCTTTGTGTCAGCCTCTTCTTCCTTCATGGTCAAGACATCGGGCAAGACGAGGTTGTCGACAGTCATCAGAACCGATCCCCATGACAGTCCCACACCAAAGCCGCAACAAGCGATAGAATGTGATCCTGAGTTCAGCTTGTCACCCAGTCGGCTGACGATGGTCATGGGAATGGATGCCGACGACGTGTTGCCATACTCGTCAAGACTAATGGGAACCTTCTCTACCGGCAAGCGGAGCATGGTTCTGATGAGCGTCAGCATCTTGAGATTAGATTGATGGAGAACTAGATACTCCATTGTGGCCATATCCTTTCCATATTTCTCATACAGTCGCTTGACCGACCTGGGAGCGGCGCTTGTAGCGAAGAGAAAGACTTCCATGCCCTTCATGCGTGTCTCAAGACGCGAATAGTCCTTGCCGTTGATGTGTTCAGTTCGGAAGGAGGAAGGGGACAGCCCCATTCTGCTACCACCCTCAGGTAGTATAATGTCATCATATCCACTTCCATCTGTGCCAAAATTGAAATAGAATCCTTCGTTATCTTTTTCATATTCTACAGCAGTGACGCATCCAGCATACCCGAAGAGGGGATCGTCGGCAGGATATTGCTTCTTGGCGTCCCCCACAAGAAGCAGTCCCCGCTTCATCTCTCCTGTAGAGAGGAGAGAGGACAGAGTGCTCAGGCCGTATATCCATCCTGAGCATCCCATGGACACATCCTCGCAGAAACAGTCTTTGCTTAGTTGTAGGCGGTCCTGAAGGATACATGACGTAGCGGGAAGAAGATAATCAGGAGATTGTGACACAAAGATGAGAGCATCGATGCTTTTCCTTTCCCATCCCATCTCTGTCAGGAGCTTCTCAGCGGCTTTGTAGCATAAGTCGGATGTGGTGAGATGGTCGGACAGGTGACGTTTGCCCACTCCCGTACTCTTGACAAATGACTCTGCGTTATAGTTAACACTGCGAACGATGTCATCAGTGTTGGTAACTACTCTCTCAGGAGCGCAAGCCGAAAGGCCCTTCAGTTTAACATTCTGGATATGGATAAAAGACATAACAACAGATTATTTGTTATTTGCGACTGATATATGAGAGTATCTCCTTACCCCAGTGAGGGAGGATGTTGTCTTTCTTCTCTTGATCGAAGAGCGCACTTATAGCTTGCATCTTCTTTGTGTCATCTCCTTCGGGCTGTGCTTTCAGGAACGCCCCCATCTGCTTTTTGAACACGAATGATATAGCCATTGCTCTGGGGTTCTTCGGGTTGATCTTGAGTGCCTTCTCACAGAGACCGAACACCTGGCTGTAGTAAGTAGGACCGTTCTTCTTGGCATTCAGAGCAATGAGCACATAGTAGTAGTAAGCCTTCAGCGCATATACCTCAGAGAGGTCAGCACCCTTGAGCTGCTGCATCTTCTCTATCTGCTGAAGGCACGGCTCGAGCATCTTGCTGTTCTCGTTGTGTGTGAAGAGAGAGCCCTGGATGCTCAGGAACGTCTGATAGTACAGCGGTAACCAGTCATTAGGATACATGTCAGCGATACGGCTGAGCTCGCCGTAAACAGCGGGGAAGTCGGCCGGAGAGGCGGTGCTCAGGCGCTTGAGGGATGATGCTACCAGACTGTCAGAGGCTGTTGGCTTAACGGTGTTGCATGCATCGACTGACAACAGGCAGAAGACTAATGAAAACAACAATACTACTTTTTTCATGACTTATTAATTTTTTAGTTTTACATTGATAACCATTCTCTTGTTGAGTGAGAAGCACGACTTGTCGAACTTCGGAAATCCTCTTTTGTTTCCCGATATGCCATAGGGCTCGAGGGGGATGCCAAAGATGCTGTTCATCTTTCCATCCTCGTTGGTATCTTGATACATCTTGATGGCATATGTTCCCTTGGGGAGCTTGACTCTGTAGATCATGTTCCCGCCTTTGACGGCTATAGCCGCTCCCTTGCAATATACATTATTTTTAAATGCCTCCTTGCTGTTATATATGCCGATATATAACATTCCTTTCTGTACAACGATGTTACTTATCTTTACCTCAAGATAATAGTACGGCGTATCTGCCTTGGTAGTCTGGCTCAATGGCATGAAGGCCATGAGCATCATGATCAGTCTAAAAATTTGATATTTCATAAGCATGTGATTTTTTTAGTGAGATGAATATACCTATATAGCAGAAACGGTCGCGGCTGGCTTCTACGGGGGTGCGGTTATAGCTTCCCTCAGCTCCAGGTGTCTTTTGGTATTGATAATTGAATACGTTATGTCTGTTGAGAATATTCGTTACAGAAGCGTAGAGGATCACGCTCGGACTGGCCAGGAAACTGACGTTGACACCTGTCGACAGATAAGGCTTCGTGCGTTTCTGTAACATTCCCGGCTGTGAAGGATCGGTGTAGGGGCGGCCGCTGGTGATGTTCTCCGACAGTCCAAAGATACTTTTTATCTGAGGCACATTGTATTTCAGACTCAGACAGCCGCCATGGGTCGTGGCATACTGAGGCTGTACATAATCGGGGTATTGCATATATTTCCTTCTTGAGTGGTTGTATGAGTATGATAGAGTGGTATTGAGTCTGCCTTGAAATATCTTTTTCTCTAGGAACAAGTCAAAACCGTAGCTGTGGCCTTTGCCGTTGAACGTCATCTGTTGCAGCTCTTCATAGAGTGGAAGATGAGAGTATGTCTTGTCGTAAGCCTCTACCCTGAACGTTGTCTCATGCAGCTTATATTGTATGCTGAGGATGTAATGATTAGCAAAGCTCTCGTTCTTGATATAGTTATTATATATGTCAAACTCATCGCCAATGACCTGACTGTAGCGCCCATAAAGAGCAGACAACTGCAGCTTATTATTCGGGATATAGCTTAGTGAGATGCGTGGCATGAAATATACATCATTGTGCCCGACATAGTTCTCCATTCGCAGCGAGGCATTGAGATACATCTTCGATATAAGTTTCAACTGATTCTCCAGGAAGGCGGCTAAGGAGTTATATCGTAACCATTCAATTTAGGCCGTCCTGTAATCAAACAAAAAATCCCGAGGTTATT
>CAVKHS010000050.1:0-2898 GCA_963656095.1 Paratractidigestivibacter sp.
CTTCCTCAGCTACGACCTTACCATCAATTACCCAAGTGATATGTGCGCCGGTCTTAGGAATTCCCTCGCCTTGTTTCAGCAGTTCATTGCAAACAGAGCAGTAGGTGTCGCCGGTGTAACCGGGTGTCGTAAGCGTCGCTTCGACCGCATTGCGAATCTCCGGCTTGTGGCCGGTCGCAGGGACTACCTCCTGTTTAACAAGCACTTCCTTGCAAACATCACAGTGCTTGCCCTCGGTCTTGCCGGGCTCGGTGCAGGTCGGCTCGACCCTTGCGTCAATGACCTCGGTGTGGCCCTTGGCCTGAATGGTTTCACCCTTGGTGATCTCCTTGCCGCAGATGGCGCAGACCGTATCACCGGTGTAGCCCTCCTCAGTGCAGGTGGCGTCCTTCTGGTTGATCACCTTGGTGAGAGAATGATTGTCCTCCCACTGGGCGTAGAGGGTGGTATCCGCCGTCAGATTAACAGTCGCACCATCCGCATAGGAGTCGCCAGTACCGTCAGCCGCCGTATTCCAGTTCAGGAAGTTGTAGCCTTCACGGGTGAAGGTGTTTGCATTCAGCGCCGTATCCTTCTTTGCAGTTACGGTCTGCGGGGCCATCGTGCCTTCGACCGGGTATTCCGCACTTCCGTTGGCTTCAAAGGTGACCGTCAGCTCCGCAGGCGCTTCGCCGCCCCAAACGCCGTTGACATAGTTAATGATATCGCCAGCACTTGCGGTCGCAGTTTCGGTGTAAGAGCCGTCTGCGTTGTGCAGCTTGGCGGCGGTGATGGGGATGGTCACCGCATTATTGCCATTTGCATTATACTGATAGGTTTCGGTCGCCGTGCCGAGTGCGCCCTGCTGAATGTACTTGCCGGTGCCGTTGCTGGAGCAGATGTCCGCGCCGCCTGCGGTTGTGTAGATGGCGCCAATAGCCGTTACGCTGCCGTTTACATCCATCTTCGCATCAACCAAGTCGTTATTGGAGCGGTTGTATGCCTTACCCGGCGCATAGGCCACGGACTTAAACTTGCAGGGGCCCCAGACAAAGTTGTCGGAGTTCCACTCATCGCTGTCATAGAAATAGATATTCTTTCCGTTTGCAACTGTCAGGCCAGCGCCTTCGGCAATATTGACCTCAACGCCCGCCAGCAGAGCGGCATCCTGATTGATCGTCACATTTCCGGACTGGATATTGATGGTGATGTTATTGGTGATTGGCAATACGTAGCTTGCAGAGTTGACATCCATGCCCGCAAGCGTCAGCGCCAACGTGTTCAATGCCGCCTCGCCGTTTACTGTGAATACAAGACGATCCGTCTTTTCATCGTAATCCTTAGTAAAGCTACCGGATTCCACTTTGAACATACCGGTGTCGCCAATGAAATTAATAGCAGTAGTATATGTGCTCTTCATTGCATAAACGCCGCTATAAACCTGTTCGTTGGCGCCGGCATTCAACGTCAAGGGAACTTCGATGTTTTGTACGAAGTACTGCGAAAATGGGAACACCCCATGGTGCATGTTGGAAGATGCGGTGCCGCCGCGGAAGTCTGCAATCTGATAGAATTCGTACACCGTAGCGCCAGATTCCGCCAAAACAGAGCCGCTGCCGGAGATAAAGCCCCACGCATAGAGCTTGCCGCCGTTCTTTACCGTGATGGAGCTGTTATCCGCCATTTTGATATAGCCGTAATCGCCAACGGGACGTCCCTGCTCACTGCCGCCAGCAGCATAATATCTGCCGCCCAAGCTGATGGCACCATTGACGGTAATAGAAGCGCCATCGCTCATCGTCAGCGTTCGGAACGGCTTCGAAGCTGGGGCTGTGCGAATTGCCGCAGGAGCATCCGTATACAGTGTCCCTGCCTCATCGAAGGGGATCAACAGCGTGATTCCCGCCGGAATGGTATAAGTACCGCTGATGGAGCCATCAGTAGCCAAGGTGATCTTGGACTGGCCGTTTGTCTGCGCATAGGAAACCGCATCGCCCAGATCGTCAAACCGCTGGCCGCCGGTTTCAAACAGGGCCGCCGTTTTACTTGCGAACCGCGCTGTGATGGTGCAGTCATTTTCAATGTTCAACGCAGCCTTTGCAGACGTGCTGATATATTTCTCGTTAGAAACATCATACCAGCCCATGAACTGATAACCATCCGCCGGAGTCGCCACTACCTGATAAGCAGTCATGGAGCTTTGCGTGTTGCTATATTCCTCGGTAATGAGTTTTCCGTCTACTGTATAAGTGCCGTTTTCAGCAGGCACGAAAGTCGCAGTTGCATTGACATTGCTTACCAGAACCACGTTGGTAAGGGTGATCTTCGTAGCAGCACTGGTGCTGCCAGACTCGATGTATACTTTAACGGCCTCGTTTGCCGCCAGTTCCTTGGTAAAACTGGCACCCGAAGAAACCGCTGTACCATCCACCTGAATTTTTCCGCTGTTCTGCTCAATAGAGTAGTCAAAGGAAAGGGTTGCTGTTGTCGACTTCTTATTTGTAATTGTCAGTGTGGATTTATAGGATGTATCGCCGCATGTTCCGCCTGTACTGGTAGCTGCACCGATAATGCTCGTACCATTGGCCGACCAAGCATTATCTGCGTCGCCTGTAAAACTCAGTCCAATGTTCTCGTCAGCTAAGCCTGTCACAGTTCCACTGGTTGCTGCAAACGCTGTCATGGTCACATTTGGAAGCAGTGCCATGACCATGCACATGCAGAGCACAAGCGAAAGGAATCGCTTCAATGTGCTTTTCATTTCTTTATTACCTTCTTTCTTTGATGATTTCTGGCGTTTATTTCTATGTAAATGCTGAGTCCCGCCGCAAATGCGATGGCTGCCCAGACATGAGAAAGGTGGAATAGCATCCCCGTAGAGGACGTCCGGAAGAATTCATCAATGAAGCGGAACGCTCC
>CAVKHS010000051.1:0-2868 GCA_963656095.1 Paratractidigestivibacter sp.
TCGGGTACGACCTTATCACATCTGCCTATCAGCGAGACCCGCAGGAATCCAAAGAACGCATTCTAAAACATCTGCAATCACGTCTGCCTAACGCGACCGAAATGCAGCTTGAGAAAATCATAAAGGGGTAACGCAATGGACGATATTATCTTTGAGAAGGATTACCGGGAAACCGAGTCTGCCGAATACGATAAATGGTGCGATGAGGTGTTTGACCGCGCAGTTAATTGTGGTATGCTGAAAGCGTACTCCGAAGCAATGGACAAGATACCAAAGATCATTGTACCGGAGGACAAGAAGAACTACGAGTATCTTCTGGAACGCTGTGATGCGTTTGTCAAGCAACACCGCGGGTATATCAAGGGAATCGTGGACTATCATCGTTGGCACGCGGAAATCAATATGTTTCTTCCGTTTGCGGAGTTCGATGACTCAGAAGACCTTGCTTTTTTGAAAGAAATTGCAGAAAAATCGCAAACCGTCTGCTTCTCCCCGGATGAAGAAGGTGGCATTCGCGTTCATATTTTTATCAACTACTTTGAAGAATTGATGTCAGCCGAACACAAGTCATACATCGAATACGATGCTATTATGCAGGACAAGAAACTATCTGAGTTACTTGGCATACCGGAGCTTTCTGACGAGGAAAAAGAACTCGCCCTGAAAATGAAGGGCATACTTGACCGCATTGATGAGGAAACAAGGATTGACCGTACCACGGCTTTTCGAGCCGTGCTTGATAAGATGACAAAAGAGCCGGAAGAAAACTGGTCGCTTCATTATATGGCAACATTGCTGGAAGCTCTCCTATACTTCATGCTGAATGAAGGAAATGAAAAGATTGATGAGGAAGAACACAATGAGTAATAAACTTGTAGCATATTTTTCTGCGTCCGGCGTGACCGCAAAGGTTGCCGAGACGCTGGCAGAGGCAATCGGCGCGGACATCTTTGAGATTGAGCCGAAGGTGCCTTATACGGAAGCTGATCTGAACTGGATGAACAAGAACGCCCGCAGCACGATTGAGATGAACGATCCTGCCTCCCGTCCTGAGATTGCCGCGAAGCGGGACAACATGGCGGACTACGACACAATTTTTGTGGGCTTCCCGATCTGGTGGTACGTTGCGCCGACGATTATCAATACGCTTCTTGAGAGTTATGATCTGACCGGCAAGACGATCATCCCGTTTGCAACCTCCGGCGGAAGCGGCATTGGCAAGACGAACGAACGCCTTGCGCCGAGCTGCAAAGGCGCAAAGCTGATGGACGGCAAGGTTTTCAAGGGCAGCGTCGGACATCAGGAGTTTGCGGCGTGGGTTGAAGAACTTGGACTTTAAGGGGCAGACAAATCGGATTTATAGGGGGAAATTAGACACATGGCTGTCGGATTCAAAGTTGCGTTCTTTTGCTATCAAATAGGAAATGGAGATTTTCTACACTCCTTTTTCTCAACAGTTTCTTATAATTTAGAAAACGGGAAATGGGGTAGCAGATTCCCAACGCTTATGAATGAGCTATATCAAGGAACATTGGATAAAGATAACGTCGAAACAGCCATAGTGGAACTGAAAAAGATTCAGTTAGAACTCCAAGCGTTTAGTCCGGATAAGGTGGTTTGGGATATTGACGATTTGTCTAAGCAACCGCCTTGGGGCAAAAATATCAGCAATGATATTACCAACCTATCTAATTACTTTGTGACAAGCGATGGAGAAGACTTCATCACGATATTTTTCAACGCCTTGGAAAAAGCAAAAAAATTGCAAATGGATTTGACTATTGAGAGCGTATAAGGAGAGCGCAGATAGATTCCAGTTTAACGAACAGGAGATGATGAACGCATGAAAATCCTACATGAACTTTCTTGGCTATGGGAAACGCTGGGCATTGCGCTTGTTGCTGCGGCTGTCTGCATGGCTTGCGCCGCGCTGATCTGCAAGGCAGCGAAGAAGAAACTCAGCAAAAAGGTATTGGCTGTCATAGGTGCTGCGGCATTTGTAGGGGCAATTCTGGCGATCATTCTGATCGCCCGGACACCGATGCCGCTTTGACAGAATAGGAGAAAGTGATAATGGTTGTTCTTACCGAGCAAATAGAGATTCCGGCTTCCTATGAAAAAATGGAGGCATGGACTGCCAACTTTGAGGAAGAGTTTGTGAAATGGAGTCCCTACCACATCGAATGCAATCTCTATAACGGAAACTATAACGCAGGAAGCAAGATCCGCTTCCGCGAGATCGTCATGGGGCTGGACTACGATGTGACCGGCACAATTACGGAATGCGAACAGGATGAGAACCACTTCCGCATTGTATTCCGGAGCGACAAGAAAACAGCGTTCATCATCTTTGAAGGAAAAAGAACTGAAACAGGATGCCATTTCTCTCACACCGAGGCTTTCGGCATGACCACGCCGGTAATTGGGGCGATCATGAACTTTCTGATCTTCAAGGTGTTTTTCAGGAAAAAGGCAAACTGGCAGCTTATCCGGGATGATATGATTCTGGATAACAGGTATTTATATGACATTCTGACCGAGGGAAAATACCCGGAAAGAATCCCGATGGACAAGCTGCTGACCGGCGCGAAGTAACCGAATGGGAGGGCTTGATCATGCCGCTTCAAATCGTCAGAAATGACATCACAAAAATGAAGGTGGACGCCATCGTCAACGCTGCCAACGAGTCGCTGCTGGGTGGCGGCGGTGTGGACGGCTGCATTCATCGTGCTGCAGGACCGGAACTGCTGGCGGAATGTGAAACGCTCCACGGCTGCAAAACCGGGAGCGCAAAAATCACGAAGGGCTACAAGCTGCCCTGCAAATATGTCATTCACGCAGTCGGTCCGCGCTGGTATGACGGGCGGC
>CAVKHS010000052.1:0-2675 GCA_963656095.1 Paratractidigestivibacter sp.
CTCAAGCGATTGATGAGTATAAAAAAGTCAACCGCATTATGGGCATGGAGTTCTCAGACCGCCTCAAGCGGGTTGTTGATGAGTACAACAATCGCCGTCGTGATGAGGCTTTTGCTAATGAAGTTCTTGACGATGTGGCGGAGCAGCTTGCGAAGCTCCTTGAAGAACTCAAAAAGGAAAAAGACTCCTTCAAGGGCATGGGAATTGACTACGAGGAAAAAGCCTTCTATGACATCCTCAAAGCGGTTGCCAGGAAGTACGAGTTCGAGTACCCGGACGATAAGATGATTGAATTGTCAAAGCGGATTAAGATCATTGTCGATGACAAAGCTAAATACACCGACTGGTCTACCCGTGATGACATTAAGGCAAATCTGCAAGTTGACCTCATACTGCTACTGGATGAATTTGACTATCCCCCCGTAACTATTGATGATGTCTACAAGGAGGTTCTGGAACAAGCTGAAAACTTCAAAAAGTACGCTCAATAACCCGCGTTCCATCGAAAGGAGTAGATCATGGGCAATTCAGTCATGTTGAATGGCGTCGAATATGCCGGAGAACAGATTGCCTACAAAGACAGCACCTATGAACTTGTGTCAAAGGTAGCATATCTGATCGGCGTCCCGCTCCGTATTTTTCAAAATGAACACGAGCCGCCGAAGATAGAGATATACGACCGGCTTGAACAGGATAAAAATGCCCGTATCATTCGCAATCTCTGTATCATCCGCACCGCCATTGAGCGCAACTACCGGAAAATAAATGACATCATGCGGATGGAGTATCGAGGGCTGCTTTCAATGCCAGAGATCATCCCGGCTTCCAGTATGCAGCAGCTTTCAAACGACGGAATCAGCTTTATCAAAAAGTCGAGTACAAAGCTCTGCCACCACATTATCGAGATTAACCGGCTGATTTCAGATCGCATTAACAACTGCAAAAGCCTCTTTCCAATCTGGATTAACTGGGCGTACATAAAAGAGCTGTTCATCATGCCAAACGGTTTGACAGAGGACGGAACGAAAGATGCTGCGGACATCTATTACGCAAGTCTCTCCTACTACCCCTATCAAATGTATATCAACTGGGTACCGATGGACGAGGGTAATGTCCTCTATAATGATAAGAAGTTTGCTACCCTGCTTTATCAATGGCATTGCGACGCCTTCACGGAATACAGTAAAGTCTCCGATGCAGGGGCTTTTGTAAAAAACAATATCTACGACTTCATAGATGACAGTGAGAAGACCGTATTGGTAGTGGACTGCGAAAACTCTGACCCGTACAAGCTGTGCGCCACGCTCAAAAACCTTGATTATGAGGTCATGCAGAAGATTACGGCGATCATTCTCTTTGATGACGTACACACCGCTACGGCATGGCGGATTCTTGAAAACTACACCCGCATCCCCGTTGAACATATCATGATTGAGCGGATCAAGCAGAACAAATCACTGGTAGACATCAAGCTCACCGCAAGAGCCTGTCAGGAACACTACCAGAAGCAAGTGGATTCCTTCGTCATCGTCTCAAGCGATTCCGACTACTGGGGGCTTATCTCTTCCTTACCGGACGCCAGATTCCTTGTCATGATTGAGCGGGAAAAATGCGGACCGGATATGAAGGCAGCACTTGCAGAATCCGGGATATTCTACTGCTATCTGGATGACTTCTACTCCGGCAACAGCGAGGACATCAAGAAAAACGCACTGTTCAAGGAGATGTACCGCTGGATTGACAACTCCGTTCACCTGAACGTCAACGATATGTTTGATGCAGCTCTGCGAAACACGAGGATCGAAATGTCTCCCGCAGAGCGGCGGCAGTTCTATGAGAAGCACATCAGGCACATGACGCTGACTATCGACGAGAACGGAAACGTCAGCATTGAACTGAAACGCGGATAGCCTTGGTTTCTATTCCGGGAGGAATGTGGATGGACAACAGATTCTATTTTGGATTCAATACATCGGAGGAACGGAAAAAGCGCAGAAAAGCAGAGCTGTACTCCATGAGTGAGCAAGTCAGCACCTTCTTTTGGGATGAAGCCCCGCAGCATGGCTTGGAAATGCGTGAGGGGCAGCAGGATATGTCTTTTGAGATTGTGGACGCCCTCATAAACGATCAGCACTTTGCGATTGAAGCTGGCGTGGGCATTGGAAAGTCCTTTGGCTATCTTGTGCCGGTGCTGCTGTACAGCAAACGCATGAACAAGCCGGTTATCATCGCAACCTCGACCATCGCGCTTCAAGAACAGCTCTGGCGCGATGTCCACACGGTAATGCCCCTTCTTGGGCTGAACAGAGATGTCATCCTCGCTAAAGGACAGACCCATTATCTCTGCAACAAACGCGCAGATGAATATATGTGTGACCCGAAAGCAGACCCACCGGACGCGCTCAAAGAAGGGATCAAGCAAGGATATGAGGAACGCAAGGTTTTCCCGGAGGTTTTGCCGCAAGGCGTCTGGGATAAGGTAAACGTGCAGCGGTTCAGCATGAAGAATTGCGGCTCCTGTGAAAAGAAGTGCAAATATTACAAAGTCCGCGCAGCATTAAAGTTTACGGATGGAGTGGTTCTGTGCAATCAGGATTTTCTAACCCAACATCTCATGAAACTCCGGCGCGGTCAGGACGGGCTGATTAACGCCGCCGCTGATCTGCTTGTCGTGG
>CAVKHS010000054.1:0-2491 GCA_963656095.1 Paratractidigestivibacter sp.
GCGAACTCGGCAAGCAGCTCAAGAAGCTCGGTATGCTGATTGTGCAGGATCAGGTGTGGAACAGAGTTACAATCAACCGCGCCCAGCACAAGGCAACGCGCTACTACATGGACGAGTTCCACCTTTTGCTGAAAGAAGAACAGACCGCCGCGTACAGCGTGGAAATCTGGAAGCGTTTCAGAAAATGGGGCGGCATCCCGACCGGAATCACGCAGAACGTCAAGGATCTTCTTGCCTCCCGCGAGGTGGAGAACATTTTTGAAAACTCGGATTTTGTCTACCTTCTGAATCAGGCATCCGGCGACCGGCAGATTCTCTCGAAGGCGCTGAACATCTCGCCCAGCCAGCAGAACTACATCACCAATTCCAATGCCGGTGAGGGGCTGATCTTCTATGGCTCGACCATCGTTCCCTTCAAGGACGATTTCCCGAAGGACACCCAGCTCTACCGCATCATGACCACCCGCTTAGAAGAAACCGTACAGAACTGATAGGAGGATTTTTGAATATGACCAACAAGATGATTACCATTCCCTATGCGGACGCTATCGAATACGGAGAGAACACCTCCGCGCTGTTTAAGGCTCTGTGGGAGCTGACCGATCTGATCCGACTGGAAAGCGACCTCAAGAAGCATCACCGCGCCTACCTCCATGTGAGGGAGGACATCGACGAAAAGGTCAAGGAGGCGCGTCAGATTATGACCAAGGTATCTGTGGATATGATCGGTTTCTATTTCAAGGTTGATGTTCCCGAAAGCAGCAACAGCGACGAGAATACCCCGTTCGCTGACGCGGCGGATGATGAAGCCGTATCTATCCCCAAGGACAAGTATGAGCTGATGATCGACGATCTGCTCACGATGTCCGAAATCATTCAGTGCGTCGCAGATATGCGCACGCAGGATGTGAAGGCAATCCGCGAGTTCGGCAAGTTCGTCCCCGCCTTTGCAGCCTTTGAGAAGAACCGGCTGAGCCTCTATCGTGAGGCGGCGAAGGAAGCCGAGGAAATCTTCGACCGTTGGGCGGACGAGATTGACGATCTCGACGAGGACTTCATGGAAGATGAGGACTACGAGCCGGACGAGTATTACTCCGACTGATATGCGCTCAAATCCGAAGAAAGGAGCTGGTTTTTATAGAGCTTGACATCATTCATACCGGCGATTGCCTTGAAATCCTGAAAACTCTGCCCGATGACAGCGTTCATTGCTGTGTGACGTCCCCTCCGTATTACGCGCTCCGCGATTACGGCATGGATGCTCAGATCGGCAGAGAGACAACGCCGAAGGAATATATCTCGCGCCTGACGGAAGTGTTTACCGAAGTCAGGCGCGTTTTGCGTCCGGATGGAACGCTCTGGCTGAACATCTCGGACACCTACGCCGGAAAAGGCAATCAGGGCGATTTCATTGACCCGAAGAACCCCAACGGCAGAAACGGTCAGGCTGTGGCTCTCAACAACAAGGTTGAGGGCTGCAAGCCGAAGGACATGATCGGCATTCCGTGGATGCTGGCTTTTGCCCTCCGCGATACCGGCTGGTATCTGCGCAACGACATCATCTGGATGAAGGATAACCCCATGCCGGAGAGCGTCAAAGACCGCTGCGCCCGCTGCTATGAGCATATTTTCCTGTTCTCAAAGTCCAAGAAGTATTTCTTTGACTACAAGGCAATCTCCGAGCCGATTGCCCCCGCAACGGCAGAACGCCTCAAGCGCGGCATGAAGGGCGGCAACAAATACGGCAAGCCCGTTCCCGGTCAGCCTCAGCCGCAGTCCATCAACCGCCCCCGTGAGCATGGCGAGATCAAGGACGCAGACATCAATCCGCTCCGCAACAAACGCGATGTCTGGAAGATCAACACCGTCCCCTTCAAGGGCGGTCACTATGCCGCCTACCCTCCAAAGCTGGTTGAGACCTGTCTGCTTGCCGGTTGTCCCGAAGGCGGTATTGTGCTTGACCCGTTCATGGGAAGCGGCACAACCGGCATGGTTGCCTCACAGATGGGGCGTCATTTCATCGGCATCGAGCTAAATCCGGCGTACACCGAGCTTGCCTACAAGCGGATTGGAGGTGAAATCTGATGTCCAAGGAACCGGAACTCAAAGCCCGTGACAAGGTGGTCGTGCGGATGACGCGGGAAGGCGCGGTCGAGGAAAACTTGACGGCTGGCACCGAGCAGCGTGTGTCAAAGAGGCTGGAAGATGCGGAGCTGGTGAAGCCCGGTGAGACAGTCGAGCTTTCCGAAGCTCTTTCCCCAGAGGAACAGAAAAAGGTGCAGATGCGCCGTCAACAGCGTCAGTTTCAGACGGAACACGCCGAGGATAATGACACACAGCCGCCCTCCGAAACGTCCGTCACAGACGAAAAAAAGCCAGAAAATCCACCCCAGAATGTACCCGAACCGCTGCCTGTGTCAGAGACGCCGTTCAAGTCTCCTGTTTTGGAGCAGCACGGCGTTTCTTCTCATACCGGCACGGTGATTGCCGA
>CAVKHS010000055.1:0-2483 GCA_963656095.1 Paratractidigestivibacter sp.
CCGTGGGTGCGACATGAAGTCGCATAGATAATTGTTAGAATGATACTTACGAGTATCAGCTTTAACCCGCTGTTCCGTCAGCGGTAGCCTACCGACCGATGCACCTTAATGCTGTATTAAGCGGTTGGGACAAAGTACACTTTCGTAAGACGAGACAGCACCGTGAGGGAAAGTCAAGTACGGTTAGTATCATACCGTAGAGTGGCGAGGCTGGATAGTATGGTTAGCGTAAGCGAACTGTTAGTAAACTTCGTAATGTCACGAAAGAGTGTAAGATACTGATACACTCTCCCCAAAGGGGAAGCGGTCGGCTAATCCTCTCCATGGTAGGATTACACGGACACAAGCACCGCCGGAGGATGAGACAGAACCTAACCTATCCGTCAGTTATCTATGTGGAACATGGTAAGCCTGTATATCTCCTGTCATACAGATTGATAGGTAAGCAGACAGTAATGAACGCTGAATGGTATGCAGGTATAAGATAACAGAAAAAGCGAATGCCGTTCTGTAATGGAACGGATACGGATTGAGTCGACATCACGAGCTGGTGCAGACAACATCATCCGACACGAAAGTGGGCAGACTTCTGTGACGACATTCGGAAGGCAAGCAAGTCGAGTGTTGTCAAATGGTGATTCTTTACAATTAACTTTTAGAACTTTCAAAAGAAGGAAAGCAAATGAACGAGAACAAAACATCGTGTGCACCTGCTGACAATCAGCAAACGCTTTGGGACAGCATTGACTGGACTAAGGCAGAGCTGTCTGTTAGAAAGCTACAAGCACGTATTGTAAAGGCTCAAAAGGACGGCAAACACAACAAGGTGAAATCCTTGCAGTGGACGCTGACCCACTCTTTTTACGCAAAAGCCTTAGCCGTAAAGAGGGTTACTTCTAACGGAGGGGGTAATACCCCTGGGGTTGACATGGAAACATGGGAGAAACCCGAAACAAAAATGCAAGCAATAAACGACCTCAGACGCAGAGGCTATCAGCCGAAGCCCTTGAGAAGAGTTCACATCAAAAAGAGTAATGGCAAACTGCGCCCATTGGGAATACCTACATTAAAAGACAGAGCCATGCAAGCACTCTACCTCATGGCATTGGAACCAGTAGCTGAGACGACAGCCGATACTCGTTCATACGGATTCCGTAAGGAACGTCGTTGTATGGATGCAGTAACGCAATGTCATAATATCCTTCGAAAAGGCTATTCTCCCGAATGGATTTTGGAAGGGGATATAAAAGGGTGCTTTGACCATATCAGCCATGAATGGTTACTCGTCAACATTCCGATGGATAAGGCGATGCTCCGAAAATGGTTGAAATGTGGCTATATCTTTAATAAACAGATGTTCCCGACAGAGGAGGGTACACCTCAAGGTGGTATAATCTCTCCCACGCTTGCCAATATGACATTAGACGGATTGCAGAAAGTTCTCGCAGAGAGATATAAAAGAAGAACCATAAAAGGGGAACATTATTCTCCAATGGTGAATCTGGTACGTTATGCCGATGACTTTATCATCACTTGTGAGAACAGAGAAACGCTTGAAAACGAAATCAAGCCTTTGGTAGCCGAGTTCATGGCGGAAAGAGGGCTTACCCTGTCTGAAGAAAAGACGGTGATAACCAACATTCGTGACGGGTTCGATTTTCTTGGTTTTAATATCCGCAAATACGGCAATGAAATATTGACCAAGCCGACCAAGAAAGCCGAAAAACGCTTTATGGAGAATATCCGTAAGGTGATAAAAGGCAATAAGGGTTGTAAGCAGGAGTCTTTAATCAGAATGTTGAACGCTAAAATCCGAGGTTGGGGAGCTTATTATCAGCATGGTGCAACGCGTGATTCTTTTCACAGAATTGACCATCAAATATTCCTCTCCCTATGGCAATGGGCTAAACGTCGCCATTCCAAGAAAGGGAAGCGATGGATTAAAGACCGTTATTGGCATAACATCCGAGGTAATAGTTGGACATTTGCTGCCAAGTTCAAGAAGTCAAATGGGAAGGATGACCAGCTAACATTGCTGACGCTCTCGTCTTCATTCCCTTTCCTGCCATATACGCAGATTAAAGGAGATATGAATCCATTTGACACGGATTGTCGTTTATACTTCAACAAGAGAATGAAGTCGAAAATGCTTGTATCACTAAAAGGACGTAAATCTTTGCTTCACCTATGGGAAAAGCAAGGGAGAATATGTCCAATATGTGGAGAGCCGATAGATACGCACAAGGCATGGAATGTACTGCCAACCGTTCAAAAAGGACGAAAGTGCAATATATTGGTTCATGACGAATGTTTCAAAATATCCCTCAAATCCAATGACAACAGAAAGAAGTAGTATGAGCCGGTCTCTATATAAGAATAGAGATTTAGAAAAGCTTGAGCCGTATGAGGGGAAACTCTCACGTACGGTTCTGAGGGGGGAAGAGGGCAGTAATGCCCTTGACCTACCCGATCGACCGTCCGAC
>CAVKHS010000056.1:0-2433 GCA_963656095.1 Paratractidigestivibacter sp.
GGACGGAAGACGAGCCCGCGTGACGAACCTACGGCATCCGCCATGCCCTTGAAGCAAAGCGCACTGCCCATGCCCGCCTCGATGAAGAAGATCGTATTGTAGAGCAGGTTGTATGTACCGGCCACTTCAATTTTCTCCGCTGCGCTGCCGAAATAATGATCCAGCTCGTGATGCTTCATCGCCTGCTCCGATACAATGAGCGGCTCCTGCAAGAGATCGGCGCGCTGTACGGCCTCTTTGACCGCCAGAGGGTTGTCTGCCCGCATCAGGAGCCCCCAGGCATCGTCGTGCGGGATGCGGCGAAACGCATAAGTCCGCGGTGCATCCGCCCGGCAGACGAGCCCGAAGTCGAGCAATCCCTTCTGCAGAGAATCGTAAATCAGGTCTTCATTGCCGCTGACCAGATGGAACTGGATGTGAGGATAGGATCGGCGCAGCGGCGCCAGGACTTTCGCGACACAGGCCATCGCCTGCGTCTCGCCGGCACCAATGTAGATGTCCCCCGCCACGAGCTCATCCATCTTGGCAAACTGCTCCTTCGTCTTTTCTGTCAGGCTGAGAATCTCCTGCGCTCTCGCCTTGAATATCAGTCCGGCTTCCGTCAGCTGCGTCTTGCGCTTCCCGCGCACGAGCAGCTGCACGCCCAGTTCGTCCTCGAGATCCGACAGCTGCCGCGAAAGCGTCGGCTGCGTCAGGTGAAGTTCCTCCGCCGCCTTGGTGATGTTCTCATGTCTGGCTGCCGCCATAAAGTACTGCAGTACGCGTATTTCCATTCTCCCACTCCTCCATCATCTTCTATGATTGGTACACCTCCTCTATTATATACGCAAAGCCGCAATATAGAAAAGAAATAAAATAGACGAGGGACTGAACGGAACGTCTCTTCCGTTCAGCCCCCATAAACCAGCAAGCATTAAAGACTTTCTTTCAGGATGGCAACGACTTCCTCGCGCTTGAGGACTTTATAGCCGCCCTCGAGGAGGAGCGTAGCATCGGCGATGCCATCGATCATATCTTTTGTCGCGCCGAGCTCGGAGATCTTCATGGCAAGCCCGAGTTCCTTCATCCAATCTTCCATGGCATTGAGGCCTTCCTCGGCAATCTCCTCATCTGTCTTGCCTTCCGGGTTGACCTTCCAGACTTCAATGGCGAAGCGCTTGAATTTCGGCAGGCCGTACGGCAGGATGTGGCGGTAGTACGGCAGTGAGACAGCTGCAAGCGTCATGCCGTGCGTCGCATTCGTATAGGCGCCGACGGCCTGGCCGAGCATGTGAACCATCCAGTCCGTGCTTTTCCCCTTGGCAATCAGCGTGTTAAGCGCCCAGGTCGCCGTCCACATCAGGTTGCTGCGTGCCTCGTAGTCCTGCGGGTTTTTGTTGGCAATGCGGCTGGCGTGCAGGACGGAGCGCATCAGGCCCTCGCTGATGTAATCGCTCGTGTTATCATCCTCACCGGAGAAATACTGCTCGCAGATGTGATTGAAGATATCGTAGATGCCTGCTACCATCTGGCGATGTGGCAGTGTCATCGTGTACCGCGGGTTCAGGATGGCAAAGCGCGGGATGATCTTCTCGTCTGCAAAGACGTGACCTATTTTCTGCTTTGTCTCCTGATTGGTGATGACACAACCTGCATTCATCTCCGAGCCCGTCCCGGCCATCGTCAGCACGCAGCCGACCGGCAGCGTCTCGCAGGACGGCTCCTCAAAGCGCACGAAATATTTCTCCCATGGATCTTCCTCGCAATTGACCGAAACGGACACCGCCTTGGCATAGTCGCAGACCGAACCGCCGCCGACGGCCAGGAGCAGATCCGCCTGATGCTTGCGCGCGATCTCGATGCCCTCATAGAGCTTCGCGAGCGTCGGATTCGGCATGACGCCCGCGATCTCTGCCACATTCTTGCCCTGCGCCTCGAGGATCTTGATGACATCATCGTAGATGCCGTTCTTCTTGATGGAACCGCCGCCGTAGATCAAGACGGTTCTTGCCGTACTTCGGCAGTTCCGCGTTCAAGTAATCCAGCGACTGATCGCCAAAATAAAGCTTTGCCGGGTTGCAATACGAAAAATTTCCTAACATACGATCCAATCTCCTTCTAAACTATCGTGTCAATCCTGCGGATACACCTCATCTGTGACGGGCTCGCACCACTCATTGCTCGTCTCCGTTCCCGGGATCTCGAACGCGAGATGCGAGAACCAGCTGTGCCGCTTGGCGCCGTGCCAGTGCTTGACGCCTGCGGGAATCTCGACGATATCGCCAGGCTTGAGGCTCTGTGGGGCCCTGCCCTCCTCCTGATACCAGCCCTCGCCGTCGACGCAGATGAGCACCTGGCCGCCGCCCTGCTTCGCGTGGTGGATATGCCAGAAATTGCGGCAGCCCGGCTCGAACGTGACGTTGCAGATGACAAGCGGCTCGCCCGGCTTCGACA
>CAVKHS010000057.1:0-2419 GCA_963656095.1 Paratractidigestivibacter sp.
CAGCTCTAAGCCGCTAAATTATCGTTTACCTGATTTGGAGGTTATACCATGTTTGATAAAGTTCAGGAGAGCTTGAAAAGAAGTAAGGATGAGCGTCAGAAAAAGCAGCTTGAAAAGGAACGGGTTCGTCTTGAGAAAGCCGCAGCAGAAGCAGTTCGCGAGAAAGAGCGGCTTCAACATGAGGCGGAAAAGATACAGGCTGAAAAAGATCGCCTTCTCTCCCTTGATGACAAAGGGCTGATGGTAGAACTGATTCTGGCAGTGCGCGGCTTATACTCACAGATAGAGTACATTCAGAGTCAGCAGGAGTCTTTATCCGAGCGGATTGACGATATTGAGTCAGACATCTCTTCCATCCGCAGCGATATTTCGGATTTGGAGAGCAGAATGAGTTCGTCCGATCAATAAAAGCCAATGAAGGAGGCGCAGACGTGATTATTTCCCCGCAATCTCTTGATACAAACCTCAGTCAGCTTTTAGCAGAGGTTAAGTCCGGCTCCATGCAGTTGCCGGAGTTTCAGCGTGACTGGACTTGGGATGATAACCGAATTAGAGGCATTATCGCCAGTTTGTCGCAGGGCTACCCTATGGGTGCCATTATGCGGCTGCAATACGGTAATCCGGACATCCAATTCAAATACCGCACAATTACGGGCGTAAAAGGCGTCTCAGTAAAGCCGGAGCATTTGATTCTTGATGGACAGCAACGGCTTACTTCAATCTATCAGGCAACATCCTCTAAAGAACCGGTCTCTACCAAAACGGAAAAAGGCAAGGCTATTAAGCGTTATTACTACCTTTCCATGGAAAGGTGTCTTGACGATGATGAGGATCGTTTTGATGCAGTCCTGTCTATCCCCGAAGACCGCAAAATTAAAGAGAATTTTGACCGTGATGTGAAGCTCGACCTCTCAACCAGAGAATATGAATACGAGAATAAGCTGTTCCCGGTCAATATTGTGTTCGATAGCAACGCCGTTATGGACTGGTTCATGGGCTACATGACGCACTATGGAATGAAGCCGGAGGCGATGGACGAGTTTAAGCGTTTTCAAGCTGATGTACTAAATACGATTTCTGGCTACAAGTTGCCAGTTATTACGCTGGACAAGTCCACGCCGCGAGAGGCGGTATGCAAGGTGTTTGAGAACGTCAATACTGGTGGTGTTCCTCTCACGGTGTTTGAGCTTGTTACCGCGACCTACGCCACAAGGGACTTTGACCTGAGAAAAGACTGGGTGCAGTGTCGAAATACAATTTGCGGTTTCGGTGACACACTGAGAACAGACCTGTTCGATGGGATTGATGAGACTACATTCCTGACAACGGTTTGCCTTTACACAAGCTATTTGAACAAGCAGTCCGGGAAAACGAACACCATCTCCTGCAAAAAGAAAGATGTTCTGGGACTGCCATATGAATCGTACATAGCAAACCGTGACGCGGTATTAGCCGGGTTCAGAATTGCGAAGGAGTTCCTTCTTCGGGATCAGTGCGTTTTCCGTCAAAGAGATTTGCCCTATACAACGCAGTTGATTCCACTTGCGGCAATCTGTGCTGTTCTTGGAAAATCCAAATGCAATGAGCCAAACACAATTAAAACGCTCTCTCGGTGGTATTGGTGCGGGATTCTGGGTGAGATGTACGGTGGGGCTAATGAAACCCGGTACGCCTACGACATTGAAGACATGGTTGAAGAGGTCAATGGACGTCCAAATGCAATGCACACGATCAACAGCGCAGTCTTTTCTTCTACGCGGCTGCTAACCCTTCAAACTCGCTTGAGCGCGGCATATAAAGGTATAATGGCTCTTCTTTACAAGGAGAAGTGTCGTGACTTTATGAACAACACGACGATTGACATTGTAAACAGTATGCTTGAGTCTCCGGATATTCACCATATATTCCCCGAAGCATATTGCGAGAAAATGGGCATCAAGCGCGAACGGTATAATTCCATCATTAACAAGACGCCGATTCTTCCAGCCACCAACCGCTCGATTGGCGGAAATGCGCCGAGTGAGTATCTGGGGGCAATTCTAAAAAAGGTTGATGGACTGACTGAGAATGAGTTGCAAGCACGGGTGGAATCGCACTTTATCAACTATGCAGAATTGAAGGCAGATGACTTCAATGGCTATTTCATCGACAGAGCAAAAAGCCTTCTAAACCTAATTGAAAAAGCGATGAATAAGCCCGTCACTGACAGAGATGCAGAAAACACGCTGGATCAGTTCGGGGCGAGTCTGGCGTAAAAGGGAGTGACAAACTATGGCAGGATATTTTACAGAATCAAATTACGAGAACGCTGTCTTGCAGCTTCTCAATGAAGAACTGGGCTATAACTATATCTATGGACCGGACGTGGAGCGCGATTATCACTCGCCGCTTTATGAGGATGTTCTGCTACCTTCCTTGC
>CAVKHS010000058.1:0-2419 GCA_963656095.1 Paratractidigestivibacter sp.
AATTATGGTCGTACAATGTATCTTTACCAATGGCTAAAATGCCATTACCAACATCTACCGTATCGGATAATTTGATTGCCTTTGTTTCCAATGCTGCCAAAAGTGAAGCGGTACGCACTAATCCCGATTCTTGAAGAATGGAATCAGAACCAACAGAAGCCTTAATTTCTCCCGTCTGTGCTTCCATTACAATAACTTGCCCTACTGTAGCATCAAGTTCGGATAGCTTGTTTTGTAAAATAGAATCAACTCTTACTTGTAAAGTGCTGTCTATGGTAGAAACCCGTTTTACTTTTTGTTTAGTGCAAGCTATGAATGTAGCTATGCTAATTAAAAGGATAATAGTATTTCTCATAAATATGCTAATTTATATATTTAAACTGTCTTCTGATAAATTTCGCAGTTTCTCCTTCTTTTAACTCACGACATTCAAGCCAATTACCATATTTGTCGTACTTATCATACTCATATTCTTCTTTTATCCTCTTCCCATTTCTCCATGTATCAAAATAAGTAGTATCGCCATATTGATTATAACGATATGTACCATGCCTTAATATATGGCTATCATCATAAAAATCGGATGATATAAGGTTTCCATTATTGTCATAGTTAAACTTAGAATTATACTCTCTTCCTCTAATATGTTCACATATACGAGTCTCTTTTCCTTGACTATTATAGTAGTACGTTGTTCTACTTATTATTTTATTATCACCATCTACTTCTTGTGTGAAAATAAGTTTACCTTGCGCATTATATTGTTGTATTATTTCCGACTTTGACTTTCCGTAGTCTTTCATGTAGCGAATCTTGACAAGAAGATTACTATTGTCATATATGTAATTTGTATCAGCCTTTAATCTGTTATTTGCATCATAGATTGCCCTATATGACAGTTCTCTATTACTATCGTAATATTCGTGACAAGTTTCCCCATTTGCCCACTTGCGAACAATTTTATCATTTTTCGGTTTTAAAGGTGGCTCTCCTTTCTCTTCTTGCCCAGTAGAGAAATATGTCATACTAATATTATTTTTATAGTCAGTTACCCAATGTATAAAATGGGTAGGGTCACAATTCACGTATAATTTACGCTCTTTCGTAACAACTTCTCCATTACTGAATATAATCTTTTCTTCTTCTTGTAAAACTTCGGTATATACCTCTTTTACAGAAAACCATTTACTAATATAATCTTTCTTTAAAATAAAAGTTTGTTCTATAACAATTTGAATAAATTCTTTTTTCCTATAGGTACTACTGACATAACTCATATTCGTGATTACTAATTAGTTGTTTATTCTAAAGAAAATCCTCTTAATTGGGCATATTCTTTTAGGCTATATTGCATTGCTTTTTTAGTGGTTTTACCCATTATTATTAAGGTATCAAATCCCAATGACATGAGTTGTCTGACAAAAGCCTTATTTGATAATATATATTGAGATATATCTCTTATTTCAGAATCCTGTAAATCAGAATCATTCTCAATGGAGATTTTAAATCCACTTCTAAAAAAGATAGCACTCATTTCGTGTCTATAACTATCGTTTCCCATTGTTATAGATACTTTACACAATCTGTTTAATTCACCCGAATAATAGTATTCTTTAAATGCTTGATTCATAGTAGATATGATTTTCATTTTTTCAAAAGAACCATCAAGCAGTGAATTTAATAAGTTTTTAAATAAATCTACGATGTTCATTCCTTTATATATAATTCCTTGTTTATTATGTCCTGCAATTTTAATAACTCACTGTAATTAAACCTATTCTCATTTATACGCTCTGATAATCTGGTTGCCAGTTCTTGATTGTTGGGATGCCTATCAGGATGAGCATATAGTATTAGCTCTTTATGTAATTTCTTTGCTTTTGCTATACTATTTACTATATTAATAGATTCATTAGTTTTGTTCTTTGCAGGAAATACCCATCTAAACCATTTTGCAAGTCTCATAATATAGAACTTAAAATTGTTTAGATATGTATATGGCTTCTTGCATTGGTGCTTCACTATTTGAAATTCTACGGCATTGATGCCCGAAATTCATTAAATAAGTTTTGCATTCTGTTATATCTTCATTAGTCGCCAAGGACTTAAATGCTTGAATTATTTGTTCTATACCTCCAACTTCTGAAATAATATTTCTTGCTTCATTAATAAAATTTTCGTATTGAAAGTTTCTATCAATTGCACAACTTTTCCCCATTTCCATGTACGTTATAAAGGCATTCTTGATGTTAGTCTTTGTTGCGGAAAGGGATTGATTAGGGCATTTGGATAGAATGCTAACTAAGAAGCAAGAGTAACACGTTAAAATATTGTCATCAGTCATATTAATAATAATGTACTTCCCAATTCCCCGAAGAAAGCGGATAAAAAATAAGGTGTGGGAACTATATTTGTCTTA
>CAVKHS010000059.1:0-2364 GCA_963656095.1 Paratractidigestivibacter sp.
GAAAGGAGGAAACAGTCAATGGCATTTGTTCCGGTCCCGAAGGATCTTAACCGCGTCAAAACGAAGGTCATGTTCAACCTGACCAAGCGGCAGCTCATTTGTTTTTCCATCGCTGCGGCAGTCGGCGTCCCGATCTTCTTTCTGGCGAAGGCGCATCTCGACTTGTCTACGGCGGCAATGCTGATGGTGGTTATCATGCTCCCGTTCATCTTCTTCGCGCTTTACGAGAAGGACGGACAGCCCGCCGAAAAGTATCTGTACCACATCGTACAGTCCATGTTTATCCGGGACAAGGTGCGTCCCTATCGCACAAACAATCTCTACGCTGAAATTCAGCAGAAAATCAAAGAACAGGAGGAATTGCAGCTTGAACAACAGCACAGCAAAGGCAAAGCCTAAGATGACGGTCAAAAACGGCGTCGTTTACGGCGATGCCCTTTCCGCTCAGGAAAAGAAGCGGATCGTCATGCAGAAGAAAAAGGACAGGAAGGCAAAGAAAGTCCGCAAGTCCGCCCAGCAGACCATTCCCTATGTGGAGATGTGCCGTGACGGTATCTGCAAGGTAAACAGCCGCCTCTACACGAAGTCCATCGCCTTTGAGGACATCAACTACCAGCTTGCGCAGAACGAGGACAAAACTGCCATCTTTGAGAACTGGTGCGACTTTCTGAACTACTTCGACAGCTCGATCTTCGTCCAGCTCTCCTTCATCAATCAGAAGGCAAGCCTCAATGAGTTTCGCAAGCGCATCAACATTCCGGCACAGGAGGACGCCTTCAACGACATCCGCTCCGAGTATTCCGGTATGCTGCAAAGCCAGCTCACCAAGGGCAACAACGGACTGGTCAAGAAGAAGTACATCACCTTCGGCATTGAGGCGGACTCCCTCCGCACGGCAAAGCCGAAGCTCGAACGCATTGAAACCGACATTCTCAACAACTTCAAAACCCTCGGTGTGAGGACGGAACCGCTGTCCGGCTACGAACGACTGAAAGTGCTTCATGATGTGTTCAACATGGACACCAATGAGCCGTTCCGTTTTTCCTTTGACATGGTTGCTCGGACAGGACTCAGCACGAAGGACTTCATCGCGCCCACTTCCTTTGACTTCCGTGAAGGCAAGTGCTTCAAGATGGGCAGAACCATCGGCGCGGTGAGCTTCCTGCAAATCCTCGCGCCGGAACTCAATGACCGTATGCTTGCCGACTTCCTTGAGATGGACAGCAACATCACGGTCAATTTTCATATCCGGACGATTGACCAGGCGAAGGCAATCAAGAGCATCAAGATGAAGATCACCGACCTCGACAAGATGAAGATCGAAGAGCAGAAAAAGGCAGTCCGCTCCGGCTACGATATGGACATCATCCCGTCCGATCTCGCCACCTTCGGCGGTGAGGCAAAGCGTCTGTTGCAGGATCTCCAGACCCGCAATGAGAGACTGTTCCTTGTGACCATCCTCATCATGAACACGGCAACCAACCGCCAGAAGCTCGAAAACGCGGTGTTCCAGACCGCCGCCATTGCCCAAAAGTACAACTGTGCGCTCAAGCGTCTTGACTTCCAGCAGGAGGAAGGGCTGATGTCCTCTCTGCCTATCGGCGTCAATCAGGTGGAAATCGAGCGCGGGCTGACCACTTCCAGCACAGCGGTTTTCGTGCCGTTCACCACGCAGGAGCTTTTTCAGGGCGGCGAAGCTCTCTACTACGGGCTGAACGCGCTGTCCAACAACATGATCATGGTTGACCGCAAGCGGCTCAAAAACCCCAACGGGCTGATCTTGGGTACACCCGGTTCCGGTAAGTCCTTCTCCGCCAAGCGCGAAATGACGAACGCCTTCCTCATCACGGAGGATGACATCATCGTCTGCGACCCCGAAGCCGAGTATTTTCCCCTTGTGCAGAAGCTCGGCGGTCAGGTCATCCGCATCTCGCCGGTCAGCACGGATTACATCAATCCGCTGGACATCAACACGAACTACTCCGAAGAGGAAAACCCGCTGACGCTGAAATCCGACTTCATCCTCTCCATGTGTGAGCTGATTGTCGGCGGCAAGGACGGCTTGCAGCCGGTTGAGAAGACCATCATTGACCGCAGCGTCCGCATGGTCTATCAGGAGTTTCTTGCAGACCCCAAGCCGGAGAAAATGCCGATCCTCGAAGACCTTTACAACATTCTGAGAAATCAGAAGGAGCCGGAGGCGCAGCGCATCGCAACTGCCCTTGAAATCTATGTTCACGGCTCTCTGAACGTCTTCAATCACAGAACGAATGTGGATGTCAACAACCGCTTCGTCTGCTATGACATCCGCGAACTCGGCAAGCAGCTCAAGAAGCTCGGTATGCTGATTGTGCAGGATCAGGT
>CAVKHS010000060.1:0-2275 GCA_963656095.1 Paratractidigestivibacter sp.
GTATTTTTATTGTCAAAAAAGGAGTTATTGCAATGTCTAACGAAAACAAAATCCGCATTCTTTATGTTCAGCCGGGCAAATATCCGGAGGAACGGTTTGTTGTGGATGAGCTGCATCCCCTTCAGCAACTTGTCGGCGGGTAGCGGGTTATATTTCTTCCGTCCGCAATCTCCAAGAAAGAACGCCCATTCTCTCTTGAGATATTTCGGCATACGGGGCATCTGCATCACCTCCTTGCCCGCGCCGGGTTTGCGGATTTGCTTTTGAAAATAGAAAAACGCCCAACATCTCCCGAAACTGTTCGCTTTCGGGGCGATTTTGGACGTTTTTGTTTGATATGAGGGGCGTTACGACGGTGGGGAAGCCCGCTATTTGCTGCTTTGTGGCAATAGAAAAGCGCCACATCGCTGCGGCGCTTTTGCTTTGCCCGGAAGATGGAACGGGGGCTGTTCAGTTATCTGTTGTTCTTTCTCTTGCTGGCAACAACGGCTGTTCCAATGGCTGCACTACCGCTGACAAGCATAAGGACAACCAGCAAAGCAGGGTTGCTGGTGTCGCCGGTCTGCGGAATGGTGTACTGAGGTGTGGCTGTTGCAGCAGGTGCCGGAGTGGGCTGTGTTGTCTTGTTAGCGTCCTTGTATTGCAGGGCAGCAAGGGCATCTTCGATAGCCTTTGCCATGGCGTCAACCTCTGCCTGTTGAGTGATGTTCTTGCCGCGTGCAACTGCTCTGATGGCGCATTCTACGCCGGAGAAGTCTTTGTAATCATTTTTGTTCAGTGCATTTGCCCTTGCAATGGCTGCATCGACTCTGGTGTAGTCGGCATCCTTGTACTGCAGGGCGGTAATGGCATCTTCAATAGCCTTTGCCATTGCATCCACTTCGCTCTGTTCAGTGATGTTCTTGTCACGGACAACAGCTTTGACAGCGGCTTCCACGCCGGTGAAGTCCTTGTAGTTGTCCTTGTTTAGTGCATTTGCTTTGGCAATGGCTGCATCAACCTTTGTGTAATCTGCATCCTTGTATTGCAGGGCATCAATCGCATCTTCGATAGCCTGTACCATAGCGTCAACTTCGCTCTGATCGGTGATGTTCTTGTCACGGACAACAGCATTGACGGCAGTTTCCACGGCGGTGAGGTCCTTGTAGTTGTCCTTGTTCAGTGCATTTGCCTTGGCAATGGCTTCGTCAACCTTAGTGTAGTCGGCAGGTAAATAAGTCATTGCAATGGTCTGCGTATGAGTTGCTGTATCAGCCGTAATCGTAATATTGGAATTGAATACCTTGCAATTATCTGCGCTTACTTCGACAGGGTAAGTACCTGCCTCCAAATTGGCGGGGTTTGGTACTACCTGACCGTTCACTTTGATGATTACATTTGTCAGTTCAGCAGGTGTTACAACAAAAGAAACTGCATATTTCGGTGCTGGCAGAATAGGTGTTCCGTTTGAGTTAAGTCGATAATTGCCGCCAGCAGTAGTGATTTCATTAAAGAAATCTTCCGTTTTCATAAAGTCAAGGGTCTCTTCTGTTCCAGCATCCTGATACTTAAAGCAAGCCGGGACATTTTCAGTTTCCATGAAATAATTGTTTTCAAAAGCAGGTGTATCAGAAGAAACACCGCCTGCAATACCACCTAAACGCTTATAAGGTGTAGTAGCCGTATATTGAGATAAATCCATTTCACCAGCGAAATAGCAGTGTCTGATTTCTGTATCTGCACCAACTATCCCTGCAATGCCGCCGAAATCCGTATTTCCCTTGCCAAGAGGAACCATTTTCCCGGTGGAATAACAATTGATAATCTTTGAGGCTTGATACAGCTGCCCAACAATTCCGCCGGTACAGGATGTCCAAGAGGTCATCTCGCCTGTATTAGCACAAAACTGTACGGTACTGTTTTGTGCAAGGCCTACGATACCGCCCATCTGAAAAGAGGTGACATCCTTCGTTATTGAAAAATTTCCCTTGTTTTGGCAGTACTCAATCGTGCTATTTATTGCATATCCGCACATAGCCACAGTACCGTTAATATATTTATCTGTATCCGTGAACGATACATCTGAAACGCAGTCAGAAATTTTGCTGTCTGCTGCAACAACGCCCGCAACTGTTCCAAAAAAGACGGGGTCAGAATTAGACACATTAAGTTTTCCCTGAATTGTCAGACCGGAAATTTCAGCGCCGTAAACCTCGCTGAAAAATCCGAAAGACGGATACGCTGTCTTTCCATAGTTTTCGGAAAAATCTAAATTGGAAATCGTATGCCCGTTTCC
>CAVKHS010000061.1:0-2254 GCA_963656095.1 Paratractidigestivibacter sp.
AGAAGTACGGAAAGAACGCCATCCTCAAGGCGATGAATCTTGAAGAAGGCGCAACGGCAAAGGATCGGAATGCACAGATCGGCGGGCATAAGGCGTAACGCGAAAGGATTAGAGCGATGAATTACTTGACCGGAATAAGACTCAATGGGTTTCCAGAACAATCATCATATCTTGCTAACTTGCCAGTAGTCAAATACCTACAATCACTTGAAGAATTGGCTTTTGAAAAACCGGTAACTTTTTTCGTTGGTGAAAATGGGACGGGTAAATCGACATTACTTGAGGCGATTGCGGTTGCATTGGGCTTTAATCCAGAGGGAGGGTCCAGAGATTTCTCCTTCTCAACAAAGTCATCACATTCTGTTCTCCATCAGTATCTAACCACCATCAAATCCGGTTATCCCAAAGACGGATTCTTTTTAAGAGCAGAAAGCTTTTATAACACGGCAACATATTTAGATGAGCATAGCACTCTCCTTCGTTACGGTGGAGTTTCTTTTCACGCTCAGTCCCACGGAGAGTCTTTTTTGTCCCTTGTAACAAACCGTTTTGAAGGAAACGGACTTTATATTTTGGACGAACCCGAAGCAGCTCTTTCTCCGCAAAGATTGATGTCGTTGATGATTGCGATTGATGAGCTTGTCGAAGAAAACTCTCAGTTTGTCATTGCCACACATTCTCCTATACTCATGACATATCCCAAGGCTGAGATTCTCGAAATGACCGACACTGGGATACACAAAGTCAAATATTCAGAGACAGAACATTATAAAATCACAAAACAGTTTTTGGATGACCCTGAACGAATGCTGAGATACTTATTCCGCGATTAAGGGAAAGGTCTGGATGTGAAATGGAAAAATACAGAGAAATAATCGACCTCCCTCACCACGTCTCCAAGACGCGACCACAGATGCCAATGTCAGATCGGGCGGCGCAGTTCGCCCCCTTTGCTGCCCTCACCGGCTACGATGCTGCAATCAAAGAAACCGGGCGTCTGACCGATGAAAGGATTGAGCTTGACGAGGAAGCACTGACTGCATTGGACATGAAGTATCAGCTTCTCATGGATGCCCTCGATGACAAACCGGAAGTCACCATTACTTACTTCCAGCCTGATGAGCGGAAGGCTGGCGGCAAATATGTATCAGCAGTCGGTACGGTCAAAAAAGTCGATGATTTTGAGCGGCGGATCACTATGCAGGACGGCTCGAAGATTCCGATGGATGACGTTCTAATCATTGACGGAGAGATATTCTCGTCCTTAGAATAATGTCGCTTGCCATGCGACCAAACGAAGTGAATACCGAAGTACAATATGACTGTAAGGTGAGACGCCAAGCAGTCATATTTTTTATATACGGAGGTACTGAACATGAGAAAGAACTTGACGGAGATCGTATTCATCCTTGATCGCAGCGGCTCTATGAGCGGACTGGAAACAGACACCATCGGAGGATTCAACTCCATGATTGAAAAGCAGAAAAAAGAGAATGGCGAGGCATTGATCTCTACCGTTCTCTTTGACAACGTGAGCGAGGTTATCCATGACCGTGTGCCGGTTCAGAAGGTGGAGCCGATGACCGACAGGGACTATTCCGTTCGCGGCTGCACCGCGCTTCTGGATGCTATCGGCGGAGCGATTCATCACATTGGAAATGTCCACAAGTACGCAAGAAATGAAGATGTCCCTGAACATACTCTGTTCGTCATCACAACGGACGGCATGGAGAATGCAAGCCGCCGTTATGACAGCGAGAAGGTCAAGAAAATGATTGAGCGTCAGAAGGAAAAGTATGGCTGGGAGTTTTTGTTCCTCGGTGCAAACATCGACGCAGTTGAGACGGCAAGGCATTTCGGAATTGGTGCAGACCGAGCGGTCAACTACCACTCTGACCATGAGGGAACGCAGCTCAACTATGAAGTTCTGAGCGAAGCGGTTTCTGCTGTCCGATGCAGCGTACCACTGGGTACGAATTGGAAAAAGCGTATTGATGAGGACTTCAATTCCAGAAAGGACGGGAGAAAGTAATGAGAACAATCACCGTAAAAGGGACAGGAAATGTCTCCGCAAGACCGGATTACATCATCCTATCTCTGAACATTGAAGCAAATTCAAAAAACTATGACCTTGCAATGTCGGAAGCTGCCGAGAGAATCGAAAAACTGCAAGGTGTCGCTGTCCGCGTTGGGTATCGTAAGGAAGACCTGAAAACCACGAGCTTTGATGTCCAGACAAGGTACGAGAATGTCA
>CAVKHS010000062.1:0-2220 GCA_963656095.1 Paratractidigestivibacter sp.
TAACAAGGTAGCCGTTCGAGAACGAGCGGCTGGATCACCTCCTTTCTAAGGAGACTTCAAAACATGAAATACTGTTTTGTAACGTCCTAAGGTCAGGGTGCTGAAAACTTTTCGTTGTTTAATTTAGAGGGCGCAGGCGATGAAGTCTGCGGGAAGCGAAGATAGCTTGGGGATATAGCTCAGCTGGGAGAGCGCCTGCCTTGCAAGCAGGAGGTCGCCGGTTCGATCCCGACTATCTCCACCATTTAAGTTCATAAGGGCCCGTAGCTCAGCTGGCTAGAGCGTACGACTGATAATCGTAAGGTCGGTGGTTCGAGCCCACTCGGGCCCACCAGAGTTCCATTTTGCGGATGGATCTTAAGACCCAAGGGATTGGATCTTAAGATCTGGCTTCAAAAGAGGCTGGAGCTTGCATCTTGAAAACTGAACAAAGAAGAAAGTGATGAAAGCAAGGCAACAGAGAGGTCTTTCAAGGAAACTTGAAAGAAAAGTTGTGAATTTTAATTGTGGAACACTTCTGTGAAAGAAGAGGGTAACAATTACAATTTTGCTAGATCTGTGATTGCCTGCATAATTCAACTATAGAGAACCAAAATATCTCTAATAGGTCAAGCTATAAAGAGCGCAAGGGGAATGCCTTGGCATCAGGAGCCGACGAAGGACGTGACAAGCTGCGATAAGCTTCGGGGAGGAGCAAATATCCTTTGATCCGGAGATTTCCGAATGGGGAAACCCACTGGAGCAATACTCCAGTAACGTGCATTGAACAAAATAGGTGTACGTGGGGAACCGCCTGAACTGAAACATCTAAGTAGGGCGAGGAAAAGACATCAACCGAGATTCCGTAAGTAGTGGCGAGCGAACACGGAGAAGGCCAAACCGGAGGATTTATTCTCCGGGGTTAGGACTTGCATCACGATCAGAAGAATCTAACAGAACGGCATGGGAAGGCCGGCCACAGAGGGTGAGAGCCCCGTACGTGAAAGAGGAAGCTGACAGCGAGTATCCAGAGTACCGCGGGACACGTGAAACCCCGCGGGAAAACGGGTGGACCACCATCCAAGCCTAAATACTACCTGATGACCGATAGAGGAGCAGTACCGTGAGGGAAAGGTGAAAAGGACCCCGGGAGGGGAGTGAAAGAGAACCTGAAACCTTGTGCTTACAAGCACTCAAAGCACGTTAAAGTGTGATGAGGTACTTTTTGTAGAACGGTCCGGCGAGTTATAGTAACGAGCAAGCTTAAGGTATTCAGTACCGGAGGCGAAGCGAGAGCGAGTCTGAATAGGGCGCATAAAGTTCGTTGCCATAGACCCGAAACCGGGTGACCTAACCATGAGCAGGCTGAAGTGAGAGTAAAATCTCATGGAGGGCCGAACGCACGTTCGTTGCAATGACCGGCGATGACTTGTGGTTAGCGGAGAAATTCCAATCGAACTCGGAGATAGCTGGTTCTCCCCGAAATAGCTTTAGGGCTAGCGTTATCTTAGATTACCGGAGGTAAAGCACTGAATGGGCTAGGGGGCGATAAGCTTACTGAACCCTATCAAACTCTGAATGCCGGATAATTGATGGATAGCAGTCAGACAGTGTGAGATAAGTTTCATTGTCAAAAGGGAAACAGCCCAGACCCACAGCTAAGGTCCCAAATGTATGCTAAGTGGAAAACGATGTGGAGTTGCGAAAACAACCAGGATGTTGGCTTAGAAGCAGCCACTCATTAAAAGAGTGCGTAATAGCTCACTGGTCGAGTGACTCTGCGCGGAAAATATAACGGGGCTAAGTATGCAACCGAAGCTTGGGATTGTCTAAAGACAGTGGTAGGGGAGCGTCGTGTATGGGGTGAAGTCGCATCGGAAGGAGCGGTGGACTGTACACGAGTGAGAATGCCGGAATGAGTAGCGAGAATTATGTGGGAATCATAATGGCCGAAAATCTAAGGTTTCTTGGGGAAGGTTCGTCCGCCCAAGGTAAGCCGGGAGCTAAGGCGAGGCCGCAAGGCGTAGTCGATGCACATACGGTAGAAATTCCGTAGCCACCGAACCTTAAACCGGAAGGACACTTTCAGATAGCAGAACCCAGCCGTTGGTAGAGCTGGGCGAAAGGGACTGAAATATAGTAGGGAAGTCTGCGATGCTGAGAGGCGAGAAAAGCTCCGGTGTATGCTAAGGTGCCCGTACCGCAAACCGACACAGGTAGATGAGGAGAGAATCCTAAGGC
>CAVKHS010000063.1:0-2111 GCA_963656095.1 Paratractidigestivibacter sp.
TCAGCGAGGTAGTTGTAGACGCCGAAGATGGAGCCATTGAGGCAAATAACCGCCACGATGGCCAGCCAGACCGGCGGACGCTTCAGAACGGAAAGCTGCGCGCCGTAGCGCATTGGCTGCGTCACCGGCAAGTCCGGCACAAAGGCCATTGTCAGCAGAAACATGAGCCCCGTCACGCCTGCAAAGAAGACCATCGCCGCCGAAAAGTCAAACGTCGCTGCCAAGACATTGCTGATGGGCACGCCGACGACCATGCCGGCCGCGACGCCCATGTTGATGCGCGCCACAGCCCGCGGCGCATCCTCTGGAGCCACCGAGGCAGCGGCCACGCTGAAGGCGAGTGCACAGTAGACCGGGTGGAAAAAGGCCGGCACGACGCGCAGCACTAAAAGGAGCTGGAAGTCGCTCGCAACGACGGCCAGTGCATTGCAGATCGTGAACACGCCCAGCACAAGCAGCATCACGTGCTTGCGATTGAAGCGCGAGAACAGCAACGGCATCGTCGGCCCTGCGATGGCCACGCCAAGCGCGAACAGACTGACGAGCATCCCCGCCAGTACGATATCCACCTGGTACATCGCCGCCACCATCGGCAGGATGCCGATGATGCCCATCTCCGTATTGAGGATGCTGAACACACCAAATGCCAGGATCAAGAGCAATAGCTGCTCTCTTTTCATATCATCTCATCCTTTCCGTCTCCAGACCGCTCTCTCCATCTCATGGCTGCAAGGTCAGGAATACATCACCTGCCCCCAGAGCAGCGTCCAGATCATTGGCTGCTTCGACGTGACCCAGGCGCGTGTAGCGGTAAGTCGTCTGAAAATCCTGATAGAACACCACGACATACTGGCCGTCAAACAGCATGACATCCCCCTTATGGATCTCGCGGACATCTTCATCCGCCGCTGTCAGGTGCTTCGGCAGTTTGTAGTATTTCTCGTTGCCATGGAGTTCTGTAAACGTCCTGGCCAGCGGCAACTGCTGCCGCAGCTCGGCAGCAGCCTCCGTGTCAGCCCACTTCAGAGCATACGCTTTGCTGCCCGCTAGTAGGGATGCCGCTCCTGTCTCGTGCATCTCTGCCTCCTTCCCGGACAAGGATGGGGCCGCCACTCCGGGGCCGCCACATCCCAGCACGATAAGTGAAATCAGAGCACAACAGAAAAAGAACAATCTGCTCATCAAACATCCTCCTCCCGGGTACGTCTTTCCAGCAATCATTCACCGAGGTACTTGTTGAAAAACGCGACGAGGCGGTCGAAGGGGATCTTGTCCATCTGGTCGTAGAGATCCGTATGCGTAGCACCCGGAACGACAATCTCCTCCTTCGGACCATCTGCCGCTGCATAGACCGCATCCGAGAAGTACTTAGAATGCGCCTTGTCCCCTGTGATGAGCAGCAGCGGGCGCGGGCTGAGTTCCTTGATGTGCTCCATCAGCGAGAAGTTGAAGAAGCCGTATGGCGTCGTCGAATCCCAGGCCAGCGTGTTGGAGTTGATGGCGCGCGGATGGTAAGCGCGGCCGACGTAATAATCGTAGAAGCCCTTCACGACATCCGATGCATCCGCCGGCAGCTTGTCGGGGAACATCGTCTTCGTCGAGATCACCTTGCCATCCTTGTCGACGGCGAGCTCATGCGAGCCGGGAATAGACTTGCCTGTCTTTGCCTCCTCATCGCGCATCTCGGCCAGGTGGTGCTTGACGATTTCACGCTGCTCCGGCGTGTAGTAATCCCCATTATAGTGGTTGCGGATGCTGTCCGACATGTCGTACATAGCCGATGTCGCGACCGCCTTGATGCGCGTATCATTCGTCGCTGCCGTAATGGCCATGCCCGAGAGACCACAGATGCCAATAGCACCGATCTGCTGCGGGTTGACGAACTTGAGGTTGCTGACGAAATCGACTGCCGCGCTGTAATCTTCCGTGAAGATCTCCGGCGAGCCCATATTGCGGCGCTTGCCGCTGCTCTCCCCCGTGGTCGATGGATCGAAGGCGACGGCAACAAAGCCGTTCTTGGCCATTTCCTGTGCGTAGAGGCCCGAGGACTGCTCCTTGACTGCGCCGAACGGGCCCGTCACGACGACAGCCTTGTACTGCTTCTTGTCATC
>CAVKHS010000064.1:0-2042 GCA_963656095.1 Paratractidigestivibacter sp.
ATTTCTATGGAGGAAGCTCTGTGGAAGTCCGCAGATAAACTCCGTGGTTCTGTTGAGCCAGCAGAATACAAACACGTCGTTCTCAGTCTCTTCTTCTTGAAGTTTGCCAGCGATAAGTTTGAGGCACAAAGGAAAGCTATTTCTGAAAAATACGGTGAGAAGTTTGTTGACAATGTTGCCTTCTATACGAAGGACAACGTGTTCTTCCTGCCTGAGATCAGCCGTTGGTCTTTCATCATGGAGAATGCGAAACAGGATGACATTGCGCTGAAAATCGACACCGCCCTCTATACGATTGAGAAAGCAAATCCCGCACTGAAAGGCGCACTGCCGGACAACTACTACTCACGTCTTCACATCGACACAGCAAAGCTGGCATCACTGCTGGACGAGATTGATAAGATCAACACGGGCGATAAAGAGAATGACATTATCGGGCGGGTTTACGAATACTTCCTGAGCAAGTTTGCACTTGCGGAAGGCAAAGGCAAGGGCGAGTTCTATACGCCGAAGTGCATTGTCAATTTGATTGCAGAAATGATTGAACCGTATGATGGCATTCTCTACGACCCATGCTGCGGTTCTGGCGGTATGTTCGTGCAGTCAATGAAGTTCGTGGAGGCACATCATGGCAACAAGAAGAAGGTCTCTATCTATGGTCAGGAATATACAAACACGACGTACAAGCTGTGCAAAATGAATCTGGCTATTCGCGGCATCTCTGCAAACCTCGGAGAAATGGCAGCGAACACATTCACCAATGACCAGCACAAGGACCTCAAGGCAGATTACATTATGGCAAACCCGCCATTTAATCAGAAAGAATGGCGTGGTGATAATGAGCTGATTGATGATCCGCGCTGGGACGGCTATGAAGTTCCGCCCACGAGTAACGCAAACTATGGCTGGATTCTGAACATTGTTTCAAAGCTCTCTCAGAACGGTGTTGCCGGTTTCCTGCTTGCAAACGGCGCACTATCTGACGATGGTACAGAGTTAAAAATCCGACGTCAGCTCATCGAGAACAATCTCGTCGAAGCAATCATCATCCTTCCCCGAAACCTCTTCTACACCACGGACATCAGCGTTACGCTTTGGATTCTGAACAAGAATAAAAAGGCTCGTGTGGTTGAAGAAAACGGTGAAGTAAAACGCTTCCGTAACCGTGAGCGCGAGATCCTTTTCATGGACTTGCGGCAAATGGGAAGCCCTTATGAAAAGAAGTATATTGAACTGACAGAAGAAGACCGTGCAAAAGTCACGGGCGTCTATCACGCATGGCAGCAGGAAGGCTATGAAGAAACTTATCAGAATGTGCCTGAATTTTGTTACAGCGCATCCTTCGATGAGGTTGCTGAAAAGGGCTTTACCCTTGTTCCGAGCCGTTACATTGAGTTTGTAAACCGCGATGAGAACATCGACTTTGATACGAAAATGAAGACGCTGCAAAGTGAGCTTCGTGATCTGCTTGTTGCAGAAGAGAAGTCGAAGGCTGACCTGTTGACTGTGTTTAAGGAGCTGGGCTATGAAATCGAATTATGAACCCCTTGGTAAACATATTCAGCTTGTTGATTATCGGAACTCCGAGGAAGTCACCAGCACTGTTCTTGGCATAAGCATCGACAAAGAGTTTATGCCTTCCGTCGCAAATGTAATTGGCACAGATTTGAGCCGGTATAAGCTAATCAGCAAGGGATTGTTTGCCTGTAACCCAATGCACGTTGGGCGCGATGAACGTCTTCCGATTGCGCTCTATGAGAAAGACAGCCCCGCAATAGTTTCTCCGGCGTATTTCATGTTTGAGATTATTGACCGCGATGTCTTAAATGAAGAGTATTTGATGATGTGGTTTCGTAGACCGGAGTTTGACCGTGAGTGCTGGTTCATGACGGACGGGAGTGTTCGAGGCGGAATTACATGGGACGATCTTTGCCGTATAAAGCTCCCTGTTCCCTCCTATGCGAGACAATGTGAGATCGTCGAGTCCTACCGTGCAATTACCGACCGCATTGCTTTGAAGAGAGCGGAAAATGATAATTTAG